>NZ_JACCCI010000003.1:0-70344 GCF_013409105.1 Stenotrophomonas sp. JAI102
CGATGCCGCTTCGTCGTTTGCCCCGAGAGGCTTTCGTCGTTGCGAGCCGCCTATTATGTCAGGCTTTTCGTTTCCGTCAACACCTTCTTTCGAAGAAGTTGAAGTCCTGTTCCTTCGCGGTTGCCGCCTTGCGGTGGCCCCTGCGTCGGGGGAGGGAAAGTATGTCCCTATCGGGGCCGTTTGTGAAGGGGGTACGTGACATTTTTTCACGTCGCCTCCCTCCCATTCATGCTGAAAGGGGTCCGGATCGGCCGAACCCCTTGTGCCGCTTAGGCGGCGACCAGCAGCACGCGTGCAAAGGTGCGCTTGCCGACCTGCAGCAGGCCCTCGAAACCAGGCACGAACACCTGCTGGGCGTCGTCCACCACCTCGCCGTCGACCTTCACCGCACGCTCTTTGAGCTTACGCGAGGCTTCGGAGTTGCTCGGGGTGAGGCCGGCAGCCGTCAGTAGGGCACCAATACGCAGGCCCTCGGCCGGAATGACCACTTCCTGCAGCGGCAGCAGGGTCACATCGCCCTGCCCGGTGACAGCGGCGTTCCAGCCGGCAATGGCCTGCTCGGCCGCGGCGGCGTCATGGAAGCGCGTGGTCAGCTCACGCGCCAGGCGCAGCTTCACCTCGCGCGGGTTCAACCCGCCAGCCTCGACCTGCTCACGCAGCGCCTTGGCCTCGGCCTGGCTGATATCAAAGGAGAGCAGCTCGATCCAGCGCCACATCAGGTCGTCGCCGATCTTCATGGTCTTGGTGACGATGTCGATGGCCGGTTCGCTGATACCAATATAGTTGTTGAGCGATTTGGACATCTTGGCCACGCCGTCCAGGCCTTCCAGCAGCGGCATGGTCAGCACGATCTGCGGCTTCTGCCCGTAGTGCTCCTGCAGGCCACGGCCCATCAGCAGGTTGAACTTCTGGTCGGTGCCGCCGAGTTCGACGTCCGCTTCCAGCGCGACCGAGTCGTAGCCCTGCACCAGCGGGTACAGGAACTCATGCAGCGCGATGGACTGCTGGGCGGCATAGCGCTTGGCGAAATCGTCGCGCTCGAGCATGCGCGCCACGGTGTGCTGGCCGGCCAGGCGGATCATGTCGGCCGCGGCCATCCTGCCGAACCACTCCGAGTTGAAGCGCACTTCGGTCTTCTCGCGATCCAGCACCTTGAAGACCTGGTCTTCATAGGTACGCGCGTTGGCCAGCACATCTTCCTTGGTGAGCGGCTTGCGGGTGACGTTCTTGCCCGAGGGATCGCCGATCATCCCGGTGAAGTCGCCGATCAGGAAGATCACCTGGTGGCCGAGGTCCTGGAACTGGCGCAGCTTGTTCAACAGCACGGTGTGGCCCAGGTGCAGGTCCGGGGCGGTGGGGTCGAAGCCGGCCTTGACCCGCAGCGGGCGGCCGCTTTCCAGACGCTGGCGCAGCTCGTCGGATTTGAGGATCTCATCGGCGCCCCGCCCGATCAGGGCGATGGCTTCTTCAATCGAGGACACGTGACAACTCCCGGCAATGCCTTATTTATATGAATGACGTTAAGTACAAGTTAACCGCAGGTGCTTCACAAAAGCCAATAGGCACAAGGGTTTGACGCGGTATTTATACCTGTCTATGTTACCGACGTTTGGGCCCGCGCTCCCGGGCCAGCCAGGAACAGACCGACGATGCTCAATTCCGATCAAGGCCGCGCGCGCAAGCAGCGCTTCAAGGAACGTCTCCACGTCCTCCACGACACCGCCCTCCATCGGAAGCTCAAACAGCATCTTCCCGCGGCCTTCAACCAGAGCTGGACCCGCCGCCACTGGATGCACGCCAGCCTGTTCGCCACCATCGGCGCCCTGATGGCCACGATCGTCCCCGGCTTCTCGCACACCATCGACTCGCCCTACTCGGTCAGCCATTCGACCCTGGCGCTGCCGTTGCCGCCGCTGTCGCTGGAACGCCAGCAGCAGACCCCGGGCGACAGTTGGCAGGTGCTGCGCGTGCAGCGCGGCCAGACCCTGAGCAATCTGTTCGACCAGGCCGGCATCCCGGCCACGGTAATGCATCAGGTGCTGGAGCACCCGGGTGTGCGCGAATCGCTGACCAAGCTGCGCCCCGGTGCGGAGATCGCCTTCGACCTGCCGCTGTCCGGTGAGCTGCGCACGATCCGCTTCGACCGCGATGCCGACAACCGCGTGGAGCTGTCCCTGGCCGGCGACAAGATCACCGAAACGGTGAGCAAGCGCGAGAGCTCGACCCGCCGGGTGGTCGCCAGTGGCGAGATCACCAGCTCGCTGTATGCCGCCGCGCGCAAGGCGGGCCTGTCGCCCTCGGCGATCGCGACGATGACCGACGAGATCTTCAAGTACGACATCGACTTCTCCAAGGACCTGCAGCCGGGCGACCGCTTCAGCGTGGTGATTGATGAGACCTGGCGCGAAGGCGAGAAGGTGGACACCAGCAAGATCCTCGCGGCGACCTTCAGCTCGGGCGGCAAGACCTACAGCGGCTTCCGCTTCGACCGCAACGGCAAGTCGGAGTACTTCGATGCCAGCGGCCGGCCGCTGAAGAAGAGCTTCATCCGCATGCCGATCCAGTTCGCGCGCCTGAGCTCGACCTTCGGCGCGCGCAAGCACCCGGTGCTGGGCAAGATGCGCATGCACAAGGGCGTGGACTACGCCGCGCGCACCGGCACACCGATCATGGCCGCCGGCGATGCCCGCGTGCAGTTCGCCGGGACCCAGCGCGGCTACGGCAACGTGGTGATCCTGGACCACGGCCGCGGCCACACCACCCTGTACGGGCACATGTCGCGGTTCGGCAAGATCAAGACCGGCCAGCGCGTGGCGCAGGGCACGGTGATCGGCTACGTCGGCTCGACCGGCCTGGCCACCGGCCCGCACCTGCACTACGAATTCCGCGTCAACGGCGTGCACCGCAACCCGCTGTCGGTGACGATGCCGCCGCCGGAGCCGCTGCAGGGCGCCGAGCTGGCCGCCTTCCGTGCGCAGACCGCCCCGGCGCTGGCGCGCATCCAGGGCATGGAGAAGCTGATCTACGCCGATGCCAGCCCGGCACCGGAGGCCAAGGCCGCCGATACGGCCACGGCGAAGGCCGGCAAGCCGGTCAAGTCCAACCGCGGCTGATCGCATTGATTGACGGCGGCAACGGGTTGCGCGGAAGCTGCACGCAACCCGTTGGACCGCCTGGCCATGACCTCAGCTGTTGATCCCACTACCCCGCTCTACCTGGGCCTGATGTCCGGCACCAGCGCCGACGGCATCGATGCCGCGCTGGTGCAGTTCCCCGCCGAGGGCGGCTGCCGCTTTGTCGAAGGCCTGACCCACGACTGGGATCCGGCGATCCGCGCCGAGCTGATCGCGCTCGGAGAGGGCGGCACCATCACCTCATTGGACGCGCTCGGCCGGCTCGATGCCCAGGTCGGGATGACCTTCGCCGCGGCCGCCAATCGCCTGCTGGACAGCGCGCGGGTCGACCGCACCCAAGTCCACGCGATCGGCTCGCATGGGCAGACTGTGCGCCACCGGCCGCTGGCCGACCCCGCCTTCACGATGCAGATCGGCGACGCCAACCGCATCGCCGAACTGACCGGCATCACCACCGTGGCCGATTTCCGCCGCCGCGACGTCGCCGCCGGCGGCCATGGCGCGCCGCTGATGCCGGCCTTCCACCTGGCGATGCTGGGCGACAGCGATGAAGACCGCGCAGTGCTCAACCTGGGCGGCATCGGCAATCTCACCCTGATCCCGCGCGACGGGACACCGCGCGGCTTCGATACCGGCCCGGCCAATGCGCTGATGGATGCCTGGTGCCAGCGCCATCGCGGCGAACCGTTCGATGCCGAGGGCGCGTTCGCGGCCAGTGGCCAGGTCGATGCGGCGCTGCTGGCCCGCTGGTTGGCCGATCCCTGGTTCGCGCTGCCGCCGCCGAAGAGCACCGGCCGCGAGCAGTTCCACCTGGATTGGGCGCAGGCGCAGCTGGGCGAGGGGCAGGTCTCCGGCGCGGACGTTCAGGCGACCCTGCTGGAGCTGACCGCCGCGACGGTGGCCGATGCACTGCTGGCGCATCTGCCGGGCGCGACGCGGGTACTGGTCTGCGGCGGTGGCGTGCGCAATCCGCAGCTGCTGCGGCGCCTGCGTGCGCGGCTGCCGGGCGTGGTGATCGAATCCAGCGCGGTGCACGGGCTGGATCCGGATTACCTGGAGGCGATGGGATTCGCGTGGCTGGCGCAGCGCACCCTGGCCGGATTGCCCGGCAACCTGCCGAGCGTGAGTGGCGCGCGGGGACCGCGGATTCTCGGGGCGATCCACCCGGCCTGAGGGGCCACGGCGGCGGGCGCTGCCCGGCGGCTGTGCTCGCCGATGCGCCGGTCGGTGCTTGCCGCCGTTACAGCCCCTGCGCGTCCGGCAACGCCTGCAGGGCCGCGATGGCAGCGGCCAGCGCGTCGACCTCGGGATCGTGGAAGCCGCTGCGGACCTCCAGTTCGCTGGCGAACAGGCCCTGTTCCAGCAGCGCCATGCAGGTGTCCTCGCGGGTCCAGCCGCGGGCGACCGCGATCCGGCGGATACGTTCCAGCAACAGCGGGTCCACATCCCGCAGCAGTAGATCAGCCATCGTTCTCCCCGTTGGCGTGATGCCGTCCCCACGGCCGTTGTGCCCGGCATGATCCATCAGGCCCTGCCGGCACGCAAACCGCTTATGCCGCGCTGCGGTCCCGGATCCGCGGCCACAGCCAGATCAGCAGCAGCAGGGTCGGGATGACCGTGGTGGCACTAAGAATGAAAAAGGTGCTGTAGGAGCTCGCTTCGACGATGTAGCCCGAGACACCGCCGACGAACTTGCCCGGCAGGTTGGCCAGCGAGACCAGCAGCGCGTATTGGGTGGCGGTGAAGTTGCGGTCGGTCAGCGACGACATGAAGGCGACCAGCACCGTACCGGCAAAGCCCTGGAACAGGTTGTCCGCGCTCAGCGCCGCGTAGAACGCCCATAGCTGGCCCGGGTTGTGCGCCATCAGCAGGAACGCCAGGTTGGACAGCGCCACGCCCAGCGCGGCGACCAGCAGCATGCGGCGGAAGCCGAACGCGGCCACCGCGATGCCGCCGAGGAACGCCCCGCCGATGCCCATCCACACGCCGAACAGCTTGGAGACGGTGGCGATATCGGCCTTGGTGAAGCCCGAATCCAGATAGAACGGACCGGACATCACCCCGATCACCTGGTCGGGGAATTTGTAGAGCCCCACGAACGCCAGCAGCGCCAGTGCCAGCGCCACGCCATTGGCGCTGAAGAAGCTGCTGATGGGCTGCCAGAACGCGCCGAAGAAATCGATGCGGCGCTGGATGCGCACTTCCGGCTGGACCGGTTCGCGGCAGACCAGCGTGGTGATGATGGGCAGCAGCATCAGCGAGGCCATGGCCAGGTAGGCCACGATCCAGCCTTCGAACTGCGCCAGGTAGAGCGCGCCCGCGCCGGCCAGGATCAGGCCGATGCGGTAGCCCAGCGTGTACGTGGCGGCCAACGCCGCCTGCGCGCTCTCCGGGGCGATCTCGATGCGGTAGGCATCGACCACCGAATCCTGGGTGGCACCGGCGAAGGAGGCCACCAGCACCCACAGCACCAGCGGGGTGACGCCGAGCTCGGGACGGACGAAGGCAAGCGCGAACAGCCCGCCGGTGACGCCGATCTGCGAGGCCAGCAGCCAGGAGCGGCGGCGGCCGAGCGCGCTGACCAGCGGGAAGGCGTAGCGGTCAATCAACGGTGCCCAGACGAACTTCATCAGGTAGAAGAAGCTGGCCAGGCTGATCAGCCCGATGCTCTTCAGGTCCAGACCCACATCGCGCAGGCGGGTGGACAGGGTCTGCGAAGCGATCAGCAGGAACGGCAGGCCGCTGCCGAAGCCCAGGAAGGCCATCGTCAGCGCCGAGGGCGTACCGAAGGCGCGCTTGATCCCGGCCCAGCCCTTGTAGGACACCGGCGCGACCGCCTCACTCATGGGGCGTAGTCCACCGTGAACGGGGCATGGTCGGAGAAGCGCTCATCGCGGTAGACCGAGCAGCTGCGCAGGCGGTCGCGCAGGCCGGGGCTGACGAACTGGTAGTCGATGCGCCACCCCACGTTGTTCGCGCGGGCCTGGCCGCGGTTGCTCCACCACGTGTAGTCCTCGCCCTGCGGGTGCAGCAGGCGGTAGGCATCCGTCCAACCCTGGCCGGCGGCGATATCCAGCGCCTGGTCGGCGTCCACGCACTGGCCGTTGAGCCAGTCGCGCTCGGGCGGCAGGCAGCCGGAGTTCTTCTGGTTGGACTTCCAGTTCTTGATGTCCAGCGCGGAGCGCACGATGTTCCAGTCGCCGCACAGCACGTAGTCGCGGCCGCTGGCCAGCCAGCCGGCCAGGATCGGGCGCAGCCATTCCATCACTTCGTACTTGAAGCCCTGGCGCAGGTCGCCCGAACTGCCCGAGGGGATATAGAAGGAGACGACGCTGAGATTGCCGTAGCGGGCCTCGATGTAGCGGCCTTCATCGTCGAACGGGGCCCAGCCCAGCGAGGTGATCACCTGGTCCGGCTCGCGCTTGCTGTAGATCGCCACGCCGCTGTAGCCCTTCTTGGTGATGGCGTCGCGGTAGAAGCAGTGGTGGCCGTCCGGGCGGAACATCGGGTCGGTCAGCTGGTCTTCCTGGGCCTTGGTTTCCTGGATGCACAGGACATCGGCGTCCTGGGCGCGGAACCACTCGAGGAAGCCCTTGGTGGCGGCGGAACGGATGCCATTGGCGTTGAAACTGATGATGCGCATGCTGACCCGGGTCTGGAACGATACCGGCAAGAGCATACCGTTTCGGCCCTCGCAGGGGCTGGCTGGAAACGGACGCGGTTGCCGCCTCCGGGTGCCTGCCGGAACCGTCTCGCAAGCCCGTGCGACAGAGGGCCGCAGGGCCCGGCGAGCCGAAAAATGCAGACATGCATTAGGATTTGCGCTCCAAATGAATTGAATTGAGTCTTGATGAGCGACCATCGCCACCGTTTCCTGCAACTGGCCCTGACCGCCGATGCCCTGCGTTTCGGCCAGTTCACCCTGAAGTCCGGCCGTCTGAGCCCCTATTTCTTCAATGCCGGCCGGTTCGATTCCGGCGCGCGCATGTCCCAGCTGGCGGCCTGCTACGCCGATGCCGTGGAAGCCACCGGGCTGAAGTTCGACGTCGTGTTCGGCCCGGCCTACAAGGGCATCCCGCTGGCCACTGCGACCGCCTGTGAATTCGCCCAGCGCGGCCGCGACCTGCCGCTGTCGTTCAACCGCAAGGAAGCCAAGGACCACGGCGAAGGCGGCAACCTGATCGGCGCGGACATGAACGGCAAGCGCGTGCTCATCGTCGACGACGTGATCACCGCCGGCACCGCGATCCGCGAAGCGCTGGCGATCATCAAGGGCGCCGGCGGCACCCCGGCCGGCATCGTGGTGGCCCTGGACCGCCAGGAGATCGCCTCGGAGACCGACCCCCGTTCCGCCGCGCAGGCCGTGGCCGAAGAAGCCGGGATTCCGGTGGTCGCGGTGGCTACGCTGGCCGACCTGCTTGATTTTGCCTCCGGAAATCCGGAACTTGTCGGCTACCGGCAGCCGCTGGAGGACTATCGTTCCCGCTACGGCAGCCGTCCTACGCGTTGAGAGCAGGGGGCTTTCATGTCCAGGTTTGCCACGTTCACCGTTGTCGGCCTGCTGTTGGCCGTGCCGCTGTTGCCTGCCCACGCGCAGAAGCGCACGGCCGACGCGACGCCGAAGAAGCTGTACTGCTGGAACAAGGGCAGCGAACGTATCTGCAGTGATGCGCTGCCCCAGGAGGCGGTGAACAACGCACGCGAGGAGTTCAACCTGCGCAGCGGCATGCGCAGTGGCGAAGTGCAGCGCGCGTTGACCGACGAGGAACGCGCCGATGCCGCGGCGCAGGCCACGCAGCAGCGCCTGGACGTGGCCGCCGAGCAGACCCGCCAGCGTACCGAGCAGGCGATGCTGGCCACGTACGAGAGTGAGGACGACCTGCGCCGGGTGTTCGCCGAGCGCAGCGGCATCCTGGACAACAACATCCATACCGCCAGTTACAACGTGGCCAGCGTGCGTGATGCGCTGGTCACCCTGCTGGCCGGTGCGGGCAACCGCGAACTGGATGGGCAGCCGGTGTCGGACAAGCAGGCCGAGCGCATCCGCGCCCGGCATGCCGAGCTGGTCACGCAGCGACGCATGCAGGCCTCGTTCGAGCAGCAGCGCCGGGCGCTGGACGTGGAGATCGAGAGCACGCTGCAGCGCTATCGGCTGCTGAAGGGCGTGGGGAGCGATCCGCGCGGGTAATGGCGGCTGTGCGATGGCGTTGAAACGAAGGCGGCCCTGGGGGTCGCCTTTTTTTATGGACTTTTTACGCGGGGCGCCGGTTTCGGGCGTGGAACGTTTATGCCGGGCAGGCAGACCATGAGCGCCTGATGTGGAGTGGTTCCACCTGGACGTCCCATGAGCCTGTATCTGCCTGTCTTCCCCGCCGGTGCCCCTTGCACCGCGCGCTCCCTTTCCCGCGTTTGAGGCCACGACCATGTCTGCCTGGCTTTCCCTGCTGTGCGGCGTGCTGGTGCTCGTTGCCGCCGCTTACCTGCTCTACGTCGTGCTTCGGCCCGAAACCTTCTGACCGGAGCCGACCATGACCGAGATCCTGTTGATCCTGCTGGCCAGCATCGTGCTGGCCTTTCCGCTTGGGCTGTACCTGGCCCGGGTGATGCGCGGTGCCCCGATGCGCGGCGACGCGCTGTTCGGGTGGATTGAAAAACCGCTGTACCGGCTGCTCGGGGTGAACCCGGGGCGCGGCATGTCCTGGCGTGGCTACGTGGGCGCCTTCCTGCTCAGCAACGTCGTGATCGCAGTGCTGGTGCAGACGGTCTTCATGACCCAGGCCTGGCTGCCGTTCAATCCCGACCAGATCCCCAACATGCGCTGGGATACCGCGCTGCACACGATGGTGTCGTTCCTGACCAACACCAACCAGCAGCACTATTCGGGCCAGGCGCAGCTGTCCTACTTCGCGCAGATGACCGCGATCACCGGCCTGCAGGTGGTGACGCCGATGATGGGTCTGGCACTTGCGGTGGCGACTCTGCGTGCGCTGTTCGGCGCGCGTCCCGAGGACGTGCCGGCCGAACAGGCGGTCCTGCTCAGCGCGGACCGCCGTGTCGATGTGGGCAACTACTACGCCGACGTGGTGCGCGCCTGCGTGCGCTTCATGCTGCCGCTGTGCCTGCTGTGGGCGCTGCTGTTGACCAGCCAGGGCGTGCCCTCGACGCTGGCGGCCGGTCCGCAGGCGACGCCGATCGATGCCGCGGCCGGCATGGAGACGCAGAAGCTGCCGCTCGGCCCCGTCGCGGCGATGGTCGCGGCCAAGCAGCTCGGCGCCAATGGCGGCGGCTGGTACGGTCCCAACAGCAGCATGCCGCTGGAGAACCCGACCCCGGTGTCCAACGCGCTGGAACTGATCGGCATCCTGCTGATCCCGATCAGCGTGATCTTCATGCTGGGCGCGTTCACCGGGCGCAGGCGCCTGGCCGGGCTGGTGTTCGGCTGCATGCTGACGATGTCCAGTGTGTCGGTCGCGGCCGCGGTGTGGCTGGAAGGCCATTCTGCTACCGCCGCCAGCCCGCTGCTGATGGAAGGCAAGGAAGTGCGCTTCGGTGCCGATGCCACCGGTTTGTGGGCGGCGATCACCACGCAGGTGTCGAACGGCTCGGTCAACGGCATGCACGACTCGCTCAGCCCGCTGGCCGGCGCCGTACCGATGGTCAACATGTTGATCAGTGCGATCTGGGGCGGCATCGGCTGCGGCCTGCAGCAGTTCTTCGTGTACCTGCTGCTGGGCGTGTTCCTGGCCGGGCTGATGACCGGCCGTACCCCGGAACTGTTCGGTCGCAAGCTGGAGACGCCGCAGGTGCGCCTGCTCGCGCTGCTGGTGCTGTTGCAGCCGATCACCCTCCTGGGCTTCACCGCGCTGACCCTGGCAATCCCCTCGATCACCGGCACCTCCAACCCCGGCTTCCATGGCATCAGCCAGGTGTTCTACGAGTACACCTCGGCGTTCGCCAACAACGGCTCGGGCTTTGAAGGCCTCGGCGATGGCACGGTGTGGTGGAACCTGAGCTGCACCCTGGTGCTGCTGCTGGGCCGCTACCCGGTGCTGGTGATTCCGTTGATCGTGGCCGCGCAGCTGGCGGCCAAGCGGCGGGCGCCGGAATCGGCCGGCACGCTGCAGATCGAAACCCCGACCTTCGCGCTGACCCTGATCGCGCTGATCGTGATCCTCACCGTATTGCAGTTCATGCCGGCGCTGGTGCTGGGCCCGGTCGCCGACCACCTGTCGCTGACGCAGCACTGAGACCTCCTTCCATGAGTACGTATCCGTTGAACGTTTCTTCCCACCGCCGCCAGCGCCTGCTCGATGGCGCCGGCTGGCGCCGCGCCCTGCGCGATGCGGTCATCAAGCTCTCGCCGCGGCATCTGCTGCACAGCCCGGTGATGGCCGTGGTGATGGCCGGCACCGTGGTCAGTGCGCTGGTCACGCTGACCGGCAACGCACCGCTGGGCTTCGGCCTGGCGGTCACCGCGATCCTGCTGCTGACCGTGTTGTTCGGCAACTTCGCCGAGGCCGTGGCCGAAGCGCGTGGCCGTGGCCAGGCGGCCTCTCTGCGGCGTGCCCGCCAGGACCTCAGCGCGCGTCGGCTGGCCGCCGCGCATGCCGGCGCCAGTGAGACCCAGGTGCCGGCCGCCGAGCTGCGCCCGGGCGACCATGTGATCGTCAGTGCCGGCGAGCTGATTCCGGCCGATGGCGAGATCGTGCAGGGCCTGGCCACCATCAACGAAGCCGCGGTGACCGGTGAATCGGCGCCCGTGCTGCGCGAGGCCGGCACCGACCGCAGTGGCGTGATCGGCGGCACCAAGGTGCTCTCCGACCAGATCATCGTGCGCATCACCGCCGAGCCGGGGCACAGCTTCCTGGACCGGATGATCGCGCTGGTCGAAGGCGCGAACCGCCAGAAGACCCCGAACGAGGTCGCCCTGACCCTGCTGTTGGCGGCGATGACGCTGACCTTCCTGGTGGTGGTGGCGACGCTGCCGGCGATCGGTGCGTTCGTTGGCGTGCGGGTCGATCCGCTGCTGCTGATCGCGCTGCTGGTGTGCCTGATCCCCACCACCATCGGTGGGCTGCTGCCGGCCATCGGCATCGCCGGCATGAACCGCGCCCTGGCTGCCAACGTGCTGGCGAAATCCGGCAAGGCGGTGGAAGTGGCCGGCGACGTGGACGTGCTGCTGCTCGACAAGACCGGCACCATCACCTACGGCGACCGCCAGGCCACGCATTTCCATGCACTGGCCGGTATCGATGCCAGCCAGCTGCGCGAGGCGGCGCTGCTGTCCTCCTTGGCCGACCCGACCCCGGAAGGCAAGTCGGTGGTGCGGCTGGCGCGTGAGCAGGGCTGCACCACCGCCGAGCCGGACCGCGCGGACTATCTGGCCTTCACTGCGCAGACCCGCATGTCCGGCGTCGATCTGGACGGCGGCCGCCGCATCCGCAAGGGCGCCTCCGATGCGATCACCGCGTACGTGCGTGAGCTGGGCGGCACGGTGCCGTCGGAGCTGGCGGGGCGCGTGGAACAGGTGGCACGCAACGGCGCGACCCCGCTGGTGGTGTGCGAGGGCCGCCACGTGCTGGGCGTGATCGAGCTGTCGGACGTGGTCAAGCACGGCATGCGCGAGAAGTTCGCGCAGCTGCGGGCAATGGGCATCCGCACGGTGATGATCACCGGCGACAACCCGCTGACCGCCGCCGCGATCGCGGCCGAGGCCGGTGTGGACGACTACATCGCCGAGGCCCGCCCGGAAGACAAGCTCGCCCGCATCCGCGCCGAGCAGGCCGGCGGCCGCTTGGTCGCGATGGTCGGCGACGGCACCAACGATGCCCCGGCACTGGCCCAGGCCGACATCGGCCTGGCGATGAACTCCGGTACCCAGGCCGCCAAGGAAGCCGGCAACATGGTCGATCTGGATTCGGATCCGGCCAAGCTGCTGGCGGTCGTTGAAGTGGGCAAGCAGCAGCTGATCACGCGCGGTGCGCTGACCACCTTCTCGCTGGCCAACGACGTCTCCAAGTATTTCGCGATCCTGCCGGCACTGTTCGCTTCGACCCTGCCGGCGATGGCGGCGCTGAACGTGATGCACCTGTCCAGCCCGCGCAATGCGGTGCTGGCGGCGCTGATCTTCAATGCTCTGGTGATTCCGGCACTGATCCCGCTGGCGCTGCGCGGCGTGCGCTTCCGCCCGGCCACGGCGACCGCGCTGCTGCGCCGGAACATGCTGGTGTACGGGCTGGGCGGCGTGTTGCTGCCGTTCGCGGCCATCAAATTGATCGACCTCTTCCTTGTCTCGGTGTTCGGCGCATGAACCGCTCGCTTGCTACCTCTGTTCCCCGTCCGGCGCGCGGCCGCGCTGCCGCCTCCACCCACCTGCAGCAGGACAGCAGCTGGCGCCCGGCCCTCGTGCTCGGCGCGAGCAGCCTGCTGCTGCTCGGCCTGGCCTATGCCGTGGCCACCACCAGCGTGAGCCGGGTGCTGTTTCCGGCGCAGGCCGATGGCAGCCTGCTGCTCCGCGATGGGCAGGTACGCGGCTCGATGCTCATCGCGCAACCGTTCGTCGGTGATGGCTACTTCCAGGCGCGACCGTCGGCGGCCAACTACGACCCGATGGCGGCCGCCGGCAGCAACATGGCGCGCAGCAACCCGGCCCTGCAGGAACGCGTGCAGGCCAGCATCACCGCGGTGGCCGCACGCGAAGGGGTGACGCCGGCGCAGGTGCCCGGCGATCTGGTCACCCAGTCCGGCGCGGGCATGGATCCGGAGCTGTCGCCGGCGGCGGCGCAGGTGCAGATCGCGCGCGTGGCGCGCAGCCGTGGGCTGCCGGTTGACCAGGTGGCGGCGCTGGTCAAGGCGCATACGCTGGGCCCGCAGTGGGGCGTGTTCGGGCAGCCACGGGTGAACGTGATGACGTTGAACCTGGCGTTGGATACACAGGACGGGCAGCCGGGCGGCACGCGGCGCGACGGGGAGCATTGATGCGCTGCGTACCGTCCCGGGCGCACAATCCCCGCCCATGAGCGACTCCCGTACCCGCCAGGCCGATGCCCTGGTCGACACCCTGCAGCGCGAAGCCGGCGGCAAGCTCACCGTATTCCTGGGTGCGGCCCCCGGTGTGGGCAAGACCTTCAGCATGCTCACCCGCGCGCATGAGCAACTGCGCCGCGGCGTGGACGTGGTGATCGGGCTGGTGGAAACCCACGGCCGCGCCGAGACCTCGGCGCTGCTGGCGGGGCTGCCTCAGGTGCCGCTGCTGCAGCGCGAGTATCAACAGCACGCGCTGGACGAGATGGACCTGGATGCGGTGCTGGCGCGTCGCCCGGCGCTGGTGCTGGTCGACGAGCTGGCGCACCGCAACGTACCGGGCAGTCGCCATGAGCGGCGCTGGCAGGACGTGATGGAGCTGCTCGATGCCGGCATCGACGTGTGGACCACGGTCAACATCCAGCATCTGGAGAGCCTCAATGACGTGGTCATGCGCATCACCGGCGTGCGGGTCAGCGAGACAGTGCCCGATGCGGTGCTCGACCGCCTGCATGACATCGTGCTGGTGGACCTCCCGCCGCGCGAGTTGATCGAGCGGCTGCAGCAGGGCAAGGTCTACGTGCCCGAACAGGCCGCGCAGGCGCTGCAGGCGTTCTTCTCGCCGGCCAACCTGACCGCGCTGCGCGAGCTGGCCATGCAGGAAGCGGCCGACCGCGTGGACAGCAGCCTGCGCGAGACCCGCGCCGCGCGCGGCGAAGGCAACCTGCCGCTGCGCCGCCGTGTGCTGGTGGCGATCGATGGCGGTGGCCAGAGCGAGTACCTGGTCCGGGTCGGCCGACGCATCGCCGAGCGGCGGGATGCGCCGTGGACGGTGGTGACGGTGCAGGCACGCGCGCATGACGAGCAGACCCGGCGCGAGATCGATGCCGCCTTCGCCCTCGCCCGGCGCCTCGGGGGCGAGGCCGAACTGCTGCATGGCTCCAGCATTGCCGATGCCCTGCTCGACCATGCCGCACACAATGGCGTGTCCACGCTGGTGCTGGGCCGCACGCGGGAGCGCCCGCTGGCGCGCATGCTCAACCGCACGCTGACCCAGCAGCTGATCCGGCGCGGCGCGCATCTGGAGATCACCATCATCGGCACGCCGCAGGCGCGCGCGCGGTCACGCCGGTCCGGGCTGTCCCTTCCCAGCCGCAGTGCCGGCAAGGATGCGCTGCTGGCGCTGGGCGCCACCGCGGCCGCGTGCCTGGTGGCGCTGGTGGCCGAGCGCTGGATCGGGCTGTACGACCTCTCGATGGTGTTCATCGTGGCGGTGGTGATGGTCGCCGCGCGCAGCCGCACCAGTGCGGCGGTGATCGCGGCCGCCCTGTGCTTCCTGGCCTACAACTTCTTCTTCATCGCGCCGCGCTTCACCTTCGCGATCAGCGCGCGCCAGGGCGTGATCACGGTCTTTCTGTTCCTGGCGGCCGCGTTGGTGGCAGGACGGCTGGCCTCGCGCCTGCGCATGCAGGTGGTGGCATTGCGCGCGGCCAACCGGCACGCGCATGCGCGCCAGGCACTGGGCCGGCAGCTGGCCAGTGCGCCCAGCAACGAGCAGGTCGCGCAGGCCGGCCGCGAAGCGCTGGAACAGGCGATGGATGCGCCGGCGTGGCTGCGCATCGGGCAGTACACCAGCGCCAGCGGCAGCGCCGCACCGGGCGACACCGATCTGGCCGCCGCCGACTGGGCGCACCGGCATGGGCAGCCAAGCGGGCGCTTCACCGACACACTGGCCGGCGCCGGCTGGTGGTTCCTGCCACTGCTGGACGGCGACGACCGCGCGATCGGCGTGGCCGGCATGCGCTTCCCGCGCGAGGCCCCACGGTTGACGCCCGAGCAGCGCCAGCTGGCCGAGGCGATGGTGGACGATATCGCCCAGGCTGCGCTGCGCACCCAGCTGGTGGCCGATCTGGAGAAAGCGCATGTGAGCAACGAGACCGAGCGGCTGCGTTCGGCGTTGCTGTCCTCGGTCTCGCACGACCTGCGCTCGCCACTGGCGGCGATGATCGGCTCGGCCGACAGCCTCTCCAGCTATGCCGATGCGATGGATGCCAGCGACCGCCGCGCCCTGCTGGACACCATCCTGGTCGAAGGCGAGCGCCTGGACCGCTACATCCAGAACCTGCTGGACATGACCCGGCTCGGCCATGACGGCCTGCAGATCAACCGCGACTGGATCGGCGTGGATGAGCTGGTCGGCTCGGCCGCGCGCCGCCTGCAGCGCTATCAGCCCGATGTGCTGCTCAAGCTGGATATTCCGGCTGCGCTGGCCCCGATCTGGGTGCATCCGGCGCTGGTCGAACAGGCCGTGTTCAACGTGATGGAGAACGCGGCCAAATTCTCCCCCCCAGGCGCGGCAGTGGAAGTACAGGCGCGGCTGGTCGAAGGCGAGCTGCGCATCGATGTGCTCGACGCCGGCCCCGGGATTCCCGACGAAGAGCGGGCACGCATCTTCGACATGTTCTACAGCGTGGAGCGCGGCGACCGGGGCCGGCACGGCACCGGGCTGGGCCTGACCATCTGCCAGGGCATGATCGGCGCGCATGGCGGCAGCGTGCAGGCGCTGCCGGGGCGCGACGGACGCGGTACCCTGATCCGCATCACCCTGCCCCTGCTGCATCCCCACCCTGCCGATGACAACGACGATTCCTGAGGCTTCCCACGGCGTGCCCCCGGCGCGCGTGCTGGTGATCGATGATGAAGCGCAGATCCGGCGCTTCCTGGAGATCAGCCTGCGCGCGCAGGGCTACCGCGTGTCCCAGGCCGCGACCGGCCAGGCCGGGCTGGAAGCGCTGGTCGGCGAAGGGGCGGACCTGGTCATCCTGGATATCGGCCTGCCCGACATGGAAGGCCATGAGGTGCTGGGTGAACTGCGCCAGTGGAGCCAGGTGCCGGTGATCATGCTGACCGTGCGTGCCAGCGAGACCGAGAAGGTACGGGCGCTGGATGCCGGCGCCAACGACTACGTGACCAAGCCGTTCGGCACGCAGGAGCTGATGGCGCGCGTGCGCGGGCTGCTGCGCTCGCGCACGGTGTCCAGCGAGGGCGTGCTGCCGCAGTTCGACGATGGGCACCTGCATATCGACCTGGTGCGGCGCGAGGTGATGCTGGACGGTGCGCCGGTGGCGCTGACGCGCAAGGAGTACGCGCTGTTGTCACTGCTGCTGCGCAATGCCGGGCGGGTGGTGACCCAGCCGCAGATCCTGCAGGACATCTGGGGGCCGACGCACCAGCACGATACGCATTACCTGCGCATCCTGGTCGGCAAATTGCGCCACAAGCTGGGTGATTCGGCGCTGGATTCCCGGTATCTGTTCACCGAGCCCGGCGTGGGTCTGCGGTTCAAGGGCTGATCAAAGGCATCCACGCATGGCGTGGATCTACACGGGGTGCATGGCGTGGATGTCCATGCGCGTGGCGTGGATGCACGGTAGTGCCGGCCGCTGGCCGGCTCCACGTAACGTTCAAGGAATGCGAAGAGCCGGCCAGCGGCCGGCACTACCGCTGATCGCCAGGGCAGGCACTACCGCTGATCGCTGCGGTAGGTACCGACCGTTGGTCGGTACCCACCCCATCAGAAGCCCAGCTCCGCGCCCGGCAGCAGCGGCTGCAGCTGCGCGCGGAACAGGTCCTTGATGCGCTCCAGCGCGGCCTCGTCATCGGCCTCGAAACGCAGCACCAGGACCGGAGTGGTGTTCGACGCCCGCACCAGGCCCCAGCCGTCGGGGAAGTCGGCACGCAGGCCGTCGATGGTGGACAGGCGCGCGCCGGCGAACGGCGAGTCCTCCACCTGCACCGACGACACGAACAACGACACCAGGGCATGCGGCGTACCCGCGTCGACCGGCACCTTCAGCTCCGGGGTGGACACGCTGTCGGGCAACTCGTCGAGCACCTCCGACGGCGTCTCCTCGCGCTGGGCCAGGATCTCCAGCAGGCGCGCGGCGGCGTACAGGCCGTCGTCGAAACCGAACCAGCGTTCCTTGAAGAAGAAGTGCCCGCTCATCTCACCCGCCAGCTCGGCGTCGGTCTCGCGCATCTTCGCCTTCATCAGCGAATGGCCGGTCTTCCACATCAGCGGGCTGCCGCCGTTGCGCAGCACGTAGTCGGACAGCTTGCCACTGCACTTCACGTCGTAGATCACCAGCGCGCCCGGGTTGCGCATCAGCACGTCGGCGGCGAACAGCATCAACAGACGATCCGCGTAGATGATCTTGCCTTCGCGGGTGACCACGCCGAGGCGGTCGCCGTCGCCATCGAAAGCCAGGCCGAGATCCGCATCGAAGCGCTTCACGGTCTGGATCAGGTCTTCGAGATTGTCCGGATCGCTCGGGTCCGGATGGTGGTTGGGGAAGGTGCCGTCCACATCGCAGTACAGCGGAATCACTTCGGCACCGATCGCCTCCAGCAGCGGCTGGGCGAGCTCACCGGCCACGCCGTTGCCTGCATCGGCGACCACCTTGAGCGGGCGGTCCAGCTGCACGTCATCGGCAATGCGCTGGATGTAATCGGCGTTGACCTCGCGGGTCTGGAAGCTGCCCGGCTCGGACGCCACGTGCAACTGGCCATCGCGGATCCGGTGGTACAGCTCGGTGATCGCATCGCCGGACAGCGTTTCGCCACCGACCACGATCTTGAAGCCGTTGTAGTCGGGCGGGTTGTGACTGCCGGTCACCGCCACGCAACTGCCCGCGCGCAGGTGGTAACTGGCGAAGTACACCACGGGTGTCGGCGCCAGGCCGATATCGGTGACGTTGCAACCGGCGCGGCGCAGGCCTTCGATCAGCCCGGCGGTGAGCTCGGGGCCGGAGAGACGGCCATCGCGGCCGACCACGATGTCGCGCAGGCCCTGGACCTGCAGCACCGAGCCGATCGCCTGGCCGATCAGGGCGGCGACCTTCGGGGTGAGCTCGCGGCCGACCACGCCGCGGATGTCGTACGCGCGGAAGATGCCGGCGGCGACCTCCTCGCCCGGGACGGAGGGCGGTGGCGCCGCTGCGTCGTCAACGCGCTCGACGGCGGCCGCCGCCAGCGGGACCTGGGCCAGGCTTTCGCTCAGGGTCGGGCCGGCGTCGGTGGCACTCTCGGCGGCACCGCGGCGGCGCGGCAGGGGCACCTTGCCCTTGCCCAGCACCAGCAGCACGGCGATCAGCAGCAGCAACACAGCGACGATCGCACTGGGAATCGCACCCAGTCCCAACGGGCCCGGATCGATATCCGGCACGGCGGCGGACAGACGCAGCCCACTGCGCCCGATCGGACGCGCCAGCGCTTCGGCGCCGCCGGACAGCTCACGGCTGCCCTGTTCGACGACGTTGTGGCTGCCCTGGCGCAGGGCGAGGTAACCGTCGCCCGGCACGGCGACCTGGTCGAACACGCCGGTCAGGCGCAGCAGTGGCTGGCGGATATAGACGACGGCCGGGCCCTGCGGGCCGAGATCGACCGCCGCTGCCAGGCCGAGACGTTGACCGCCTGCATCACGCACTACGCGGGCGACCGACGCGTCATCGGCGATGGCCGCTTCGAGCAGCGCCAGGCGCGAGTAACCGAAGGCCTTCGGATCGGCGTAGGCCGCATCCAGATCGGCGGTGAGGATCTGGACGTCCTCCACGCCCGGCCAGCCTTCGCGGATGGCGACGGCGGCAGCCTGCGCGTTGCCGCTGGCCAGCGCGCTGGCAACGCGCTCGGTCTTGAGCAGCGTGGCCATTTTACCGAGCTGCCCGGTCAGCGCCGTCTGCAGGCCCTCGACCACACGGTCGCGCGACTGCTCAAGCTCGGCACCCACGGCGGCCTGGCGCCATTGGCGCACACCGCTCCACCCGAACCAGACCGCCAACAGCACCAGCAGCACGGCCAACAGCGGCACCGAGCGCCCTGTCGTCCACTGCGGCCGTCCTTCCGCCTTCGCCTTGCTCATGACGCTCCCCTGTCAGCGCACCCCGGTATGGCCGAATCCACCCGTTCCCCTGGCGCTGTCGCTGAAAGTATCCACTACCTGAAGCGCGACGCGTGCAATCGGCAGCACCACCAGCTGGGCGATGCGATCGCCGGGCTGCAGGGTGAAGGGTTCGCGGCCGCGGTTCCAGGCGCTGATCAGCAGCGGACCCTGGTAATCGGCGTCGATCAGGCCGGTGCCGTTGCCCAGCACGATGCCGTGGCGATGGCCCAGGCCGGAGCGCGGCAGCACCACGGCGGCCAGGGTCGGGTCGGCGATATGGATCGCGATGCCGCTCGGAATCAGCGCGGTGTCACCGGGCTGCAGGGTGAGCTCGGTCTCCAGCGCGGCGCGTAGATCCAGCCCGGCGCTGTGCTCGGTGGCGTAGGCCGGCAGCGGCCATTCGTCGCCGAAACGCGGGTCCAGCAGCTTGACCTGCAGCGGCTGCAGGGAGGAATCGATGGTCATGCGTGCAACCTCTGGGCAATCAGGGACAACAGTTGTTCGGCCAGCACGGCCTTGGAGGTGCCGGGGAACACCTGTTCGCCGCCCTGCCAGTAGGCCGTGGCCGCGTTTTCATCGCTCTCGAAACCGCCGGTGCTGATCCCGACCTGGTTGGCGATCACCAGGTCCAGGCGCTTGTCCACCAGCTTGCCGCGCGCGTATTTCTCCACGTCGTGGGTCTCGGCAGCGAAACCGACCACCAGCTTGAGCGCGTTGGTCTGCGCGGCGACCTCGGCCAGGATGTCCGGGGTACGCACCAGTTCCAGGGTCAGGCTCTGGGTACCGGCGGTCTTCTTGAGCTTCTGCGGGGCGATCTGGCGCGGGGTGTAATCGGACACCGCGGCCGCACCGATATAGATGTCGGCCGGCAGCGCACCCAGCACCGCTTCGCGCATCTGCGCGGCCGAACGCACGTCGACGCGCTGCACGCCGGCCGGCGTGGCCAGCTGGACCGGACCGCTGACCAGCACCACCTGCGCGCCCAGGCGGGCGGCGGCGGCGGCCAGCGCGTAGCCCATCTTGCCGCTGCTGCGGTTGCCGACGTAGCGCACCGGATCGATGTCTTCATAGGTGGGGCCGGCGCTGATCAGCACGCGCAGGCCCTTCAGTTCGCTGGCGGCCGGCGGCTCGGCGGCCGCCGATGCACGCAGCCCGGCCAGCGCGGCCACGATCGCGTGCGGTTCGGTGAGCCGGCCCGGGCCGGACTCGCCTTCGGCCAACGGACCGTCTTCCGGCCCGATCACCTGGGCACCACGCTCGCGCAGCAGGCCGATGTTGGCCTGGGTGGCCGGGTGCAGCCACATGCGGTGGTTCATCGCCGGGCACACGGTCAGCGGCGCGGTGGTGGCCAGGCACAGGGTGGTGACGAGGTCATCGGCGTGGCCGTGGGCCAGGCGCGCGAGCAGATCGGCGGTGGCGGGCGCGACCACGATGCGGTCGGCCCAGCGGGCCAGCTCGATGTGGCCCATCGCCTGCTCGGCCGCGCTGTCCCACAGGGTGGTGCGGGTCGGCTGGCCGGACAGCGCCTGGAAGCTCAGCGGGGTGACGAACTGCTGGGCCCCGGCGGTCATCGCGACCTGCACCTGGGCCCCGGCATCGCGCAGGCGGCGCACCAGTTCCAGCGACTTGTAGGCAGCGATCCCGCCACCAACGCACAACAACAGCTTCTGGCCTTCCAACGGGCGCGCGGCCGCCGGAGAAGCCTGGGGGGAGTCAGCCACCTTGGGTGTTCCTGTCGAACCGAGGCGATTAGCTTACCCGATGGTCCGTAAACCGCCTGATGCGTCAGCGGCATAAGCAGGCAGGTTTTCGTCATAAGGAATCGCCGGACGTGGCACGTTGCCCTGCATTTACCGACACGATGGCGCCCGGTTCACCGATGGTGGATCCGCCGCCGCCCACAGACACTGGAGCCATGTCGATCCGAGACTGGCCCAGCACCGAGCGTCCCCGCGAAAAACTGCTGGCCCAAGGCGCCGGCGCCCTGTCCGATGCCGAACTACTGGCGATTTTCCTCGGCTCAGGCCTGCGCGGTCGGGATGCGGTCGAAACCGCCCGCGCTCTGTTGCAGTCCCACGGCCCCCTGCGCAACCTGCTCGACCTGCCGGCCAGCGCGCTGGCGGCCCTGCCCGGCCTTGGGCCGGCCCGCAGCTGCAAGCTGGTGGCCGGGCTGGAACTCGCGCATCGGCACCTGGCTGCCGAGCTGGCCCGGGGCGAAAGCCTGCGCGACCCCGCCGCCGCAGGCCGCTACTTCAAGCAGCGGCTGCGGGCGCGGCCCAACGAGGTGTTCGCCGCGCTGTTCCTGGACAACCAGCACCGCACGCTGGCCTGCGAGGAGCTGTTCAGCGGAACCGTGGATGCGGCGGCGGTCTACCCGCGTGAGGTGGTCCGCCGCGCCCTGCTGCACAACGCCGCGGCGGTGATCGTCAGCCATAACCATCCCTCGGGCAGCGCCGAGCCCTCTCTGGAGGACCGCCGGATCACCACGCTGCTACAGCAGGCCTTGGCGCTGGTGGATATCCGGCTGCTCGACCATGTCGTGATCGGCGACGGGGCCCCGGTATCGATGGCCGCGCGCGGTTGGATGGGCACCGGAACGGCCTGATCCGGCGCGGGAAACGACGCCGCTCGGCCCCGGTTCAATGGATCGGGCTGGCTTCTGGGCTAAAATTACCGATTCCGCCGCTCCAGTCCCAAAGCAGGCCTTGTGAAAAATCTCCTCCGCGCCCTGATCAGCCAAGGCATCGAAGCCTTGCGCGCCAACGGCACTCTGCCGGCCGATACCCTGACCCCGGAATTCGTGGTCGAACGCCCGAAGACCCGTGAGCACGGCGATTTCGCCACCAACGCCGCGATGCTGCTGGCCAAGCCGGCGCGCAGCAACCCGCGCGCCCTGGCCCAGGCGCTGCTCGATGCGCTGCCCAAGAGCGATGACGTGGCCCGCGTCGAGATCGCCGGCCCCGGCTTCATCAATTTCCACCTCGCCCCCAGCGCCTACCAGCGCGAAGCGGCCGGCGTGCTCAAGGAAGGCGCCGATTACGGCCACAACCTGAGCGGCAACGGCCGCACCGTGGGCGTGGAATACGTGTCGGCCAACCCGACCGGTCCGCTGCATGTCGGCCACGGCCGCGCGGCGGCGATCGGTGACTGCCTGGCGCGCCTGCTGGAAGTGAACGGCTGGAACGCCAAGCGCGAGTTCTACTACAACGACGCCGGCGTGCAGATCGAGAACCTGGCGCTGTCCACCCAGGCGCGTGCGAAGGGCCTCAAGCCCGACGACGCCGGCTGGCCGGAAGCGGGCTACCGCGGCGATTACATCCAGGACGTGGCCAACGCCTACCTGGCCGGCGCCACGGTGGAACTGGAAGGCCACTCGGTGGTCGGCGAGCGCGACCCGGACAACCTCGATGCGATCCGTCGCTTCGCGGTGGCCTACCTGCGCAATGAGCAGAACCAGGACCTGGCCGCGTTCGGCGTGGATTTCGACATCTACTTCCTGGAAAGCTCGCTGTACAAGGATGGCAAGGTCGAAGAGACCGTCGCCCAGCTCAACGCGGCCGGCCATACGTATGAGGAAGGCGGCGCGCTGTGGCTGCGCTCGACCGACTTCGGTGACGACAAGGACCGCGTGATGCGCAAGTCCGACGGCACCTACACCTACTTCCTGCCGGACGTGGCCTACCACCTCTCCAAGTGGCAGCGCGGCTACGAGCGCGCGATCACCGAGCTGGGCGCGGACCACCACGGTTCGCTGGCGCGCGTGCGTGCCGGCCTGCAGGCGCTGGACGTCGGCATCCCGAAGGGCTGGCCGGAATACGTGCTGCACCAGATGGTGACGGTGATGCGCGGTGGCGAGGAAGTGAAGCTCTCCAAGCGTGCCGGCAGCTACCTGACCCTGCGCGACCTGATCGAAGAAGCCGGCCGTGATGCCACCCGCTGGTTCCTGATCGCGCGCAAGCCCGATTCGCAGCTGACCTTCGATATCGATCTGGCCCGCCAGCAGAGCAACGACAATCCGGTGTTCTACGTGCAGTACGCGCATGCCCGCGTCTGCAGCCTGCTGCGCCAGGCGCAGGAAAAGGGCCTGAGCTACACGCCGGCTGCGGGTCTGGCCGGTCTGTCCTCGCTGGGCGATGACGCCTCGCTGTGGCTGATGGTGGAAATGTCGCGCTTCCCGGAAGTCGTCGAAGCGGCCGGCCTCGCGCTGGAACCGCACCTGATCGCGCAGTATCTGCGTGAATTGGCGCACGCCTTCCACACGTGGTATCACGGCACGCAGGTACTGGTGGCCGACGAAAGCGAACGCAACGCCAAGCTGACGCTGGCCTGCGCCGCGCGCCAGGTCCTGGCCAATGGTCTGAACATCCTGGGCGTTTCCGCCCCGGAAAAAATGTAAGCAGTGGAGAAGCAGTAAATGGCAGCACGACGCGGCAAGAGCCAGGCACGGCGCAACAGCAACCAGGGCACCCCGGGATGGGTGTGGCTGGTCGCGGGTGTGGCGATTGCGGCCGTGGTGTTCCTGGCGGCACCGAACCTGTTCAAGAACGAGGGTGATGGCTTCCTGCGGGTCGGCCCGCAGCCGGACCCGAACGCCCAGCCGGCCCCGGTGAGCGACGCCGAGACCGACGTCGGCACCGAGCTGCCCAAGCCGGGCGCCGCCACGCCCGCCGAAGCGGCCAAGCCGGCGGCGACGCAGTACGACTTCTACACCCTGCTGCCCGGCAAGGAAGTGGAAATGTCCGATGCCGAGCTGGCGGCCAGCGCACGCGCCGAAGATCAGCGCCGTGCCAAGGCGGAAGCGCAGCGCGCGCAGGCGGCGCTGGAAGGCCGCCCGTTGCCGCCCGCACCGGCGCCGACCAGTACCGCGGCGACCACGTCGGCGGCACCGGTGAGCACGGCCCCGCTGCCCGCCCCGGTGGCGGAGCGCCCGGCGGCGACCACGGCTGCGGCGGCAACGCCGGCGCAGACGGCGGCCGCTAACCCGGCTGCACAGAAGCCGACGGCAGCTGCGGCGGCAACGCCTGCTGCTGCGGTGGCTGCGCCAGCGGCCAGTAACGTGCGTTACATCCTGCAGGCCGGTGCGTTTGGTGCGTCTGGCGATGCCGAGGCGACCAAGGCCAAGCTGGCGATGATCGGCCTGGCGGCGCGCGTGGAATCGGCGCAGATCAACGGCAAGACCGTGTACCGCGTGCGCATGGGGCCGTATGGCAGCGCGGGCGAGCTGGCCGAAGCCAAGCAGAAGCTGGATGGGACGGGGCTTCAGGCGATGGCTATCAAGGCGCAGTAAGACTGCTGGTCGGCGCTATTTGAGCCATGAAAAAGCCCCGCGATGCGGGGCTTTTTCTTGCCGGCCAGCGGCCGGCACTACCGGGAGACTGCCGCCCCGCAACCGGGACTGCCGACCAACGGTCGGCAGCTACCGGGGCCTGCGATCAGTCGCGCGCGACCTGGAAGCCGGCAAACGACTGGCTGACCGGCATTACTTCGAGGCGATTGATGTTCAGGTGTGCCGGCAGCGAGGCGACCCAGAAAATCTGCTCGGCGATGTCCTCGGCGGTCATCGGGTTGGCGCCGGTGTAGAGCTTGTCCGAAGCGGCCTGGTCGCCATGGGTGCGGACCACGGTGAACTCTGTTTCTGCCATGCCCGGCTCGATCGTGGTCACGCGCACGCCGCTGCCGTGCAGGTCCGAGCGCAGGCCGAGCGAGAACTGGCTGACGAAGGCCTTGGTGCCGCCATAGGCGTTGCCGCCCGGGTACGGGTACACGCCGGCGACCGAGCTGATGTTGATGACCGCGCCCTTGCGCGCGACCAGCTGCGGCAACAGGCGATGGGTCAGCGTCACCAGGGCGGTGACGTTGGTGTCGATCATGGTGCGCCAGTCTTCCAGCGAGGCGCTCTGGGCCGGGGCGGTGCCCTGGGCCAGGCCGGCATTGTTGACCAGCAGGTCGATGTCGGCGAACCCGGCCGGCAGGGCGGCCAGGGCCGCTTCCATCGCCACGCTGTCGCGCACGTCGAACACCGCGGCATGCACGCGCTCGGGACCGTAGGCATCGACCAGCGGCTGCAGGCGCTCGGCCCGGCGCCCGGTGGCAATCACGCGCCAGCCGGCCTGTGCGAAACGGTGGACGGCGGCGGCGCCAAAGCCGGAGGTGGCGCCGGTAATCAGAGCGGTACGGGTCATCGAGGTACTCCGTGAAGATCCCGGCCATTTTCGCACCGATGCCCGCCCGGTGCAGCGCCGGGCGCTGCTCCGCTGCCTGCCGCTCAGGGTCGTCGCGTCAGCGGATGCGGAACACGCGCGCCTTGGGCAGGTCCTCATCCACCTGCAGGAACCAGCGGCCGGCGATGCCCGGCACCACGACGATCTCGGGGTTGCTGCGGGCGGTCTTGAGCGTCATCCCGCCCTTGAGCACCTGCCACTGCTGGCCGTTGTCGAGGGTGAACACGGTGCCGGGGGCCCAGCCGTCCACCTGGCCGGTGACCTTGGCGTGGATCGGGCCATCGTCCAGCCCGGGGAACATCGGGGCCGGTGTTGGCAGGCCCGGGCCTGCGGCCGGCGCCGCCGCGACGGCCACCGGTGCCGGGGCGTCGGCCTCGGCCTGGCGCAGCAGGCGGTTCAGCGTCTGCAACTGGCCCGGGGTCAGCCCGACCTCGGCCAGCGCCTGCGGATCCAGCCGCTGTTCCAGCGCCACATACGGGGCCTGCGCCCCTGCCTGGCCCGCCAGCAACATGCCCACACACCCGAGTATCTGCCACCTGCGCATTGCCTGCTCCACTGCCTGTCGATGCCTGATCGCGGCACTGTGCTTCACTTTCATGGCAGCCAGATGACAGCGACCACCGGTCGCAGCCGGCCGCGCGCCCGGCACGGGGTAAAATGGCCGCCAGCCGCGCAGCCGCGCCGGCGGTATTGGACGTCTCATGATCAACAACGATGTACTGCGCAGCATCCGCTACATGCTCGACCTCAGCGACGGCATGATCGCCGACACCTGTGCCCTGGCCGATCCGGCCTTCGTGGTCGACAAGGCCGATGTGGCCGGCTGGCTGCGCAAGGAAGACGAAGAAGGCTTCGTGCCCTGCGACGACCGCACCCTGGCGCATTTCCTGGATGGCCTGATCGTGCATTTCCGCGGCCGCGACGAGAGCCAGCCGGTCCGCCCGGTGGAAAAGCGCATCACCAACAACCTGGTGCTGAAGAAGCTGCGCGTCGCCTTCCAGCTGAAGGACGTCGACATGCACGAAGTGTTCGACGCTGCCGGTTTCTCGGTCTCCAAGCCGGAACTGTCCGCGCTGTTCCGCCAGCCGGACCACAAGAACTACCGCGCCTGCGGTGACCAGATGCTGCGCAATTTCCTCAAGGGCCTGACCCTGCGCGTGCGCGCCGCCTGAGGGCGGTGTTGGTGCGTGGCGCCGGTGTCGGGGCCACGTGCTGCAGCAGTTCCTCCATGAAGGCCCGCGCCGCCGGCGTGGGCAGGTTCGACCAGACCGCATGCACGCGCCGGGTCGGTGCACCCTGGATCGCCACACAGGCAACGCCGCTGAAACCGGCGGCGATCGCCTGCGGCACGATGCCAACCGCCAGGCCCTGCTGCACGAAGCGCTCGACCAGCGCCATGTGATTGATCTCGAACGGCACCCGATGGGGCAGTCCGGCGGCGGCGAAGGCCTCGTCGGTCTGCCGGCGGGCCCCACTCCCCTGCGGGAAATCCACCAGCGGCAGCTCGGCCAGCGTCGCCAGCGAGAGCCGCTTGCGCGTCGCCAAGGGATGCTCTGGCGGCAACACCGCGACCATCGATTCCTCGGCCAGCAATCGATGCTGGGCGCCTTCGATCGGCGTGCCCGGCGATAAGCCCACCAGCGCCACATCCAGCCGCCGCTCGCGCACATCGGCCATCAACACCTCGCTCTTGTCCATGCGCAGGCGGAACGCGACCTGCGGATAGAGCCGATGGAACGTCGCCAGGCAGGCGACCAGATCCACGGCGGTCAACGAGGTGATCTGGCCGATGTGCAGGATGCCGCGCACCTGGCCACCGACGGCGGCAACGTCATCGCGCAGATGCCGCAGCGAGGCGAGCACCTGGCGTGCGTGCGTCAAGAGTGCTTCACCGGCGGGCGTTACCCTGACCTGACGCGGCAGGCGCTCGAACAGCGTGGCCTGCAGTTCGTCCTCGAGATGGGCGATCTGGTGGCTCAGCGCCGACTGCACGACGTGGCAGCGCTGCGCGGCACGGGTGAAGTTGCCCTCCTCGGCCAGCGCGACCGCGAACTCGAGCTGCTTCAGGTTCATCGCGCCATCTCATTTTCAGATGCATCGGATGATAACTATTCATTTCCCTCATTTGTGGATCAGGCGGACACTGGCGCCCCTTCTTATCCGGAGCCCGTCATGACCCACGACGCGCCCTCGCCGCTCAGCCGCTGGCAGGTCCTGCTGATGGCCTTCGCCACCGGCGTGGCCGTGGCCAGCAACTATTACGCGCAGCCGCTGCTGCACACCATCGCCGGGCAGTTCGGGGTGTCCTTCGCGCGTGCCGGCACGGTGGTGACCGTCGCCCAGCTGAGCTATGCCGCCGGCCTCATCCTGCTGGTGCCGCTGGGCGATCTGTTCGAGCGCCGTCGGCTGATCGTGGTGATGTCACTGTTGTCGGCCTCCGGCCTGGTGCTGAGCGCGCTCAGCCATCAGTTCGTGTGGCTGCTGGTGGGCACCGCGCTGACCGGCCTGTTCTCGGTGGTGGCGCAGGTGCTGGTGCCATTCGCGGCGACGCTGGCGCGGCCGGAGGAGCGCGGCCAGGTGGTTGGCACGGTGATGAGCGGCCTGCTGCTCGGCATTCTGCTGGCACGCACCGTCGCTGGGGCGCTGTCCTCGCTGGGCGATTGGCGCAAGGTGTACTGGATCGCTGCGGCCGCGCTGGTGCTGACCACCGGCATGCTCTATCGGCATCTGCCGCGCTTCCATCAGACCGCCGGGCTGGGCTATCTGCAGCTGCTGCGCTCGATCGGCACCCTGTTCGCGCAGGAGCCGGTGTTCCGCCTGCGTACCGTACTGGGCGCGCTGAGCTTTGCGATGTTCGCGATCTTCTGGACGCCGCTGGCGTTCCTGCTGGCGGCCGAGCCCTATGGCTACAGCGATGCGACGATCGGCCTGTTCGGGCTGGTCGGTGCGGCCGGCACGCTGGCCGCGGGCGTGGCCGGGCGCATGGCCGACCGTGGCAAGGCCGCATTGGCCACCACCGTGGCGCTGGTGCTGCTGGCCGCATCGTGGCTGCCGCTGGGCTTTTCCACGCACTCGTTGATCGCGCTGGTGCTGGGCGTGATCGTGCTCGACCTGGCCGCGCAGCTGCTGCACGTGAGCAACCAGAACGTGGTGTATGCGCTGCGCCCGGAGGCCCGCAACCGGCTCAGTGCCGGCTACATGACCGGCTACTTCATCGGTGGCTCGCTGGGCTCACTGGTCTCGGCGCAGGTCTTTGATCGCTTCGGCTGGACCGGTGTATGCGTCACCGGTGCCTGCGTTGCGGTGGTGGCGATGGGCATCTGGGCGATGTCGCAGGTAAAGCGGCGGGCGTAGCGCCCGCGCACTTCAGAAACTCGTCTGCACCGCGACCTCGAGGCGCGATCCCGCGTTGCCCGGGAACAGCCGCTTGGCGGCACCGTCGGTGTCATGCCCGGTCACCCGCAGCTCCCACGCACCGTGCACACGCCACACCACGCTGAGCTGGCCGTGCAGGTAGTCATCGGCCTGCGCGCTGTCCAGCCAGTAGTGGCCCACCGCCCCTTCGATACGCCACTGCTCGCCCAGCGGCAGGCGCGCACCGAGCTGGGCGTAGGTGCCGCCATGGCCACCGGCCAGCGCGTTGTCGGAGACGCCGACCTGCAGCCAGGCGCGCTGCCGCCAGGTGACGGTGCCGTTGAGCTCGGTCCAGTCCAGATCGACCGTGGCGGACGGATAGACGTAGCGGGTCAGATTGACGTCCACGCTCCAGTCCGGCGTCACCGCCCCGCTCCAGCCGGCGACAAGATCAAACTCGCTGCGCGCGCCGTTGTCCGGCCGGAACGAGACACCCGAGCCCCACGCCGAGGCATACCAGCCGCTGCCCGCGCTCAGCTTCACGCCCGCCTGCACGGCCGGATCGCCGTCGCTCTGCGAGCTGCCGCGCCAGACGTAGTCCGAGGTCAGCGTCGCATTGCCTTCCACCGCGGCCGCGGCCGCACCGCTCATGACCAGCCCCACCAGCACCACGCCGCAGCGCAGGCGCTGTTTCGAATAGTTACCCACCACGTGTCCCGCTCCAGATGACGGCCGCGCCGTCGAGAGCGACAGTGTCCTCAGGACCGGCGTAAAGCCGCCATGGCGTGGCCACCCGATCGGCGCAACGTTTCTGTAAATCCTGCGTCAGGGTGGTGCCCGGGGGTGCGCGGTATCATGGCCGCTCTGACCTGTTGCGAGTAATGGCGTGGACGCGATCCTGACCCCGGTATCGATTGGCGAACTGATCGACAAGATCACCATCCTGGAAATCAAGGCCGAACGCATTGTCGATGCCGGCAAGAACGCCAACGTCCGCAAGGAACTCGATGGGCTGTGGCCGCTGTGGCAGCAGCAGGTGGGCGCGCAGCCCGGGCTGGAGGCGCTGAAGACGCAGCTCAAGGCGATCAACGAGCGCATGTGGGAGATCCAGGACCAGCTGCGCGACAAGGAAGCAGCGCAGGTCTTCGACGATGCCTTCATCCAGCTGGCCCGCGGCGTCTATGGCACCAATGGCGAGCGGGTCAAAGTGAAGAACGAGATCAACCGCATCGCCGGCTCGCAGCTGGTCGAAGAGAAGCAGTACCAGGGCGAGTGATTCCGCCGCGTTACACCGGGCTCAGTGCCCGGTCGCGGCCCTGAAGCGCTCGCGGTCCTGCTGGGTCCGCCGGCGGATTTCGGCCAGCGCTTCATTCTCGGTGGCTTCCAGCATCGATTCGAACAGCCGCTGGAAGTGGTTGCGCATGGCCAGCCGCGCCGCTGCCGGGTCGCGCTGGCGCAGGGCATCGAGAATCCGGGTGTGTTCTTCGTCGCGGGTGTCGTCGTCGTTGTGGCAGACGTTGGCGTAGACCTGCTTGACCCGCGGCAGCTCGTTGCGCATCCGCCAGATCAGCTGCACGCAGTGCTCCACCACCGGGTTGCCGGCGATCCGTGCGATCGAGAGGTGGAACTGGCGGTCGGCCTCGCTGGCCGCCGCTTCACCCGAGTTGGGATCGACCATGGCCGCGATCAGGCCGGCCAGGTCCTCCAGTTCGGCATCGGTGATGCGGCTGGCGGCCATCGCCGCGGCCTCGGCCTCGATCACCGCGCGTGCGGCGGTCAGGTCGAACGCCGAGACGTCGGGCAGTGCGCCCGGCGCCTGCGACGGCTTGGCCTTCACGTACACGCCGGAGCCGGTCTTGATGGTGATCAGGCCCTGCGCTTCCAGCGCGATTTCCGCCTCCCGCACCGTCACCCGGCTCACGCCCAGGCGTTCGGCCAGGTCGCGTTCGCCCGGCAGGCGCGAGCCCGGCGGGAATTCGCCCTTCTCGATCAGCGCGACGATTTCGGCGGCAATGGACTGGTACAGACGGGGTTCGGACATCATCAAAGGCCTGCTGACAGGTGGCTGGGGACCGACACGCGACCGCGCCTTCAGAGAGCGGCGCGGTCGGAAAAACCGCGCCACTGACCTCAGAAGCGGTAGCGCACCCCCAGATAATACCGCCGCCCGTACGTGGTGTACTCGCGGAAGCTGCCGAGGATGGGCATATCCGACACCCGCGGCTCATCGGTGAGGTTGCTGGCCGACAGCGACAGCGACAGGTGCTTGTTCACCTTGTAGGTGGCGCGGAAGTCCAGCGAGCCATTGTCCCGCACATAACGGTTCTGCGACGGGTCGCCGACAAACTGCTGGTAATAGTCGGAGCGGTACTTGTAGATCGCCTGCAGGTCGAGCTTGCCCAAGCCCCAGTACACCTGCGCCGAAGCCACATGCTTGGACAGGCCGAAGATGTTGGCCGGCTCGACGATGCCCGGGGTCACCACGCCGGTGGTGGGGTCGGTGGACTCGCCCAGGCGCAGGTCTTCGGTCTTGAAGTTGGAATCGGCGTAGTTGTAGCTGGCCTTCACGCCCAGCCCGGAGAAGATGCCCGGCAGGTAGGAGAAGCTGTGCGAGGCGGTGAACTCGACGCCGAACAGATCGCTCTTCTGGTCGCTGGTGGCCAGCTGCTCCACCGGCACGGTCACGCTCTGGCCGTCGATATCGAAGGATTCGTTGACGATCACCGGCATCGAGCCGCCGTTGAACTGCTTGTAGTAGAGCGCACCGGACAGCAGGGTGTCTTCGTTGGCATACCACTCCAGCGAGAGGTCGCCGTTCCACGACATCAACGGCTTGGCGCGCGGGTTGCCGGTGGCGGTGATGCTGCGCAGTGCATCGCCGACGCTGTTGAACTCGGTATCCACCTCACCCAGGTTGAAGGTGCGGCCGAAGCCTTCGGCGGCCAGGTCCGGGCGCGACATCGCCCGATAGGCACCGACGCGCAGCAGCAGGTCCGGGCGCAGCTCGAAGGCGGCATTGAAGCTGGGCAGCCATTCGGTGTTGCTGGACTTGAGCACCTGCGAGGTGAAATCGCCGGTGGGTTCCAGGGTCACGGTGCCGTCGGGATTGTTGATCACATCCAGGCCGCTGCGCAGGCCGACCGAACGCACCTCGGTGCGCACACCACGCACGCCGATGTTGCCGGTCACCGGCAGGCCGAACCATTCGGCGCTGTAGTCGCCCATCAGGTAGAGCGCGCTGGTCTTCTCGGTGACATCGTTGTTGGCCGGGTTGCGCAGGTCCGCGCTGAGGCCGGTGTCGTCCACGCCGGTGAAGGCCTTGAACAGGCAGCGGCTGTCGAAGCTGGCCCACTGGTCGATGGTGTTGCCGCTGGCGTTGTCCAGGAAATCGTCCTGCGGGAACGCCTGGCGGCAGGCCAGGTTGGCAGCGCGGATCGCGGCGACATTGGTGGTGGTGACATCCACGGTGTCGGTGTAATCGGTGTAGGTGGCTTCGGACCGGCGCAGGCCGCCCTTGATCGCGGTGAAGAAGCCGCTTTCCGGGGTGAACGTGGCATCGAAGCGGCCCGCGCGGATGGTGTGCTCGCGGTTCTGCTGGCGACGACGCACCAGCGCCGAATCGGTGAAGTTGTCCGGATTGTTCACATCGAACGCCGGATCCAGAGAGATGCTCGGCACATCGCCGCTGTAGTCGTAGGTGTAATCGACGTAGCGCGTGTTCTTGATACCGCCGACCGGCTGGCCGTTGACGTCGGTGCGACCGGCGCGCAGGCGGGTGCTGCGTTCGATCTGGTCACGCAGGGTGTTGGAGTAGGACAGATCGGTGGACAGCGTCCACGCCGGGCTCGGCCGGAAGATCACGTTGAGCCCGCCACCGGTGTATTCCTCCTGGCGCTCCAGGAAGTTGCCGGTGGAATCGACCGTGGTGCTGCCGGTGTGGTGCAGCAGCGCGCCATCGTCGGTGACCACGCGGTTGTTGAGGTTGCGCATCATCGAGGACAGCGACAGATCCGAGCGGTCCTCGGTGTAGTCGCGCTTGGAGTGCTGGTAATCCAGGTTCACTTCCACCGTATCGCTGGGCCGCCACTGGAGCGCGGCGAACTGCGAATCGCGCTTGTCGTGCTCGATGAACTGGCGGTAGATGCGGCTGCTGGGCACCAGGTAGTACGGCACGCCGTTGGCCACGTCCTTGCCGTTGACCTGGGTGCAGTTGCGCGTCGCGCCGACCACTTCACGGCCATCGCATGCGACCCAGGTGGAGCTGCTGGAGAACATTTCTTCCGGGTTGCTGCCTTCCAGCGCCTGCACGCCGATGGAGACACCGAGCTTGCCGGCGTTGCCCATGTCGAACTGGTCGATGTAGCTGGCGGTACCGCGCCAGCCCACGCCGTCCTTGTCCTTGAGCCGATCGTCGTACTCCTGCCAGGTGCCGCGGCCGTCGAGCTGGAACGTGCGTTTGCCATATTCGAGCGGCTTGACCGTCTCCATGTTGATCGTGCCGGCCACGCCGCCTTCGACGAAGTCGGCGCGCTGGGTCTTGTAGATCGCCACGGTGTTGATCAGTTCGGACGGGAACTGGTTGAAGTTCACCGAACGGTCGCCGCTGCCATTGGTGGCCTCGCGACCGTTGAAGGTGGACGAGCCGAGGAACGGCCCAAGGCCACGGATCGAGATTTCCGATGCACCGCCCTTCTCGCGATGGGTGGACGCACCGGTGATGGTTTCGATCGCTTCACCGATCGACAGGGCCGGCAGATCGCCGATGTCGTCGGCCGCCAGCACATCGGAGACCACGGTCTCCTCGCGCTTCTTGTCGATCGAGGTCTGGATGGTGCCGCGGATGCCGGTCACCTGGACCTGGTCCAGCGTGGTGGCTTCGGCCGGCGGCGTGGCCGGGGCATCGGCGTCCTGTGCGTGGGCCAGCGGCAGGGCCGCAGTGGCACACAGGGCATAGAACAGCGCGCTGTGCAGCGCGGTGTGGCGGAGGCCTCGTGGCGAGGCCGTACGGCGGTCATGCAACATCGTGATCTCCCTCCCAGGATGGATCGTCCGATTACACGGATTCGATCCGGAAGATTCACGACTGATGGACCAATGTCAATGAATTGGTACTAAAGTCTACCCCGCATCACCGCCCAGACCACTTTGCATGGATTTAATGTGCGGACGCAGCAGAAAAATGCGCAGATCGCATACCACATGCACCTAAAGTGGTATGCGATTGTGGTTGACGTGCACGTCCGGCAACCTGTTAGGATCGTGGCTCGCGTTGGTCGCTACGGTTCATCTGGGAGGGTAGCCCGTGACTTTGCAACACCCGCACGCGCCGCTGGCGCTGCGCCCCATGGCCAAGGCCCTGCTGGTGAGCCTGTCGCTGGCGACGTTCCCTGCCCTGGCGGCCGATCATCTGGTGCGCGATGCCGCGGCATACGCCACCGCGGTACGCGCCCTCGCCCCCGGCGATACGGTGGTCCTGGCGGATGGCGTCTGGCGCGACGTCGATCTGCTTTTCCAGGGTACCGGCAAAATTGGTCAACCAATTAAGTTGACGGCGCAGACCCCCGGCAACGTGATTCTCAGCGGCCAGTCCCAGCTGCGGTTGGCCGGCGCGCATCTGGAGGTCTCCAACCTTGTATTCCGCGATGGCTGGGCACCCGGCGGTGAAGTGATCTCCTTCCGGCGGTCGTCCAGCGAGTGGGCCGACCACAGCCGGGTCACCGGGGTCGTGATCGACCGCTACAACAAGCCGGACCGCCAGCAGTCCGATCACTGGGTGGCGCTCTACGGCCAGCACAACCGCTTCGACCACAACCAGCTGGTGGGCAAGACCAATGCCGGCACCACCCTGGTGGTGGTGCGCAACGCCACCAGCGGCCTGGACAACCAGCACCGCATCGACCACAACTGGTTCGGCCCGCGCCCCAACCTGGGCGCCAACGGCGGCGAGACCATGCGCATCGGCACCAGCCACGATTCGCAGTCCGATTCGCGCACCGTGGTGGAGAACAACTGGTTCGAGCAGTGCGATGGCGAGGTCGAGATCGTCTCCAACAAGTCCGGTGGCAACACGTACCGCGGCAACGTCTTCCAGGACTCGCGCGGCTCACTGGTGCTGCGCCACGGCCATGGCAATCTGGTCGAGCGCAATGTGTTCCTCGGCCATGGCAAGGCGCATACCGGCGGGGTGCGCGTGATCAACCGCAACCAGACCGTGCGCGACAACTACTTCGAAGGCATCGCCGGCGACAACTTCGCCGCGGCCTTGAGCGTGATGGCCGGTACGCACAACGCACCCTTGAACCGCTACGAGCAGATCGACCATGCGGTGATCGAACGCAACAGCTTCATCCAGGTCGGCACCCTGCTGCTGGGCGCGGGGCTGGATGAGGAGCGCAATGCGATGCCGGTGAACAGCCGCATCGCCGGCAACCTGTTCATCGGCGACGGGAAACGCGATCTGCTGCGCACGCAGGGTGACCTATCCGGCATCACCTTCGCCGGCAACGTGCAGAGCCCTGCCGTGTCAGCCGGCTTCCCCGGCGGTGTCCGCGGCCAGTCCCTGACCCTTCAGCGCGCGGCCAACGGCCTTCTGTACCCCACCACTGCGGTCGATGCCGGCGCCCCGCGCGACCTCGCCCCGATCGCGCGCGACCAGGTCGGCGTGGACTGGTACCCCAAGACCCTGCCGGCCACCGCACTGGATAGTGGCGCCGTGCGCCAGGTCGCACCGGGCGAGGACACGTTGACCGCCGCCGTGGCCGCCAGCGCGCCGGGCGACCGGCTACAACTGCAGCGCGGCCGCTATACCGTGAGCCAGGTGCTGGCGGTGGACCATCCGCTCAGCGTGCTCGGCCCCGCGCGCGGCCAAGCCAGCGTGCAGTTCTCGCGGCCGAGCCTGTTCGAGATCGGCGCGGGCGGTTCGCTGCGCCTGGCGCGGCTGGACATCGACGGCGCGCTCGCACCGGACGCCGCCGGCAACGCAGTGATCCGCGTCCCGCCCGGCAGCCAGGCCTTCAACTACACGCTGCTTGTCGAAGACAGCCGCGTACACGGGCTGACCGCCAACAAGGCCTTCGACGTGATCGCCACCGGCAAGGGCAGCCTGGCCGCGCGGATCGCGCTGTCGAACGTCACGGTGGAGGACATCAGCGGCAGCGTGATCGCCGCAGCCGCCGAGACCGATGACCTCGGCACCTACAACGCCGAGCAGGTCGATCTGCTGGACTCCCGCTTCCGCCGCATCGGCGGACCGGTGTTGAACCTGTATCGCGGCGGCACCGACGAAAGCACCTTTGGCCCGGCGCTGCAGGTGCGCGGCAACCAGTTCGAGCAGGTGGGCGTGGCAGATGACACCAGCCTGCGCCTGCATGGCGTGCAGTTCGCCAGCATCCGCGACAACCGCTTCGACCGCAGCGGCCGCATCCGTTTCAGCCATCGCGTCGGGGAACCCACCCTGCGCATGGGCGACAACCCGCTGACGGCCACCGCGCCGTTGCTGTCCGATACCCCTGTTGAGGCCCTGCCATGAATCACGCCCCGCCCCTGATGCTGCTGCTCGCCGCCACGCTTGGCGGCGCCGCATTGCCCGCGGCGCAGGCCGCCCCCGCCGCCCGGCAGGCGCCCGCCGACGCGGCCACCGCACCGGTGCTGGTCACCGCCTCGCAGTGGACGCAGATGCGGGCCGAGGGCGCGCGCTCGCCGCTGTTCGCCAAGGAACAGCAGCGGGCCGAGCAGCGCGTGCGCGCGATGATGACGGCCGGTATCGACGTGCCGGTGCCCAAGGACAAGGGCGGTGGCTACACCCACGAACAGCACAAGCGCAATTACCAGGCCATCCAGGCCGCCGGCGCGCTGTACCGCCTGACCGGCGACAAGGCGTATGCCACCTTCGCCCGCGACCTGCTGCTTGGCTACGCCAAGCTCTACCCGGGCCTGGACGCGCACCCGCAGGGCCGCGGCCAGATCCCCGGCCGGCTGTTCTGGCAGACCCTCAACGATTCGGTCTGGCTGGTCAGCGCCGCGCAGGGTTACGACGCGATCCGCGACACGCTCAGTGCCGCCGACCGCGACACCATCGACACGCATGTGTTCCGCGCGATGGCCGATTTCCTGTCCGGCACGCCGGAGAATTTCGACAAGATCCACAACCACGCCACCTGGGCTGTCGCTGCCGTGGGCATGACCGGCTACGTCCTGCGCGATACCGGCTACGTCGACAAAGCCCTGCAGGGCAGCAAACGCGATGGCAGCGCCGGCTTCCTGAAACAGGTCGATCAGCTGTTCTCGCCGGACGGGTATTACGAAGAAGGCCCGTACTACCAGCGGTATGCGCTGGCGCCGTTCATCCTGTTCGCCAACGCCATCGAGCGCAACGAACCGCAGCGCGGCATCTTCAAGCGCCGCGACGGCGTGCTGCTCAAAGCCGTGGATGCGCTGGTGCAGAGCAGCTACGGCGGCTACTTCTTCCCGATCAACGACGCCATCCTCGACAAAGGCCTGGACACCGAGGAACTGGTGGCCGGCATCGATATCGCGTACGCGCAGACCGGCGATGCCCGCCTGCTCTCCGTGGCCCAGACTCAGAAGCGCGTGCTGCTCTCGCCGGAGGGCCTGCAGGTGGCCCAGGCGCTGGCCGGGAACAAGGCCAAGCCATTCGCCTTCGTCCCCACCCTGCTGCGTGACGGCCCGGACGGCACCGAAGGCGCGCTGGCGATCCTGCGCATGGGTGGCGAAAACGGCCAGGCGCTGGTGATGAAGAACACCAAGCAGGGCATGGGCCACGGCCACTTCGACAAGCTCAACTGGTTGTTCTACGACAACGGCCAGCGCGTGGTCACCGACTACGGCGCCGCGCGCTTCCTCAACATCGAGGCGAAGGCCGGTGGCATCTACCTGCCGGAGAACAGCAGCTGGGCCCGGCAGACCATCGCGCACAACACGCTGGTGGTGAACGAGCAGAGCCACTTCGGTGGCGACTGGAAGAAGGGCCAGCCACTGGCACCGACCCCGCTGCTGTTCGCGGTCAGCGACGACACCCAGATCGCTTCGGCGCGGATGGAGGGGGCCTATGACGGCGTCAGCTTCACCCGCACCCAGGCGCTGCTCTCGCATCCTGCGCTGGGCGAGCCGGTGGTGCTGGATCTGCTGCGCGTCACCGGCACCAAGGCCGCGCGCTATGACCTGCCGCTGCACTTCAATGGGCACATCATGGACGTGGGCTTCAAGAGCCAGTCCGCGGTTGCCGCGCGTCCGGTGCTGGGCAAGGCCAACGGCTACCAGCATGTCTGGATCGATGCGGCCAGCGAGCCGACCCGCGAGGCGCGCAGCCTGACCTGGCTGCTCGACGGCCGCTTTTACACGTACCGCTTCGCCAGCACTGCACCCTCGCGCGCGTTGATCGGCGAGAGCGGTGCGAACGATCCGTCGTTCAACCTGCGCCGCGAGCCGATGCTGCTGCAGCGCGTGGATGGCCAGGCCGCCACCACGTTCTACGGCGTGCTCGAACCGCACGGCCAGTACGACGGCACCGCCGAAACCGTGCGCGGCGCCAACAGCCGCATCGACCGTCTCACCCACTACCGCGGCAAGGATGCGGACGTGCTGGTGCTCGACCTGGCTGGTGGCAAGCGCCTGGCGCTGGGCATCGCCGATGACCCGGCCAAGGGTGGGGCGCATGAAGTCAGCGGCGGCGGACACAGCTGGCGCTGGGACGGCGGCTGGAAGCGCTTCGATACCAGCACTGGCAAGGACGGCAAATGAAAGTCACCACGCAGGCCCGCACCTATGTCCGTTGGCTGATCGTGGCGCTGATCGCCGTAGCCACGGTGATCAACTACATCGACCGCAACGCCCTGGCGGTGATGTGGCCGCAGATTTCGCAGGATGTCGGCGCGACCAAGGAGGACTACGCGCTGCTGGTCACGGTGTTCATGCTGTTCTACGCCGCCGGCCAGTTCGTGTTCGGGCGCCTGTTCGACATCATCGGCACGCGGCTGGGCTTCGCGCTGTCGATCGCGGTGTGGTCGATCTCGATCGCCCTGCACTCGGTCACCCATTCCATCCTGTCCTTCAGCATCGTGCGCGCCATGCTCGGGATCAGCGAGGCCGGTGCGTGGCCGGGCGCGGTCAAGGCCAATGCCGAGTGGTTCCCGGCGCGTGAGCGTGCGCTGGCGCAGGGCGTGTTCAACGCCGGCGCCTCGATCGGCGCCATCATCTCCGCGCCGCTGATCGCCGTGCTGTTCCTGTGGCTGGGCTGGCGCGGCACGTTCATCCTGATCGGTGCGATCGGTTTCGTCTGGCTGCTGCCGTGGCTGATCATCTACCGCGCCGGACCGGACAAGCACCCGTGGGTGAGCGCGGCCGAGCGTGCGTTGATTGTGGATGCGCCGGCCGAGCAGCCTGCGGTGCCGGTCGCCGAGTACGTACCGAACGTCCGCCAGCTGCTGGGCCACCGCCAGACCTGGGGCATCCTGATCTCGCGTTTCTTCCTGGACCCGATCTGGTGGCTGTTCGTGTCGTGGCTGCCGATCTATCTGGCCGACACCTTTGGATTCGACATCAAGCAGATCGGCATCTTCGCCTGGGTGCCCTACGTCGGCGCGATGATCGGCAGCCTCGGTGGCGGCTGGTTGTCCGGCCGCCTGATCGGCGCCGGCTGGAGCGTGGACAAGGCGCGCAAGGTCGTGATCACCCTGGGCGGCGCGATCATGGCGCCGGCGCTGATCGGCGCGGTGCTGGCCACCGATCCGGTCTGGGCGGTCGTCACCATCGCCTTCGTGCTGCTCGGCTTCCAGATCGCCATCGGCAACATCCAGACCCTGCCCGGCGACATCTTCAGTGGCAAGTCGGTTGGTTCGGTCGCCGGCCTGGGTGGCATGGCCGCGGTGGCCGGCACGCTGATCACCACCTGGCTGGTGCCGGCGATGACCCACGAATCCTACGCACCGATTTTCATCCTGGTGGCGGCCCTGGTGCCGGCCTCCCTGCTGGCGCTGTGGCTGGTCACCGGTCGCGTGGAAAAAATCCACGGCCCGGTCGAGCGCCGCTGAGTCCCCTTCATCCCTTTCCCCCAACGCATCACAGGAGTGTTTCATGACCCAATTCAAGGACAAGGTGGCGATCGTCACCGGTGGCGGCCGTGACATCGGCCGCGAGATCTCGCTCAAGCTGGCTGCGGCCGGTGCCAAGGTCTGCATCAACTACGCCAACGACGAAGCCAGCGCGCAGGAGACCCTCAAGCAGGTCGAAGCCGCCGGCGGCACGGCGATCGTGCATCGCGCCGATGTCACCGATGCCAAGGCGGTGACGGCGATGGTCGCCGCGACCCAGGCCGCGTTCGGCCCGCAGATCGATGTACTGGTGAACGTGGCCGGTGGCATGGTCCAGCGCCGTCCGCTGGCCGAGATCGACGAGGCGTTCTTCCACAAGGTGATGGACCTCAACATGAGTTCGGTCTACCTGACCACGCATGCGGTGGTACCGCACATGCCCGAAGGCGGCGCGATCGTGAACTTCGCTTCGCAGGCCGGCCGCGATGGCGGTGGCCCGGGCGCGGCGATCTACGCCACCGCCAAGGCCGCGGTGATGACCTTCACCCGTGCCATGGCGAAGGAGCTGGGCCCGCGCGGCATCCGCGTCAACGCGTTGTGCTGCGGCATGATCGCCACCCGCTTCCATGACGAGTTCACCAAGCCGGAAGTGCGCACCGCGGTGGCCGGCAACACACCGCTGCGCCGCCAAGGGCGTCCGCAGGAAGCCGCCGATACCGCCGTGTACCTCGCGTCGGATGCGGCCGGTTTCATCACCGGTGCCAACGTCGACGTCAACGGCGGCACCTATTTCTCCTGATTGACCCGCTGACCGCCTGGGAGGGCCGCCATGCTGCGCTGGATCACTGCAGTCTCTCTTGCACTTGCCACCAGCGCCGCGGCGCTGCCCGCCCAGGCCCAGGTCTGGGTGCCGGCCTGGACCGCTTCGCCGGCCCCGGACCGTCTCGATGGCACCCCCGAGGCCCCGGTGCAGTTCGCGAACCAGACCGTACGCCAGGACATGCGCCTGGCCAGTTCGGCCCGCGCCCTGCGCTTCCGCATCAGCAATGAACTCGGCCAGGCACCGCTGCATATCGGCAGTGCCTCGGCCCATCTCACCGGCACCGCCACCGCGGCCAAGCCGGTCACTTTCAATGGACGTGGCGATGTCGTGGTGCCGGTCGGCGCCGCCCTGCTCAGCGACCCGGTCGCGATCACCGCACCGGCGCTGGCCGACGTCTCGCTCACCGTGTACTTCCCGGATGCCACGCGCCCTGCCGTGCGCCGCACCGCGCTGCGCATCGCCGACGGCCGCGCTGCCACCGTGGGCGATGCGGTCAAACTCGCCTACCGGCAGAACGTGGTCTCCGCCGTGCTGGCCGAACGTACCCGCAAGCCTGTCGTGGTGGTCGCCCTCGGCGACTCGATCACCGAAGGCGCCACGGCCACCCGCGGCAGCAACGGTGACTGGCCCGCACTGCTGTCCGCCCGCCTGCAGCGGGCCTGTCCGGACCAGGTGGTGGTGGTCAACGCCGGCATCAGTGGCAACAAGGTGATGGACCATGGCCGCAGCCACAGCGCGCTGGCGCGGCTGGACCGCGATGTGATCGCGCTGCCGAACGTGGACCGCGTGATCCTGTTCGAAGGCATCAACGACATCCGCCACGACGGCGGCACCCCGCCCGTGGCAGGCCGCAACGCCGAGGACATGGTGCTGGGCTACCGGCAGATCGCCGAGCGCCTGCACAGTAACGGCATCCGCCCGATTGCTGCCACGATCACCCCGTTCGGTGGCTCGGACCGCTACGAGCCGATCGCCGCCGCCACCCGCACCACGCTCAACACCTGGATGCGCGGCGGCCGCAGCGGCTTCGATGGGCTGATCGACTTCGACCGGATCCTGCGTGATCCGGCCAACCCGGAGAACCTGCCCGAGGACATCACCCGCGACCACCTGCATCCCAACGATGAAGGCTACCGGCGGATGGCCGACGGCATCGATCTGGCCCTGCTCGGGTGCCCGGCGCGATGAGTGCCCAGGCTTTCCGGGTTGCGCCTGACAAGGGCCAGCGCTGGGACGCACTGGCGCTGGGCGAGGTGATGCTGCGCTTCGATCCCGGCGAAGGCCGGATCCGCAGCGCGCGCCAGTTCACCGTGTGGGAAGGCGGCGGTGAGTACAACGTCGCACGCGGCCTGTGCAGCACCTTCGAGCATCGCACCGGCGTGCTTACCGCCCTGCCGCGCAATGAACTCGGCCTGCTCGCCCGGCAGCTGATCCAGGCCGGTGGCGTGGATGCCGGCCAGATCGTCTGGCGTGACTACGACGGCATCGGCCGCAACACGCGCATGGGCCTGAACTTCACCGAACGCGGCTTCGGTGCACGTGCGCCGCTGGGCATCTCCGATCGCGCGTACTCGGCCGCCTCACAGCTGCAGCCGGAGACGTTCGACTGGGATGCGCTGTTCGGCCAGCACGGTGTGCGTTGGCTGCACACCGGTGGGATCTTCGCCGCCCTGTCCGAGCACAGCGCGGCGACGGCGATCACGGCGGTGCGTGCCGCGCGGCGGCACGGCGTGGCGGTCTCCTACGACCTCAACTACCGCGCCAGCCTCTGGAACAGCCATCCCGATCCGGACGCCGCGCGCCACGCCAACTGTGCGATCGCTGCCGAGTGCGACCTGCTGATCGGCGATGAGTATTCGTTCGCCGCGTGCCTGGGCATGGACCTGAGCGATCTCGGGCGTCGCCACACGCCGATGGATGTCGGCCCGGCCGAGGCGGCTGCGGTGCGTGCACTGGCCCGGTTCCCCACGCTGCAGGCGGTGGCCTTCACCCTGCGCGACGCCGCAACGGCGGCCCGGCATGGATGGGCGGGTGCACTGCGCACGCGGGCCCAGCTGTATGTCTCCGACGCGCGCGAAGTGGACCTGCTCGACCGGGTCGGCGGTGGCGATGCCTTCGTCGCCGGCGTGGTGCATGCCCTGCTCAGCGGCAAGGGCGAGCAGGCGGCAGTGGACCTGGGCGCCGCGCATGGCGCGCTGGCGATGTCCACGCCGGGCGACTACGCCATCACCAGCCTGGCGGAAGTGGAGGCCGTGGCGCGCGGCGATGGGGCGGCAGCGCGCCGCTGAGGGATGCGGATCAGCGCAGCGTTGAAAGCTGCGCCAGGCCCTGGGTGGCAGAGACGGTCAGCAGCGCGGGCAGTGCGTCCGGCTGGAACCAGTCCAGCGCGAGGATTGCTTCAGGTTCGCGCAGCGTGGCCTGCACCGTTGCCGGCACACGTGCCAGATACACCGGTGCCACCCAGTGCTGCCCCAGCGCCGGTTCGAAGTGATCCACGACGCACAGCAGCCGTTCGACGGTCACCTCGAGCCCGGTTTCTTCCAGGACTTCGCGCACCACGGCATCTTCGACCTTCTCCATGAAATCCACCTTGCCACCGGGCAGGCCCCAGTGGCCCTGTTCGGGCTGACGCCCGCGCTGGACCAGCAGGATCGCGCCATCGGCGCGCTGGATGACGGCACCGCAACCGAGGCGGGGTTGCTGCAACGCAGGGGACTCGGACATCAGGCATCTCCATGACAGGGCCTCATTATCCCTCTCCCCGCGGAAACCGCGCCCACGAAAAAGGCCCGGCAATGCCGGGCCTTTCCTGCCACGCCGATCAGGCGCGTGGCGATGCGGTCACGCTGGGATTACCAGCTGAAGCGCGGGCCGACCGACCATTCCTTGTCACCGTGGCGATCCATCTTGATGTCGCCGTTGATGCCCCAGTTCTGGTTCAACTTCACCTGGCCACCCAGGCGGCCGTAGAACTGGCCATCCGGATTGACGCCGTGCTTCTTGCTGTAATCCTCGTAGCCGGCCATGGCATAGACTTCGGCGTGCTGGCCGAACGCGGTACGGATACCGGCTTCAGCGCTGTAGCCGTTGAAGTCCAGGCCTTCCTTCGGGTCGAACTTGTTGTAGGCAACGCGGCCCACGAAGTCGGTGCTGTTGCCGATTTCCTGGTTGTAGCCCACGCCGACGCGCCACTGGTCAACCTTGAAGTCACCGATGTCGGTCTTCTGCTGGTTGTACTCACCGAAGGCGTGGAAGTTCGGGTGGAAGGCGTAGGAACCCTTCACGCCCCAACCATCGGCCTTGCCGCCATCTGCGTCGGTCTTGACGTAGTCGGCTTCAGCGTAGTTGTAGGACAGGCCTTCAGCCGCCGAAGCGGTGAACGGGAGGGCGGCAGCCAGGGCCAGAGCAATCAACGAAGTCTTCATGGGGGTACACCTTTATGTCTTGGACTACTTGCACCCGGCATGGAAGCCGGACTGCATCGGGAATGTAAATTCTCCGTTATTCGACACAACCCGCCCTGAAGTTGACCACCTGCGCAAAAGTGAATTTTGGGGCGGCGTTCAGACGCGCTCTGGCATACGCGCGTGGCTTTTCCCAGGCGATGAAGGCGTGAATGCCCGTAGCGCGCGATCGTCACGCGGGCAACAGATGCGGGGGAAAGGCCACGCACGGGAGCCGTGCGGGAAAGGACTCTGGTCACGACGGTGCCCTTGCGGGGCGTCACGCGCTGGGGAAGCCGCTCTTGGGGAGTAATCGGCTAACGCGTCCATCCTCCTGAATGCACCGAGGTCCGTGCCGTGGGGCGTCGGACCGCAGGGCGCCGTGGGGCGTCCTGCCCGGCAACGCCATCATGGGCTGGATGCGTCAGCTGAACCATCAGGAAGTTCCTCACTCTGATTCGGATTTTTCTGACCCTCCGGACCCTCGGCCGGGTGGGGGCCGGCACGCGCGGAATGGGTCCGCCCGGGTCCGCCCAAGGTATTCACCCGCCGCAAAGGGCCTCGAGCGCAGTGTCGATACTCCGCCCCCTGGTTCGTCGTATGCCTTGAAGGCGCCCATCCTGGCGCGCCATCCGGAGCGTTGTCATGGCGTATATCGATGGTTTCGTACTGGCCGTCCCGACCGCGAACAAAGACAGATTCCTCGAGCACGCCCGCATGGGCGATGCGATCTGCATCAAACACGGTGCGCTGCGCGTGGTGGAGTGTTGGGGCGATGATGTTCCGCACGGCAAGCAGACCGACTTCCATCGCGCGGTCGAAGCGAAGGAGGATGAGGCAGTGCTGTTTTCCTGGATCGAATGGCCGGACAAGGCCACGCGCGATGCCGGCATGCAGAAGATGATGGAAGACCCGCAGATGAACCCGGAGAACAATCCGATGCCGTTCGACGGCAAGCGGATGATCTACGGCGGCTTCGTGCCGGTGGTGGAATTGAAGCAGTGATCCGGGCGCCGGGTTCGGCCCGGGCCAGGCGGATCTGTTGGCGCAACGCCGCTTGAGTCGGCGCTGGAGCACCGGCATGCTCGGTGCTCCAGGCTGGCAGGGAGCGGGCGCCATGATGACGATGCCGCCCGCGGGGCCGCCGTCATCAAGGAGCGATCGGCATGGCTGCAGTACGTCCGGGGATGTTGGGTTGTCTGCTCGCAGTCGGGCTCGGGCTTGGCGTGATCGCCAGCCTGCCGGCCTGGGCTGAAGGGCCGGGGCTGACACAGTACCAGCGTGCCGAACGCGTGCTGGACCAACAGCTGCGCGGCAAGGTCCGCAATGCCACGGTGGTACCGCGCTGGCTGGACGATGGCCGCTTCTGGTATCCGCGCCAGGACGAGCACGGCCGCACGAGCTACCTGCTGGTCGACCCTGCTGCGTCCACGCGCACCGCGCTGTTCGACAGCGACACGATGCGCAGCACGCTGGCGGCCGCCGGCATCGTCGATCCGGACACGGTGATGCAGCAGGTGGAGGCGGTCGCCCGCACCGGCGATGACGTACGGATCACCCTGCGCGTGGATCCACAGCGGCGGGTCGCGTGCGTGCTGCCTGCGGGGTGCGAACTGCAGTCGGCGGCGGTCGCCGATCCCCGTGATCTGCCGGCACCGGATGGGCGGCACAGCGTGCGCGTCGAGCAGGACAACCTGTGGCTGCGCAGCGTTTCCGACGGCAGCCGACGGGCACTGACCGTGGAAGGTAAAGCGTCGCATGGCTACGGAGTGCTGCCCGATTTCGCCCTGCGCGGCATTCCGCGACGGGAAGGACGGCTGCAGATGCCGCCCTTCGCGGTCACGTGGTCGCCGGACAGCCAGCGCCTGTTCGGCGTGCGCTATGACGAGCGCCAGGTGCTGCCCTATCCCTATCTGGCGACCGCCCCGACCGATGGCTTCCGCCCGGTCGTGCACGAAGTGCGCCTGGGCCTGCTCGGCGACGCCGAACAGGTGCGCGACGCCTGGTTCGTCACCGAGGTGGACGGTAGCGGCACGCGCCACATCGCCGTTCCCGAGGGCTGGCATACGCTTACCGAGGCGGGGGTGCTGGGCTGGTCGGCCGATGCCGGCAAGGTCTACACGGCGATCATGCGCCATGACGCGCCGGCGCGCCTGCGCCTGGTCGAGGTGGACGTGCGCACCGGCAAGGTGCGTACCGTACATGAGGAGACCAGCGATACCCGCGTACAGCTCAACACCTATCCCTACAACCGGCCAGCCGTGCACGTTCTGCAGCGCGGCGACGGCATCGTCTGGTTCTCGCAGCGCGATGGCTGGGGCCATCTGTACCTGATCGACCGCCGCGATGGCCGCGTGGTCCGTCAGCTGACCCACGGCGAATGGCTGGTGCGTGATGTGGTCGGCGTCGACGAGGCGCGTCGCCAGGTGCTGTTCACCGCCGGCGGGCGCGAGCCCGGCGATCCGTATCAGCGCCGCCTGTACCGCGTGTCGCTGGACGGCGGTGCTCCGGTCCTGCTCACACCGGAAGCGGCCGACCATGCGATCGATGGCGGCGCCGGCGTGCTGATGGGGGGCCGTGCGTCCACCCTGCTGTCACCGTCGGCGGCCTACGTGGTCGACAGCTATTCGCGGGTGGACCAGGCGCCGATCAGCGTGCTGCGCTCAACCACCGATGGGCGCGTGGTGCTGGAACTTGAACACGCCGATGACCGCAGGGTGCGTGCGGCCGGCTGGGTGCCACCGCGGCGGGTGGGCGTGCTGGCCGCCGACGGCCGCACTGAACTGCAGGCCACGGTGTACCTGCCGCCTGGCTACAGCGGGACCGGACGCCATCCCGTGATCGATGCCATGTACGGTGGACCGCATATCACCAACGCCCCGGTCGGTTTCGTCGACGCCACCGCCACGATGAATCCGGTCGCGCGTTCCAGCCTGGCCCAGCTCGGCTTCGTCGTGGTAAGCATCGATGCGCGCGGCACGCCCGGACGTTCCAAGGCTTTCCACGATGCCAGCTTCCTGACCGCGGCCGATCTGCAGCTGGACGATCATGTCGCGGCCATCCGCCAGCTGGCCACCCGTTATCCGGGCATGGACCTGAGCCGTGTCGGCATCTATGGGCACTCCTTCGGCGGCTACAGCGCGGCGCGTGCCCTGCTGCGCCACCCGGCGTTCTACAAGGTCGGGGTAGCGTCGGCCGGCAGCCACAGCTTCCAGGGCATGTACGGCGGCGCGATCCATGGGATGGACCGGCTGGTCGGCGGCCAACCGATCTATGCCGACGGTAGTGCGGTGCGCCCGCAGCCCGATGCGGTGCCCGCACTGTTCCAGCCGCTGGCCAACGATGCGCTGGCCGACCGCCTGCAGGGCCGGCTGATGCTGGTCTACGGCGATCTGGACGAAAACGCCATGCCGGCGCTGACCCTGCAACTGGCGCGGGCGCTGACGCTCGCCAACAAGAATTACGACCTGCTGTACCTGCCCAACCAGGACCACGAGCTGTTCCGCAACGACGACTACTACATGCGCCGGATGTGGGACTACTTCGTCACGCACCTGATGGGCGCGACGCCACCGCCGTACCGGATCGGCGTGGCCGCCTCACCGTGAGCCGATGGGCGATCAGCGATGCGCGTCCGGGGTGTCGTCCGCCCCGCCGCCCATGCCACCGCCGCCCATTCCTCCCATGCCGCCACCGCCCCCACCGCCTTTCCCGCCGCCCTTGTCACCCGCATCGCCCTTGCCCTTCGCACCGGCCGAGGGCCGTGTCGGGCCTTGGCGCGGGATGACGACGGCGGCAGGGATGGGATCGAGATCCAACGCCTGGCGAATGAAGTCGCGGAGCGACACCACCAGTTCGGCGGTGGGGACGAGGCGGCCATGGGCCATCTCGTTGGCGGCGTGCGCGGCCAGGCGCACCTGCTCATCGGTGCCCAGCAGGATGATGTCCGACAGCGCTGCTTCCACCGCATCACGGATGCGACGCGCACGCTCGCCGCCGATCTCCGCGTCCGCCGGCAGGTGCAATGCATCGCCGTCTTCGCCTGCGTCGGGCAGCGCGCGGAAGTCCCGGCGATGGCGTGGATCGACATCGAGCGTGCCGGTGAATGAACCCCCGAGCACTTTGTATGCCGCGATCAGCGTGCGCAGCCGCTCGTTGATCTGCCGGTTCTCGCGCTCGCGGCGCTGCTGCATGGTCTGCATGACCAGCAGCCGGATGCCGACGCCGATCAGGGTGATGACCGCCAGGCCGACCAGGGTCGAGAGCATGGCCTGCCAGGAGCTGAAGTCGAGACCGCGCATTGCATCTTCCCGTGGACGTCCGCGGAGCAGGTTAGCAAGAGAGGCAGGGAGGGACCGTCAAGCAGCTGGCCGCAGGGGCAGGATCCGACGAAGGGGCGGGACAGTCAGGACAGTAACCGGGAGTCTGATCGCAGCGTGACGCGATGCACTCGACCGGGATGCCAAGAGGCAGTGGGCGGGCACAGGCCGACCCCGCCATGCCACTCCCGCACTCAGGCGGGAGCAGCACGTTGCAACTTGCTTACTTGCGCGCGCGCTTGGCCGGCGCCTTGCGGGCAACCGGCTTGGCGGCAGCACGCTTGGCCGGGGCGGCCTTGCGGGCCGGAGCCTTCTTCGCCGGCGCCTTCTTGGCCACAGCCTTCTTGGCGGTCGCGACCTTCTTGCCGACGGTCTTCTTGGCCGCGGTGGTCTTCCTGGTCACGGCCTTCTTGGCCGTGGCGACCTTCTTGCCGACCGACTTGCGGGCGACGGCGGTCTTCTTGCCGGCCACCTTCTTGGCGGTCGCGGTCTTCCGGGTCACGGCCTTCTTGGCGGTCGCCGACTTCCTGGCAACGGCCTTCTTGGCGGTGGCGACCTTCTTGCCGACGGTCTTCTTGGCGACGGCGGTCTTCTTGCCGGCTACCTTCTTGGCCGCTGCGGTCTTCTTGGTCACGGCCTTCTTGGCGGTCGCCGACTTCTTGGCAACGGCGGTCCGGGCAGCGGTGACCTTCTTGCCGACGGTCTTCTTGGCGGCAGTGGTCTTCTTGGTCACGGCCTTCTTGGCGGTCGCGGTCTTCTTGGCGACGGCCTTCTTGGCGGTAGCGACCTTCTTGGTCACGGTCTTCTTGGCGGCGGCAGCCTTCTTGGTCACGGCCTTCTTGGCGGTCGTGGCCTTCTTGCCGGCAGCCTTGGTGGTCTTGGTCACGGCCTTTTCAGCGGCGGCCTTCTTCTTGGCGACCTGCTTCTTGATCGCGGTGACTTCGGCCTTGGCGTTCTTCTTGGCCGTTTCCAGCTTCTGCTTGGCGGTGGCCAGGGTCTTGCCGACCGACTTGGCCGCCTTGTCAGCCTTCTTGGCGACGGTCTTCTCGACCTTGGTCACGGCCTTCTTGACCTTGGCGACCTGGGTGGTGGCGGCCTTGCGTGCGCGCTTGGCGGTCTTCTTCACCGAAGCGACGGCATCTTCCGCAACGTGTGCGATGGTCTCGCCGACGTTGGTGGCGGTTTCTTTTGCATCTTCGACGGTCTGCGAGAGAACCGTGGTCACACCATTACCGTTGCTCATTGAGTGCCTCCTAAGGGGCCTGGTTAGTCAAATCGCTGGCGATGCTATACCGGCGCGGTCCATCGTGGAACGGTCTTGATGCGATGCACGTGCCAAGCCGACAGTAGCACCCCCATCGGCGGCAGCAAGCAATGCACCGGGCACTTGCACGAAACCCCTTGAAAACAGCATCGGTGTTCCAGTGCGTGGTGCACGCCGTGTGTCTGGATGCGCATCTCCGCCGCATCCGATGATTCGAGAATTGATCGTCGCACCTGATCCATTCCCCGCCTCCGCACCCGGCATTTGCGCTGGTCTCGATCACGCTGGTACGCGTTGCCGACGCACGAGGACGGTGTGATCGGGCGTCACCGGATGCATCGCGACAGCCACTTCCGGTCCTCCCTATCGGCTGCCTCGGTACCCCGACCATCGGCCTGCCGACGTCGTCGGGAACGCCGCGGCCGCGGCGGGTTTCATGCCGGGTTTAGCCGGTTGCGGACACACTCATTCAGGTTGAATTACCGTATACCTGTTTTCCCTGCCCCCGCCCCCTCCGACACGGAACCGCCGGACATGCGACCGCTCCCGACCCTGCTCACGCTCGCCCTCGCCGCTGCCTTCGGCGGATTCACCGCCACGGCCATCAACGCGCACCTGGACAACCGTGCCGAAGCGGCACCGGCCGCGTACACGATCCCGACCACGGCCGCGCTGCCCGCGGCGGTCGCCGGACAGGCGGTACCGTCACTGGCACCGATGCTGGAGCGGGTGATGCCGGCGGTGGTCAGCGTCAACACCAAGCAGGTGGTGCGCGTGCGCAACCCCTACTTCAACGACCCGTTCTTCCGCCGTCTGTTCCCGGAAGTCCCGCAGGAACGCATCAACGAATCGCTGGGCTCGGGCGTGATCATCGATGCCGCCGAAGGCCTGGTGCTGACCAACCACCACGTCATCGACAACGCCGACGACGTGCAGGTGACCCTGGCCGATGGACGGACGGTCAAGGCTGAATTCATCGGCTCCGATGCCGATACCGACGTCGCCCTGATCCGTATTCCGACCGGCAACCTGACCGAGATCAAGCTCGGCAACAGCGCGCAGCTGCGCGTGGGCGACTTCGTGGTGGCGATCGGCAACCCGTTCGGTTTCAGCCAGACGGTCACCTCGGGCATCGTCTCGGCGGTGGGCCGCAGCGGCATCCGCGGGTTGGGCTACCAGAACTTCATCCAGACCGATGCCTCGATCAACCCGGGCAATTCCGGTGGCGCACTGGTCAACCTGCAGGGCCAGCTGGTCGGCATCAATACCGCCAGTTTCAATCCGCAGGGCAGCATGGCCGGCAACATCGGCCTCGGCCTGGCGATCCCCTCCAACCTGGCGCGCGACGTGGTTGACCAGCTGGTCAAGCACGGCGTGGTGGTGCGCGGCACGCTCGGCATCGAGACGCAGAACCTGACCCAGCAGATCGCACAGGGCCTGGGCCTGACCGAGACGCGGGGCGCGCTGGTCACCCGCGTGCTGGCCGGTTCCAGTGCCGCCGCTGCCGGGCTGAAGCCGGGCGATGTGGTGGTGTCGGCCAACGGCCAGCGCGTGGACAGCGCGCAGGCGCTGCACAATGTCGAAGGCTTGCAGCCGGTGGGCAGCACGCTGACCCTGGATGTGCGCCGCGAGGGCAAGCCGCTGCAGATCAAGGCCACGCTCAAGGAACAGGCGCGCGCGGTCAGTGGCGAATCACTCGATCCGCGCCTGGGCGGTGCCACCTTCGTCGATCTGCCCGAGTCGCTGCGCCAGGCCGGTGTCAGCGGCGTGCTGGTCAGCGAGGTCAAACGCGGCAGCCGCGCGGCCAGCTCCGGGCTGCAGCAGGGCGATGTGATCACCGCGGCAACGGCAGGTGAGTTTGCCGATCTCGCCAGCTGGCGCGCCAACTTCCAGCAGCGTCCGGCCCAGCTGGTGCTGCGCATCATCCGGGGCAACGGTGGTGGCCAGCTGGTGATGCGCTGAACGCAGCGGCTGCCGTAACGTCGCTTACACCCGGCCGGTGCTATTACCTTGTGTTCGTTGCCGTCGGATCGTCCGCGGTCACCTTCCCCATCGCATAGCAGGAGATACACGATGAGCCCCACCAATACCGAGAACCTGAAGGAACACCTGGGCGAAGCCGGCTCGCACCTGAAGTCGGCCGCCACCGCCGCCGGCGGTGCGATCAAGGGCGCCACCGGTGCTGCCGGTGACGAGCTGCGCATCGGCAAGGCCAACGTCAAGGCCGAACTGTCCGATACCGCGCTGTCCGGCCTGGCGGCTGCCGAGTTCGGTGGCGCCGCTGCCAAGGAACAGGTCGATGCACTGATGGACAAGGGCAAGGACCTGGTCGACAGCGCTGCCGAACTGATCCGTGAGCGTCCGCTGGCATCCTTCGGCGTGGCCTTCGCGGCCGGCTGGATCATCGCCAAGCTGGCCCGCAGCGGCGGCGACAAGTAAGCAGCGGCGTGAGCGATCAAGCCCAGTCGAACGCTGCCGGTGGCGCGGATATCCCGCCACCGGACAGCGGTGAAAAAGCACCGCGCCTGGACGAGAGCATCCGTCAGGTCGGTGAGGCCGGCCGTGAGACCGTCGATTCGGCCAAGCACACCCTGCGCTCCCTGCGACGGTTGGCTTCGGCCGACTTCGCACTGGCGCGCAGCGCGTTCGGCCGGGCACTGGCCTGGGCCGGCGTGGCAATCGTGTTCGGCGCGTCGGCCTGGTTGTTGCTGGCCGGCACGCTGATCGCCCTGATGCAGCGTTGGGGCCTGTCCTGGTTCCATTCGCTGTTGATCACCTCGATCGTCAGCCTGCTGGTGACCGGCTACGCGATGTGGCGGGTGTCGTTCTTCTTCCGCCATACCGGCATGCATGCCACCCGCCGCCAGCTGTCGCGGTTGGGCCTGTATGACGAGCCCAGCGGTGAAGATCCCGATGCCGACGTCGACACCACGGGGGTGAAGCGATGAACTTCGAAGCCTTGCGGCAACGCGTCCAGCGCGCCGAGCTGGTGGTGGCGGTGCGGGTGGAAAAAACCCGCAGCAGCTGGTCCACCCTCAGCACCGTCTGGCGTACGGGATGGACACCGCTGCGCATCATCACCGTGGGTCTGGCCGGCGGTTTCCTGGCCGGCAAGCTGGAGCCCACCGGGCTCGGCGCGAAGGTGCAGGGCGCGCGGTGGCTGCAGATGATCGGCTCGGTTTCCAACCTGGTGGCCAGTACCCAGGCCGCATTCGCCTCGATGCAGGCCAGCGAAGCGGCTGACACCGCCGAGCAGGCGGCCGACAAGGTGGATGAGGCAACCGTTGAGGCACCGCGGCAGGCGGCTCCGGCTCCGGCACCTGCGGCCCCGGCAACGCCGCGGCTCAGCCCGGAACCCCCCGCCGATCCGGCCTCGCCGCATCAGCCGCAACCGGCCGAAGCCGCCACGGACCTGTCCGAACGCTGATCGCAGCGCGGTCGGCGGCAACATTCGAGGGCCCTGCGGCAGCCGCCGCGGGGCCTTTCTTCGTGTGCACGCACCCCACACGCCATGCCCACCCGGCTTGCCCAATAATGGCGCTCCTTTCCAGCGTGCGATCCGAATGAGCGTTCCGGTTCCCCCTTCTGCCGAAGCCGTCGTCGCACCGCCCGCGCCGCGCCCGCGCGCCCCGATGTCGCTGGTGATCCTGGCCACCCTGGCCGTCGCCTTCACCCTGTGGGCGGCACAGGACGTGGTGCTGCCGATCCTGCTGGCCATGTTCTTCGCGCTGGTCGGCAATCCGATCCTGCGGATGCTGCAGAAGATCTGGATTCCCCGGTTCCTCGGCGCAGTGCTGGTACTCGGCGTCGGCTTGAGTGGTGCCGCCGCGCTCGGCGTGCAGCTGGTCGGCCCGGCGATGGAGTGGGCGCAGGAAGCGCCGCAGCAGCTGCGCAAGGTCGCCCGCCAGGTGCAGAACCTGACCAAGCCGGTGCAGCAGGCGAACCAGGCCGCCGAGAACTTCGCGCGCGTCGCCGGTGGCGAAGGCAGCCGCCGCGTACAGATCGTGCGCACCCAGCTCGATGATCCCTACAAAGTGCTGACCCGCGCGCCCCGCCTGGCCGCCTCGGTGCTGGCGGTGGTGCTGCTGACCCTGTTCTTCATGATCTACGGGCAGAGCCTGCAGAAGCATGCCATCGCGCTGTTCCCCAGCCGCCAGCAGCAACGCTTCACCACGGACATCCTGCGCTCGATCGAACGCGAGGTCTCCCGCTACGTGCTGACCATCACCGTGATCAACACGCTGGTCGGCCTGGTGTTCTCCGGCATCCTGCTGCTGCTCGGCATCTCGCTGCAGGAGGCGCTGCTATGGGGCACCGTGGCGGCCCTGCTGAACTTCGCGCCCTACGTCGGCCCGCTGATCGGCGTGGCGCTGATGCTGCTGATGGGTTTCGTGGAGTTCAGCGATCCCTTCAAGGCATTGCTGCCCGCGGCCTGTTACCTCGCGCTGCACACCATCGAAGGCCAGGTGGTGACCCCGATCGTGCTGGGCCGGCAGATGGCGATCTCGCCGCTGATCCTGATCCTGGCCCTGATGGTGTTCGGCTGGCTGTGGGGCATGGTCGGCCTGCTGCTGGCGGTGCCGCTGCTGGTCTGCATCAAGCTGGTGCTGGCGCGGCTGGATGGCACGCAGGGCTGGGCCAAGCTGCTGGAATGAACCGTTCCGGGGTGCCCGCGCTGGATCGCGGGAGTAGAATGGGCCGGTGAATTTCCCCGTCCAAGCCATCACCCTCGACCTCGACGACACCTTGTGGCCGTTCGCCCCCATCGGCGCCCGCATCGACCAGGTGTTGTACGAGTGGATGCTCCAGCACAGCCCCGCGACCGCCGCGATGTACCCGGTGGCCGCGATGCGCGAACTGCGCGAGCGCTCCTTCCATGACAACCCGCACCTGCACTACGACCTCAGCGCGCTGCGCCGGTTGACGCTGAGCGAGGCGCTGGAGAAAAGCGGCGCCGATCCGGCCCTGCTGGAACCGGCCTACGAGGCGTTCTACGCCGCGCGCAACCAGGTCGAGTTCTATCCGGATGCGATGGACGCGCTGGCCCGGATCGCCGCTCGCGTGCCGGTCGCCGCGCTCAGCAACGGCAACGCCGACCTGCAGCGGATCGGCGTGTCCCACCACTTCACCTTCCAGCTCGGCTCGCGCGAGCACGGCGCGGCCAAGCCTGCGGCAAGCATCTTCCACGCGGCCTGCGAGCGCCTCGCGGTGGCTCCCGCCCACGTACTGCACGTCGGCGACCACGCCGAGATGGACGTGGTCGGTGCGTTGCAGGCCGGCCTGCGCGGCTGCTGGATCAACCGCGAAGAACACCCCTGGACCCATCCTTCACTGCAGCCCGATCTGCAGTTCGACACCCTGACCGGGCTGGCCGACTGGCTGGATGCGAACGCATCCGCCCAGCACGCGTAAGCCGCCGCCCAAGGAGCACTCGAGTCCCATGTCCCAGATCAACGGTTTCACGTCCGATACCTCGCATGCGCTGCCGCTGCATGTGATGAACCGCGAGCAGTACGCCGGCTGGCGTGCGCAGCAATCCGACGCGCTCGGCGCGTGGCTGGACGCGCAGCGCTTCAACGGCAGCGGTGGCAGCGTGGTGCTGCTGCCGGGCGAGCACGGCCTGGCCGGCGCGATCGTCGGTGTCGGCGACCCGGGCGATGTCTACAGTTACGCGCATGCGCCGTTCGCGCTGCCGGAAGGCACTGTCTGGACACTGGCGGATGCACTGGCACCGGAGATCGAGACCCTGCTGCAGATCGGCTGGGGCCTGGGCAGCTACCGCTTCGCGCGCTACCGAACGCCCAACCGCGCGCCGGCCCAGCTGGCCGCCACCCCTTCGGCCGAAGTGCGCGACGTGGTCGCGGCCAGCCTGCGCGTGCGCGACTGGGTCAACACCCCGACCGAGGACATGGGCCCGCAGCAGCTCGAAGATGCCGCGCGTGAACTGGCGACGGCCCACGGCGCGCAGATCGAGGTGATCACCGGCGATGCGCTGCTGGAGCAGAACTTCCCGTCCATCCACGCCGTGGGCCGCGCTTCGCATCGCGCGCCGCGCCTGATCGTGCTGCGCTGGGGCACCCCGGGCCAGCCGCACGTGGCGCTGGTCGGCAAGGGCGTGTGCTTCGATACCGGCGGGCTGGACATCAAGCCGGGCGACGGCATGCGCAACATGAAAAAGGACATGGGCGGCGCCGCGCACGCGCTGGGCCTGGCCGGGCTGATCATGGCCCAGCAGCTGCCGGTGCAGCTGACCCTGCTGATCCCGGCGGTGGAGAACGCGATCGGTCCGGATGCCTTCCGCCCGGGCGAAGTGATCGCCACCCGCAAGGGCCTGAGCATCGAGATCGACAACACCGACGCCGAAGGCCGGGTGATCCTCGCCGATGCGCTGACCTATGCCAGCGAGCAGCAGCCGGAGATCGTGCTCGATTTCGCCACCCTGACCGGCGCGGCCCGCATCGCGCTCGGCCCGGACCTGCCGGCGCTGTTCAGCAACGACGACACCTTGGCCCAGCAGTGGCTGCAAGCCGGTGAATCGGTGCGCGATCCGGTCTGGCGCATGCCGCTGTGGCGTCCGTACCTGCGCTACCTGCACAGCAACATCGCCGACCTGGCCAACGCCGGTTCGCGCATGGCCGGCTCGGTTACCGCCGCGCTGTACCTGGAGCGTTTCATCACCGAAGGCCAGACCTGGGCGCATCTGGATGTGTACGCCTGGAACGACGGCGAGCGCCCGGGCCGTCCGGCCGGTGGCGAAGCGCTGGCGCTGCGTTCGGCGTGGGCGATGCTGAAGACGCGCTACGCCTGAGGCGCCGCGTCTGACGTGTGACCCGATGATCCCCGCCCCGGCGGGGATCGTCGTTTCTGAAGAGTTGTCGAAAATGTGAATATCGGCCTGCGCCGGGTTCTGACACCATGCGCCTGTCGCCCACCCACACGCATCGTGAAGGCAGGAATCCGGACATGTCGCTCTTCGGCTATACCCGCGCTGGTCGCGAACCGGGCGGTCCACGCCCTCCATCACCGCTGCTGTGGATCGCGCTGATCGCCCTGATCGCGGGCGGCCTGGTGCTGGCCTTCGCCTGGCTGGCCGGCTGGATCGGTCGCGACCGCGTCACCGCACAGACCTTCACCGATGCCATCGAGGCGACCGGCCCACCACAGCCGGGCTTTCGTCGCGCGCACACCAAGGGCGTCTGCGTCAGCGGCGTGTTCCAGGGCACGCCGGAGGGCGCGGCGCTGAGTTCGGCGCGCGTGTTCCGCCAGCCCCAGGTGCCCGTGCTGGGCCGGCTCTCGATCGGCGGTGGCGATCCGCATGGCGCCGACAACAAGGCCCGCGTGCGCAGCATGGCGCTGCAGCTGGTCAGCGATGACGGCCAGGAATGGCGCATGGCGATGAACAGCTTCCCGTTCTTCGCGGTGCCCACCGCCGAAGCCTTCCTCGAGCAGACCCGTGCGGGCATCCCGGACCCGGCCACCGGCAAACCCGACCCGGCGAAGATGGCGGCCGTGCTGGAGAAATACCCGTCCGCGCGGGCCTTCCAGCAGTGGGCCAAGACCGCGCCATGGTCGAACAGCTGGGCCAACACCGCCTACAACGGCGTCAACAGTTTCCGTTTCACCGCTGCCGATGGCAGCCAACGCTTCGTGCGCTGGAGCATGCGCCCGCAGGCACCCTTCGAGGACATGACGCCGGAGCAGCGCGCGCAGTCCGACGATGATTTCCTCAGCGAGGAGTTCGCGCAGCGGCTGGCGCAGGGCCCGGTGCGCTGGGACATGTGGGTGACCCTCGCCAACGATGGCGACCCGGTCAATGACCCCTCGCAGGTGTGGCCGGAGGACCGCCGCCAGGTGAAGGCCGGCACGCTGACCCTGAGCAGCATGCAGCCGCAGGCCACCGGCGCCTGCCGCGACCTCAACTACGATCCGCTGATCCTGCCCAGCGGCGTGGCCGGCACCGATGATCCGATCCTGGCCGCCCGCTCGGCGGTGTATTCGCAATCGTTCAATCGCCGCGAGCGCGAGATCGCCAGCGGCAAAGCACCCGCCGCGACGGGCAAGGAAGGTGCGCGATGAACCGTGATGCCGGCCATTTCAATCTCCTCGCCCGCGTCCTGCACTGGCTGATGGCGGCGATGATCCTGACCATGCTGTTCGTCGGCGTGACCATGGTCGCCTCGCTGCACTGGCGACCGATGCTGATCGACCTGCACCGGCCGCTGGGGATCGCGATCCTGCTGCTGGTGCTGGTGCGGCTGTACAACCGCCTGCGGCATCGTCCACCGCCGCTGCCGGCCGACCTGCCCGCCTGGCAGGCCGCGGCCGCGCATGCCTCGCACTGGGTGCTGTACGGAGTGATGCTGGCGATGCCGCTGGTCGGCTGGGGCATGCTCTCCGCCGGCGGCTATCCGATCGTGATGGGCGGCGGCGTGCACCTGCCGGCGATCCTGCCGCACAACCCGGCGCTGTACGCCGCCCTGCGCAACGCGCACAGCCTGCTGGCCTATGTGTTGTTCGCCACGGTGGTGATGCATCTGTCGGCCGCGCTGTTCCACCTGTGGGTGCGCCGCGATGGCGTATTCCAGGCGATGGCGAAGGGCCCGGAGAAAGAGCGCAACGATGATGCCGGATAAATCAGGCTGCCTAGCATCCTGGTAGTAGCCACCGACCGTTGGTCGGTGGGGGCGGCCGGTATCGGATCGCATGCATCGCTGGCACCCCGGTAGTGCCGGCCGCTGGCCGGCTCCCGTTGTTCTCGATAGAGAGGGTGCAGCACCGGCCAGCGGCCGGCGTTACAGCCAGCCTTTCTGCCGCGCCAGCCGATACGCTTCGATGCGGTTGGCGACGCCCAGCTTGCCGATGCATTCGGACAGATAGTTGCGCACCGTCCCGTGCGAGAGCCCGAGCTGGGTGGCGATCTCGCTGGCCGAGCGTCCGTCGCCGGACAGGCGCAGCACCTGGCGCTCGCGGTCATTGAGGGGATCGGCCTGCGACCAGGCATCCAGCGCCAACTGCGGGTCGATCGCGCGGCCGCCGTGCTGTACCTGGCGCAGTGCATCGGCCAGGCGTTCGGCCGGGGCATCCTTGAGCAGATAGCCGCAGACGCCGGCGTCCAGCGCGCGGCGCAGGAAGCCCGAGCGCGCGAAGGTGGTGACGATCACCACCTTGATCGGGAGTCCCTGACGGGCGATCCGCTGCGCCAGTTCCAGCCCGGAAAGACCGGGCATTTCGATATCGGTGACCAGGATGTCCGGCTGCAGCTGCTGCAGCATCCGCCACGCGGCTTCGCCATCGGCCGCGCTGCCCAGCACCTCGATGTCCGGCTCCAGCCCGAGCAGCGCTGACAATGCGCCGCGCACCATCGCCTGGTCTTCGGCGAGCACGATGCGGATCATGGCGTGGCTCCGTCCGGGAGGGCATCGGGCGTGACCGGTGCCACGACCGGCGTGGTGGCCGCCGGCAGCGTGACCCGCACCGTCACGCAGGTGCCCTCGCCCTTCGCCGACTGCATCACCAGGGTGCCGCGCAGAGCGGCGACGCGTTCGCGCATGCCGGTCAGCCCGTTGCCGTCGACATGGACACCACCGCGCCCATCGTCGCGGATCTGCATCGACAGGCTGCGCCCGTCCTGCTCGAAGGTGATCCACGCCTGCCGCGCCTGTGCGTGGCGGGCAATATTGGTCACCGCCTCGCGCAGGATCAGTGACAACGCCCGTTCGGTATCGACCGGCATCGGCGGCGGCGGCGCGTAGTGCAGATGCACATGCTGGTACTCCAGCAGCAGCCGGGCCGCGGCGAGTTCGGCCGCCAGATCGCTGGCGCGGATACCGGTGACCGCGCTGCGCACTTCGGCCAGCGCCTGGCGCGCGATGGTTTCGGCCTCGTCCACCTCGCGGCGCGAGCCCACCGGATCGCGGTCGGCCAGCTTGCGCGAGAGCTCCAGCTTCAAGGTGATCAAGGACAGCGTATGCCCCAGCAGATCGTGCAGATCGCGGCCGATGCGCTCGCGCTCGGCGGTCGCCGCGAGCCGACGCACTTCGTCCTGGGACAGCTGCAGCGCCGCATCCTGTTCATGGCTGGCGGTCTCGAAGTTGACCACCAGGCTGATGATCATCGCCATGCTCGGAATCCAGATCAGCGCCTGCCACGGGTAGTGGGCCAACAAACCCACCACCACGAACAGCGCGTTCAATCCCACCAGCTGCAGCAGATAGCGCCCATAGCCACTGCGGCGCGAGACGCGCAGGGTGACACAGCCGAAAATGAAATAGCTCACCGCCGAGGGGTACCACGCCAGCGGAACCAGCCCCAGTGCCACCATCGACAGGGCGTAGCGCGGTGCGTGGCTGCGCGGTGCGAGCAGCACACCGGCGTACAGGACCAGGAACACCGGGTAGGTCAGCAGGGTCAGCGCCGCCCAGCGCCAGGTGTAGCCACCGCCGAACAACGGCGTCAGGAACACCCACAGCGTCCACAGCAGGTGGATCGCATCGACCCACGGCGATCTGCCGCGCCGCAGGTTCTCGGCCACGGCCGAATCCGGCGCGGGGCGCAACAGGGAGGCGAGCCGACGGGAGGACACGGACGATTCCAAGGCAGAACGAACAGACGCGATCATGCCACTTCAGCCGATGCGCCGCAGGCGGCGCCGTGCCAGCCCAAGCGCCACCGCGGTGATGCCAAGCAGCACGGCCACGTGCACCCACAGACTGCCCTGCGCCGGCTGGCCGACCGCCGGCAACGCCAGCTGGGCCAGATGCCAGGTTGGCCACAGCGGTGCCAGCGTGGTGAACAGCGGCGGCAGTATCGACAGCGGCAGCCACAGCCCGGACAACACGGCCAGCGGCAGATAGACCAGGTTGACCACGGCCGGCGCCGCGTTGGCGCCCACGTGGCTGCCGATCAGCAGGCCGATCGCGCCCAGCGGCAGCGCGGCGAACGCGGCCACCGCCAGCAGGTGAAGCACCGCCCTGGGCGTGACTGCAACGCCGGCGCCGATCGCCACCGCGATCAGCAGCATCGCCACCAGCACCGCGAACAGGACGGCCATCAGCAGACGCGCGAGCAACGGCGCCATCGGTGGCATCGGCAGCGCGCGCTTGAGCGTGAGCAGCCCACCCTCGCGATCCAGCGCCAGCTGTACGCCGAAGCCGAACAGCGCCGGCGCCATCGCACCGAACACGCAATAGGTCGCCAGCAGATAGACCGGGGCCTGGCCGCGGCCGAGCAGCACGCCGAACAGGGAATAGAACAACACCGGGAACAACAGCGACGGCAGCACGAAGCCCGGGTAACGCCAGGCGCGGCGCAGTTCGCAGCGTATCTCGGCGAGGTAGATGGGCCACGCCGGGGCGCGGGCGCTTGCAGCGGGTACGGATGCGATCACGGTGTTCATGCGGCCTCCCGGGTCAGTTCGACGAAGGCGTCGGCCAGGCCGCCGCCATGCACCTCCAGTTCCTGCAGCTGCGGATCTGCAGCGAGTAGACGTGCCACCACGGACTCGGCAGGCTCGGCCAGCAGTTGCAGGCGCAGGCCATCGCGAACCACCTCGCGCACGCCGGGCCAGCTCCTCACTTCGTCCACCTCCAACGTGCTGCGGCAGCGGATGCGGCGCGGTGCCAGCTGCTGGCGGAACTGCGCCAGTGGGCCATCGGCCAGCACGCGGCCCTGTTCGATCACCACCACGCGCTGGGCCAGCGCCTCGGCTTCTTCCAGGTAATGCGTGGTCAGCAGGACACCGCAGCCCTCGGCCGCCAGCTGCCGGATCGCCTGCCAGAGCTGCTGCCGTGCCTGGATGTCCAGGCCGGTGGTCGGCTCATCCAGGAACAGCAGCTGTGGCCGCCCGCAGACCGCAATCGCGAACTGCACGCGGCGCTGCTGCCCGCCCGACAGGCGACCATAGCGGCGGCGGGCGAGATCGGTCAGCCCGGCCAGTGCGAGGCAGTCGTCCAGCGAGCGTGGATCGACATAGCAGGTACGCGCCAGATCAACCAGCTCCCGCACCTGCAGCACCGGCGGCAACGCGGTGGCCTGCAGCATCACGCCGATGCCGCCGCGGCGATCGCGATCCTGCGGGTCGCCGCCGAGCAGTTCCACCCGGCCTGCATCCGCGCGGCGCAGGCCCAGCAGCAGCGAAATGGCCGTGCTTTTGCCGGCGCCGTTGCGGCCAAGCAGGGCCAGCACGTCGCCACGGTGCAACGAGAAGCTCACGCCCTGCAGGGCGGCGACGCTGCCGTAGTGGACCTGCACGTCGTGAAGGCAGGCCAGGGGCAAGGCAGTGGACTCGGTCATGACGCACTCCAAGAGAGGACACCCACAGCGTCCGTCATCCGCGCTGCCGGCCCCAGTGGCCGCCGTCAGCCCATGCAGGTGACAGCTGTCACTGCCGCCGCCGCAGGCCGCCGGGCATGCTGTGCACCACCCGGCCACCGTGCCGGTTTGCCCCCCGGCCGCCGTTGCGGTCACACTCGGCCCGATTCCCCGTCCAGACTCACGATGAACGCATCCGCTGAACTGCTCAAGGAACTCCGCATCGACCGCAAGGCCGGTTCGCCGCCACCGTCGCCCTCGCGACGTGGCCGCTGGATCGTGCTGGCGATCGTCCTTCTCATTGTGCTGGCCGGGCTGGCCTGGTTCGTGTTCGGCCGCGAGCGCCCGATCGCCGTGACCACTGCCCCGGTGGTGGCGATCCAGCAGGGCGGCGCCAGCAGCTCGGTGCTCGACGCCAGCGGCTATGTGGTCGCCCGGCGCATGGCCACCGTCTCGGCCAAGATCACCGGCAAGGTCCGAGAGGTGATGATCGAGGAAGGGATGCGCGTGGAAGAGGGCCAGATCATGGCCACGCTCGACCCGATCGATGCCAACGCGCAGCGCAGCCTCTCGGCCTCGCAGCTGGAAGCAGCGCGCAGCCAGCTGGCCGGACTGCAGGCGCAGGTCGCCCAGGCCGATGCCGAGGCCGGCCGCCTGCAGACACTGGTCGGCCAGCAGTTGGTCTCGCGCTCGCAGTACGACCTGGCCATCGCCCAGCGCGACAGCCTCCGCGCCCAGCTCAGGACCGCCCAGCGCAACACCACCGTGGCCAGCGATTCGCTGGCGATCGCCGATCTCGGCGTGGACAACAACATCGTGCGCGCGCCGTTCTCCGGCGTGGTCACCGCCAAGGCGGCGCAGCCGGGCGAGATCGTCTCGCCGCTGTCGGCGGGCGGCGGTTTCACCCGGACCGGCATCGGCACCATCGTGGACATGGACTCGCTGGAGATCGAAGTCGAGGTCGGCGAATCCTTCATCGGCCGCGTGCAGCCGAAGATGCCGGTCGAAGCCACCCTCAACGCCTACCCGGACTGGAAGATCCCGGCCGAAGTGATCGCCATCATTCCCACCGCCGACCGCGGCAAGGCGACCGTGAAGGTGCGCGTGGCGCTGAAGACCAAGGACCCGCGCATCGTCCCGGAGATGGGCGTGCGGGTCAGCTTCCTGGAAAGCGCCCAGCCCACCGAAGCCGCCAAACCACAGGGCGTGCGGGTGCCGGCGGCGGCGATCGTGGAGCGCGACCAGAAGAAGGTCGCCTTCGTAGTCAAGGACGATGCGCGGGTGGAACAGCGCGCGATCACCGTGGGCACCACGCTCAACAACGACCGTCAGGTCACCCGGGGCCTGAGCGCCGGCGAGGTCGTGGTGACCACGCCACCGGCCGAGCTGCACGACGGCAGCAAGGTCACCGAAACGCCCTGACGGGCCAGCAGCTGCGTCACGCGAGCCGCTCTCACGCTCGCGGCAAGTGCGTTTCCCTCGTGCCGTCACGGCGCGCACGGTGGCGGCTGCCCGTCACCACGGAACCCGGCGCCTTTGCCCGGGCGCGCCGTAGGCCACTTCTCACCGATCCACGGAGAACCACCCATGTCCACCCTGGTTTCGCTCCGCAACATCACCAAGACCTACCAGCGCGGCCCCGAGAAAGTACAGGTGCTGCACGGCATTGATCTGGACATCCAGTCAGGCGACTTCGTCGCGTTGATGGGCCCGTCCGGCTCGGGAAAGACGACCCTGCTCAACCTGATCGGCGGGCTGGACACGCCCACCGCCGGCGAGATCGAGATCGAAGGCGAGCGCATCGACCGCATGAGCGGTGGCCAGCTCTCGACCTGGCGCAGCCACCACGTCGGCTTCGTGTTCCAGTTCTACAACCTGATGCCGATGCTGACCGCCCAGAAGAACGTGGAGCTGCCGCTGCTGCTCACCCACCTGGGCGCGGCGCAGCGCAAGCGCAACGCCGAGATCGCGCTGACCCTGGTCGGCCTGGCCGACCGCCGCAGCCACCGCCCGAACGAACTCTCCGGCGGCCAGCAGCAGCGTGTGGCGATCGCCCGCGCGATCGTCTCCGACCCCACCTTCCTGATCTGCGATGAGCCCACCGGCGATCTCGACCGCCAGTCCGCCGAGGAGATCCTGGGGCTGCTGCAGCAGCTCAACCGCGAACACGGCAAGACCATCATCATGGTCACCCATGATCCCAAGGCCGCCGAGTACGCCACGCACACGGTGCACCTGGACAAGGGCGAACTGGCCGACGTGCCAGCGGCCCACTGACGGAGGATGCGGCGATGAAATACTTCTCGCTGGTCTGGGCACAGCTGTTCCGCAGCAAGACCCGCACCCTGCTGACCTTGCTGTCGGTGGTGGCGGCCTTCCTGCTGTTCGGCATGCTCGATTCGGTCCGGGTGGCCTTCAACTCCGGGGGTGACACCATCGAAGGCGCCAAGCGGCTGGTGGTGTCCTCCAAGCTGTCGATCACCCAGAGCCTGCCGTTGCGGCTGCTGCGCGACATCGAAGCCACGCCGGGGGTGCGCAAGGTCAATTACGCGATGTGGTTCGGCGGCATCTACCAGGACCAGAAGAACTTCTTCCCGAGCTTCTCGGTCTCGGACAACTACATGGACCTCTACCCCGAGTTCGAGCTGCCGCCCGAGCAGGCCGAGGCGTTCAAGAACACCCGCACCGGCGCGCTGGTCGGTGAAGCGCTGGCCAAGCGCTTCGGCTGGAAGGTCGGCGACACCATTCCGATGCAGGCCACGATCTTCCCGCGCAAGGGCAGCAACGACTGGCCGCTGGAGCTGAGTGGCATCTACCGCGCCAAGGACCGCACCAACGCTGGCGCGGAGAATCAGCTGCTGCTGCACTGGAGCTACTTCGACGAGTCCAACGATTACATCAAGAACCAGGTCAGCTTCTACACCGTGCAACTGGACAACCCGGCGCATGCCTCACGCGTTGCCCAGGCGATCGACGCGCTGTCGCTGAATTCCGACCACGAAACCAAGTCGCAGACCGAAGCCTCGTTCTCGCAGGCCTTCGCCAAGCAGTTCGCCGATATCGGCCTGATCGTTACCGGCATCATGGCGGCGGTGTTCTTCACCCTGGTGCTGCTGACCGGCAACACCATGGCCCAGGCAGTGCGCGAGCGCATCCCGGAGCTGGCGATCCTCAAGACGCTGGGCTTCAAGGACGGCACGGTGCTGGTGCTGGTGATGGTCGAGTCGGTGCTGCTGATCGTGCTCGGTGGGCTGATCGGCATGGGCCTGGCCTCGATCGTGATGCCGGTGATCAGCGCCAGCAGCCAGGGCATGATCAGCCTGCCCGGCGTGCCGGCGCAGACGTGGGTGATGGCACTGGGCCTGATGGCGGTGATCGGAATCGTGGTGGGCCTGCTGCCGGCATTGCGCGCGCAGCGGTTGAAGATCGTCGATGCACTGGCCGGGCGCTGAGGAGACCACCATGAACAAGCAATGGATGTGGAACGTACTGACCGTGGTGGCGCTGCTGGTCGCCCTGGTGGTGTGGATCGTATTGCCGTGGTGGATGGTGCTGGCGATCGCCGTGCTGTTGGCCGCCTGGCTGGTGCTGACCCGCAGTGGCCGGCTGTCGCTGGCGGCCGCGCGTATCGGCATCGCCAGCCTGCCGCAGCGCTGGGGTGCCTCCTCGGTGATCGTGGTCGGCATCGCCGGGGTGGTGGGCGTGCTGGTGGCGATGCTGGCGATGGGCGATGGCTTCAAGGCCACCCTGGAGCGCAGCGGCAGCGATGACGTGGCGATCGTGCTGCGCGGTGGCTCGCAGGCGGAAACCAACTCGGTGATCATGCGCGACCAGGTCCCGCTGATCGAGAACCTGCCCGGCGTGGCCCGCGGCAGCGACGGCAAGCCGCTGATCTCCGCCGAGCTGTCGCAGGTGATCAGCCTGCTCTCGCGCAGCGACCACAGCGATACCAACGTGCAGTTCCGCGGCGTCGGCGAGCAGGCGTGGGCGGTGCGCGACAACGTGCGCATCATTGCCGGCCGCAGGTTCAAACCCGGCCTGCGCGAGATCGTGGTCGGCAAGGGCGCCCAGGCGCAGTTCGAGGGCCTGGAGATCGGCAGGACCCTGCAGCTGGGCAAGCAGGAATGGACGGTGGTGGGCGTGTTCGCTTCCAACGATGTGCACGAGTCGGAGCTGTGGTCGGACACGCAGACGCTGTCGACCACGTACAACCGCAGTGCCTACCAGTCGGTCAACGTGCGTACCGAAGGGGCGGCGGGCTTCCAGCAGTTCAAGGCGGCCATGGAGGCCGACCCGCGCCTGAAACTGGATGTCGAGACCACCCGCGACTATTACCGCAAGCAATCCGGCGGCCTGAGCAAGCTGATCAGCATCCTGGGCACGGTGATCGGCGCGATCATGGCGATCGGCGCGGTGTTCGGTGCGCTCAACACGATGTATGCGGCCGTGGCCACGCGCGCGCGTGAGATCGCCACCATGCGCGCGATCGGATTCCGTGGCGTGCCGGTGGTGACTGCGGTGATGCTGGAGACGATGCTGCTGGCCCTGCTCGGCGGTCTGCTCGGTGGGCTGGTGGCGTGGCTGGTGTTCAACAACTACACCGTGTCCACGCTGGGCAACAACTTCAGCCAGGTGGTGTTCCAGTTCCAGGTGTCCCCGCAGTTGCTGTGGACGGGCCTGAAGTGGGCACTCGGCATCGGCCTGGTCGGCGGCCTGTTCCCGGCACTGCGCGCGGCGCGGCTGCCGATCACCACGGCATTGCGCGAGACCTGAGCGATACGTTTGAACAACGCGCGTGCGCGTGATCGCGCACGCGAAATACCAAGTCTGGAACCGCACTTGCAAGAGTGCGGTTCTTTTTTTGTGGGCGCGTGTTCACTGCACGTTTAGCTGTCGATCGCGCAGCTGTACGCGCGCTGCGACGACACGCCACATCCACTCAAGTTGCGCTGCACGTCGCCGCTATTGCTGCCTCGGCCCACCGCGAGGGTGCTGTTTCTTCGCGCTGCACGACGATGTGAAAAAGGTTTCGTCTGAATGCGTGAATTTGTCAGCCATCGTTCATTTAAGGCGCTTTTTACGCTTTCAAGTGAAAGTAAAAATTTTGAAAAGTCATTAGACTCCCGCCCCCCACGTCGTGGTGTGTTGTTCCCCACGCCGCCCGAACGGGCGAATGTTTTTACAGAGAAAGAGAAACGCACGGATGTATTTGAAGACCAATCCGCTGCGCAACGCGATCGCCATCGCGCTTGTCGCCAGCTGCAGTGCCCCCGCCTTCGCACAGAGTGCCGATGACGGCACCACCAACCTCGATCGCATCGAGATCACCGGCTCGCGCATCCGCCAGGCCAGCGTCGAGTCCGCCCAGCCGGTCGTCGCGCTGAACCGCGCCGAGATCGAGAAGAAGGGCTACGTCAACGTCGCCGACATCCTGCAGGACGTCACCGCCGCCGGTTCGCCGAGCATGAGCCGTGCTTCCTCGCTGGAATCGGGTCGCGACTTCGGCGGCATGTACGTGAGCCTGCGCAACCTGGGCCCGGAACGCAGCCTGGTGCTGATCGATGGCCGCCGCATGGGCGTCAGCGCCGGCGGTTACTCCGATCTGGCCTCGATCCCGTCCTCGATCGTGGAGCGCGTGGAAGTGCTGACCGACGGTGCCTCGGCCCTGTACGGCTCGGACGCCATCGCCGGCGTGGTCAACATCATCACCCGCAAGAACTTCGACGGCGCGGAAGTCAGCGCCTACGTCGGCCAGTACAGCGAAGGCGACGGCCAGAAGACCGCCTACAGCGCGACCTTCGGCAAGACCTTCGACCGCGGCTGGGTCACCGTCGGTGGCGAGTACACCGACGAAGATCCGGTCCTGGGTGGCGAGCGTGAGTTCACCGCGTACCCGAACGGCCCGCGCCACACCGCCGACGGCCTGAGCGGCGTCACCCCGTGGGGCTACGCGACCGTGGATGGCAAGAACCTCAGCGTGGGCCCGGGCGGCGATCCGACCCAGCTGGGCAACTTCACGCCGGCCGACAAGGCCAACGATGCCAACACCAAGACCAACATGAGCCTGCTCACCGGTCTGCAGCGCAAGTCGGTGTTCGCCAACGGTGGCTTCTCGATCACCGATGACCTGCGCCTGGTCGCCGATGCGCTGTACAGCGAGCGCGAGTCGAGCAAGCAGCTGGCCGGCTACCCGTACCAGAGCACCGGTTCGCGTGCGCTGCTGTCCAAGGACAGCGCGTTCAACCCGTTCGGCCGTGACGTGGCGTTCGCGCACCGCACTGAAGAACTGCCGCGCGGCACCGAGAACAACCTGACCACCAAGCGCGCCAGCCTGGGTCTGGAAGGCAGCTTCGACACCGGTTCGCGTTACTGGGACTGGAACGTCAGCTACATGTACAACCGCAATGAAGGCGAGCGTATCGGCACGGGCAGCATGTACCAGCCGAACGTGAACCAGGCCGTGGGTCCGTCGTTCATCGATGGCCAGGGCATTGCCCATTGCGGCAGCGTCGGCAACGTGATCGCCGGCTGCACCCCGTGGAATCCGCTGGCCCCGATGGGTTACACCGGCCCGGGCTCGATGAGCAACCAGGATGTGCAGGACTTCCTGTTCACCCGCTTCACCGACAAGATGCAGAGCACCACCAAGGTGGCCAGCGCGAACATCTCCGGCTCGCTGTTCAGCCTGCCGGCCGGTGACATCCTGGGTGCACTGGGTGTCGAGCACCGCAGCGAAGAAGCCAGCTACTCGCCGGACCTGATGGTCCAGAAGGGCCAGATCGCCGGTACCACCGGCCAGCCGACCCAGGGCGACTACTCGCTCAACGAGGTCTACCTGGAACTGCAGGTCCCGCTGCTGGCCGACATGGCCTTCGCCCGCGAACTGTCGCTGGACATGGCCGGTCGCTACTCGGACTACAACAACTTCGGTTCGACCACGAACACCAAGTTCGGCCTGAAGTGGAAGCCGATCGACAGCCTGCTGGTGCGCGCCACCTACGGCACCGGCTTCCGTGCACCGACCGTGGAAGATCTGTACGGCGGCACCACCAGCACCCGTGACTCGTACACCGATCCGTGCGACACCAGCTTCGGCGCGGCCGCCAACAACCCGCAGGTCCTGGCGCGCTGCCTGGCCAACGGGGTCCCGGCCAACTTCCGCCAGCTCGCCGCTGACGGCACCGCCGCGACGGTACCGGGCCAGCAGGGTGGCACGGACTTCAGCTCGGGCTCCAACGCCGCACTGAAGCCGGAAACCGCCAAGACCTGGACCGTGGGCGTGGTGTACAGCCCGGAGTTCGTCTCGGGCCTGGACCTGAGCCTGGACTGGTGGAAGATCCGCATCAACGACGTGATCGTCGGTGAGTCGGCCACGGACATGCTCAACCAGTGCTACGTGCTGGGCGTGGACGCCGCGTGCGACCGCTTCACCCGTGCCAAGTCGGGCCGCACCATCGGCCAGGTCAACGGTCTGGACCGCACGCTGTTGAACGCGGGCTACCAGGAAACGGCCGGCTATGACCTGTCGGTCCGTTACCGCCTGCCGGAACTGGCGATCGGCAAGTTCGCGGTCTCCTGGAACACCACGTACGTGGATTACCTGGAGCGCAAGAACGACAACGTCGACACCACGCCGGTGCGTCAGTACACGGGCTGGGAAGGCAACTTCCGCGTGCGTTCGAACCTCAATCTGGATTATCAGTACGGCAACTTCGGCCTGGGCTGGACGGCGCGTTACTACTCCAGCATGAAGGAGAACTGCGCTTACACGACGGAGTGCAGCAATCCGGGCTTCAGCTCGGCCTATACGGGCCAGCAGGGCATCAACAAGGTGGGTTCGAACACGTTCCACGATATCCAGGTGCGTTATGTGCTGCCGTGGAATGGCACGGTGTCGATGGGCGTGAACAATGTGTTCGACCATCAGGGTCCGATCATGTACAGCCAGCCGAACAGCAGCTTTACGTACTACGGTGGGTTCGATATCGGCCGTTACATGTACATGAAGTACCAGCAGCGTTTCTGATCGGGTTCGCCTGATCAACCCTTTCTGATCTGCGGCTTACTCTCTCCAAGCCGTCGAGTGGAAGTAAGACGGCGCCTTCGGGCGCCGTCTTTTTTTGCGCTGACGTTTTTTGAGCGATGGCTTCTGGAGCTCTGGCCTTTAGAGCAACAGCCTTCAGAGCAACAGCCTTCAGAGCAACAGCCTTTAGAGCAACAGCCTTTAGAGCAACAGCCTTTAGTGCTGGGCTAGCCCTGGCTTGGGCGGGCACGGGTGGGTTGTCGGGACCCGCTGCAAGTACGTCCATGTAAGCTCATATGCCGCCATCCATGGCGGCATATGGTCCCGCCAACCCACCCATGCCCACCCTTTGACAGTGGGCTGGTGCGCAATGGAAAAGCGGCACTGCGGCTTTTGATCTGCTCTGCTCTGCTTTGATCTGCTCTGCTCTGCTTTGATCTGCTCT
>NZ_JACCCI010000003.1:70441-425435 GCF_013409105.1 Stenotrophomonas sp. JAI102
GCTGCTCTGCTTTGATCTGCTCTGCTCTGCTCTGCTTTGATCTGCTCTGCTCTGCTCTGCTTTGATCTGCTCTGCTCTGCTCTGCTTTGATCTGCTCTGCTCTGCTCTGCTTTGATCTGCTCGGCGTTGATGAGCCCTGCGCTGATTGGTTTGGCTTAGCTCTGCTGAACTTTAGTCGGCCTGTTCAACAAGCCTCCGCCTGGCTCCAGCTCGCTCAACCCTGCTGCCTGCGCGCTGTCTTGGCTGAGCTTCCACCGGCATTGCCCACCGAATCAATAGGCCCCTCGGCGCTGCAGAAATGGCGCCGCAGTGCCAGACCGCCCTTGGCTTTGCCTAGGCCACCAACCAATTGTCGGAGGCGGGGTGTGGGTGGGTGTGCGGGACCATATGCCGCCATGGATGGCGGCATATGAGCCCCCATGGATGGGTTCACGGCGGGTCCCGCGCACCCACCCACACCCTGCCCAGCCAGCCATCCCCCAGCCCAAGGCTTCAACGCTTTCAGCCTTTCAAACCCCCAACCCGCGACCGCCAAACACCGTCGCCGATGAACAGCAGCAGCCCGGTCCAGATCGCGGCGAAACCCACCGCCTTCGCCGTATCGAACGGCTCGCGGAAAAAGAACACCCCCAACAGCAGGCCGATACTCGGCGCGATGTACTGCAGGATCCCGACCAGCGACAGCGGAATCCGCTTCACCCCGTACGCAAACCCGATCAACGGCAACGCCGTCACCGCCCCCCCGAAGATCAACAGCGCATCGTTGCGCCAACCCCACCCACTGAAGAACGCCCCGCCGTGCCCATTCTCGCTCCACAGCGCGAACCCGATCGCCGGCAGGAACAGATACAGACTCTCCATCCCAAGGCCGGCCACCGGATCCACCGAGATCATCTTGCGCAGCAGCCCGTACAGCCCGAACGAACAGGCCAGCCCCAGCGCGATCCAGGGCGGCGTTCCCGCATCGACGGTCAGCCATGCCACCCCGAGGGCCGCGCAGGCCACCGCGAGCCACTGCAGGCGGCGCAGGCGCTCTTTCAGCACCACCACGCCGAGCACCACGCTCACCAAGGGGTTGATGAAGTACCCCAGGCTGGTCTCGATCACGTGACCGGCATTGATCGCCCAGATGTACAGACCCCAGTTGAACGCGATCGCCACGCTGCTCAGCGCCAGCGTCGGCAGCGCGCGCGGCTGGGCCGCGATCGCCTTCCACCAGCCCATCCCGTTGCTCAGCAGCAGCCAGGCCACCACCAGCACCGTGCTCCAGATGATGCGGTGCGCGATGATCTGCTGCGACGGCACCGCCTTGAGCAGGTGCCAGTAGACCGGCACCAGGCCCCACAGGGTGAAGGTGAAGGCGGTGATCGCGAAGCCGCGGCGCTGCTCCTGCAGGCTGTGTTGCGCAGGCAGGCTCACTTCGCGCGCGTCCGGGCCAGGGTCAGCACCACCACGCCGGCCAGGATCACCGCCATTGCCAGCAGGTCACGCCCACCGAAATGCTCGTTGCCGATGATCACGCCCAGAATCACCGCGATCACCGGATTGACGTAGGCATAGCTGGCCACCAGCGCCGGACGCACGTTGTGCAGCAGCCACACGTACGCGGTGAAGGCGACGATCGAGCCGAACATGCACAGGTAGGCCACTGCCAGCAGGCCATTCATGCTGGGCCACGTGGTCGGGCGTTCGCCGCTGAGCAGGCCGAGCACGATCAGCATCGCGCCACCGCAGAGCATCTGCCCGGCGGCGGTCATGAACGGGCTGGGCAGGTCCAGGCCGCGCGCCCAGATCGAGCCGAAGGCCCAGCCGATCGGCGCGATCAGCAGCAGGATCAGGCCCTGTGGCGAGGCGGTCAGGCTGCTGCCGGCGTTGAGCCAGACCACGCCGAGGAAGCCGATCGCAATGCCCAGCCACTCGCCGCGGCTGGCGTTCTGCCCGCGCATCGCGCCGAACAGGGCCATCCACAGCGGCACCGAGGCCACGGCGGTCGCGGCCAGGCCCGAGGACACCGTGCGCTCGGCCAGGACCACCATGCCGTTGCCCAGCACCAGCATGGTCAGGCCCATGATCGCCAGGTTGCGCCACTGGCGCCGGGTCGGCGCGGGCGAGCCACGCCAGCGCAGCACGGCGTACATCAGCGAGCCGGCGATGATGAACCGGCCGCCGGAGACCATCGTCAGCGGCAGCGCGCCGCCTTCCAGCGCCAGCCGGATCCCGAGATAGGTGGACCCCCAGACCACGTACACCAGCAGCAGCGCCAGGACGACCAGGCCGCTGCGGGGAGCGGCCGACGGGGATTCGGGTAGGACGGCCATGGGCCACCACGGTGCGGGGGAACCCGAATTCTAGGCGGTTGCCGATGGCGCGGCACCCCTTGTGCTGGCACGCTGATTTCACCGGGCCGCCGCGTGATGCCTGACACGCACCCGTTTTTGACGTGCGGTAAGGTAACAAGAGCCATCAACGCTTCCCAGCCAGGACCCCTACCCTGCATGAGCACTTCCGTCCCCGCCACCGCGGCACACCCCGAACGGGCCGCCCTGCGGCGCTCCATCTCCAACACCCTCAAAGGCTCGGCCGGCAACCTGGTCGAGTGGTATGACGTCTACGTCTACTCGGTCTTCGCGGTGTACTTCGAATCCCAGTTCTTCTCGGCCGCCGACAAGAACTCCACGATGTATGTGTGGGCGATCTTCGCCGCCACCTTCCTGATGCGCCCGATCGGCGCGTGGTACTTCGGCCGCTTCGCCGACCGCTACGGCCGCCGGCTGGCGCTGACGGTGTCGGTCACGGTGATGGCCGCCTGTTCGTTCCTGATCGCGATCACCCCTACCGCCTCGCAGATCGGCATCTGGGCAGCGGTGATCCTGCTGTTCGCGCGCCTCCTGCAGGGCTTCGCGACCGGGGGTGAGTACGGCACCAGTGCGACCTACATGTCCGAGGCCGCCATCCCCGGCCGGCGCGGCTTCCTGTCCTCGTTCCACTACGTCACCCTGGTCGGTGGCCACGTGCTGGCGCAGTTGACCCTGCTGGGCATGCTGACCTTCTGGGACAAGCCGGAGATTTCCGCATGGGGCTGGCGCGTGGCGTTCGGCATCGGCGGCATCGCGGCGATCGTGGTGTTCTGGCTGCGCCGGAGCATGGACGAATCGCTGCAGACCGATTCCATCGAAGCCGCACGCGATGGCCGCGCCAAGGCCTCCGGCTCGATGCGTGAGCTGTTCGTCAACCAGTGGCGTCCGCTGCTGCTGTGCTTCCTGATCACCGCCGGCGGCACCGTCGCGTTCTATACGTATTCGGTCAACGGGCCGAAGATGATCCAGAGCGCGTTCGCGGGCGATGACGTCATGACCGGCACGATGATCAACCTCGGCGTGCTGACCTTCCTGATGGTGCTGCAGCCGATCGGCGGCTGGCTGTCGGACATGGTCGGGCGCAAGAGCCTGCTGGTGTTCTTCGGCATCGGCGGCGTGCTGTACAGCTGGTACCTGATCACCGAACTGCCCAACCAGCACGATCCGTTCATGGCCTTCCTGGTGCTGGGTATCGGCTTCGTGATCCTGACCGGCTACACCTCGATCAACGCCGTGGTCAAAGCCGAGCTGTTCCCCACCCATGTGCGCGCACTGGGCGTGGGCTTCGGCTATGCGATGGCCAACTCGCTGTTCGGTGGCACCGCGCCGCTGCTGTACCAGGGTGCGCTGAAGACCGGCCAGGTCGGCATGTTCGCGGTGTACGTCACGGCGATCATCGCGGTATCGCTGGTGGTCTACATGTTCTTCCTGACCAACAAGGGCCCGAACTGGCTCGATGGCACGCGCAAGTAGGGGACGCGCCATCGCATACGCGCTGACGCCCCACGCTTTGCTGCGCAAATCGCGGGCCCCTTCTTACCAACACCCAGACCCCCGCCGCTACGCGGCCGCCCCCTGACTCAGGGGGCTTTGGTTCTGCTGGCGGATGCGGTGATCCCGCAATCCACCCCTACATCAGCGGCGCGCGGACTCGGTCTTCTCGCGCTCGGCGCGGAATTCGGAGCCTTCTTCCCACTGCGGCCAGCGACGGCTGTTGGCCAGTTCCGCGCCCAGGTCGTAGACCAGCAGGGTGTCGGCAGCGTGGCCGCTCGGGTCCCAGCCCGGGGTCCAGGCATCGCAGGCCTGGTGGTAGCAGGCGGCGAAATACGCATCGCGCAGCTCACGGCCCTTTTCGACGCCACCCTCGCGCATGTCCAGCCCCGGGCCGATGGTGATCGCCGGCACGCCGAGGCGGGCGAAGGCGAAATGGTCGGCGCGGTAGAAGAAGCCGGCTTCCAGGTTCGGATCCGGCGAGTAGGTCCGGCCGCGTGCCTTGGCCACGCGCTCCAGGTCCCCCTCCAGCGAGACCCGGCCGTTGCCCCACGAGGCGATGTCGCGGGTCGGGCCATCCGGGCTGAACATTTCGATGTTGAGCACCGCCGCGGTCTTGTCGAGCGGGGCGAGCGGGTGCGCGGCGTAATAGCTGGCGCCGAGCAGGCCCTTCTCTTCCGCGGTCAACGCCACGAAATACAGCGTGCGCTGCGGCTGCGGGCCGGCAGCGAAGACGCGGCCCAGCTCCAGCACGGTGGCCACGCCGGTGGCGTTGTCGATCGCGCCGCGACGGATGCGGTCGCCCTTGGCATCGGGCTGGCCGATACCGAACGCGTCCCAATGCGCGGAGAAGATCACCGCTTCATCGGCATGCGCGCCACCGGGCAGCTTGGCCACCACGTTGCGGGTGATCACCTGCTCGCGCTTGAGCTTGAAGTCGACCGAGAGCTGCGCATCGCCCAGGGCCACCGGCTTGAAGGCCGGGGTCATGGCGCGGCGCTTCTCGGCCTCGAAATCCAGGCCCGCGTCGCGGAACAACTGCTCGGCCAGGCTGCGCTGCATCCAGCCGCGCACCGGTACGTGCTGGGCCAGGGCCTGCTCGCGGGTGCGTTCGATATCGAACAGCGGCGAGGTGCCCGAGCTCTTTACCGTGGCCCAGCCGTACGCGGCCGGCGCGGTCTCGTGCACGATCAGCACGCCCTGCGCACCGCGGCGTGCGGCCTCCTCGAATTTATAGGTCCAGCGGCCGTAGTAGGTCACGGCCTTGCCATCGAACGCGCCCGGCTGGTCGGCCTCGAAATCGGCGTCATTGATCAGCACCACGGCGATCTTGCCGTGCAGGTCGACGTCCTTGTAATCGTTCCAGTGGCGCTCGGGCGCATCGATGCCGTAGCCGACGAACACCAGCGGTGCGTTCTTGATCGCCACCGCATCCTGCGGACGCAGGCTCTGCAGGGTCACGTCCTCGCCATTGGCCAAGGCGCGCTGCTTGCCCTTCTGGCGCAGCTGCGCGCGCACCGGACCATCGACCTGTGCGCGCACCATCGGTACCGGCTGCACCCAGCCGCCGTCGACGCCACCGGGCTGCAGACCGTACTTCTTGAATTCCTCGATCAGGTACTGGACCGTGCGCTCTTCACCGGGCGTGGCCGGGGCACGGCCTTCGAATTCGTCCGAGGCCAGGATGCGCACATGCCGCGACAGGGCCTGCGGATCGATGCCGCCACCGGGCAGATCATTGGCGGCGTGGGCCAGGCCGCCCACGAACAGGCAGGACGACAGCAGCAGCATGCGCATCGGATTCACGGCAGACACCAGGACGAAAACGGGACACCGGAGTGTAACGTGACACCTCCATGACCGTGCACTAGCGGCGATCGCGATCCAGCCAGCAGGCCAGGCCCTGCGCGTTGAGCTCGATGTCCATCGCCAGCACCCGGGTCACCGCTTCGTCATCCAGCGGGCAACCGTGAGCCTGCGCGCGTTCGAGGTACAGCGCGGTCAGCGCCGCCACCAGGCAGCGATGCCGGTCCGGGCGACCATCGCATTGGCGACCGATCTCGACCATCGCATCGATCTGCTCGACGAGATCCGCCGCCAGTTTCCGCGGCGGTGCCACGGGCCCGTAGTGGGTCAGGTACATGGCCTGCGGATCGTAGGCCAGCATCTTCGCGATCGACTGCTTCAGCGGCTCCGGATCGAACTGGACAGGCGAAGAGGTCGGCACGATGAAGGCGCCCTGTGCGCTGTCCAGCTCGCGGTAGGACAGCCCGAAGGTGTCGCCGGTGAACCAGCTGCGGCTGCGTGCATCCCACACGCACAGGTGATGGCGCGCGTGTCCGGGGGTATCGATGCACAGCAGTGCGCGCCCGGCCAGATCCACGGTGTGGCCATCCTCGGCAATCACCACGCGCGCGGCGGGCACCGGCAGCACCGGGCCATAACTGCGTGCGATCTCGGCTTCGCCATAGACCTCGGTGGCCCCGGCAATCAGGCGGGTCGGATCGACCATGTGCGGCGCGCCGCGCGGATGCACGACCAGGGTGGCATTGGGCAGCTGCTGCATCAGCAGGCCGGCACCGCCGGCATGATCCAGATGCACGTGGGTCAGGATCAGCCAATCGACCTGTTCCGGCACGCAGCCGGCGCGCGTCAATGCGGCGAGCATCGCGGGCACGGCCAGGCCGGTACCGCAATCGATGAAGGCCGCCCGGCCGTTCTCGACGATCAGGTAGGCCGCGTCGAAATCATCGCGCTGGAACGCGGTGTCGATCGTATGAATGCTGGGGTCGGAGTGCATCAACACATCCCTGGCACGAAACGCCCCCATCTTACGTCGATCAGTGCAGTGGCTTCGATGCGGCTTTGGTCGCAGTGGCGGCCAGCAGCGGTCCGCGCAGCAGCACCGCAGCGACCATCACCGCCAGGAACGCACCGTAGGCATAAAGCACCGCCAGTACCTGCCGCCAGATCGGCCCGGCATCGTTCTGGACCACGCCGATGTGGTGGCCCCACAGCATCGCCACGATGCTCAGCACGAAGGCAAGGACCAGCGCGGCGCCATCGAACAGGCGGCGCGCGGTGCCACGCGGCTGGCGCGGGAACAGCCAGTACAGCGTGCCCAGCAGCACGAACCAGGGCAGGAACAACAACAACGACAACCAGGCCATCGCAGTCTCCCGTGCAGGAACACGCCCCTGCGGCGTGCAGGGGCATCATGCCATAGCGGTTCCATCGACCCACGGTCGATGCCTGCGTGATGGGGCGTTCGCCTGGTTGCCGGCCAGCGGCCGGCACTACGTGATGCTGCGGTCACCTGGTCGCCGGGCAGCGGCAGGCGTTACCCGCGCAGCGCCTGGAGTGCAGCCAGCACCACGTCGACCTCGGCCTCGAGCTTGAACAGCTCGCTCTGCAGCCCGTCGCCATGTTCGGTCTGCTTGAGCACGCCGATCAGCTGGCCGGCATCGCGCGGCGAATCGAAGCCTTCGCTCTGGATCAGCGGCGTGCCGTCACCGGCCTGCAGCTTGAAGTAGAAACGGCCGTCCTTCTCGCGGTACTGCTTGAACAGCGGCGGTGCGGCGCGCACGGCCTCGCTTTCCTCGCTGGGCACGTCACCGGCGGTGGACAGATCGCGCAGGCCGACCGCATGGCGCAGCTCCTTGAGCAGCGGCACGGCGAACTGCTCGCGCAGTTGCTGGCCACGACGGCGCAGCAGCGCCTCGATCTTTTCCGGCTCGGCCATCAGCGCGTCATAGCGCTCGCGCAGCGGGGTGATCTCGCTGTCGATGCGCTCGAACAGCTGCTGCTTGGCATCGCCCCAGCTGATGCCGTCGGCGAAGGCCTGCGCGAACGCAGCGGTCTGTTCCGGGGTGGCGAAGGCCTGGTACATCTGGAACAGCGCCGAGCCTTCGGTGCTCTTCGGCTCGCCGGGCGCGCGCGAATCGGTGAGGATCGCGAACACCAGCTTCTTCAGCTCCGCGCGCGGGGCGAACAGCGGGATGGTGTTGTGATAGCTCTTGCTCATCTTGCGGCCATCCAGGCCCGCGAGCGTGGCGACCTGCTCATCGATCACCACCTCCGGCAGCGGGAAGAATTCCTGGCCGTAGACGTGGTTGAAACGCTGGGCGAAGTCGCGCGCCATCTCGATATGCTGGATCTGGTCGCGGCCGACCGGCACGCGGTTGGCCTTGAAGATCAGGATGTCAGCCGCCATCAGCACCGGGTACATGAACAACCCCGCGCTGACCCCGGCGTCATCATCCAACTGCTCCTCGCGGTTCTTGTCCACGGCCGCCTTGTAGGCATGCGCGCGGTTGAGGATGCCCTTGCTGGCGATCACGGTCAGGAACCACATCAGCTCGGTGGTTTCCGGGATGTCGCTCTGCCGGTAGAACCACACCTTGTCCGGATCCAGCCCGCACGCCAGCCAGCTCGCCGCGATCTCCAGCGTGGAGCGCTGGGTGCGCTCCGGCTCCTGCGCCTTGATCAGGCTGTGCAGGTCGGCCAGGAAGAAGAAGCTCTCGATATCCGAGGCCTGGCTGGCGGTGATCGCCGGACGGATGGCGCCGACGTAGTTGCCCAGGTGGGGCGTGCCGGAGGGGGTGATGCCGGTAAGGACGCGGGTAGTCATGGGGGAATCAATGCGGACAGATGAACCGCCCTAGTTTACCTGCCCGCGCTCGACCCCGTTGGCCCGGCCCGTGCGTTTGATCCTGCACCTGCCCTGCGGAGCCCTGCCATGAAACGCCTGATCCTGCCCCTGCTTGCCGTGCTGGCCCTGTGCGGCTTCAAGCCGGCGCCCTCTCTGCGCTACGACACCGGGCCCGTCCACCTGACCGTGATCGACCGCGACAGCGGCCAGGCCCTCACCCAGTACCGCCAGGGCAGCGAGCGCTGGGTGGCAGGGCAGCAGGGCCATCGCTACAGCGTGCGCCTGCGCAACGGCAGCGCCGAGCGGGTGCTGGTCGTGCTCTCGGTCGATGGCCTGAATGCCATCAGCGGCGAGGTGGCTGCCCCCGGCCAGACCGGCTATGTGCTCAACCCGTGGCAAACCACCGATATCCACGGCTGGCGCAAATCTTCCGACGAGGTCGCCCAGTTCGTGTTCACCGATCCGGACCGCAGCTATGCGGCCCGTACCGGGCGCCCGGACAACATCGGGGTGATCGGCGTGGCGGTCTTCCACGAAGCCGGGCGGGTGTCCTGGGAAGCGGCGCCCGCGGTGGCCGGCGCGGCCGATGCCAAGGCACGCCCGCAGGCGCGCGCAGCGACGATGGAGAGCGCACGCGTGACCGGCTCCTCGGCACCCGCCCCCCAACTGGGCACCGGCCATGGCCAGCGCGAGGCATCGCGCGTGCGCAACACCGCCTTCGAGCGCGCCACGGCGGCTCCTGCACAGCAGCTGCAGGTCCGCTACGACAGTGAGCGCAACCTGAGAGCACGCGGGATCCTTCCACGGCGGAGCACGCCGCCGCGCGACGAGCCGCAGGCCTTCCCCGGCCAGTACGTGCCGGACCCGCCGCCGTACCGCGATCGCTGATCCCGGACCAAGCACATGAAAAAACGGGCCGCTCTCGCGGCCCGTTCCGGTTTCAACCCCCGACGGCAGCGCCGTCGCGACGGATCACAAATCAGTGGTAATCCGGATAATCCTTGCGCATGGCCGCTTCGAAGTCGCGGACTTCGGTTTCAGCACGGTCGCGTGCCCAGCCATAGCGTTCCTGCAGGCGTCCTGCGAGGTACTCGGCATTGCCCTCGGCCACCTTGAAATCGTCGTCGGTCAGGTCGCCCCACTTGGCCTGCGCCTTGCCCTTGAGCTGCGTCCACTTGCCGGAAATGATGTCTTTGTTCATGGGTTCGCTTCCTTGATTGCAACGGCCATCTCGCCGTGGGACCAGATTGCGCCACCGCGCGTTGCCGCACGGTCAAGCGGCGATGAAACGCATGCTCACGAGCTTGAATGATTCACTACGGCATCCGTCCGCACTGTCATCCCGCGGACATGAAAAAGGCCGGGAATTCCCGGCCTTTTTCGTTGACTGCTGATCCGCGGATCAGTTGCCCTTGGCAGCGTCTTCGACCGATTCACCGGCCTTCTGCACGTCCTTGCCTGCACCAGCAACGGTGTTGCAGCCGGACAGCATGGCCACCGAGAACATCGACAACAGCATCAGTGCGATAACACGCTTCATGGGGTTCTCCTGGTTGTTCAAATTCAATACCGAAATCCGGTCCCGCCTGTCAGGAGAGCACGCCAGCGCAGCTCCCCTTCCTGACCTGCAGTGCCGTGGGTCGAAACACACGGCGCCGCGTGACGTGCAATCTGGCTGGAGCGGCGTGCAGCGGATGTGAATGCAGGAAAACGCTGTTCAGCCAGAAGTTCTCAATCGCGCATCAGCGTCGATTTGCCGAACAGGCTTTCGACCAGATCCACCGCCAGTTCGGCCGTGGCATTGCGGTTGTCCAGCAGCGGATTCAGCTCGACGATGTCCAGCGAGCCCATGCGCCCGGTGTCGGCGATCATCTCCATCACCAGCTGCGCCTCGCGGTAGTTGACCCCGCCCGGCACCGTGGTGCCCACGCCCGGCGCGATGCTGGGATCCAGGAAGTCCACGTCGAAGCTGACATGCAGGTGGGTGTTGGCATCGATGCCGGCCAGCGCCGCTTCCATGGTGCGCTTCATGCCGGCTTCGTCGATGTAGCGCATGTCGTAGACATCGACCTGGTGCTGCTTGATCAGGCGCTTCTCCTCCTGGTCCACCGAGCGGATGCCGATCTGGTGCACCTGCTGCGGGCGGATCGCCGGGGCGTCGCCGCCGAGCCGGGTCAACGCATCGGGGCCAAGCCCGCACAGGCAGGCCACCGGCATGCCGTGCACATTGCCCGACGGGGTGACCTCGCTGGTGTTGAAGTCCGAATGCGCGTCCAGCCAGAGCACGCGCAGGTCCTTCCCCTGCTCTCGGCACCAGCGCGCGACCGCGGTGATCGAGCCGATGCCCAGGCAGTGGTCGCCGCCGAGCATGATCGGCATGCGGCCGGCCTGCAGTTCGGTGTAGGTGGCGTCCATCAGCGCGCGGTTCCAGGCGACCACCTCGTCGAGATGGCGATAGCCCTGCACCGGTGCCGTCCATGGATTGCGCGGACCGTCCAGGTTGCCGAGATCGCGCACCTCCACGCCCCGCGCGATCAGCGCATCACCCAGGCCCGCGATGCGCAGGGCGTCCGGTCCCAGACCCGCGCCACGGTGGCCCGCCCCGATGTCGGTGGGCACGCCAATCAGGGAAACCGGGGAATACATCGCCATCGCTGTTGCCTCCATTGCAAAGAGGAACAGCATAGCCAGCGCGAGGTGATACGACTCGCGGCGCTGCAGCAGCCGTCATCGACCGTGCAGCAATGGTGCCGGCACCCGGATTCGAACTGGGGACCTACCGCTTACAAGGCGGTTGCTCTACCAACTGAGCTATGCCGGCATCGGCATCGCGGCGGGACGACCCGTCGCGGAGCCGGGATTCTAGCGCACGCGCGCGCATTCCAGCGAGCGCTGCTGGGCTGCGCCGCTACGCTGGCGTGCCGCGGCGGCCTCTGTACCCGCTGCCAGGGTCGCATCCAGCCACCACTGCGCGCTGCCATCGCCACCGCTGGCGACCATTTTCGCCTTGAAACCGGCCGCACTCAGCGCCGCCAGGCGGCGATCCGCGCCTTCCCGGTTGCGGTACTGGCCCAGCGCGATGGCATGGGTCTCCTCGCCCTGGGCAATGATGTAGTAATCGCTCACCCCGGCCGCAACGATGCGCTTGACCGTGGCCTGCGCCTCTTCCCGGCTGGCGGCGGGCGGCAGCAGCACCCGGTAACGGGTGGCGCCGGCATCGGCGACCTCACGCAGCCGGGCCGCGCGCAGGGCACTCCCGGCGCGGGACTGGGCGGCCTGGGCCGTCGCGCGGTCGGCGAAGGGCCCCAGGCTGACGCATTGGGCAGGCGCGGTCGGTGGCGGGACCGGTGCAGGTGGGGCGACCGCCGGGGCGGCAGTAGCGGGGGCGACAGCAGTAGCTGCAGGCGTGGGCGCGGGCGTGGCAGCCACGGCGGTGGGCGGCACTTCGGGGGTCACCGGCGGCTGCGCCACCGGCGCCGCAGCCGGGGCCGACGCCGGCGTCACGTCCTGCAGCGCGGGCGCGTTGTTCGTCGGTATCGCCGCCGCGGGGGGCGCCTGCGTGGGCGGCAGCACTTCCAGCTGCGCTACGCCGACCGGCGAGGCCGGGGGTTCGCTGACTGGTTCGCCGCGCAGCAGCCACCACAGCGCGACACCGAGGTTGAGGATGACCAGGACGACGATCAGGGCACGGGTGAGCATCGGCTGATCCTAGCCTGCCGACGGCGGTTGATGCACGGCCCAGCGGGCCAGCCCGTCGAGCACCAGCGCAGGCTGGAATTCGGCATGGCCGAGCAGCGGCAGCAGGGCGGGTGCACCGCCCCCGTGGACCAGCAGGTGCGGCAGCGTGCCGAGCCGTTCGCCACCCTGTACGCGGCTGCGTTCGATCAGCGCCACCGCTGCACCATCGCAGCCGGACGCCAGCGCATCGGCGGTGTCATTGGCGAACTCGCTGTAGTCGCCGCCGGCCGCGGGCAGCTGCACCGCCCGCGCATGCAGCGCTTCGCGCATGGTGGTCGGCGAGGCCGAGATGCGGCCGCCGTGGTGCTGGCCATCGGCATCGAGCAGATCGATGGTCAGCGCGGTGCCCACGCCGGCGATCAACACAGCCTGGCCCCGCGCCGCCACGGCCAGCAGCGCCAGGTAACGGTCCACGCCGAAGCGGCCGGGATCGGCATAGGCGATCCGCACTCCGGCGTACTCTGCTTCGGTGCGCGCCACGCGCACATGGCGGAAGCGCGCCTGCAGCACATCCAGCATGGCGGCGGTCAGCGAGGGCGCTGCGACGCTGGCGACATAGGCGGTGTCGCCCGACGGCAGCGCATCCAGTGCCGCGGCGGGCATCGCTTCGGCGCCATGCGGCCATGCCTGCACATCGCCCGCGCGCACGCCCTGCAGCGGGGCGAACTTGAAGCGCGAATTGCCCAGATCAAACAACCAGTCGCTCATTGCGCCCTCACGCTGACTTCGCCCGCATGGAAAACCCGTTCGCTGCCGTCGATGCGCACGCGCAACGCTCCGTCGTCGGCCAGACCCAGCGCCGTGCCGGCGAACAGCACGCCGCCTTCTTCCACCTGCACCTCGCGCCCGGCCAGGCTGTCCAACGCGGCATACCGCGCGAGGAACGGCGCCAGGCCGTCCTGCTCGAACGCGTCCAATGCCGGCAGCAGGACCGCGAGGATGCGTGCGACCACCGCGTTGCGCGACGTCTGCGCGCCGGACAGCGTGTCCAGATCGGTCCAGGGCTGGGTGATCTCCGCGGCGAACGCGGGGGGCATGCGCACGTTGACGCCCAGGCCGATCACCGCACGCGCGGGGCCGGCGAACTCACCGCCGCCCTCGATCAACAGGCCGCCGAGTTTGTGCCCCTCGACGACAAGGTCATTCGGCCACTTCAGCGCGACATCCCGGAAGCCCGCCTCGCGCAGCGCCTCGGCTACCGCGACCCCGGCGACCAGACTCAGCCCGCCCAACCGCGACAGGCCACCGGCAAAGCCACGCAGCACGGAGAGATAGATGTGCGCCGCCAGCGGCGAGGCCCAGGCCCGTCCGCGGCGCCCGCGGCCACGGGTCTGGCGCTCGGCCAGCAGGACCATCGTCCCGCGCTCCGGCGCGCTGCAGCGCAGCAATTCACTGTTCGTTGACGCCACCGACCAGGCCACCTGCAGGGAAGCGAGCTGGCGCGCGGCCGGGGCTGGCAGCGCGGCCTGGATCGCGTCGGCGTCCAGCAGTTCCAGTGGCTGCTGCAACTGGTAGCCGTCACCGGCGCGCCCGTCGATATCGACGCCCGCTGCCCTAAGTCCTTGAATCCGCTTCCAAATCGCGGCACGGGTCTGGCCCAGTTCGCGCGCCAGCGCGTCGCCGGACAGGCGCCCGGCGCCCAGTTTGGCCAGCAGTTGGCGGTCGTCCACGGCAGCTTCCATCGGGTAAACGGGAAAAGTATGCGGGAAAGCCGCCGCCAGCGCCCGCCCGGGGCCTTCCAATCCCCCGGCGGAATCGGGCTAGAATCGAGAACTTCACCCGCCGCTGGATGTTGACGATGCGCCCGTTCGCCCATTGCCTGCTCCTCCTGATGGCCCCGCTGGCCGCGCATGCTTCCGATGCGCTCACCACGGCGGGTCGCGGCGCGTGTGTCTATTCGCCCAGTGAAAGCGAGCGCAGTGCGCCTGCATCGGCATCGGCGTCCGCCGCACCCGCCACGGTCAAGCCCAGCGCCGGCAGCGGGACCAGCACCGGCGGCGGCGGCGATGAGGACGTGTTGCCGCGCCTGCGCGCGCCGAAGTGGCACAGCTTCCTGCCGGGTATGTTCCGCTGATCGAACGACTGTTGGGCTGGCTGCGACGCACGCCACGCGAGATCGACCCCACCCTCTGGGACACCACCTGCCACCGCGCCGCCTGGCTGCGGCAGCTGGATGCTGCCCGCCGCGAACGCCTGCGCGCCCTCGCCGCCCGCTTCCTGCACGAGAAAACCATCAGCCCGGCCGCCGGACTGCAGCTGGACGCCGCCGATGGGGTGCTGCTGGCCGCGTTGTGCTGCCTGCCGCTGCTGGAGCTGGGTGAGGTCGGCCTGCGCGGCTGGTCGCAGCTCATCGTCTATCCCGACGCGTTCCGCGTGCACCGCAGCCAGGTGGATGCCGCCGGCGTGCTGCACGAATGGGACGATGCGCTGATCGGCGAATCCTGGGACAGCGGCCCGCTGATCCTGTCGTGGGCCGACATCCAGGCCGACATCGCCGATCCCGAGGCCGGGTTCTGCGTGGCGGTACATGAGATGGCGCACAAGATCGATGCGCTGGACGGCGCGATCGACGGCACGCCGCCGTTGCCACGTGCGTGGCAGAAACAGTGGGCGGCGGATTTCCAGCAGGCCTATGACGCGTTCTACGCTGTTGTGGACCAGGGTCGGGAAACGCAGATCGATCCGTATGCGTCCGAGGCGCCGGAGGAGTTCTTCGCGGTGGTCAGCGAGTACCACTTCTCCGCACCGGCGCTGCTGGCCCGCGAGATGCCGGCGGTGGCTGGGCATCTGCAGCGGTTCTATGGTCCGTCGCCGCTGATGCGGTGAGGTGCGCCACGACCAACGGTCGTGGGCTACCTGTCCCGTGGGAATGCCGGGGTACGGGCCATCGGTAGGTACCGACCGTTGGTCGGTACGGCCTTCAAGGCCCCGGCGGCAACTTCACTTCGAAGCGTGCACCACCCAGCTCCGGCGAACGCTTCACCTGCAGCTCGCCGCGGTAATCCTTGATCAGATCCTGCACGATCGACAGACCGATGCCGTGGCCCTGCACGCGCTCGTCGCCACGCACGCCACGCTGCAGCACCTTGGCGATGTCCTCCGGTGCGATGCCCGGGCCATCGTCATCCACCGACAGCACCAGGCCGGCGCGACGCGCACCCGGTGCAGGCAACGGATGCGCGGTCAGCAGCACGCGGCGCTTGGCCCACTTGAACGCATTCTCCAGCAGGTTGCCGAGCAGTTCCTGCAGATCGCCGGGCTCGCCATGGAAACGCGCGGCCGGATCGATGTCGAACTCGCACAGCACGCCCTTGGAGGCATAGACCTTTTCCAGGCCACGCACGATCTCTTCGGCGTTGGACTCGATCGGCAGCGGGGCGGAGAACAGCTTGTGGCCGGACGACGCCGCGCGCGCCAGCTGGTAGGACACCAGGTTGTTCATGCGTCGCAGCTGCACGTCGAATTCTTCGCGCAGATCCTCGTCGCGTGCGCCGCTGTCGAGCTGCGTGCGCAGCACCGCGAGCGGTGTCTTCAGGCTGTGCGCGAGATCGGCCAGGGTGTTGCGCTGGCGCTCGAGGTTTTCGCGCTCGCTCTCGATGAAGGCGTTGATGCTGTCGGTCAGCGGCTCAAGCTCGCGCGGATGGCGTTCGCTCATGCGCTCGGTTTCACCGCGCTGGACCTTGGTCAGTTCGTTGATCACGCGCCGCATCGGGCGCAGGCTCCACTGCAGAATGACCGTCTGCAGCAGCAGCAGGATCAGACCGATGCCGCCGAGGTAGAACCACACCCGCCCGCGGAACACGCGCAGCTGTGCGCCGAGCGCGCGTGAGTCTTCGAGCACGTAGATCGTGTACGGGAATTCGGTGGCCGGGTCGGCGTCGGCATCCCAGACCAGGCCCATGCCATAGCGGTAGGCCGAGCCCTCGCTGCCGTCGATCTGGATCATCGGCAACGGGCCTTCGAAGACTTCCTGGCGCGGGGCCAGCATGCCGCCGCCTTCGGTCGGCAGCATCGGGCCTTCGGCGGACATGGAGTTGCCCTTGCCGTCGGGCATCACGACCTGCAGATAGAGGCCGCTGCCGGGAACGTCGAAGCGCGGATCCGGCGGCTGCTCGCGGATGTACAGCGAGCGGTCGCGGGTGAAATCGATGCCGGCCGCATACGCGGTGGCGTAGTTCTTCAGCCGCTCGCGCAGGTTGGCCTTCGCGGTATCGGCGAAGGCGGCATCCAGCGCGTAGCCGGCCAGGGCCAGGAAGGCCACCAGGCCCACCGAGGCGGCCAACAGCTGGCGCGCCTGCAGTGAGCGCGGCCGCCAGCGTTTAAAGAACCACAGACGGCCGGACATCATCTATCGCCAGCCGCAGCTCAGCCTTCGTTGCGCGGAATGGCGAAGCGGTAACCGCGGCCACGCACGGTTTCGATCGGCTTGAGTTCGCCGTCGGCATCGAGCTTCTTGCGCAGGCGGCCGATGAAGACTTCCAGCACGTTCGAGTCGCGGTCGAAGTCCTGCTGATAGATGTGTTCGGTGAGGTCGGCCTTGGAGACCAGTTCACCGGCATGCATCATCAGGTACTCCAGCACCTTGTACTCGTAGCTGGTGAGGTCCACGTTGCTGCCGTTGACGCTGACCGTCTGCGCGGCAAGATCCAGCGCGACCGGGCCGCACTCCAGCGTGGGCTTGCTCCAGCCGGCCGCACGGCGCAGCAGCGCATTGACGCGGGCCAGCAGCTCTTCGACATGGAACGGCTTGACGAGGTAATCGTCGGCGCCCTGCTTGAGGCCCTCGACCTTGTCCTGCCAGCTCGAACGCGCGGTCAGGATGAGCACCGGGAACTTCTTGCCCTCGTCGCGCAGCGCCTTGATCAGTTCCATGCCCGACATCTTGGGCAGGCCCAGATCGATGATGCCGACGTCGAACGGTACTTCGCGGCCCATGTACAGACCTTCCTCACCGTCCTGCGCAGCATCGACGGCAAAGCCTTCGCGCTTGAGCCGGGCTGCCAGTGTTTCCCGCAGCGGGGCTTCGTCTTCGACCAGAAGGATACGCATGAACTCTCCCTAGTGTCCTGGGTATGGCCCCATGGGGCCAGTGGGTAATGCAGATGACTGCGGACAACTATCCCTGTTCAGGGGTTATCGCCGCGTAGTGATGACATATCCGAGCGCGGCGTGCGGGGCTGTGAACGCGATGTCGCGGGATCGTCCATATAGCGGACGCGGCCGCGGTCATCCATGTACTTGACCCGGTTGATGTCGCGCCCGTCGAAGGGCACGCGCTCGGCGCCGAGAATGTGTCCACCGGTGGTCCGCTGCACCCGACGGACCGCATCGGACAGCGAGCGCTCCTGCGGGCCACCGCGTTCGGCGGTGCGCATCATCTCGGCACGGGCCGCTTCCGGCGGCATCTGCGCCCACGCACTGGCGGAAGCAGCTGCGCCCGTCGCCAGAAGGGCGAGGGCAGCGATGCGGCGGTGGCGGGTCACGGAGAACATCGGTCTGATCCTAGCGGAGCGCGGCTAAACGTTCAAAAGTTGTGAATCGGCAACCGCCAGCCTGGGCCGGCGCTTTACGAATCTTTAGCGAATTCTTGGTTTTAGCCAGTGAATCCGGTCTGAACTTTTCCGGTTGCCTCCCCGCTTTGTTCATCTAAGTGAACATTGGCGGCCAAAGCGCGGCCCTTGTCAAGCTGACAGGGTGATGCGGTTCACGCTGCGACGCGCTCGGCCTGGGCGCGGGTCACCGCCAGCGCCTGGTCGATCAGGCTCCAGTCTGCCCCGACGCGGTGCGAGCCTTCGCTCAGGATCTGGCGGAAGGCACGCCCACCGGGTTGGCCGTGGAACAGCCCCAGCAGGTGGCGGGTGATGTGCTTGAGCGCCAGCCCGCGGGCCAGCTGGGCCTCGATGTACGGCTGCATGGCGCGCAGCAGCGCCTCGCGCGACTGCAGCGCGGCACCGGTCTGGGCCGCCTCCAGCTGATGCAGCACGTAGGGGTCGTGGTAAGCCGCACGGCCCAGCATCACCCCGTCCAGCCCCGGCAACTGGGCCTGCGCGGCCTCGACCGTGGCCAGACCGCCGTTGAGGACGATCTGCAACTGCGGGCGGTCGGCCTTGAGACGGTGCGCCCAGTCGTAACGCAGCGGCGGCACTTCGCGGTTTTCCTTCGGCGAGAGACCCTTCAGCCACGCGTTGCGCGCATGCACCACGAACATCGCGCTACCGGCGTTGTCCGATTGATCGACGAAGTTAACGAAGTTTTCGTAGTCGTTGTCGTCATCCACGCCCAGGCGGCACTTTACCGTCACCGGGATGTCCACCGCTGCGACCATGGCGCCCACGCACTCGGCGACCAGGGCCGGCTCGCGCATCAGGCAGGCACCGAAGCGCCCGGCCTGGACCCGGTCGGAGGGGCAGCCGCAGTTGAGATTGACCTCGTCGTAGCCCCACTCCTGCGCGATGCGCGCGGCCTGGGCCAGCAGGGCCGGATCACTGCCACCGAGCTGCAGCGCGAGCGGATGTTCGCTGCCATCGAAGCCGAGCAGGCGCTCACGGTCGCCGTGGATCACCGCGTTGGCGTGCACCATCTCGGTATACAGCCGTGCACCCGGTGCCAGCAGCCGGTGGAAATACCGGCAATGGCGGTCCGTCCAGTCCATCATCGGAGCGACGGACAGACGCAGGGAGGCGGCGTAACGCGCGGTGGCGTCGGTGATGGGCTGGGTCATGGGGCGCGGGGCTATCTGGATTCACTGGCAATACCAGCGCAATCAATAGTTTACCCCCTTACAATGAACGCTGCCCGTGGGGCCGACGACCCCGGGACCGCGTAGGGAGTACACGCCTGCAACGACGGCAGTAGACAATGCAGCCCTGCACGTCCCTCCCAGACATCCATGCCCGCGTTCCGCTTGCCCAGCTTCGACCCCACCACCGAACAAGGCGTGCTGCGCCTGTCGATCGCAGCCTCGTTGGCGATGGCGGCGGCCGCAGTGGCCTTCGGCCTGCTCGCCAACTCCTCGCTGATCATCTTCGACGGCATCTATGGCCTGATCGACGTGGTGATGACCTGGCTGTCGCTGCTGGTGGTGCGCCTGATCAGCCTGTCGACCCACGTGGATACCCTGCAGTCGCGCTTGAACCAGCGCTTCACCATGGGTTTCTGGCATCTGGAGCCGATCGTGCTCGGGGTCAGCGGCACGCTGATGATCGGGGCCGCGCTGTATGCCGCGGTCAATGCGGTCGATGCGCTGATGTCCGGCGGGCGCGAGATCGCGCTGGGGCCGGCGATCCTGTTCGCGGTGATCTCGATCGTGGCCGAAACCGGGCTGGCGCTGTTCGTGCGCCGTGCGAACCGGTCGATCGGCTCGGACTTCATCGCGCTCGATGCGAAGAACTGGGTGGTCGCGGCCAGCATGTCGGCCGCGTACCTGGTCGCCTTCGTCGGCGGCTATGTGCTGGGCGGCACCGAGTGGGCGTGGCTGGTCCCGTACATCGATCCGGCGATCCTGCTGGTGGTCTGCCTGTTCGTGGTCGTGGCGCCCCTGGGCACGGTGCGCCAAGCGCTGTCCGACATCCTGCTGATCACGCCGCTGGACCTGCAGGCGCATGTCGACGCGGTGGCGCGCGACATCGTGGCCAGGCACGGTTTCCTGGAGTACCGCAGTTACGTGGCCAAGGTCGGACGCGGTGAGCAGATCGAACTGTTCTTCGTGGCGCGCGCGGACGATCCGCCGCGGCCGCTGATCGAATGGGACCGGCTGCGCGACGAGATCGGCGAGGCGCTGGGCGAGGAGTCGCCGGACCGCTGGCTGACGATCATGTTCACGACGGATCGGGAGTGGGCGATCTAGAGCTGTCCTCAGTGTCTTTGACTGACCATGACTGCTATAGGCTCCCCTCTCAGAGGGAGAATCAAGTCAAGAAGCGTCTTGCACGACACTGCCCTGAGCCCGGCCCTACCCTGTCATGAAGGCCACAACGCCGAATGCCAGGAAAGAAATCAGAAGGAAGATGCGAATGGGGACGACCGCCCCATTGATTTCGCGAAAATCACTCAACCGCACCCTTTTTTCACGCCCTAGAATTAGCCACAGATAGGTCACCTGCCCCTGTATACCAAACGTTTCCGGGCAATCCAGCTGCCTCCATGCATCTGGATACGTCGCTCTAAACTTCCAAGCGAACCGGAAGAAGAGAAAGACGTAGATCGCAGTAGCCGTGAACGCGATTGCGAAAAGAATATTCATAATCATGGCTGATTTTCCTTGTCGCACTCCTTGGCCGGGATGCGCGGAAGCTAGCAACATCGGATGCCTTTCAACGGAACAAAGTCACGAATCTGATGCTTCACTGCACTGCTGATTCCTGCCTCCATGCATAACGTGATGCCGCAAATTGGTGAGTGGAGACCGAAACTCAGCGCAGACAGCGTTGTCCCGCTCCAAAAACGCGCCTCTAGGTCGACAGCGCAGAGAAGCAGATCATCAAGTTGTTGACGACAACCATCGTGTCGTCATCTGCTCGCTTTCGTTCGGCTGCACTGCGCCCCATGCTTCCACTGCCGCGGCGACTGCCCGGTATGCGCCTTGAACGCGCGCGACAATGCCGCCTCACTGCCGTAGCCCACATCGATCGCGATCCGCTTGAGCGGATGGCCGCGGCGCAGCGCCTGCTGCACGAGGCGGGTACGCCAGCCCTGCAGGTAGTGGCCGGGTGTGCTGCCGATGGTGTCGCGGAAACTGTCGGCGAAGGCGCTGCGTGACATGCCGGCGCGCTGCGCGAGCGACTCCAGCGTCCACTCGTCGGCCGGCGCTTCGTGCATGGCGACCAGCGCGTGGCGCAGCCGCGGATGGGCCATGCCGGCGAGCAGGCCGACGCGGATCTGGCCACTCTCCATCAGCGCGCGCAGGATCTGGATCAGCACCACCTCGAACAGGCGATCCAGCAGCGCCTGGCGGCCGCAGCGCTGCGCGAACGCTTCTTCGAACAACAGTGACAGCACCGGCTGGCCGCCGTACAAGCCCTCCAGCGGCAGGCAGACGATCGGCGGCAGTGCCGCGGCGACCGGGTTGTTGGCGCCCCCTTCGAACTGCAGGTGGGCGCAGGCGAAATCCGCACCCCTTGTGGCATCGGTGACGAAGCGGTGCGCGAGCGGACGCGGGTACAGCAGGACGCTGGGCGTGCTGATCTGCAGCGTGCTGCCATCCGGGTGCTCGACACGCACCTCGCCGTCGCGGATCAGATGCAGCTGGCCGCGCTCGCCGTCGGCCGGCAGATCGTTGATGCCGCACAGCGCGCCGGCGTGGAAGACCTCGGCCGAGACTGCGAAACGGTCCAACAGGGATTGCAGTCGATCGACCATGGCGGACTCCAGATCAAGTTTTCTGGACGAAATGTTGCCACAAGTACGAGGTAGGCGCGCAAAGTACACCTGCCATCTGGCCCACCCCTTTCATTCCGCAGGAGAGTCCCATGTCCATTGCCAACGTTCTGTATACCGCCCAGGCCACTGCCAACGGCGGCCGCGACGGCCGCGCCGTCTCTTCCGACAACGTGCTGGACATCCAGCTCTCCACCCCGCGCGAGCTGGGCGGCGCCGGCGGCCCGGGCACCAACCCGGAGCAGCTGTTCGCGGCCGGCTACTCGGCCTGCTTCCTGGGCGCGCTGAAGTACGTGGCCGGCCAGGCCAAGGTCGCCCTGCCGGCCGAAACGCAGATCACCGGCAAGGTCGGCATCGGCCAGATCCCGACCGGCTTCGGCATCGAAGTGGCACTGGAGATCTCGGTGCCGGGCCTGCCGCGCGAGCAGGTCGAAGAACTGGTGCAGAAGGCGCACATCGTGTGCCCGTACTCGAACGCGACCCGCGGCAACATCGATGTGACGCTGACCGTGGTCTGAGCCACCCAAGGCGCCTGCAATCCACGTACGGCCGGGCCTTGTCCCGGCCGTACGCGTGTGTGCGCGCCGTGATGCCGTGAGTCAGGATTGCTTCGTATACTGCCCGCCGGACAATGGAATGAAGGAATCAGGCATGCAGGCGAAGTTCAAACAGTCCCTTCTGGTCGGCCTCACGCTGACCGCGCTGATCGCCAGCGGTGCGGCGATGGCGCGCTCGCCGGTCTCCACGGCGCAGCCCGGCAAGGGCATCAGTGCCTCCTTCACCACCTGCCAGCAGCGCGCCCAGGGCGCGATCGCACAGGCAGCGTGCATCTCGCAGGAAACCAAGCTGCAGGATCAGCGTCTGAACCGGGTCTACAAGGATCTTCAGGGCAAACTCGACGCCGCCGGCAAAGCCAAGCTGGTTGCGGCGCAGCGTGCCTGGCTGGAGTCGCGCAAGCGCGACGGCGAGCTGGAAACCCGGATCTTCGACAGCACCCAGCCCGGCAACCTGCAGGGAAGCGAGATCGAGATGCGCCGCCTTGGCGCCCGTGCGGACCAGTTGCAGGGCTACGTCGACCTGCTCGACTGAGGCCGCGCCCCGCTGACTGCTGACCCGGCCCCGGCCGCCCCCCCGATTGCACAGAAACAAGGAAGTAAGCCATGCCCGACAACATCGATACCCGCAACCTGGATGCCACCTCCGGCGCGGTCTACTTCGCGGTAGGCCGTGGCACCGAAGGCGGCCCGGCGTCGTACCATCTGTCCATCGCAGGCATCACCCGCGGTACCCGCGAGCCGGACTGGGGCGAGGTCAGCAGCGTCGCGCAGAACAGCGGCTACAGCCTCGGCGCGATCCAGGTAGATTTCGGCCAGCGCGGTACCTGGCCGGTCGGCGCGATCGGCGATCGTCCGCTGGCGGCGGGCGAAAAAACCTATGTGGATGCGGTGATCGACCAGGCCCAGGCCTACGCGAAAACGCACAATCTGCCGTTCACCAACGATCGCGCCGACCTGCGTGGCGACCTGCTCAGCCACGGCAACGGGCTCGGCGGGCGTTCTTCGATCCGCTTCATGGACGAACAGACCCGCGACAGCATCAACGCCTGGGCCGGTTCGGACGAAGGAAAGCAGTGGATCCACGCCAACATCGATTACCCGCAGGTGCGCAACGCCACCCAGACCGCGATGTCGATCCTGGACGCGCACGGCAGCCATATTCCCGATGAGCGCCGTTTCGAGGCGATCAGCCTGCTGGCCAAGACCGCCAACCAGATGCCCGGCCAGCTTTCAAAGCTGGAAAAGGTGCTGGAGAACGGCGGCGACTACGACGCCCTGCGCACGAGGGCCGGCGAGATCCGCGCCACACACACCTACTACGATGGCCCCAAGGCCGCCGACATCGCCGCGCGCTACGAAGACGCCTACGCGAACAACAAGGACGCGATGGACCGTGCCCACACCAAGGTCAGCAGTCGTGACTACGCGCCAGCCGGTGAGCGCAATGATGCGGACATCCGCGTCGCGCTCGACCAGATCCATCCGCCGCGCCAGCAGAGTGCGGCCTCGAGCGTGCTCAAGGAAGGCGCCAGCGGCAAGGAGGTCGGCAAGCTGGAGTCCAATCTGACGGTGCTCGGCTACACCGCCGCCAACGGCCAGGCCCTGAACGCCGACAAGCGCTTCGACGGCGACACCCGCGCGGCGGTGGAAGCCTTCCAGCGCGCGCATGGGCTGGAGCCGGTGGATGGAAAGGCGGGGCCGGCCACCCTGGGCGCGATCGACCGTGAAGCACGCCAGCTGCAGACCGCACTGGCCGCGCAGGGACATACGGATGCCAACGGACGCGCGCTGAGCGTGGACGGGCACCTGGGCGCCGGTAGCCGCGCCGCGCTGGGGGCCTACCAGCAGGCGCACGGCCTGGACCCCAGCGGCGTGCTCGACGCGCAGACCCGCGAAGCGATGGCCGCACCGGCACGCATTGAGACACCGGCCGCCATTGCGCCTGCGCTGGACCCCGCGCAGCGCGATGGCGCCACGCTGCGGCCGCTGTCCGACCCGGGCAATGCCCAGTACGTCCTCTATATGGAAACCCTGATGCGCGTGCATGAAGCCGAAGAGGCACGCGGCATCAGCCACGGCCCGCACAGCGAGCGACTGGCGGGTGCCCTGACGGTGGAAGCCGCACGTGCCGGCCTGCACACCATCGACCGCGTCGAGCTCAACCAGGACGGTTCGATGGCGCGCGCAGTGCAGGCCAATGCGCTGCGCGACGAGGCCGCGTTGAACCGCACCAGCGCGCCGGTGCAGACCGCCGAAGCGATGGGCCAGTCGCTGGAAGAAAGCGCGGCCCGCGCGCAGCAGGCCGGCGATCAACAGCGGGAGCAGCGGCTGATGGATCAGCAGGCCCAGCAGCATGGCGCGCGGGCCATGTCGGCCTGAACCCGGCCGCCAGCGACCGGGCTTTACCGGTCGCTGGTGACCAGCTGCACCACGCTGGAGAAATCCAGTTTCCCGCGGCCGGCCTGGTGGTTCATCGAGTACAGGTTGCGGGCCAGCTCGCCCAGCGGGATCGAGGCGCCGACACTCATCGCCGCTTCCACCGCCAGGCCCATGTCCTTGAGCATCAGGTCGCTGCCGAAACCACCGCTGTAACCGCGCGACGCCGGGGCGTTTTCCAGCACACCGGGCCACGGGTTGCACACTTCGGTGGCCCAGCTGCGACCGGTGCTGACCGCCATCATCTGCGAAAGCACCTTCGGGTCCAGCCCGTGTGCGACGCCCAGCGCGATCGACTCACCGGTCACCGCCATGATCACGCCCAGCGCCATGTTGTTGCACAGCTTGGCGACCTGGCCGGCACCGCTGGCACCGACATGGAAGATGTTCTTGCCCATCGCCTGCAGCAGCGGGCGGGCGCGTTCCAGCGCCTCGGCTTCACCACCGACGATGAAGGTCAGGGTGCCGGCCTGGGCCCCCGCGGTGCCGCCGGAGACCGGAGCATCCAGCATCTGCAGGCCACGTGCGGCGGCCGCTTCGGCGACCTTGCGGGCGGTGGCCGGGGCGATCGTGCTGCAGTCGATGACCAGCGCGCCGCCGGGGATATCCGCGAGCAGGCCGTCATCGCCGAGGTAGACGCCTTCGACATGGCGGCTGGCCGGCAGCATGGAGATGACGATCTCGGCGTCGGTCAGCGTATCCAGCGCCGAGGTGGCGGCAGTGGCGCCGGCATCGACGGCGGCCTGCACGGCGGCGGGCACCAGATCGAACACGCGCACGGCGTGGCCGGCTTTGGCCAGGTTGGCGGCCATCGGGCCACCCATGTTGCCCAACCCGATGAATGCAATACGGCTCATGCGTGGCTCCTTTCAGGGACGGTGGCACCGAGGTCGGCCAGCGGATGCGCGGCATCGGACCACGGCGAAACGAAGAAGGTGCGGGCCCACTCGGCCGTCGCGTCAGCCAGCGTGCGCGGCTGCCACTGCGGGGTGCGGTCCTTGTCGATCAGCAGCGCACGGATGCCTTCGGCGAAATCGCCATGGGCCGCCGCGTGCAGGGCTGCGATGTACTCGATGCGATAGACCTCGGCCAGCGAGGCACCCTCGGCCAGGTGCTGCAGCTCGAACGCGAGCCGCGCCGAGCCCGGTGCACCGGCAGCGAGCGTCGCCTTGGCGGTGCTCAGCCAGGCATCGTCCGTCTCCAGGGCAAGGATCGCATCGACGATCGCGCCGACGTCGTCGCCGGCGCACAGCGCATCGACCGTCGCGGCGTTGCGCAGCAGCGGGCCGGTGGCCGCATCGCTGGCATGCTGCTGCAGCAGCGCGGTCAGCTGTTCGTGATTGCGCTTGGCCTTGCGGCTCCAGTGCACGTCCGCCAGCGCGTTGAACACGGTCTCGCGCTGCGCCTCGGCGATGTGGATATCCGCCAGGCCGGCATAGATCGCATCGCCCGCATTGAGCGGCGCGCCGGTCAGGGCCAGGAACAGACCGCCATGGCCGGGCACGCGCGGCAGCAGCCAGCTGCCACCCACGTCCGGGAACAGGCCGACCGTGATCTCCGGGAACGCCAGCTTGGAGCGCTCACTGACCACGCGGTGGCTGGCGCCGGACATCAGGCCGATGCCACCGCCCATGACGATGCCATGGCCCCAGCACAGGATCGGCTTGGGATAGGTGTGGATCGCGTAGTCGACGCGGTACTCGATGTCGAAGAATTCGGCTGCGTAGCTGTTGTCGCGGATATCGGTGTTCCCGCTCCCGCGGTACTCGACCATGCTGCGGTACAGGCTGTGCAGGTCGCCGCCGGCGCAGAACGCCTTCTCGCCCGCGCCCTGCAGCACCACCAGCGCGATGCCGTCATCGCTCGCCCAGGCATCCAGCCGCTCGCGCAGCAGGTGCGCCATCGGCAGCGAGAAGCCGTTGAGGGTGCGCGCTGCGTTGAGCGTGGCGATACCGATGCGCGTGCCGTTGCCGGCCTGGCGCTCTTCGAACAGCACCGGCGCCTCGTCGTTGGCGACGACGGTACTCATGCGTTCTTCCACTGCGCGGCGCGCTTTTCCAGGAAGGCGTTCACGCCCTCGGCCTGGTCGGCGCTGTCGAACAGATCGACGAAGGCCTCGCGCTCGGCCACCAATGCCGAGGCGTGGGTGCCGGTGCGGGTGGCCTGCACCAGGGTCTTGCAGGCGGCGATGCTCGTCGGGCTCTGCTTGCCCGCCTTGTGCGCCCATGCCAGTGCGAGGGCCTTGGCTTCGCCCTTGCCCACCTTTTCTTCGACCAGGCCGATAGGCAGCGCGGTGTCCGCGTCGATGCGTTCGCCGAGCAGGATCATGCGCTTGGCCCAGCCTTCACCGACCAGACGCGGCAGGTTCTGGGTACCGCCGGCGCACGGCAGCAGGCCGACGGTGGCCTCCGGCAGTGCCACCTGGGCGTGTTCTTCGATGATGCGCAGGTCGCAGGCCAGCGCGCATTCCAGACCGCCACCCATCGCGTAGCCGTTGATCGCCGCGATGGAGACACCGCGGAAACCCGACAGGGCTTCGAACGCCTCACCGAAGCGGCGCGCGGCTTCACGAGCGGCGGCCTTGTCACCGGTCGCGAACTGCTTGAGGTCGGCGCCGGCCGAGAAGAATTTCTCGCCATCGCCGGTGATCACCAGCGCGTAGATATCGCGGTCTGCATTGAGCGCGCCGACCAGATCGCGCAGCGCGGACAGGCTGTGCACGGTCCAGGTATGCGCCGGCGGGTTGTCGAGGGTGATGACCGCGACGTGGCCATCGGCCTCGACCTTCAGGCCGACATGATCATGCTGGCGCCACTCCATCATCGCAGTTCCTCTTCAGTGTTGAGCAGGTGGCGGGCCACGATCACACGCATGATCTCGTTGGTGCCCTCCAGGATCTGGTGCACGCGCGAATCGCGCAGCAGCCGTTCAATCGGGTATTCGCGGATATAGCCGTAGCCGCCGTGGATCTGCAGCGCATCGTTGCAGATGTTGAAGCCGGCATCGGTGGCGAAGCGCTTGGCCATCGCGCACCACACATTGGCATCGCTGGCACCGGCGTCGAGCTTGCGCGCGGCGGTATGCACCATCTGCCGGGCGGCCACCAGCTGGGTGACCATGTCGGCCAGCTTGAACTGCAGCGCCTGGAACTCCGACAGCGCCTTGCCGAACTGGCGGCGCTCGCCCATGTAGCGGCGGGCGGCATCCAGTGCGCCTTGGGCAGCGCCCAGCGAGCAGGCGGCGATGTTGATGCGGCCGCCGTCCAGGCCCTTCATGGCCAGCTTGAAGCCGCTGCCTTCCTCGCCGAGCAGATGGCTGACCGGCACGCGCACGTTCTCGAACGTGATGCCGCGGGTCGGCTGGCTGTTCCAGCCCATCTTCTCTTCCTTGCGGCCGTAGCTGATGCCGGGCAGGTCGGCCGGCACCGCGATCGCACTGATGCCACCGGCCCCGGCGCCGCCGGTACGGGCCATCACCACCAGCAGCTCGGTGGCACCGGCGCCGGAGATGAAGGCCTTGGAGCCGTTGAGCACGTAATGCTCGCCGTCGCGTACCGCGCTGGTCTTCAGCGAGGCCGCATCCGAGCCGGCACCCGGCTCGGTCAGGCAGTACGAGGCCAGTTTGGTGCCGGACGAGAGGTCTGCACCCCACTCCGCACGCAGGCTCTCCTGGCCCCATTTGGCCACCATCCACGACGCCATGTTGTGGATGCTGACATAGGCAGCCGTGGACGGATCCACATTGGCGAGCTCCTCGATGACGACGGCGGCGTCCAGACGGCTCAAGCCGCTGCCACCGACCTCGGGGTCCATGTACAAACCACAGAACCCGAGTTCCCCTGCCTTGGCGATCGCCTCGCGCGGAAAGATGCCCTCCGCATCCCATCGCGCGGCGTGCGGCGCCAGTTCGGCCTGGGCGAAGTCACGCGCTGCCTCTCTATAGGCCTGCTGCGCTTCGTCGAGTTCCGTCGTCATCGAGTGGCTCATGGTCGAACTCCGTTGTTGCTTACTTCAGGCTGATGGTGGTGTTGACGCCATGACCCAGCGTCTCGTCATCGAACCAGCGCGAGGTGATCGTCTTGGTCTGGGTGTAGAACATCACCACCTGCTTGCCGTACGGGCCCAGGTCGCCGAGCTTGGAGGCGCGCGAACCGGTGAACGAGAACAGCGGCACCGGCACCGGGATCGGCACGTTGATGCCGACCTGGCCGACGTCGATGTCTTCCTGGAACTTGCGGGCAGCCGCACCGGACTGGGTGAACAGCGCGGTGCCGTTGCCGTTCGGGTTGGCGTTGATCAGTTCGATGGCGTCCTCCAGCGTCTCCGCTTCCAGGATCACCAGCACCGGCCCGAAGATTTCCTCGTCGTACACGCGCATGCCCGGCTTGACGCCGGCGAAGATGGTCGGGCCAACGAAGTTGCCCTTCTCGAAGCCATCGACCTGCGGGTTGCGGCCGTCGAGCACCAGCTTGGCGCCCTGCTCCACGCCCGAGGCGATCAGGCCTTCGACACGCTCACGCGCGGCGCAGGAGATCACCGGGCCGACATCGGTCCCGGCGACGCTGCCGCCGCTGACCTTCAGCGTCTCGGCCTTGGCCACCAGGTCCGGCACCCACTCGCGCGCTTCGCCGACCAGCACCAGGGTGGAGGCGGCCATGCAGCGCTGGCCGGCCGCACCGAAGGCGGCACCGACCATCGCGTTGAGGCTCTGTTCCTTGTTGGCGTCCGGCAGCACCACGGCGTGGTTCTTGGCGCCCATCATGCACTGCACGCGCTTGCCGGCCAGCGAGGCGCGGTTGTACACGTGGGTGCCGACGCGGGTGGAACCCACGAACGAAACCGCCTTGATATCCGGGTGATCGCAGATCGCGTTGACCACGTCTTCGCCACCGTGGACGACGTTCAGCACGCCCTTGGGGATGCCAGCTTCCAGCGCCAGTTCGACCAGGCGCATGGTGACCATCGGGTCCTGCTCGGACGGCTTGAGGATGAAGGTGTTGCCGGTGGCGATCGCCATCGGGAACATCCACAGCGGAATCATCGCCGGGAAGTTGAACGGGGTGATGCCCGCGCAGACGCCCAGCGGCTGCAGCAGGGTGTAGGTGTCCACGCCGTTGGCCACGTTGTTGGCCAGCTCGCCGAGCTGCAGGTTGCCGATCGCCGCAGCGTGCTCGACCACTTCCAGGCCACGGAACACATCGCCCTCGGCATCCGGCACGGTCTTGCCCTGCTCGGCGCTGAGGATGTGGGCCAGCTCGCTCATGTTCTCGCGGATCAGCTGCTGATACTTCAGGAAGATGCGCGCACGGGTGCCGATCGGGGTCTTGCGCCAGGTCTTGAACGCTTCCTTGGCCGAGGCGACGGCGGCGTGGACTTCGCTGGGGGTGGCGAACGGGACCTGGGCCAGGACGTCCTGGGTGGCCGGGTTGACCACGTTCTGCCAATGCGAGCTGGTCGATTCGATGAACTGGCCATCGATCAACATGCGGATACGGGGCGCTGCAACAGTCATGGACAATCCCGACGGGTCGAAAGTTGTTGGCATTATTCACAGTGCCACCCTCGATTTCCGGGCTGTATGCGCTTAATCTGGCCAATGCCCGCTACGATTCTTGTGAATTCTGTGAATAGCCAGCCCGTCCAACGCCAGATCGGCCTGCGCCTGCTCAAGCTGCGCGAGCAGCGGGGCTACAGCCAGCTCGCGCTGGCCAAGGCGCTGGGGCTGTCGGCCAGCTACCTGAACCAGATCGAGCGCAACAAGCGGCCACTGACCCCGGCGGTGCAGGGCAAGCTGCGCGAGGTGCTGGGTGACGTCAGCGACCTGTTCGAGGTCGATGACCCCGGTGCGCTGCAGGAATCGCTGGGCGAGACCCTGCGCGACCTGGGCCTGGCCGATGTCAGCAGCACCGAGCTGCGTGCCATGGCCGGCAACCTGCCCCAGATCAGCCGCGCCCTGCTCGACCTGCACCGCCGCCACCTGATGCTGCGCGAGCATGCCGCCGCGCTGGAGTTCCAGCTGGGCGACGTGCATGCCGGGCAGGCGCTGCCGGCCGGCGACCAGGTGCGTGACTTCTTCAACCGCATGCACAACCACATCCCCGAGCTGGATGACCTGGCCGAGCAGTTGTTCGGCGAATGGGGGCTGGTCGCCGGGCACGTCGCGCCGCGCCTGCGCCAGCTGCTGGCCGACCGCCACGGCGTGCTGGTGGAAGTGGGGCCGCTGCAGGCCGGGCGCGAGAAGCGCGTCTATGACGGCGGCAGCCGCACCTTGTGGCTGCCCGACTACCTGGAGCCGGGCCAGCAGGCGTTCCAGATGGCGGCCGAGCTGGCCCTGCTCGGGTATGCGGCGCAGATCGATGCGGTGATCGCCCGCGCGGGGTTCGGCGAAGCCGAGCAGATCGCGCAGGCGCGGATCGGCATGTCCAACTATTTCGCCGGTGCGCTGGTGATGCCGTATGCCCAGTTCCTGCGCGCCGCCGAGCACAGCGCGTACGACATCGATGCGCTCGCACATCGCTTCGGCGTGGGCTTCGAGGCGGTCTGCCATCGCTTGAGCACGCTGGCGCGACGCAGCGCGCCGGGGCTGCCGTTCTTCTTCATCCGCGTGGACCGCGCCGGCAATGTCTCCAAGCGGCATTCGGCGACCGACTTCCACTTCTCCCAGGTGGGCGGCTCCTGCCCGCTGTGGATCGTGTACGAGGCCTTCAACCAGCCAGGACGGGTGCTGACCCAGACCGCGCGCATGCCCGACGGGCGCCGCCATTTCTGGCTGGCGCGGCAGGTGAGCAGCGGCCCGATCGGGCATGGCCAGCCACGCAAGACCTTTGCGGTGGCGCTGGGCTGTGATCTGCAGCATGCCGAGCGGCTGATCTACACGCGCGGGCTGGACATCCAGAGCCCGGGCAACTCGGTGTCGATCGGCCCGGGCTGCCGGGTGTGCCCGCGCGAGGACTGCATGCAGCGCGCGTTCCCGCAGCTGCCGGGCCGGGGCTGATACGGCCCGGTGGCGGTTGGATCGTGCCGGCCAACGGCCGGCACCTACCGGTTTGGAGGACACCGATCTAGTAGATCGGCGTGACCTTCATCTGCGGCAGCGGTCGCGGTGCGCCGTCGGTGAGGTCCGGCCCGAGGTCTTCCCAGGTCTGGCCCTGCTCGACCATGTGCCGCCACAGCTGCTGCGACGCGCGGCGTTTGTCTTCCGAGCCCAGGCGATAGGACGGCGGTACCGGCGTGCCGGTGGCCACGCTCTGGTAGGCCGCTTCGTACGCCGCCACCCGTTGTGCGCGGTCATCGGTGCGCGCCACATCCAGCGTGTAGCGCTGGTAGGCCGAGGCCAGGTTGCGCCAGCGGATCCAGTAGTGGTTGGCGAAGGAGAAATCGCAGAAGCGTTCGCCGGCGATGCTGCCCTTGTCGGCGATGCGGCTGAGCACGGCCTGCGGCATGTCCAGATTCATGCCGCCCTCGTCGCCCTCCAGCGCGACATGCACGATGCGGTCGCGGTAGCCCGGTGCGCGGGCCTGCAGCACATCGCGCCAGTTCTGCATGGTCGACACGATCGAGAAAAGGAAACCGGACATCTCCGCGGCGGCCAGCGGCTGCGCGATGGAATGGTAGCTGCGCTGCCAGCCATGGCGGTTCTCGGTCGGCAGGAACACCGCCTGCTCCGCACGCGCATGCGCGTCGCCGTGGGCCAGCACGCTGACCGCCTCGGCGTCGCGCGGATACACCAGATTGATGCCGAACGTCGGCCAGCGCGGCAACGCGGCGTCGAACAGGTGGATCGGGAAATTGCTGCTGATCCCGCCATCGGAAAACCAGCAAACGCGGAAGGCCGCGATCACCGGGCCACAACTCTGGCCGCCGCTGGTGAGCCCTTCCATGCTGTCGGCGACGTTGGTGTTGTCGCGACGCGGCTCGGCGTCCGCGACCGGCTCGCAGCGACGCTCACGGCGCGCCGGCTCGTGCAGCGGCACCGCGCTGATCAGCAACGGGAAGCTCAGGCTCATGCGCGTGGCGACCAGCACCGGCAGTTCCTCGCCATCGACCAGGCGGTAGTAGTCGCGCCCATCGACGTGCTCCGGCGTGCCTGCACGCGCCACCAGCCAGTCGACCACGCTCGCCGGGAACAGCTGCGCGAACTCCTCGCGCAGGAACCAGAAATGCGCGGCACTGAACGGCAGCGTGCGCGGCTCGCTGTGCGAGATGCAGGTCGTGATCATCTGCAGGGTGATCGCGTGCGCGCCGCCCGGCTCACCGGGATAGCGCGGCGCGGCGTGCAGATCGCCGAAGGTCAATGGCTGGTCGTCCGGCTTGCCGGCCAGTGCCTGCAGCCGTGCGTGCAGCCAGTCGGTCAGGGCCGGCGCGGAGGCATCGGGCTGGGTACTGCCATTGCACAGGCCGAGCAGGTTGCGCCGTGCCACGCGCGCGACGCGCAGCGCCGAGGCCAGCACGCCGGCGCCATACGCGCACAGCAGCGAGGGCAGCAGCGTGGCCCAGATGCCGTCGAGGCCACCGGCCAGGTAGCCGATCCCGAGCAGCCCGGCCAGCGCAACCAGCAGCTCCACGGGAGCGATCGCGAACACTGCCGCGAGCAGGCAGGCGATCTTGCGCAGCAGGCCGGCCTTGCCGGTGAGCATCACCAGCAGGCGATACGCGGTACGCGCGCCGTACGCCGGCTGGAACAGGCTGTGGATGAACCCCTGCCGCGACAGCTGTGCCGAGACTTCGGCCAGTCCGGGAAAGCCTACCGCCGCCCCGACCGGCTCACCGGTCTGGCGACGCCGATCACCCAGTGCGGCGGCGGCGGCCACGGCGGCGGCAATGGCCCCGGCCGAGGTGCCGCCGATGCTCTTGAAGCGGTACTCGCGGGCCAGCGACAGCACCGCATTGGGATACACGATGCCGCTGGTGATGCCGCCCTTCATGACCAGATCGCAGTACTTGTCCGCCACGTTGCCGTCCTCTGTCCGCCGGTGCGCGGCCGATCCGCACACCCTCCCCGCCTGTTCCCGCACCGATGCAGGGACCGGGGAGGTCGATGGCGACAGTATCGCCCGCGCGCTTCTCAGGGCCTGAGAAGCGCGGCACGGAACGGCTTATTCGGCCTTGCCGGACTGCGGCACGCGCCGTACCTGGGACAGGTCGTAGCCGAGCGCGGCGATGCGGGTCATGGCCGCCTGGTAGTCCGCATCGGAGATGGTTGGCGTGCGCGCCATCAGCCACATGTAATCGCGTTTGCTGCGCCCGACGATGGTCTGCCTGTAGTCGGAATCGAGATCCACGATCACGTACTCGGCCTGGATCGGCCAGATGAACTGCATGCCCCAGACGGCGCCGCCGGTGCCCTCCTTGACCGTCCCGATCGGGTGCATGGTTTTGATCGGGGCCTGGAAGCTGCCCTTGCGGTAGCGGAAGGTGGTCTGGATGCGACCGTCCGGACGCAACGCATAGGACTCCACCGCATCGAACGCTTCACGCTCGGGGCGACTGGGAATATGGGCGATCACATACCAGTCGCCCATGAAGCGCGGCACGTCCACGTGGGCCACGGGCGGAATCGGACGGGTGTTGCCACTGCAGCCGCCGAGCATCATGCCGACGGCCAGCAGGGGGATGAGAGCGCGGAGCGACATGACGGCTTCCTCCAGGAACGTGGGGTGATCACGGACGGTTGAACAGGTAATGGGCGACCTGCCACTGCTGGCCCTGCTGATAGCCGAACAGCTCCGCGCAGGCCATCCAGAACATGCGCCAGCGCTGGTGCCACAGCGCGGCCGACGCATCGCCGTAGGTCTGGCGCAGCACGGCCATCACCGCCTCCTTCTCGCGGTCCTGGTTGGCCAGCCAATGGTTGGCGGTGCGCTCGTAGTGGGTGCCATCGAGCAGCCAGCGCTGCTGCAGCTGCAGGTGCTGCTGGAAGAACAGCAGGGTATCGGCGGCGGGCATCAGGCCACCGGTGAAGAAGTGGCGGCCCATCCAGTTGTCATCGCCCTCGGTCTCGAACGGGTACATCAGCGTGCGGTGCACGAAGATGTGCACGAACAGCTTGCCCTCCGGGCGCAGCCAGCGGTGGATGCGCTGCAGCAGCTGCGGGTAGTTGCGCATGTGCTCGAACATCTCGATCGACACGCAGCGATCGAAGGTCTCCGCATCCAGCATCAGATGGTTCACGTCACGGGTCAGCACGGTGACGTTGATCAGGCCACGCGCGCGGCACTGGCCCAGGATGTACTCGCGCTGGCTGTTGGAATTCGATACCGCGGTGATCTGCGCGTTCGGGTAACGCTCGGCCATCCACAGTGTCAGCGACCCCCAGCCGCAGCCCAGCTCCAGGATGTGCTGTCCATCGGCCAGCTGTGCGCGCTCGCCGTACAGCGCCAGCATCGCCTCTTCAGCTTCGTCCAGCGTTTCCGTGCCGGTGACGTAGTAGCAGCTGCTGTACTTCAGGCGCTTGCCCAGGCAACGGTGGAAGAACTCGGCCGGCACCTCGTAGTGCTGGCGGTTGGCGGCATCCACGTGCAGCGCCACCGCGCTGCTGGCCAGCCCGGCGATGCGCGCGGCAAAGCGCTGCGACTGCACCTGCTGGCCGCCGGCGAGCTCTTCGCGCAGGCGCTGCTCGCACTGGCGGCGGATGCCCAGCCGCAGCAGGGCATCGGGCAGCAGCCCGCGTTCGGCCAGGCCGGTCAGGCCCGGTGCGTAGTCCGGCAGCGGAAGACGGTCACTGGCGACATTCATGGGGAAGATTCCTTGCGGGCATGCGACGAGCGGGAGGGGAACCACGGAAACAGCATCGGCGTGGTGCGCTGGTACTCGCGGTAATCCTCGCCACGCGAACGCAATGCCTGCGCCTCGGTGAAGGGAATCCCGCTGACCCAGCGCAGGAACACGTACATCACCAGTGGCCCGGACCAGGCCAGCCACCACAGCGGCGACTGCACGGCGAGCAGCACATAGGTGAACCAGTGCAGCCACTCGAAGAAATAGTTGGGATGCCGCGAGTAGCGCCACAGCCCGTCACGGCAGGTCTTGCCCTTGTTGGCCGGATCGGCACGGAAGCGCGCCAGCTGACGATCCGCCAGCGATTCGCCGCCCACGCTCAGCAGCCACATCGCGATGGCCGCGATCAGCCAGCCCCAGCCCTGGGGTGCCGGATTCACCGACACCGCCACGAACGGCAGCGCGAACAGCACGATCAACAGCCCCTGGAACTGGAAGAAGCCGAAGATCTTTCCCTGGTGGCCGTTCCAGTGCCTGCGCAGGTGCTGGTAGCGGCCATCCTCGGGCTCGCTGCGCACGCGGTGCCACAGGTGCAGTGCCAGGCGTGAGCCCCACAGGCCGCCCAGCACTGCCAGTGCGATCCGCGGCATCGCCGCGCCATTCCCCAACAGTGCCAGCAGCAGGGCAGAGGCGCCGACGCCCTTGGCCCAGAGCACATCCACCACGCCGATGTTCTGGTGCCGGCGCTGCCACCACCAGCCCCAGGTCATGATCACGGCGGCGTACAGCCACACCCACCACAGCATTTTCATCGTGTCTCTCCCGGAACAAGTGGGCTGAGCGGCGCGGCGTGGCGCTGCCAATGACGGGCGCACGCCGCAAGTACCGGCAGTGCGATCGCCCAGCCGAAGCCGAGCAGCAGCACGCCGTGCCACTGCGGTGCGGCGAACACCACCGACGACCAGCCGCGCGCGGCGGACAGATACGCCAGCGGCGCCAACAACAGGCCGACCAGCGCTGCCGCGACCAGATGTCGCTGCAGCACTGCGAACGACACCGTCAGCGTCATCGCGAACGCGGCCCACAGCGCGAGGATCCAGACCGGGGCGACCCACGCGGGCTCATTGCCGGCCGCGTAGAACACCCACCCGGAAGCGCCGGCCAACCCGTCAACCACCAGGCCGCAGCCGATCGCCACCAGCATCAGTTTGAGTTCCACCGAGGGCTGCGCCGACAGCGCCAGCTGGCTGCCCACATACACCGCCGCCGCCACCAGCGCGGGCCAGCGCAGCCCATGACCAGCGCCGATCACGGCGCACAGCCAGACCAGCTGGTTGCCGATCACGTTGGCCCAGAAGCGGGGCACCTCAGCCTTCCCCGGCGATCAGCGCGGGCCGGTAGCCCGGACGCGCCATCAGCAGGTGCGAGACGCCGATGGAGCGTTCCAGGAAGCCACCTTCGCAGTACGCGAGATAGAACTCCCACAAGCGGATGAAGCGTGCATCGAAGCCCTGCGCGCGCACTGCGGGCAGCTGGGCCAGGAAACGCTGGCGCCACGCGCGGAGGGTGAGTGCATAGGATGGCCCGAAATCATGCTGGCCGATCAGCTGCAGGTCGCTGCTGCGGGTCTTGGCCGCGACGATCGCGTTGATCGAGGGGATGAAACTGCCGGGGAACACGAAGCGCTTGATGTAGTCCACGCTGCGCCGCGCCTGCTCGTAACGCTGGTCTTCGATGGTGATGGCCTGCAGCAGCGCCAGACCGTCATCCTTGAGCAGGCGGGTCAGCGTGGCGAAGTAGGTGTCCAGGTACTGCGCGCCGATCGCCTCGATCATCTCGATGGACACCAGCTTGTCGTACTGACCGTCCAGATCGCGGTAATCCTTGAGCAGCAGGGTCACCTTGTCCTGCAGGCCGGCCGCCTCGACCCGCTGCCTGGCCAGCGTGTACTGCTCGACCGAGATGGTGGTGGTGGTGACGTGGCAACCGATATGGCGCGCCGCGTACAGCGCGAAGCCGCCCCAGCCGGTGCCGATCTCGACCACGCGGTCGCCCGCAGTCAGCTGCAGCTGCTCGCAGATCCGCGCCAGCTTGTGCTGGGACGCAGCCTCCAGCGTGTCCTCGGGGCTCGTGTACAGCGCCGAGGAGTACATCAGGTCCGGGGACAGGAACAGCGAGAAGAACGGATTGCCCAGGTCGTAGTGCGCGGCGATGTTGCGGCGGCTGCCTTCGCGCGTGTTGCGGCGCAGCCGGTTCCAGCCTTTCAGCAGCCAGCCGCCGATCCGCGCCGGGCCGCGCTCCATGCCGTCGAGCAGATCGCGGTTGCGCACCAGCAACTGGACCAGCGCGACCAGGTCATCGCAGCGCCAGTCACCGCGGATGTAGGCCTCGCCTGCACCCACACTGCCCTGCGCGGCGACCGCGCGGTAGAAACCGGGGTCGTCCACCCAGACCGTCACCTGTGGCGTGGCCTTCGGATCGCCGATCACCACATCACCCACGGCGTCGCGCAGCCGCAGATGCCCACCGCGCAGCGGTGCCAGCTGCGCCAGCAGGCGCCCGCGCAGGAACCCTTCAAGGGCGGACGGTTGCGGCACGGCCACCGCACGGGTCATGTCGTTCATGGGGATTTTCCGGCAAGAGAGGGATGGTCGTGGACGGGAGTGCGCTTCAGCCACAGGCGCAGCGCCTGCCAGTGGATCGCGACAACTACCTTGAGCGTCATCAGCGGGTAGCGCAGCAGCACGCCGGCCAGGCCGCGTCCGGTGAGTGGGTGCCGCTGCATCACCAGATCGGCATCGAACTGGCACGCGCCCCCGCGCCACACCTGCATGTGCACGTGCAGGTCGTCGCCCGGTGCGGTGAAGCGCCAGCGGTACTCGCAGTCCATCGGCATGAAGGGCGAGACGTGGAACTGCTTGTCGAACGTCCAGCACAGCGCGCGGCCCTGGGCATCGGCCTGCGCCACCGGCAGCACGTAGGCATGGCGCTCCTTCCACGGCGTGTTGGTGATCTCCGCGACGATGCTGTCCAGCGTGCTGCCATCGGCGGCATAGCAGTAGTAGAAGCTCACCGGGTTGAACACATGCCCGGCGTAGCGCGGATGGGTGAGCAGCCGGATCGGCCCGGCGGGCGCGCGGCCCAGTGCCTCGGTGATGCGTGTGCGCACGGCATCGGCCAGCGGCTGATCGGGCGCGCCGAGATAGTCACTGCGGCGGAACTCGACCACGTTGCGGCGGCCGACCGACCACAGCCAGCGCCGCTCGAACAGGCGCGGCAGTTCGTCCAGGTCCAGCAGCAGCTGCGCGATCGGGTAGCGGAATGCATGCGCGCGCGGCGCGTGCCGCCGATGGCGCATCCAGCCGCGGTAGATCGCACTGGCGCTCATGCCGGCAGCGCCTCGGCCAGCGGCCAGTACGACTCGGCATCCAGCGCCTGCAGAGCATCAACCACGCGCCGCGCACTGCGGATGCCATCCTCGTGGAAGCCCCAGCCCCAGTACGCACCGGCGAACCAGGTCCGGCGGTGGCCCTGGATGTCCGTCCAGCGCTGCTGCGCCCGCACCATCGCGTGGTCGTGCACGGGATGGGCGTACTGCAGGCGACGCAGCACGGTGGCCGGATCGACCGCCTCGCTGCGGTTGAGGGTGACCACCAACGGCGTCGGCGTGTCGATGCCCTGCAGCAGGTTCATGCAGTAGCTCACCGTGCACGGCGCCAGCGGATCGCGCGGCACGTGCGCGTTCCACGCCGCCCAGGCCTTGCGATCACGCGGAAGCAGGCTGGCATCGGTGTGCAGCACGACCTCGTTGGGCTGGTAACGGATCGCGCCGAGCACGGCACGTTCGGTGAGATCGGCATCGGACAGCAGGGCCAGCGCCTGGTCGCTATGACAGGCCAGCACCAGCTGGTCGAAACCTTCCAGGCCGGCAGCGCTGTGCACGCGCACGCCATGCTCGTGGCGCTCCACGCCGAATACCGGGCACTCCAGGCGCTCACGCACCTGCCAGCGGCTGCGAAGCGCCTCGACGTACCGCGCCGAGCCACCCTGCACCACGCGCCACGGCGCGCGCCCGGTCATCTGCAGCATCTGGTGATTGGCCATGAACTGCACCAGGTAGCGCGCCGGGAACGCGGCCAGGCTGGCCGTCGGGGACGACCACAGCGCCGAGGCCATCGGCAGCAGGTGTTCGTCGATGAAGGTGCGGCCGTAACGGCCCTTGTCCAGGAATTCCCCCAGCGAGGGGCCCTCATCGTCGCGTTCGAGCAGCGCCGGTGCCTCGCGGTAGAACCGGCGCAGGTCGCGCAGCATGCCCCAGAAGCGTGGCGACACCAGATTGCGGCGCTGGCAGAACAGCGTGTCCAGCGAGGTGGCGTTGTACTCCAGCCCGCTGCGTTCGCTGTGCACCGAGAAGCTCATGGTGGTCGGCTGTGAGGCGACACCCAGTTCCTCGAACAGGCCGGTCAGCAACGGATAGTGCGCGGGGTTGAACACGATGAAGCCGGTGTCCACCGCCTGCGTGCGGCCGTCGATCTCCACCTCATGCGTGTGGGTATGGCCACCAAGGTAGTCATTGGCCTCGAACAGCGTCACTTCGTGCTGCTGGCTCAACCACCACGCACTGGCGAGGCCGGCGATGCCCGATCCGATCACGGCGATACGCATGTCAGTGCTCCGCCTTGGCCAGCACCCAGGCCGGCACGGGTTTGAGATCACGCACCAGCCCGAGCGCCGCCATTGCCCGCAGGCCATACCAGGTGACATCCACTTCCCACCAGTAGAAGCCCTGGCGCGCGGTCCCCGGGAAGAAGTGATGGTTGTTGTGCCAGCCTTCGCCGAAGGTCAACAGGGCCAGCCACAGGTTGTTGCGGCTGTCATCGCCGGTGTTGAAACGCTGGCGGCCGAACCGGTGCGCCAGCGAATTGATCGTGACCGTGGCATGGAACAGCACGACGGTGGAGATGAAGAAGCCCCACACCAGCATCTGCCCACCGGTAGTGCCCCACGACGGCGCGATGCGCTCCAGCAGGGCGCCCAGGCCGAACAGCGCGGCGGCCAAGGCGATCGGCACCAGCGTGTCGAAGCGATCCAGCCAGCGCAGCTCCGGGTACTTCGCCAGGTCGGGGATGCGCGACCAGTCGGTACGGAAGCCCTCGACCGTGAGGAACCAGCCCATGTGGCTCCACCAGAAGCCATGCACCGAGGGCGAATGCGGATCGGCCGCCGTGTCGGTATGGCGATGATGGTTGCGGTGATGCGCGGCCCACCACAACGGCCCGCGCTGCACGCTGGAGGCGCCGATCAGCGCGAAGAGGAACTGCACGGCGCGCGAGGTGCGGAAGGTACGGTGGGAGAAGTAGCGGTGGTAGAAGGCGGTGATCGCGAACATGCGCACCGCGTACAGCGCGACCGCCACGCCGACCGCCACCCAGGAGACACCCACCCAGATCACCGCCAGGCAGGCCAGGTGCATCGCGGCGAACGGGATCGCCCGCACCCAGTCCACGCGCTGTGGCTGGCCGGTCGCGGCTGCCGCATCGGTGCGGGTGTCGAACCAGCGCAGCAGCGTTGCCCAGCGGCGTCGCTGTGCGGTGCGTCCTGCGTCGGGGGTGGGGCTGACCGACATGACTCGCTTCTCCTGAGGCGTTATCAGGAGATACGGGAGCGGGCGCCGTTTGGATGCACGGATCCGGAAAAATAGTCCGGACCCATGCGGTTACAGGTTCGCGATATCGCCCTTGGCGATGATCGGGCCGGTCGGAATGCCTTGCGGCGCGCCGGTGGACGGCTCCAGCGTGATCGCCAGCACCGAGCCGTTCACAAGTGCATCACGCAGGGTGTCGGGCACGGCGACGGTGTGGGCACGGTTGATCGAGACCAGGCCCAGCGAACGCGGGGCGCCACCGGCCGGGATCAGCCACAGCTCCGGCGCGCGACCGGCCGCGTCTGCCGGTGCCGGGACGGGCACCATCAGCACCTTGCCCTGGGCCGTGTCGACCGAGGCCAGCCAGCCCGGCGTGCCATCGTCGTGCAGCAGCGGAGTGACCGGCTTGGTCGCCTGCTCCGGTTCGGCCGGGGCCGTCGGGGTGCTCGGCGTGACCGCCACCGGGCTGGACACCGGTGCGGCAGGCTCCAGATCGCGGCGGCTGAACACCGCCACCAATGCCAATGCGGCGGCCAGTGCGGTCATGCCCTGCCAGAACCCGGTGCGCTGCCACAGCCGCGGCGAGGCCGTGGCTGCAGACGGCCAGCCCAGCGAGGTCCGGATGCGCGGCCACAGATGCGCGGGCACGGGTTCGCTTCCGAGCGACTCCAGCATCGGCGCGAGGCGGTTTTCCCACTGCGTCACCAGCCGGCCGAACCCAGGATCGCTGGCGATGCGGCGTTCAACCTCGGCGCGTCGCGCAGCATCGAGCACCCCGAGCACGTACTCACCGGCGAGGATGTCGGCGCTCGGCGGTTCGCCGTCGTCATGCTGATCGTGGCGGTCGCGGATGTTCATCGTTCCAGGCACACCCGCAGTTGGCCCAGGCCCCGGCGGATCCAGCTCTTGACCGAGCCCAGCGGCGAGCCGATGCGGCGCGCGAGTTCTTCATAGCTGGCGCCATCGAGGAAGGCCAGCCGGATCAGCGAGCGACGGCGCGGCTCCAGCGTGTCCAGGCAGTCCTGCAGGCGCTCGTGATCGGATGCCTGTTCGGCCACCTGAGCGGGCTGCGGCGCGAAATCGGGCAGTTCCTCGGCCACCGACAGATCATCCAGCGCGCGCGGCGGCGCGGCGCGCAGGCGGTCGATCGAGCGGTTGCGGGCCATCATCGACAGCCAGGTCATGGCCGCGGCCTTGGCACGGTCGAACTGTGCCGCCTTGTGCCAGACCGTAGTGAAGACCTCCTGCAGCACCTCTTCGGCATCGCCGCGGTCGCGCAGCACCTGCAGGCAGATCGCGAACAGGCGGCCGGAGGCAAGCCGATAGACCGATTCGAACGCCTGGCGATCGCCTCCGGCGACGCGCACGAGCAACTCATCCAGGCGGTGTGATGCGGCGGTGGCGGCGGCGTCCAGCTCGGGCATTGCAGGCTCAATGTCGATAACGGGCGTATCGGCATCCTCCTTGCTCCCGGCGCTGTCTGCAAGGGGGCGCTCAGGCACCGCATGTCTTCACCAGCGGCTGCGTGCGGGCAGCGGTGAGCTCGGCGGCGGGCGTTGCAACGGGGGCGGCGGGAAACTCGACCCGCACGTCCGGGTACCTGCCTTTGTCATCGCGGACGTTGCCGGTGCCGGTGAACTGCAGCAGGCGCTGGTCCGCGGTGGCGTAGATCAAGGTCACCGCGGGCACGGCGAAGCCGAACCACGCATCGAGCTTCATCTGCAACTGCTCGGCCGGCTGGCCCTGCCAGGTGACCGGGCCGGTACGCTGCAGCTTCAGCGGCACCAGACGCTGGCGGCTGGGCAGCAGGAACTGGAACGCCACGCTCTGCCCGGCCTGCAGCGCAGCCCAATGGCGGCGCACAGCGGCATCGAAGCCGGCGTCGACCACGGCCCCCGAGGGGATCGCGATCGCCCGGCTGAAGGTGGGCGCCTGGGCGCTGGCGCGGACCGATACCTGGCGGGTAGCGGCACTGCCGCGCACGCCTTCCTGATACCCATCACGGCCGTCGTCCAGTGTGAAGTCCGGTGTCTGCGGGTTGCCCTGCGGCGTCATCCATTTGCGCGCGAACGGACGTCCATCGCTGCAGCGGTACAGCACCAGCCGCGACTGCGCGCTTGCCGGTCCCTGCAGCCAGTGCGTCTCGCGGTACAGCAGGCGCCCATCGGCAGTGGCGTACGCGCGCCCTTCCTGGCGCTGCACGGTCTGGTCGGCGGCACTCACGGGGACGGCGAAGGCCGACATCAGCAGGATCAGGCAGGACATCGGCTGGCGCATGGGGGTCCAAACAGGCGGGCTTGCAGGGAGATACGCTGCGCGCGGTGGTTTGGATGCAGTGGGGCAGCTGAGCAAGCGCTATGCGCAATTTCGACCGGAAATCGGGATGTCATCAGACCAACGTATTGGCGCTTCCACGCCAATGCGAGAAGAGTAGCGGTGCTGAGTTTTTCACTGACATCTCGCGGGCATGCCGACCCGCCCGCCGGTGCTTGTTGGTAACGCTTGACGATACTACCGCACAGCGTTACTATCCTGACTGCGGAACGCCCCATGCCAATAGTGTCTTTCCGATGCATGACGACGCGACGACTCTTCGCCGGTGGGAAGGTCAAAAAGCTGGAGCGCATCGGCACTGTCGCCATGCGGAAGCTGGCGATGTTGGATGCCGCGGTTTCTCTTGCTGACCTGCGCGTGCCACCGGCAAATCGCCTTGAAGCGCTGCGTGGAGATCGCGCCGGTCAGTGGAGCATCCGTATCAACGATCAGTACCGTGTCTGCTTCAGCTGGACAAATGCCGGCGCCTGCAATGTTGAAATCTGCGACTACCATTGAGAGGTCCCGCTATGCGCGCCACTCCCTACCCTCATCCGGGTGAAATCCTGCAGGAAGAGTTTCTGGTGCCTTTCGGCTTGAGCCAGTACAGGCTCGCCAAGGGCATAGATGTGGCGCAGACCCGCATTGGTGAGATCGTGGCCGGCCGCCGCAGCATCACCGCGGATACGGCACTGCGTCTGTCCCGGTTCTTCGGCACGACCGACATCTTCTGGCTGAATCTCCAGGTGGCCCACGATATGGCGAAGGCCAAAGATGCATTGACGGACATTCTTGCCGCCATCGAGCCGTATCACCACGCCGCCTGACGCCAGGCACTGAACACAGTCATCCACGGTAAGGGGCCGGAGACTCCGCCTCCCCTTGACCGACGCCGCAAGTCGGCCTACCTTGTGCTCGCCGAAGGTATCCATCGCTTCATGCAGATGAAGGGATGGATTTAAACGGGAATCCGGTGAAGGCGCCTCGCGCGCCCATTCCGGAGCTGCCCCGCAGCGGTGAATGGAAACGACTCCTGCCAACAGCACTGGGCCTTCGCGCCTGGGAAGCGGCAGGTACTAGGTGGGCGTCCGCGCCCGTGTCCATCAGCCCGAATACCGGCCCCGGCCGGAAGACACGACCGTCTTCCGATTCGACCTGGAACGTCCGCGGGGAGGTTGCCGGGGCCTGCCGCCATGCCGCCTGCATGGCGCTGCCCCCGTGCGTCCGATTCACGGCATCCGGTTCGCCCGCGGGGGCGAAGGTCGCTGGCGGGGCGGAACGGGCTGCAAAGCCCCGGACGGCGCGCGGTTCCTTCGTTCCTCAATGCCCCTACGCAATGAGGACACGTTCCAATGACCACTGTTACCACCCTGGGTTTTCCGCGCATCGGCGCCAAGCGCGAACTCAAGCGCGCGCTCGAAGCCTTCTGGTCCGGCGAGAGCAGCGCCGCGTCGCTGCAGGACACCGCGGCCGCGCTGCGCGAACGCCACTGGCAGCTGCAGCGCGAGGCCGGCGTGGATGTGCCGCCGAGCAACGATTTCAGCCTGTATGACCAGGTGCTCGATGCCGCCTTCCTGTTCGATGCGATCCCGGCCCGTTACCGCGCGCTCGCCGATGCCGAGCCCCTGAGCGGCTACTTCGCGATGGCGCGTGGCCTGCAGCGCGATGGCATCGACCTGCATGCGCTGGAAATGACCAAGTGGTTCGACACCAACTACCACTACCTGGTGCCCGAACTGCATGCCGGCCAGACCTTCACGGTGCGCGGCGACAAGCCGCTGGCCGAGTACCGCCAGGCCAAGGCGCTGGGGATCGAGACCCGCCCGGTGCTGATCGGGCCGGTGACCTTCCTGCGGCTGTCCAAGACCACCGATGGCAGCAACGCGCTGGACCTGCTCGATGCGCTGCTGCCGGTGTACGTGCAGCTGCTGGGCGAGCTCAAGGCCGCTGGCGCTTCGTGGGTGCAGCTGGATGAGCCGCTGCTGGTGCAGGACCTGGACGAGGCCACGCGGGCCGCGTTCCAGCACGCTTATGCGGTGCTGGGCCAGGCCGCCCGCCCGAAGGTACTGGTCGCTACCTACTTTGGTGCGCTGGAGGACAACCTCGATCTCGCCGCGTCGCTGCCGGTCGATGGCCTGCATGTGGATCTGGTCCGCGCGCCGGAACAACTGGATGCGGTGATCAAGGCGCTGCCGGCCGGTCGCGTGCTGTCGGCCGGGCTGGTCAACGGCCGCAACATCTGGCGCACCCACCTGGACAACGCGCTGGTGCTGGCGCGCTACGCGCACGGTCATGTCGGCAGCGATGCGCTGTGGCTGGCCCCCTCGTGTTCGCTGCTGCACAGCCCGGTCGATCTGGACCACGAAAAGAAGCTGGACGACGAACTGCGCAGCTGGCTGGCGTTCTCCCGGCAGAAGCTCGGCGAGCTGCGCGTGCTGGCCGACGCGATCGATGCGCCGGCACGCGCCGAGGCGCCGCTGGCGCACTCGCGTGCGTGCATCGAATCCCGTCGCCGCTCGCCGCGCGTGCACAACCCGGCCGTCGCCGCGCGACTGGCCGCGCTGACCCCGGCCGATGCCCAGCGCCACAGCCGCTACCCGCAGCGTCACCTGGCCCAGGCCGCCGCGCTCAAGCTGCCGCGCTTCCCGACCACCACGATCGGCTCGTTCCCGCAGACGCTGGACGTCCGTGAGGCGCGCGCCCGCAACAAGTCCGGCAAGCTCTCCGATGCCGACTACGATGCCTTCCTGGCCACCCAGACCGAGCACTGCGTCCGCGTGCAGGAACAGATCGGGCTGGACGTGCTGGTGCACGGCGAGTTCGAGCGCAACGACATGGTCGAGTACTTCGGCGAGCAGCTGGATGGTTTCGCCTTCACCAGGAACGGCTGGGTGCAGAGCTACGGCTCGCGCTGCGTGAAGCCGCCGGTGATCTTCGGCGATGTGACCCGCCCGCAGCCGATGACGGTGCGCTGGTCGCAGTACGCGCAGTCGCTCACCCAGCGGCCGATGAAGGGCATGCTGACCGGCCCGGTGACGGTGCTGCAGTGGTCGTTCGTGCGCGATGACCAGTCGCGCGCGGATACCTGCCGCCAGATCGCGCTGGCCCTGCGCGATGAAGTGACCGATCTGGAGGCGGCCGGCATCGGCGTGATCCAGATCGACGAGCCGGCGATCCGCGAAGGGCTGCCGCTGCGCCGCGCGCAGTGGCGCGACTACCTGGACTGGGCGGTCGAAGCCTTCCGGATCAGTGCCAGCGGCGTGCGCGATGCGACCCAGATCCACACCCACATGTGCTATTCCGAGTTCAACGACATCATCCACTCAGTGGCCGCGATGGACGCGGACGTGATCTCGATCGAGACCTCGCGCTCGCGCATGGAACTGCTGGACGCCTTCGTGCGCTTCCAGTACCCCAACGAGATCGGCCCGGGCGTGTACGACATCCACTCCCCGCGGGTGCCGGACAAGGCCGAGATGCTGGCACTGCTGCGCAAGGCTGCCGAGGTGCTGCGTCCCGAGCAGATCTGGGTCAACCCGGATTGCGGCCTGAAGACCCGTGGCTGGCCGGAAACCCGTGCCGCGCTGGAAGCACTGGTGGCCGCTGCGCGTGAGCTGCGCGAGGAAACCGCGGACGCCAACGCCGCCTGATCTGCCCTTTGTAGACGGCCCCAAGGACCCCATCGCCGCCGTTGCCGGCGGTGGGGTCGACGAGAGACCCATGAACACGCCCCAGCTGACACCGATCGACCGTCCCACCCTGTCCCTGCCCGATGGGCACACCAGGCTGCTGCTGCATTCGTGCTGTGCACCGTGCTCGGGCGAAGTGATGGAAGCGATCACCGCCTCCGGTATCGACTACACGATCTTCTTCTACAACCCCAACATCCACCCGGTGAAGGAATACGAACTGCGCAAGCAGGAGAACATCCGCTTCGCCGAGAAGCATGGCGTGCCGTTCGTCGACGCCGACTACGACACGGATAACTGGTTCTCGCGTGCCCGCGGCATGGAGAACGAACCCGAGCGCGGCATCCGCTGCACGATGTGTTTCGACATGCGCTTCGTGCGCACCGCGCTGTATGCGCACGAACATGGTTTCCAGGTGATCAGCAGCTCGCTGGGCATCTCGCGCTGGAAGGACATGAACCAGATCAACGATTGCGGCCACCGCGCCGCCGCGCACTACCCCGGCATCCAGTACTGGGATTACAACTGGCGCAAGGGCGGCGGTGCCGCGCGGATGGTGGAGATCAGCAAGCGCGAACAGTTCTACCAGCAGGAATACTGCGGCTGCGTGTACTCGCTGCGCGACGCCAACCGCCACCGCCGCGAGACCGGACGCGAGCGGATCAAGCTGGGGGTGCTGTATTACGGCGATGGCACCTCCCGGCAGGGCGACGCCGACTGACCGTTACAGGGGCGTCGGCTAGACTGGGCGCCCCCACTGTCGTGAAGCCGCCATGAGCCGTTACCCCGCCGATGTCGCCCTGGTCGTGATCGACCTGCAGCCGGACTTCATGCCCGGTGGCGCGCTGGCCTGCGTGGACGGCGATGCGATCGTACCGGGCATCGCCGCGGTGCTCGCCGAGCGCCATTACCGCACCGTGGTGGCGACCCAGGACTGGCATCCGGCCGACCATGCCTCGTTCGCCCGCCAGCACCCGGGCCACCTGCCGTTCGAGGCGATCCTGCTGCACGCGCAGCCGCAGACCCTGTGGCCGGACCACTGCGTGCAGGGCAGTCTGGGCGCTGCATTGCACCCGGGCGTGGACTGGACCGTGGCCGACCTGATCCTGCGCAAGGGTACCCGGCGCGAGGTGGACTCCTACAGCGCCTTCCGTGAGAACCATGGCCCCGACGGCACCCGCCCGGCCACCGGACTGGCGGGCTGGCTGCATGAGCGCGGCATCCGCGAGGTGCATGTATGCGGCCTGGCGCGCGATTACTGCGTGCTGTGGAGCGCCCAGGACGCGGTGAAGTCCGGGTTCCGGGTGAAATTCCTGTGGGACCTGACCCGGCCGGTCACCGAGGCCAATGACGGCATGGTGCGTGAGGCGCTGGCCAAGGCGAAGATCGCGGTTGTCTGACGGGCGAACCCGGGCGCCGGCCGGAAAGCGTACCCACCAACGGTGGGTACCTACCGGATCAAAGCGCAGGCAGCATCAGGCAGCCGGCACCACATCCCGTCAGCGGAACACGACGGTGCGATGCCCGTTGCGCAGGATGCGATGCTCCACATGCCGGCGTACCGCGCGGGCCAATACCTGCGATTCGGTATCGCTGCCCAGCCGCACCAGGTCGCGCGGCGTCATCGCATGGTCCACGCGCGCGACGTCCTGCTCGATGATCGGGCCTTCGTCCAGATCCGGGGTCACGTAGTGCGCGGTCGCACCGATGATCTTGACCCCGCGGGCGTGCGCCTGGTGGTACGGCTGCGCGCCCTTGAAGCTGGGCAGGAAGCTGTGATGGATGTTGATCGCGCGCCCGGCCAGGGCCTCGCACAGGCGCGGCGACAGAATCTGCATGTAGCGCGCCAGCACCACCAGGTCGATCTGCTCGCGTTCGACCAGGTCGATGATCTGCTGCTCCTGCACGGCACGGTTGTCGGCGTTGACCGGCAGGTGATGGAACGGCACGCCATAGGAGCCGGCCAGGGCGGCGAAGTCCTCGTGATTGGAGGCCACCGCCGCGATGTCCACCTGCAGCTGCCGGCTGTGCGCACGGAACAACAGGTCGTTGAGGCAATGCCCCTGCTTGCTCACCAGCACCAGCAGGCGCGCACGACGGCGGGCGTCATGCAGCTGCCAGTCCATCCCGAACTCGGCGGCCAGCGTGCCCATGCGCGCTTCCACGTCACCCAGCGACTGCGCGGCGGCACGGTCGAAATGCACACGCAGGAAGAACCGGCCGCTCTCGTCGTCGCCGAACTGCTGGGCATCGAGGATGTTGCAGCCCAGCTCGAACAGCAGGCCGGACACACGGTAGACGATCCCGGTACGGTCCGGGCATGACAGGGTGAGGATGGAATCGGGGCGCATCCGACCAGTGTAAGCGAGCACCGCCGGGCTGCGGACGATGCTCTCAGATGCAACCAAGGGCAGTGGCCCAGCCCCTACACCGCCGCCGGATCCACCTTCTCCACATCGATGCCGTAGCGGTCGATCGCCACCTGCAGCCGGGCCCGTTCGATCCGGCCCTCGTCGGCCAGCGACTTGAGCGCGGCGAGCACGATGAAGTGGCGGTCCACTTCAAAGAACGTACGCAGTGACTCGCGCGTATCCGAGCGGCCGAAGCCATCGGTGCCCAACGCGGTGAAGCGGCGGCTGTCGATGAAGGGGCGGATCTGGTCGCCGACGATCTTCATGTAGTCGGTGGCCACGATCACCGGGCCCGGGTGCGCGCCCAGGCATTGCTGCACATACGGCACCCGCGGCTCCTCCACGGGGTGCAGCAGGTTCCAGCGCTCCGCCGCCAGGCCATCACGGCGCAGTTCGGTTAGGCTGGTGGCGCTCCACACGTCGCTGGCGATGCCGAAGTCCTGCAGCAGCAGGGTGGCCGCGGCTTCCACTTCGCGCAGGATCGCGCCGCTGCCCATCAGCTGCACGCGCAGTGCCGGGTCACTGTCGGCGACAGCCGGGTGCAGCAGGTACAGGCCCTTGAGGATGCCGGCTTCGCTGCCTTCCGGCAGTGCCGGGTGCGGATAGGCCTCGTTGAGCACGGTGATGTAGTAGTAGATGTCTTCCTGGTCCACGTACATCCGGCGCAGGCCGTCCTGGATGATCACCGCCAGTTCGAAGTTGTAGGTCGGGTCGTAGGACACACAGCTGGGGATCACCGAGGACAGCACGTGGCTGTGGCCGTCGTCGTGCTGCAGGCCCTCGCCCATCAGCGTGGTGCGGCCGGAGGTGGCGCCGAGCAGGAAGCCACGGGTGCGCGCGTCCGCAGCGGCCCAGGCCAGGTCACCGACGCGCTGCAGGCCGAACATCGAATAGAAGATGTAGAACGGAATCGTGGCCAGGCCGTGGTTGCTGTAGGCGGTGCCGGCGGCGATCCACGAGCAGATCGCACCGGACTCGTTGATGCCTTCCTGCAGGATCTGGCCGTCCTTGGCTTCCTTGTAATAGCTCAGCTGGCCGGCATCCTGCGGCGTGTACAGCTGGCCGAGGTAAGAGTGGATGCCGATCTGGCGGAACAGGCCTTCCATGCCGAACGTGCGCGATTCATCAGGCACGATCGGAATGATCAGCTTGCCCAGTTCGGGATCCTTGAGCAGCGTGGTGAGGATGCGCACGAAGCCCATCGTGGTGGACTGGCCACGCTCGCCACTGCCCTGCAGCTGGGTGGCGAACGCCGACAACGCCGGCACCGGCAACGGATCGACATGGGTGACGCGCGCCGGCAGCTGGCCGCCCTGGGCCTGGCGACGCTGTGCGAAATAGCGCGCTTCGGCACTGCCCGGCGCGGGACGCAGGTACGGCATGTCTTCCAGCTGGTCGTCGCTGACCGGCAGGTCAAACCGATCGCGGAACGCGCGCACGGCGTCGGCGCTCATTTTCTTGAGCTGGTGGTTGATGTTCTGCCCTTCACCGGCCTCGCCCATGCCGAAGCCTTTCACCGTCTTGGCCAGGATCACGCTTGGCCGACCATTGCCGGCGACCGCCTGCGCGTAGGCGGCGTACACCTTCTGCGGATCGTGGCCGCCGCGGGCGAGTGCCCAGATGTCGTCATCGCTCAGGTCCGCGACCAGCGCCAGCAGTTCGGGATACCTGCCGAAGAAATGCTCGCGCACGTAGGCACCGTTCTGCGACTTGAAGGTCTGGTAGTCGCCATCCACGCATTCCATCATGCGTTGGCGCAGCAGGCCGGTGCTGTCCTTGGCCAGCAGCGCATCCCAGCCGCCGCCCCAGATCACCTTGATGACGTTCCAGCCGGCGGCGCGGAAGGTGCCTTCCAGTTCCTGGATCACCTTGGCGTTGCCGCGCACCGGGCCGTCGAGCCGCTGCAGATTGCAGTTCACCACGAACACCAGGTTGTCCAGGCGCTCGCGGCCAGCCACGGAAATGGCGGCCAGCGATTCGGGCTGGTCCATTTCACCATCGCCGAGGAAGGCCCAGACCTTGCGGCCCTGGTGCTCCTTCAGCCCGCGGTATTCCAGATACCGCATGTAACGCGCCTGGTAGGCGGCGGTGAGTGGGCCCAGACCCATCGAGACGGTGGGGAACTGCCAGAAGTCCGGCATCAGGCGCGGGTGCGGGTACGAGGACAGGCCGTCGCGGTCGGATTCGCGGCGGAAGTTGTCCATGCGTTCGGGCGCGATGCGGCCTTCGACGAACGCGCGGCCGTAGATGCCGGGCGCCGAGTGGCCCTGGATATAGATCATGTCGCCGTCGAAGGTATCGGTGCGGCCACGGAAGAAGTGATCGAAGCCGACGTCGTACAGCACCGCCGCGGACTGGTAGGTGGCGATGTGGCCGCCCACGTTGGAGTGCTTGCCGGCGCGCAACACCATCACCATCGCGTTCCAGCGGATCATCGCGTTGAGGCGGCGCTCGATACCGAGGTCGCCCGGATAGGCCGGCTGGCGTTCGACCGGAATGGTGTTGGTGTAGGCGGTCCACACGCGGCCATGCAGGTCGCCGTGGCGCGCCGTGTCCAGCTCGCTCAGCTGGTCCATCAGGTAGTGCGCGCGCGGGCGGCCGGCGGCGTGGATGACCGCCTCCAGCGACTCACGCCATTCCTGGGTTTCCTGCGGGTCGGTATCGAGGGGGGCGAGCGCTGGGTTCATGTGCATCTCCGGGAAAGGCGGCCAGGCCGTGCGCAGGACGCGACGGCAGCGGGGGCGGCACAGCGCGGAAGCGGCGTCGCCCGGGCAACAGAGCCGGGCGAGCGGGCAACCTGGCGGTTGCAGGACAGGCACGATAAGCAGCCGCCGCCGGGGCGGGTAGACCGGATGGGCTTGGCGCTTTATAAAGAAATTCTTTCCAATGGAGCGAGAGAATGGCGGCCAGCATGAACATTCTCCAGTCAATCCGCAGCTTCATCCGGACCGCCGATGCCGGCAGCCTGGCCGCGGCCGCGCGCACGCTGGGGGTCAGCCCGGCGGCGGTCGGGCAGAACATCGCTCGCTTGGAAGCCCATCTGGGCGTGCGCCTGCTCAACCGCACCACGCGCACGCTGGCCCTGACCGAACGCGGCGCGCTGTACCTGGCCCAGGTGCGCCATATCGAGCGCGACCTGCAGCGCGCCCAGGCCGCGGTGACCGACCTGGATGCCACGCCCGAAGGCCGGCTGCGGATCGCCAGCAGCACCGCGTTCGGCCGGCACGCGCTGGCGCCGTTGCTGCCCGCGCTGCAGGCCCGGTTCCGACGCCTGGCGATCGAACTGCTGCTCACCGACCGCAGCGTGGACCATGCGCACGAAGACGTGGACGTCAGCATCCGGATCGAGCCGCAGCTGGAGGAAGGCCTGGTGGCGCGGCCGATCGCGCAGGTGCCGTTCGTGTTCTGCGCGGCGCCCTCGTACCTCGCGCGGGCCGGCATCCCGCTGACGCCGGAGGCGCTGCGCGAGCATCGTTGCCTGCTGTTGCGCTACCCGCTGGACGGGCGCTACCTGCCGTGGGGCTTCGTGCGCGATGGCATGCGTTTCGATGCCGAGGTGACCCCGGCGCTGGTCAGCGACGACATCGATGCGCTGGCCGCGATGGCGGTAGCCGGCGGCGGCATCACCCGGCTGGCGGCGTTCGTGGCCGCGCCCTATCTCGCGCGCGGCGAGCTGCAGGCGCTGTTCGAACCCGGCGATGCGGCGAGCACCCAGGCCTCACCGGAGCCGATGCGGTTGTTCCTGTGCGTCAGCGATCGCCGCGATCTGACGCCCAAGGTGCGGGCGCTGATGCAGCACATCATCGAGGGGCTGCCGCCGGCGTGGCGGGTGGATGCCGGCTGAGTGCAGGGTCACCCGGAGGCCGGCCAGCGGCCGGCACTCCCGTCAGCGTGTCAGCGTTCCGGCGCGATGAACACACCGCGGGCTTCGCGCGGCTCGCAGCGCAGGTACTGCGGTGCCGGGGCGACCGAATCGCCCAGTGCCGCAGCAGCATGCCACGGCCAGCGCGGGTCGTAGAGGATGCCGCGGGCCAGCGCGATCGCATCGGCATGGCCGTGACGCAGGATCGATTCGGCCTGCGAGGGCTCGGTGATCAGGCCCACCGCGATGACCGGCATGCGCAGCTTGTGCGCCTTGATCGCCTGCGCGAACGGCACCTGGTAGCCCGGCGACAGCGGGATCTGCTGGCGCGGATCATTGCCGCCGCTGGAGACGTGCAGGAACTGGCAGCCGCGCGCATCCAGCACGTGCGCCAGGGTCGTGGTCTGTTCGATATCCCAGCCGCCGGCCACCCAGTCGCTGGCGGAGATGCGCACACCGACCGCGATCCGATCGGAGACGGCCTCGCGCACGGCGTCGAACACGCGCACCAGCAGGCGCATGCGGTTTTCCAGCGAGCCACCGTACGCGTCCTCGCGGCGGTTGCTCAGCGGCGACAGAAACTGGTGCAGCAGATAGCCGTGCGCAGCGTGCAGTTCGATCAGGTCCATGCCGACGCGTTCGGCGCGACGGGCCGCAGCCGCGAAGGCGTCGACCACCGCATCGATACCGGCCAGATCCAGTTCGGTCGGCGTCGGATCGGTCTTGGCGAACGGCAGCGCAGACGGCGCGACCGTGGGCCAGGCGCGCGGATCGGACGGGTCCATCGCGCCGCCGCCTTCCCACGGCTTGTTGACCGAGGCCTTGCGGCCGGCATGGCCCAGCTGCACGCCCAGCGGCATCGGCGACCACTGCTTGACCGAGGCCACGACCGAGGCCAGCGCGGCTTCGGTGGCGTCATCCCACAACCCCAGGTCGGCCCAGCTGATGCGGCCTTCCGGCAGCACGGCGGTGGCTTCCAGGATCAGCAGGCCGGCGCCGGACTGCGACAGCTGCCCGAGATGGATGCGGTGCCAGTCATTGGCAAGGCCGTCGACGCAGGAGTACTGGCACATCGGCGCGATCACGATGCGGTTGGGCAGGGTCAGCGGACCGAAGGGGATGGAGGAGAAGAGCTGGCTCAAGGGGGGAACTCGGGAAGAGGAAATGGAACCGGGCGCCATTGCACTCCTGTGCGGCGGCGGAGGCAACCGTGCCAATGGATCAGTGTTTCGTAGCGGCTCAGGCGGCAGCGGTTCCTGGCAGCAGGAAGGCCAGCGCCTCGGCGCAGGATTGGTCGACTTTCAGGCTCAACAGCGCGTCCGCGCGGGTAAGCCCGCGGTTGAGCGCGGCGATCGGCAGCCCGGCCTGGGCCGCGGCCTGCACGAAGCGGAAACCGGAATACACCATCAGCGAGGAGCCGACCACCAGCACCGCATCGGCCTGCTGGAGATGCGCGTGGACGGTCGCGACCCGCTCGCGCGGCACGCTTTCGCCGAAGAACACCACGTCCGGCTTCAGCACGCCGCCACACAGCGGGCACGCCGGCACCTGGAAGGCGGAGAAATCCATCTCCAGATCGGCATCGCCATCGGGCGCCTGCCCGGCGTCAAGATGCTCCCAGCCGGGGTTGAGCGCCAGCAGCCGGTGCTGGAACGCCTCGCGCGGGGTGCGTGCTTCACAGCCCATGCAGCGCACCTGGTCGAGCCGCCCATGCAGATCGATCACCGCCTCGCTGCCCGCCCGCTGATGCAGGCGGTCGACATTCTGGGTAAGCAGCAGCTCGACCTGGCCACGGGCTTCCAGCGCGGCGAGCGCGGCATGCGTGCCGTTCGGCTGGGCCCAGCCGAACCGGGGCCAGCCCAGCAGGCTGCGCGCCCAGTAGCGCTGGCGCGTGGCCAGCTCGCCCATGAAGGCCTGGTAGGTGACCGGCGGGCTGCGCTTCCACTGCCCATCGGCATCGCGGTAATCCGGGATGCCCGAATCGGTGCTGCAGCCGGCGCCCGTCAGCACGAACAGGCGCTGGGCGCGGTCGATGAACTCGGCGAGGGGGGTGCTCATGATCAGCAGATGGGGGCGCGGGCGTGGAGAGGCAATCGTTGGCCGCTCACGGACCCGGGATGTCGCCCGGCAGCGGCGGAACGGTGGTCGGATGGCCGTCGGCATCCAGCGCGATCATCACGAAGTGCCCGCGCGTGCAGAGCTTGCGCTCGCCGTTGTGCAGGTCCTCGGCGATCAGTTCGACCTCGACCTTCATCGAGCTGCGCCCGACCTCCACGATGCGGCCGACGGTCTCGACCATCTGGCCGATGCGGATCGGCAGCTTGAAATCGACCTGGTCCGAGCGCGCAGTGACCACGGTGCGGCGCGAGTAGCGGGCGGCGGCCAGGAACGCCGCCTTGTCCATCCACGCCAGCGCCTGACCACCGAACAGGGTGCCCATGTGATTGGTGTGGTTGGGGAACACGATCTCGGCCATGCGGACTTCGATGGGCGGGATGGTCTCTGGAATGGGGGTCATGGCGGGGGCCGGGAGTGGTGTGGGGTGGCGCGGATGATACGACAGGGGGTGGTGGGTCGCGTAGAGCACAACAAAAAGCCCCGGAACATGTCCGGGGCTTTTCGGAATCACTTCGTAAGCGTCAGATCAGAACGACATGTCGAACGACACTTCGCCCTTCACGCCCACCTGGTAGGCCGAGGAACGACGCTCGAAGAAGTTGGTCAGCTCCTGCACGTCCTGCAGCTCCATGAAGCTCAGCGGATTGCGCACGTTGTACTTCTTCTCCATGCCCAGGCGATGGAAATGATTGTCCGCGCAATGCTGCAGATACTGGCGCATGTCGCGCGTCGAAATGCCCGCCACGCCGCCCGACAGCACGTCCTCGGCGAACTGCACTTCGCACTCGATCGCCTCGGCCAGCATGTCGTACACCTGCTGCTTCATCGCATCGTCGAACAGGTCCGGCTCTTCCTCACGGATCACGTCCACGCACTCGAACGCGAACTCCATGTGCGCGCTCTCGTCGCGGAACACCCAGTTGGTGCCCGAGGCCAGACCGTTGAGCAGACCGCGCGAACGGAAGTAGTAGACGTAGGCGAAGGCCGCGAAGAAGAACAGGCCCTCGATGCACGCCGCGAAGCAGATCTGGTTGAGCAGGAACTGGCGACGCTCGTCACGGGTCTCGATGCGCTTCAGGTTCTGGATCGAATCGATCCACTTGAAGCAGAAGTCCGCCTTCTTCTTGATCGAATCGATGTTCTCCACCGCGTCGAACGCCTTGGCACGCTCGTCCGGATCCGGCAGGTAGTTGTCGAGCAGGGTCAGGTAAAACTGCACGTGCAGCGCTTCTTCGTAGAGCTGGCGCGACAGGTACATGCGCGCTTCCGGCGCATTCAGATGCTGATACAGGTTCAGCACCAGATTGTTGGACACGATCGAATCGCCGGTGGCGAAGAACGCGACCAGGCGGTGGATCAGGTGGCGCTCGCCCGGCGACATCTTGCCGTGCAGGTCGCTGATGTCGATCTGGAAATTGATTTCCTCGACCGTCCAGGTGTTCTTGATCGCGTTGCGATACATGTCATAGAACTGCGGGTAGCGCATCGGGCGCAACGTCAGTTCAAAACCTGGATCGAGCAGCATTTGACTCGGCTTGTCGGCCATGGTGTTTCGTCCTTCTTGGCGACTACCGACCAACGGTCGGTAGCTACCGAATGTGTGATTTTCCGGCGGAACCGGTGTTCCCGGGTAGGCAACGACCGTCCGTCGGTGCACCCGGCGGTGCCGGCCCGGTGGGCCGGCACGCCTTGTTTACTGGCACGCCTCGCAGCTTTCCGGGTTTTCCAGCGAGCAGGCGACGGCTTCGACCGGGGTGTAGCTGCTGACGGTCGTCTTCGCGATCTTGGTCGCCGGGCGCGAACGCAGGTAGTAGGTGGTCTTGATGCCCTGCTTCCAGGCGTACATGTACATGGAGGACATCGCGCCGATGTTCGGGCTTTCCATGAACAGGTTGAGCGAGGCGGACTGGTCGATGAACGCGCCGCGGTCGGCGGCCATGTCGATCAGCGAACGCATCGGCAGTTCCCAGGCGGTGCGGTACACGTGGCGCAGCGTTTCCGGGATCTGGGTGATGCCCTGGATCGAGCCTTCGGCCAGCTTGATCGCGTCGCGCATTTCCGGGGTCCAGTGGCCGAGCTTCTTCAGCTCGTTCACCAGGTAACGGTTGACCTGCAGGAAGTCGCCGGACAGCGTTTCGCGCTTGAACAGGTTGGACACCTGCGGCTCGACGCACTCGTAGCAACCGGCGATCGAGGCAATGGTGGCGGTCGGGGCGATCGCGATCAGCAGCGAGTTGCGCAGGCCGTGTTCCTTGATGCGCTCACGCAGCGCATCCCAACGCGCGGTGTCTTCCGGCACCACGTTCCAGGCATCGAACTGCAGCTCGCCGCTGGCCGCACGGGTGTCGGCGAAGGACGGATGCTTGCCGCGTTCCTGGGCCAGCTCGCACGAGGTTTCCAGCGCGTGGAAGTAGATCGTCTCGGCGATCTTCTTCGACAGCGTACGGGCTTCGGCGCTGTCGAAGGCCAGGCGCTTGCGGAAGAACACGTCCTGCAGGCCCATGCAGCCCAGGCCGACCGGACGCCAGCGCAGGTTGCCGCGGCGGGCGGTTTCGATCGGGTAGAAGTTCAGGTCGATCACGCGGTCAAGCTGGCGCACGGCCAGGCGCACGGTGTCGGCCAGCTTGTCGAAATCGAACTCACCTTGGCCGTCGAAATGATTGCCCAGGTTGATCGAGCCCAGGTTGCACACCGCGGTCTCTTCGGCCGAGGTGATTTCCAGGATTTCGGTGCACAGGTTGGACAGGTGGATCACGTTGCCCGGACGCAGGGTCTGGTTGCTGGCGCGGTTGCACTTGTCCTTGAAGGTCATCCAGCCGTTGCCGGTCTCGGCCAGGGTACGCATCATCCGCGAGTACAGCTTGCGTGCGGAGATCGTGCGCTGGGCCTTGCCCTGGGCTTCGGCCTGCAGGTAAGCCTGCTCGAAGGCTTCGCCGAACAGATCGGTGAACTCGGGCACCACGCTCGGATCAAACAGCGACCATTCCTGGTCGGCCTCGACGCGCTGCATGAACAGGTCCGGCACCCAGTTGGCCAGGTTCAGGTTGTGCGCACGGCGCGATTCGTCACCGGTGTTGTCACGCAGCTCGAGGAAGTCCTCGACGTCGGCGTGCCAGGTTTCCAGGTACACACAGGCCGCGCCCTTGCGCTTGCCGCCCTGGTTCACCGCCGCCACGGACGAATCCATGGTCTTCAGCCACGGCACGATGCCGTTGGAATGACCGTTGGTCGACTTGATCAGCGAACCACGCGAACGCACGCGGCTGTAGCTGACGCCGATGCCGCCGCTGAACTTGGACAGCTGCGCGATGTCGCCGTACTTGGCGTAGATCGACTCCAGCGAATCCTGCGGCGAATCCAGCAGGAAGCACGAGGACAGCTGCTCATGCGTGGTACCGGAGTTGAACAGCGTCGGGCTGGACGGCAGGTAATCCAGGTTGCCCATGCGCTTGTACAGCGCCAGGGTTTCCGGCACGTCTTCGCTCAGCGCGCTGGCGATGCGCAGGAAGAACTGCTGCGGGGTCTCGATCACCTTGCGGGTGTGCGGATGACGCAGCAGGTAACGGTCGTACAGGGTACGCAGACCGAAGTAATCGAAATGCAGGTCCAGCGACGGATCGATCGCGTCATTGAGCTTGCGGGCGTTGATCTGCACGAAGTCGAGCAGGCGCGCGTTGATCAGGCCCACTTCGTGGCCGCGGCCGACCGACTGCGAGAACGCATGGATTTCCTGGCCGGACACTTCCTTGGCGATGAAGTTGGCCAGCAGGCGCGCGGCGAGGCGGCCGTATTCCGGTTCTTCACCGATCAGCAGCGCCGAGGTGCGGATCGACAGTTCGTCCAGCTCCTGGGTGGTCGCGCCGTTGTACAGGCCGGAGATGGTCCGGGTCGCCACGCGCATCGGATCCACTGCATGCAGACCTTCGCAGCAGCGCTGGACAGCGCGCACGATCTTGTTCAGGTCCACCAGTTCGGTCGTGCCGTTGCGCTTGGTCACGCTCATGGCGGTCGCGGTGGGCGGCGAGGTCAGCAGGAATTCGCTTTCCTTATCGATGTCGGTGCTGGTTTCGATGCTCACGGCGTTTTCCTCTTGGCGTGATTGGAAGTGGTACAGCGTCGCCTGCGTTGCAGGCCGAACCGGCGCACGGATCTACAGGGTGGACCTGCGGCGTCGCAGGAGCCGCGACAGCGCAGGCAGGCCTGCGGGCGGATTCCCCTGCGTCACCGGTCCTCTCCCCCCGGAGAGTCGTGCGACCGGCACCACACGCTGTACGTGCGTGCGGTTGTCAGTAGGTCTTCAGGCCATCGGCGTGAAGGCGATACACCCGTCGACTTGTGGTCGGCGGGACCGACGGCCACAAGATAGTGGGGGTACCAGGTGTCGTCAACGCCAAATGTAGTGAATTTCCCTAATCCCTTGCGGCGCAAGGACCGGGCCGGAAAGGCGTCCGACGAACGGTCTGGACCTGTCGAAAGCGAGTGCGCAGTCAAGGGCGGATGACCGGATTGTCCTCCTCGAAAACAGAACAACGGGCGCTCACATGACCCTAACGAATGGCCGCGGGTCAGGGTGACTTCCGACCCGCGGCGGGGTCGCCGCGGGGTGCCACGCTCCGATGCGTCTCCTTTATATGAACGCGACCATGCGCCTGCCCCTGACCGGATGTCTGATGTTGGGCCTGACCCTGGCTGGCACCGCCGCTGCCGGCGAGAGCAAGGCGCCGGCGCTGTCCTCGCGCCAGTGCGGGGTGAGCACGCCCTACAACGTGCTGGTGGACAGCGGCGGGATCTGGCTGCGCAACCGCGAGCAGGTGCCGACGGAGATCTTCTTCCACGATGGCGAGCTGAACATCGACCGCCAGCCGATCCCGGTCAGCGACGCCGACGCCCAGCGGCTGCGCCAACTCGAATGGGGCACCCGCCAGCTGGTGCCTGCCGTGGCCGGGGTGGCCGGGGAGGCCACGGATATCGCCTTCGATGCGCTGGGGGCCACGGTGGAGATCATGACGGGCAGCCGTCGCAAGGCACGCGAGGTGGAAGGGCTGCGCAAGGATGCCCACGATTACGTCGGCCGTACCCTGGGCCGTGGGATCTGGGAGCAGGACCTGTTCGGTACCCAGTTCGAGGCCAGGATCGAGCAGGCCGCCGAGTCGATGTCGGCCTCGCTCGCCCGTGGCGTGATGTGGACGATGCTGACCGGCGGCTCGGATCGGATCGAGGCGCGCGCCGAGAAGATGGAGGCCGACCTGGAGCGTCGCATGGACGTCCGCGGGCAGGCGCTGGAGGCGCAGGCCCGGTCGCTGTGCACGCAGGTGCTGGCGCTGGATGCGATCCAGCAGTCGCTGGAGGTGCGCTACCAGGGCAAGCCGCTGGCGATGATGGTGATGGACCGCGAGGAGGACGCGGCCACGCCGATCGCGCACGAACAGCCGCGCGGGGACGCGCTGGTGTTGCCGCCGTTGTAGAGAGCATCCACGCATGGCGTGGATCTACATCACGGCCTGTCCGGGCCCGGCGTGGATTTACGCGCGGTGCGGGGTGCCCAGGTATTCGGCGCTCTGCATTTCGATCAGGCGCGAGGCGGTACGTTCGAACGCGCCCTGCAGGCGGACGCCCGAATACAGCGCCACGGGGGAATCGGTCGCGGTGCAGACCAGGTTGACGTGGCGGTCGTACAACTCGTCGATCAGGTTGACGAAGCGGCGCGCGGCATCTTCGTTGAGTTTGTCGAAGTGCGGGATGTCGCCCAGCAGCACGGTGTTGAACTCGTGCGCGATCTCGATGTAATCCGAGGGGCCGCGCGGGCCTTCGCAGAGCGCCTTGAAATCGAACCAGACGATGCTCTTGCCGCGCCCGCGCACCGGAATCTTGCGCGCCTCGATCTCGATGTTGCCCGCCTTGGCCGGCTGCCCACCGCTGAGCTCGGCCCAGCGGCCGGCGAGCCAGGCATCGCTGCCGGCGTCGATCGGGGACTGGTACACCGGCGAGCGGGTCAGCGCGCGCATGCGGTAATCCTCGGTGCCTTCGGCGTAGAGCTCCACACAGTAGGTCTGCAGCAGCCCGATCGCGGGCATGAAGCTGTCGCGCTGCAGGCCGTTGAGATACAGGTTTTCCACAGCGGTGTTGGAGGTGGTCACCAGGGTCACGCCCTCGGCGAACATGCGCTCGAGCAGGCGCGCCAGCAGCATCGCATCGCCGATGTCGGTGACGAAGAACTCGTCCAGCACCAGCACGCGCAGCTTGCTGCGCCACTCCTGGGCGATCTTCGCCAGCGGATCGCTCTGCCCCTGGTGCTCGCGCAGGCGCTCGTGGATGCCGCGCATGAAGCGATGGAAATGGGTGCGGTACTTCTGTTCGATCGGCAGCCCGTCATAGAACAGATCGACCAGGAAGGTCTTGCCGCGCCCCACCCCGCCCCAGAAATACAGGCCCTTGACCGGCTCGGGCTTCTTCCAGAATGCGGAGAGGCGATCCAGCCAGCCGTCCTGCGCGCTGTCGACCAGCGCGAGATGGATGCGATCCAGCTCGGCCAGGGCGGCGTGCTGGGCCGGGTCGTTCTGCCATTCGCCCCGGGCCACGCCATCGGCGTAGCGCTGCGACGGGGTCATCACGGTGTCGCTCATGCCGCGTCGGGGGCCGCGTCGGGGGCAGGATCCGGCAGCCACTGCTTGACGCCGTGGATGAGCGCGCCGCGCAGGTCGACGATCTTGCGGTGGAAGAAGTGGCTGGTGTCGGGCATGCGCACCAGTTCGTGCGGTGCATCCAGACCGTCCAGCCAGTCATAGACCGCCTGCGGATCGACGATCTCGTCTTCCTCGCCCTGGATCACCAGCCACTGGGCCGGCGGCTGCATGCCGTCGAAGTCCCAGCGCCCGGCGGGCGGCGCGATCGAGATCAGCGTGGTCGGCTGCAGGTCGCCCGCCGCGCGCAACGAGACGTACGCACCGAAGCTGAAACCGGCCAGCCACAGCGCCTGGCCCGGCCGCTGCGCACGCACCCAGGCGGCGACGGCCTTGAGATCGTCCTGCTCGCCCACGCCGTTGTCGAACGTGCCGGCCGAGTCGCCGACGCTGCGGAAGTTGAAGCGCACGGTGGCGATGCCCAGGTCGCGCAGCGAGCGCGCGGCCATGGTCACCACCTTGTTGTGCATGCTGCCGCCCTCGGTGGACAGGGGGTGGCAGACGATCGCCACCACCGGCTGTTCCGCGACATCGGCCTCGGGCAGATCAACCACGACATCCAGCGGACCGACCGGTCCGTCCAGCGTCAGCGCACCGCTTTCTTGGGGAAATGGGGGATTGTGCATGGCGTCATAATACCGTCCCTCCGCGTGCTTCACCGCCGCCCCCGCCGGATCCGTACATGCACTATCTGGTTTTCAGCGTTCTCTGCAGCGTGCTGGTCTCGGTCCTGCTGAAGCTGGCGCCGCGCCAGCGGCTGGACATGCCGCAGGTGGTGACCTGGAATTACCTGGTCGCCAGCGTGCTCAGCGCGGTGCTGCTGCAGCCCTCGCTGGCCTCGCTGCAGAGCGCGCATGCGCCGTGGGCCGCCCTGCTCTGCCTCGCCGTGGCGCTGCCGGCGATCTTCCTGATGATGGCCCGCGCGGTGACCCGCGCCGGGATCGTGCGCAGCGATGTGGCCCAGCGCTTGTCGCTGCTGCTTTCGCTGCTGGCCGCGTTCCTGGTGTTCGGCGAGACCGCCAATGGCTGGAAGCTGGCCGGACTGGGCCTGGGCCTGCTGGCGATCCTGGGCATCAGCGTGCGCCCGCGCGCCGGGGCGGCCGAGCCCACCGGCGGGCGGGCCTGGCCGTGGCTGCTGGCGGTGTGGGTGGGCTATGCGCTGGTCGACATCCTGCTCAAGAAGGTGGCCTTGTCGGGCACGCCCTCGATGGCCGCACTGCTGGCCAGCTTCAGCCTGGCCTTCGTGCTGATGCTGGCGCTGCAGGTATGGCGCCACCTGCGCGGCATCGCCCGCCTGCAGTGGCGCAACGGGGTCGGCGGCGCCCTGCTCGGCCTGCTCAACTTCGGCAACATCCTGTTCTACGTGCGCGCCCACCAGCACCTGCCGGACAGCCCGGCGGTGGTGTTCGCGGGTATGAACATCGGCGTGGTGGTACTGGGTGCGCTGGTGGGCATCGTCGGTTTCGGCGAGCGCACCAGTGTGTGGAACCGGGTCGGCCTGGCGCTGGCCGTGGTGGCGATCGGGTTGATCGCGTGGGGCACGTGGTAAGCGATTGATGCGGTGCCGGCCAGCGGCCGGCATTACCCGGGCAACGCGAAGGTGACCGGGCGTGCCGGCACACCCGTGCGGTATCAGCGATCAAACCCCAGCAGCAGCGGATCATGGTCCGAGCTGCGCCATGGGCCGGCTTCGTTGCGGTCGCGGTAGCCGACATCGTCGGCCTCATCGGCATTGATGTGCCACTCCGCTGCCGCGCGCAGGCGCCGCGCCATGCCCGGGCTCAACAACGCGTGGTCCAACCGGCCAGTCATGCCGTTATAGACATAGCTGTAAGGCCGTTCGACCTTCGCCACCGCGAACGCATCCCGCCAGCCGGCGGCGTGCAGGGTGCGGATCGGGTCTTCCATCGCATACGCGTTGAAGTCGCCCAGCAGCACCGCATCACGGGTGCCGGCACCGGTCGGGTCGCTTGCCAGCCACTGGTCCAGCAGCGTGGCCGAGGCAACGCGGGTGGCGTTCCAGCAGGCCTGGCCGTCCTTCTGGTCGGCGTCCGCGCCGGTCGCTTCCGAGCAGCCCTTGGACTTGAAGTGATTGGCCACGACCACGAACGGCGCACCCTTGCCGGCGCGGAAGGCCTGCGCCAGCGGCACACGACTGCGCTCGCCGAAAGGCTCCTGCTCCAGCACGGCGGGGGCACCGACCGGGGTCACCCGCGAGGCGCGGTAGAGGATGCCGACCCGGATCGGGTTGTCACCCGGGCCCTGTTTGGCATCGATGAAACGCCAGTCGGCCTCTTTGCCGCGATCCGCATTGAGCGCGTCGACCAGCTGGGCGATCGCCGACTGCGGGCCGTAGCCATCGTTCTCCAGTTCCATCAGCGCGGCGACATCGGCACCGAGGGCGTTGATGGTCGCCACCAGTTTGGCCTTCTGCGCCTGGTGCTCGGCCAGGGTGCGGGCGCCGCGCAGGGTCGGGTAGCCACCGCCCTGGCCATCGCCATTGAAGAAGTTCTCGAGGTTGAACGCCGCCACGTGCAGGGCGCCCGCCACCACCGGCACCGCCGGGCGCTCCAGCGTGGGCAGGTTCAACGGACGGGTCACCTGCAGGCGGGTGTTGCCCTTGGGATCGATGCGGACGATGCCTTCGACATTGCGCAGGACCATGCCGGTGCGCAGGTTTGCGGCCATCGGCAGGTACGCCACCGGGCCGGGATCGCGGGCATCGCTGCCATCATCCAGCACCAGCCGGCGATGCAGGTTGTCGGCCACCACCTGCGCATGCCCCGCCGTGCCCGGTGCGGCCACTTCGCTCGGCTGCCAGAGGCGGCCGCCGAAGGCCACGGTCAGCTCACCGAACCGCGACAGCCCATCGGTGCCGGCCAGGGTCAGCGGCGCGGCGATGCGGACCTGCTGGCCGTCCAGCGTGCGCCAGTCGGTCGGCGGCGCGGTCAGGGTGACCGTGGCCGACGTGGTCGGCGCCGGACGCACCTGCGGCGAGGTGGCGGGCTGCGGCTGGGCGGCATGGACCGCGCCGGACAACGCCAGCGCGAGGGCGAACACGAGGGGGGTACGGCGCATCGGAAGCAGGACTCCAGGGAAGTGCGACAAGGCTAACCATATAAAGTGAAACGCCGCCCTTCGGCGGCGTCGGTGGCCTGATCCGGCAAAGCCGTCATTTCAGGTTGGCGAGCATCCAGTCGACCGTGGCATGGATCTGCTCCTCGGTCAGCGCCGGATTACCGCCTTTGGGCGGCATGATGCCACCGTCCGGGCCGGTGTAGCCCTCCACGGCATGCTTGTAAAGCGTGTCCTTGCCCTGGGCGATGCGCGCATCCCAATGCCCATGGTCCAGGGTCGGCGCCTTGCCGACGCCATTGGTATGGCAGGCGGTGCAGAGGTTGTCGTAGATCACCTTGCCGTCGGTGGTGCCGCCATAGGCCACCTGCGAGGCGGCTTTGACCAGCGCGGCAGCGTGAGCGGCGGCCTGGGCGGCGGCGCCGGTGCTGCCCGCATAGACCGCACCGGCGGGCGCGATGCGCTGTTCGGTGCGCTTGGCCGCCATCGGCGAGACTTCCGGGGGAATGCTGGTATGCAGGTAGGCCGCGAAGATGATCAGGCCAAGTGTGATGGCCATCAGCAGCGCGATGACCATGGAAAAGCGTTTCAGGAACTCGAGGTCGTAATTCCGCACTCTCTATACCCCTGGCTGGTAGTCGTTGGACCACGGCTTGTCGTCGGAGTATGACCAGCGTCGGCGGCGCTGCGCAAGCGACCGCCGGGTGTCGCAATGCAGCATCGGCGCGGCTCAGGCGCCGGCGGCGCGCAGGCAGAAAACACAGATCGACTCGACCAGCGCATCTTCGTCGCCGTGCGCGTCGCGGCTCAGTGCGGTCGGGCCGACCAGCGCCTCGGTGAACGCGCCCACGATGCAGGCCGCGGCGACATGGGTGTCCTGTTGCGGGAAAGTGCCTGCCTCCACGCCATCGGCGACGATGCGCCGGAACACATCGCCGAACAGGCGGCGGCAGCGGATGCGCTCGGCTTCCACTTCGGGATCGACCGGCTCGGCGATGAAGGCATAGGCCAGCCCGGGGCCGGCCAGCGCGCGCCGCACGAAGGCGGTGATCGCCCGGCGCAGGCGCTCCGGCGCGGGCAGCGGCTCGGCCGCGATCGCCTCGAAGATGCGCAGCTCGTGCTCGACGGCGGCGGTCAGCACCTCGACGAACAGCTCGGCCTTGGACGGGAAGTGCCGGTAGATCAGGCCGGTGGAGACCCCGGCTTCGGCCGCCACGGCGGTCACCGGCGCATTGCGGTAGCCGCCGGCCGCCACCAGCGCACGGGTCGCCAGCAGGATGCGTTCGCGGGCGCCGGCAAGGCGTTCTTCCATCAGGGCGGAGCGTTTATAGGCCATTTGTTGATTCTATGTTCAATTTTTGAATTTGTGTTCACTTCTTTATCGAACCCGGCTACGCTGGGGGTACATCGCCCGCGGGACGGCCCTGTCAGCCCGTCCATTCTCCCGGCGCGTCCCATCCCTTGTTGTTGCGGAGTCGCCCATGCACGTCCCGACCATGAACTTCGATCTCGGCGAAGAGATCGACCTGCTGCGCCAGAGCGTGGCCCATTTTGCCGCCGCTGAAATCGCGCCGCTGGCCGCCCAGGCCGACGAAGAGAATCTGTTCCCCAATGCGCTGTGGCGCAAGCTCGGTGAGCAGGGCCTGCTCGGCCTGACCGTGGAAGAGGAATACGGCGGCAGCGGCATGGGTTACCTCGCGCACGTGGTGGCGATGGAAGAGATCTCGCGGGCCTCCGGCGCTATCGCGCTGTCCTACGGCGCGCACTCGAACCTGTGCGTGAACCAGCTGCGCAAGAACGGCAACGAAGACCAGAAGCGGCGCTACCTGCCCGGCCTGTGCAGCGGCGAGCTGGTCGGCGCGCTGGCGATGAGCGAACCGGGCGCCGGCTCGGACGTGGTCTCGATGAAGCTGCGTGCGGACAAGCGCGGTGATCACTACGTGCTCAACGGCAACAAGATGTGGATCACCAACGGCCCGGATGCCGATGTGCTGGTGGTCTATGCCAAGACCGATCCGGATGCAGGCGCCAAGGGCATCACCGCGTTCCTGATCGAAAAGGGCATGAAGGGCTTCTCCACGGCGCAGAAGCTGGACAAGCTCGGCATGCGCGGCTCCAACACCTGCGAGCTGGTCTTCCAGGATTGCGAAGTGCCCGAAGCCAATGTGCTCGGCATGGTCGGCGGTGGCGTCAAGGTGCTGATGTCCGGTCTGGACTATGAGCGCGTGGTGCTCTCCGGTGGCCCGCTCGGCCTGATGGCCGCGGCGATGGATGTGGTGATGCCGTACGTGCACGAGCGCAAGCAGTTCGGCGAGGCGATCGGCACCTTCCAGCTGATCCAGGCCAAGCTGGCCGACATGTACGTCGGCCTCAACGCCTGCCGCGCCTATGTGTATGCGGTGGCACGCGCCTGCGACCAGGGCCGCACCACGCGCCAGGATGCAGCCGGCGCGATCCTGTACTCGGCCGAGAAGGCCACCTGGCTCACCGGCCAGGCGATCCAGATCCTCGGCGGCAACGGCTACATCAACGAGTACCCGACCGGTCGTTTGTGGCGCGATGCCAAGCTGTATGAAATCGGCGCCGGTACCTCCGAGATCCGCCGCATGCTGATCGGCCGCGAACTGTTCCAGCGCACCAAGTAAGGGCCCTGCCATGACCGTACTGAGCACCCAGCTGCAACCGGGCAGCGACACCTTCGAGGCCAACCGCGCCGCACTGCAGGCGGTGGTCGACGACCTGCGCGCCACCCTCGCGCAGACCGCGCTGGGCGGCAGCGAAGCGGCACGCGCCAAGCACACCGCACGCGGCAAACTGCTGGTGCGCGACCGCATCGATGCCCTGCTCGATCCGGGCAGCGCGTTCCTGGAAATCGCCCCGCTGGCCGCGCACGGCATGTACGGCGATCCGATCCCCAGCGCCGGCGTGGTGGCCGGCATCGGCCGGGTCTCGGGCGTGGAGTGCGTGATCGTGGCCAACGATGCCACGGTCAAGGGTGGCACCTACTACCCGATGACGGTCAAGAAGCACCTGCGCGCGCAGGAAGTGGCCGAACAGAACCGCCTGCCCTGCATCTACCTGGTGGATTCCGGCGGCGCGTTCCTGCCGCTGCAGGACGAGGTGTTCCCGGACCGCGATCATTTCGGCCGCATCTTCTACAACCAGGCCAACCTTTCCGCGCAGGGCATCCCGCAGATCGCCTGCGTGATGGGCAGCTGCACCGCCGGTGGCGCCTACGTGCCGGCGATGAGCGATGAAACGGTGATCGTGCGCGAGCAGGGCACCATCTTCCTCGGCGGCCCGCCGCTGGTGAAAGCGGCCACCGGTGAAGTGGTCACCGCCGAAGAACTGGGCGGTGCCGACGTGCATACGCGCATCTCCGGCGTCGCCGACCACATGGCCGACAACGACCTGCAGGCGCTGGCCCGGGTCCGCGCGATCATCGCCCAGCTCAACTGGCGCAAGCCCGAGCCGGCGCTGGCAGTGCAGGCCCCGGTGGAACCGCGGCATCCGGCGCACGAGCTGTACGGCGTGATCCCGGCCGACACGCGCAAGCCCTACGACGTGCGCGAAGTGATCCTGCGCCTGGTCGACGATTCGCGTTTCGATGAGTTCAAGCCGCGCTACGGCAACACCCTGGTCACCGGCTTCGCGCATCTGCACGGCTACCCGGTGGGCATCATCGCCAACAACGGCATCCTGTTCTCCGAGTCCGCGCTGAAGGGCGCGCACTTCATCGAACTGTGCACGCAGCGCGGCATTCCGCTGGTGTTCCTGCAGAACATCACCGGCTTCATGGTCGGCCGCAAGTACGAACACGGCGGCATCGCCAAGGACGGCGCCAAGCTGGTGATGGCCGTGGCCTGCGCCAAGGTGCCCAAGTTCACCGTGGTGATCGGCGGCTCGTTCGGCGCCGGCAACTACGGCATGTGCGGCCGCGCCTACTCGCCCAACTTCCTGTGGATGTGGCCGAACGCACGCATCGGCGTGATGGGCGGCGAGCAGGCCGCCAGCGTGCTGGCCACGGTCAAGCGCGATGGCATCGAAGCCAAGGGCGGGCAGTGGTCGGCCGAGGAAGAAGACGGCTTCAAGTCGCCGATCCGCGAGCAGTTCGAATCGCAGGGCCACCCGTACTACGCCAGCGCCCGCCTCTGGGATGACGGCGTGATCGATCCGGCCGACACCCGTCGTGTGCTGGGCCTGGCGCTGTCGGCCAGCCTCAACGCCCCGGCGAAGAAGACCGACTTCGGCGTGTTCCGCATGTAATGCACGGGCGGTGCCGCCTGGCACCGCCGCCCCTGGCCCGCGCAACGAGACCACCATGTTCACCAAGATCCTGATCGCCAACCGTGGCGAAATCGCCTGCCGCGTCATTGCTACCTGCCAGCGCCTGGGCATCGCCACCGTGGCGGTGTACTCCGACGCCGACCGCAACGCGCGCCATGTGCGCCTGGCCGACGAGGCCATCGCGATCGGCCCGGCGCCGGCGCGTGAGAGCTACCTGCGCGGCGACGCCATCCTGGAGGCCGCCCGCCGCACCGGCGCGCAGGCGATCCATCCCGGCTACGGCTTCCTCTCGGAGAACGCCGGCTTCGCGCAGGCCTGCGCCGAGGCCGGCATCGTGTTCATCGGCCCCTCCGCTGCGGCGATCCGCGCGATGGGCGACAAGAGCGCGGCCAAGGCACTGATGCAGCAGGCCGGCGTGCCGCTGACCCCGGGCTACCACGGCGACGAGCAGATCCCCGAGTTCCTGCGCCAGCAGGCCGACAGCATCGGCTACCCGGTGCTGATCAAGGCCAGCGCCGGCGGCGGTGGCAAGGGCATGCGCCGCGTGGATGACAGCGCGACCTTCACCGAGGCGCTGGCCAGCTGCCAGCGCGAGGCGCAGTCGGCGTTCGGCAACGCCCACGTGCTGGTCGAAAAGTATGTCGAGCGCCCGCGCCACATCGAGATCCAAGTGTTCGGCGACAGCCACGGCAACGTGGTGTACCTGTTCGAGCGCGACTGCTCGGTGCAGCGCCGCCACCAGAAGGTGCTCGAAGAAGCGCCCGCCCCGGGCATGACGCCCGAGCGCCGCGCCGCGATGGGCAAGGCCGCCGTCGATGCCGCGCGCGCGGTCAACTACGTCGGCGCCGGCACGGTGGAGTTCATCGCCGGGCCCGATGGCGATTTCTACTTCATGGAAATGAACACCCGCCTGCAGGTGGAGCACCCGGTCACCGAGTGCATCACCGGCACCGACCTGGTCGAGTGGCAGCTGCGCGTGGCCAGCGGTGAGCCGCTGCCGCTGCAGCAGGATCAGCTGCAGATCCGCGGCCATGCACTGGAAGCACGCCTGTACGCCGAAGACGCCGACCGCGGTTTCCTGCCGTCCACCGGCACCCTGCGCCACCTGCGCCTGCCGGCCAACACCGCGCACGTGCGCGTGGACGCCGGTGTCGAACAGGGCGATGCGATCACCCCGTTCTACGACCCGATGATCGCCAAGCTGATCGTCTGGGATGTCGATCGAGATGCTGCCCTGCGCCGCATGCAGCAGGCGCTGGTCGAATGCGAAGTGGTCGGCGTGACCACCAATGCCGCCTTCCTGCGCCGGCTGGTGATGACCGATTCGTTTACCCAGGCCAAGCTGGACACCGCGCTGATCGAGCGCGAGCAGGCCGCACTGGCCCCCAACGATGGCGACAGCGATCCGGCGCTCTGGGCGCTGGCCGCGATGGCCGGCGTGGCCACCAGCGAGGCGGCCCACCGTGACGCGCGTGACCCGCACTCGCCGTGGCAGGCCCAGGATGGCTGGCGCCTTGGCGCGGCCGCCGCACGCGCGCTGACGCTGGAGCACCGGGGTGCACAGCGCAGCGTGGCCGTGCAGGGCGCGGGCGAACAGTGGACCGTCCACATGGACGGCAACGCGCTGCAGGGCAGCGGCCGCCTGGCCGGTGATGCGCTGCGCGTGCAGATCGGCGAGCAGCTGCACCGTGCCACCGTCATCCGCGACGGCAATGAGCTGTACCTGTTCGGCAGCGAGGGCGTGCAGCGCTTCACCCTGCATGATCCCGTCAGCGAAGCGGACCAGTCCGTCGCCGATGCCGGCAGCCTGGTCGCGCCGATGCCGGGCCGTATCGTTGCCACGCTGGTGGCACCGGGCACGGCGGTCAAACGCGGCGCGCCGCTGCTGGTGCTGGAGGCGATGAAGATGGAGCACACGCTGCAGGCACCGGCCGATGGCATCGTGCAGGGTTACCGGGTCAAGGCCGGGGATCAGGTGGGTGATGGGGCGGTGCTGGTGGATTTCGAGGCGGCGTAGTTACCCGCACTGCGGCCGGCCGGATCAAATTCGGCCGTGCTGCGCTCTACCGCACGGTAGCCCACACCGCAGATCGCCAGCGCGCCCTGTTCCACGCCATCCAGGCCAAAGGCCTGGTCCACGTCACCTTCGTTGATGGCTGCGGTCACAAAAGCACCCAGGCCTGCTTCCGTGGCCGCCAGGTACACCATCTGCGAGATGTGTCCTGCGTCCAGCGTGAGCGCACGATACGCCTTGGCGTGGTTGCGATACTTCCAGAAGCTGCGTCCAAAACGAGGGGCGAGCACGATCAGGACCGGCGCATCGGCGAACCATTCCTGCCCCGATACCATGGTGCGAGCCAGCGATGGCAGCGTGGGAACGGGCGGCGATGGCAACGCCAGAAGCGCGTGGTCCAGCGCGTGATAGTGGTAGAGGCCGGGCGCGAGCCCGTCGACGCGCTGTACCAGCAGCCATACCTCGGTCGGGTGCAGACCCCCGCCCGAAGGGACGTTTTTCTTCAGGATCAGCATGTCCTGCTCGACCTGCAGCGCGGCGTGGGCCATGACGCTGCGCTGGAGGAGCTGGGCCAGCATCGGGAGCGGCAGTGCACGCCCGGGATCGAAGTTGCGACAGGTGGTTCTGGCCGCCAGCAGGGCATCGAACGGGGATTCCTGCACGTTCGGCAGCGGCTGGTACTGGCCCTCCAGAGGATGCACGGCAGGCGGCGGCGCACCCAGCGTCCTGCGCAGACCGACTGCGGTATCCAGGCCCTGCCCGCGCATGTCCGAAACGCTGTCCACGCCCTGCCAGCGCGAGTGCCGGTGCGCCACGGCGGACAGCGGCCACCAATGTGCGTCCTTGATTCGCTGGTCGCGCGCCAGAAGGTCTGCGTGTTCCGGCTGATCGCCCAGCAGCAGGCCGTTGCTCAGCAACTGGCCCCAGCGGGGATCGGCCATGTCCTGCGCCGACAACGTCCGCCACTGCGTTGCGCTGGTGCGGCCAAGCAGTTCGCTTTGCCCGGCGTCGATCTCCACCGGGCCATCCAGGTGCCCCGCAAGCGCCAGCCAGACATGGGTGCTGTTGGCCTCGGTGTTGCCACGCAGAAGCGCCTGCAGGCCGAACGAGACGGTTTCGCGCGGCTCCAGCAGTAGATGGGTACAGCGGCGAACGCGCATCGATCTTCCTGTCGTAATGCAGAGGTAAGCTTATCCCGATGTGCGGTGACCGCACACCGAGGCCTCCGCCGGTGCGTTGTGCTCAACCGGGGAGCGCTTGTGCCGATAGAACACTCTCTTGCCCTGGAAATCGACCATGACGCCTGCTCCCGCCCAGCTCACCCCGACCCAAGCCATGCTGCTGCTCGACCATCTGATTGGCGATACGGCGTTCCGCACGCTGTTTTCCGCCGATGGCGCGGCAGCGCTGGCCTCGATCGGCATCGACCCCGACGGCTGCACCGACTGCCTGGCTGTCGTGGACCTCGCCACGCCTTCGGAACTGCTCGCGCTGCGCAGCGAACTGGAAACCTATCTGAGCACGCATACCGCGTCGATGACGGTGGTGTTCTGTTTCGAAGCTGGCAAGGTTGGCGACACCATCAGCTGACGGTCGCTTCACTGCATGCCGGTCGCCTTGACCGGCACGGACCAGGTGGCCACGTCATGCGCGTTCAACGGCTGCCAGACCTGGATCGCCGCCACCTCGGCAATGGCTTGCCCACGATGCGTGGCCAGCCATTGCTGCTCCTGCAGGACGCCCGCCCCATCCTGCTGGGCCCTCCTGGCCTGCAGCAGCACGACATGCGCCTGCACCGGCTCGGACCCGTCCAGCAGCGGCTGCAGCATTTCTACCGCCGCATCGGCCTTGCCATCGATCAGCAGTGCATTGGAGAACACGATGCGCCGCCACTTGGCGACCACCGGGCTGTGCTGGCGTTCCAGCAGCGCCGCGTTGTCGCGCAAAAGTGTGTCGGCCAACGGATGCTGGCCCTGGCGTTGCGCAAGGTAGACCAGCGCCAGCAACTGCAGGCTGCGGTCGGCGATGTTGGGATGATCGCGCTCTTTCAACATGGGAATCAGCTGCGTTGCGGTCGCAGACAAGGTGCCTTTGTTGGCCCCCCCGCACAGCGTCTCGACGGTGGCATGCACCAGCTTCTGATGAATCTGGTAATCCGCCAGGCCCGGTTTCGCGGCATCCTGGCGCACGGCCGAACGCATGGCGTCGCAGTCTCCCTGGTCGGCGGCGAGCAGCACCTTTGCTCGAAGATGCATCAGGTCCTGCAGGGCGTCCTCGCCTTTGCCCATGCGCTCCACCAGGCGCCTGGCTTCTGCATACCGGCGCAGGCCGACCAGAACATCCACCTGGGTGTCGTCGATACCGTCGCGGCGGAGCGTACGCGCCTGCTGCAGGGTGTTCCGCGCCTCATGGAACTGGTTGCGGGCCAGCTGGATGCGGGCGAGGTGCACCATGGGGTAGATGCGCAGGTAGTCCTGGGGAACGGACGCCGCACGGGCGAAGGGCTCTGCCTCCTGGAAGCGGTTGTCCTGGATCAGATACCAGGACGTGTTGGAAGGACCGGCATAGAAATCCGGGTACACCCCGGCGAGTACCCGCCACTGCTCGACCGGCCACCCGTCCGGCTCCAGCTCCGCCTGCCATCCTTTCAGGTACAGCTGCTCGCGGTGCGGCAGCCGCCCCTTCAACGCCAGCGCTTTTTCCAGCTGCTCGCGCGCACTGCTGCGATCGGCGGTACGCGCGAACGATTTGGCCAGGCCGATATAGGCCAGCGCGAACGCCGGATCGATCTCCAACGCGGTCTGATACAGATTGCGCGCGTCATTGAAACGGCGCTCGCCCAGTGCCGTCTCGGCCAGCGCATACGAGCGCAGGGCGCGCAGACTGGCGGTTGAGGCACTGGGCAGCGGCATGGACCGCTGCAGACCTGCGACGGATTCGCCCAGTCCGGCCCTCAGTTCGCCGATCACCTTGTCGACCGCCTCCACCGCGTTGCCGGTCCCGGACGCCAGGGCCGTGTACGTCTGGATCACCACGTCCTTGCCAGGGTCGATCAGCGAGATCTGCACCTCGTATCCACCACGCCGCGGGATGACCTTCGGTACCAGGACCGCGCGGGCACCTTCGCGTACCGCCACGTCCACCGCGCGCGATCGATCCAGCACGGCATCCACGGGATCGCGTGCCAGTTCGAGGCTTTCGCGGACCTTGCCGTCGGACAGTACGTTGACGTACTTCGACTGTTCCAGGCCCAGCAGCATGGCCTGACGCAGCGAGTCATCGAAAATGGGCTCGCCGGTCTGGTTGGTGACATCCGACAGCACCACCCAGTCACGCTCAGCGAAGGCGATTGCCGGCTGCGACCGCGTCATCATCCAGGCCCCCACCAGCAGCGCGACGGCCAACGTGGCTTCCGCCACCATGGCCGTTGGCTGGCGCCAAAAAGGCAGGTCGCGGGCGGCCTTCGACGTCGCCCGGGGGCGACCGCTGGATGGCATGTCCGATGACATCACTCCGAACACGTCCATCGGCTGCGCCACGCCCTTGAATCGCCAGCGTCCGAACGAAGTCCATTTCAGTCCGTTGTTTTTATCGCGCAACGCAACGCCGGCACGCCGGACCATCGACTCAGCCGTCGCCGACACGAGAATCTGCCCGGGCCGTGCCAGCTGCATGAGCCGCGCCGCCATCGGCTTTGCCAGCCCTTCCACTTCCACCGGCTTGGAGCCCAGCGCGATCGCTTCGGCGCTGTTGTCCCACAGGATGACCTCACCGACATGCAGGCCCGCGCGTGCGCGGATGGGGTGCTGCAGCGATCGACCCAGTGCACCCAGGCCAGCGTGGTAATCCAGGGCGAATCCGAGCGCATCGATGGGCCGCTCGAACAACAGGAACAGCCCGTCCGAGCGATCGATCTGGTGCCCGTTCCACTGCTGCTGCAACGCCAGCACCAGCCGGTCATGCGCCTGGAACAGCTCCGCCGCCGCCGCATCACCGATGCGCTCCACCAGGATCAGCGAGTCGCACAGATCGGTGAACAACAGCGCCCGCATCTGCGGGGCCTGGGTCGACGTTCCGTTGTCGCCGTTCATGCCGATCTCCCGATCAGGGTGTGGCGGTCGCTGATCGCGACCAGTGCAATCGGTTGCCGCCCAGCCGCTTGGCCTGGTACAGCGCATTGTCGGCCCGGGCGTACCACTCGCTCCAGTCGGTCCGCGGGTCGATCAGGCAGACGCCGATGCTGACCGGGCACACATGCGGCACGCCGTGGGCACGGCCGATCAGGCCATGCACCGCGCTGAGGATGAACTCGGCGGCGTGCTGCAGGCTGTCCTGGTCGGCGCTGCGCAGCAGCAGGCAGAATTCGTCGCCGCCCAGCCGGCAGGCGACGTCCGGCTCGGTGGCCACCGAGCGCAGGATGTTGGCCACGCTCTGCAGCACGCGGTCGCCGGCCTGGTGGCCGTGCACGTCGTTGACCTGCTTGAACTGGTCGCAGTCGATCAGCAGCAGGCCCTGCGGCGCGCTGTCTTCCTGGGCACGGCATTCCTGCAGGTACAGCGCCAGACCACGCCGGTTGTGCAGGCCGGTCAGTTCATCGGTGCGCACCAGCTCGCGGGTGTGGGTGAGCTGATGGGTGGTGACGTAGAGATTGTCCAGCGCGGTTTCGAGATCGTGGTTGCGGCGGCGCAGCTGGCGGATGAGCACCTGTTCGTTGCTGACCACGCGCATGATCGTGCGGCGCAGGAAGTAGGCGAGCAGACCAGGATCGCGGTCGACCAGGCGCTGGAAATCCTCGTGGTCCAGTTCCAGCACGATGCTGTCCTCGACCGCACGCGCGCCGGCCGTGCGCTGGTGATCGCCGATCAACAGGCCCAGCTCGCCGAAGAACTCATTGGGACCGAGCGACTTCACGACGAGGTCTTCGCCGAAGTCCAGTTCGATGCAGCCGCTGACGATCACGTACATCGTGTTGCCGGCGTGGCCGCGGTGGAAGAGATGCGTGCCTGAAGGCAGCTTGCGTTGCCGGCCGAATTCGGAGAACAATGCGGACTCGCCATTGCTCAGGATGGCGTGCACGATCTCAGCCATCGCCTTTCGGTCGATGTCTGGTTCCTGTTCGCACATGATCGCCGCCGCACCCTTGCCGGTCATTTCCGAACACCCGCTTTCCAGCGCCCCCTGGTGAGCGATGGAGGATAGCACTCCTCAAAACTGTGCGCCCTATCCCATTTCCGACTTTCAGGCCCCAACATCGTGAAACGGCTTGGGTTCTCCCGTGTCTGGCCATGTGAAGACGGGCCCGGACTACGGAACAGGGCGGCAGGTCCCCCGACCGGCCGCCCTGCAGGCCTTCCCTGGCCTCCCTTCCGGGCTATCAGGCCGCCCGTTCCGCGTTGAACTGCTCTTCCTCGGTGGAGCCGCTCAGGGCGGTGGTCGAGGACTGGCCCTGCTGGATCGCCTGGGTCACCGCGTCGAAGTAGCCGGTGCCGACCTCGCGCTGGTGCTTGACCGCCGTGAAGCCCCGGTCGGCGGCGGCGAACTCGGCCTCCTGCAGCTCCACGAAGGCGCTCATCTGGCGGCGGGCGTAGCCGTGGGCCAGGTTGAACATCGAGTAGTTCAGGGCGTGGAAGCCGGCCAGGGTGATGAACTGGAACTTGTAGCCGTAGGTGGCGATCTCCTTCTGGAAGGTCGCGATCGTGGCGTCGTCCAGGTTCTTCTTCCAGTTGAAGCTGGGCGAGCAGTTGTAGGCCAGCAGCTTGCCCGGGAACTTGGCATGGATGGCCTCGGCGAACCTGCGGGCGAACTCCAGGTCCGGCTTGCCGGTCTCGCACCAGATCAGGTCGGCATAGGGCGCATAGGCCAGGCCGCGGCTGATCGCCTGGTCCAGGCCGTTGCGGGTCTTGTAGAAGCCTTCCACCGTGCGTTCGCCGGTGGTGAACGGCTGGTCGTTGCCATCCACATCGCTGGTCAGCAGGTCGGCGGCCTCGGCATCGGTACGTGCCACCAGCAGGGTCGGCACGCCCATCACGTCGGCGGCCAGGCGGGCGGCGTTGAGCTTTTCGATCGCCTCGCGGGTCGGCACCAGCACCTTGCCGCCCATGTGCCCGCACTTCTTCACCGAGGCCAGCTGGTCCTCGAAGTGCACGCCGGCCGCACCGGCCTCGATCATCGCCTTCATCAGTTCGAAGGCGTTGAGCACGCCGCCGAAACCGGCTTCGGCGTCGGCCACGATCGGCTGCAGGAAGTCGATGTCATCCTTGCCCTCGGCATGGTGCAGCTGATCGGCGCGCAGCAGGGTGTTGTTGATGCGCTTGACCACCGCCGGCACCGAATCGGCCGGGTACAGCGACTGGTCCGGGTACATCTGGCCAGCCAGGTTGGCATCGGCGGCGACCTGCCAGCCGGACAGGTAGATCGCGTTCAAGCCGGCCTTGACCTGCTGCATGGCCTGGTTGCCGGTCAGCGCACCCAACGCGTTGACGAAGTCCTTCTCCTGCAGGTACGTCCACAGCTTCTCCGCGCCCAGCCGTGCCAGCGAGTGCTCTACGTGCACGGTGCCGCGCAGGCGCACCACGTCGGCGGCGGTGTAGTTGCGGGTGATCCCGGCCCAGCGCGGGTCGGTGTTCCAAGCGTGCTGGATCTGTTCGGCGGTCTGCAGGGTGCTCATGTCGAATCTCCAAAGGGAACGGATGCGGTAACAGCAGGTGGATGGCGGGGGGTCAGTCGAGACGGTCGTAGGCGGGCAGGGTCAGGAAGTCGGTGAGCGCGTCGCGGCGGCTGAGTTCGGCCAGCAGCGCGATGGACTCGGGGATGCGGGCGCTGCCCGGCAGCGCGGTGGTATCGCCCAGCCGCGCCGGCAGCTGGGCCAGGGTGGCGTCGAGCAGGGCCAGGTCGATGGCGGTGCCGTCGTCCAGGTGCTGGCCGGGGGTATGCAGCCACTGCCACAGCTGGCTGCGGCTGATCTCGGCGGTGGCCGCGTCTTCCATCAGGTGGTGGATCGGCACGCAGCCGTTGCCGTCCAGCCAGGCGGCCAGGTAGCGCACGCAGACTTCGACGTTGCCCTCGAAACCGGCGCGGGTGATGGTGCCGGTGGGCGCGGCGATCAGGTCATCGCGGCCGACCTGCACGTCGTTGCGCAGCACGCGGTGCTGGTTCGGGCCGGGCATGTGTTCGTCGAAGATCGCCTGCGCGACCGGGATCAGCGCGGGGTGGGCGACCCAGGTGCCGTCATGGCCGGCGGTGACTTCGCGCAGCTTGTCCGCCCGCACCCGCGCCATCGCCTGCTCGTTGGCAGCCGCGTCGTGGTTGATCGGAATCTGCGCGGCCATGCCGCCCATCGCATGCGCGCCGCGGCGATGGCAGGTGCGGATCAGCAGCTCCGAATAGGCTTTCAGGAACGGCTGGGTCATCGTCACCTGGCCGCGCTCGGGCAGCACCTTGTCGGCGTGCCGGCGGAAGGTCTTGATGTAGGAAAAAATGTAATCCCAGCGGCCGCAGTTCAGGCCGACGATGCGATCGCGCAGCGCATGCAGGATCTCGTCCATCTCGAACACCGCGGGCAGGGTCTCGATCAGCACGGTGACCTTGATCTGCCCATGCGGCAGGCCGAGCATGCCCTCGATGTGCGACAGCGCGGTCTCCCACAGCGCCGCCTCTTCCATGCTCTGCAGCTTGGGCAGGTAGAAGTACGGCCCACGCTGCCTGCACATCAGCGTGCGGGCGTTGTGGAAGGCGAACACCGCCGCATCGAACAGGCCACCGGCGATCGGCTGGCCATCGATGCGCACGTGCTTCTCATCCAGGTGCCAGCCACGCGGGCGGACAATCAGCACGGCCTGCTCGTTGAACGGGCGCAGGGTGTACTGCTTGCCCGGCTTCCCATCGACGGACGGGCCGGTGTGGGTCAGATCGCCACGCACCGCGCCGATCAGCGCCTGCTGGCCGGCCAGCAGGTTGCGCCAGGCCGGGGCGGTGGAATCCTCGAAGTCGGCCATGAACACCTTGGCGCCGGAGTTCAGCGCGTTGATGACCATCTTCGGGTCGGTCGGGCCGGTGATCTCCACCCGGCGGTCCTGCAGCGCTTCCGGCAGCGGGGCGACCTGCCAGTCGCCGCTGCGGATTTCGGCGGTATCAGCACGGAAGTCCGGCAGGCCGCCGCCATCGAAGAAGGCCTGGCGGACCACCCGTGCCTGCAGCCGGCGCTGACGCTCCGGCTCCACCGCCCGGTGCAGCGACACCAGCAGCGCCAGTACCCCCGCCGGCAGCAGCGCGGACTGGCCCGCCAGCTGGGTGGTGAGGGCGATGCCGGGAGTGGCCGGTGCATCGGCGGGGGTGGGCTGGGCGGTGGCGTAAGCGACGGCGGACATGGCGGGCTCCTGCGGTGCGGTTGAGCTCCACCGTGCGCCGCCGTGCCGATATTTGACAAAGCAGTTATTGCAATGGCTTACATAAGGTGTGCTTATACTCATGACGCCATGACCACGCCGCGCACGCCAAGTCCCCGGTTTTCCTACAAATCCGATCGGCTCAAGCCGCTGCGGGCGTTCTGCCAGACGGTTCGCCTCGGCTCAGTCTCACGGGCAGCTGAGGCCCTGTTCGTCAGCCAGCCCGCCATCAGCCAGCAGTTGCAGGCCCTGGAGCGCGAACTCGGGGTCAACCTGTTCGAACGCAGTGGGCGCCGCCTGGTGCCCAGCCGCGAAGGCCAGCTGCTGTATGACATGGCGCTGCCGCTGGTGGAGAACCTGGACGGGCTGGAGGCCAGCTTCCGCGACAAGGTGAAGGGACTGGATGCCGGCGAGCTCAACATCGCGGCCAACAGCTCGACCATCCTGTACCTGCTGCCACGCATCGTGGAGCGCTTCCGCCAGCGCCACCCGGATGTCCGCCTGACCCTCCACAACGCGATCAGCGCCGACGGCACCGACCTGCTGCGCAGCGATGCGGCGGACCTGGCGGTGGGCTCGATGACCGACGTGCCGGCCGACCTCAGCTACGCCCCGGCCTATCGCTTCGAGCAGGTGCTGATCGCCCCGCCCGAGCATCCGCTGGCGCATGGCGAACTGAGCCTGGAGGCGATCTCGCAGTACCCGCTGGTGCTGCCGCCCAAACGCCAGATCACCTACCGGCTGGTGGACCAGGTGTTCCAGCGGCATCGGCTGCCCTACACCGTGGCGCTGGAGGTCGGCGGCTGGGAAGTGATCAAGCAGTACGTCGCGATGGGCATGGGCATCTCGATCGTGCCGGCGCTCTGCCTCCACGATGCCGACCGCGAGAAGCTGGTGACGCGCTCGATGAGTGCGTGGTTCCCGGAGCGCAGCTATGGGGTGATCGTGCGTCGCGGGCGGTTTCTGTCACCGCAGGCGCGGGCATTCATCGAGCTGATCCAGCCGGACCTGTTCAGTCCGCGCAGTTATGATGAAAGTGGTCATTCCGAGCGCTGACGCACGCCCCATGTCCATCGAACTCCGCCACCTGCGCTACTTCCTGGCCGTCGCCGAGACGCTGCACTTCGGCCGGGCGGCCGAGCGGCTGGGGATGTCGCAGCCACCGCTCAGCCAGCAGATCCGTCAGCTGGAAACGCTGCTCGGCGCGCGGTTGTTCCTGCGTGCGAACCGCCGCGTGGAACTCACCGATGCCGGGCGCGTGCTGCAGGAACAAGCGCGCGAGGTGCTGGCGCGGGTGGATACTGCGATCGATCTGACCCAGCGCGCGCAGCGCGGGGAGACCGGTGAGCTGCGCATCGGGCTGACCCGGGCTACGCCACTATCCACGCAGATTCCGCGTGCGATCTTCGCCTACCGCCAGCAGTTCCCGCAGGTGCAGTTGAAGCTGCGCGAGATGAACACCCTGCAGCAGATCGATGCGCTGATGGCCGGCGAACTGGATGTCGGGTTGATCCGCAAACGTGCCCTGCCCGCGCCCCTGATGTCACGCAAACTGTTCAGTGATCCGCTGGCGCTGGTGGTGCACGACCAGCATCCGCTGGTGCGTGATCTGCCGGCCGATGCGGCGGTGGCGCTGCGGCTGTTCGCGCATGAGCCGTTCGTCGGCTTCCTGCGCGAGGTCGGCGCGGGCATCCACGATCATTTCATCGCGTTGTGCCGCAGCGCCGGCTTCACGCCGCGCATCGTGCAGGAAGCCGGGGAAGCCTCGACGCTGATCAGCCTGGCGGCCTCTGGCCTGGGCGTGACGGTACTGCCCGCCTCGTGCAGCCATATCCAGGTGGACGGGGCGCGCTTCGTCGCGCTCAGTGATCGTGCCGCCAGTTCAGAAGTGCACGTCGCCTGCCGGCGGGGTGCGGCGTCGCCGTTGATCGGGCACTTCACCCGTCTGCTGCAGGGGGTCAGCGGCTGAGCGCGAGCGCGGCGGTGCCCGGTTGCACGCGTTGCCCCAAGCGCCAGGCGATCACGCCACCGGCCACGGTCAGTACGCCGACGAAGCCGCACACGCCCAGCCAATCCCAGTGCGTGTAGAACACGCCGCCGAGCACGCCGGCCACGCTGGAGCCCAGGTAGTACGCGAACAGGTACAGGGCGGATGCTTCGGCCCGCATCGCACCGGCGCGGCTGCCGACCCAGCTGCTGGCCACCGAGTGACCGCCGAAGAAGCCGAACGTGACCAAGGCGATGCCGGCGGCCATGCAGCCCAGCCACGGCATCGCCAGCAGCACGATGCCCAGCGCGATCAGTCCATAGCAGATCGCCAGCACGCGGCTGCGGCCATGGCGATTGGCCTGCTGCCCCATCCAGGCGGAGCTGAAGGTGCCGACCAGGTACACGCTGAAGATCAGGCCGACCACGGTCTGGCTGAGGCCGTAGGGCGGCGCCAGCAGGTGGAAACCGAGATAGTTGTAGAGGGTGACGAACACGCCCATCAACACGAAGGCGGTGGCGAACAACCACGGCAGGCCGGGATCGCCGAACAGACTGCGCCAGCGCGCGGGCAGTTCGCGCAGGCCGCCACGGCGGCTCTGGAAGTGGCGCGACGGCGGCAGCTGGATCCACAGCAGCACGGTACTGAGCAGCGCGATCAGCGACACCACGCCGATGCCCCAGCGCCAGCCCCAGTGGTCGGCCACGATGCCCGCGATGAGGCGACCGCTCATGCCGCCGATCGCGTTGCCGCCGATGTACAGGCCCATCGCCAGGCCCAGCGCGCGGCTGTCCATTTCTTCGGCGAGGTAGGTCATGCCCACCGCCGGTACGCCACTGAGCGCGATGCCGAGCAGCGTGCGCAGCACCAGCAGCGTGGTCCAGTCATCCACCATCGCCGTGGCGACGGACAACACGCTGGACGCCAGCAGCGCCGCGACCATCACGCTGCGGCGCCCGATGCGGTCGGAGATCCATCCCGCGATCAGCATGGAGACCGCCAGCAGACCGGTGGTCAGCGACAGGGTCAGCGCACTGTTGGCCGCGGAGACACCGAAGTGGCGACTGAATTCGGGCAGCAGCGGCTGCACCGTGTAGAGCAGCCCGAAGGTGGAGAAACCGGCCAGGAACAGCGCGGCCGCCGTGCGCCGGAAGGCCGGGGTGCCCTGCTGGATCTGTTCGCCGACCGGCGCTGCGGTGGTGGTCGGAGGGCTGCGGTCGGGGACCGCTGCGGTGTCGCCATTCATGCCGGTAAGGCCCGCGTGGACGGGCCGGAGCGAGGAGTCAGCGTTCAGGATAGGCAGCGCGGAAAGGTCGATCCATAACCTGATAAGTCTGGATCGAGACGATCCAGATATCGATTCAGATCGTGGCCGGGATTACAGCGCCTGCCAGGTCAGGCCTTCGCCGCGGCGGTAGTAGACGTGCGAAGCCTTGCCATACATCGCGCTGGCCTGGACCAGGCCGAAGAAGCGGCCGTCGGCGCTGTTGCCGCGGTGGTCGCCGAGCATCAGCACCTCGCCCGCCGGGACGGTCAGCCCGGTGATGTCGGGCCCGCCGCCCTGGCCCAGATCCAGCTGCGCCAGATGCTGGCCGAAGTCTTCGATTTCGCCGACGCCGGCCTGGGCCAGCGGATGGCCGTTGATGCTCAGGTGGCCGTCGTGCAGCTCGACCCGATCACCCCCGACAGCCGCGATACGCTTGATCAGGCGGGTGCCGTCCTGCGGCGAATCGAATACCGCCACGTCACCGCGCTGCGGCTGGCCGGTGTGCAACAGCTCCACCGAGGTGAACGGCAGGCGCACGCCGTAGGCGCGCATGTCCACCACCACCCGGTCGCCGGGCATCAGCGTGTGCTGCATCGAGCCGCTGGGCACCTGGTAGTGGTTGGCCAAGGTGTCGCGCGCCGCCGCGAGCAGGCCGAGCATGACCAGTAGCGGCAGGGCTTCTTTCTTGAGCCAGCGCAGCAGGCGGTGGTCGGCGGGGGCCGAGGCGGCGGCGGGGGTGTCCATACGGGCGCTCCAGGGAGTGTGTGGCTGTGACCGGACGGGAGGTGGGCAAGTTCCCTGGCCGGGCCTGAAAAAGCTACGCACTGTTTACGCCGGGCCGGCCGGGTCGGCATCGCGGTTTTACGGGGCGCGGCCGCATCGTGGCGACACCGCGCCGAAGGGCGCTTCGAAGAGACGCTCCATGACCATCCTGCTGATCCGGCATACACCGTCGAACGCCGTGCCGGACGCGTCGCCGCTGCCTGCGCGGGTCGCCGGGCACCGCCTGGCCTGCCGCGACTGCGACTCCCTGCCGGCCCTGGTGCGCTGCCTGCAGCGTGCCCAGCGCAGCCGTCCGGCGCTGGTCCTGATCGCCACCGCGGCGGTCGACGCACCGCAATGGGCCCGTTATGGCCAGGCGCTGCGCACCGCGCTGGAGGACCTGCCGGCGCCGTACATCGAGATGGCCAGCAACGACGACGACGCGCTGGACGAGCACCTGCATCCGCAGCATGCCCCGGCCGCGCGGGTGGTGTGCAGCAGCGGCCGCCAGGATGCGTGTCGCCTGTCGTTGGCGATCGCCGCCCATCGCCTGCAGGCCGTGGAGGGCTGAGCCATGTCAATCTTCATCATCCGTGGGCCGGAAGCGGCCGGGCAGCTGATCCGTACCGCGCAGCCGCTGCCGGCGCTGGTCCTGAAATCCCTGGTGCATCGCGCGATCGATGCGGGCACCACGGTGGCGATCCGCGCGTGCGGCTCGGAGCAGGAACTGCTGGATGCGCTGCGCGTGGCCGATCACAGCCGCGGCGAAGTCACCCTGCTCGATCCCGGTGCGTGCGTGGACAGCGCGCGCCTGCAGCGCCTGCTGCCGCATCTGCACAACGCCTACGTGGAAGTGCACGACGACGATGCGCGCGCCCCGGAGGCGTGCCTGCCGGCGGATGTGGGCCAGCGCATCGGCGTGGCGCGCGGGTACTGCGCGCAGAGTTACATGCACGCGCTGGAGATCGCGCTGGATCACCTGGGGTGCAGTGAGATCGCCGAAGGCGTGCACGTAGGGACGTGAGGCGCGGGGTCGGTGGGGCGGGCGCTGGGCCCCTATGCCCTTGGAGGCGAAATAAAGGGGGAGGGGGCGGCCGCAGGCCGACGCCGGAGGACATTCGCCGGAAAGGGTATAGGGGCCCAGCGCCCGCCCCAGCGGAGCCGCAACCAAAAAAAACGGCAGGGTTTCCCCTGCCGTTTTCGTTTCAGCGTGTACCGGTGGCAAGCGTACCGACCAACGGTCGGTACCTACCGGGATGCCCCGATTATTTCAGCCCACGATTGACCAGCAGCGGTTCCACCGACGGATCCTTGCCGCGGAACTCGCGGTACAGATCGGCCAGCTCCACGCTGTTGCCGCGCGAGAGGATCTTGTCGCGGAAGACCTGGCCGTTCTCCGGGGTCAGGCCGCCGTTCTCCTTGAACCACTCGAAGGCGTCATGGTCGAGCACCTCGGCCCAGAAGTAGGCGTAGTAGCCGGACGAATACCCGCCACCCCAGATGTGATCGAAGTAGCTGGTGCGGTAGCGCGGCGGCACCTGCGGCAGGTCGACCTTGAACTTCTTCAGCGCGGCCGCTTCAAACGGAGCGACGTCCTGCAGCTTGGCGTCGGCCGGCTGGGTGTGCCAGGCCAGGTCGAGCAGTGCGGCCGAGAGGTACTCGGTGGTCGCATAGCCCTGGTTGAAGGTGCGCGCCTTGAGGATCTTGTCGACCAGCGCCTGCGGCATCGGCTCGCCGGTCTTGTAGTTCTTGGCGTAGTTGGCGAAGACCTTCGGGTCCAGCGCCCAATGCTCGTTGAACTGCGAGGGGAACTCGACGAAGTCGCGCGAGGTGCTGGTACCGGCGATGGACGGGTACTTCACCTTCGAGAACATGCCGTGCAGCGCGTGGCCGAACTCATGGAACATCGTGGTCACGTCATCGAAGCTCAGCAGCGCGGGCTGGCCGGCGGCGGGCTTGGTGAAGTTGCACACGTTGTAGACCACCGGCTTGGCACCGGTCAGGCCGTCCTGTTCGACGAACACGTCCATCCAGGCGCCACCGGACTTGCTGTCACGCTTGAAGTAGTCGGTGTAGAACAGGGCCAGCGAGGTGCCGTCCTTGTCGAACACTTCGTAGACCTTCATGTCCGGGTGGTAGGTCGGGATGTCGGTACGCGGCTTGAAGGTGATGCCGTACAGCTGCGTGGCGGCGTAGAAGACGCCGTTCTGCAGCACGTTGTCCATCTCGAAGTACGGCTTGATCTGCGATTCGTCCAGGTCGTACTGCGCTTTGCGCACCTGTTCGGCGTAGAAGTCCCAATCCGATGCGGCGAGCTTGAAGCCGCCCTTCTGCGCGTCGATCACCTTCTGCATTTCGCTGATCTCGCCACGCGCCTTGGCGGTCGCGGCCGGCACGGTGTCGGTCAGCAGCTTGAGCGCGGCGGCCGGGGTCTTGGCCATCTGGTCGGCCAGGCTGTAGGCGGCGTAGTTCTCGAAGCCAAGCAGCTTGGCCTTCTGCGCACGTAGCTGGGCCAGGCGCTGGATGGTCTCGCGGGTGTCGTTGGCGTCGCCCTTTTCGGCACGGGTCTCCGAGGCCTTGAGCACGGCAGCGCGCTGCTCGCGGTCGCTCAGCGAGCCGAGCACCGGCTGCTGGGTGGTGTTCTGCAGCGGAAGCAGGTACTTGCCCTCGAGGTTGCGGGCCTTGGCATCGGCGGCGGCAGTGTTGATCGCATCCTCGTCCAGGCCGGCCAGCTTGGCCTTGTCATCGACGACCACGGCACCGGCGGCGGTCGCGGCGACCAGGCGGGTGTGGAACTGCGTGGCCAGCGTGGTTTCTTCCACGTTGAGCTTGCGCAGCGAGGCCTTGTCGGCATCGTTCAACTGCGCGCCGGCGCGCACGAACTCCTGGTAATCACGCTCGACCAGGCGCTTCTGCACCGGGTCCAGGCCCAGCGCGTCGCGCTGGTCGTAGATGGTCTTGATGCGGGCGAACAGCTTCGGGTCGAGGTTGATCTCGTCCTGGTGCTCGGCCAGCTTCGGGGCGACTTCTTCCTGCACCTTCTGGCGCGCATCGTTGGTATCGGCCTGGACCAGGCCGAAGAAGATGCGCGACACGCGGGTCAGGGTCTCGCCGCTACGCTCCAGCGCTTCGATGGTGTTGTCGAAGGTGGCCGGCTCGGGGTTGTCGGCGATCTTGCGGACTTCGGCCAGGTGCTGCTTCATGCCTTCGTTGAAGGCCGGCAGGTAGTCACTGTCCTTGATCCTGTCGAACGGCGGCGCCTGGAACGGCAGCGTGCTGGCGCTCAACAGCGGGTTGGCGGAGGCATCGGCCGGCTGCTGGGTCGGGGCGGGCTGGGTATCGGTCACGGGGGTGGACTCCTTGCCGGAACAGGCCGCCAGCGCCAGGCTGATGGCAGCGGCCAAAACTACGGTACGCGACATGAAACGGGCTCCTTGGATGAGGGCGCGGGACGGAAAATCCCGCAGCCGATCACCCTACTCCCAAAGCCCGCAGGCGGCATGTGCCGGTCGTGGCGCGTGGCTGTGCGGGCCGTGGGGGCTATCCCGTCCGGCCCGCCCGGCGGCGCTCAGACGGTGCCGCGGGTCTTGCCCTGCCAGGGGCGGTAGTACGCGCGGATCGCGGCCATGTCGGCCACGTCGTTGCCGGTGGGATGGAACAGCGGGCCGATGCCGATGGTCTTTTCCGGGTAGTGGAAATAGGCGGCCAGCACCGGCACGTCGGCCATGCGCGCGATCTTGAGGAAGCCGGCCTTCCAGTGCTGCACCGCCTTGCGCGTGCCCTCCGGGGTGATCGCGTACCACAGGCGGTCCGAGCCGCGGATCAGGCTGACCGCCTGCTCCACGGTGCCCTGCGGCGAACTGCGGTCCAGCGGGATGACGCCGAGCCTGCGCAGCAGCGGGCCCAGCGGCCACCAGAACAGCGAGGCCTTGCCCAGCACCTTGACCTGCATGCCCAGCGCGATCTTGGCCGCCATGCCCCAGAAGCCGTCCCAGTTGGACGAATGCGGGGCGATGATGAACACCACTTTGGGCACATCGGGCAGGGTGCCGGTCACTTTCCAGCCGCCCAGGCGCAGCGTGCAGCGGGCCAGCCAGCGGAGGAAGCAGTTCGGTTTGACCTGCGGCATGTTCGGCGGAACCACCGGCAACAACGGACTTCGGTTGTTCAAGCAATCACTCCCAATTGCGTGTGGTGCGCCCGCGCTTGATCTGCGCGCGCCCCTTTTTGGCGTCCAGACGACGCAGTTTCGACCCGTAGGTCGGCTTGGTGGCCACGCGTGCCTTGGGCACGCTCAGCCCCGCCTGGATGAAGGCGGCCAGTCGATCACGCGCGTCCTCGCGGTTACGGTCCTGGGTTCGGAAACGCTGTGCATCGATGACCAGCACGCCTTCGCCGGTCATGCGCCGGTCGCGGCGGGCCAGCAGGCGCGCGCGCAACGGCTCGGGCAACGAAGGCGAGCCGGCCACGTCGAAGCGCAGTTCGACGGCGGTGGAGACCTTGTTGACGTTCTGGCCACCGGCGCCACTGGCGCGCACGAACCGCTCGACGAGTTCCGTGTCCGGAATCGTCAGGTGCGCGCTGATGGTGACTGGTCCGTTGCCCATGGGCGGCATTGTAAGGGGAGGACCCGCCGGCCGGGGGACTGCAACGTGCGTGGATATCGTCGATAACGTCCTCAATTACGGCCTGATGACGCCATCGCAGGTATCCTCCGCAGTCCACGCAACGCAGGATGCTCCGCCATGTCCCTGATCCGCCCGTTGGCCCGCCGCGGCCTGAGCCGCCTCACTCTGGCCCTGGTCCTGGGCCTGGCCGCGATCGCGCCGGCCCTGGCCGCACCGCCGTCGGATGCCGACATCAACCGGCTGCTGGCCGCGTCGCGGGCGCAGAGCATGCTCGATACGATGCTGCCGCAGATCGAGGCGATGCAGCGCCAGCAGTTCCAGCAGGTGGCGCAGCAGCGTCAGCTGGACGCGACGCAGCAGGCGCAGCTGCAGCGGATCGAGCAGCGGACCAGCCAGACGGTGCGCCAGGCGTTGTCCTGGAAGGAGCTGCGGCCGATGTACGTGGATCTGTACAAGCAGACCTTCAGCAAGGAAGACGTACTGGCGATGGCCGAGTTCTACGAGAGTTCGGCCGGGCAGAGTCTGTTGGACAAGACGCCGGCGCTGATGCAGAACGTGATGGTGGCGATCCAGACCAAGATGCAGCCGCTGTTCGTGGATCTGCAGAAAGACCTGGAGGCGATCGTGAATGAGCCGGCGCCGACGGCCGCGCCCACCAGGAAGTAACCGGTAGGGCCGACCGCTGGTCGGCTATCGCGCGGCATCAGGCGTCAGGCGAGTTCCCAGCCAAACAGATCCATGGCCTTGCGGAACTCGCCGTCCACCGGCGCGCTGATGTCCATCGGCGTGCCATCCGGATGCGGGAAGCGCAGGCGCTCGGCGTGCAGGAGCATGCGGTGGATGCCCTGCATGCGGAAGCTGCGGTTGTGGCGGCCGTCGCCGTGGCTGGTGTCGCCGATCAGGTGATGCGAGAGGTGCTTGAGGTGGCGGCGGATCTGGCGGAAGCGGCCGGTCTGCGGCTGGCAGCGCAGCAGAGCGTAGCGTGAGGTCTCGAACTCGCCCATCGGTATGGCGATCTCGCCGACGGCGACGCGCTGGAAGTGGGTGATCGCCTGCTTCTTGACCGGTTTGCCGGGGCCACCATCGAGGTCGTGGTCGACGGTGAAGGCGTCTTCGGCCGGCCAGCCGCGGCAGATCGCGAGGTAATCCTTGGTGACGTCGCCGCCCATCAGCGATTTGCCGAGCACGCTGGCGCTCTCGCGATCAAAGGCGAGCAGCAGGCAGCCGCTGGTGGCGCGGTCCAGGCGGTGGACGAGGAAGATCGGCTTGCCGAGCTGTTCGCGCAGGCGGTCGGCGAGGAAGTCGTCTTCGCCGCGGGCGAGCTTGCTGTCGTGGACCATCAACCCGGCGGGCTTGTTGACCACGGCAAGCTGGTCGTCCAGGTACAGCAGTTGCAGGGGGGGAAGCGCCACGGGCGCCACGGCGAGGGCCTCTGCCTGCAGCTCGAGGGCGCTCATCGGCGCCACCAGGCACTGGCCAGCGAGAACACGCCGGCCGCGCCGGTCACCCAGCTCCACACCGGAGCATCGCCGAAGTACCAGCCCCCCGGCTGCAGGCCATACAGCACCGCGGCGACGATCATCAGGCCGACGCCGGCGATCGCGGCCACCGCGCGCTTCTGCAGTTTCTGCACGCTGACATTCAGCGCGGCCAGATCGCGCGAGCGCATCGACAGTTCGTGGTCGCCTTCCACCTGCTGGCGCAGCCAGGCGTGGACCAGGCGCGGCATGTCCGGCGTATGCGTCATGATCTCGGGCAGGCGCTTGCGCACTTCCTTGAGTACGCGGCGCGGGCTGTAGCGCTCGCGCAGGATGCGTTCCAGCACCGGCCGCGCGACCGCCCAGATGTCCAGCTCGGGATCGAGCTGACGCCCGACGCCTTCGATGTTGAGCAGGGTCTTCTGCAGCAGGATCAGCTGCGGCTGCAACGTGAGCTCGTAGCGCTGGGCCACGCGGAACAGCTTGATCAGCACCTCGGCCAGCGAGATCTGCGACAGCGGGCGGGTGAAATAGGGTTCGCACACCGAACGCGCGGCCGCTTCGAGTTCATCGATGCGCACGTTGTTGGGCATCCAGCCGGCTTCGACATGCAGCGCGGCCATGCGCCGGTAATCCTTGTTGAAGATGGCCATGAAGTTCTCGGCCAGGTAGTACTGATCTTCTTCGGAGAGCTGGCCCATGATGCCGAAGTCCAGCGCGATGAAGCGCGGGTTGTCGCGGCGCGCCGGATCGGTGTCGACCCAGATGTTGCCGGCGTGCGCATCGGCGTGGAAGAAATTGTCGCGGAACACCTGGGTGTAGAACACCCGCACGCCCTTGGCGGCCAGCGCCTTGCGGTCGATGCCGGCCTTGTCCAGCGCGACGATGTCGTCCGACGGGATGCCCCACACGCGCTCCAGGGTCAGCGCGCGCTCGGCGGTGTGACTCCAGATCACTTCCGGTACGTACAGATCGTCCGAGTCGATCCAGTTGCGGCGCAGCACGCTGGCATTGGCGCCTTCGCGCTGGAGGTCCAGTTCGGCGGCCAGGGTGTTTTCGACTTCGGCGACCACTTCGCGCGGGCGGATCTTGTCGGCGCGCGGGTGCGCGCGCTCGATCAGCGCGGCGGCCGACTTCAGCAGCGCGATGTCCGCGTCGATCTGCTTTTCAATGTCGGGGCGCAGCACCTTGACCACCACCTGGCGGCCGTCGGCGAGCGTGGCCGCGTGCACCTGTGCGATCGAGGCCGAGGCCAGTGGCTGCAGGTCGAAGCTGGCGAACGCTTCGCTGACCGGGCGGCCGAGCGCGCGCTCGACGATGGCCTGCGCGGTGGCGCCGTCGAACGGCTTGACCCGGTCCTGCAGCAGGGTGAGCTCGTTGGCCACGTCGGCCGGGATCAGGTCACGGCGGGTCGAGAGGATCTGCCCGAACTTGACGAAGATCGGGCCGAGGTCCTGCAGCGCCAGGCGCAGGCGGGCCCCACGCGACTGTACGGCGATGTCGGCCGAGGCGCGTGGCACGAACGGCTTGGCCAGGCGCAGCCAGCGCTCGGCCGGGGTGCCCTGGAGCAGATCGTCGAGGCGGTAGCGCAGGATGATGCGGCCGATGCGGCTGGCCCGGAAGATCGCCTTCATGCGCCCACCTGCCGCAGGCGCTGCACGCGCACGGCCAGGCGTTCGACGTCATCACGCATCACGTCCACATCGTCGTGGAAGGCATCCAGTTCTGCTCGCGGTACCACGTCGCGCGACTCCTCGGTGACAAATTCAGCGGCGCTGTGCGCCAGGTCGGACGCGCCGCGGCGGGCGTGCTGCAGGGCCGAGCGCAGGGCGTTGGCGATCTGCACGCCCATCACCTCGCCGAACACGCGCACGAACGGCTGCCGCCAGTCCGGATCGAAACGGGTCGCCAGCTGCTGCAGGCGGCGGGCCAGCTCGGCATCGCCGGAGACCTTGACCCTCCCGGCCGGCGCATCACCGCCACGGCGTGCGTTGGCCAGGAACGGCAACTGGGCCAGCACCCCGCCCAGCGTGCTGCGCACGGCCAGGTCCGGCTCCTGCTGCGGATCGACCGGACCGACCGTGAGGCGTTCACCCTCCACCCCGATCCGCATCGCCAGCGCGGGCGATTCCAGGGTCAGGGCGATGTGGCGGCCATCCAGCGCGGCCAGCGCGCTGCGGGTGTCCGGGTCCAGCGCCAGCGCGCGGTTGAGCGTGAGCTGCAGCGCATTGCCGGCCAGCGGCTTGAGGGAAGAGAGCAGGGAACGGGCCATCAGCGCATTCTACCGCGCCCCCTTGAACGACGGGCGGCGAGCGCGACGACACGGCAGAGGGGTCACGCGGCTGCTGGAGCTGGCGATGGCCCGGCATGCGCATGAGCGCGATCTGCAGAGCTCCATCGCAACGACGGCCTGAGCATCGTTGCCGATGTCAGGCCGTCATGGTTTCCGCTGCGCGTCCCACGCCGGAGAGAGGTGGCGTGGGAAGCGCGGGACACTAGGTCCGCTTGCGGAACATCGACACCACCGCCAGGATCAGGAACACGACGAACAGGATCCAGGCGACGTTGCTGGCGGCGCCGGCAATGCCCGAGAAACCAAGTACCGCCGCGATGATGGCGATGACAAAAAAGATGACGGCGTAATGCAGCATGTCGACCCTCGCGTTGATGCGTGCCGGAGTTGGCGTGGGGCCATGTTCACCAACCTGCGGTGTTCAGGGAGTGATGGATTCCTGTGCGTTCGATGAAGATGCCAGCCGGGCCAGCCCTTCTTCGATGCTGACCCGGGGCACATAGCCGAAGTCGCGGCGCGCCGGCTCCATGCTGTACCAGTGCGGGGTGCACAGCTGCTCGGCCAGGAAGCGGGTCATCGGCGGCTCGCCGCGCAGGCGCAGCAGCGGCCACAGCCGCTCGCAGACCGCGCCGATCCGGTACGCCGCCTTGAAGCTGATCGACTTCGTCACCGGCGGCGCATCCACCGCGGCCAGCAGCCTGTTGAGCAGCTCGCGCATCGGCAGCGGCTCGCCGTTGGAAATGAAGTAGGCCTTGCCGGCGCAGGCCGCCCCCGGCGCGAGGTGCTCCAGAGCCAGGAAGTGGGCGAGCGCGGCATTGTCGATGTAGGTGGTGTCGACCTTGTTCTGGCCGTCACCGACGAAGCGCAGGCGGCCGGCGCGGGCACGCTCGGCCAGGCGTGGCACCAGCTGCTGGTCGCCCGGGCCCCAGATCAGCCGGGGGCGCAGCGCGATGGTGGCCAGGCGTGCATCGTTGGCCGCCAGCACGCGCTGTTCGGCGATGGCCTTGGTGGCCGCGTACGGTGCCTGGAAGTTCTCGCCGTAAGGCACCTCGTCCGCGCCCAGCCCTTCGACCGGGTGGGTGGCGCGGTGGGTCACGCTGGGCGTGGAGGTGTAGACCAGCCTGCCGACGCCGTGGGCACGGCAGGCCGCGATGACGTTGTCGGTGCCGACCACGTTGGCCTGGTGGTAGCTGTCATAGCTGCCCCAGGCACCGGCCTTGGCTCCGTTGTGGAAGACCGCATCGACCCCGGCCACCGCGTGCATCACCGCCTGCGCATCGGCCAGGTCACCCCGGATCTGGCCCACGCCCATCGCCTGCAGCGCGGGATAGTGGCCCCGGTTGAACGCCAGCACCTGGTGGCCGCGCTCGATCAGCCCCTTGCACAGGGCCTGGCCGAGGAATCCACCGCCGCCGGTCACGAGGATCTTCATGCGCGCTGCTCCAGTTGCGTGGTGGCCCAGACCGCGAGCTTCTCGCGGCCGATCTTGGCGTTGTGGCGGATGTCGACCGGGAAGCCCGGGTGGGGCAGGAAGCGCTCGATGCGCGCGGTATGCGCGTGCGCGGCGGCCTCCCGGCGCAGCCGCTCGACCAGCGCGGGGGAATCGACGGTACCGGGCCGCAGCTCGTAGCACAGCACCGGCAGCTGCCGGCCCGGCGCACCCACGCCGACCAGCGCGGTGCGGGCGATGCCATCGAGCGCGTTGAACACCGGCTCGACCTGCTCGGTGTAGAGCGGGCCCTGCGCGGTTTCCACGCGCTGGGTCTTGCGGCCACAGAACCACAGCCGGCCCTGCGCATCGAAGTAGCCGACATCGCCCATCCGGTGCACGACCCGGGTGCTGCCCTCGGCCAGGGTCTCGGTGATCTTCGCTGCGGCGGTGGCCTGCGGGCGGTTGAAGTAGCTGTCGGTGGCGGTCGGGCCGGCCACGGTGATCTCGCCGACCTCGCCGGTGGCCAGCACGCGGGCCTGCGACCAGGCCGGCAGCGGCGCGTCGTCGATGGCGATGATCCGCACTTCGTTGGGTGCGACCACGCGGCCGACGCAGGTGCCGGCGCCGGCCTCGGTGGCCTGGCGGGTGTTCTCCAGCTCACGGCCTTCGATCACCGCGACGGGCAGGCACTCGGTCGCGCCATAGGGCGTCCAGAACTGGGCGTCGTCGGGCAGCAGGCGGCGGATCCGCGCGACCACGTCGGGCGGCACCGGCGCGCCGGCCGAGGTGACCCGGCGCACGCCGGGCAGCGGCTGGCCATGGTCGGCCAGCACCCGCATCAGCGCCGGCGAACCGAACAGCTGGGTGACGCCGAAACGGTTGATCGCGTCATGCAGCTTGCGCGGATCGGCCTGGGCCGGACGGGTCGGGTCCATGTCCGGGATCACCGACGTCAGCCCCAGCGCCGGATCGAACAGCGCGAACGGGGGGAAGGTCGGCAGGTCCACCCCACCCGGCTCCATCCCGAAGGCCGCGCGCAGCAGCTCGACCTGGCCGACGAAATGACGGTGGCGGTAGACCACGCCCTTGGGCACGCCGGTGGAGCCGCTGGTGAACAGGATCGCGGCGACATCCTCGCCATCGGTCGGGGCCAGCGCAGGGGCCACCGTGGCGCCCAGGGATTCCAGCCGGGCCAGGGTGGTGCCACCCCAGCCCCAGCGGCGGCCGACGGTCACCAGCAGGCGCGCGGAGCGGCACCAGCGCAGCACCAGGCGCGCCATGTGGGCCAGGCCGATGCCGATGAAGGCCTCCGGCTGGGCTTCGTCCAGGCACTGTTTCAGCGCGCGCTTGTCGATGCCGGGGTCGACCAGCACCGGCACCGCGCCGTTCTTGAACAGCGCGAACATCAGCAGGAAGAACTCCGGCGAGGGCCGCACCATCACCACCGCGCGCACGCCGCGGCCGATCCCGTGGGCCGCCAGGCCGGCCGCCATCGCGTCGCTGCGGGCATTGAGGGTGCGGTAATCCAGGGTGACGTCATAGCGCGCCATGCCGCCGGGCCCGGGCTTGCCGGGGCAGCGGATGGCGATCTGGTCGGGGCGTTCACGGGCCAGCTCGGGCAGGCGCGCGGCGATATTGATGGCGCTGTTCATCCGTTCATTGTCGCCGCTGCAGAAAATTCTTGCGCGCCGGCCGTTGGCGTGGAAAATTCGCGGCCTTCCCACCCATCCACGCATGGCGTGGTTCTACGCGTCTCCAGCCGGTGCCTCCATGCCCCATCCCTGCCTCACCTGCGGCGCCTGCTGCACCCAATACCGTGTGGCCTTCCATTGGATGGAATCCGACGAGGTCACCCCCGGCGGCGTCCCGCACGAACTCACCCAGGTGCTGGACCCGCACCGGCTGTGCATGCGCGGCACCCTGTCCAAGCCGGTGTACTGCGTGGCGCTGGATGCGGAGATCGGGGTGTATTCGCGCTGCAGCATCCACCCCAACCGCCCCAGCGTCTGCCGTGAGGTCGATGCCTCGTGGGAGTACGGCAAGGCCAGCCCGCAGTGCGACAAGGCGCGCGTGGCGCACGGCATGCCGGCGCTGACCCTGGCCGACTGGCGCTGGCGGGACGAGGCGGACAATGACGATGATCATCCCGATGACAACGGGAATTCGCCGGCGCCGCCGCAGGCACCGATCGCGGCCTAGGACGCGTACCGACCAACGGTCGGTACCTACCGGATCGACGCTGGGTAGGTGACGACCGTGGGCGTCATGCCGGTCAGATCGGGTTGCGATCCAGGAACGCGCGGATCTTCGGCACCAGCACCTCGTGCTTGTCTTCCAGCACGTAATGCCCGGCATCCTCGAAGGCATGCACGTCGGCCTGCGGCAACGCGGCCTGGAAGCCCTTCAGGAAGTGGTGGTCGAACACGAAATCGCGCAGGCCCCAGCCGATGAAGACAGGTCGGTCGGCGTACGACGGCAGCGTCTGGCCGGACCGCTCCAGCAGCGACCAGGCCTTGTCGGCCGGCGACAGCGGGATGTCCTGCATGAAGCGGATGGTGCTGATGCGGTTGGCGTAGCTGTTGTACGGCGATACGTACGCGCGGCGCACGTCCGCCGGCATCTTCCGTTCCACACCCAGCCACGAGGCACCGGACGAGAAGGCGTTGAAGGTGCGGATGATCCACTCGCCCACCGTCCAGTGGCGGCCCAGCGCGATCTGCCACGGCATCGTCTTCGCGGCCGGCATCGGGAAGGCGGCGGTGTTGAGCACCACCAGGCGCTTGACCTGGGCATGGTGCGAGAGCGCCCAGCCGAAGCCGATCATGCCACCCCAGTCGTGCACCGCCAGGGTCACCGGGCCGGTGATGCCCAGATGCGCGAGCAGCGCATCCAGGTCGTCCACGCGCGACTGCAGGGTGTACTCGTAGTGCGCGTCATCGGGCTTGTCCGACAGGCCCATGCCGATATGGTCCGGCACGATGCAGCGGTATCTGTCCGACAACCCGGCCACCAGGGTGCGCCAGTAATAACTCCACGACGGGTTGCCGTGGACCATCACCACCACCTCGCCATCGCGCGGGCCTTCGTCGAGATAGTTCATCGACAGACCGGGACGCACTTCGAAGCGGTGCGGATGGGCGGGGTAACCGGGCAGCTGGGGCATGCAAACGCACCTGTGAAAAGGGCCGGCAGAACCGGCCCTTGATGTTCAATTCCAACGCCGCAGCAGGCTGCGGCGAGTGGTTTACCAGACCACTTCGGCCATCGAGCAGTTCAGGCCCGAGCCAATGCCGAGCAGCGCGATGCGATCGCCCTTCTTCAGCTTGCCCAGCTGCTTGAGCTTGCTCAGCACGATCGGCACCGAGGCCGGGCCGATGTTGCCGTGCTCGCCGAAGATCGTCATCACCTTCTTCGGGTCGATGCCGAAGTTCTTGATGAAGGCGGCGGTGTGCGGCTGGCTGACCTGGTGGATCACGAACTGGTCCAGTTCCTCCACGGCCCAGCCCAGCGCTTCGCGGGCGGCGACGAAGGTCTTCTGCGCCAGCTTGATGCCTTCGATCAGCAGCATGCGGGTGTCGGTGACCATGCGGTCCAGGTTGCCGCGGCACAACTGGTTCCACTCGGTGGCCGAGCGGGTCACGCCACCGCGGTAACGCGGGGCATCGGGCACCAGCTCGGTGCGCGCCATGACCATCGCCGCGGCACCGCAGCCCAGGGTCAGGGCGGCCATCTCGTTGCGGAAGTCATCGGCGGTCACGCCCGGCAGGGCCATGCGCTCGAGGGTCTTCTCGTACACCAGGTTGGCGGTTTCACCGTCGACGATCAGCGCATAGTCGATCTCGCCGCGTTCCAGCATGCGGGCGGCGATGTCCATGCCGTTGATGAAGGCCAGGCAGGCATTGGCGACGTCGAAGGTCATGCATTCGTCGCCGACCCCCAGGTTGCCCGAGACGATGCTGGCCGTGGACGGCTCCAGGTAATCGCGGCTGACCGAGGTGTTGACCAGCAGGCCGATCTTGTCGGCGCCGATCCCGGCGTCTTCCAGGGCTTTGCGGGCGGCCAGCGTGGCGGCGTCGGAGGCCAGCATGTCGGCATCCCACAGGCGACGGGCATGGATGCCCGCGATGTCGCCGAGCACATCGGTACGGATGCCAAGACGATCCAGCGTCGGCTTCAGCCGCTCGTTGATTTCCTTGGACGTCAGCGTGTGCGGCGCGTCGATGTGCGCCAAGCCGGCGATCGAGACATTCTTGAAGAGCATCAGTTAGCGCCAAGGCTCAGGCAAAGGGGGCGTTATTGTAAGCCGGCACGGCTTTCACCGCACCTTTACGAATTCACGCCCGGGCGTATGGTCCGGGCGCGGTGTGAAGGGTTCAGCGTGGCGGGCACTGGAAGGCCAGGAAGCGCTGGCTGCCATCGGCCGGCAGGCCCGAGGCCTGCACGGCGTTGGCACCGGCACTCGGCGCCTCGTTGCGGGCCAGGGTTTCCAGCTCTTCCTGCACGCGCAGCGGGTTGCGGTTGTAGAAGCCGACCTTGCTCTTCACGGTCACCACCACCTCGCCCTTGCTCTGGCAGCCGCTGGGCGCGGGGCCGGCCGGCAGCACGCGGACCGTCTTCCCGGACGACTCGATCGGCACCCAGGTGCAGGCGGAAACGCTGAGGATCAGGGCGGACAGAAGCAGAATGCGCATGGACAAGGCCTGGCTGGAATACATGAGGGAGTGTGCGGGAAACATCTGAATCGGGGGTGATCAGGTGCCGGGAGAGTTCCCGGCACCCGATGTGCTGGCCGGCGCGATGGCCGGCCAGCGGTCTGCATTACCGGGCGTTGGGCTTCGCAGCCGCCGGAGCGACCGGGGCGGCCGGGGCCTGGACGGCGTTCCCTTCCGCATCGATCACCTGCACCTGGCCGAGGTTGAGCGCACGCACCGGCGCCTCGGTCTGCTTGAGGTCACCGACCACCACCCAGGTCAGCGCGTTCGGGTCCAGCGTGGCCGCGGCCTGCTGCACCTGGGCCGGGGTCATTGCTTCGATCTCGGCCTTGCGCTGGACCACATAGTCGTCCGGACGCTGGTAACGCACGATCCCGCTGATGGTGCCCATCACCGCGCTGGCGGTCTCGTAGGCGCCGGGCAGGCTCAGGTTCTGGATGTTGCGGATGCGCGCCACTTCGGCCGGGGTGGCCGGCTTGGCACCGCTGGCGAACTCGGCGATCTCCTTGCGCATCTCCTGCATCGCCTCGGCGGTCTTGTCGATCTGCACCGGCGCGCGGGCACCCCACGGGCGCTGGCCCAGGGTATTGCTGGCACTGCTGCCGGCACCGTAGGACCAATGCTTCTGCTCGCGCAGGTTCATGTTGAGGCGGGAGGTGAAGTCGCCGCCGAGCACGCCATTGGCGATATCGAAGCGGGTCGAGCCCGGGTCCTTGGACGAGGGCACCACCTGGCTGGCGAACAGGTTGGCCTGCACTGCACCCGGCTGATCGATCAGGTACACGCGGGCATGCGCCGGGCGGGCGACATCCACCGGGGCCTTGACCTGCGGCGCCGGGCCTTCGGCCTTCCAGTTGCCGAGCTGGCGCTCCAGCAGCGGCACGATTTCCTTCAGCGTGGTGTCACCCACCACGATCAGCGTGCCCTGCTCCGGGCGCAGCCAGTCACGGTGGAAGTCGACCAGGTCTTCGCGGGTCATGGACTGGATGTCCACTTCATTGCCGCTGCCGGTGAACGGGATCGCATACGGATGGCCCGCGCCGTACAGCAGGGTCGGCATCACCCGCATTGCAACCGCGCTGGGGTTGACCTTCTCCTGCTGGATGCCGGCGATCCAGGTCGCCTTGACGCGGTCGATCTCGGTCTGGTCGAAGCGCGGCTGGCGCAGCATGTCCGCATACAGGGCCAGCGACGGGGCCAGGTTTTCCTTCAGCGCGGACAGGTACACGCTGGTGCTGTCCAGCGAGGCCGAGGCATCGAGCTTTGCGCCCAGCGCATCGGCCGCGTCGGCGAACGGCAGCGCGCCGAGCTTGCCGGCACCTTCGGTGAGCAGGCCCATGGTGAAGTTGGCCGTGCCGGACTTGCGGCCCTGGTCGGCGGTGAAGCCGCCCGGGAATTCATAGCTGAACTGCACGACCGGGATGTCATGGCGCTCGGCCAGGATCACCTGGGTGCCGTTCTTCAGCGTGGCGCGGTGCAGGTCCGGGAATTTCAGGTCCGGGAAGGTCTTGGTCTGCGGCACGCCGGTGCTGCGGTCAACCTGCTTGGGCAGGGTCGTGAAGTTGGGATCCACGGCCGGCACGGTGAACGGCTTGGGCGTTTCCGACGGCAGTTCGGCCAGGGCAACGCGCGCGCCCGGCTCGACCACGATGGTGTGGTCGCCAACGCCCAGCCACTTGGCGCCGACATCGCGCACCTGCGCAGCGGTGGCCGCATCGATGGTGGCCAGCGACGTGCGGAAGCAGCCCGGGTCGCCCTCATACACGGTGCACTCGGCCAGCGCGTCGGCCTTGCCGCCGAAACCGCCGATGCGCTCGATGCCGCGGATGAAGCCGGCGCGGAACGCGGTCTTGCCACGGCTGAGCTCATCGGCGGTCGGACCGTCCTTGGCCAGGCGCTTCACTTCCTCATCGATGATCGCCTCGACCTTGGCCGGGTCGACGCCCTGCTTGACGCTGGCCATGATCACGAAGTTGGAGCCCAGCTGCGAGCTGTAGGCACCGGCGCTGATGTTGTCGACCAGCTTGTCCTGGTGCAGCAGGCGCTGATCGAGGCGCGAGGACTTGGCACCGCCGAGGACCTGCGCGAACAGCTGCAGCTGGTCGATGTCGGTGGTGCCGACCTGGGCCACGTTCCAGGCGCGGTAGATGCGCGCCTGCGGCACCTTGTCGGTCATCACTTCGCGCGTGCTCTTCTCGCGCTTGGCCACGTCCACCTTGGGCTGGGCCATGCTCGGGCCGGCCGGGATGTCGCCGAAGTACTTGGCGACCTTTTCCTTCGCGGTGGCCACGTCGATGTCGCCGGCCAGCACCAGCACCGCATTGTTCGGGCCGTACCAGGTGCGGAACCAGGTCTTCACGTCATCCAGCGAGGCGGCGTTGAGATCGTTCATCGAGCCGATCACGCTGTGGTGGTACGGGTGGCCGGCCGGATACATCGCGCGGGTCAGCTTTTCCCAGACCTGGCCATACGGCTGGTTCTCGCCCTGGCGCTTCTCGTTCTGGACCACGCCGCGCTGTTCGTCGAGCGCGGCCTGGTCGATCGCGCCGAGCAGATGGCCCATGCGGTCGGACTCCATCCACAGCGCCATGTCCAGCGCGGTGGTCGGCACGTTCTCGAAGTAATTGGTGCGGTCGGTATTGGTGGTGCCGTTCTGGCCGGTCACGCCGACCTGCTTGAAGGGCTCGAAATACTCGCCGTCGTGGTTCTCGCTGCCCTGGAACATCAGGTGTTCGAACAGGTGCGCGAAGCCGGTGCGGCCGGCGGGCTCGTCCTTGCTGCCGACGTGGTACCAGATGTTGACGGCCACAATCGGCGCCTTGCGGTCGGTGTGCACCACCACGCGCAGGCCGTTGGGCAGGGTGAACTGCTCGAACGGAATGTCGACCTTGGCCACCGTGGCCGGCTTGGCCAGGACCGGTGCGGGCGCCAGTGAGCCCAGTGCGGCGGAGAGCGCGACAGCCAGCAGCGCAGCACGCGGTCGAAGTTGGACGGTCATTCCGGTTCCTTGGTCATGAAAGTGAAGCCGGATGCTAGCGCGCCGCCCAGGCAAAAGGCATCGGCCAACAGTCATTGGGGTCAAAACGGACAGCCTGCACGCCCTGCGGCGGACAACTGTCCGGACAGCGGACACCGGCATACCGGCAAAAACCCTTAGAAATCAACGACAAAAAGTTGGCACGCGGCCTGCTTGGTACTGGGCAAGGGAAGCAAGGATCAAACCGAAACTGACTGGATGCTGAACAGAAACAAGAAAGTTGAAATTGTTCTTGCACGCCCCGAATCGGTGTACTACCTTACTACCACACCACTGCTCACCAACACTAAACAGGACCTCGCCATGAACACCAAGACGCTCGCCATCGCCATCGCCCTCGCCGCCGGTTCCGCGTTTGCTTCGTCGGTGCAGGCCGCCCCCGCCATCGTCACCCTGGAGACCGTGCAGGTCCGTCCGTCGGCCGACCAGATCGTCCAGGCCGAGGTCGAGCGCACCAGCAGCATCCCGACCCTGGCGGTCGTTGAAGTCCGCCCGACCGCCGGCCTGATCGCCGATTACCGCGCCGAACTGGCGGCCACCCGCCGCGTCACCACGCTGGCCGCCGTCGAAGTGCGCCCGACCGCCGAACAGCGCCAGGCCCTGGCTGCCGAGCAGAGCAAGGACCGCGGTTACGCCGCTACCTTCACTGCGGTTGCGACCGCCGTCGCCAACGAAGTGATCATCAACCTGCCGACCCTGCAGGTGCGTCCGTCGGCCGCCGATCTGCAGGCCCTGGCGATGGAAACCGCTGCCGCCGCCGCCTCGACCGCTGCCTCGACCCTGATCCGCCAGTAAGCCGTAGCTGCGGTCCCCCGCAGCCTCGGCGTACACTTCGCCGATGACTGCCACGCCCACGTTCCATGTCGTCCTGTTCCAACCCGAAATCCCGCCGAACACCGGCAATGTGATCCGCCTCTGCGCCAATACCGGCGCGCGGCTGCACCTGATCGAGCCGCTCGGTTTCGACCTGAGCGACAAGCAGCTCAAGCGCGCCGGCCTGGACTATCACGAATACGCCCGACTGCAGGCCCATCCAGACCTCGAGACCGCCCTGCAGGTGATTGCACCCAAGCGCCTGTTCGCGCTGAGTACCCGCGGCAGCGTGCGTTACGACACCCCGCAATTCGACGATGGCGACGCCTTCCTGTTCGGTCCGGAAACCCGCGGCCTGCCGCAGGACCTGCTCGACAGCCTGCCCGACGGCCGACGCCTGCGCCTGCCGATGCGACCGGACAACCGCAGCCTCAACCTCTCCAATACCGTGGCCGTGGTGATGTACGAGGCCTGGCGCCAGCACGGGTTTGCCGGCGGGGTGTGACGGTGCGTCATCGCGTGCCGAGTTCAGCGTGCCGACCAACGGTCGGCACCTACCGGCTGCGTAGCACCTGACCGTTGGTCAGGTGACCTTAGAACGCGTTGATCCCGGTCAGCTCGCGTCCGATCACCAGCTGGTGGACGGTCTCGGTGCCCTCGTAGGTGATCACCGATTCCAGATTGAGCGCGTGCCGGATCGCCACGTGCTCGGTGGTGATGCCGGCGCCGCCGAGCAGGTCGCGGCACTCGCGCGCGATGTCGATGGCCATGCGGCAGTTGTTCCACTTGGCCAGGCTGACCTGCTGCGGCTGCAACTGGCCGGCGTCCTTCAGGCGCCCCAGTTGCAATGCCAGCAACTGCGCGGTGGTGATCCGCCGCGCCATGTCGGCCAGCTTGATCTGCGCGCTCTGCGTGGCGGCCACCGGCCGGCCGAACAGCACGCGCTGCTTGGTGTAGGCCAGTGCTTCATCCAGGCAGGCCACCGCGGCGCCGATCGGGCCCCAGCTGATCCCGTAGCGGGCCTGGTTCAAGCAGCCCAGCGGACCCTTCAGGCCCTGCACGTTCGGCAGCCGGTTGCGGTCGGGCACGCGCACGTTGTCGAAGAACAGCGCACCGGTGAGCGAGGCGCGCAGGCTCATCTTGTGCTTGATCTCCTGCGTGGTGAACCCGGCCATGCCCTTTTCCAGCACGAAGCCCTGGATGCCATCCTCGGTATGCGCCCAGATGATCGCGATGTCCGCCACCGGCCCGCTGGTGATCCACATCTTGCTGCCGTTGATCACCCAGTCACTGCCGTCGCGCACCGCGCGGGTCTTCATCGCCGCCGGATCGGAGCCGCCGTGCGCCTCGGTCAGGCCGAAGCAGCCGATCACCGTGCCGGTGGCCATGTCCGGCAGCCAGCGCAGGCGCTGTTCTTCGCTGCCATAAGCGTAGATCGGGTACATGCACAGCGAGCTCTGCACCGAGACGAAACTGCGCAGGCCCGAATCGCCGCGCTCCAGTTCCTGGCAGATCAAACCGTAGCTCACCGCGTTCAGTCCGCCGCCGCCGTACTGCTCGGGCAGGCTGGAGCCGAGCAGGCCGAGCGAGGCGATTTCCGGGATCAACTCGTCCGGGAAACGCCCGTCGTCGAAAGCATCGCCGATGATCGGCAGCACCCGCGTATCGGTGAAGCGCGCCACCGTTGCCTGCACCGCGCGCTCCTCCTCGCTGAGCAGCGAACGGATATCGAACAGATCGAACGGATTCAGTGACATGGCATCCCGGCAGGTGGCGGTGGAACAGGCCCCCATTGTGGTCGTTGTCGTGGAATGGGCCAAGGGAAGCGGCAATCGCCGGCACGCGCGCGACGTGCTGCACCGCAGCATCCGCGTACCGAGCACGCGGCGACACCGCTGTCATCGTCGGCGATCTAGGCTTAAATGCGCCGGGCCGGTACTCTGGCGCACTGATCCAACCGTTTCGCCGTGGTGTGACACGCGCGATTCCCAGGCAACCGCCGCCCGTTCAACCGCGGCACTACCCAAGAGTTACGCAGCCCCATGAGCGAAGAAATCAACGTCCTGCCCCCGCGTGAAGTGATGGAATTCGATGTGGTGATCGTGGGTGGTGGCCCTGCCGGCCTGGCCACCGCGATCCGGCTGCGCCAGCGCGCCATCGAGGCCGGCCGCGAACTGTCGGTGTGCATCCTGGAAAAGGGCTCCGAACCCGGCGCGCACGTCCTGTCCGGTGCGGTGATGGACCCGCGGGCGTTGACCGAACTGTTCCCGGACTGGGCCGAGCGCGGCGCACCGCTGAAGCAGAAGGTCACCCGCGACGAATTCCTGTTCCTCAATGAGACGGGCTCGCGCAGCACGCCCAACGCGCTGCTGCCGGAGTGCTTCCACAACGAGGGCAACTACATCGTCAGCCTGGGCGAAGTCACCCGCTGGCTGGCGCAGCAGGCCGAGGCGCTGGAAGTCGCGATCTTCCCCGGCTTCCCGGCGGCAGAAGTGCTGTACAGCGACGACGGCGCAGTGATCGGCGTGGCCACCGGCGACATGGGCATCGAGAAGAATGGCCAGCCCGGTCCCGCGTTCGAGCGCGGCATGGCGCTGCACGCCAGGTACACGATCTTCGCCGAAGGCTCGCGCGGCCATCTCGGCCGCCAGCTGATCGCGCGCTTCCAGCTCGATGCCGGCAAGGATCCGCAGGCCTACGGCATCGGCATCAAGGAACTGTGGCAGATCGATCCGGCCAAGCACGAACCGGGCCTGGTGGTGCATGCCGCCGGCTGGCCGCTGGACAACGACACCTACGGTGGCGCGTTCCTGTACCACGCCGAAGGCGGCAAGGTCTCGATCGGCTATGTGGTCGGCCTGGACTACAAGAACCCGTGGCTGAGCCCGTTCGAAGAGTTCCAGCGCTTCAAGACGCACCCGGACATCCGCAAGCACCTGGAAGGGGGCAAGCGCATCGGCTATGGCGCCCGCGCGATCACCGCCGGTGGCCTGATGTCACTGCCCAAGACGGTGTTCCCGGGTGGAGCACTGGTCGGCTGCGAGGCCGGCTACCTCAACGTCAGCCGGATCAAGGGCAGCCATGCCGCGCTCAAGACCGGCATGCTTGCCGCCGATGCCGCCTTCGATGCGTTGGTCGCCGATCGCCAGCACGATGAGCTGAGCGCGTACCCGCAGGCGTTCGAGTCCAGCTGGCTGCATGCCGAGCTGCTGCAGTCCAAGAACTTCAAGCAGTGGTTCAAGAAGGGCCAGACCGTGGCCGCGCTGATGACCGGCGTCGAACAGTGGCTGCTGCCCAAGCTCGGCATCCGCAACCCGCCGTGGACGCTGCGCCACAGCACGCCGGACCATGCCTGCCTGGAGCCGGCGTCGAAGCACGCGAAGATCACCTATCCCAAGCCGGATGGCGTGCTTACCTTTGACCGGCTCAGTTCGGTGTTCCTGAGCAGCACCAACCACGCCGAAGACCAGCCCGGCCACCTCACGCTCAAGGACGCCAGCGTGCCGGTGCGCATCAACCTGGCCGAGTACGCCGGGCCGGAGGCTCGCTACTGCCCGGCCGGTGTGTACGAGTTCGTCGGCAGCGAAGGGCATGAGCAGCTGCAGATCAACGCGCAGAACTGCGTGCACTGCAAGACCTGCGACATCAAGGACCCGACCCAGAACATCGTGTGGGTCACGCCGCAGGGCGGCGGCGGCCCGAACTACTCGGGCATGTGACCGGCATGGCCTGCGACTACCGGTCGCAGGCCGTCGGGCGCGGCAGGCACCGCCGCACTGGCTATCCTGATCGTCCTGACGGACATCTGCGCTGCGCCATGCCCCCTGCGTTCCGTTCCACCCTGCCGTTGCTGGTCTGCCTGGTGCTGAGCGCGTGCGCGCGCCCCCCGCAGACGCCGGAACAGATCCACCAGCAGGATCTGCAGCGCGCGTTCGCGATCTGCGCCGGCTGCCACACGGTCAGCGCCGGTGGCGTGCACCGCTTCGGCCCGAACCTGCACGGCGTGATCGGCCGCCGTGCCGGCAGCATCGCGGGCTACCCCTACTCCAACGCGATGCGCGAGGCCGGGCTGACCTGGAACGAACAGACCCTGGATGCCTTCCTGCGCTCGCCTGCGCAGGTGGTACCGGGTACCCGCATGGTCAACGCCACCGCCGACCCGGAGCGTCGCCGCCAGGTGATCGAATACCTGCAGCAGCAGCGCTGACCGCCCGGGTGGCGCTCAGGACGCCTGCAGCCGCACAAGATAATCGCGCAGCGCCGCATCGAACGCGCTGATCGCCTCGGCGTGCGCCGCCACGCCGTCTTCATCCACGCTGTCCATCAGGCCACGCGCCTGGACCGCCAGCGCGCCCGCACCCAGCGTTGCCAGGCCGCCCGCCATCCGGTGCAGCACCTCCACCAGCGCGGGCCCTGCCCGCTCATGCAGGGCCGCCTGCAGCCGCACCAGATCGGCGGCGGATGTCGTGCACAGGCCCTCGATCAACACGTCCGCCACATGCGCCGATCCAAACCGGCGCACCAGGGCTTCGCGGTCGGGCGGCGCGTCGGTGACGCCCGATGCCTCCGGTGCGGCTGACCGGGTCGGCGGTACGTCCGGCAACCAGTGCAGCAGTGTCTGACGCAACGTGGCCAACGCCACCGGCTTGATCAGCAGGTCATCGATGCCGGCCTCGCGGCAGCGTTGCAGGTCGTTCCCCATCGTGCTGGCGGTGAGTGCGATCACCGGCATCCGGGCGCTGCCGCGGTCACGCTCCTGGTCACGGATCCGTCGGGCCATGGCGTAGCCGTCCATGACCGGCATCCGGCAATCGGTGAGGACCAGGTCGAAGCGGGTGCGCGCGAGCAGCGCCAGCGCCTGTTCGCCATTGTCGGCCAGGATGTGTGACAGGCCGAGCTGCTGCATGCGCCAGCCCATCACCGCCTGGTTGGTGGGATGGTCCTCGACGATCAGTATCCGCCGCTGCAGCAGCGCGGCCGGCAGCGGCAGCACCTGCGCCTGTTCTTCGGCGGCGCCAGGCTGCTCGTCGATCGGCACTGTGGGCAGGGTCAGCTGCACCTCCACGCAGGTGCCTTCACCCGGCGCGCTGTGCAGCATCAGCGTGCCGTGCATCAGCGCCACCAGCCGCTGGCAGATGCTCAGGCCCAGGCCGGTGCCGCCGTACTGGCGGCTGGTCGCCGCGTCGGCCTGCGCGAAGGGCGCGAACAGGCGCTCGCGCTGCTCGGGCGAAATGCCGATGCCGGTATCGCGCACGGTCAGGCGCAGCCGCTGCGCGCCCTCGGCATCGGTATCGAGCACCCCCAGTGCGATGCCGACCTCTCCTGCGTGGGTGAACTTGATGGCGTTGCTGAGCAGGTTGAAGGCGATCTGGCGCAGACGCAGGCCGTCGACCAGATGCATGGCGGCCACGTCATCGTCGATCTGGATCTGCAGGTCCAGCCCCTTCGCCACCGCCTGCGGCGCGAGCAGCTGCTGCACATTGCCGAGCAGCGCACGCAGCGCGACCGGATGCGGCTGCAGCGACAACGCACCGGCCTCGATCCTGGAATAGTCCAGCAGATCATCGAGAATCTGGCGCAGCATCTGCGCCGAGTCTTCGATCACGCCGATGATGCGGCGCTGCTCCCCGTCCAGCGAGGTATGCGAGAGCACCTCCATCATGCCCAGAACGCCCGCCATCGGCGTGCGGATTTCATGGCTCATCGTCGCCAGGAACTCGGATTTCGCTGCGGTGGCGCGCTCCGCGGCGGCCTTGGCCAGCGCCAGCGCATCGGCCTGCGCGCGCGCCTCGGTGACATCGACCCAATAACCGCTCCACAGCAACGCGCCATCCTCGGCGTCGTAGGGCAGCGCGCGCGAACGCACCCAGCGCAGCGTGCCCCGTGCCGAGGTGCGGAATTCGATGTCCAACGGGGTGAAGTCGCGCGCAGCGCGATCCATGGCCTGGAGGACACCGGCGCGGTCGCGCTCGTCGATGCGATCCATCAACGCACTTTCGTCGGCCATGGCTTCGGCCGCGGTGACGCCGAACAGCGCGTCGGTGTCACCGGCGATGTAGGGCAGGGACACTCGGCCATCACGCTCGCGGCGGCCCTGGTAGACGATCGCCGGCAGGTTGTCGGTGACCTCGGTCAAGCGCTGCTCGGCACGCCGCCGCATCGCCACTTCCCTGCGCAACAGCCAGTAGCCCCACAGGTGCACCAACAGGGCCGTAAGCAGCACCAGCACCAACGGTACTGCCCAGCGCGCGATCGTGCGCCAGTCCGCGTCGCTGCGGTACTCCGCCGACAGCCAGTCCCCTCGGATCGCCTCGTGTTCACGCGCGCTCATGCTGACCAGCATGCGGTCGAAGGTGGTGGCCAACGGCGCGTACTGGCGTTTGACCGCCAGCGACAGGCGGTCGCTGAAGCCGGCCGGCGCGGCCACGTGCAGCTGTGCAGGATAGCGCTCACGCACAATCCGGTCGACGATCGCCAGATTGCCGATGTACGCATCGGCGTCGCCGTTTGCCAACCGCGCAAGGGCCAGCGCGGCACTACGCGCCGGCACGATGCGGGCATTCGGTGCCTGCTGCAGGATGTAGCCGCGCAACCGGTCCGGATCGGACAGCAGGATGCTGCGACCGTCCAGGCCGTTTACGTCCAGCACCGACGCACCGCCGGCCGCCGTGACGATCACGTTCGGCACGGTGATGAAGGGCTGGCTGAACACCCAATCATCGCCGAGGTAGGCCGAATCGTTGGGAATGCCCATGATCGCGTCGACTTCGCCGCGCCGTAGCTGTTCGCGTACCTCGAACCAGTCATGCGCGGGCGCGAGGGTAAGCTGTGCACCGAGGCTGCGCAGAAGGCGCAGGTACTCGGCCGACACACCGCTGGGCTGGTCGGCGCCGTCTATGAAGGCCAGCGGCGCCGCATTCGGTGCGAACGCGAGCCGCAGCGGCGTGGCCAGCGCACGCTGTTCGGCATTGCCGAGGATCATCCGGGATTGCGCCGACCACTCCGGCGTCCGCAGCCAGCGCTGTTGCAGACGCTCACGCTCGCTCTCGGCCAGTGCGGACAGTCCCATGTCCAGGGCCTCGGCCAACGGCTGCTTGGCGTTGGGCACACCGAAGTGCAGGCGTTCCGGCGGCAGGTCACTGGGGCGAAGCAGCGCGACATCGGTCAGCCACCCCTCGGCGATGAGCGCAGTGGCAACGTAGGCATTGCCGATGTACACATCGGCCTCGCCTTTTCCCACCATGGCGAGCGCGGCCATGGTGTCGTCGGCAAGCACGCGGCGAGCGGCGGGAAAGCGCGCGCGGACGTCTTCGCTGGTCACGAACTCGCGCTCGGTGACCACGCGCAGCCCGCGCAGATCGGGATCGGCCGATGCCCGCGTATCGCCGGGGCGACCGACCAGGGCCAAGGGAGCATCGGCATAGGGTCGCGTGTAGACCATGCAGCGGGTGCGGTCGGCGGTGAGGGTGATGTTCATCACCACGTCGATCTCGCCGCGGCACGCCGCGTCCAGGACTTCGGCCCAGTCGCGGTACATCCGTACCTTCACCTGCACGCCCAGCTGCCGCGCGAGCAGGCTCAGGTAATCGTATCCCAGACCGGCAGGTTTACCGTCGCGCAGGGATTCGAACGGCGGCCAGCCGCTGTCGTACATGCCAAGGATGATGGTAGGGTGCCTGCCAAGCCACTCGCTCTGCCGGGGCGACAGGGCGGAAGGGCTGGCGGCGGAGGCCGACACGGCCCAGGCCATTGCGAGCACGACCGGCACCAGCCAGCGAACGACGTAGGTACGCATGCTGCCTGATCTCCGTAGAATGTATCCCCATCCCGGCACGGCCCGACGGCTGCCTTACAGGCAATACTAGTCCATGACCCTGCGCATTATCATTGCCGATGACCATCCGGTCGTACGGATCGGCACCAAGGCCGTGATCGAGTCCAGTGGCGTTGGCCAGGTGGTGGCCGAAGCCAGCACCGTGGCCGAGCTGATGACCGCGCTGTCCGAACACCCGTGCGACGTCCTGGTCACCGATTACGCCATGCCCGGCGGCCAGCAGGCGGATGGGTTCGCGATGATCGAGATGATCCGCCGGCGCTTTCCCACGCTGCCCGTGCTGATGCTCAGCGTGTCCAACAACCTGGCGATCCTGCGCATGGTGGTCGCCACCGGCGTGCTGGGCCTGGTCGACAAGACCTCCTCGATGGACGAACTGCCCACCGCGATCCAGACCGTGCAGCGTGGCATGCCCTACGTCAGCCAGACCCTGAAAGAGCGCATTGACGCGATCGGCACGAACAACGTGGAAGAAGGCGAAGCCAAGCCGCTGTCGCCGCGCGAAGTGGAAGTGCTGCGCCTGCTCGGCAGCGGCATGACGGTCAAGGAGATCGCCCTCCATCTGCACAAGAGCGTGAGCACTATCAGCCGCCAGAAAGGCGATGCGATGTTGAAGCTCGGCCTCAAGGGCGACGCCGAGCTGTTCGATTACCTGCGCGACGGCGAACGCTGATCGCCGCCTCCCACTGACGGCCGCTCAACCGCGTTTTCGGCCAACGCGATGCACGCGCATCGCAGCAATGCCGTGCGCGTGTGCATAGCAGATACCGCGGATAAAGTTCCTTCGAATACCCTTGTATTTATATACTGCTCAGTTTGATATTCAGGGCTAATTGGGGTGACTAACGGATAATTCACACCTGTCGCCAGCAGCGATTTCCCCTCCCCTCTGCTGGCGGACAAAACCAAAAAATAAAAAGGTGTCCCCGATGATGAAGACTTCCCTGCTTGCCCTGGGTCTGCTCGCTGCACTGCCGTTCGCTGCTTCGGCAACCGACGGCCTGTCGTACAACTATGTTGAAGGCGGCTACGTGAACACCGATGCCAAGGGCGGCGACGCCGACGGCTGGGCGGTGAAGGGCTCGGTCGCCGTGGCGCCGAACTTCCACGTCTTCGGTGATTACAACGCGCAGGAAACCAAGCGCGGCAGCAATGATGTGGACCAGTGGAAGGTCGGTGTCGGCTACAACTACGGCATCGCCCCGACCACCGATCTGGTCGCCCGCGTTGCTTACCAGAAGTTCGATCCGAAGCACGGCCTGGACTTCAACGGCTACTCGACCGAAGTCGGCGTGCGCAGCGCGTTCACCCCGAACTTCGAAGGCTACGTGATGGCCGGTTACGAGGATTACAGCAAGAAGCACGGCATCAATCCGGACGGCGAGTTCTACGGCCGCGTCGGCGCCCAGGCCAAGCTCAACCAGAACTGGGGCCTGGCTGGCGAAGTGAAGCTGGCCAAGGGCGGCGACAAGGAATGGTTCGTCGGTCCGCGCTTCACCTGGTAATACGCGATACGCAACACCGCGGTACGTTGTTGGATGGCGCGGTCTCTCTCCCCTGCGCCATGAAGCCCGGCTCACGCCGGGCTTCTTTTATGCAGCACCTGGCGACACCCTCGTCGGTACGCCACGAAACAACCCGGCCACGTGCCGGGTTTTTTCGTTCTGGCGCTGAAAAAAACCCCGGCGCTTGCCGGGGTTTTTCATGCGTCACTTGAACAGCGTGTCCGGATACTCCGGCTTCTGTTCGCGTGCCAACAGCGCACGCAATCCTTCTTCCGGGGTCTGCTCACCGTGCAGCACGGCGCGCACCCGGTCGGAGATGGGCAGGTCGATGCCGTGACGCCGCGCCTGGCGCATCACTTCATCGGCGGTCTGCACCGACTCCACCACCTGGCCGATCTCGCGCACGGCATCGTTCAACGATTGCCCGCGGCCCAGGGCCAGGCCCAGCCGACGGTTGCGCGAAAGATCGCCGGTGCAGGTCAGCACCAGATCGCCCAGGCCGGCCAACCCCATCAGGGTTTCCGGCTTGGCGCCGATCGCGGCGGCCAGCCGCAGCATCTCATTGAGGCCACGGGTGATGAGGCCGGCACGGGCGTTGAGGCCCAGCTGCATGCCATCGGCGACGCCGGTGGCCACCGCCAGTACGTTCTTCATCGCACCGCCGAGCTCGGCACCGACCATGTCATCGCCGGTGTAGGCGCGGAACGCCGGGCCGTGCATCGCATCGGCCACCTGCTGGGCGAAGTCCGGCGCGTCACCGTGCACGGTGATCGCGGTCGGCAGGCCCTGGGTGACTTCCTTGGCGAACGACGGGCCGGTCACCACCGCCAGCGGCACGTCCGGCCCGAGGACCTCACGGGCTACTTCGTGCAGGAACCGACCGGAGCCGGGTTCGAAGCCCTTGGTCGCCCAGGCCACGCCGGCATCGGCCGGCCGCAGCGGCGCCAGCGCACGCACGGTTTCACCGAACGCGTGCGACGGCACCACCACCAGGACCCAGGCGGCGTCCTTGACGGCAGCAGCCAGGTCGGTGGTCGCGCGCAGCGACTCGGGCAGTGGAATGCCCGGCAGATAACGGGTGTTCTCGTGGCGCTGGTCGATGGCCTCGACCATCGCCGCATCGCGCCCCCACAGCACGGTCGGGTGACCGTGCCGCGCGAGCAGGCTCGCCAGGGCGGTGCCCCAGGAACCGGCGCCGAGAACCGCGATTTTGTCTGCGTGGTTGCTCATCCGTACGACTGCAGCGCCGATCAGGCGTTGCCGGCCGGCTCGGAATCAGCGAGCGAGGTCTCGCCCTGTTCCTGGCGCTGGCGCAGGGTTTCGGCGTACAGGCCTTCGAAGTTGATCGGCTGCAGGAAGAACGGCGGGAAGCCGCCGGCCTGGATCAGCTCGCTCACCAGCGAACGCACGTACGGGAACAGGATGTTCGGGCACTGGGTGCCGAGCAGCACGTCGATCGACTGCGGGTCCAGGCCAACCAGGCCGAACACGCCGGCCTGCTGCACTTCGGCCACATAGGCGGTCTTCTCGCCGGCCTTGCAGGTCAGGGTCACGGCCAGCACGACTTCGAAGGCGCTCTCGCCCAGGCGTTGGACGCGCTGGTTCAGGTTGAGCTGCAGTTCCGGCTGCACGGCGTCGTTGAAGACGGCCGGAGCGTTCGGCGATTCGAACGAAACGTCCTTGACGTAGATCTTCTCGACGGTGAACGAGGGACCGGTAGCGGCGTCGACCGGCGCGACGGCGCCGTTGGTGTTCTCTTCGGACATTTCCTGTTGCTCCAAAAATGAATGCTGTAAAAACGGATTGTTACATGCCCTGCGATGGGGGCGCTGTGCGCCGCGTACAAGGCGTGCGCTGCAATCCAAGGGGAATCAGTTGCGGCCCTTGACCAGCGGCAGTTCGGCCTGCTGCCACGCCGGGAGGCCGCCGTCGAGCACGCTGACCTGGGTGAAACCGGCCTTCTTGAGTGCCTTGGCCGCGGTCTCGGAGGCATTGCCGCTGCGGCAGACCAGCACCACCGGGCTCTGCTGCGCCTTGGCCACCAGCTTGTGCTCCGGGCCGAACTGGGCCGGCTGCACGTTGCGGCTGCCGGCGATGTGGCCCTTCTCGAAATCGCTGCTCGAGGACAGGTCGACCACGATGGCGCCACCGGCATTCATCAGCTGGGTCAGTTCAGCCGGCTTGAGCGACTTGAAGCCACGGAACAGGCGGCGGACTTCGGTCACGATGATGGCCACGGTCAGGCCGACCAGGGCCATCGACAACATCGGGTTTCGGCCGGCAAAGGCCAGCAACTCTTCGTAATTCACTAAGATCACGGGTCGATAAGCGGGCGCCGATTGTCGCACATGCAGGCGAATCGGCGTCCAGCCCCGTGCGGGCAGGTCTCAGCGGTCCTGCCAGAGGTCCGGCAGGCCGTTGGCCTGGAGCCAGCGCTTGTCCTCGGCGTCCCAGCGCCAGATCTCCCGCACCCGCACTGTGCGCTCGGACTGGGTGTTGTTGTTGATCACCCGCACCTCGGCCGTGCGCCCCACCCGGCCGTCGGGCATGGGCACGTTGTCGCTGGCGCGATAGCTGGAGATTTTGACCTGCTCGAAGCGGCGCAGCTCCAGATCGGTCAGCGGGTGGGCCTTGGCGTACTCCGGATCCAGGTACGGCAAGGCATCCTCGACCGTGCCCCAGCGCATCGTGGCGTCGTACTTGACCTGGGTTTCCTCCAGCGCCTTGCGCTGTTTCCTGGTGGTCTTCTGCTCGGCGGCCAGCGCGGTCACGCTGGTCAGCGCGAACAGGGCGATCAGCAGGATCTGAAGCGTACGGCGCATGCGAATTCCCCACTAGGCAAGGCGCCCATCCTACCGCCTGGCGAAGGCCACGAAACGGCCGCTCAGTTCAGCGGCCGCCTTGTCGCCGTCGCCCGGCTGGCGGGCGGTGAGGCTGATGCGCGCCTTGCCGCGTTGGGCGAAGGTGGCCAGGAAGCTGTCCCAGTCGGTTTCCGCATCGGCCTGGGCCTGCGCATGCAGATCGCCGTACACCGGCGCGAGGTAGCGGATGTGGCTGTCGGCCACGTAGACATCCGCATCGAACCCGGCCAGGCGCAGCCGCAGCGTCACCAGGGCCCAGCCGGACAGGGTCAGGGCCGAGGCCAGGCTGCCGCCGAAGGCGTTGCCCTTGTCGTTGACGTTGGCGGCCAGCGGGGCATGGATGTGCAGGACGCCGTCGCGATAGTCGTGGACACGGATCTGCATGGCCGCCACCGGCGGCATGGCATCCAGGACATGCTGCAGCGCGGACAACTGCGCCGGCAGGGAATCGGTTGCGGACATCTGGCTGGTCACGTCACATCGAAGGGCTCGCATAATGCCCGCAATGAACACCGAAACGAAAGTCGCGCCCTGGACCCTGATCTCGCTGCGCCCGCGTGGCCAGCATGCGCCGCTGCGGCGCGCGGCCAAGGGCAGCGGCGCAACCGTCATCGCGCTGTCGCCGTGGGCGCTGCAGGCACGCGCGGATGCGGCCACCTGCGTCGACCTCGCCGCTGCGCTGGCGGCCGAGCGGGTCGTCTTCAGCAGTCCAGCCGCCGTGCACGCCGCCGCGCGGCTGGCCGCGCTGGATGCGCCGCACGCCGGCCAGTGGCTGGCGGTCGGCGCAGGGACGGCCGCCGCCCTGGCGCGGCATGGCGCGCGGGATGTGCTCGCCCCGGGGCGGATGGACAGCGAAGGCCTGCTGGCCCTGCCGGCCTTGGCGGACCTGCGCGGCCTGCGTGCCGGGTTGGTGACGGCTCCGGGCGGCCGTGGCGTGATTGCCGCCACCCTCCAGCAGCGCGGCGCCCAGCTGCTGCGCGCCAACGTGTATGCGCGCCAGCCCCTGCCGCTGGCACCGCGCACGCTGCAACGGCTGCGGCGGTCGGCCGCCCCCTGGGCGCTGGCCTTGAGCAGTGGCGAGGCCCTGTCACTGCTGTTGGAGCAGCTCCCCGCGGACCTGCAGGTCCGCCTGCGCACGGCATCCGTGGCCGCGGCCAGCGAGCGGCTGGCAACGCAGGCGCGGGCTGCCGGCTTCCTCAACGTGACCCTGGCCGCCGGCCCGTTGCCGGCGCAGCTGGTCAGCGCTGCACACGCCGCGCTCATGCACCCGGCGTCTTCCTGAACAGGGAGGGCGCGCGGCCTTGCAGGGGGCTCGGGCGACGGGCGATGCTGTGCGCCACGTCGCTCGCCAGCCAGCGGACTGCCCGGCGCGCGCGACAAGGATGCCTGTATGAACGACCCGGTTTCGCCCCCCTCTTCGAGCCGCCCCCTGCGCTGGATCGTGCCGATCGCGGCGTTGGCCGTATTGGTCGGGGCCGGTGCATGGGGTTGGACGCAGTGGCAGGCGCGGCAAGCCCAGGAGCGGTTGCGGCTGGAGAACGCCCAGTTGCAGGTGCAGGGCCTGCTGGACAGCGTCGAAGCGCTGCGCCGCGACCAGCGTTCCACCTCCCAGCGCGTGCAGGATGCCGCCGCGACCAACCGCGTGCTTCGCGATGAAATGCTGGGCCTGAGCCAACGCAACGCCCTGCTCGAAGAGAACCTGGCCAAGCTCGCCGACAGCACCCGCCACGGCGCCCAGGCGCTGCAGCTGGAAGAGGCCGAGCTGCTGCTGAGCCAGGCCGGGCAACGGCTGGCCTATGCCGATGACGTCGAGGGGGCCAAGCGCTTGTACGCGTTGGCGGCCACCTCGCTGGACGATGTGCAGGGCAATGAATACCTGAACCTGCGGCAGGCGCTGATGCAGGAGCGCAACGCGGTGGATGCCCTCGGCCCGGGCGCGCGTGCCCAGGCACAGGCCGCGCTGGCGCAGTTCGCCGCTGCATTGACCGGGCTGCCCGAGCAGATCGACGCAGCGGTCGACGCCACGGCGGTGACGCCGTGGTGGCACCAGGTGCTCGCCCCGTTCGTGACCATCACTCCCACCCGGCTGCAGGGCCCGTTGACCGAAGCCGAGCGTGTGGCCGCCTGGGATTCGCTGCAGCTGGAGCTGACCCTTGCGCGCGCCGCCGTGGAGCGCGGCGACCAGGCCGGCTACGTCCAGGCGCTGGACCGGGTGGCGCTGTGGCTGCCGCGGCTGTGGCCGGATTCACCTGCTCTGCGCGAGCGTCGTGCTGAACTGCACCAACTACGCGCCCGTGAGCTGCGTCCATCGTTGCCCGAACTGGGCAGCACCCTGCAGCAACTGCGCACGATGCGTACTGGGAGTTAATCGATGAAGCCGTTTCAATCTCTAGTGGTCCTGCTGCTGGCCGTGGCCCTGGGCGTGATCGCCTCGCAGTGGCTCGGCACCGAACAGCTGCGCCAGTTCGGTGAAGTGATCTACCGCTACGGCGGTACCGACTACCGCTCCACCGTGCCGCAGGTCGCCCTGATGGTGCTGGTCGGGCTGCTGGTGCTGTGGCTGCTGTGGAGCCTGCTGGCCTCGCCGTTCCGCGCCTGGGGCCGCTACCGCCGCAAGCAGGGCCGCGCCCGCCTGACCGAAGGCCTGCAGGCGCACGAACACGGCCACTGGCAGCGTGCGGAAAAGCTGCTGACCAGTGCTGCTGAAGACAAGGAAGTGAGCGCGGTCGCCATGGTGACCGCGGTGCGCAGTGCGCAGGCGCGCGATGACGATGCTGCGGTCAATCAGTACCTGCAGCGCCTGGCCACCGAAGATGCCACCAGCCATGCCCTGCTGCTGGCCGAACGCCTGCTGGCCCAGGAACGCCCGGTCGATGCGATCAACGTGCTCGACGTGGCCGCGATACAGCCGCTGCCGCCGCGCGGCCTGTGGCTGCGGACCGAAGCACTGGCCCGTGCCGATCGCGCGCACGAGGCGTATGGGCAGCTGGGTGCGCTGCGCAAGCAGAAAGTGCTGCCCGATGCCGCCGTGGCCGAACTGGAAATCCGCCTCGCCGCGCAGTCGCTGCTCGAAGCCGGCGACGTCAACGCCCTGGCCGCGCAGTGGGAAGCCACGCCGAAGGCATTGCGCAGCGATCCCGATGTCGTCTCCGCCTATGCGCTGCGCGCAGTGGCCCTGGACTGGGACGAACCGGCCCTGCTCAACCTCGAACAGGCACTGGACACGCGCTGGGACGAATCGGTGGTGACGCTCTACGGCCAGATGCCGGTAGAGAAACTGGCCACCCGCCAGGCCAACCTGCAGCGCTGGTTGACCACGCAGCCTTCCAGCCCCGCATTGCTGCTGGCGCTGGGCCGCATCGCCGCCCGTCAGCGCCAGCACACGCTGGCCGAGGATTACCTGCACCGCGCGATTGCCGCCGGTGCCGGCCCGGCCGCGTGGGAAGCGTTGGGCGAGGTGTTCCTGGATCGCGGCGAGACCGCGCTGGCCTCGCAGTGCTTCGCCAATGCCCTGCGCCAGCAGCGCGGCGATGACAGCGTGGCGTTGGCCCGTGCCTCGGCCACGACGCCGCTGGACCCGATCGTGCCCGAACGCGCGACCATCGAAGAGCAGTCGCTGATGGGCGAGCCGGCGCCGGTGCAGGATCGCCTGCACGGGGAGCCCGGCCACATGCACGTCGAAGAAGATCGCCTGCACGTGGAACGCGACGAGTTCGGCAATCCGCGCCTGCCGTAACGGGCGGCGCGGCATTTGGGACATCCACGCATGGCGTGGATCTACCCGGGAACGAAGAAGGCCGCCCTTGGGCGGCCTTCTTCGTTTCCGGCGTCGGCGATCAGCGCTCGACGATCGCCACCACGCCCATGCCACCGGCGGTGCAGATCGAGACCAGCGCGCGGCCACCGCCGCGCTCGGCCAGCTGCTTGGCCGCCGTGGCGATCACGCGGGCACCGGTGGCGGCGAACGGATGGCCGGTGGCCAGCGACGAACCCAGCGGGTTGATCTTGGCCGGGTCGATCCTGCCCAGCGGCGCATCCAGGCCGAGGCGGTTGCGGCAGTAGTCTTCGCTTTCCCACGCGCGCAGCGTGCACAGCACCTGGGCGGCGAACGCTTCGTGGATTTCGTAGATGTCGAAATCCTGCAGGGTCAGGCCGTTGCGCTTGAGCATCTCCGGCACGGCGATGGTCGGCGCCATCAGCAGGCCTTCGCCATGCACGAAATCAACCGCGGCCACCTGCGAATCACGCAGATACGCCAGCGGCTCGTGGCCGAGCGCGCGCGCCCATTCTTCACTGGCCAGCAGCACCGCCGAGGCACCATCGGTGAGCGGGGTCGAGTTGGCAGCGGTCAGCGTGCCACGGCCGGAGGCCTTGTCGAACGCCGGCTTCAGGGTGGCCAGTTTCTCCAGTGAGGTATCGGCGCGCAGGATGTTGTCGCGCTCCACGCCGCGGAACGGGGCGATCAGGTCGTTGAAGAAGCCGCGCTCATAGGCCGCGGCCAGCTTCTTGTGCGACGACACCGCCCATTCGTCCTGCGAATCGCGCGCGATGTTCCATTCCTTGGCCATGTCCTCGCAGTGGTCGCCCATGCTCTTGCCGGTGCGCGGCTCGGCCACGCCCGGGAATTCCGGCTTGAGTTCGCTCAGCTTGAAACCACGGGTCAGCGCCTTGAGCTTGTCGCCGGTGCTCTTGGCGCGGTTGGCGGCCAGCAGGCGTGCGCGCAGCTTCTTGCCGTAGACGATCGGCACGTCGGACGTGGTATCCGAACCGCCGCCGATGCCCGAGTCGATCTGGCCGAGCGCGATCTTGTTGGCCACCGCGATGATGGTGTCCAGCGAGGTGCCGCAGGCACGCTGCATGGTGATGCCCGGGGTCAGCGGAGACAGGCCCGAGGACAGCGTCGCTTCGCGGCCGAGGTTCCAGTCGCTGGAGTGCTTGATCACCGCGCCCATCGCCACTTCGCCCAGCTGCTGGCCGTGCAGGCCGAAGCGCTCCACCAGCGCCCCGAGCGTGCGTACCGACATACCGAGGTTGCCGACGTCCGAATAAGCCGTGTTCTGGCGACAGAACGGGATGCGGACGCCGCCGAGGATGGCGACGGGACGGGCGTTGGGCATGGAGATACCTGGCATGGGAGGGGTGTCTGCAACATGGCCTGCACGAAGGAGCAGGCATAATGGGGCCAAGTGTAGCTGCCGCCCTGTGATGGGCCAACCGTGAAACCATGAGCAAACCCGACCACGGCATGAATGCCATTGGCGTACTGGCATTGGAACTGGCCGGCGGCGACGCCCCGCGCCATGCCGCGCTGTCCTCTGAACAGGCTGGTGAACTGGCCGAACGTGTCGGCCGCGATCTGGCCAAGCTGGTGCCCGGCGTCAGCGGGCTGGACTTCGTGTTCGCCGGCGCCCATTTCGATCCGGCCGAAGTGCTGCGTCCGGGCTGGCCGGTACACCGGCGCCTGGAAGAGCTGCAGATGCGTGCCCCGGGCCGCAGCCAGGGCCCGCGCGTGCTGGCCTTCGGTGCCGGCGCCGACGGCGATGTGCCGCTGCCGTTCCAGGCCGATGCCACCCTCACCGGTGGCGGCCTGCGGGTGGTGCCGTTCCTGCTGACCGGCACCGAAGTCGCGCAGACCCAGGCCGTGGCCGAAGCGCTGGAAGAGGTGCTGCTGGCCCAGGGCATGGCGCAGCCCGATACCGCCCTGCAGGCGCAGAACGCGTTCGGCGCACAGATCGAGCATGCGCGCTATTTCACGGTGAACGATCTCGCCGCGATGATGTCGATGCAGTACGACAACCAGGGCCTGGCGATCCTGTGGCCGCTGATCGAGACCGCGCTGATGGCACCGCACGTGGAAGAGTGGCTGGATGCCGCGCCGGAGCCGCTGCTTCGATACGCTGACGGCGAAGTACGTATGGCGCTGTTCGACCCTGCCGGCTGGTGTGCGTACTACAACCACGGCACCGGCGACTGCGATCGCCTGCAGGCCATCTACGACCAGTACCTGATCCGCCAGCGGCAGATGGCCGCCGTGCTGGAAGCGCACGGGCTGCCGGTGCTGTTCGTGCATTGCGAAGCCGGGCAGGACGCGCGCGAATTGCTGGCGCGTTGACGGTAGTGCCGGCCGCTGGCCGGCTCCTCGCGCGCTAATAGCGCGCTAATAGGGACGGAGGTAGTTAAGCCGGCGGCTTAACTACCTCCGTCCCCGTTATTTAAAAAAAACGCCGGCGAATGCCGGCGTTTTTCGTCAACCACGGCCCGGTTTACGGGGCCGCTTTGATCACCGCGCAGGCCAGGCGTGCGCCCGCGTTGCCGGTCGGCTGGGTCTTGTAGTCGTCCGCGTCGGCGTGGACGATCAGGCCGCGGCCGATGATGTCGAAGTCATCGCCCTTGCCGATGTTGACGTTGGTCGAGACCGGAGCGTCGACCACGGCATTGCCCTGGGCGTCGGCCTTGATGTTGGGCATGTCACCGCCGTGGTGCGGTGCGGTGGCAACGCTGCCGTGGTCTTCCTTGCCCGGGTTGAAGTGGCCGCCGGCGCTGGCGCCGTCCGGCGCGCTGCAGTCGCCCTTCTCATGGATGTGGAAGCCATGCTCGCTGTTGGGCTTCAGGCCGCTGACCTGGCCCTTCACGTGGACCTTGCCGTCGACGATGCTGAAGGTCACGTTGCCCTTGACGTCGTTGCCCTGTGTGGCGGCGAGATCGGCGCTGGCGGTGTGGTTGGCATGGGCTTCGCTGGTCATTGCCGGCGGGGATTCCGGGGTCGCTTCGGCCGTCGGCTGGGCCGCGGTGGCTTCGGCGGCCGGGGTGGCTTCCGGGGTCGTGTCGGCCGGCTTGTTGCAGGCGGTCAGGCCGAGCGCGGCGATGGCAGCGAACAACGAGGTATGGATCAGGCGCATGTGGATCTCCTTGCGGGTAGCGTTGGAAGAAGCGACGTCGGGGGACTGCGCGATCAGCGCACGACCCGGATGACGCCGCAGGCGATTCTGGCGCCGGCGTTGCCGGCGGGTTGGCTGCGGTAATCGTCGGCGTTGGCATGCACGATCAGTGCACGTCCGGCGATATCGGTGGCTGCGCCGCCGCCAAGAGTAACCGCTGGCAGGCGGATGTCGACGTTGACGCGACCCTGCGCGTCGGCACGCAGGTTGTCCATGTCACCGGCGTGATGCGCACCGGCACTGTTGCGGCCGTGCGGCTGGCCGGCCGGATTGAAATGCGCACCGGCGCTGCTCGCATCGACCGCACTGCAGTCGCCGCGCTCATGCACATGGAACCCGGCCACCTGCAGGGGCTGCAGGCCGCCGATGACGCCGGTGATATGCACGCCGCGCGTATCCGGGACCAGCGCAAGGCGCCCGCTGACCAAGCTGGCCGAGGCAGGCGACAGATTGGCTTCGGCCATCTGCGCAGTGCTGACCACCGGCACGACGGGTGCCACGGGGCGCGGCGGCGGCGTGCTGCCGCAGGCGGCCAGGCCGACCGCGATCACCGCAGCGAGGACGACAGGGGAACTGCGCATGGGAAGACTCCTTGGTTGCAAACTAACGGTGCGCTCGTCCACAGGCCATGAAAGTGGCCGGGACACGGCGCACACGCGGTGTGGACATGCGGTTCATCCGCCGCGGCGGCGCCCGGCGCCGAGCTTGCGGGTGAGGGTGTTGCGGCCCATGCCCAGCCGCGCGGCGGCCTCGGCACGGCGGCCGTGGGTGATCTGCAGCGCGGCCTCGAGCAGTGCGTGGTCGACGCGTTCACGCACCTGTGCGTGCAGGCCTTCGGCGCCTTCGGCCAGCCGCTGGCGCGCCCACGCCGACAGCAGCGTTTCCCACTGGCCCGGATCGCTGGCGCTGCGCGAGCGCGGCGCACCCGCGCCCCGATGCAGCGCGCTGTCGACGTCGGCCACACCGATGCTGTCGGCCGCAGCGAGCGCGGCCATGCGCCAGCACACATTCTCCAGCTCACGCACGTTGCCCGGCCAATCGTGTTCGCGCAGGGCCTGCAGCGCCGCCGCGGTCAGCCGCTTGGGGGGCGTGTCCAGTTTGTGTGAGGCGGCCGCAAGGAAGGTCTCGGCGAGCTGGGCGATATCGTCGCGACGCTCGCGCAGCGGCGGCAGCCGCAGCCGAACGACATCCAGCCGATGCAGCAGGTCCGCGCGGAAGCGCCCCTGCGCGACCAGGCTTTCCAGGTCCTGGTGGGTCGCGGCGATCACGCGCACATCGACGCGGATCAGTTCGCGTCCGCCGACACGGAAGAACTCACCCTCGGCCAGCACGCGCAGCAGGCGCGTCTGCAGCGGCAACGGCATGTCGCCGATTTCATCGAGGAACAGCGTGCCGCCGTTGGCCTGCTCGAAGCGGCCGATATGGCGACGCTGCGCCCCGGTGAACGCGCCGGCTTCGTGGCCGAACAGCTCGCTTTCCAGCAGTTCGGAGGGAATGGCCGCGGTATTGAGTGCGACGAACGGGCCCTGCACGCGCGGCGATTCGTGGTGCAGCGCATGCGCGACCAGTTCCTTGCCGGTGCCAGTCTCGCCATTGATCAGCACCGACAGCGGCGCCTGCGCCAAGCGCCCGATCGCGCGGAACAGCGCGCGCATCGCCGGGGTATCGCCAACCAGCTGCGGACGCTGGTCCGGCGGCGTGGCGCTGGCGGTCTCGCTCGGCTCGGCCAGGGGCACATCCGGGGCCGGCAGCACGCGCTGCGCCAAGGCGACCGCATCGTCCAGATCGAAGGGCTTGGACAGGAACTCCTGCGCACCGCCGCGGAAGGCACCGGCCGTGCTGGCCACGTCGGTGTAGGCCGACATCACGATCACCGGCAGCTGCGGATGCGCGGCCTTGAGCTTGTCCAGCAGCACCAGCCCATCATCGCCGGGCATGCGCACATCGGTGAACAGCAGGTCCGGTGGCGGCTGATCGGCCAGCATCGCCAGCGCCGCAGCTGCGCCCTCGAAGCCTTCGACACGGTAGCCGGCCTCGCGCAGCGCGGTGCACAGCACGAAGCGCACCGCGCGGTCATCGTCGACTACCCAGACGCGCTGGGCGGCGGTATCGACCTGGTCAGCCATGGGCGGCGGTGTCCTCGGCGGGGGTGCCCTGCCCGATCGGCAGCAGCACGGTGAATACGGTATGGCCCGGGCGCGAGCGGTAGGTCAGGGTGCCGCGATGCTCGCGCGCCACCTGCTGGGCCAGCGCCAGGCCCAGCCCGGTGCCCTCGGCGCGGCCACTGACCAGCGGCAGGAACAGATGCTCGGCCAGGTCTTCGGGCACGCCACGGCCGTCATCGGCGATTTCCAGCCGCAGCGCCAGCGGGTGCAGTTGATCCGTGATGCGCACACCGTGCTCCACCCGCGTGCGCAGGGTGACCGTGCCGGCCCCGGCCTGGATCGCATTGCGGACCAGGTTCCACACGGCCTGGGTGAGGCGGTCGGCATCGCCATCGAACTCGGGAATGCTGGGGTCGTAATCGCGCTGCATCCGGACCGCCCAGCCACCCTCGCTCTCGGCCAGGCGCAGCACGCGCTCCAGCGAGGCATGGATGTTGAGCGCTGCATGCGGCGCGGCCGGTGCCGGCGACAGCAGCTGCTCGAGCAGGCCGTTGAGGCGTTCGATCTCCGAGCCGATCAGCTCGATCAGTTCACGCTCGTCCGGATCGCGTTGCGCGTTGCGGCGTGCCAGCAGCTGGGCCGCGCCCTTCAACCCGGCCAGCGGGTTGCGCAGCTCATGCGCCAAGCCCTTGAGCGCGGCACTGAGCGCGCTGGGCAGCGCCTGGGTGGGATCCAGCCCCGGGAATTCGTCGACCGGATGCGCCTCCAGCAGCCAACCGCCCTCATCCCAGCGGCTCAGCCAGCCCTCGGCAAAGCGCGGTGCATCGCCCGGCAGCGCCAGGGCCAGCCGGTGCAGGCGCAGGGTGTCGCGCTCGTCACGGGCCAGGAAGTGGGCCAACGCGTCGCCCTGCGCTTCCAGCGAGGCCAGCGGCTGGCCCAGCAGGCGCCGCACGCTCACGCCCAGCCAGCGCGCGAAGGCGGGATTGCAGCCCACCAGGCGGCCGCTGGCATCGGCCCAGGCGACCGGGGTGCCGAGGGCGTCGAGGACGGGGGGCGATAGCGCGGTGGTCATTGCACCAATGTAGTGCAAAACGGCAGGCGTGTTGATCCCGGTTTCCTGCCTCGCTCACGCATGCTGAAGAATGTTGACCAGCCGGCCCAACGGATCGCGGAGGTAGAACCGACGCACACCCCACGGTTCGTGGACCGGGCCATAGGCGATGGGGAGGTTGGCCGCGTGCACCCGACGAAGCACTTCGTCCAGGTCGTCGACCTCGATGGAGAGATCGGGCACGACGGTACCGGAGCCGCCTTCGGACGCCACACTCACCTGGACCTTCATTTCGGCGGATCCCGCATAGGTGCGGATCCAACCGTGATCCATGGCCAGTTCCAGGCCGAGGAGGTCCCGATAGAAACTGTCGGCGGCGGCCGGATCGGACGCGGTGATGTTGGCGATGATGCGTTTGATTTTCATGAGTCCTCCCGGCAATCGATCGCTAGTGCTAAGCCTCAGCCCAGCTGAGAAATACACCAAGCAACTCAGTCAAGTTCCCGGCACCACCGCTCGCTACAAACTGCGACTTCTCAACCGTGCAAATGATCCAGTCAGCATCATCTTCCGAGTCCCCGTGGCTGATCGATGCAAAGGGCTTTTGCTCAAGCTCCGTCTCGATGAGATCAATGCTGACGTGCCAGCCGGGGTTATCAAGGGTCTCGATAGTGACCCCAAACGTATGCTCCCAGTCCTCGTTGCACTGCTTTCGATACCAGTGCTGGAGTCGCTGCAGTTCATCCATCGGTGTCACTCGCTCTTGTCAGATGCCTTCGGCAGCGCCACACCCTTCGGCCACAGCATCCAGATCGTGCCCTTCTGCTTCATGTGCCCGGCCAGCTCGCCGGCCGCATCGCCGGTGCCCCAGAAAAGGTCCGCGCGCACCTCGCCGGTGATGGCACCGCCGGTATCCTGCGCGGCGACCGGGCGCACCAGCGCGGTGCCGTCCGGGCGCGTGGTGGACAGCCACAGCAGGCTGCCCAACGGCACCACGTTGCGGTCCACGGCGACGCTGTAGCCGGCGGTGAGCGGCACGTTCAACGAGCCGCGCGGGCCTTCACCGCTATCGGGGCCGCGGGTGAAGAACACATAGCTCGGGTTGCTGGCCAGCAGCTCGGGCACGCGTGCGGGATGGGCATCGGCCCAGGCGCGGATGGCGGCCATGCTCACGTCGGCCTGCTTCAGCTCGCCCTGCTCCACCAGCCAGCGGCCGATCGGGCGGTAGGGATGACCGTTCTGATCGGCGTAGGCGATCCGAAGCTGGCGGCCGTCGGCCAGCTGCACGCGCCCCGAGCCCTGGATCTGCAGGAACTGCAGGTCCATCGGGCTGGTCAGCCAGGCCAGCACCGGTGCTTTGACGCCGTTCGCGGCGATCCGCGCAGCATCGTCATACGGCTTGAGCACGCGCCCCTCCACTCGGCCGCGCAGGCGCTTGCCCTTGAGTTCGGGGTAGAGGCTGTCGAGCTGGACGCTGACCATGTCGTTGGGCACGCCGTACACCGGCACCGATGCCTTGGCGGTGCGGGTGAGGCTGCCGGAATAGATCGGCTCGTAGTAGCCGGTGATCAGGCCATCGGCGCGGTTGCCGGCGGCGCGCAGCGCATAGACGTCAAGATTCGCCTGCAGGAACTGGCGGATGGCGGCCGGCGTGGTGGCAACGTTGGCCGCCGCTGCGCAGGTGGGTGCCCAGTTGGCGTCGCTCTTCAGGCGCGGGCAGGCGGTGCGCCAGGCCGCGAAGCCGGCTTGCAGATCGCTGTCGCTCACGGCGGGGAGCGCTTTCCAGTTGGCCTTGGCGTAGGTACCGGGGGTGGTAGACGGCGGTGCATCGGGCTTGGGCGTGCTGACGCTGCAGGCGGTGAGCAGGGCCAGGCCCAGAAGGGTCAAGGCGAGGTGCTTGAATGCGGCGGTGATGCGCTTGGCCTTCATGGGTGCTCGTTTGTGCGGTGTAAGCGTTTGATTGTAAGTGGCTGCTGCCCACGCAGCGGATCAACAGTCCGCGCTGGCCGTCCGTTCCACCGCTGCAGGAGCAGCGAATGCAGGATGCGGGCGTCTTCGAGGTCGAGATCAGGCGGCAGGTCGTCACGGCCACGGAAGCGGCGATGGAAGGCGCCGGCTGCGGCGGCGCGGTCGTCCAGCGGGTAGCCGAAGGCCTGCAGGGCCAACCACGGGTCGAAGCCTTCCGGCGCAGCGCCATCGCTCGCGCGCGGCCATACCCCGAAACCCGCCTCGGCCAACTGCTGCCAAGGGAAGTAGCGGCTAGGGTCCTGCTTGCGGACCGGTGCCAGGTCCGCATGGGCGATGATCTGCGTGCGCGGGATGTTTAGGCGCGTGCACAGATCGTCCAGCAGGCGCATCAGCGCGGCAATCTGGTCAGCGGCAAACGGACTGTCGCCGTCGTTGTCGATCTCGATGCCGATCGAAGCAGAGTTGAGGTCAATGATGGTGCCCCAGCGGCCACCGCCGGCATGCCAGGCACGGCGGCTATCGGCGACCAGTTGGTAGATGTGGCCATCCGCGCCCACCAGATAATGCGCGCTGACTTTGCCACCGCTGTTGGCGGTGCGCAGAGTGTGCAGGCTCTGCTGGACGTTGTCCTGGTCGGTGTGGTGCAACACGATGATGACCGGGTTGCGACTGTTGTAGTTCGGCGAAGGCACCCAGGTTGCAAGCGGGCTGCGCACATCGGTGCTGGCGCAGGCGGCGAGCAGAAAGGTGGCAAGCAGCACGAGCGGGAGGCGGAATCTGGGCATGGCCTGATTGTGCGTCATTCCGCCTTGCCCTGCGTAGAGCCACGCAGGGCGAAGCCTACCTGCGCTCCCGGGTTATGGTTCCACCTCTCGCACGACTGCAGCCCGCGAGCACGTTGTGGGAGGGCAGTCCGCTGACAAAGCCTATAACGCACTGACCCGATGCAGTGTCTTCGACGCTACAGGTGCGACCTCCCCATCACAGGCTCTGCCTATAGCTTGAACTCCTTGCTCAGAACCTCAACTCCGTCGAGCAACACCGTGCAGCGCTTGGCATCGGCGGCAGGCACGAGCTGGCCGAGCAACGGATTGAGCGAGGCATAGAAGGTCTTGCTGCAGGCATCGTCCTTGTCAAACGGTAAGGAATGGCCCTCTGCGTCAAACGTGATACGGCACTCAAACACCAAGCTCTCAGGCAGGACTGCGATTGGCGCGCCCTTCATCGTGGCCATGTCCATCACGGTGACCATTTCGTTGCAACCACCACCCACGACCTGCCCCTCGTACCGGCCATCGAACACCACATCCTCGTAGTCGGTACCACTGAACACGGACTTTCCATTGATGCTGGCAGTCACACTATTGGGTTTGAACATCCCCGCCGACACAATGCACACCTCAGCCTTGGCGGGAGTACCCTCCATATCCCGTGTCTCCGACTGGCACTCAGCAAACGCCACCGAAGCTCCAGACAGCGAAAGGATCACGATGGCGATTGAGGCGTACGTGCCCTGTTTCATAGAAAATCCTTCATTTATCGGAGACAACAGGGCCGAAGCTCTGGAACAATCGACGCTTCGGACGTTCACGCAACATCCTTGATAGCGATCACCATTGGTACCCGTAAGCCCAAGCCGCATTACCCAGGGCGAGAGCCAGGAAAAGGCAACCACCTGATAGGGCGGCGCCCGGCGACCGAAGAAATTCCACACGTTCAATCAAGCGCTTCTGTGCCTCGCTTAACGCGTCGCGCTTCAGGCCAGCCCAGAGCATGAACATGTAGATCGATAGCACTACAAATACGATTGAATGCAACCACGCTGGAAGAACCGTTCCATTCATTACCAGACAGCTCCAAAGTTAAAAAATCAGCACGCGCTCGCGGATCTGGACCCACTGACCAGAGAGCGGCCTGCGAGCGCGGAAGTTTAGACGAAAGAACCATGAGCACCGGCGACCAGGCCGAGCAGGATTGCCGCGGCTATCCGTCTGGGCGCCCAATCGTCCAGACGCTACCGAACGTCCCACCCAGCAAGGCGCTGAAGATCCCGCCCTCCGCGAAAGCCCCGCCCACCTCAGCGCAAGCATTGCTGCTCTTTATCTTGTCCTGCCGATGCGCCTGACCGACTTCCAGCAGGATGTCGCTTCCGGAGTCTAGGCCCAGTGTGGTGAGTGCCGTCAGGGCGCCCTGGACCACGTGGATGTCGACACGTAGACGGTGCAGACAGATGCCGTTTGATTACGTGCCGGAATTCCCGCTGGCTACATGACAGAGAAGACGCGGAACGACGCTACTGTTCAATCCCCTCTCGTTCCATGAGATGCATCAGTTCATCACCAAGTGCGCTTCCAACGTCCATTGTTACGCCAATTCTCGTTTGATAAGAACTCCTACCCAATGTTGCGAACGACTCGCGCAGACAGGAGAAAAGAACGTTCAGCTCATCCTTGGTCAAATGCAGTTCAATCCTTTCGTCGCCAAGGTTTTTCAGGTCCATTCTTTACCCCCTCATACTCGCTCGGCGTGGCGCGGAAAGCGATCTTTACGTAACGCATCATCTGACCACGCTAGTTCTCCAAGAGAGAGCGAGTCAAGCATTTCTCGCTGTTTTCTGTTCCGCGTACTCCTTTAGATACTCCTCCAATGGTCTATCTGTGCCAAGAACCACAAGCTCTCCAGAATCCCTGTCAATCAAGAAGGGTCCATTACCGGCCAACTGTGCAGAGAGGTCCCCGGTGTCTAAGAATTCCTTTGACTGATAGCAAAAGTACCAACCCTCCTGGAACTCACCCTCAAGCGAGATCTGGACCAGAATGTCAGACTGCCTCAAGTACTCCGCGGCTTGCGATAGAGCCCGGCTGTATGTGATCACAGTTCACCTCACTTACTTTGTTTTTGGAAGTTGTAGAGCTTTGAACGGTAATCCCCCACATCTAGCAGTCGCCAAAAGTGGAACTATGCTGCCAGTGCAAGTTTCTGCATTGGCGTGATGCCGCCAAGCGCCATGTTCGGCCGCTCGTGGTTGTAAGTCCATAGCCAACGAGTGGCGATATCCTGGACCTGTTCGATGTCATTGAACAGGTTGCTGGCAAGCCAAGCGTAACGCACGGTCCGGTTGTAGCGCTCGATATAGGCGTTCTGCTGAGGATTGCTTGGCTGGATGTAGAGCAGCGCTATATCGTGCCGCTCGGCCCATGCTTGCAGGGCTCCGCTGATGTACTCGGGCCCGTTGTCGCCGCGTATGGCGCGGGGCTTTCCGCGCCATTGAATGACCTGTTCCAAGCTGCGGATGACGCGCGCCGCAGGCAAGGAGATGTCGACCTCCATCGCCAGTCCCTGACGGTTGAATTCATCCAGTACGTTGAGCATCCGGAAGCTGCGTCCATCAGCCAACTGGTCGTGCATGAAATCCATCGACCATGTCTGGTTGACCGCCTCAGGCACCGCCAAAGGCTCCGGCACTTCCCGGACGATGCGCTTGCGCGGCTTGATGCGCAGATTCAGCTCCAAATCGCGATAGATCCGATACGCGCGCTTGTGGTTCCAAGCGAAGCCCTTCACGTTGCGTAGGTGCAGGAAGCACAGCCCAAAGCCCCAATCGCGGTAGGCGCTGGTCAGCCTGAGCAACCAGTCGGCGATGGTCGCATTTTCTTGGCAGGCCTTGGCCTGATAGCGGTAGCAGGTCTGACTCACCTCGAACGTCCTGCACGCATGAACGATGCTGGTGATGCCTGCCTGGACCGCCCGTCTGGCCATCTAGCGACGCTGAGATGGCCTCACCATTTTTTTGAGAGCGCTTCCTTCAGCAGCTCGGCACTGAGCTGCGCATCGGCGTACATCTTCTTCAGTCGCCGGTTCTCGTCCTGCAGTTCTTTGAGCTGAGACACCATAGATACATCCATGCCGCCGAACTTGCTGCGCCACTTGTAGAACGTCGCTGAGCTGATGCCATGCTGCCGGCAAAGGTCAGGGACAGGCGTGCCGGCCTCGGCCTGCTTGAGTACGGCGATGATCTGGCTGTCTGTGAATCGTGATTTCTTCATGGGATCTCCTCGGGTTAGGTTACGAGAAAATTCCACTTCTGGCTGCGGCTAACCTGCGGGGGGATTACGCTGTGATTGGACTGGCCCATCAAGCCTGAGCCCTCGCTATAACGCTCTTCTGTGCGATCAGGCTGATAGCGGTCCTTATCAACTGACGCTTGCGGATGTATCTAGATGTCTGGCCGAGGTCCGCGATGCACGAATCGACTGCGCAAGAGTGCATTCAAAACATCGGCGCCAAGTGTTTCTCCTTTAAAACGCGGGTGGATGACGCTTTCATTGGCGCCACTCGTTGTTCAACTTGAAGCCAGCTCTTGCCATCTCTCCTCCACTATTCAGCTCAATGCTGACCTACAGTCACTTCGGCTTCCACTGGGAACAGGCAGCCATCACTCCAGGGAACACCCGACGCCGCGAAGTGACTATCGACCGCTTCAAAGAGACGATCCTCGAATGTTCCGGCACCGGCACCGGCACCAACATGAACATCAGAAACGATATCGAGCAGCACCTGGGTGCCGCACATAAACTTACTGAGCCAATACGACTCGCCTTCCTCGGAGAGGTCAAATGGGTCAAGGCGCGAGAGCGCGGAACACAGTTCGGGAAAATCATGCGAGCCGCCGTCGCGGGGCGACGGCTCATACATTAGTTCACACAGGCCCGAGGTAAGACATCTGTACGTCAGCTCAACTGCATACTGCCACTGCACGACTTGGCTTCCCATTATTTCTCCACCCAGCAGTGCATGTGGCGAATAGTCGTCCATCGTGAACAGATGAATGTCCTCCGCCACGACTCGAGGAATGATAGGAAGCACAACTTGATCCATGAGAATTGAATGTCTCTGGCGGGCGCGAGTCGCTTTCTCCACACGCTACCACACTGGCCGCCCGGACCTTCGGCCACGTCCTGCAGCGACTCGATGGTCAGCGTGCCGCCGGTCTTTACATCGATGCGGTCGGCCGTCGCGGTGGCGCCGCGCAGGGTGGTGTTACTCTCGGCCCTGAGCGAGATGTTCTGGCCGGTGAGCGTGGTGTTCTGCCAAGTGGTGCTGTTCGCGTTGGACCTGCTGCTGCCCACGCTGGCTTCAGCGTAGACATAGAAGCCCGAGAACGAGCGTGTTTGTCTGTGGCGATTCCTTTGCAACACTCGAATTGGACGGGCGCGACACCCCAAGGGGCCATGTGACCCACATCAGCCCGGTCCTACCAGCAGTGGCCGTACCCCGATGGCTGCTAGATTTGCTCCCTGTTCAACTACAGCGTGAAATAGCAAGGCGAACGCCGACGCCAATCTCTGAAGGAGTACTTGTGGCGCTCAAAACGACGTTCTGATCTTCCGGCAGTGCTGCCCATGCATCGAGCCTTTCTTGGACGGAAGGCGATACGACTATCTGCTCGCGAATGCGCTCGGCATGGCAGCTGGATGTCGACTTGAACAGCGCACGCTTGTTCTTGTACCCCAATTGACCCACAACGTCGTCAATACATGCCTCGTAATACTGTCCGTTCAACTTCAGATCGTACAGGTCCTTGTCGAAGGTCACGTCCGGATGGATCCAGACATCATGACGAGGCGCGGCGAGAACAAAGCGACTTGCATCCAGCGCTCTAAGAAGGGCCTCACCGATTAGATGATCTTCGGCCCCGCCATGTAACAAGATTTTCTCCCCCAACGGGTCCCATCGCATACTTCGGTAGCCCGAAAGGGTATGCACAAGAATGAAATCTCTCCCACTCAAAATGACCGCAGACGGTCTTTTTTCAACGTCATTCATATCACTCAACCGTGGTGACCTTGACTGTAATTCCCTTAAGCTTGCCGTATTCCACCGCCTTCATAACCTCGTCCCACTGAGTCGACCCGGTGTTCTTTGGAATTGCCACATGGACCTCACGCTGCGTTATCTGCGATGCGGACAGGCGGACATTGCTGAGCCGGTGTCCCGTAAAAGCGGCTGCATCATCAATATTTCCCCTCAGGGTCGTAAAGATCTGCCGCGGATTGGTCAGTCGGGAAAGCGTGGTTGTATCCAAAGTTTTCGCGCTGATTGCCAAGCCAGTCGCGTCATCGAAGAAGTCGAACGTCTTGAAGTTGGGCGGCAACCTGGCTTCTTCCGGCATCAACTTCGCCAGATAGTTTTCCCAAGGCATGCCCTGCCCCTGGATGCCCTTGCCCCATTGTATCCCTGTGGCGACGAGATCGACGTTCTCAACGCCAACTCGGCCGCCGACCCGTCCAGCCTGCCCTGCCAACGCTTCGGCGGTCTCGGTCAGTAAAGGCTTACCAATAGTGCGCCCGCCACCGGTGCCACCCGCCAGCACAGCTGTCGCGATGTCAACGACGGTCAGGAAGCGGCCGTCCATGGCTTCCACGCCAACGACCTCCAATCCATTCCCCGGGTTTGTCCCGGTCCAAGAACCCCAGGTCTGACCTATGCCTTGAAGGATTCCGGATGTGATACCTGCCATGAAGCGATTGCTTGAATTGCCGTCTTTTTCCGCAACTCCTTCGTAGTACTCGGTCAGTCTCTGGTAAGCGCCCTTTATGGTGGGCTGCAGGTTCACGCCAAGGAAGCGGGCATCCCTGTACTGCATGCCTTGGGTTTGCCAGTAGCGGACGTCCACCGCCTTCATGGTCTCTTCGTTGACGTCGTAGCCGTTGGTTATTAGCGCGTCGCGGGCAGCACTGATGTAGGCGGCACGATGCGCGTCGCGCTGTTCGGACACTTCTTCGAATCGTTTGACCGCGGCGCAGCTGGCCGCATCCTCGCTCTTACAGCCATTCTTCGCCTTTTCGTACTGCTCCCATTCGCCTTGGCTTAGCCAGTTGTGCTCAACCGAGTTGCCCGCAATACCGGTGCCAAGCGCCGCCTCCGCGACGCCGTTGCTCATCCCACCCGCCACCGCCCCGACCGCCTGCGACAGCGCCAGAATCGTCTGCTTCTGCTGATCATTCAGCTCGCCGGTATACCCGGGATACAGCGCCTCGGTCAGCAGCTTCGCCGCCAGTTCGCCACCGGCCGCTGCGCCTGCACCGTTGGCTGCGTTACCACCATTGGCCTCAGCCAACAGCGCACCCAGCAGCGCATGTGACAGCAGCTGCAACGCGGCGTTCGGATCACTGCCATGGTTCGTATCGAACTTGTCGCCGATCAGCTGGGCTGCATACGGTGCCAGTGCATTGGCCGCAACCTGCCCGCCGCCTTGGCCCGATACGACGCCCACCAGCAGCGTAGTCACCGCTTCCAGCGCGCGGCCATTCTGGCTGCCGATGCCCCATTTCTGCTGCTGTGCCACGGCGTCGCTATAGCTGGATGGGAACCTGGCTGCGAGCTCATTGGACTTGCCTTCCGCGCTCTGGCTCTTGAAGCGATCCTTCTCCTCATCGGACAGGGTAGAGAGATAGGAATTCTCCAGATCCCGCATTGCCTGGTCGCCGATATCCCTAGCAATCTGCTTGCTGGTGGCCACCACCGTGCCCATCGCATTCGCCATCGCCTGCTGGTTGGCCAGCTGCAGCTCTGCATTAGGCATCGCCTCAATCGCGCGGTGCGCCGTGGCGGCATCGGTGTTCACGCCCAGCTCGGCGGCAGTCACCTTCTTGCCGCCGATGACGATGTTGCCCTCGGTCAGCGTGGCGTAGGTGGTGCTGCTGTCGCCGCCCTTCTCGTGCATCGGCACGCCACCGCCGAAGTTCGGCGTGGCACCGGTGAACACCGGCGTGTTGCCCTCCATCGCGCCGCCGTAGCCACCGCTGATGCCGCCGGAGCTGGTGCTGTGCTGCATCTGGTTCTGCAGGTCGCTGAAGGTCAGCGTCTGCGCGGTCAGTTCGCTGTTGGTGGCGTTGGTGCTGGCAATCGCACCGCCGACCAGGTTCACGTGACCGGCATCGACGTGGTACCCGCCGTCACCGGCAAACAGGCCCGACTGCTGGCCCACGCCCTGATAGCTGCCGTTGGATTTGCCCCCACTGGCGTAGCCATCAGCACTCCAGGCCGTGCCGAACGACACCTGCACCCGGCCGCCCACCTGGCTGTTCTTGGACATGCTTTCCGCAACGTCCTGCAGCGACTCGATGGTCAGCGTGCCGCCGGTCTCTACATCGATGCGGTCGGCGGTCGCGGTGGCACCGCGCAGGGTGGTGTCACCCTCGGCCTTGAGCGAGATGTTCTGGCCGGTGAGCGTGGTGTTCTGCCAGGTGGTGCTGTTCGCGTTGGACTTGCTGCTGCCCACGCTGGCTTCGGCGTACACGTACACGCCGGTCTGCGCACCTATCGCCACGCCCACGCCCACTTCCGCGCCGGCGTTGCTGCTCTTGCTGCGGTCGGCAAGCTGCGCTTTACCGGCTTCCAGCAGGATGTCGCGTGCCGAATCCAGGCTCACCGTGTTGCCCGCGCTCAGGTTGCCCTGCACCACATGGATGTCACCGCTGGTGCTGGTCAGGTTGAGGTTGCCACCTGCCTGAAGCGTGGAGCCCTGCGAGACTACGCTGCTGCTGTCGGCACTGCTGTTGGCGGTCTTGAAGCCGATACCGGCTTCGGCATTGAACAATGCACCGCTGCCACCGGCACCGGCCGCGTTGGCGATCGCGCTGGCCGACTGGTAGGCATTGGCGGCCGCTGCCATGTTCTGCATGGACGACAGGCGACCGTCGGACTGCCGGGCCGCATCCACGTTGTTGATCAGGTCGATGAAGGGCGACTTCACCCGTGCGAACACGCCGATCTTCAGATCGTCATCGCGCTGCGAGGAGTGCCCGACCTCGTCGGCGGTGAGCAGCTCGATCTGCGCGGCGGTGATGTTGATGTCCTTGGCCGACACCACATTGCTGGCAATCTGGCTGTAGGTGCCGCCGGCGCTCAGGTTGACGTTGCCGCCCAGGCTGCCGACGTTGCTGGCCACCTGAGACACCTGCGCACTGTCATCGTCATGCTCCTGGCGGTGCCAGCCGGAGAACTTCTCGGTGTCGGAGATCTGCACCGTGCCGATCGCCTTGCTCTGCGAAGTGTTGGTGTTGCCCACCGTGTCCTGGCCACTGCGGATGGTCAGGTCACCCGCGGCGTGGATGTTCACGTCCTTCTCGGCCACGATGTTGGCGGCGGTGAGACTGATGTCCCCCTCGCTGGTCGCCATGCGCACCCCACCACCCACCGACAGCTGGGTACCGGTGATGGTGTCGCTGCTGCCGCTGCCTTCGCTGCGCGAATTGTTGGTGCCGAACGGCAGGCCACTGGTGTTGTTGGCGATGCCCCAGCCCTTGCCGCTGCTCTGGCTGGTGCTGGATTCGGTGTTGTGGGCGACATCGAACACGATGTCCTTGGTCGCCAGCAGCAGGGCATCGCCCTCGGCCGCCATCTGCGCGCCCTGGCTGTAGATCGAGCCGCCGTTGGCGATCAGGGTCAGGTCGCCGCCCGCACTGAGCTGGCTTACCCGCGCATCGCTGCTGGACTGGCTCTCGTTGCTGTTGGAGCGCTGGCTGCCCGCGGTGATCACCGTGGAGGTGGTGGCCGCCCGCAGGCCGGAGGCGGCGCCTTCAGCATTGCGGGTGATCTTGCCCATGGTGGAACCACTGTCGGCCATGCCGTCGGTGGTGGAATCGCGGGCGCTGCGATAGGCCTTGGTGGGATCGTAGGTCACCCCCACCGAGAGGCCACTGGATTTGCTGGCGGCGCTGCTCTGCGTCTCCAGCGTGTCCTGCCGCGCGATCAGGTTGATGTCCTTGCCGGCCAGGGTGAGATTGTTGCCGGCGGCGACATCGGAGGCCGCGATGGTCAGCTGGTTGCCGGCATTGATCAGCACGTTGCCGTCCATCGAGCCCACGGCGGAGGCCACCTGGGTGGTGGACTGGCTGGCGCTGTCGTTGGTGCTGCGCGAGCTGCTGTAGCCCACCGAGGCCACGCCATTGCCGAAGCCCCCGGTGATGCCGGATTTCTTCTGGCTGAAGCTGCTGGCCTCGCTGTAGGTGTCCTGTGCCGATTCGATGGTGATGTTGTTGGCCGCGGCGATGCGCAGGTCGTTGTCGGCCAGCACGGTGGAGCCGGTGATGGTCACATCGTTGCCGGCGATCATGTCCACCGTCTTGCCACCGATGGCGCTGCCCACCGCATAGCTGGCCGAGCTCTGGTCATGGGTGGTGGTGGTGGTGCTGGACAGCGTCTTCTTCTTGCGGGTGGTTTCGTCCACCACCAGATCGTGGGTTTCCTGCGCGGTGGTCAGCGCCAGGTTGCGGCCGGCCGAGAGCAGCACGCCGCCCTCGCTGCTGTCCACCGTGGTGGCCTGCAGGGTGAGGTCGCGGCCGGCCTGCAGGGCAACGCCTTCGCCACCGGTGAGCTGGTTGCCCAGCACCCAGCCATCGGCGGCGCTGACCTCGCGCGAGCCGCTCTTGCTCTTGGCACCGCTGTCGAACGTGCGCGTGTCCACCACGGCAACGCTGTTGATATCGCGCCCTGCCTGGGCCACCAATGCGTTGGCGGCCGAAACGTTGGCGGCGCTCAGGTTCAGGTCGTTGCCGGCCCTGAGCACCACATCGCCGGCACCGCTGATGGTGGTGCCGATGTTGATCAACTGGCTCTGGCTGTTGAAGTTGCGGGCGTCATGGGTGAGCGAGACGCTGCTCTGCTCGGCCACCGAGGTGAGGCTGAGGTCGCCACCGGCCACGATCGCGGTCAGGCCGTCGGTACCGGCGTTGGCCAGCTGCGCGGCCCGCAGCTCCACGTTGCCACCGGCGTTGACGCTGAGCACGCCGGCGCCGTCCTTGTTGGTCACGTACAGGCCGGCCACGCGATCCAGCGTGGTGGTCTGCTGCACCAGCAGGTCGCCGTTGTCGCGCCACTCGCGCGTGGTCGAGGCGACGGTGATGTTGCCACCGGCCTTGAGCCCCAGTGCATCGGTGGCGGTGACCGTGCTGCCGATGATGTCGATGTCGTGGGTGGCCTGCAGGCCGACCTGTTGACCGCTGATCTGCCCACCACTGACGTTGCGGATGTTGCCGGCGTCGATGCTCACCAGCTGGCGCCCGGCGATGGCACCGCTGTTGACCAGGTCGCCGCGCAGCTTGATGTCGATGTCGGCACCGGCGAGCAGCGCACCGTTGGTGTCCAGGTCGCCCGGCATCACCCGCAGGTATACCTGCGGCACCAGCGCGCGCACGGTGGAGCCGTCGGCCAGGGTGACGTCCTGCTCCACCAGCCAGACAATGTCGCTGGTGAGGCGGGCCATCTGCTCGGCGGTCAGCGCCACGCCGGGGCGCAGGCCCCACGCACTGGCGACGGTGGCACCCGCCTCCAGCAGCGCGCGGTACTGGTCTTCGTCGCTGGCATGGCCCTCGAGGAAGCGGCGACCAGTGAGCTCACCGATCTGTTCGCGCACCAGCTTCTGTTCGTAGAAGCCGTCGCCCAGGCGCTTCTGCGTCTGCGAGGGCTCATAGCCGGCGCGCTGCAGCAGGTAGTCCGAGCTGAGCCAGTTGCGGTAACTGGCAAAGCGCGGGTCGGTCTCCACCAGGTAGCCGCCGCGGTTGGCATCCACGTTGAACAGGCTGGCGCTGGGGGCACTGGCATTGGGCGTGGTGGTCACCACCACGTGCGGGTCGTTGCCGGCGGCGGCGACGGCCTGCTTGTTGGCCAGTGCGCCATTGCCACCGCTGCCGGCATGGCCGCCGGCCTGCACGGTCGTGGGGCCGTTGGCCGTGGCCTGTGCGGCCTGCCCGGCCGTGATGTCCTGTACGGCGCCCGTGCCCGGGCCCGCCGAGCCGACCTGGCCCGGTCCCTGGGCGCTGGCGGCGTCGGCCAGCTGGCCGCTGGTACGGTCGGCACCCTGCAGGCCCTGGCCTGCCGCGCCCTGCGCGGCACCGGCCGCAGACGGTCCTTGGGCGTGCGCGCCATCGGCCATATGGCCACCAGCGTGCCCCGGCCCCTGTACCGCACTACCGGTTTGACCGTGTGCCGCGCCGGCCGCCGTCGGCCCCTGTGCGTTCACCGGGCCGGCGCCCTGGCCGTTGCTCTGCCCGGGTCCCTGCACCGCGCCGGCACCCGGGCCGACCGAGCCTGCGCCCGGTCCACCCGTGTTGAGGTTGGCCATGCTGTCGCCATCGCGCACGTTCGGCGCATCGCGGCCGGTGTTCTCGTTGCGAAGGTTGCCGACATCAATGCTCAGCTTGCCGCCGGCGGTGATGCCCGCACCCAGCACGCCGATCTGCTCGGAGATCGGCGCGGCACTCCATTGGCTGCGCGAGCCGCCATAGGAGATGGAGACATTGTTGAACGTGTGTGTGCGGAACAGCGTCTTGGCAGTGTTGATGATCGAGGATTCACCCACGTTCAACCCGACCACGGCCAGGTTGCCACCGGCGGCGATGCTGGCGTACTCGTTCCTCAACGTATCGGTGGCGATGCGCATGTGGCCACCGGCATTGATCACCGCGTCGGGGCCGGCGGACACCAGCACGTCTTCGATGGTGGTACGGGTGGCGACGCGGGTCTTCTCGTTGCCATTGGTGTTGCTGGTGTGGCGCTGCATGTTGATCAGCATCGCCTCCGGATTGTCGTAGTCCGGGTAGGTGATCAACTGCACGCAGGTGGTGGTGCAGGTGCCGTAGGCGTTGTTGTACGCCAGGGTGTCCGAGTCGTAACGGAACGCGGGGCTTCCCGGTTGAGTCGCCGAGAGATCGCGGAACGGGTCTTCGGCGCCGGCGCCCAGCTGGTCCGGATTGTTGCGGTTGTCTGCGCGGCCCACGTAGTAGATGACGACCGTCCCGTCCTGCGCAGGCAATCGCGAACGCTCGCCTCGCCCGGCGTGCAAGCCGCCGCGAGCGAAGTAGTAAGCACTGGTGTTGGCGTTCAACCGGACCACGGCGCGGCGGATCTGCTGGCCGTCAGGCGTGATGTATGCCGTGTCTTCCAGGATGTCGGCCGGATTGAGGTAATAGACCTCGTAGGGCTGGAAATTGGCGGTGTTGCGTAGATTTCCGCTCGAGTTGTCGCCGTTCTGGAACCAACCCGGCTGGTTGAGCGTGACCGGCCCATGCTGGATGGTCTGCTGCTGCACCACCACGTTTTCGCGGATGTTGTTCACCGCCAGCGCGGACATGTCCAGGTTGCCGGCGATCTCGATGGTGGAACTGAGGTTGTCGATGCGCTGCGCGCTGCCCACCGCCGTCAGCCCGTTGAGCGCCCCACCGATGGCCGCATCGCCATCGCTGAAGATCAGGCTCTGGCCGCGGTTGTTCAGCACGCCGACGCCCAGGTCCAGGCGCTGGCGTGCGGCGATGGTCGCCGAGCGCTGCGCGCCGCCCACGTTTTCGGCCAGGTTGTTGAGGGTGCCGGCCTGGATGGCGATGTGGTCGCCGTAGATGCGGCCGGTGCCGATGTTGTTCAGCGTGCCGGCGTCGATGTGGGTGATGCGCCCGTCCAGCAGGCCGCGGTTGAGCAGTTCACCGCTGGCCACCAGCCGGGTCAGGCCGACGCTGCTGATCTCGCCGGAGGCCGCATTGTGGATGTTGCCGGCGCTGATGTTCACCCCGGCGCCCTGCAGCTTGCCCAGGTTGTCCAGATTGCCCTGGATGGCCAGGGTGAGCGTGCCGTTGGCGGCGAGCTCGCCGGTATTGGTGTGGCTCTGGCCCAGTTCCAGGGTCATGTCACCCTGCGAGAGCAGCTTGCCGTCACCGGTGATCTCACGCGTGCGCACGATCTGGTTGTTGCCGGCCACGAGCGAACCGCCGGCGTTGGCGATGCTGTCGGCGCGGATATCGGACGTATCGGCGGCCGATATCTGGCCGCCGGTGTTGTTCAGCAGCCCGCCCACCTGCACCACCATGGTGTCGGCCAGGACCTGGCCCTGCTGGTTGTCCAGGCTGCCGGAGGTGACCTGCAGATGCTTGCCCTGCAGGCCCAGTGCGGGGCCGTTGGGCGCGCTGAGGGTGGAACGGTTGTCGATGCTGCCCGCCTGCAGGGCGAGCGTGCCGCCGGCGGCCACCAGGCCACCGCGGTTGTCCAGCGCGCCGGGCAGGACGATGTCCGCATGGCGGCCCACCGTGATCTTGCCACCGGCGTTGGCCACCGACTGCGCGCGCAGGGTCAGGTCGCCTGCCCCCACCAGCGCGCCGCCGGCGGAGTTGTCGACGCTGCTGGCAGTGAGGGTGATCGCGCCTTGGCCAAACACCGCACCGCCGCGGTTGTCGAACGCACCGCTGTGGATCTCCAGCGTGCCGCTGCTGTTGATGCCGTTGCCGTTGGCATTCGTGTTGATCAGGGCCTGGCCGGCGGTGTCGATGCGCAGGTTGCCGGCGGACTGCAGCAGGCCGCCACTGTTGTCCAGCTGACCGGTGCGCAGCGCGGCGCCACCGGTCAGGCTGGCCACGGTGCCTGCGCGATTGTCCAACGTGTAGCCGCGGGTATCGAGATCCACCGTGCCGGCGATGATCCGACCGCTGTGGTTGTCGATGCCGTTGCTGGTCGCGCGCAGATCGGTACCGGCCTGGATCAGGCCGCCGGTATTGCGTACCTGCGTGGCCGCGTCGAGCTGCAGCGCTGCGCCGGCGGCCAGGGTGCCTGCTTCGTTGTTCAAGGATTGCGTGGTGATGTGCGCGTTGCCGCCCGACGACACCGTGCCCTGCGCGCTGTTGTCGAGCAGGCCATCGACGGTGACCGTCAAGGTGGAGCTGCCATCGCTGTGCAGCGTACCGCCGCGGTTGTCCACACGGGTGGCGGTGACCGTGGCGTTGCCGGTGGTCAGGATACGACCGCCGCGATTCTCCAGCGCACCGCCGATGGCCAGCTGATTGCTGCCCGCCCCGGCCGCCTGCACGGTGCCCTGGTTGTTGAGCAACTGCGCGGCGCGCAGGTCCAGCGTGCCGTTGCTGGCCAGGGTGCCGGCGGTGTTGTCCAGCCGGCCGCGTACGTTCAGCGCCAGCACGTCGGTGCCGGTGGCGGTGAGCGTGCCGCCTGCGGTGACCAGTTCACCGGTCTCGATACGGATGCGCTGCGCGGCGGTGGTGCCATCGCGCAGGTCGGTGTTCTCGCCGATCAGCGTCAGGCTGCCGTTGCTGAGCAGCTTGCCGCCTTGGCCATTGAGGGTAGTGGCGTTGATCGCCAGCGTGCCGGTGCCAGCCTGCTGCACGGTGCCGCCGGCATTGCCGAGGGTGGCTGCGGTGATCTGCAGGTCGCCATTGCTGGCCAGCGTGCCGCCGTTGCCATTGTCGAGCACGCCGCTGACCTTCAGGCTGCTGGCCTGCCCGCCCGTGGCCAGCACGGTGCCGCCCTGGTTGTTGAAGGACTCAGCCTGGACGGTCAGTTGGGTTGCATTGAGGGTGGCACCGCGGTGGTCCACCGCACCGGCCTGCAGCGCCAGTGCACCTGCACTGACGATCGTGCCCTTCGCACCATCGAGCTGGCCGACCGTCAGGGTCAGCGACTCGTTGCCGCCGTGGCTGAGGGTGCCTTCCTCATTGATCAGGCGCGCGGCATCGATCTGAAGCTGACGGCCATTGCTGGCCACATCGCCGCGGGTATTGTCGAACGTGCCGAGCACGTTGATGCGGGTATCGCCCGTGCCGGCCGCGCTCAGCGTGCCATCGATGTTGGAGAGCGAGCCGGCCGTGATCTGCTGGGCGCCATTGGCGGCGATGGTGCCGCCGTTGTTGGTGAGCGCCCTGTCCACCTGCAGGGTCATGGCCTGCGTGCCGGTGGAGGTGAGCGTGCCCTTGCTGGTATCCAGGCTGCCGGCGGTCACCGTGACCTGGCGCGCGCCGGTGGTGGCGCCACTGAGATCGAGCGTGTCGCCCTTCAGTTGCAGCGCACCGTTGCCGACAATGCGGCCGCCCGCACCGAGCAGCTCGGTCACTTCGATGGCGAGCGTGCCTTCACCGGCGTGCTCGATGCTGCCGGTCTGGTTGTCCAGGGTAGCGGCGGTGAGGTGCGCATCGCCGCCGCTGGCGATGACACCCTTGCCGCTGTTGTCCAGCCGCCCGTCCACGCCGATGGTCAACGCCCCGCCGGTCTGCAGGGTGCCGCCCTGGTTGTCCACGCTGGCGGCGCCGATGACGGTCGCGCCCGCGGCGAGAATGCGCCCGCCGCGGTTTTCCAACGCCTGGCCCACCTGCAGCTGGTTGCTGCCCGCGCCAGCCGCCTGCAGCGTGCCCTGGTTGTTGATCAGGTTGGCCGCGCGCAGGTCCACCGTGCCATTGCTGGCCAGGGTGCCGCCGGTGTTGTCCAGGCGGTTGCGCACGTTCAGGGCCAGCGGCCCTGTGCCGGTGGCGACGAGGTTGCCGCCGGCCGTGGTCAAATCACCGGTGTCGATGCGGATCTGCTGCGCCGAGGTGGTGCCATTGCGCAGGTCGGTGGTGTCACCGCTGAGCGCCAGCGCGCCGTTGCTGACCAGGGTGCCACCCTGGCCATTGAGGGTGGCGGCGGTGATGCTCAGCGTGCCGGTGCCGGCCTGCTGCACGGTGCCGCCGGCGTTGCCGAGGGTAGCCGCGGTGATCTGCAGGTCGCCATTGCTGGCCAGGGTGCCGTCGTCGCTGTTGTCCAGGGTGCCATCCACCCGCATCGTATTGGCCTGGGTACCGGTGGAGAGCACGGTGCCGCCACGGTTGTCGAGTGCGGTGGCGACGATGTCCAGCTGGCCGGCGCTGAGGGTGGCGTTGCGGTGATCGATCGCCTCCGCACGCAGGGTCAGCGTGCCGGCGGTGGCGATGCTGCCCTTCTGGCCCTGCAGGCTGCCGGTCTGCAGGGTCAGGCCGTTCTGGCCGGCATGGTGGATCCGGCCGGCGTCATTGATCACGCTGCCGGACTGCACCTTCAAGGCCCCACCGTTGCTGGCCAACGTGCCGCGGGTGTTGTCGAACTGACCGGTGACCTCGATGCGGGTGTCGGCACTGCCTGCCGAACTCAGGGTACCGGCGACATTGGACAGTGCACCGGCGCTGATCTGCTGTGCGCCATTGGCGGCGATGGTGCCGCCATCGTTGCCCAGCGCATCGCGCACCTGCAGCACCATGGTCTGCTCACCGGTGCTGCTGAGCGTGCCACCGGCGTTGTCCAGGCTGCCCGCGGTCACGGTGACCTGGCGCGCTGCGGTCGTGCCGCCGCGGATATCCAGCGCCTCGCCCTGCAGGGTCAACGTGCCGTTGCTGATGATGCGGCCGCCGGCGCCCTGCAGCGTGCCGGTATCGATCTGCAGCTGGCCTTCGCCGGCCTGTTCGATGCTGCCGCTGCGGTTGTCCAGCGTGCCCCCGCGCACCTGCGCATCGCCGCCGCTGGCGATCAGGCCGGTGTTGCTGTTGTCCAGCAGTCCATCCACACCCATGCTCAGGTCGGTGGCGCTGTGCACCGTGCCGCCCTGGTTGTCCAGGCTGGCCGCGGTGACGTTGAGATCACCGCTAACGAGGATTTTGCCGCCGCGGTTCTGCAGCGCCTGGCCGACTGTCAGCTGGCTGGCGGCGGTACCGGCGGCCTGCAGGTTGCCGCCGTTGTTGAGCAGCGTGGAGGCATGCAGATCCAGCGCACCATTGGTCGCCACGGTGCCGCCGGTGTTGTCCAGCCGGTCGCGGGCCTGCAGTACCAGTGCATCGGTGCTGGTGGCGGTGAGCGTGCCGCCAGCGGTGGTGAGATCGCCGGTCTCGATGCGGATGCGCTGGGCCGAGGTGGTGCCAGCGCGCAGGTCGGTGGTATCGCCCTGCAGGTGCAGCGTGCCGTTGCTGAGCAGGGTGCCGCCGGCACCGTTGAGGGTGGCGGCGTTGATCGCCAACAGGCCACTGCCGGCCTGCTGCACGGTACCGCCGGCATTGCCGAGTACCGCTGCGTCGAGGGTCAGGTCGCCATTGCTGGCAATCAGGCCATCGTCGCCGTTATCCAGGGTACCGGTCACGGTGATGCGGTTGGCCTGGGTGCCCGTGGCTACGAGCTGACCGCCACGGTTGTCGAACGCCTGTGCCGCCAGCGCGATCTGGGTGGCCTGCAGGGTCGCGCCGCGGTGGTCCACCTCGCCTGCGGTCAGCGTGAGCGCGCCGGCGGTGACGATGTGGCCGTTCTGGCCCAGCAACTGCCCGGTGCTCAGCGTCAGGCCCTGGGTGCCGGCATGGCTGAGGGTGCCGTCGACATTGCGCAGGCTGCCCGATGCCACCTCCAGTGCAGCGGCGTTGCTGGCGATCACGCCCTTGCTGTTGTCCAGCTGCCCCGTCACCTGGATCCGGCTGTTGCCGGTGCCGGCCGAACTCAGCGTGCCACCGCGGTTGGACAGTTCGCCGGCCTCGATGCGCTGGGCACCGTTGGCCGCGATCGTGCCGGTGTCGTTGGTCAGCTGGTCACGCACCTGCACGAGCATGTCCGCCGTGCCGGTGGCGCTGAGCGTGCCGCCGCTGTTGTCCAGGCTGCCGGCCTGCACGGTGATCTGCGTGGCGCCCACCGCACCATCGCGCAGGTCCAGCGTGTCGCCCTGCAGGTGCAGCGCATCGGCCGCGACCAGGGTGCCGTCGGCATTGCGCAGCACCTCGGCTTCGATGCGCAGATCGCCGTTGCCGGAGATCGCGCCGCCGGTGTTGTCCAGCAGCTGGGCCACGCGCACCTGCGAGGCGGCCTCGCCGGCGGCGATGAGCTTGCCGTGGTCATTGATGAAGCGGCCGGCGTTGATGTCCACGGCGCCGTTGCTGCCGAGGGTGCCACCCGTGTTGTCCAGCAGGGTGCGTGCCTGCACCTGCAGTGCCTGGGTGCCCAGCGCGCTGAGCTGACCGCCGGCGGTGATCAGGCGCTCGCTGTCGATGCGGATCTGCTGCGCCGAGGTGGTGCCGTTGCGCAGATCCAGGGTGTCGCCCTGCAGGTCGAGCATCCCATTGCTGAGCATGGTGCCCGCGTGGCCGTTGAGCGTTTCTACCTCGATGGCCAGCGTGCCGGTGCCGGCCTGCTGGATCGTGCCGCCGGCATTGCCCAGGGTGGTGGCGCTGATCGACAGATCGCCGTTGCTGGCCAGGGTGCCGCCATCGCCGTTGTCCAGGGTATTGGTCACCGTCAGCGTGTTGGCGGCGGTGCCGGTGGCGATGATGCTGCCACCGCGGTTGTCCAGCGCCTGCGCCGTGATGTCCAGCTGCTCGGCAGCCAGGGATGCGCCGCGATGGTCGACGGCCCCGGCGTTGAGCTCCAATGCACCGGCCGTGCTGATGCGACCGCGCTGGCCGTCCAGGCGGCCGGTGGTGATGGCCAGGCCGTTCTGACCGGCGTGGCTGAGGGTGCCATCGGTATTGACCAGCGCACCGGCTTGCAGCTGCAACGCGGCTGCGTTGCTGGCGACCGTGCCGCCGGCGTTGTCCAGCGTGCCGGCGACTGCCAGGCGGGTATCGCCGGTGCCGGCCGAATTCAGCGCGCCCCCCCGGTTGGACAACGCGCCTGCCTCGATCTGCTGCGCACCATTGGCGGTGACGGTGCCGCCGTCATTGACCAGGCTGCCGCTGATGCGCAGCTGCATGGCCTGCTCGCCCAGCGACAGCAGGGTGCCGCCGGTGTTGTCCAGCGACCCGGCACGGATATCGACCTCACGGCCGCGGGTGGTGGCCTTGTGCAGGTCCAGCGTCTGCGCCTGCAGCTGCAGCAGGCCGTTGCTGGCAATGCTGCCCTCACCGCCGCTCAGCGTGGTGGTGGTGATCTGCAGGGTGCCGTTGCCGGCGTGATCGATGCTGCCGCCGCTGTTGAGCAGGCGGTCGGCTTCGATGCGCAGGTCGCCATTGGTGGACAGCGTCCCGCCCTGGTTCTGCAGGGACTCGCTGGCGTGCAGGGTCGTCTGCCCGGTGCCGGCGGCGATCAGCTTGCCGCCGGTGTTGATCAACCTTGTGCTGTCGATGGCCAGCGCGCCGTTGCTGCCCAGCGTGCCGCCGGTGTTGTCCAGGGTGCGGGCCACCTGCAGGTCCAGCACGTCGGTACCGGCCGAGGTGAGCGTGCCGCCGGCGGTGATCAGATCGCCGGTGTCGATCGCGATACGCTGCGCCGAGGTGGTGCCATCGCGCAGGTTGGTGGTGTCGCCCTGTACCCGCAGGCTGCCGTTGCTGAGCACGGTGCCGCCCTGGCCCTGCAGGTTGGCTGCGTCGATGCGCAGGCTGCCGGTGCCGGCCTGCTGCACGGTGCCACCGGCATTGCCCAGCAGCGCTGCGGTGATCTGCAGATCGCCATTGCTGGCCAGGGTGCCGCCATCGCCGTTGTCCAGCGTGCCCTGCACGCTGAGCGTGCTGGCCTGCTGCCCGGTGGACAGCACACGCCCGCCGCGGTTGTCGAAGTCGCTGGCGGTCAGGCTCATCTGGTTGGCGATCAACTGCGCCTTGCGGTGGTCGGCACTGCCCAGCTGCAGGGCGATGTCGCCGGCGGTGGCGATGGTGCCCTGCATGCCGTCCAGGCGATCAGCGCGCAGCTGCAGTCCGTTGCTGCCCGCATGGCTGAGGCTGCCGCGGGTGTTGATCAGATGGCCCAGGTCCAGGCCGAAGGTAATGGCGTTACTGGCCAGGCTGCCGTCGCTGTTGTCCAGCGTGCCGATGGACCATGCGGTGGCCGCGCTGCCACCGTGCGCGAGGGTACCGCCGCGGTTGAACAGCGACTGTGCCTGCAGCTGGAAAGTCTGCGCCAGCGCCAGGTGGCCGCCGCTGTTGTCCAGCGTCTGCACTTGGGCCGAGGCCGCCCCCTGCACCTCCAGCCGGCCGCCGACATTGCGCAGCGCTTCGCCCTGCACCTGCAGGGTCTGCACGCCCAGCGTGCCGCGGCTGTTGTCCAGGCTGTTGCGGGCGCTCAGCTGCAGGATGCCGGTGGCATCGATGGCGCCGCCGTCGTTGTCCAGCGAGGTGGCGATGTTGAGTGCGCCTGCTGCCAGCGGGGCGGTAGGCGTGGGCGACGTGGTGCCGCCGGTGCCGCCCTGGCCCGGCGTGGGCGTGCCGGTGCCGGGGGTGCCGCCGCTGCCGGGCTGGCTGGTATTGCCGCCGGGGGTGCCACCCTCGGTCCCCTGGCCCGGCGAGGCGCTGGCCACCGTGCCGATGCTGCCCTGCACGTTGCTGATGTCCGCGCCGCTCAGTTGCAACGTCTGGGTGCCCACCTGTTCGATGCTGCCGCCGCGGTTACGCAGCGCGTCGGCGTTCACTTCGATACGGCGGGCATTGAGCGTGCCGCCGCTGTTGTCCAGATCGGCGGGCGTCTCCACGCGCAGCTCGCGCTCGGCACTGAGCGTGCCCGCATTGGCCACGCCGCCGGCGGCGGTGATCCGGGTGTCCTGCTGCGCGTGCAGCGCACCGGTGTTCTCCAGCCGGCCATCGGCGGTGACCACCAGCTCGCCGGCCTGCGCGCCGATCTTGCCGGCGTTGCTCATGCCGACGCCATGCTCGTTGCCGACCAGCCAGATGCGGTTGGCATACATGCCACCGAGCGCGCCGACATCCAGCGCGAAGGCCGGTGTGCCACCGGCCGGAGCCTGCGCGGTCACGCTGCTGTGGTCAGCACTGACCACGTTGGTGCCCAGGCTGGCCTGCAGCTGGTTGGCCCAGATACCGGCGTTGACCTGCAGCGAGAGGGTGATGATGTCGGTGTAGTCGGTCAGGCTGGCATCCAGGCCCGCGCCAGCCACGCGGATCGCGCCGCCCTGGACCCGGTAGCCTTCCAACGCGCCGTTGTTGAGGATGGGCGTGCCGGTGGTCAGGGTGACCCGGCTGGCATTGAGGAAGCCGGCGCCGTCGATCTGGATGCCGGCCGGGTTGGCGATGACCACCTGGGCGCGGGCACCGGCCACTTCGACATAGCCGTTGAGGTGGCTGGGATTGCTGCCGTTGACTTCATTGAGGATGACGCGCGCGGTGCCGGTGGCCAGCCACGGATTGCCCTGCACCCAGCCGCCGATCTGGGTCTGCACGTCGGTGCGCGAATTGTTGAGGATGACGCCTTGGCGGCCGACATCCAGCTGCTGGTACTGGTTGCGCGACACACCGGCCGCGCTCGGCGTGGTGATGTTGACCTGCGGTGTGCCGTTGGCCGAGGTGACCACGGTGGGCCGCTGCTGGGCCGGTGCGCCAGGGTCGGCGATGATGCGGCCGGCATCGGGCACCTGCTGCGCGGAGAGCGGCTGCACCAGGCCCACCCAACCCAGCACCAGCCACAGCGCGAAGCTCATCGGCTGCAGCGTGGCCATCGTGTTGCCGCCGCGCGCATCGCAGCCTCCGCGGGGTGCGGTCACCAGCTCGGAGGCGACCTGCATGACACCCAGGGTACGGTTGAAGACCAGGCGATAGACTCGATTCACGGCGTTGCTTCCTTTCAATGCGGTATATGGGCGCGCGCCACGGCAGCGCGCAGTGCCCTGCAGCTGGCGTCAGAACGAGACGCCGAGATTCATGCCAAACGTGGTGTAGGCGGTCTGGAAACCATCGGGCTTGTGCAGCGGGCTGCCGACGAAGCCTTCCCATTGCACGTGACGCGAGCCACCGCGCAGGCCCAGTGCCATGCCGGTCAAGCGGTCGCCCAGCAGCCACTCGGTCGAGGGTCCGCCGACCCGGCCATGGTCCACGGCCACGAAACTCTCGACGCCGCCGCCCATGGCGACGGCCAGCTCGTTGCGCAGCAGCCAGCCGCGTTCGCCGGTGAGCGAGAGTTCCCCGTCGAAACCGCGCACGGTGTAGCGGCCACCGATGGAGAAGCGGTCCTGCGGCACCAGCCGCGAGCGGTTCCACTGCGCGCGCCAGCTGCCGGTGTAGCGCAGCGCCTGCCGGCCCCATTGCATCGGCACGGTCAGCTGCGCATCCGCGGTCACCACCCTGCCGCGCGCGGTGCCTTCGCCGAAACCTTCTTCGGGTGCCTGCAGCGCATTGAACGCCCCGGTACCCCGGCGGTAGGCCAGGTTCGCATCCAGCGTGGCCTTGCCGATGAAGTGGCGGTGCGCGATCCCCAGTTCCCAGCCGGCCATGCGCCGGCGCTGCACCAGGATTTCGGTGTCGTCGATGAAGTTGTCCGATTCGCGGTACCAGCCGCGCGCATGCATGCTGGTCTTGGCATGCGCATTACGGAACAGCATGCGGGTCAGGCGCAGTTCGGCATTGCGGCTGGAGCCGCTGTACTCATACGTTTCGTAGGCACCGGCCACGGTCTGCCGGTAGTCGTATTCGCTGGCGTTGGCGCCGAGCAGCCACCCGCCCAGCGGCACGCTGTAGTGCGTGGACCAGCTGTCGGTGCCGCGGTCGCTGCCGTTGAGCACGGACTTGCCCGCATTGAAGTAGAACAGGTCACTCAGCCCGGCCAGGTTGTCCAGCGACAGCGTGGCACCGGCCTGCAGCTTGCCGGTGGACTGGCTGCCGGCATCATCCAGGGTCAGGTTCACGCGGACCGGCGCGCGCTGCGCCCAGCTGATGACCAGGTCGCTTTCACCGGGCTTGTCCTGCGCGCCTTCCTGCGGGGGCGCGATCTGGATGTCGACCGTGGCGGTTGGCACGCGTTGCAGGTTTTCCAGCGCCTGCTCGATGTCGCGCAGGTTGAGCAGATCGCCCGGGCCCACCGCGAGCGCATTCCACAGCGCGGGCGTGCGTCCGTCCTGGCTGGCGAAGCGGACGGCGTTGATGCGGCCGGGGACCACGGTGAGTGTCAGCGTGCCGGTCTTCAGATCCTGCGGTGCGGCCAGGATGCGGGTGGTCACGTAGCCGCGCGCGATGATCGCGTTCTGCATGCGCTTGATCACGATGTCCACGCCGCCAGTGCCCAGGCAACGGCCGGTGGCCGGATCGTCGCTCGGATCGGCCGCGCGCAGTGACCAGCGGAAGCGATCGGCCAGGTCACCCTCCAGTGCGATGTGCTGGATCGGGAAACACGGCGATTCGTCGACCGGCAGGCGCCCCACCGCCTCCTCGGGCGCCGCCTGCAGGCGCACGTCGGGCGTGGCTTCCTGCTGTTCGCGCAGGGCGCGCTCGCGCTCCTGCTGGCGCAGCAGTTCCTGATCCGGGGGGGCGACCTGCGCGCACACGGTGGCCGGCAGGCAGCCCACGGCCACTGCGACACCCACAGTCAATCGCCAGCGCAGCGCACGACTGCGTTCATTACGTCCCTGTTGCACGATCACGCTCTTCCTTGGCCAGAATCCGGGCCAGCCGACACGACAGCCGCTGGCGGGGCGCACTGTAAGCGAATCAGGCCGCCGGAAACAGGGCTGGCACCGACCGTTGGTCGGATCGCGCGTGAAGATGGACGTGTGAAAGAGTGACGCCGGTCAGGGCATGTGGGCTTATGGATGGCGGCCACAAAAAAGCCGGCGACCCGAAGGCCGCCGGCGAAGGTGACACATCTCTCTCTCGTTTCTAATGCGATATCGCGCGGATCAGGCCTCGTAGGCCGACTCGCCGTGCGAGGTGACATCCAGGCCGGTGCGCTCTGCTTCTTCGGTGACGCGCAGGCCGAACACCATGCGCACCACCAGCAGGATCAGCACGGTGGCCACGGCGCACCAGAGGATGGTGAAGCCGACGCTGACCAGCTGCACCCAGACCTGGTGGCCGATGTCCAGGTCGGCCTTGGTGCCGCCCAGCGATTCGGCGCTGAACACACCGGTGAGCAGCGCACCGACGATGCCGCCGATGCCGTGCACACCGAAGACGTCGGCGGTGTCATCGACCTTGAGCAGGCGCTTGAGGCCGGTGACGCCCCAGACGCAGACCACGCCGGCGACCAGGCCGATCACGATCGCGCCCAGCGGGCCCACGGTGCCGCAGGCCGGGGTGATGCCGACCAGGCCGGCCACGGCGCCGGAGGCAGCGCCCAGCGCGGACGGCTTGCCCTTGCTGACCGCTTCGACCAGGGTCCAGCCCAGCACCGCGGCGGCGGTGGCAAGGAGGGTGTTGATGAAGGCCAGCGAGGCGACGGTGTCGGCGGCGGCGGCCGAGCCGGCGTTGAAGCCGAACCAGCCCACCCACAGCAGCATCGCGCCGATATAGGTAAACGGCACGTTGTGCGGCTTCAGTGCGGTCTGGCCGTAGCCGATGCGCTTGCCGACGAAGTACGCGCCCACCAGGCCGGCCACGCCGGCATTGATGTGGACCACGGTGCCACCGGCGAAATCGATCGCGCCGAGCTCGGCCAGGTAACCGCCGCCCCACACGATGTGCGCCATCGGGATGTAGCTCAGGGTGAACCACAGGGCCGAGAACAGCAGCACCGCCTTGAACTTGATGCGCTCGGCGAAGGCACCGACGATCAGTGCGGTGGTGATGCCGGCGAAGGTGGACTGGAAGGCGACGAACAGATAGTCCGGCAGGCCGGCGATCGGCGTGTTGCCGACGGTATCCGGCCCGAAGCCCTTGAGGAAGGCGAACTGGGTGAACGAGCCGAAGAAGGCGTTGCCTTCGCTGAACACCGCGCTGTAGCCATAGGCCACCCACAGCATCAGCACCAGCGAGAACACCACCAGGATCTGGCTGAGGATCGACAGCACGTTCTTGGAGCGCACCAGGCCGCCATAGAACAGCGCCAGGCCCGGCACCACCATCAACAGCACCAGCAGGGTGGAGGTGAGCATCCAGGCCACGTCGCCGTGGTCGAAGGTGGGTGCAGCGGCGGCGTCGGCGGCCGGGGCAGCCGTGGCCTCCGGCGTGGCCGGCAGCGGCTCGACCGCGACCGTTTCAGACGGCACGGGGGTGACCTGGGCCTGGGCATGCGCACTGCTGGAGAAGGCACCAACGGCCAGCGCGCTGAGCAGCATCATCAGGCACACGGCATGGAACCGGGCTTGCCACCCGGTGAACAAAGAGGTCTTCATTGTGGGCTCCGAGTGGGGTTAGAGCGCGTCAGCGCCGATTTCGCCGGTGCGGATGCGGACGACCTGTTCGACCGCGGTGACAAAAATCTTGCCGTCGCCGATCTTGCCGGTGCCGGCCGCGGTCTGGATGGCCTCGACCACGGCCTCCAGGCGATCGTCGGTCACGACGGTCTCGATCTTGATCTTCGGCAGGAAATCCACGACGTACTCCGCGCCGCGATACAACTCGGTGTGGCCCTTCTGGCGCCCGAAGCCTTTGACTTCGGTCACGGTGATGCCCGACACGCCCGCGTCGGAGAGGGCCTCGCGGACCTCGTCGAGCTTGAACGGCCGGATGATGGCGGAGATCAGTTTCATGCGCATATCCCGATGGTGGATGGAACCGGCCCGCGTGGGGCCGATGTCAGGTCAACCGGCGGCCACTTGCACATGGCCGCCGGTCGTTGCGCCGAACGTTGCATGGGCCACGCCGTTGCCGACGCCCGGAGGGCGACGCCAGCGGTGACGCGGGAGGGAGGAAGGGCCCATGACACGCGTCCGGTCTCTCTTGCCCCTGGTGGTGCGTACTGCCTGCGTCGCGGCTCCCCAGCCGCAGCGCATCTACCACTGTCCCGTTGAACCGCAGTGCGGGGCGCGTTGCAGGCCGCCCCGGCCGCGGTTGCAAAAGGTGGCGACGATGACGAAGGGTGGGAGGGAAATCCTTCGTCATCGTCACCCATTGCTCAGTTCGCGTAGTACATCTGGTACTCGAGCGGGTGGGTCGCCGCGCGGAACCTGGTGACTTCCTGCATCTTCAGCGCGATGTAGCCGTCGATGAAGTCGTCGCTCATCACGCCACCGGCCTTGAGGAACTCGCGGTCCTTGTCCAGCGCTTCCAGGGCCTGGTCCAGCGAGGAGCAGACCTGCGGGATCAGCTTCTCTTCTTCCGGCGGCAGGTCGTACAGATCCTTGTCGCTCGGCGCGCCCGGATCGATCTGGTTCTTGATGCCGTCCAGGCCGGCCATCATCAGCACGGTGAAGGTCAGGTAGCCGGACTGGATCGGATCGGGGAAGCGCATTTCGATGCGGCGCGCCTTCGGGTTGGACACCCACGGAATGCGGCACGAGGCGGAACGGTTGCGGGCCGAGTAGGCCAGCATCACCGGGGCTTCGAAGCCCGGGACCAGGCGCTTGTAGCTGTTGGTGCCGGAGTTGGCGAAGGCGTTGATGGCCTTGGCGTGCTTGAAGATGCCGCCGATGTACCACAGCGCCAGCTGGCTCAGGCCGCCGTAGCCGTCACCGGAGAACAGGTTGGTGCCACCCTTGGAGAGCGACTGGTGCACGTGCATGCCGCTGCCGTTGTCGCCGACCAGCGGCTTGGGCATGAAGGTGGCGGTCTTGCCGTTGCGGTGGGCGACGTTCTTGATCACGTGCTTCATGCGCAGCAGTTCATCGGCCTTCTGCACCAGGGTGCTGAACTTGGTGCCGATCTCGCACTGGCCGGCGGTGGCCACTTCGTGGTGCTGCACTTCCACTTCGATGCCGACCTGTTCCAGCGTCTTGCACATTTCCGCGCGCAGGTCGTGCAGCGAGTCGGTCGGCGGGACCGGGAAGTAGCCGCCCTTCACCGCGGGACGGTAGCCGCTGTTGGCGCCGTCGTACTTGTCACCGGTGCTCCATGCCGCTTCTTCGGAATCGATCTTGAAGAAGGTGTGGCCCATGTCGTTGGCGAAGCGGACCGAGTCGAAGATGAAGAATTCCGGCTCCGGGCCGAAGAAGGCCTGCTCGGCGATGCCGGAGGACTTCAGGTAGGCCTCGGCGCGCTTGGCGATACCGCGCGGGCAGCGGCCGTACGGCTGCATGGTGGCCGGATCGAGGATGTCGCAGCTGATGACCAGGGTCGGATCGGCGTAGAACGGGTCGATGTAGGCGCTGGACGGGTCCGGCAGCAGGACCATGTCCGATTCGTTGATGCCCTTCCAGCCGGCGATCGAGCTGCCATCGAACATCTTGCCTTCTTCGAACAGCGACGGCTCCACGATGCTGACCGGGAAGGTGACGTGCTGCTCGATACCACGCATATCGACGAAACGCAGGTCGACGAACTCGATCTGGTTGTCCTTGATCAGCTTCTCAACATTTTCCACGGACATCGGTGAAACCTCAGATGGGTGATTGCCTGTGGGGATAGAGCAATCCCCGTGCCAACTTTTCAGACTTCACAAACCCTTGATTTCACTGGACTCACCGATGACCCGGTGCGCGCCCACCTGCACCAAAGTAGTGCGCGCCCTGCACCACGCACACATTTGGTGCGGGACGCGGATGTTTTATGCTGCCTCCCGATTTCACCCCTTCCGAGCCCCAGCACTCCCGATGTCCGACCTGCTCTCCGCCCTCCTTCTGGGCATTCTTGAAGGCCTCACCGAATTCCTGCCGATCTCCAGCACCGGCCACCTGCTGATCGCCCAGCACTGGTTGGGCGCACGCTCGGACTTCTTCAACATCATCATCCAGGCCGGCGCGATCCTGGCGATCACGCTGGTGTTCCGGCAGCGGCTGTGGACCCTGGCGACCGGCCTGCACGAGCGCGCCAACCGCGACTACGTGCTCAAGCTCGGCACCGCGTTCCTGGTGACGGCCGTGGTCGGCCTGCCGGTCCGCCTGGCCGGCTGGGAGCTGCCCGAGACGGTCACCCCGGTGGCCTGGGCACTGATCATCGGCGGCCTCTGGATGATCCTGGTGGAGGCCTACACCGCGCGCCTGCCCGAACGCGATGAAGTGACCTGGAAGGTCGCGGTCCTGGTGGGTGTGGCGCAGGTGGTGGCGGGCGTGTTTCCCGGCACCTCGCGTTCGGCGGCGGCGATTTTCATCGCGATGCTGTTCGGCCTGAGCCGACGCGCGAAGGCCACCGAGTTCGTGTTCCTGGTGGGTATCCCGACCATGTTCGCCGCCAGCGGCTATGCCTTCCTGGAACTGGCCAAGGACGGCAAGCTCGCCAGCGAGAACTGGACCGATGTCGGCGTGGCCTTCCTTGCCGCGGTCGTCACCGGCTTCGTCGTAGTGAAGTGGTTGCTGGGCTACATCAAGTCGCACCGGTTCACTGCGTTCGCGATTTACCGCATCGCACTGGGCGCGGCATTGCTGCTCTGGTTGCCGGCTGGCAACTGAACAGCCCGGCGCCGGCGCAACCCCGTTGTGGTGGCGCCGGCGTTTTTCCCCAGGTTCCCAAGGAGATGTACATGAAACGCACCCTGATGCTGATCCTGCCGCTGGCCCTGATGGCCGCCTGCAGCAACCCCTCGACCGCCCCGGCCGGCCGCGATGACCTCGCCCCGGCGCCGACCGCCGCCGCCGACCAGGCCGCCGTGGCCCGTCTGGACGTGCAGCGCCTGCAGGGCAGCCATTGGCGCCTGGATTCGGCCACCGATGCCGGCGGCAAGCGCATCGACGCCCTGTTCGCCCGCGCCGACAAGCCGGTCACGCTGGACTTCCAGGATGACCGCATCGCGATCAGCAACACCTGCAACCGCATGGGCGGCGGCTACACGCTGGCCGATGGTTCGCTGACGATCTCGCCGATGGCGTCGACCATGATGGCCTGCACCGACAAGAACCTGATGGCGCTGGACCAGGCCGTCGGCAGCCGCCTGGAAGGCGCCCTCAAGACCGAACTGGGCGATGCCGGCCAGTTGACCCTGCGCACCTCCAAGGGCGATGTGCTGGTGTTCACCCCGGAGCCGACCGCGGAAACCCGCTACGGCGGCGAAGGCGAGACCGTGTTCCTGGAAGTGGCCGCGCAGACCAAGCCGTGCCCGCACCCGATGATCCGCGACAAGCAGTGCCTGCAGATCCGCGAAATCCGCTACGACGCCAACGGCATCAAGCAGGGCGAGCCGGGCGAGTGGGAGAACTTCTACGATGTCATCGAGGGGTATACCCACGAAGACGGCGTGCGCAACGTGGTGCGCGTGAAGCGTTACAAGATCGCCAACCCGCCGGCCGATGCCTCGTCCAACGCGTATGTGCTGGACATGGTGGTCGAGTCCGCGAACGAGAAGAAATAAGAAAGCAGAAGGGCGGCCACTGGCCGCCCTTCTCCATTCTGTAGTGCCGGCCGCTGGCCGGCTCCCGAGAGTGCAGTACCGACCAACGGTCGGTACCTACCGGATTTAACGCCGACCAATTTTCGGCACCGCCGGGTAGGGCGGCGACCAACGGTAGGCACCCACCGGGGGGATCACGCCAACGCCGGGTTCAACGTGTAGGTGCCATGCAGCGATGCTTCGGCCAGCACGTGCCCGTGCATCGCGCGCAGCACGTCCGCCCCGGTGAACGGGCTCGGCAGCGCCAGCTGCGCCACGTCCAGCGCGAACACGCGGAAGAAATAACGGTGCATGCGCTCGTCGTTGAACGGCGGATACGGGCCGTCATAGCCCAGGTACTGGCCGGCCATGTCCGGGTTTCCGGCAAACCAGCCGGTGAAATCATTCACTCCCTGGCGGCTGCCCGCCGGGCCCGCCGGCTGGGTCTTGCCGCGCACCGTGAAACCGTCGCTGCAGCTGCCGGCGGCCAACGCGTGCACGTCGGCCGGAATATCGGCCATCGCCCAATGGATGAAGTGCGCGCGCGGCTGGTCGCGCGGCACCGTGCAATCCTCGCGGCCGACCGTGTCCGGCACGGTCGGCACGTCCGGATCGATGCACAGCAGCGCGAACGACCGGGTGCCGGCCGGCACGTCGTGCCAGGCCAGCTGCGGATTGCGGTTGGGTGCGAAGCCCTCGGCATTGCCGGCCGCGAACGTGGCGGGGATCGGCTGCCCGTTGGTGATGCTGTCACTGCTCAGATGCATGTGCCTCTCCTCACTCTTCCGGGTAGCCCAGGCGCACCGCGACCGAGGTCAACAGTGCGAACGCGGGGCCCATTTCATCGCGGTAAGCGCGCCAATGACCGGGCGCCATCCGGGCCGGGCCCAGCGTTGCCGCCGGCGGGAAGCGCATGCCGAACAGGTTGCCCAGGTACTGGGCCATCGCCTGCGCGTCGTGCCCGATGTCATCGATGCGCACCAGCGCGTTCGGGTACAGATCCTGCTCGTGCAGCGTCGCGACCTGGGCCAGCGAGCGCGCCAGCCACTCGGCGGCTTCGTGCACCGAGTTCACCGCGAACGGCGCCGGCGCACCGAAGGCGATCCATTCCAGCAGCATGTCGCGCGGATCGCGCAGGGCGACGATCAGGCGGCCTTCCGGCAGCTGCGGGCGCAGCGCCCACAACAATGCGTTGTCCCACCACAGCAGCCAATCGATCACGGCACCACTGTTGAGCCCGCGCGCGGGCAGCTGTTCGCGCCACCCAGCGACCAGCGCCTCCGGCGTCAGCGTGCCGGTCGAAAGGTCCTGCAGCGTGTGATAGCTCTGGAAGGCATCGTTGGGCGGCGTCGCACCGAAGCGGTCACCGCGGACCACCGGGCTGGCGGCGGCCAGGGCGGCGATCACGCGCTCCACGCCCGAGCCCGGGGCGCCCCAGACGAAGATCGGCGCGATGGCATTGTCCTCCGGCACCGGTGCCAGCTCCGGCCAGCTCAGCGGCGCCTTGGCCTGCGGCGGCAGCGGCAGGCGCTGGGGCGCTTCGGCGGCGTGCAGATCGACCCACGTCCGGACCGCATCGCGGTACTGGCCGGCGCGGTCCTGAATCGCACCGAGCCACGCGCGCAGCGACGGCCTGGCCGCCTCGGGCGCGCCATCGTGCAGGGCCTGCACGCGCGCGATCGCCGCAGATGGATCCCGCTTCAGCAGGCCTTCGACCAGGCGCGCTTCGCCACTGACGCGGCCCGGCTCCAGGGTGACGATCCGCTCGGCGATCGCTTCGGCCGCGTCTTCTTCATTGTTCATGTCGTGCAGGCGCAGGCGCGTTTCCAGCGCCGGCAGGTGCTCGGGCATGGCCTGCAGCCAGCGCTCGCCGACGGCCACCGCTTCCGGGCCTCCCACCGGCTCGACGGTCAGGCGCGCCATCCACAGGTCGTGCACCTCGGGGTGATCGGCCAGGGTCGCATCGAGCGTCTCGCGGGCCTGCTCTTCGCGGCCCAGGCGCTGCCAGGCCATCAGCAGCAGCTGCAGGGTGTGGCGATCGGACGGCCATTGGCTCAGGACCGGCAGCAGATGCTCCAGCGCCAGCAGCGGCTGCCCGGCCTGCAGCTCCAGCTCACCGGCCAGACGGCGCATCGCCGGGGTGTCACTGGCCGGCGTGGCCAGCACCTGGCGCATCATCTCCGCGGCCACATCCACATGGCCCTGGCGCAGCGCCAGCTGCACGATCAGGCCCTGCAGCGAGGTGACACTCGGGTTCACCTCCAGCACGCGGCGGAAGGCCTGCTCGGCGAAGGCCAGCATGTCCTTGCCCAGGTAGGCGAAGCCGAGCGCGTACAGCACCCGCGAATCGCCCGGCAGAGCTTCGCTGGCGGCCGACAGCAGGGCCAGCGCGCGATCCACCTCGCCCCGGCGCAGCGCGACCATGCCCGAGAGCGCGGCCAGTTCCGGGTGCTCTTCGTCCACGCGGGTGGCCATGCGGGTCAGCCGCTCGGCTTCGTCCACGTCGTTGCGGGCCAGCGCCAGATGCGCCTGGATCACGTAGGCGGACAGTTCATTGGGGTTGAGTTCGGCGGTGCGGTCCAGTGCCGAGCCGGCCGCATCGAACTGGCGCAGGGCCAGCAGCAGGCCGGCCTGCTGCAGGTGCAGGTCGGCATTGTCCGGGGCCAGCGTCAGCGCCTGCTGCAGGCTGGCCAGCGCGTCATCGAACTGGCCCTGCTGCTGCAGCGACAGCGACAGCCAGCGGTGCGCCTGTGGCTGCTCCGGCTCGGACGTGGTCCACTCGCGCGCCAGCTGCACGGCATCGTCCACCGCATTGCGGCGCAGGGCTTGGAGAATCTGGTCTTGCATGACGGTCCGAACTCGAGGGCAAACCCCGATTGTAGCGGGGCCGGCCGGCCTGGGCGGCCGCTCAGGCGGGCGTATTCGCCTCGATCCGCAGTCGCTGGGCCACCCAGCGCTCGGAGAAGCCATCGCCGCGCCAGTTCTCCAGGAAGCCGCAGTGGCCGCCCCAGGGGGCGATTTCCAGGTGGGCGTGGGCCGGCAGGCGCCAGCCGTTGAAGGTGGCGAAGGGGATGACCGGGTCGTCCTGCGCCATCAGGATGTCGGCCGGCACCTGCAGCCCGGCCAGCCGGTCGCCGGCGATCGAGTACCCATCGAAGTAGGCCTGCAGCGAGCCGAACTCGGTGTGGTGCTCGACCAGCCAGGCGGTCAGCGCGCGGATGTCCAGCTTCAGCACGCGGTCGTCCCAGTCGCTCAGCTCGGGGAACAGATCGCGCTTGCGGCGCAGCGAGCCGGCCCACTTGCGCCGGAAGTACCAGTCGTACATCGCCGGGCCGTTCTCGATGCTCTCCATCGTGATCGCCGGGTCCAGCACCGGGCAGACCGAGGCCACGCGGCGCAGCGGCACCCCGGCCGAGGGCGCACGCAGCGCCAGGCGGAGCACGAAGTTGCCGCCCAGCGAGTAGCCGGCCGCGACCAGCGGCAGCTCCGGCCAGCGGCGGGCGATGTCGCCGGCGGCCTGCACCACTTCATCGATGCGGTTGGAGTGGAAGATGCCGGGGTTGAGGTGATGGGTGTTGCCGTGGTCGCGAAAGTTCAGCCGGACCACGTCATAGCCCTCCTCCAGCAGCCGCGCGGCGGTCATGCGCATGTAGCTGGATTCGGCGCTGCCTTCCCAGCCATGCAGCAGCAGCGCCATGCCGATCGGCTGGCGTCCCGGGATATAGCTGTGCCAGCCCTGCAGGCGGACGCCTTCGCCACCATCGAGGATCAGCTCGTCGGTATGCGCGCCGGTGGCCGCAAGCAGCACCAGGCCGCGCTGCATGCGCATCCGGCTGGAGCTGAGCATCGACTGCAGGTGCGGATTGCGCAGCCAACGCGGCGGTTGATAGTCGGCAGCGGTCAACATGGGCGCGAGCCTGCTCCCGGCTGCGACGCTGGCGCGTGAAGGAACACCGCCGGCTTACTCGGCGGACATGGCCGCCAGGATGCGCGCACGCGAGGTTTCCGCGATGCGGCGACGGCCTTCCAGATCATGGGTATCAATGGGCGCGAGGAAGTGCACCTCGGCCCGCCGTGCCGGCTCTCCCAGCAGACGCAGGAAGTTGGCGAAAAAGCTCTCTTTCGGGCCGAAGGCGACAATGGTCTGCGCATCACCGCGCCAGCCATAGCGCAACGCCACCGGCTGGATCGGGACCTGGGTCTCGACCGCGGCCTGGAAAATGCGCGCATGGAACGGGCCCACGTCATGGCCGCCGCGGGTACGCCCTTCCGGGAACACACCTACGGCCTTGCCTTCGCGCAGGCGCACGACCATTTCCTGCATCACGCCGCCCAGCGATTCGGTGCTGCCGCGCTGGTGGAAAATGGTCTGCCCGCGCGCGGCCAGCCACCCGACCACCGGCCAGCCGGCGATCTCCTGCTTGGCCACGAAGCCCATCATGCGCTGGCTGTGCAGCATCGAGATGTCGACCCAGCTGACATGGTTGGCCACGAACAGCACTGCACCCGGCAGCGGCGTGCCGATCCGGTGCAGGCGGAACCCGAAGATCCACATCAGGCCGGCCGACCAGACGTTCACCGCCGCATGCTCGAGCGTGCGCTCGCCCACGCGCACGCGCGCCCACAGCGGCAGCATGGCGATCAGCAGCATCGGCAGGAACAGCAACAGGTGGACCAGCAGCAGCGGTACGCGGTACAGGTAACGGCACACACGCGCCACGCCGCCACGTGAGGCCGGAGTGGGGGAATTCATCCGCGAACGATACCCGAGCGCCGCAGGCTCTGCCAGCGGAATCCGGACAAATCGATGGCGTGCGCACGCCAGCCGCCGCAAGCGATCAAGCCAACGGCCAGCGGCGGCACAACGGCCGTCCGACATGCGCCGGCGCACTGTCGTGGGTCGCGCAACACAGCATCCGTGCCATGTGCGCGATCAGCCCGGGCGCACGGCCGGTACCACCGCCAGGGTCAGCCGCGAGGTGCAGACCAGCTTGCCGGCCTCGTCCTCGATGCGGATGTCCCAGACCTGGGTGCTGCGCCCGACATGCACCGCACGCGCGGTGCCGGTGACGGTGCCGGCGCGCACGGCGCGGATGTGGTTGGCGTTGATTTCCAGCCCCACGCAGACCTGCTGCGTGGTATCCACGCACAGGTTGCCGGCGCTGCTGCCGAGGGTTTCCGCCAGCACCACCGAGGCGCCACCGTGCAGGATGCCGTACGGCTGGCGGGTCCGCGGGTCGACCGGCATGGTCGCGCTGATCCAGTCCTCGCCGGCAGCGGTGAACGTGATGCCCAGATGCTCGATGAGCGTGTTGCGGCCGAGATGGTTGAGGGCTTCGATCGACACCGCTTCGCGGAATACCTGGGACATGCCGCTTCTCCGTGGGGGTTGCAGAGTTACAGAATCGGGACCAGCCCGGCGCCGAAGGCGGTGAGCATGCGCACCAGCAGCCACTTCGGCCCGACGTTGACCTCGGGGAAGTCCCCGACGGCCACATAGCAGGTGTGGAAGGCCGGGTCCTGCCGCTTGAGCGGGTCCGGGCACGCGGGCCCCGGCTGGAATTCGTAGTCGGTGGCGTAGCGCCACGGCCAGAAATCGAGCACCGGCAGCGCTTCGGAGGCCTTGCCGACGCTGTAGTTCAGGCCGGACAGCACCGGCGGCTTGGCCCGCGGCGCAACCACCCAGGAGTTCTGCGGATGGATGTCACGCAGGATGCTCTGCGCCAGCGCTTCGGCGAACACGGGGTCATCGATGATCACCGCGCCTTCGGTGTTGTAGTTCTCGCTGCGCGGATCGAAGTTGTGCGTGCCGATCACGCCGATGCGGCGATCCACCACCATCGACTTGGCATGCAGGCCCATGCGCGCGCCCTTGCGGGTGACCGGCAGCGGCTTGTTGACCGCCTTGGTGCCCAGGAACGAGGGCCGGGTTTCGGCACGCAGCACGCGGCGCTCGACCACGCTGCCATCGGTGCGCCGGCGCGCGGACGGACCCGGCGTGGGCTGGCGCGTGACGCGGGCCTGGCGGGCACTGTCCGCATCGCTGCCAGCGTCGCGGCCGCGTCGACCATCGGCAGTACCGCTGCCATGCGCATTGCTGCCGGCCGCGCTGCCGCCGAGCAGGCTGCTGCGCTTGCCCTGCGACGGCGGCACCTCGGTTCCCAGCGGGGCGGGCAGCAGATTGCGGTAATCCACCGGCGCGTCCAGCGGGAACGGCTTGAACTCGTAGATGTTGAAGCCCAGCTCGCGCAGGTTGCGGCGCTTGTACTTGTAGGAGAGCGCGTAGACGATCGGGTTGTCGGTGGCGGCCAGGCTGTTGGTCGACACCACCACGCGCGGTGCGTGCTCGCGCTTGCGCAGGTCGCGGAACAGGCGCTGCGCCGGCTTGGACAACACCAGATACGGGGTCTGCAGCAGCACTTCGGACTGCGCGCTGGCGATCAGCGCGTCCAGCTGCGGCTCGGTCACGTGCTGGCCGTTGGCCGGCTGGCTGGCGCGTTCGCGGCGATGCTTGCGCGGCAGATCGGCGACGTACTGCACCGAGGCCACCGGCAGGGCGGTATCCACGAACGTGCGGCGCACGAAATCGGGATCGTCGGCCTCTTCGCTGACCCGCTCGACCCGCTCCGGCCGCCGGAAATCGGCCGGCGGCATCGCCGGGACGCCCTGGCGGAGCAACGTGCGCCCGACATCGTTGAGGCGCTCGGCCGGCACGCTGCGTGGCGCGCGCCAGAACGCATCGAAGTTGGCGGCCATCTCGCGCACCTCCGGGCCGGCCACGATCACATCGCGGTCGCGGAAGTTGTATTCGCTGTCCCAGTCGTAATAGTCGTCCTGGTAGTTGCGTCCGCCGACCACGCCGAGCGCGTCGTCCACCACCAGCAGCTTGTTGTGCATGCGCTGGTTGAAGCGGCGGAAACAGCACACCACGCTGGCGGCGTAATCGAAGTAGTTCAGGCGGGCTTTGCCGAACGTCGGGTTGTAGACCCGCAGCGCGAAGTTGGCATGGCTGCTGGACAGGGCACCGAGGATCTCCAGATCGGAGATCGCCGAGAGCTGGTCGATCAGCACCCGTACCTTGACCCCGCGGCGGGCGGCCGCCTGCAGTTCGTCCAGGACCAGCCGGGCGCTGTCGTCCTTGTCGAAGATGTAGGTCTGCAGGTCGATGCTGCGGGTGGCGCTGCGGATCAGGTTCAGCCGCGCGACGAGGGACACCTCGCCCTCGTCCAGGATGGTGGCGTAATGCCGCGGCTGGTCCGGCCGGGATTCGGCGAACGCGCGGCCGCCCAGGGCGCGCAGCGGTGAATCCAGCGCGCAGCGGTCCGGCTGGTCGCAGTCGACCACGGTCGAGCGCGCCTGCACGGCGATGCCGGCCGCGCGGTCGCGCTCCGCATTGGACAGCGAGGCACAGCCGCTGCCCAGCAACAGGGTTGCCAGCACCAACAGACGCAGCAATGGGTTCACGGTTTCGGCGCCTCGCTCAGACGCGCACGCAATACAAAGGTCACTCGATCACTCAGGGCAAGCTGCCAGCTGTCCATCCCATACCGGCCACGCTGGACGGTACCGCGGCTGACCACATCGCAATCATACCCGGGCCGGGCACACGCCGGCGGTTCGACCCGCAGGGTCTCCGGGTGGCTGACCCCGCGCAGGATCAGGCGGCCCTCGATGCTGCCGCCCTTGTCGACCACCTCGGGCCAGTACGGCAGCGAGTCGAACTCGACCACCGGGTAGCGGGCCGAGTCGAAGAACTCCTCGCCGCGCATCCAGCCGGTGTAGCGGGGCTTGCCGGGGATCTCGACATAGCGGGTGAACATCCGCAGGTGCACCTGGTGGCGACCGTCGGAGAGCACCTCGATGTTGCCTTCGAAGCGGGGGAATACCCCCTCCATGCGTTGCCCCAGCCGGGTCCTGATCTCAAACCCGAAGCGCGACTTGGCCGTATCGAAGGCCAGGGCATGGCTGGTCGGTGCCGGTACGGAGGACGGCGGGGCGGCATGCGCCGCCCCTGCCATCAGCAATAGCCCGACCCAGGCCGCGCGGACTGCCCACACGGGTTATGGCCACCAGAAGGCGGTCAAGCTGGCGACACCCGGCTCGATGGCAGCCTCACGGTCGAAGGCCAGCACCGCGATCCCGCCCGGCGGCATGCCGCGGTAGTCGCTGCTGGTGCCCTCGCTCATCAGGGCCACCAGTTGTTCCAGGCCGGGGTTGTGGCCCACCACCAGCAGGCGGTCCACGTCGCGGCGTGCATCGATCAACCCCATCAGGGTGCCCGGGGTGGCGTCGTAGACGGCATCCTCCAGCCGCTTCTCGACGAAGCCGGTGATGCCCAGTACCGCCTCCAGGGTTTCGCGGGTCCGTCGTGACGGCGAGCAGAGCACGCAGTCGGGCAGCAGGTTGTTTTCCTTGAGCCAGCGGCCGGCGGCCTCGGCTTCGGCCAGGCCGACCGGCGACAGCGGGCGGTCCAGATCGGCCTGGCCGGTGCTGGCGGTTTCGGCATGGGCGTGACGCAGCAGTATCAGTTCTCGCATGGGATCTCTCGTGTCAGGCTTTCTTCAGCCACTTCAACAGCGGCTCCCAGTCACTCTGGTGCTCGCGCACCTGGGCCGAGCGGTAGTCGAACAGACTCCGTCCCAGCCCGACCATCACCACATAGCTCTGGCTGTCGCGCAACTGCGCGACGACCTCATACGGCCAATCGGCCAACATCTGTATCGCCTGTTGCGAAGTCTGCGTCCAGGGTTTGGTGCGGTTGAGCACCAGGCCGACCGGCAGGCTGCGGTTGTGCACGCGGGGGACGCGCGACAGGCTGTTGAGGAAGCCGACGATGGCCTCGATGTCCAGCGCCGAAGGCAATACCGGCACCACCACGGCATCGGCAACGTCAAGGAAATGCGGAATATCGTCGGCCATCGCACCGGCCGGGGCATCGATGATGACCTCCTCGGTGCCGTCGGGAATCAGTCGTTCCCAGCTCTTTTTGCGGTACACGTCGATCGGCAGCACGGCGCTTTCCAGGACCGAGCGCCGTTGCGCCCAACGGGTACTGGAGCCCTGTGGATCGGCATCGGCCAGCACGGTCGGTCTGCCCTGCAATGCCGAATGCGCGGCCAGGTGGGTGGCAACGGTGGTCTTGCCCACCCCGCCCTTGGAACCGGCCACCAGGATCGTCTTCATGCAAGCCTCGCTTCCGGGGAACGTTTCCGCAGCCTACACCGGCGCCTGTGACGGAGATAGTCGCAGCGCTGAACCCGAACCGACGGCCGTGGCTTTGCTATCGTGGATGGTTCCAATGGACTGACCGCCAGCATGAGCGAACTACAGGACCTCAGCGCGCTGATCCGCGCCAACACCCCGCTGATCATCATCGAGACCCAGGATGAGGGCCGGGTGGTGGAGCTGTTCCGGCAGACCCTCATGCATGTCTGGCGTGCCCTGCACCGCTGGTCGATCACCGAAGGCCTGCGCCGGATCGACATGGACCGCGAGGACGACCCGGTCGGCCCGCCGGATGCCAGCGCGGCGCTGCAGATGATCCGACAAGCCGAGCAGCGCGGCATCTACCTGCTGCTCGATTTCCATCCCTACCTGGGCTATGCCAGCCATCAGCGCGCGCTGCGCGACCTGATCCAGCGGCGGCACTGCGAGGCGCACGTGCTGGTGCTGATCGGGGCCAAGGTCGAGCTCCCGGCCGAGCTGGAAGCGCTCGCCACCCGCTTCAACCCGCGCCTGCCCGACCTCAACGCGCTGCTGAAGATGCTGCGCGAGGAAGCCGAAGCCTATGCCCGCGAGAACGGCGGACGGCGCGTAGAGGTGGACAACGAGGCGGTCCAGAAAATCCTGCACAACCTGCGCGGGCTGAGCCTGGTCGATGCCCGGCGGATCGCCCGGCAGCTGATCTTCGCCGACGGCGCGCTCAGCCAGGACGACCTGCCGCAGCTGGCCCGGCTCAAGTTCGAGCTGCTCAACCGCGCCGGGCACCTGCACTACGAATACGACACCACCCGCTTTGCCGACGTGGCCGGCGCCAACCGGCTCAAGCGCTGGGTCAACCAGCGCCGCCCGGTGTTCCTCGGCGGTGCCGGCCCGGCCGGCCTGGATCCGCCCAAGGGCATGCTCCTGCTCGGCGTGCAGGGCTGTGGCAAGTCGATGCTGGCCAAGGCGACCGCCGCCGGTTTCGGCGTGCCGCTGCTGCGGCTGGACTTCGGCAGCCTGTACGACAAGTTCCACGGCGAGACCGAGAAGAACCTGCGCGAGGCGCTGGCCTCGGCCGAGCAGCTGGCGCCCTGCGTGCTGTGGATCGACGAGATCGAGAAGGGCTTGGCCAGTGGCGGCGAGGATGGCGGCGTCTCCCGCCGCGTGCTGGGCCACCTGCTGACCTGGCTGGCCGAGCGCAAGAGCACGGTGTTCATCGTCGCCACCGCCAACCAGGTGCACGAGCTGCCGGCCGAGCTGCTGCGCAAGGGCCGCTTCGATGAAATCTTCTTCGTCGACCTGCCCGATCCCAATACCCGGGTCGAGCTGCTGCGGCTGCACCTGGGCAAGCGCCAGCTCAACGCCGACGACTTCGCGCTGCCGGCGCTGGCGGCCGCGGCGGAGGGCTTCTCCGGCGCGGAGATCGAACAGGCGGTGGTCTCCGGGCTGTACGCCGCGCATGCCGAATCCCGGGCGCTGGATACCGGGCTGCTGATGCATGAGATCCGCGGCAGCCGGCCGTTGTCGGTGTTGATGGCCGAACAGGTCACCGCCCTGCGCGACTGGGCCCGGGGGCGCACGGTCAGCGCGGACGAGTGACGCCCGCGCGTCATCCCGCCAGGCGGTGCAGCACCCATACCCACGCCGGCAGCGTCACCAGCGACAGCAGGATGCCGTAGCCGACCAGCGCGGCGGCCAGGCGCGGGGCCAGCCGGTGCGACATCGCCAGCGCCGCGGCGGTGATCATGGTCGGCATCGCCGATTCGAGCACATTGGCCTGCAGCATCGTGCCCTGCAGGCCGAAGGCCCAGGAAATCGGCAGCGCCAGCGCCGGCATCACCAGCAGCTTGAGCAGCAGGCCGATGCCCAGCGGTTTGAGTTCATCCAGGGGCAGCCGCAGCTGGATCGAGAAGCCCACCGCCAGCATCACCAGCGGCAGCATCGCATCGGCCAGCTGCTTCAGTCCGGTGCCGATCCAGGTCGGTGGCTGCTCGGGCATCAGGGTCAACGCGAACAGCAGCGCCCACAGCGGGGGGAATTTCGCGATCCGCAGCAGGATCTGCGCGGCGGTGGGCGGGGTATCGCCGCTGTAGCGTGCGATCACGTACAGGCCGAAGGTCGACAGCAGCACGAAGGTGCCGAACTGGTCGTAGACCACCGCATACGGCAGGGCGTGGTCGCCGAGCAGCGCGCGCACCATCGGGTAGCCGATGAAACTGGAATTGGCCAGCGCCACGCAGATCAGCAGCACCGCGTGCACGTCGCGGGCGAAGCCGAACGCGCGCGTGGCCAGGCTGACCAGGGCCAGGGTGGCGAGCATCAGCAGCCACGGCGTCGCCACCAGTCCGATCAGGCTGGCATCCAGGTGCAGCCGCGGGACGTAGATCAGCACCGCCGCCGGCAGGCACACGTACAGCACGATGCGGTTGAGCACATCGGCGGTGTTGTCCGGCAGCGCGCGCAGGCGCGAGAACCCCATGCCCAGGCCGAGCATGGTCAGGATGAGCGCGAATGCATCGAAAGCCATCGCGACAGCCTAGCCCACTCGCCTGCGGTCTCCGACCCGACCTTGGTCGACGTGCGGTCGCCCCGCGCGACCGACAGTCCCTGCCCGCCCGTGCGGGCAGGGACGCCCGATCACGGCCAGGCCGGCGGCTTCTCGGCCCACGCCTGCTGGATCTCGGCCAGCGTGCTGCGTTCGCTGTCGCGCCAGCCCGGCAGCAGGGCGGCGTAGCGGTCCGTCCCGCTCCACTGCTGCGGCTCGGTGCGCACCGCAGCGGCATACCACTGCACCGCATCGCTCTTGCGACCCAGTGTCCACAGGGCCAGCGCGTACGTGGGCGGCACCCACGACGGGTTGCCGCGCACCCCGTTCTGGGCCGTCGTCCACTGCGCCAGCGCGGCCTCGGTATCGCCCAGGCGGAACAGATCCCAGCCGTAGTTCCAGCGCACCGAACGTGCCTGCGTCGAGCTGGCGCCGGTCGTCGCGGTGGCCTGTTCGTACAGGCTGCGCCCCAGTTCCGGCCGCCCCTGCGCGATCGCCACGCCGGCCAGCTGCACGGTCGCCTCCAGCGCCTTGCGGCCGCGTTCGCGCTGCTTCATCAACTGGTCGACCAGGTCGGCACTGCTGCCCGTCACCGCCACCATCGGCGTGGCGGCCGCATCACTGTCGAAGTAGAACTCCTGCACGGCCGGCAGCGATTGCGCCGACACGTTGAACACACAGGCTCCCATGGCCAGCATCACGCCGGCCAGCATCTGTCTTGCAACTGCCATGCAAACTCCCCCAGGTTGTCACAACAACCTCCCCTCCTGATCCTAACCGCAGCGGACGCCCGGCACAAAGCGCCGTCGACCGGCGGTCGGCGCTACCGCCCGCGCCGCCAGACCCGCAGGCGGTTGTTGGCCGGCATCGCCACGTCTTCGACCAGCACCAGGTCCACCCCGGCCGCCAGCGCATCCACCGCCTCGGCGTCGCGGATGCCCGAGGCCGGATCCCGCGCCTTCAGCCACGCATCGAACTGGCGGTTGCTGTCGCTGCTGAAGGCGCCGTGGTGATTGAAGGGCCCGTAGACCGCCAGCACGGCGTCATCGGCCATGACCGCGGGCAGTCCGGCAAACAGCGCCTGGACGTGCGCCCAGCTCATGATGTGCAGAGTGTTGGCGCTGAACACCGCATCGAACGCCAGCGGCACGGCCGGCAGCGGGCCGAGCCCGGGCGTGGGCGACAGCACCGCCTGCAGGGGCCACGGGGCCGGCGTGTTGGGCAGGCCGGCGGCCTGCAGCCGCGCGGCGATGCCGGGCAGATGATCCGGATGGTCGCTGGCCTGCCACTGCAGGTGCGGCAGTGCGCTGGCGAAGTGCTCGGCATGCTGGCCGGTGCCGCTGCCGATCTCCAGCACCCGGCGGCGGTCGGCGACGTGGCGCTGCAGCACCGCCAGGATCGGCGCGCGGTTGCGCTCACAGGCCTCGGACCAGCGTATCTGGCTCATCGGGATGTCACACCGGCAGGGAATCGATCCCTATCCAACCATGACCGCAGTCACTTGTGCCACTGTGCGATGGCACCGAAAGTCGAAGACTTGTCCAACGCCGCCGCCTCCGTGCCGTCGGCCGTCCTTGGGGGATGTGAGCTGTGCAACGTCGTGAGTTCCTAGCGCTGTCTGGAATGGGCCTGGCTGGCCTGGTACTGCCGCACGGCCGGCTGATCGCCGCCGAGCAGCTGCTCGAACCGGGCGATGTCGGCCGGCGCAAGGCCCTGGCCGAGGCCGCGCTCGCCGCCGCCAAGCGGGCGGGCGCCAGCTACTGCGACGTGCGGATCGGGCGTTACCTCAACCAGGCGATCATCACCCGCGAGAGCAACGTCCAGAACGTCACCAACAGCGAATCCTCGGGCATCGGCATCCGGGTGATCGTCAACGGTGCCTGGGGCTTCGCGGCCACGCACCAGCAGACGCCAGCCGCCGTGCTGGCCACGGTGGAGCAGGCCGCGGCGATCGCCCGCGCCAACGCCGGCATCCAGACCCGCGCGGTGCAGCTGGCCCCGGTCACCGGGGTCGGTGATGTGAGCTGGAAGACGCCGATCCGCACGAACGCGATGGCGGTGCCGATCAAGGACAAGGTCGACATGCTGTTGTCGCTGAACGCGGCCGCGCTCAATGCCGGTGCCGACTTCATCAACTCCACGCTGTTCCTGGTCAACGAGCAGAAGTTCTTCGCCTCCAGCGACGGTTCTTTCATCGACCAGGACGTGCACCGCATCTGGCTGCCGTTCACCGCCACCGCGATCGACAAGGCCAGCGGCAAGTTCCGCACCCGCGCCGGGCTGTCCTCGCCGATGGGCATGGGCTACGAGTTCCTGGATGGCGACGCGCGCGGCAAGATCGCGCTGCCGGGCGGCGTGGTCGCTTACCGCGATTCCTACGACCCGGTCGAAGATGCCATCGCCGCGGCCCGCCAGGCCCGCGAAAAACTCAAGGCGCCGTCGGTCAAGCCGGGCAAGTACGACCTGGTGCTGGACCCGTCCAACCTGTTCCTGACCATCCACGAGAACGTCGGCCATCCGCTGGAGCTGGACCGCGTGCTCGGCTACGAGGCCAACTACGCTGGCACCAGCTTCGCCACGCTGGACAAGCGCGATGCCGGCTTCCGCTGGGGCAGCGACATCGTCAACTTCTTCGCCGACAAGACGGCCCCCGGCAGCCTGGGTGCGGTGGGCTACGACGATGAAGGGGTGAAAACCAAGCGCTGGGACCTGGTCAAGGACGGCATCCTGGTCAACTACCAGGCTACCCGCGACGAGGTGCACATCCTGGGCGAGAAGGAATCGCACGGCTGCAGCTACGCCGATTCGTGGTCCAGCGTGCAGTTCCAGCGCATGGCCAACGTCTCGCTGGCGCCGGGCAGGACCCCGCTCAGCGTGGCCGACATGATCAGGAACGTGGAGAACGGCATCTACATCCACGGCCGTGGCTCGTACTCGATCGACCAGCAGCGCTTCAACGCGCAGTTCGGCGGCCAGCTGTACTACCAGATCAAGAACGGTGAGATCACCGGCATGGTCGAGGACGCCGCCTACCAGATACGCACCCCGGAGTTCTGGAATGCCTGCAGCGCGATCTGCGACGAGCGCGATTTCCGCTTCGGCGGTTCGTTCTTCGATGGCAAGGGCCAGCCGGGCCAGGTCTCGGCGGTCTCGCATGGCTCGTCGACCACGCGCTTCGATGGCATCAACATCATCAACACCGCGCGCAGCCTGGGATGAGCCTGTCCCCGCTCCGTGCCGAATGTCACTACCGCGGCGCCCGTACGGCCGCAAGAATCGGCTGTGCCGCCGCGGCGGTCGCCCTGATGTCGCTGTTTCCCTGCCACCCCCACACCGACGTGGAGAGCTGCCTTGCAAAGACGTGACTTCCTCGCCCTGACCGGGCTTACCGCCGGCGGACTGATCGTGCCGTCGTTCTTCGGCAAGGTCATTGCCGCCGAACAGCTGCAGAGCGCACTCGATCCAGCCCTGAAGAAGCGCCTGGCCGATGCCGCGCTGGCCGCCGCCCGCCAGGCCGGCGCAACCTACTGCGACGTGCGCATCGGCCGTTACCTGCGCCAGTACGTGATCACCCGCGAGGACAAGGTCCAGAACGTGGTGAACACCGAATCGACCGGCGTGGGCATCCGCGTGATCGTCAACGGCGCCTGGGGCTTTGCCGCCACCAACCAGCTCGGCACCACCGATGTGGCACGTGCCGCGCAGCAGGCCGCCGCGATCGCCAAGGCCAACGCCGGCGTGCAGACTGCCCCGGTGCAGCTGGCGGCCGCGCCCGGCGTGGGCGAAGTGTCCTGGCGCACGCCGATCCGCAAGAACGCGATGGACGTGCCGATCAAGGAGAAGGTCGAGCTGCTGCTGGACGTCAATGCAGGCGCGATGGGCGCCGGCGCCAGCTTCGTCAACTCGATGCTGTTCCTGGTCAACGAGCAGAAGTACTTCGCCTCCACCGATGGCTCCTACATCGACCAGGACGTGCACCGCATCTGGGCGCCGATGACGGTCACCGCCATCGACAAGAGCACCGGCAAGTTCCGCACCCGTTCGGGGCTGTCCTCGCCGATGGGCCTGGGCTACGAGTACCTCGATGGCGTCGGCACCGGCAAGGCGGTCTCGCCCAACGGCGTGGTCAACTACCGCAACTCCTACGACATGAAGGCCGATGCGATCGCGGCGGCCAAGCAGGCGCAGGAGAAGCTCAAGGCACCGTCGGTGAAGCCGGGCAAGTACGACCTGATCCTGGATCCGTCGCATACCTGGCTGACCATCCACGAGTCGGTCGGCCACCCGCTGGAACTGGACCGGGTGCTCGGCTACGAAGCCAACTACGCCGGCACCAGCTTCGCCACGCTGGACAAGCGCGAGCAGCATTTCCAGTACGGCAGCGACAAGGTCAACATCTTCGCCGACAAGACCCAGCCGGGCAGCCTCGGCGCGGTCGGTTACGACGATGAAGGCGTCAAGACCAAGCGCTGGGACCTGATCAGCGAAGGCAAGCTGGTCGATTACCAGACCATCCGCGACCAGGCCCACATCCTGGGCAAGACCGAGTCCGACGGCTGCTGCTACGCCGATTCGTGGTCCAGCGTGCAGTTCCAGCGCATGGCCAACGTGTCCCTGGCGCCGGGCAAGACCAAGCTGAGCGTGGCCGACATGGTCAAGGACGTCGAGAACGGCATCTACATCATCGGCGACGGCTCGTTCTCCATCGATCAGCAGCGCTACAACGCGCAGTTCGGTGGCCAGCTGTTCTATGAGATCAAGAACGGCCAGATCACCCGCATGCTCGAGGACGTGGCCTACCAGATCCGCACGCCGGAGTTCTGGAACGCCTGCACCGCCGTGGCCGATGAAAGCGACTACCGCCTGGGCGGTTCGTTCTTCGACGGCAAGGGCCAGCCGGGCCAGGTCTCGGCGGTCTCGCACGGTTCGTCCACCGCGCGCTTCAACGGCATCAACGTCATCAACACCGCGCGCAGCCTCGGCTGACCGGTCAGGAGCCCCAATCCATGAGTATCTTCACCGAAGCCCAGGCCAAGGCCATCCTCGACAAGGTCATCGCGCTCTCCAAGGCCGATGAGTGCACCGCCGTGCTGGCCGGCTCGATCGACGGCAACATCCGTTTCGCACTGAACAACGTCTCCACCAGCGGCATCGTCGACAACACCGAACTGGCCGTCACGGTCGCCTTCGGCAAGCGGGTCGGCACCGCCTCGATCAACGAGTTCGACGACGCCGCGCTGGAACGCGTGGTGCGCCGCGCCGAGGATCTGGCCCGCCTGGCCCCGGAAAACCCGGAATTCCTGCCGGCGATCGGCAAGCAGACCTACCGGCCCAGCCCGACCTTCAGCGCATCCACCGCGGCGATCGACCCGGCGTTCCGCGCCAAGGTCGCCGCCGATTCGATCGCGCCGTGCCGTGGCAACGGCCTGATCGCGGCCGGCTTCCTCGAAGACGGCCAGAGCTTCCAGGCCACCGCCAACAGCAACGGCAACTTCGGCTACCAGCGCGGCACCAACTTCGATTACACCTGCACGGTGCGCACCGAAGACGGCCGCGGCTCGGGCTGGGTCGGCCGCAACCTCAAGGAGGCCGCCGACTTCAAGGCCGACCAGGACATCCGCATCGCCATGCGCAAGGCCACCGAATCGGCCGAAGCCAAGGCGCTGGAGCCGGGCAAGTACACGGTGATCCTGGAGCCGGCCGCCGCGGCGGGCCTGATCAGCTTCATGATGAACTTCTTCGATGCGCGCTCGGCCGATGAAGGCCGCAGCTTCCTGTCCAGGAAGGGCGGCGGCAACAAGCTCGGCGAACAGGTCTACGACCCGCGCGTGAACATGGTGGCCGACCCGTGGCACCCCGAGGCCGCCGTGCTGCCGTGGGACAACGAAGGCCAGCCGCGCGAGAAGCTGGACATCATCAAGAACGGCAAGATCGCCAACCTCAACTACTCGCGCTTCTGGGCGCAGAAGCAGGGCAAGACCGCCAACGCGCGGCCCGGCAACCTGCTGATGGCCGGTGGCGACAAGAGCACCGCCGAGCTGGTGCGTGGCACCCAGAAGGGCATCCTGGTCACCCGCACCTGGTACATCCGCATGGTCGATCCGCAGACCGTGCTGCTGACCGGCCTGACCCGCGATGGCACCTTCTACATCGAGAACGGCCAGATCAAGCACCCGGTGAAGAACTTCCGCTTCAACGAATCGCCGGTGATCATGCTCAACAACATCGAAGAACTGGGCAAGCCGGTGCGTGTGGCCGGTGACGAATCCAGTCTGGTGATGATGATCCCGCCGATGAAACTGCGCGATTTCACCTTCACCTCGTTGTCCGACGCGGTCTGATGCACGGCCGTGACGGCCGCTGGCCGTCTTTCCGTCTGGCCGGTTGCCCCCGGGAACGTGCGTGGCGATGAACCGCGCACAGTTCCTGCGCCTGATGCTGGGCAGTGCCGCCTTCGCGGCATTGCCCGCGCCGGCGCGTGCCCAGGCCGGGCGCTATGACGTCTGGTTCACCCGCCTCAAGTACGACTCCGGCGACTGGGACGTGGATGCGCGCATGCCGTCCAACGTGATCACCTCGCTGATCGATTACACCTCCCTGCGCGTGGACCCGACCGAGCACGTGATCGCCCTGTCCGATCCGCGCATGCTGGAGGCGCCGTTCTGCTATCTGGCCGGGCACAAGCTGGTCGAGTTCAATGCCGCCGAGCGGCAGAACTTCGTGCGTTACGTGCGCAACGGCGGCTTCGTGTTCGTCGATGACTGCAACCACGACATCGACGGTCTGTTCGCGAAGTCCTTCGAAGCACAGATGGCCAAGCTGTTCGGGCCGAAGGCGCTGAACAAGCTGCCGAACAACCACGCGCTGTACCGCAGCTTCTTCCGCTTTCCCGAGGGCCCGCCCGCCACGGGATTCGAGCTCAATGGCTGGGGCGACGACCTGGTCCACGATTACCTCAAGGGCATCGAGATCGATGGCCGGCTCGGCGTGCTCTACAGCAACAAGGACTACGGCTGCGAGTGGGACTACGACTGGCGCAACAAGCGTTTCCTGGCCGAAGACAACACCCGCTTCGCGGTCAACATCATCATGTATGCGTTGAACAATTAGGTTTCTTCATGCTTTTTCAGCCACGCGTGGCGTGGCTCTACACCGATCTTCTGCGAGTGCCTTATGACGACCGACAGCCTTGATGTCCTCCTGCCCCGACTGGATCACCTGCGCAGCGCGCTGGGCCAGGCCGTGGTCGGCCAGCACGCCGTGGTCGAGCAGCTGCTGATCGGCCTGCTGGCTGGCGGCCACTGCCTGCTGGAAGGCGCACCGGGCCTGGGCAAGACCCTGCTGGTGCGCTCGCTCGGCCAGGCGCTGGAACTGCAGTTCCGGCGGGTGCAGTTCACCCCGGACCTGATGCCCAGCGACATCCTTGGCACCGAGCTGCTGGAGGAAGACCACGGCACCGGCCACCGTCACTTCCGCTTCCAGAAGGGCCCGATCTTCACCCACCTGCTGCTGGCCGACGAGCTCAACCGTACCCCGCCCAAGACCCAGGCCGCGCTGCTGGAAGCGATGCAGGAGCGTACCGTCAGCTACGCCGGCACCACCTATGCGCTGCCGGCGCCGTTCTTCGTGCTGGCCACGCAGAACCCGATCGAACAGGCCGGCACCTACCCGCTGCCCGAAGCGCAGCTGGACCGTTTCCTGCTGCACGTGCGGGTGGACTACCCCACCGAGCAGGAAGAGCGCGACATCCTGCTGCAGACCACCGGCAGTGCCACGGGCAGCGTGCCCAAGGTGATGCACGCCGAAGACGTGCTGGCCCTGCAGGCGGCCGTGCGCCAGGTGCACATCAGCGAGGACGTGCTGACCTGGATCACCCGCCTGGTGCGTGCCAGCCGACCTGGCAGCGATGCGCCGGCGGCGGTGAACCAATGGATCAAGTGGGGTGCTGGCCCGCGTGCCGGACAGTCGCTGGTACTGGCCGCCAAGGCACGTGCACTGCTGCAGGGCCGTTTCGCCGCAACCCGCGAGGATGTGCAGGCGCTGGCGGCCCCGGTGATGCGCCATCGCCTGCTGTTGTCCTTCGCCGCCGAGGCCGAGCAGAAGAGCGCCGACGACGTGGTCGCCGCGCTGCTGCAGGCCGTGCCGTTCCCGGGTTGATCCACACGCCGTGAGCCGCAACGCACCGATCGCGATCCCCGCCGATGTCCGCAACCGCCTGAAGGCACTGCGGCTGCTGCCGCGCCGTGCGCGCGGTGCACACGGGATCGGCCAGCACGCCAGCCGCAGTCGTGGCGCCGGGTTGGAGTTCGCACAGTACCGCGCCTATGAGCCCGGCGATGAGCTGCGGCAGATCGACTGGAAGCTCTACGCGCGCTCGGACCGCTTCTTCGTGCGCGAATCCGAGCGCGAAAGCCCGATCACGCTCTGGGTACTGCTCGATGCCACCGCCTCGGCGGGCCAGAGCGATCGCGCGCGACCGGACTGGTCGCGGCTGGACCACGCCTGCGCCACCGCCGCCTGCCTGGTTGAACTGGCCCTGCAGCAGAGCGACCGGTTCGGCGTGATCGTCCTGACCGGCGAGGGCGTGCAACTGGTGCCGGCCGGCCATGGCCCGCGCCAGCGCGACCGCGTGCACCTGCTGCTGCGCCAGGTGCAGGCCAGCGGCAGGTGGCCGCCGGTCACGGCGCTGGCGCCGATCTGGGAGCGCGTACAGGCCGGCGACCTGCTCGTTGCGCTGGGCGATGGTTTCGACGAGGCCGGCATCGTGCTGCTGGAGCGGCTCGCTGCCGCACGCCGCGAGGTGCTGCACCTGCAGCTGCTGACCGCCGAAGAGCGCGATTTCCCGTTCACCGACGGCCACCGCTTCCGCGATCCGGAGACCGGCGAAGAACTGCTGGGCGACGGCCGCGCCATCCGCGCGGATTACCTGGCCCGCTTCGAGACGGCGCAGCGCGCATTGCAGGCACGCCTGCACAGCAGTGGCATCGGGCATGCCACCGGTTATCTCGACCAGCCGCTGGATCAACCGCTGCGTGTGCTGCTCGGTGCCGGGGGCGCCGCATGAGCCTGCTGTATCCGCTTGGCTTGCTGGCACTGGCTGCGTGGCTGGTGCCGCTGCTGATCCACCTTGCACGCCGGCATCAGTACGCGCCGCTCGACTTCGCCGCCCTGCGCTGGCTGCGGGCCCGGATCCGGCCGCGCCAGAAGATCCGTTTCGATGAGTGGCCGCTGCTGCTGGTGCGACTGCTGCTGCTCGCCGCACTGGCCCTGCTGCTGGCACGCCCGCTGTTGCATGGCGGTGCGGCCGACACCCACCCGGTGACAGTGGTCGCCCCGGGGCTGGACGGCACTGCCCTGCGCGGGCAGGACGCGAAGGGCGACTGGCGCTGGCTGGCCCCGGGTTTCCCGGCCCTGGCCGATGCTGTCCCCGCATCCCCCTCACCGCTGGCCAGCCTGCTGCGCGAACTGGACCAGACCCTGCCCGCCGGTGCACCGCTGACCGTCTACATTCCCGACCCGATGCCCGGGCTGGATGGCGCGCGTCCGCGCCTGTCGCGCGCCGTGACCTGGCGGCCGGTGCCGCTGGCGCCCGCCATCACGCGCGCGGCGACGCTGCCGGAGGTGCAGGTCGGTGCCGGCATCGCCGACGCCGGGCAGCGGGTGCTGGCAGCGATCCAGCGCGCCTGGTCGAACCAACCGCTGTCGCCTGCACGCGCCGCGGGCACCGCCCCGGACGATGGCCAGCTCGGCGTGTGGCTTGCCGCTGGGCCGTTGCCCACCGCCTGGCAGGCGTGGGTGCAGCGGGGCGGCAGTGTGCTGGTCGCGCCCGGTGCTGCGGGGTCCAGCTGGACGCCGGCGCTGCGCGATGCACAGGGCGCGGTGGTGCTGGAACAACGGCAGGAAGGCAGCGGTCGTCTGCTGCGCTTCAGCGCAGCGCTGTCGCCGACAGAACTGCCGGCATTGCGTGATCCCGGCTTCCCCCGCCAATTGCTGGCCGTCATCGCGGCACCGGCCGCACCCACCCTCGCCCCTGCGGCCACACAGGCACCGTTGCGTGGCGCTGCCGCACCGCTCCCCGCACCGCGTGAGCTGACGCCGTGGCTGCTGGCGCTGATCGTGCTGCTGTTCGCGCTCGAACGGGTGATGGCCACCTCGCCGCGCCGTGGAGCAAGGGCATGAACGCCATCATCCAGCGTGGTTGGCAGCGCGCGCGGCGGCGGCAGTGGTGGATCACCGCCGTACTCGCGGTGCCGATCGCGCTGGCACTCAGTGCGGTTGCATGGCGGGTCGCGGGTTTCAATGCGTTCACCGTGATCCTGCTGCTGACGTTGCTGGTCGGCGTCGGGCTGGCCACCTGGCGCGCACGTCGTCTTGATCGCCAGTGGCTGGTTCGCCGCCTGGATGAACACCCGGTGGCGCAGGACAGTGCCGACCTGCTGTTCGCCGCACCGGAGGCATTGAACCCGTTGCAGCGGCGCCAGCGCGCGCATGTCGAGGCGGCACTGCAGTCGCGCCTGCCCGAGCTGCGGCCCCGCTGGCCGTGGCGCTGGGTACTGGCCTCGGCGGTGATGTCAGTGCTGGCCATGGCGCTGGCCTTCGGCTGGCCGCGCGGCCAGAGCGCAGCGCCGCTGTTCCCCGGCGCGAGCGCACCGCCGGCCACACCGGCGCAACCGCCGCAGCTGCGTTCGACGCGGCTGGAGATCACCGCCCCGGCCTACACCGGGCAGGCGGTGCGCGTGCAGAACGCGCTGGATGGCAAGGTCGCGCAGGACAGCCGCCTGCAGTGGTCGCTGCGCTTCTCCGCGCAGCCGCACACCGCCGCCCTGCAGTTCCACGATGGCCAGCGCATCGCGCTGCAGCGCGACGGCGACCTCTGGACTGCACGGTGGACCGCGACCCGCCCGGCGCTGTACCGCGTGGTGACCGAGCCCGCCCTGCGCGACACCCGTCTGTACCGGCTCGATGTGGTGCCGGATCGCCCCCCGGTGGTGCGCGTGATCGCCCCGGACCGCAGCCTCGTGCTGGGCACGCCCGGCCAGCGCCAGTGGCCGCTGCAGTTCGAGGCCACCGACGACCATGGCGTGGTCGCCACCGCGCAGTTGAAGGTCACGTTGGCCCAGGGCAGCGGTGAGAACATCACCTTCCGCGAGCAGACCTTCACCCTGTCCGGCACCGGGCCGGCGACGCAGCGGCGCTTCGCGCGCACGCTCGATCTCGGCGCGCTGGGCGCCACCGAAGGCAACGATGTGATCGCGCAGCTGACCGTGCGCGACACCCACGCGCCCACCGCGCAGAGCGCACAGAGCAGCAGCGTCATCCTGCGCCTGCCCAGCGCCGCCGAGATCCAGGGCACCGACATGGAGGGCATGGTCAAGAAGACCCTGCCGGCGTACTTCCGCAGCCAGCGCCAGATCATCATCGACGCCGAGGCGCTGATCAAACTGCGCCGCCAGCTGCCGGCCGAGGCGTTCGTCAAACGCGCCGATGCGATCGGCGTGGACCAGCGCATCCTGCGCCTGCGCTATGGCCAGTTCCTGGGCGAGGAAAGCGAGGGCGGGGCCAAGCCGCCACCGACCAGCGACACCCTGCCCACCAGCGACACGCCGGCGACCCCGCATGACGAGGATCATGATCACCATGGGGATCCTGCGCAGGCCCAGGCACAGGCCGGTCATGATGATCACGACCATGGCGCACCAACCGACGGCACCGCACCCGTGTTTGGCAGCGCCACCGATGTGCTCTCCGAGTATGGCCATACCCACGACCATGCCGAGGCCGCCACCCTGCTCGATCCCAAGACGCGCGCCACGCTGAAGGCGGCGCTCGACCAGATGTGGTCGTCGGAAGGCGAACTGCGCCAGGGCCAGCCCGAACGCGCCCTGCCCTATGCCTACAAGGCGCTGGGTTTCATCAAGGAAGTGCAGCAGGCCGAGCGCATCTATCTCGCGCGGGTCGGTCCGGAGCTGCCCCCGATCGATGAAGGCCGGCGCATGACCGGCAATCGCGCCGAGCTGGCCAGCAGGGCATTGCCGCTGCGTGCGCTGGAGGCCCCCGACCAGGCCATCGTGCAGGTCTGGCAGCAGCTGGCCGATCCCGGCAGCGCGCCCGATCTGGACGCGCTGACCGAGTGGCTGCGGCGCAATGAAGCGCGGCTGCCGGATCCATTGAGCCTGGCCGCCGCCATCGAAACACTGCGCATCACCCCGGACTGCGCCGACTGCCACCAGGCCCTGCGCGCGCAGCTGTGGCGTGCCCTGCTGCGGCCGCTGCCGCAGGTGCCTCGCCGCAACGCACCCGATGCCATGGGCCAGCGCTACCTGGATGCACTGGAGGCCACCCCATGAGCGAACCGCGCTGGATCCTGATCGCGCTGGTGGCCGTGCTGCTGCTGGCCAGCGCACGCCTGTGCTGGCAGCAGTGGCGTGGGCCGGTGCGGGCGCGCGGGGTGTTCGCCGGCCTGCTGCTGTTGCAGATCGCCGTCATCGCACTGCTCTACCTGACCCTGGTGCCGCCGATGCAGCGCGCGGCCGGCGGTCAGCTCACCGTGCTGACCGCGGCGGCCGATCAGGTGCGCTGGTCGGCCGCGCCCGGCGAGACCGTGGTCGCGCTGCCGGAAGCGCCAGCGGCGGCCGATGCCCTCCGTGCACCCGACCTGGCGACCGCGCTGCGCCAGCATCCGGGTACCACCTCCCTTCGGCTGATCGGCGATGGCCTGACGGCCCGCGATCGCGATGTAGCGCTGCCGCGCAGCGTGCATCTCGTATCGCCCGGCGCACCGCAGGGCTGGATGTCACTGCAGCCGCCGCCGCTCACCGCGCCCGGTGCGGTGTTCACCGTCAGCGCGCGTGCGCAGGGCGTGCCGCACGCGCGCGCCGAGCTGGTGGATCCGGCCGGCCTGGTCGTCGACCGTGCCACGCCCGGCGCGGATGGCAGCGTGCACCTGGACGGTGTGGCACGCGTCCCCGGGCAGAGTGTGTTCCGCCTGCGCCTGCTGGATGCCGGCCAGCATGTGGTCGACACCCTGGCCGTGCCCGTGGATACCGCCGCCACGGCCACGCCGCGCCTGCTGATCCTGGCCGGTGCGCCGGGCCCGGAACTCAAATACCTGCGCCGCTGGGCCACCGATGCCGGGCTGCGCGTGCAGGCGCAGGCCAACGCGGGCGGTGGGGTATCGCTTGGCGATGCGCCGATCACGCTCACCGCGGCCAGGTTGGCCGACACCGATGTCGTGGTGCTGGATGAGCGCAGCCTGGTCGCACTGTCGTCCACGCAGCGCAGCACGCTGCAGCAGGCGATCCGCAATGGGCTCGGCGTCCTGGTCCGTACCACCGGCCCGCTTGGCGATGGCGCCCGCCAGGTGCTGCGCAGCTGGGGACTGTCCGTCACCGGCGGCAACCAGGCCGCGCCCCTGTCACTGCCGGCGGATGCCGACGCCGCGTTGCTGCAGGCACGCCGTGGCCCACAGCGACCCGCATCGGATGCCACCGCCTACATCGAGGAAGCCGACGCGGCCTCGCACCAGGCCGCGCTGCCGGTGTTGGAGCGGTTGGCGGTGCAGAGCGCCGACGCGACGCCGCTGCTGCACGATGCCAAGGGCGCCTCGGTCGGCGGCTATCGCGCCCTCGGGCGCGGACGCGTCGCGCTGCTGCCGGTGACCGACAGTTACCGGCTGGTGCTGGCCGGCCGCGACGATCGCCATGCCGAGCTGTGGAGCAGCGTGCTGGCCAGCATCGCGCGCGCGCTTCCCGCCGCGGAGGTCCCACGCATCGACGCCATCACGCCTTGGGCCGGCGAGCGCATGGCCCTGTGCCACCTGCAGGCGACCACGCAGGTGCGTGCACCGGACGGCGCGTTCATTCCATTGCGGATCGATCCAGCCAGCGGTGCGGAGCACTGCGCAGGCTACTGGCCAGCGCAGGCCGGCTGGCATCAGCTGCAGCAGGGCGAGAACCGCCACACGTTCTACGTGTTCGACCCGGCCACTGCGCGACCGCTGCATCGGCAGCAGCTGCGGGAGGCCACCGCACAGCGTCTGGCTGGCGGCACCGCCGCCGCATCGATGGGCGTGATCGAAACGCCGGGCGCACGCTGGCCGTGGCTGTTGGCCTTCGTGCTGGCGGCAGGGTTGCTGTGGTGGCTGGAGCGGCGGCGGGTGGCGGCAACGCGATGACGGCAGGTCTGCCTGGCCGCTACTCCGGCAACGGCGGCAGCGGCGTCAGGCACCCGCCCTGCTGCGCACACACCTCCATCGCCCGACGCTGTTCTTCCTCGGTGAGTTCCGGCGGAGGGCGGGCGGTCGCGGACTGGATCTGCGCGGGCCCGCCCGTGAGCTTGTTCACGCCCTGCGCGGCCTTGGCCAGTCCCTTGTTGATGCCCATCATCAGATAGCCACCGCTCATGCTGACCTGCTCGGGCGACGGCGGCTCGCTCCAGGTGCGGCTAAAGCGATTGGGCTGCACCTGTACCGGATTCTTGAAGCGGTACAGATCCAGCGGTTCGTCGTCGGGCTTGAGCGCCCGCACCTCGCCCAGCGTGGTGACCTCCCCCTGCGCTGTCGTGGGCGGTGGCTCCACCGGCTCGGACGCAGCGGCCTGCTGGGCCTGTGCGGCGGCACCCAGCAGCAGGCCGGCCAGCAGCGCGGCGCCTTGATGTCCACGTAATGCCACAGCGACTCCATCCGTGTTTGGTTGCGGGCTGATCTCAAGGATACGGAGGCCGGTGTCAGATTTCGTTGATGGCAGCTGTCCAGGCGACGCCGCCACGCACTGAACCATTCACCCGCGCGCATCCCGATGTCTCAGACATTGAGACGCGGTCATGTTTCCATAGCGTCCTTTGCAGACCGTTGTGACCATGGCTTACGAACTCGCCAAGCGCACTGAAGACGCCGAGCGCCGCCTCGCCACCACCGATGGGCTGCCCTCGCGCGATGGCGCGCTGCTGACCGCGCGCCTGCAGCGCCGCTACAACGACCGCATCACCGGCAGCTTCACGATTCCGGCCCGCGAGGGCCAGTACGCGCCGATCCCGGCCGATGTGCCCGACGCCCTGGTCCATGCGCTGAAGGCGCGTGGCATCGAGCAGCTCTACAGCCACCAGGCGCAGGCGTGGGAGGCCAGCCAGCGCGGTGAGCACGTGGCCATCGTGACCCCGACCGCCAGCGGCAAGTCGCTGTGCTACACCCTGCCGGTGGTCAGCGCGGCGATGCAGGGCAAGGCCAAGGCGCTGTACCTGTTCCCGACCAAGGCGCTGGCCCAGGACCAGGTGGCCGAGCTGCTGGAACTCAACCGCGCCGGCGATCTGGGCGTCAAAGCCTTCACCTTCGATGGGGATACGCCGGGCGATGCGCGCCAGGCGATCCGCCTGCACGGCGACATCGTGGTCTCCAACCCGGACATGCTGCACCAGGCGATCCTGCCGCATCACACCAAGTGGGCGCAGTTCTTCGAGAACCTGCGCTACGTGGTCATCGATGAAGTGCACACCTACCGCGGCGTGTTCGGCAGCCACGTCACCAACGTGCTGCGCCGGCTCAAGCGGATCTGCGCGTTCTATGGCGTGGAGCCGCAGTTCATCCTGTGCTCGGCGACCATCGGCAACCCGCAGGCGCATGCCGAGGCGCTGATCGAAGCGCCGGTGACGGCGATCACCGAGTCCGGCGCGCCCAGCGGGCCGAAGCATGTATTGCTGTGGAACCCGCCGGTGGTCAACGCCGATCTCGGCCTGCGCGCTTCGGCGCGCTCGCAGAGCAACCGCATCGCCCGCATCGCGATCAAATCCGGGCTGAAGACCCTGATCTTCGCGCAGAGCCGGCTGATGGTCGAAGTGCTGACCAAGTACCTCAAGGACATCTTCGACCACGACCCGCGCAAGCCGGCGCGCATCCGTGCCTACCGGGGCGGTTACCTGCCCACCGAGCGCCGCGAGACCGAACGCGCCATGCGCGCCGGGCAGATCGACGGCATCGTCAGCACCTCGGCGCTGGAGCTGGGCGTGGATATCGGCAGCCTCGACGTGGTCATCCTCAACGGCTATCCGGGCAGCGTCGCCGCGACCTGGCAGCGCTTCGGCCGCGCGGGCCGCCGCCAGCAGCCCGCGCTGGGCGTGATGGTGGCCAGCTCGCAGCCGCTGGACCAGTACGTGGTGCGGCACCCGGACTTCTTCGCCGAGGCCTCGCCCGAGCACGCGCGCATCGCGCCGGACCAGCCGCTGATCCTGTTCGACCACATCCGCTGCGCCGCCTTCGAGCTGCCGTTCCTGGCCGGCGATCCGTTCGGCCCGATCGACCCGCTGGTGTTCCTGGAAGCCCTGGCCGAAACCGAGGTCGTGCATCGCGAAGGCGACCGCTGGGAGTGGATCGCCGACAGCTATCCGGCCAACGCGGTCAGCCTGCGCTCGGTCGCCGATGGCAACTTCGTGGTGGTGGACCGCAGCGACGGCAAGCAGCAGATCATCGCCGAAGTGGATTATTCCGCCGCCGCGCTGACGCTGTACGAAGGCGCCATCCACATGGTGCAGTCCACGCCCTACCAGGTGGAGCGGCTGGACTGGGAAGGCCGCAAGGCCTACGTCACCCGCACCCACGTGGACTACTACACCGACAGCATCGACTTCACCAAGCTCAAGGTGCTGGACCGCTTCGATGGCTGCATCGCCGGGCGCGGCGATTCCCACCATGGCGAGGTGCACGTGGTGCGCCGCGTGGCCGGCTACAAGAAGATCCGCTACTACACCCATGAGAACATAGGCTACGGCCCGGTCAACCTGCCCGACCAGGAGCTGCACACCACGGCGGTGTGGTGGCAGTTGCCGCAGGCGCTGCTGCTGACCGCGTTCGACAGCAAGCAGGAAGCGCTGGACGGTTTCCTCGGCGCCGCCTACGCGCTGCACATCGTGGCCACCGTTGCGGTGATGGCCGATGCGCGCGATCTGCAGAAGGCGGTCGGCAATGGGGATGGTGCGTGGTTCGCGGTGGCCGACCAGAGCGGGCGCGGACAGCTGCGCGGCGCCGAGTTCGATGCCAGCGCGATCGAACTGCAGCAGCAGTTCGTGCCCACGGTCTATCTGTACGACAACTTCCCCGGCGGCGTGGGCCTGAGCGAGCCACTGTGGGTGCGCCAGGCCGAGCTGCTGCTACGCGCGCGCGAACTGGTGCAGGGCTGCGACTGCAAGGCCGGCTGCCCGGCCTGCGTCGGCCCGGTGCTGGCCGGCCAGGAGGACGATGCCACCACGCCGAAGGCGCTGGCGTTGAAGGTGCTGGACCTGTTCGACAGTGCCGCGCTGCCGTCCACAGCGGAACGTGAGCGCCAGCATGCCGAGGTGGTCGCCCCGTGAGCCTGAGCCTGGACAAGCTGCGCCTGCTGCGCCGGCAGGCCGGCGATGCGACGGCGGCGGCCTCTGATCCGGCCATCGCCCCTGCGCGCGGATCCGCTGCTACTGACACTGGCGCGCCCGGCGACATGGGCGGCGCCCCTCTTCCGGCCGCCGCCAACGACGCGCGTGCGCGCACGCCTGCACCCGCCTCCGTTTTCGGCTGGGTCGAGCAGGAGATCCGCCACAAACCGACCGGCGCCGCCGCACGCGAGAACGCACCGGCGGTACCCGCTGTTCCTGTTTCTGTCCCCGCGCCCGCGCTGCGCAGACCCGAGATCGGTGGCCTGCGCCGTCTGCTTGGCCTGCGCGATCGGGGCATCAGCACCGCCACCCCGCGCGGGAACGCCGCGGATCGCCACGTGCCGGGCGAGGAAATCGCGCCGGGGCTGTTCCTGATCGAATCGTTCGTCGCGCAGGCGATCCCCACCGAACCGCTGTCGCTGGCCTTCGCCAGGCGCGAGGGCGAGCAGGTGCAGCCGCGGGATCTGTTGTTCTTCGACACCGAGACCACCGGCCTGGCCGGCGGCACCGGTACCCGTGCCTTCATGATCGGCGCGGCGGACTGGCACACCCATCCCGAACGTGGCGACGGCCTGCGCATCCGCCAGTTGCTGATGACCACGATGGCGGCCGAGGCCGCGATGCTGCGCGAGTTCGCCGGCTGGCTGCAGCCGGGCACGGTGTTCTCCAGCTACAACGGGCGCTGCTACGACGCCCCGCTGCTCAAGACGCGCTATCGGCTGGCGCGGCAGCGCTGCCCGATCACGCCGCTGGACCACGTCGACCTGCTGTTCCCGACCCGCCGCCGCTATCGCGGCACCTGGGAAAACTGCCGGCTGGCCACGATCGAACGCCAGCTGCTGCAGATCGTGCGCGAAGACGATCTGCCCGGCTCGGAAGCCCCCGCTGCCTGGCTGAACTATCTGCGCGGCGGCAGCGCAGTGAACCTGCGCCGGGTGGCCGAGCACAACCACCAGGACGTGGTGACCCTGGCGCTGCTGATGCGGCGGCTGGTGGCCGAGGAACAGCGCGATCGGGAGACGTTGGCGCTGCAGGCCATTGACGCGGTGTAAAGGCGGGTCCACGGACACTGCGGGTACCTACCGTGGGAGGACCACCACATGCGTCTGAACCTTCTGTTCGCCCTGGGCTGTGCCCTGCCGCTGGCCGCCTGCAGTCATCCGGGCAAGACGGCGGGAACACCCGCTGACAGCCCGACCTCGACCGCGCCCCCCGCGGTGGCCGGTGGTGGCGGCCAGTGCGATCCGGAAAAGCTCACCGGCCTGACCGGCCAGACCGCCACCGAAGCGGTGATCCAGAAAGCAGTGAAGGACAGCGGTGCCCGCAATGCCCGCGTGCTCAAGCCGGGCATGGCGATGACCATGGATTTCCGCGAAGACCGGCTCAGTATCGAAGTCGACGCGCAGAACAGGATCGTGCGCGCCAACTGCGGTTGAGAACGCTGCCTGCGGATCAGTCGATCAGGCGCTGGGCCTTGCCGCTGGCCAGCGCCTGATCGATGGCGGTGCGCACTTCCCGCACGGCGCGGGCCGAGGCCAGGCTCTGCTGTTGCGCCAGGCGCGCCTGCTCCCGGCCCAGCTCGGCCTGCTCGCGCGCGACCAGGGTGATCTGACGGGCGTCCACCGCTTTCGCGGCGGCGACACGCGCTTCGCGCGCTGCCTGGCTGGCACCGGCGGCCGCCGCACGTGACTGCCGCGCGGCCTGGTTGGCCTCCGCGGCGGCATCCAGTCCCGCTTGGCGCGTGGCGTGGTTGACCACTGCCGCGACATCCACCGCGGCCAACGCGTCGGCGGTGACCTGCATCGAGACCTGGGCCAGCTGCTGGCCGATCGCCGCCTGGCGGTTGCCCAGCTCGGCCTGCGCGTTGCCCAGGGCCGCCACGTCGGACTGACTGCGGCTGAGCTGGCTGAGGACGGCCGGATCGCGGATGAGATAGCGCGCCTGGCCCCGACGTACCCACAGCGCCGGTTCGTCGCCGCCCGCATCGCGCCGCGCCTGCTTGAGATCGGCCACCGAGGCATCGACGAAATTGTCGTCCTGCCCCATCAGCACGAACGCCTGGGCGGGTTGCTGGCGGATGTTGAGCTGGCCATGGGTGACGAAGGACATCCCGTCATCCAGATCCTTCGGCGGTTCCGGCGCACGCGGGGCGGCGGGGGCGGCCGGCGGTTCCGGGGCGGGCATCGGCTCCGGTGCGGGCATCGGCTCCGGCGCGGCGACCGGGGCGGGTGCCGGGCGGGGCGCACGCGCAGGCAACGGCGCTGGCGGCGTGGGCACGTTCGGTGCGGTCGGGGCCGGGGGCGCCGGCGGCGGCGGCGCAGCCACCAGCCGCAGCGGCGCCACGCCGACCACCACGAACAGCGCGGTGATCGCCAGCGCGGCCACGCGTGGGAAACTGCGGGTCTGCTGCAGGGTCAGCAGACGGCGCTTGAGGCTGCGCAGGTTCGGCGAGGCGCTGGCCACGCCGACGGCGGGACGCGGTGCGACACCCAGTTGCACCAGCAGGCGACCATAGTCGTGCCGGCAATGGTCATGCCCGGCCACCACCGCACCATCGCAGGCTTCTTCGCGGGCCAGGGCGTATTCGCGCGCGGCCAGATGGACCAGCGGATGGAAAAAGAACAGATGCTGCGACAGTGCCGGCAGCAGGCCCCACCACAGGTCGCGGCGCTGCAGATGGATCAGCTCATGGGTCAGCGCCATGTCCAGGTCATCGGCCGACATCGCCGGCAGTTCGCGCGCCGGCAGCAGCAGCACGGGCCGCCACGGGCCGATCAACTGCGGCGAGCGGATCTGTGCGGAGAGCTTCAGGCGCGGCGCGCGGCGCAGGCCATGCGCTTCGGCGGCAAGCTGCAGGGCCTGCTGCAGGCCGGCGTCGGTGCAGTCGGTGGCACCGCGCACCAGCGCGCGGCTCGCGCGGTAGCCGCGCAGGCTGTGCACCAGCATCACGAGCACGCCGGCGGCCCACAGGGCCAGCAGCAGCGACGGCCAGGACACCGCCATCGTCGCCGTCTCGGCCGCGCTTGCTGCATGGATGACCGGCGCGGCCTGCACGGCGGCATCGAACGCAGGCAGTGCCGTCACCGGGGCGGTCGGCGCAGTCAGCGCGACGGGTGCAGGCAGCACCGCCAGTTCCAGCGGGCTGCTCCAGAACAGGCCCAGCACCGCCTGCGCGGCCACCAGCCACCACAGCCGGCAGCGGGTCGCGGAGGGCAGCTGCGGCAGCAGGCGGCATACGCCCCAGACCAGCGCCACCAGCACCGCACTCTGCACGCTGGTCCAGCCCAACCGCATCAGCAGTTCGCTCATCATCATGTCCATGGCTCAGCCCTCCCGCTTGCGTGACTGCAACTGTGCGACCAGCGCTTCCAGCTCGGCCAGCTCCTGATCGCTGACGTCCACCTTGTGCGACATGAACGCCACGAACGGCGAGACCGAGCCCTGCAGCGTCTTCTCCACGAAGCTGGCCACCGCGCCCTGCACCACGCTGTCCTGGCCGCTGGTGGTGGCATAGCGGTACACGCCGTCCACCTGCTTGCGGCTCAGGTACGACTTGGCGCGCAGGCGCTCCATCATGGTCAGCACGGTGGACCGTGCCAGCCCGCGCTGCTCGCCGAACCCGGCGGCGACTTCGCCGACGCTTGGACGGTCCTGTTCCGCGATGTACTGCAGCAGGGCCAGTTCCTGGTCCCCGATGGTCTTGCCGCGCATGGCGCACTCCCTATGACTACACGTGTCGCTACCGTGCCAGTGACTACATGTGTCGTCAAGTGCCGGACGGTCGGTGCCGACGAACGGTAGGCCGAGCGCGGTCGCCCTGCCGGTGGCCTTAAACCTTTCCGCCGCGGCCCGCATCCAAGCCTTCGAGCTGCGGCATCCCGCCCTGGCGCCGCGTCACCTTCGCCAAGGACCTTCTGCATGCGCTCCACGTACCGCGTGATCTTGATGGTCGCCCTGCTGTTCCCGCTTTGCGCGCAGGCGCGAGCCGGCAATGTGGACACCGCCAACCAGCAGACCCGGCAGTTCATCGGCCGGACCATGGACGCCCTGCGCATTCCCGGGCTGCAGATCGCCGTGATCCAGGACGGAAAGGTAGTGCTCTCGGAGAGCCACGGGCTGGCCAACGTCGAAAACGGGCTGCCGGCCACGCGCACGACGCGTTTCCCGCTCAACTCGGCGACGAAATCGTTCACCGGGGTGGCGATGATGCAGCTGGCCGAGGCGGGCAAGGTGAACCTGGATGCGCCGATCTCGACCTACCTCGCCGATCTGCCCGAGGCGTGGCGCGGCGTTCGTGTACGCCAGCTGCTGGCGCACACCTCCGGGCTGCCGGACATCCTCGATGCGCAGGGACTGCTCGGCGGAGGGAGCGAGCAGGCGGCCTGGGCGGCGGTGACCCGGCTGCCGGTGGAGGCCGCCCCCGGCGCGCGCTTCACCTACAACCAGACCAACTACGTGCTGCTGGCTCGGATCATCGCCGCGCAGTCGGCGATGCCGTACGACCGCTATGTGGCCACGCGTCAGTTCGATGTCGTCGGGATGCCGTCCACGACGTTCGGCGACAGCTACGACCTGATCGCCAACAGCGCCACGATCTACAGCTGGTTCCCGCGGCGCACCGATGCGCCGGACGCCGCGCCACGTCTCTCGCACTGGTTCTACGACATGACGCCCGGGCTGTGGGCCGGCGGCGGCATGCTGACCACCGCCGATGACGTCGCGCAGTGGCTGGTCGCGGTGTCCGGCAACCGCCTGATCAACGCGGCCAGTACACGCAGGATGTGGACGCCGGAACGGCTCATCGATGGCAGCGAGGGCCCTTGGGGAGACGGCTGGGCGGTGTTGCAGGGCGCCCCGCAACGCCAGGTGGCCGGCATGGGTGGCGCGCGTTCGGCCTTCATCGTCTACCCCGACCAGGGGCTGGCCATTGTGGTGCTGACCAACCTGGTCGGGGCCAACCCGCAGAACTTCATTCCGCAGATCGCCGCGTTCTACGGCGTGGACGCGCCGGTACCGACGGTCAGCCGCGCGGCCCGCCCATCACCGGCAGGATCACGCCGCTGATGTAACTCGCGGTGATCGGCGAGGCGAGGAATACATAGGCCGGCGACAGTTCTTCCGGCTGCGCCGGTCGGCCCATGTCGCTGTCCTGGCCGAACTCGGCCACATCGCGGGCTTTCTTGTCGGCCGGATTGAGCGGCGTCCAGACCGGTCCCGGGGCGACTGCATTGACCCGGATGCCGCGCGGCAGCAGCTGGCTGGCCAGCGCCTTGGTGAAGGCATGGATCGCGCCCTTGGTGGCCGAGTAGTCCACCAGCGACTTGCTGCCGAACAGGCCGGTTTCCGAGCCGGTATTGATGATGCTGGCGCCTTCGCCCAGATGCGGCAGCACCGCGCGCGCCATCTGGATGTAACCGCCGATGTTGGTCTGCAGGGTTTCCTGCAGGTGGTCGTCCTCGAGATCTTCCAGGCGGTCGCAATGCAGCTGGAAGGCGGCGTTGTTGACCAGGATGTCGACCCCGCCGAAGGCCTTGACCACCTGCTTCACCGCCTTGTTGCAGAAGGCCGGGTCGCGTACGTCGCCGGCGATCACCACGCAGCGGCCGCCTTCCTTCTCGACGTGCTCGCGGGTGATCTTCGCGTCCTTCTTCTCATCCAGGTGCAGCACCGCCACATCCGCCCCTTCTCGCGCGAACAGCACGGCCACCGCGCGGCCGATGCCGGAGTCGGCGCCGGTGATGATCGCGCGCTTGCCCTTGAGCTTGCCGCTGCCCTGGTAGTCCGGCGCAAGGAAACGCGGGGCCAGCTGCATCTCGTGTTCGTTGCCCGGTTTGGCCAGCTGCTGGGCGGGCATTTTTTCCGGCTGGCGGCGTGTGCCGGCCTGGGTCGCCTTCTTGGTCTTGGTCGCGGCGGCCTTCTTCGCCGCACGCGCGTCCTTGGCCTTCTCCTGGTCCTGCAGACGGCGCTGGCGCGCCGCCACGCGCGCAGCGCGCGGATCGGTGGCGGCAGCCTTGCGGGTCGCGGTTTTCACGACCGGCGCACGGGTACGCGGTTCGTTTGTGTCGGCCGCGGGGGCCGCCTTGCGGGACGTGGGGGTCTTGGTGGTCTTACGGGGTTTGGCCGTGGCCATGTTCGACTCCTGTTGCCGGAAATACGCAGCCCCACTATGGTCAACCCGACGGCCAGGGATGGTGAATGGAGCGTGCCCACACCGTGTAGAGGATTCATGCGCCGCATACGGGCGCCGATGCACCCTGAGCGCAATTCCCATGGAGTGCGTCGCATGCTTCGTTACCTGTCTTCGGCTGTGGCCGTCCTTGCTTTGTCCGCCTGCAGCAGCACCCCTGTCGCGCAGGTCCAGCCGATCGACGGCGTGATTTCCGGCCAGTGCCACGTGGACAAGGTCCGCGGCGCCGTGGGCCTGGCGGCATCGCAGGCCACGGTCGAGCGTGCCCGCGTGGACAGCGACAGCTTGCAGGTCATCGTCGTGCGCAGCGAGCGTGCCGCAAGTGGCGCAACTGCCAGTGGCGCGGCCAATCCCACCCCGGGTGCGGAGCAGGGCGGCGAACGGCTGACCATCGAAACCGGTCGTACCAACAACATCACCGCACTCTACTGCGGCTGACCGGCGTTCATCCCGCGCGGGCGCGCCGGACGGTGCGCCGCGCGGCTTTGAGTACTTTCAGCGTGGCCAGTTCCCACTGGCGCTCGCCGCGCAGCCCGGCAAGCACCTTCAATGAGCCGGCCCGCCAGCCATCGAATACGCAAGGATCGATGTAGGCCTTGCGGCACACCGACGGTGTGTTGCCCAGCAGGTTGGCCACCTCGCATACCACCTGCTTCTGCAATGCCGCCAGCGCGCGCTCACTGGAGGGTTCGGGCAGCTCGGTCGCGGCAAGCTGACGGATCGCCTCCAGCGTGCCGCCCCAGGTGCGGAAGTCCTTGGCGCTGAAATCCTCGCCCATCGCATCGTGCAGATAGTCATTGACCATGCCCGAGTCCACCGGTTGTACCGCGCCCGCGTCATCGCGGTACTGGAACAGCGCCTGCCCGGGCAGCTGCTGGCAGCTGCGGATGAGCTTGACCAGTTCGCGGTCATCCACGTCCACCTCATGCGCCTGCCCGGACTTGCCCCGGAAGCGCATCTGCGCCCGGCCGCCCTTGACCAGCGCGAGGTGGCGGTTACGTAGCGTGGTCAGCCCGTAGGAGCGGTTGTCACGTGCATAGACTTCATTGCCAACGCGCACCAGCGTCTGTGCCAGCAACGCCACCACGATCGCCAGCACTTTGTCGCGCGGGAAGCCGGGCAGCTTCAGATCGCGGCGCAGGCGACGACGCAGCGTGGGCAGCGCGGTACCAAACGCAATGATGCGATCGAATTTGCCATCGCCCCTCACCCGCGCCCAGTCGGCGTGGTAGCGGTACTGCTTGCGCCCGCGCGCGTCGCGGCTGGTCGCCTGCAGGTGGCCGTTGGGCAGCGCGCAGATCCACACATCGGTGTACGCCGGCGGGATCGCCAGCGCGCGGATCCGGGCCAGGGTGGCGGCATCGCGCACCGCCGCACCATCGGCATCGCGGTAGGCGAAGCCCTTGCCGGCCTTGCGGCGGGCGATGCCGGGCAGCTCATCGCTGACATACCGCAGGCCGGCCTGGCGGGCGGCGGCGGCTTCGGGGGTCGTGGTGCGGCTCGGGCTCATGGCGGTGGCGCGGATCAGGGGAACGCAGTGTTACCGCTGCCGGTGCGGCGCCGCGTCAATAACGCAACACAAACACCTCACGCTGCGCTTGGCGATATCCTCCACCGTTTACTGGCTCGCTTTCTGGAGTACCGATGTCGTCTCTGTCGTTCCGCCGCGTGCGGCGTTCTTTCGGGCTGATCGCCCTGTTCCCCGCCCTGCTGGTCCTTGGTGCGTGCAGCGCCCCGCCGATGGACGAACAGGAGGCCGTCGCCACCCATGCGCAGAAGGCCGCCGAGGCCGCCGCCGCGCCGACCGACGAAGCCGGCAAGGCGACCGAAGCGCCGCCGGTCGGCAGCTGCGATGCCACCCAGGTGCAGAGCCTGGTCGGCCAGCCGTACACGGCCGAGCTCGGCAGCCAGGCCCAGCAGGATGCCGGGGCGACCAGCCTGCGCGTGCTCAAGCCGAACGACATGACCACGATGGAGTTCATCGGCGAGCGCCTGAACGTCGAAGTGGATGCCAAGAACGTGGTGGCCGGCGTCCGCTGCGGCTGAACAGGCGACGGAGAAAACCCCTGAAACTCAGGGGTTTGGTTGCGCCTGCAACCGTGTATTGCGGCGTTGCAGCAACTATGCTCTAGTCGAGTCATCCGGTGCCTCCAGATGCGCTCAACGGATTGAGCGGGGACGAGTGTCGCCGCTCACCCGACATTGAGGCAGAGATGGCCCCCCGCAACCGCCAAGGGCTTTACGACCCGCAAGATGAGCGAGATGCCTGTGGTTTCGGCATGGTCGCCCAGCTCGACGACCAGCCGTCCCGACTGCTGGTCGACACCGCTATCGCCGCGCTCTCGCGCATGACCCACCGCGGCGGCGTCGCTGCCGACGGTGTCACCGGGGACGGCTGCGGCCTGTTGCTGCGCCGCCCCGACGTGTTCCTCAAGGCACTTGCCGCCGAAGCGGGCCTCACGCTGGGCGCGCGCTTCGCCGCCGGCGTGGTGTTCCTGCCGCACGACACCGCTGCCGCACAGGCCTGCCGCGACACGCTGGAACAGCAGCTGCGCGAGGCCGGCTGCCAGCCGGTCGGCTGGCGCGTGGTCCCCACCGATTCCAGCGTCTGCGGCCAGCTCGCGCGCGACACCCTGCCGCACATCGAACAGGTGTTCGTCGATGCCGGTGCCGCGCAGGACGAGGGCGCCTTCACCCTGGCCCTGTTCCTGGCCCGCCGCCGCAGCGAACAGCAGCTGCGCGAGCACGCCGATTACTACGTCACCACGCTCAGCCCGAATGCGATCAGCTACAAGGGCATGGTGCTGCCGGACAAGCTGAGCCGCTTCTACGTGGACCTGCAGCGCAACGACCTGGCCTCCAGCGCGATCGTGTTCCATCAGCGCTTTTCGACCAACACGCTGCCGCGCTGGCCGCTGGCGCACCCGTTCCGGATGCTGGCGCACAACGGCGAGATCAACACCATCGAGGGCAACCGCCGGTGGGCGCAGGCGCGCAGCAAGGTGTGGAAGACCCCGCGCTTCGACATCGGCGAATTCAATCCGGTCATCTCCATGCACGGCTCGGACTCGCAGAGCCTGGACAACATGCTCGAGCTGATGGTCAGCGCCGGCATGGAGCTGATCCAGGCGCTGCGCATCCTGGTGCCGCCGGCGACCCAGTCGCTGGAGTTCAAGGATCCGGACCTGGCCGCGTTCTACGAGTTCTACGGCCTCAACAGCGAGCCGTGGGACGGCCCGGCCGGCATCGTCGCCTGCGACGGGCGCTATGCCGCCTGCACGCTGGACCGCAACGGCCTGCGCCCGGCGCGCTGGATGCTGACCTCCGACCGCCACTTCCTGGTCGCCTCCGAAGCCGGTGTCTGGGAAGTGCCGGCCGAGCGCGTGGTGCGCAAGGGCAAGCTCGGCCCGGGCGAGATGATGGCGATCGACCTCAAGCGCGGCGACCTGCTCGACTCGGACGCCATCGACCGCATCAACCGTGGCCGCGCGCCGTACAAGCAATGGCTGCAGCAGGGCGTGACCTACCTGCAGACCGAGCTGATCGATCCGTCGCTGGTGGAAGAGCCGTTCGACGAGCGCACCCTGCGCAGTTATCACAAACTGTTCCAGCTCAGCACCGAGGAAGTGGAGCAGATCCTGCGTCCGCTGGCCGAGACCGAGCAGGAAGCTACCGGCTCGATGGGCGATGACACGCCCATGGCCGTGCTGAGCCAGCACAGCCGTCCGCTCTACGATTACTTCCGCCAGGCGTTCGCGCAGGTCACCAACCCGCCGATCGATCCGCTGCGCGAAGACTGCGTCATGTCGCTCTCCACCCAGCTCGGCAAGGAGACCAACATCTTCCATGCCGGCGCGGAGACGGTGAACCACGTCATCCTCAACTCGCCCGTGCTCAGCCAGCGCAAGCTGCGCCAGCTGATCAAGATGGAGCAGTACGCCGACAAGAACCGGCTGATCGATCTGTCCTACAGCCTGGACGAAGGCCTGAAGGCCGGCATCGAGCGCATCTGCGCCGAAGCCGAAGCCGCCGCGCGCGAAGGCATCGTCATGCTGCTGCTGAGCGACCGTTACCCGGTTGCCGACCGCCCGATGGTGCATGCCCTGCTGGCCACCAGCGCGGTGCATCACCATCTTTCCAATGCGGGGCTGCGCTGCGACGTCAACCTGATTTTGGAAACCGGCACCGCGCGCGATCCGCACCACATGGCCTGCCTGCTCGGCTTCGGTGCCACCGCGGTGTACCCGTACCTGGCCTACCAGACCCTGTTCGACCTGGGCCGGCGCGGCATCCTGCAGCTGAGCAAGGGCGGCGAGCAGTCGCAGATCGGCCGCCGCTACCGCAAGGGCATCTACAAGGGCCTGTCCAAGATCATCTCCAAGATGGGCATCTGTACCGTGGCCAGCTACCGCGGCGCGCAGCTGTTCGAGATCGTCGGGCTGGATGACGAGGTGGTCGACCTGTGCTTCCCGGACACCGCCTCGCGCGTGGCCGGGGTCGGCTTCGCGCGCCTGGACGATGAGGCCCGCGAGCTCACCGTGCGCGCCTGGAATGATCTGCTGCGCCCGGACGTGGGCGGCGTGCTCAAGTACGTGCACGGCGGCGAGTACCACATGTACAACCCGGACGTGGTCATGACCCTGCAGCGCGCCGCGCGCAGCGGCGATGCCGCGGACTGGCAGCGCTACTGCGAGGCCGTGCATGGCCGACCGGTGTCGGCGCTGCGCGACCTGCTGCAGCTCAAGGCCGCGCCCACGCCGACGCCGCTGGACGAAGTGGCCCCGGCCGAAGACCTGTTCCGCCGCTTCGACACCGCCGCGATCAGCCTCGGTGCGCTGTCGCCGGAAGCGCACGAAGCGCTGGCGATCGCCATGAACCGGCTCGGCGGCCGCAGCAATTCCGGCGAAGGCGGCGAAGACCCGGTGCGCTACGGCACCGAGAAGCGCAGCAAGATCAAGCAGGTGGCCTCGGGCCGCTTCGGCGTCACCGCCGAGTACCTGGTCAACGCCGAAGTGCTGCAGATCAAGGTCGCCCAAGGCGCCAAGCCCGGCGAAGGCGGCCAGCTGCCCGGGCACAAGGTCAACGAACTGATCGCGCGGCTGCGGTACGCCAAGCCGGGCATCGGCCTGATCTCGCCGCCGCCGCACCACGACATCTACTCGATCGAAGACCTCGCCCAGCTGATCTACGACCTCAAGCAGGTCAACCCGACCGCACTGGTCTCGGTGAAGCTGGTCAGCCATGCCGGGGTCGGCACCATCGCCGCAGGCGTGGTGAAGGCCGGCGCCGATCTGATCACCGTGTCCGGCCATGACGGCGGCACCGGTGCCAGCCCGGTCAGCTCGATCCGCTATGCGGGCGTGCCGTGGGAGCTGGGCGTGGCCGAATCGCACCAGGCACTGGTCGCCAACGACCTGCGCGGGCGCACCCTGCTGCAGACCGATGGCGGCCTGAAGACCGGCCTGGACGTGATCAAGGCCGCGCTGCTCGGTGCGGACAGCTTCGGTTTCGGCACCGCGCCGATGATCGTGCTGGGCTGCAAGTACCTGCGCATCTGCCACCTCAACAACTGCGCCACCGGCGTGGCCACGCAGGACGAGCGCCTGCGCGCGCAGTACTTCACCGGCCTGCCCGAGCGCGTGGAGAACTTCTTCCGCCTGCTGGCCGAGGAAGTGCGGGGCTGGCTGTCCTACCTGGGCGTGCGCTCGCTGGAGGACATCGTCGGCCGTACCGACCTGCTGCAGCAGCTGGACGTTTCACCGCGTCCGGGCGTCAAGGTGGATCTGTCGCGCCTGCTGCACCTGGCCGACTACGCGGGCAGCCACTGCGCCGCACAGCGTCTGTACGAATCGCCGGACAGCCTGGCGACGCAGATGGACGGTCTGCTCGCACCTGCGATCGCCGGCAAGCTCGGCGGCGAGCACCGCTTCCTGATCCACAACACCGACCGCTCGATCGGCACCCGCCTGTCCGGCGAGATCGCGCGCACGCATGGCAACCAGGGCATGGCCGATGCACCGCTGACCCTGCGCTTCCGTGGTACGGCCGGGCAGAGCTTCGGTGCGTTCAACGTCGGCGGCCTGCAGCTGGAAGTCGAAGGCGAAGCCAACGATTACGTGGGCAAGGGCATGGCCGGCGGCCGGCTGGTGGTGCGCCCGCCGCGTGGCGCACGCTTCGAGGCGCGCAACACCGCGATCATCGGCAACACCTGCCTGTACGGCGCCACCGGTGGCGAGCTGTTCGCCGCGGGCCGTGCCGGCGAGCGCTTCGGCGTGCGCAACTCCGGCGCGCTGGCGGTGATCGAAGGGGCCGGTGACCACTGCTGCGAGTACATGACCGACGGCATCGTGCTGGTGCTGGGCAAGGTCGGGCTCAACTTCGGCGCCGGCTTCACCGGCGGCCTGGCCTACGTGCTGGATATCGACCGCGATTTCGTGGACCGCTACAACCACGAACTGATCGACATCCACCGCATCTCGGCCGAGGGCTTCGAGAACCATCGCCAGCACCTGCATACGCTGATCAGCCGCCACCGCGAACTGACCGGCAGCATCTGGGCGCAGCAGATCCTCGATGAGTTCCGCGATTACGTCGGCAAGTTCTGGCTGGTCAAACCCAAGGCCGCCAGCATCGAATCGCTGACCGACTCACTGCGCCGCGCCGCGTGATCCATCCCGGTAGTGCCGGCCGCTGGCCGGCAACGCCACACAACCCGAGCAACCCATGAGCCGCAAGCAAGCTTTCCAGTTCCTCGATCTGCCCCGGACGATGCCGCAGCGCATCCCGGTCGAACTGCGCACCTCCGGCGACTGGGGCGAGCTGTACGGCAAGTTCGGCAAGGAAGACGCGCAGTTCCAGGCGGGACGTTGCCTGGATTGCGGCAACCCGTACTGCAGCTGGAAGTGCCCGGTGCACAACGCCATCCCGCAGTGGCTGCAGCTGGTGCAGGAAAACCGCATCCACGAAGCGGCCACGCTGTGCCATTCGACCAATCCGCTGCCGGAAGTGTGCGGCCGGGTGTGCCCGCAGGACCGCCTGTGCGAAGGCAGCTGCACGCTGGAGGAGTTCGGCGCGGTGACCATCGGCGCGGTCGAGAAGTACATCGTCGATACGGCGCTGGCCACCGGCTGGCGTCCGGACATGAGCGCGGTGGAAGCCACCGGCAAGCGCGTGGCGGTGATCGGCGCCGGCCCGGCCGGGCTCGCCTGCGCCGACAAGCTGGCGCATGCCGGCGTGCAGGCCGTGGTGTATGACCGCTACGAACAGATCGGCGGGCTGCTGCAGTTCGGCATCCCCAGTTTCAAGCTGGACAAATCGGTGATCAGCCGCCGCCGCAACGTGCTCGAAGGCATGGGCGTGCAGTTCCGCCTCGGGGTGGAGATCGGCCGCGATGTGAGCATCGATGACCTGCTGGCCGAGTACGACGCGGTGTTCGTGGGTACCGGCGCCTACCGCTATACCGACGGCGGCCTGCTCGGCCAGGACCTCAAGGGCGTGCTGCCGGCGCTGCCGTTCCTGGTGCAGAACAGCCGCATCGTCGGTGGCAGCGATGCCCATGGCCGGCCGATCGCCGGCTGGGAAGACCAGATTGCCCTGCCCGACCTCGAAGGCAAGCGCGTGGTGGTGCTGGGCGGTGGCGATACCGGCATGGACTGCGTGCGCAGCGCGATCCGGCTCGGCGCGGCCAAGGTGACCTGCGCCTACCGCCGCGACGAGGCCAACATGCCCGGCTCGGCGCGCGAAGTGGCCAATGCCCGCGAGGAAGGCGTGCGCTTCCTGTTCAACCGCCAGCCACTGTCGATCGAAGCTGGTGCGGATGACGAAGTGATCGGGGTGATGGTGGTCGAAACGCAGCTGGACGCGCCGGATGCACAGGGCCGGCGCAATGCGGTACCGATCGCCGGCAGCGAATCGCTGCTGGAAGCGGACGTGGTGATCATTGCCTTCGGCTTCTCGCCGAGCGCCCCGGGCTGGCTGACCGAGCAGGGTGTCGAGGCCGGCAACAATGGCCGCATCGTGGCCGGTGGCAGTGGCCGCCTGCCGTTCCAGACCGCCCACCCGCGCCTGTTCGCCGGCGGCGACGCGGTACGGGGCGCGGACCTGGTGGTGACGGCCGTGGCCGAGGGCCGCGACGCGGCCGGCAGCATCGTGCAGCTGCTTTCGGCGTAACGGCGCGCCCTACCGAAGCGCGCCTCTCACGCGGCGCGCGGTACCGCGGGTACTGGCCTGTGACGCACGCCGGCCCGCTCGATCTCCAGCGCCATCAGCAGCTCGATGTTGTCGAGCTGGTCACGGATGCGACGGTTGCTGGCCGCATCGTCGTGGCCGCGGCCCATGTGCGCATCGAGCATGCGGGCGAGCCCGGCCAGCAGCACGTCGGCGTCCGCCTGCGGGGCATCCCGCAACACCGCGGCCAGCGCACGGATGCGACGACCCGGATCCGCCGGAGCGGACGCAGACAAGGTGGCAACAGCAGAAAGGGAGAGGGTCATGGCAGGGGTTTCCTGATTGACGGACGACCTCTACTGTCGGATATGGCCCCTCCTGACACCATGCAACAATTACGAAAATGCGTGAGGGCATGTGACCACCATCACCGTTCAACGCCTGCACCGCTGCAACCTGAACGGCTTACACTGGCGACGTCTTCCTCTGGACTGCCCCCATGCGCATCGGCCTGGCCGCGAACCGCCTGCACCACCACGACAAGCACGCCGCGCTGTTCCGCTGGCTGCGCGCCAGCGACACCGGACTGCGCGAACTGGGGGTGGAGCTGCACGCGGTCGGGCGCACCTTCGATGCGATCCAGCGGCTGGGCTTCCTGCAGGACTTCGCCCCGCTGCGGCGCTACCCGAACGGCCGCGAGGGCGGGCTGATGAAGCTGGTCGCCGAGGTGGTCGGCATGGGCACGCCCGAGCGCACCCTGGATGGCGCCATCTACCTGATGGACCCGGTCGATCCCTCCTCGGTGTTCCCGGAGGCGACCGCGCTGAAGCGCCAGTGCGTGATCCACGGCAAACCCTTCATCTCCACCGTCGCCACCGCGCGCGACTGGGTCGAGGTGGAGCGCCTGCACGCCGGCCTGGCCCCGGACCCGGGCGCCGATGACCTGCACGCCTTCGCGCAGCACACGCTGGCACTGATCGCGCATGACGCGATGAAGCCGGCGATGCTGGCCTTCGCCGACGAGCACTTCGAGGTGCTGTCGCGCTTCCGCAGCCGGGTCGGCACCGGCACCACCGGCCAGCGCCTCAACGAACTGGCCTGGAGCCGCGGCTGGCCGCAGGGCGAGGAATGGGTGATGCGCTACCAGAGCGGCCCGATGGGCGGCGATGCGCAGATCGCCGACCGCGTGCTGGAAGGCCATTGCCAGCGGGCGATCTTCTTCGAGGATCCGCATGTGGCGCGCCAGCACGAGGCCGACATCCAGCTGCTCGAGCGCGCGGTCACCACCGTGACCGATCAGGCCGTGTGCATCACCGCGCCGCGGGTGGCGGCGCGTTGGGCGCAGGCGGCGGCGTTGCGGATGGGGAACTGAGAAACATCGCATCGGTAGTGCCGGCCGCTGGCCGGCAATCGCGCGCGGGTGGGTTTCATGGGGAGCCGGCCAGCGGCCGGCACTACCGGTGGCGGGCGTGGCAGCAGCCGCCTCTACCCCGCCGGGGTCAGCATCTGCCGCAGCATCGCCTTCAGCCGCCGCCCTTCGAGCTGGAAGTAATCCCGCTCGGCGTGCCACGCCGGGAAACGCTTCTCCACCTCGGCCCAGAACGCCAGCGAGTGGTTGGCCTGGATCAGGTGGCAGAGCTCGTGCACCAGCACGTACTCGAACGCCGACGGCCGCCCCAGCACCAGGGCCAGATCCAGCGCCATGCTGCCGTCCGGGGCCAGCGAGCCCCATTGCGAGGACATCACCTTGAGCCGCAGCCGCGCCGGTGCGCGCGGCAGGCCCGGCAAGTAGCGCGGCAGCCACTGGCCGACATCGGCACGGGTCTGTGCTTCGTAGAACTCGCGCAGGGTGCGGCGCAGCGTGGCGTCGCTGCCCCGGCTGGGCCAGTGCAGGCAGGCGCCGTCGGCGTCGATCTCCATATGCGCATAGCGGCCGGTTTCCCAGCGCAGTGGCAGCAGCTCACCGCGCAGCGGCAGCACGCCCGCCTCGCCGATCACCAGCGGCGGCGGCAGGTTGGTCGCCTGGTAGTTGCGCAGCTGTTCGGACAACCAGCCACGGTGCTGCTCCAGGAAGCGCTCGCCCATCACCAGGCTGGCGCGCGGTGGCAGGGTCAGGCGCACGCCGCGCTCATCGACGCTGAGCTTGATCCGGCGCGCACGCGGATCGCGTACGCGCAGCACATCGATCTCGGCATCCTCCAGGCGCAGCCGTACCGTATCGCGCTGCAGCGTGCTGACAGCCGGCGAAATCAGGCGGCGGAGGAATCCGGACATGGGTACAGCATAGCGCCGGCCGTGACCGGCGCATGACTGGGGACTGATCGGATCCGGTCAGTCCGCCTTGCTGAGCTTGAAGGCCTCTTCCAGCAGCAGGAACAGGCGGCGCACTTCGCCGCTCTGCAGGGCGAAACGGGCGTCCAGTTCGGCGCGGCGGCCGTCATCGTCGGCATGCTCGAGCTGGTCCAGCGCGCCATCCAGGAACTTCAGCTTGCGCACGATCAGGTCGTCGCCGAGCACGAAGGACAGGTTGTCCTCGAACACCAGCGCCAGCTTGGTCACCTGCTTGCCGGCATCCAGGTGCTTGTCGATCTCGTCGCAGCGCAGTTCCTGGTGCTGGCACTTGACCACCGCACCGCCCTCGGCCGGGTCCTTCATCTCGCACTCTTCGCCCAGGCTCAGCCCGGTCGGCAGGGGTTCGCCGGCGATCCAACCGGTGAGGATCGAGCGCGGCGCCACTTCGGCATTCAACGGCATCGCGGGGAAGCTGCCGAGCAGGCCACGGATGTCGGACATCATGTTCTCGCCCTTCTTGCTGCTCGAGCAGTCCACCGCGACGTAGCCGTGGGTCAGGTCGATCAGCGCGTCGGTACGCGAGCTCTTCACGAAGGCACGCGGCATCAGCTCGTGCAGCAGGTCGTCCTTCATGCGCTTGCGCTCGCGGCCGCCGGGCTTGCGGCCTTCCTTCTCTTCGATTTCCTCGAGCTTGCGCGCGAGCAGGTCGTTGACCACCGCGCCCGGCAGGATCTTGTCCTCACCGCCGACGGTCAGCCACAGCGCATCGCCGACGCGGTGCGAGAACACGGCCTTCTCTTCACGGCCGAACGGCGAGATGAAGCCACGGGAATTCATTTCAAGCGGACCGACCGGCTTGAGCAGCACCTGCGGCAGCAGGGTGTCCACGTCGGAGAAATCGGTGGCGGTCGGGAAGCGGAACAGCGTCAGGTTGCGAAAGAACATGGACGTCCAGAGTAAGAGCGTGAAAGGGAGGGCGGGCGCGCCGGCGTGGCTCAGGCCGGGCCGGGGGCGTCGCCGGGGTCGTGGGCAGTGCCGGGCCAGGCCGGCGGATCGGGCAGCGGGGCCGCCGCGGCGCGCCCCAGTGCCATGAAATCGAACAGCGCCGGATCGGCCAGCTGCGAAGGATGGATGTTGCCCAGCGCGCGTGCGATCTGGTCGATGCGGCCGGGCTGGTCGCGCTCCCACTGCTGCAGCATCTGCTCCACCTGGCGGCGCTGCAGGGTGTCCTGGCTGCCGCACAGCGTGCAGGGAATGATCGGGAACGCGCGTGCCTGTGCGTAGGCGCCGATGTCCGCTTCGCTCACGTAGGCCAGCGGGCGGATCACGATGTGCTGGCCGTCGTCGCTGCGCAGCTTGGGCGGCATCGCCGAGAGCTTGGCGTGGTGGAACAGGTTGAGGAAGAACGTGGCCACGCTGTCGTCGCGGTGGTGGCCCAGCGCGATCTTGGTGAAGCCGTGGTCGGCCGCATGCCGGTACAGCGCACCACGGCGCAGGCGCGAGCACAGCGAACACATCGTGCGGCCTTCCGGGATCACCCGGCTGACCACCGAATAGGTGTCCTGCTCGATGATCTGGAACGGCACACCGATCGAGGCCAGGTAAGCCGGCAGCACGTGCTCGGGAAAGCCGGGCTGCTTCTGGTCCAGGTTCACGGCCACCAGCTCGAACGGCACCGGCGCTTTTTTCTGCAGCTGCAGCAGGATGTCGAGCAGGGTGTAGCTGTCCTTGCCACCGGACAGGCACACCATCACTTTGTCGCCGGCCTCGATCATGCCGAAGTCGGCGATCGCCTGGCCCACCTGGCGCCGCAGCTGCCGCGCCAACCGGTCCTGCACGCCGCCGGGCGCGCGCGGATCGCGGGCGCGCGGGACGGGATCGGGCAGGCGGATGACAGCGCTCATGGGGTTCATTCTACCGGCTCGCACCGGCCGCCACGGACCCCGTGAGGTGACTGCGTTCACTCCCGGTGGTCATCCGGGATGTGTATGCTCGGAGCCTGTGGAAACCATGACGCCCAGCGATATCAGTGCCCGCCTTGCCACGCTCCGGCAGGAGCACCGTGCGCTCGATGACCAGATCCTGCGCATGGCCGCCAACGGCGACGACGAGCTGGAAGCCAAGCGGCTGAAGCGGCGCAAGCTGCAGTTGAAGGACTGCATCGCCAAGCTGGAAGACATGCTGATTCCGGACGAGCCGGCGTGAGCCAGATGCCCAAATCGCGGTGGTAGCGACCGTTGGTTGTCACACGATGACCTGGGTGCCTTCCGTCCCACCGTCATGAAGCCCTGAAAGGCGGCTCCGGACGGTGGTCAGCGTCGGTCAGCCGGTGCACACCGTGTTGCCTGGTCTCCGGACGCTTGTGCCGCGCTTGCGCGCGGGTACCGACCAACGGTCGGTACCTACGAATTGCTGGCGAACGCAATAAGATCCGGATACGTCCGGATTCGTCGGATCGACGACGGGCCGTCGTCAATCCTGGGCTACCGGTTCCTCTGGCTTCGCTGCTTCCGGGCTGACGCGCTCGATGGTGTGGCGCAGTTCGCGACCGAGGATGAATTTCGCGTCCTTGGCCCACGCGTCCAGGCGCGCGTCGAACAGCAGCTTGCTGTTCTCATCCGGCCACACCAGGCGCAGCTCGCGCAGCTTCTGGATGAAGCCGCGGAACAGCGTGCGGTCGAAGAACTCCGGCGCGGCCGGCGCGTAGAGCAGGCTCAGGCGCTGCGCGGCCTGCTGGCAGAGGCTTTCCAGCTCGGCCGCACCCAGCGTACCCGGGCCGTTCTTCACCAGCACCGAGATCGCGATGTAATAGCGCTCGAATGCCTGCTGCAGCGAATGGCCGATCGCGCGCAGGCGGAAGACTTCATCGGTCTGCCCGGTGTTGCGCGCCAAGATGCCGCCGTCGTCATCGTTGGTGTTCTGCAGCAGCCCTTCGCGCACGAATACGTTGATGGTCTGCTCGATGCGCTGGGCGAACTCGTCTTCGGTCCACGGCAGGAACAGCTCGGCCTGCAGGAACGGGTACACGGTGCGGCCCAGCTGGACCAGCCCGGTGCGGCTCATGCGGCGGTTGTTCTGGAAGCAGCAGGCGACCCACGACGAGGCCGTGAACAGGTGGATGACGTTGTTGCGGAAATAGCTCAGCAGCACCGCGGTGTCGCCGCTGACGCTGAGCACATCGCCCAGCGGGTGCTTGATGCGGGTGAGGACGTTGATCTCCTCGGCGTGGGCGATGATCCGCTCCGGCGAGTGCGGGGTCACCGTCACCCGGTCCGAGTAGGGCATCTCGACCAGCAGGGTCTTGCACAGCTCGATCTGCGCGATCAGGTCCGCCTCGCCCATCGCATGCTTGGGCGTGGACAGCAGCGCCAGCGCGAGCAGGTTGATCGGATTGACGTCGGCCGCGCCGTTGATGTGCACCTGGATGCGTTCGGCCAGGTGATCCACCGTGCCGGACAGCCACGAAGGCTTCTCGTCTTCGCCCACCGGCTGGCCATTCCAGTCCGGCGCACGCTGGGCGAGCACGTCGTTGAGCGCGATCGGCTCGCCGAAGTTCACCACCACCTGGCCGTAGTTCTGCTTGAGCACTTTCGGGATCGACCACAGCAGCGACCAGATCGATTCCTTTTCCTTCGGCCGGCCGGACAGTTCGTCCAGGTAGCTGCCGCCTTCCATCAGCTTTTCATAGCCGATGTAGACCGGCTGGAACAGCACCGGCTTGCGCGGCTGGCGCAGGAACGCGCGCAGCGTCATCGAGATCATGCCGCCCTTGGGCTGCAGCAGGCGCCCGGTGCGCGAGCGGCCGCCTTCGACGAAATACTCGATCGAGTAACCGCCGGCGACCAGCTGCGCCACGTATTCGCTGAGCACCGCCGAGTACAGCGCATTGCCGCGGATCGAGCGGCGGATGAAGAACGCACCGCCCTTGCGCAGCAGCGTGCCGACCACCGGCAGGTTGAGATTGATGCCGGCCACGATGTGCGGCGGCACGATGCCGCGGTCGTACAACAGGTAGGACAGCAGCAGGTAATCCATGTGGCTGCGGTGGCTGGGCACGTAAACCACTTCGTGCCCGGGCGCGGCCGCCTTGAACTTGTCCAGGTGATGGACCAGCACGCCGGCATAGATGCGGTTCCAGACATGGCTGAGCATGAAGCTGGCCGAGCGCACGACCGGACTGGAGTAATCCGCGGCGATTTCCCACGCGTAGGCGTGGGCTTTTTTCCAGGCATCGGCCGGCTTGGAGTTGTCGCGCTTGGCCTGCGAGGCGATCGCCTCGCGCACGGTGTCCGCGTCCAGCACCTTGTCCACCAGCAGGCGGCGGGTCGACAGGTCAGGACCGATCACCGACTCGCGGATGCGGCGGAAATGGGTACGCAGCACACGCTGCAGCTTGCGCACGGTGCGCTCGGGGTCCAGCCCCTCATCGATCGTGCTGCGCAGCGAGATCGGCGGGGCGAAGCGCACGATCGTGCTGCGGCCGTTGAGCAGCACCGCCAGCAGGCGACGGAAACGACCCACCAGGGCCCAGTTTTCCGAGAACAGCACCGCGAACCAGCCGCTCTGCTTGTCCGGCGCGCGGCCGACGAAGATCGATACCGGCACCAGATGCACGTCCAGCTCACCACGTGCGCGGTGCGCCTGCAGGACCTTGGCCAGCGAGTCCGAGTGGGTCTTGGCGCCGCGCTGCTCGGGAATCAGCGAGTTGCTGCTGCTCCGGCGCGACAGCGCCAGGTAAGCGCGCCTGCGCCCGGTCGGGTCACCGGCGATCGGCACCAGCGGCGAGGGCAGGCCGGCTTCGCGGCAGGCCTTGTCCAGGATCAGCGCGTTGGACAGACCGTAGTCCTCCAGCACGTAGACCACCGGGCGGCCGTCGTTGTACTGGCCGGGGTGTTCGGGTTCGATCTTCAGCGACAGCCACGGCTCGACCAGGCGGCCGAGCAGGCGCGCCCACCACGGCGGGCGGCCACTGGGCGGACGCGTGCCGGGCACGATCGCGGACGGCACGACGGTGGACGGCTCCGCATCGACCGCAACGGCATCCACCGGCGCGCCAGCGACCGGCGGGACCGGGGCGGCGGCACCGTCGGACGGCACGGTAGCGGGCGACGAGGACGTGGCGTCCGGCGTCTTGGGCGGCTCTTCGCCGGGGAAAGGCAGGGGATTCTGGTTCGGCATCGGCTTCATTATGGCTTAGCCGGTGCAGAAGCACCGTCCTCGACCGTCGCGGCGGCCTCTGCGTCGGCCGCCTGCCGGGCGTCATGTTCAGCTTGCGCGGCGTCGGCGGCCTGCAGCAGCGCATCGGTGTCTTCCAGCGTGCGGGTCACATACCAGTGGCCCTCGCGGCGGGTCATCCGCACCTGCGCTTCGATCTGCTCACCGGCCAGCGTGTACTGGATGCGCACCACCGCGTCGTCGCCCAGCGCGGAGGTCAGTTCGCCGCGCAGCCCGGTCAACGCGCCGTCCAGCGACAGCCCGTAGCTGGCCAGTGCGGTCTTGAAGGCTTTGATGAAGGGGCCAAGGCGACGCAGGCTCTCTTCCATGCCCGCCGCCTGCAGCTCGGCATCGGTGGACAGCCCGGCGGTGCGCGCGGTGGCGGTGAGCAGGGTGATGGTCGTCTTCGCCCGCTGCTTGTCGGTCAGTGGCGCCGCGGCGGCCCAGCGGCTGAGCGCGTTCACCACCTGGGTGTAGTGGGCGCGCTCGCTGTCGCTGTACTCGCTCTGGTTGCGCAGGTACTGTTCGCCGAACAACCCCATCGAGTGGGCCGCCTGGCGGACCTGGGAGGCCTGGCCGGCGATCTGGGTATCGAACGAGCGCTGCAGCCGCTGTGGCGCATCCGGCCGCGACAGCGCGGCCAGCATCGGCAGCAGCTGCCCATCCAGCGGCAGCTCGGTCAACGGCCAGCGGCTGTGGCCCTGGTTCCAGGCGCCCTGCAGGCGCGCGTACTGGGCCGGTGGCACCGCCGCCTTGGCGTAGCCGACCAGATCATTGTCGGCGACCCGCTGCGCCAGCTGCTGCAGGGCGGCGACCGGCTCGGACGCCGGTGCGTCCGGATCGATCCGCTTGTCCTTGCAGGCACTGAGCAGCACCACCCCGCACAGGGCCAGCGCCAACGCCTGCCCTCGGTACTGCCACGGCTTCAACGACATGGACATGAATTCGGACTCCCCGGACCGGTCCGCATCTTGCGGCCTGTTCAGTGACAGCGGCAAGCCGGCAACCCCGCCGACCTCGCGCCATATGCGCAAGCCGTTGAATGTACAGAAAAACCGGTGGTGACGGGGCCGCTCCGCCCCGTCGTCGCCTCAGCGCGCGGCCAGGGCCTGGGCGATCTCGGCCTGGATGGCGCGCGCGGCGGCCTGCGGATCGCTGGCCAGCCGGATCGGGCGCCCGACCACGATCGCATCAGCGCCGTCGGCAAAGGCCTGGGCCACGCCGACGGTGCGCTTCTGGTCATCGCCGACCGGGCCGCCGGGGCGGATGCCCGGGCACACGATCGAGAACCCGGCACCCGTGGCGGCGCGGATCGGGCCGGCCTCCTGGCCGGAGGCGATCACGCCATCGATGCCGGCGGCCTGGGCAGCCAGCGCGCGTTCGACCACCACCTCGACCGGCTCGCGGTCGATGCCCATCCGGGCCAGGTCGCTGCGCCCCATCGAGGTCAGCACGGTCACCGCCAGCAGGCGCATGTCGCTGCCGTTGGCCGCCGCGCAGGCCTCCATCATCGCCGGGTGCCAGCCATGGATGGTGGCGTAGCTCACCGGCCACTGCGACAGGCGCTTGATCACCGCCGCGGCGGTGGCCGGGATGTCGAAGAACTTCAGATCGACGAACACCCGCTTGTCGCGCGCGGCCAGTGCGTCGAGCACGTCGAAGTACTCGCCGGAGGCCAGCAGTTCCATGCCGATCTTGTAGAACGACACGGCATCGCCCAGGCGATCGACCCAGGCCAGCGCGTCGTCGCGGCCGGGCACGTCGAGCGCGAAGATCAGACGCTCCTCGTCACGCAGCGGCAGCGGCGCGCGGCTCACGGTGCGTAGTCCAGCGCGGCACGCTTGGCGTCGTGGCGGGCCTGGCGCGACTGGCTGTAATCGTTGTTGAACTGGGCCGGCTCGAAGCCGCCGTAGGTCGGGTTGGGCAGCATCCACCAGCGCTCGCCGAACCAGTCGTGGTACTGCTGCAGCAGCGCGTCACGGCCATCGTTGGTGTTGGCGGTGACTTCCACGAAGTCGCCCAGCTGGTCGCCGAACTGCATCAGCACGCGGTACTTCTGGCCGGCCAGGCGGCGGCGGCAGTTCTTCTCGCTGCCGGCCTGCTCGCAGCCGTCGACCACGGTGCCCAGGCCGAGGAACACGCTGTCGTCGGCCACCGGCAGGCCCTGCTCGCGCAGGTTGGACAGGGTGGCGTCCTTGAGGTGCACGGCGCGGTTGGAGATGTACAGCAGGGTGACGCCCTTGGCGTTGGCGGCCTTGGCGAAATCGACCACGCCCGGAATCGCCTTGGCCTTCTTCTCGGCCACCCACTGGTCCCAGCTCAGCTCGTCGTATTCCTTGCCGTCGCGCACCAGGCGCGCCTGGTAGGGCGAGTTGTCCAGCACGGTTTCATCCACGTCCAGCACCACGGCCGGCTTCAGGCCCTTGGCGGCGTTGCCGCGTTCTTCCGGCACCAGCGCGTCCCAGTTGGGTTCCTTCAGCGCTTTGTCCAGGTGATCGGCCGCCGAACGGTACGTCTGCTCGGTGATCGCCCGGTACTCCTGCGAACGCTGGATCCACAGCACGGCATTGAGGTTGTCATTGGCGGCCACGGCGGCATCGCCGGTGGCGGCAGGCGCGCTCGCTGCGGCAGCGGCTGCCGGCGGGGCGGCATCGGCCGGGGTTTCAGTGCGCTTGCAGGCACTCAGTGCCAGCACGGCACAGGCAAGCACGGACAGGGAAACAGCACTACGACGCATGGCATTCACCGGCAACAGATTCGCGCCAGTTTACCGGCTTGTCCGGCGGCATTCATGGGGCAGGCGGGGCTCGGCTATGCTGCACGCCCCTGAAACACCGCGGAGCGCCCCATGACCGACGACACCCAGACCCCTGCCCTGCCCGTGCTCAGCGCGGCCCAGGCCCGCGCGTTGGGCTGCCTGATCGAGAAGGAGGCGACCACCCCGGACGCCTACCCGCTGACGGTCAACGCCGCCCAGGTGGCCGCCAACCAGAAGACCGCCCGCGAGCCGGTGATGGCGCTGTCGGCCGGCGATGTGCACCACGCGCTGCGCCAGCTGGAGACCCTAGGCCTGGCGCGCCAGCAGTACTCCTCGCGCGCCGAGCGCTACGAGCATCGCGCCGGTGCCGCGCTGGACCTGACCCGCCAGCAGCTGGCCATCCTGGGGCTATTGCTGCTGCGCGGCCCGCAGACCCTCAATGAGCTGCTGACCCGCAGTGAGCGCCTGGTCCGCTTCCAGGACGTGGACGAACTGCGCCACCACCTGGAGCGCATGATCCAGCGCGGTATGGCGGTCCAGCTGCCGCGCGCCAGCGGCCAGCGCGAAGACCGCTACATGCACCTGCTGGCCGGCCCGGTGGACGTGCAGGCGTTGGCGGACCAATACAGGTCGGCGCCTTCCAGCGCGGGTGGTGGCGGTGGCGGTGCCCAACCGGCATTGGAGTCGCGCGTGCAGCAGCTGGAAGCCACGGTGGCCGGGCTGCAGGAGCAGCTGGCGGAGTTGCGCGCGCAGTTGGGGGGGTGAAGTGCAGCCACGCATGGCGCGGCTCTACTGGTCGGATGGCGTTGTTCCACCGGGTCAGACGGCCGGCGCGCCCGGGGTGGCGAACAACAGGATCACATCGCCGCCATGCGGCGGCGGCAGCAGCAGGTCGCCGCGATCTTCCATGCCGAGCTTGCGCAGCAGCGCGGCCGAACGCACGTTGTCCGGCGCGACGATGCCGTACAGATCGGTGTAGCCCAGCACATCGCGCGCATAGTGCATCACCCCGCGCGCGGCTTCGAACGCGTAACCCTGGCCCTCGTAAGGCGACAGGAGCGCATAGCCGATATCCGGTGCCGGCAGTCCGTCGCGACGGACCAGGCCGGCGTTGCCCATCCAGGCGCCGTCTTCGCGGCGGACGATCGCGTACATGCCGAAACCGTTGAGGGTATAGCTGCCCAGCACGCGCTCGGCGGTGTAGTCACGCGCCTGCGCCAGGGTACGCACGCCGCGGTCGGCGATGTTGCGGATGAAGCCGGGCTCGTTGAGCAGGGCCAGCATGTCGGCCGCGTCATGGTCGGGGTCGATCAGGCGCAGGTGCAGGCGGTCGGTCTGGATCACGGCGGACATGCGGGTACCGGTGGGTGGCGATACCGCGATTGTGCCGTAACGGCGATGGGTAGATCCGACCCATGGTCGGATATTGCCGGTGGGCATCCGACCATGGGTCGGATCTACCGACGCTCAGTCGAACAGGGCCTGGATTGCCGCCAACCCGGCACTCGCGCGTTCCTTCTTGCGCGCGGCATCGGCGACCGGATCGGCACCGTCGCGCTGCATTTCCTCGGCCGGAATCTCATCGAAGAACCGGCTGGGCTTGAGCCGCACGTGCTCGCCGAACTTGCGGGTGAGCTTGCTGTAGCTCATCCACAGCTGCACCTTGGCGCGGGTGATGCCCACGTACAGCAGGCGCCGTTCTTCCTGCAGGTTGCCTTCGTCCAGGCTGACCTGGTGCGGCAATACGCCGTCCTCGCAGCCGATGATGAACACGTACGGGAATTCCAGGCCCTTGGAGGCGTGCATGGTCATCATCCGCACCTGGTTGCCGCCGTCGTCCTTGTCGTTGCGCGACAGCAACGCCAGCTGCGCGGCAAGATCCGCCGTGGAGGCACCCCGCGGGCCGCCTTCAAACCATTGCGCCAGTTCTTCCAGGTTGCCGAGGCGACGCTGGTACACGGACTCTTCCTTGCACGAACTGCGCAGGTCCGAGACCAGCCCGGAGTCCTTCACCAGCTTGCGTACCAGGTCGCCGGAGCTGAGCTTGGGCATCTCCGCGCGCAGGTCGCGCAGGATGTCGGTGAAGCGGCTCAGGCCGTTGGCCGCACGCGGCGGCAGCTGCGAGAGCGCGCCGATCGCTTCGGCGGCATGCGCCATCGGCAGGTCTTTTTCCGACGCCAGCTCGGCCAGCTTGGCCAACGTGCCGGCGCCCACTTCGCGTTTGGGCGACTGCACCGCCCGCATGAAGGCCGTATCGTCGTCCGGGTTCACCAGCAGGCGCAGCCAGGACAGCGTGTCCTTGACCTCCTGCCGTTCCAGGAACGCGGTACCGCCGGTGATGTGGTACGGCGCGCGCACCAGCTGCAGCGCTTTTTCCAGCGGCCGCGACTGGAAGTTGCCGCGGAACAGGATGCAGAAATCGCTCCACGGAATCTTCTTGGAGGTGGCCAGGAAGGAGATTTCCGCCGCGACTTTTTCTGCCTCGTGCTCGCTGTTGCGGCACTCCCACACGCGGATGCGCTCGCCGTCGGCCTGGTCGCTCCACAGCTTCTTGAGGTGTTCGTGCGGGTTGTTGGCGATCAACGCATTGGCCGCGCGCAGCACGCGGTTGGAGCAGCGGTAGTTCTGCTCCAGCTTGATGATTTCCAGCGCGGGATAATCGCGCGCCATCTGCTGCAGGTTTTCCGGATTCGCACCGCGCCAGGCGTAGATCGACTGATCGTCATCGCCCACGCAGGTGAAGTTGCCCTTGCTGCCGGCCAGCTGCTTGAGCAGCCGGTACTGCGCATCGTTGGTGTCCTGGCATTCGTCGACCAGCAGATACCCGATGCGTTCACGCCAGGCGATGGCGATCTCGGGATTCTCTTCCAGAACCTGCACCGGCAGCCGGATCAGGTCATCGAAATCGACCGCGTTGAACGCGGTCAGGCGCAGCTGGTAGCGCTCGTAGACGCTGGCCGCTTCCTTCTCGCGCGTGCTGCGCGCGGCCGCCATCGCCTGCTCGGGCGACAGGCCGGCGTTCTTGGCGCGCGAGATCAGGTTCTTCACATCCTCGATGTCGTCCGGCTTGGCCCCGTACATCAGATCCTTGACCTGCGCGGTCGAATCGTCGGCATCGAAGATCGAAAACCCGCGCTTGAGCCCCACCGCGGCGTGCTCGATCTGCAGGAACTTCAGCCCCAGCGCGTGGAAGGTGCAGATGGTGACGTCGTCGGCGTCTTCCCCGCGCAGGCGCTTGGCCACGCGCTCGCGCATTTCCTTGGCGGACTTGTTGGTGAAGGTGATCGCCGCGATCCGCCGCGCCGGGTAGCGCTTGCTGGCGATCAGGTGGCCGATCTTCTCCACGATAACGCGCGTCTTGCCGCTGCCGGCGCCCGCGAGCACCAGCAGTGGACCTTCGCAGTGCATCACTGCCGCGTGTTGGGGAGGATTGAGACCGTGCATGCCATCTCCGGGGGAGGGGCATTGTACCGGGCCGCCCGGCCGGAGCGTGGTGATCGCCGGCAGCGGACGAAAGCGACCGCTCCTTTGGGCCCGGCAGCCACGAGAAGCGGCCGGGCGTCTAGAATTGGCCGATGGCCAAGCTCTATTTCTATTATTCGGCGATGAACGCCGGCAAGACCACGACCCTGCTGCAGTCGGCGCACAACTACCGCGAGCGGGGCATGCGCGTGGCCATCCTCACCCCCCGGCTGGATGATCGCGCCGGACGCGGCGTGGTCGCCTCGCGGATCGGCCTGAAGGCCGACGGGATCGCGTTCCAGCAGGACACCGACCTGCAGCAGCTGATCGCCGACGACATCGGCACGCATGGCCCCTTGGGCTGCGTGCTGGTCGATGAAGCGCAGTTCCTGACCCGCAGCCAGGTCTGGCAGCTCAGCGAGGTGGTCGACCAGATGCGCATCCCGGTGCTCTGCTACGGCCTGCGTACCGATTTCCGCGGCGAGCTGTTCGAAGGCAGCCAGTACCTGCTGGCCTGGGCTGACGAGATGCAGGAGATCAAGACCATCTGCCACAGCGGCAAGAAGGCCACGATGACGGTCCGCGTGGACGAGCACGGCCACGCGGTGCAGGACGGCCCGCAGGTGGAGATCGGCGGCAACGAGCGCTACGTGTCGGTGAGCCGCGCGGAGTTCAAGAAGATCACGCGCGGCGAGGGAAGAATCGACCCGGCACAGGTCCCATTGCCGCTTTGATCAATACAACGTGCGTTCCGGCGCGCCCTTCGGCGGCGGGCTGTACTGGTACAGCCAGGTTTCGGTGAGGGTCTTGCCGCCGCTGCGCAGGTACAGGCGGATGTCGATCTGCTCGGTGGACTCGTCCGGCGGCACGACATCGAACATGGCGCGGTAGCCCTTGATCTCGCGCAGCGGACGCGCCGAGACGATCTCGGTGCGGCCACGGCTGACCTGGACCACGGCTTCGACCTCGCCCTTGTCGATCAACGCCGCCAGCTCGCCGCCTTCGAAATCGACCGCGAAGCGCCACGAGAAATACGCGCGCTTCTTGCCGATCACGCCGCCCAGGCCGGTACGGCTGGCCACGCAGTGCGCCAGCGGCGTGCGGGCCGGCGGCTCGGCGCCCCAGTACAGGCGGTAGCCCAGCAGCAGCTCCTGGCCGGGCTGCGGCTTGGTCTCGGGATTCCAGAACGCCACGATGTTGTCGAAGGTCTCATCCACGGTCGGGATCTCGACCAGCTGCACCGAGCCCTTGCCCCACTGCCCCTTCGGCTCCACCCACAGGCACGGCCGCTTCTCGTAGAAGACGCCGTCGTCCTGGTAGTGATCGAAGTTGCGGTCGCGCTGGAGCAGGCCGAAGCCGCGCGGATTGTTGTCCACGAACATGTTGAAGCGCAGGTTGTACGGGTTGCACAGCGGGCGCCAGATCCATTCCCCGGCCCCGGTCCACATCGACAGACCGTCGGTATCGTGGATCTCCGGGCGCCAGTCCCAGGCCATGCGGCGGTCGTTCTCGCCCACCTGGTACATGCTGGTGCACGGCGCGATGCCGAGCCGCTCGATCGCCTTGCGCGGGTACAGCGCGCAGTCGATGTCCATCAGCAGCACGTCACCGTTGGTGATCGCGAAGCGGTAGGCGCCGGTGGTGCTCGGCGAATCCAGCAGGGCGTACACCACCAGCGTGTCGGAGTCGGCCGCCGGCTGCTCCAGGTAGTAGGCGATGAAGTCCGGGAATTCCTCGGGCTTGCCCATGCCGGTATCGATCGCCAGGCCGCGCGCGGACTGGCCGTACTGGCCTTCCTTGCCGACCGCGCGGAAATAGCTGGCACCAAGGAACGCGGCGAAGTCGCGGTTGGTGTCCTTGCGCGTGTTGAGGCGGAAACCGGCGAAGCCGAGGTCGGCTGGCAGGTGGCTGCCCTTCAGGCCGCTCTTGCCGTAATCGAACGCCGCGCCGTCATAGGCCAGCTCCTGCGCCTTGCCGTCGGTCACGTCGAACATCCGCACCGGCGAGTGGAAGTACAGGCCGAGGTGGAAGAACTTGGCCTGGTAGCGGCCGGGCTGGTCGGCCCACAACGCATGGTCCTGGCGATACTGGATCGACTGGTACTGGTCCCAGTCCAACGCTTCGACCGGGCCGGGCAGCGTGCGCTTGTGGCTCTGATAAGCGGCCTGGGACAGCGCGCGGGCCTGCCCCTTCAGCGAGGCGAAGTCGAACGGCTGCGCCTGGCCGAGCCGGCGCAGGCCGACCTGGTTGCCCTGCGCGGCGCAGGCCGGCAGTGCGGGCAGGCCGAAGGCGGCCAGGGCCACGGAGGCATTGCGGAGGAAGTCGCGTCGTTGCATGCAGGCAGCGATGGCAGGGAAGGGCCGGCCATCATAGGCACGCAGACGTTAATTCGCCGAAGTGAATACGGCGCAGCGTTCAGCCAGCGCGCTCAGGGAGTGGCGGCTACCTGCGCCGATGCGCAGGCCTGACGTGCCCGCTCCACCTCCGCCACCAGCTGTCCCCCCTGCGGGAACTGCGCCTGCAGCGTCTGGTGGAGCTGCCCCAGCGCCTCGCGGGCACGCGCCGGTGCGCCGCGGCAGTCGAGTTCGGCCATCGCCGCCCGGGCGCGCCAGCGCAGCGCGCGGCTCTCGGGGTCGGCCGTGTCGCCCACCAGCAGGGGCGCCAGCGCGCGGCGGGCTTCCACGGTCTGGCCCATGCGGCCCAGGTTGCGCCCCCAGGCCAGCTGCAGCGCACGCTGCAGGGCCGGGCCGGCGGACCCGGCCCGGTCCACCCGGGGCATGAGCGCGGCCAGCTGCTCCCCGGCCTGGCGCGGGTCGCCGTGCGCACTGACCAGCTCGGCCATGCGGCGGTCGGCCTGCTGCACCGAGGCATCGTCATCGCCGCGCTGCGCGGCCTGCCACTGCCGCCCCTCATGCAGGGCGGCCAGGGCGGCCTGCCAACGCCCGGCCAGGGCCAAGGCCTCGCCCTGGTCGTACAGGCCCTGCGGCAGCAGTCCCACGCAATCGGGCTGCCGCCAGATCGCCACGGCCCGGGCGAAGTCATCGAGGGCGGTGGCGCTGTCGCCGCGCTCCATGGCCAGCCGACCCAGCGCGTGCCAGGTCAGCCCGGTATCGCGGTGTTGCTCACCCAGCGCCTGCCGGGTGAGGCGATGAATCTGCTGCAGTTCGGCCTGTGCCTGGCCGAGGTCGCCCCGCTGCATCGCCAGCAGGGCGCGCAGGCGGCGGATCGAGAGGGTTTCGGGGTGGTCCGGCCCATACAGCGTCACCGCATCGGCAGCTGCCAGTCGCAGCGCCTGCTCGGCGGCGTCCAGATCCCCCTGCGCGGCCAGGCTCTCGCCCATGTGCCGGCGCAGCGCGATCAGCTGCGGGTATCGCATCGTGGCATCGGCCTGCAGCAGCTGCAGCGCCTGCCGGTAACCGGCCAGTGCCGCCGGGGCGCGGCCATCGTCGCTGTCCAGCGCGGCAAGGTCGGCCAGGCTCTCGGCGGTGCCGGGCGTGTCGCGGAGGATGTCGCGGCGCAGGACCAGCGCCTGGCCGAAGGCCGCGCGCGCGTTGTCGCGGTAGCCCAGGAGTTGCTGGCAGCGGCCGAGCTGGGTGTGGTACGCGGCCACGGCCGCCGGCAGCCGCAGGCGGTACTCCGTGGCCAGCGACTGCATCGGGGTGAGGTGGGTCACGCAGTCACGCGAGCGGCCGAGCATGCGCAGCGCACGCCCGCGCTGGGTCACGGCCTCCAGCTGCAGCGTCGGCGGCACCTCGCCGACCTCTTCCAGTAACGCGCGCTGGCGGTCGAGCGTCTGCAGTGCCAGCTGGTAGTCGCCCATGCCGATCCGGAGCCGGCCGATCACCCCTTCCAGCTCCGCCAGCGACAGCGGCTGATCCCGCAGTTCGGCCTCGCCGCGTTGCTGTCCGGTCGCCAGCAGCTGGCGAAGATCGAAGCTGCCGTGGCGCACACCGGCGGCGCGGTCGAACAACCCCACGGTGAAATCCTGCATGGCCTGGGCCCGCGCGATCTCGCGGCGCGCCTGCTGCATCTGCCACAGCGCGGTCAGTGCCAGGGCAAGCAGGGCCAGCACCGCGACGCTGCCCAGCGCCACCCCCCACCGGTGCCGGCCCAGGTATTTGCGCAGCCGGTAGCCCACATGCTGTGGACGCGCATGGATCGGCCGGCCTTCGAGGAAACGGCGCAGGTCCTGGGCCAGTGCCTCGACCGAGGGGTAGCGCTGTGCCGGCTCCTTCTGCAGGGCTTTGAGCAGGATGGTATCGAGGTCACCACGCAGGCGTCGTGACAGGCGCCTGGCCGCCACCGCGAGCTCGCCACCGGCGGCGGCCAGGCGCGCCATCACCGACGAGGCACGCGGTGCCTGCACCTCCAGGATCGAGCGTTCCCACTCGGCATCGCTGTGCCGGCGCAGCCGGTAGGGTTTCTGGCCGGTGATCACTTCGAACAGCACCACGCCCAGCGAGTAGACATCGGTGAGCGTGGAGACCGGCTCGCCACGCACCTGCTCCGGCGCGGCGTAGTGCAGGGTGAAGGCGCGCGCTTCGGTGGGCGGATGCGCGGGCGGCTTGCCGTCGTCGTCGTCCAGCAGCTTGGCGATGCCGAAGTCCAGCAGCTTCACCTCGCCATCGGCGGTGACCAGGATGTTGGACGGCTTCAGGTCGCGGTGCACGATCAGGTTGGCGTGCGCGTGGCTGACCACCGCGCACACCTGCAGCATCAGCTGCAGGCGACGCTCCAGCGGCAGCGCCAGCCGCTGGCAGTGGTCGGTGATCGGCTCGCCTTCGACATAGGCCAGCGCCAGGTACGGCTGCCCCTGCAGGTCCACGCCCGCATCGAACAGCTGGGCCAGGTTGGGATGCTGCAGCCGGGCCAGGATTTCGCGTTCGCGGCTGAAGCGCTGGCGCAGGCCGGGATCGGCGTAGCCGCTGCGCAGCAGCTTCAGGGCCACCTGGCGCTCGTACAGACCGTCGGCGCGCTCGGCCAGCCAGACCTCGCCCATGCCGCCCTCGCCGAGCGGGCGCAGCAGCCGGTAAGGGCCGACCCGGGTGCCGACCCGGCTGTCTTCGGGCGCGGCGGTCCACAGCGGCTGCGCCAGGAACTCGTGACTGTCGCGCTCGTGGGCGAGCAGGCGCTCCACGTCGTCGGCCAGGCCGGGATCCTCCGCGCGCAGGCGCAGCAGCCGCTGCTCACGCGCCGGTTCGGGCAGTTCCAGCAATTGATCCAGCAGGCAGGACAGCTGCCGCCAGCGTGACGCCTCCATCGCGCCTCTCCCCGGACGATGCGTGGCTGTTCAGGACGCCCCGACCGAGGCCAGCAGGAACATGCGCGCCTTCTGCCAGTCGCGGCGGATGCTGCGCTCCGAGCGCTGGCACAGATCGGCGATCTCCTGCTCGGAGAGGCCGGCGAAATAACGCAGTTCCACCACCTTGGCCAGGTGCGCATCCACCGCATGCAGTTGTGCCAGCGCGACATCCAGCGCGAGCAGGTCTTCATCCAGGCGCACGCCGCTGCTGCTGTTCTCGGGCAGTTCCACCCGTTTGAGATCGCCGCCGCGCTTGCGGGCCAGCCGGTTGCGTGCGTAATCGACGACCACGCTGCGCATCGCCGAGGCCGCATAGGCGAAGAAATGCGCACGATCCTCGAAGCGGGCCGCGCCCCGGGAGCCGAGCAGCTTCAGGTAGGACTCGTGCACCAGCGAGGTGGCATCCAGGGTGCGTCCCTGCTGCCCGGCCAGCTGCCGGCGGGCCATGCTGTGCAGCTCGTGATAGAGCAGGGTCAGGACCCGGTCGAGCGCGGCGCGGTCGCCCGCCCGGGCCGAATCCAGCCACACGGTGATATCCGGTCCTTCGTCCATCGCACACCCCCGCCGGTGATGTTGGGCGGACTATACCGCCGGGGGAGCGACAGCCGCGCGACGATTCAGCGCTGGCAGTGCCCGCACCAGACGCTGGCACGCTGGCCGATGGTGGCGTGGCGGAGCAGCCGGCCGCACTGGCGGCAGGGCTCGCCTTCACGTCCGTAGACCAGCAGTTCCTGCTCGAAATACCCCGGCGCCCCGTCCGGATTGATGAAATCGCGCAGGGTAGTGCCGCCGCGGGTGATGGCGTAGGCCAGGATCTGCTTCACCGCGTCGGCCAGGCGCTGGTAGCGCTCGCGCGAGATCCGCCCGGCCTCGCGCAGCGGGTTGATCCCGGCCATGAACAGGCTTTCGGCGGCATAGATGTTGCCGACGCCGACCACGATGGCCTGATCCATCAGGAAGGTCTTCACCGAGGCGCTGCGGCCGCGGCTGCGGGCGAACAGATAGTCGCCGTCGAACGCCTCATCCAGCGGCTCCGGGCCGAGCCCGGCGAGCAGCGGATGGGTCTCCCCGGCCGGCTGCCAGAGCAGGCTGCCGAACCGGCGCGGGTCGTTGAAGCGCAGCAGCCGGCCGTTGTCCAGGCTGATGTCCACGTGGTCGTGCGCCCGCACCGGGGTATCGCCGGGCAGCACCCGCAGGCTGCCGGACATGCCCAGGTGCAGCACGGCGCTGCCGACGGCGGTATCCAGCAGCAGGTATTTGGCGCGGCGGCGCACGCCCTCGATGGCCTGGCCGGGAAGCTGCTCGCTGACCTCCGGCGGGATCGGCCAGCGCAGGTCCGGGCGACGCAGGATCACACCGTGGACGCGGCGGCCTTCCAGATGCGGCGCAAGGCCGCGGCGGGTGGTTTCTACTTCGGGGAGCTCGGGCATGGCGCAATTCTAAGGCGTCCCCCGATGAACCGCGGTAGAGCGGCGCGCTGCCCCGCTACGGTCCGAGCGAGGCTCAGCGCGGCGGTGCCGCCAGTTCGCGCGCACTCAGATAGCCGTCGCCATTGGCATCCTGTTTGTGGAACCGCTGGACCAGCGTCTGCCGCTGCTGCTCGCGCGTGATCGGCGGGCCCTTGCCACCGGGCAGCTCATCGGCGCCGAGCACGCCATCGCTGTTGCGGTCCATGCGATCGAAGGCGTACAGCAGCCACTGCACGTACTCCTCCACACTGACCCGGCCATCGCCGTCGGTGTCCATGCGCTGCAGGTAGCTGCCGGTGTCGGTGACCTGCGCATGGGCCGTCGCGCCGAACAGGCCCACGGCCAGGCCCAGACACGCAGAACGCCGCACGAGGCGGCGTTTCGCGGACACGTCCCCGGGCGGGAGGCGCATCGATCAGTGTGCCGTCAGCGCGTAGCCCTTCAGGCGCGCGGCGTAGTTCTGCAGCGCGGCGATGCCACTGGCTTCGGCTTCATGGCACCAGGCCTGGAGCAGCTTGAGGCGCTCGGCGGCGTCGTTGCCGCGGGCTTCAAGCAGGGCGGCCAGGCGGGCGCGGTGTTCGACCAGCACGCGGATGCGCGGGCGCTGCTCGACCCAGGTGCTGAGCTGGGCGCGGCAATCCGGCTTGAGCCAGCGGCCGTCGTTGACCAGGCCACGGCGCATGCGACGCGGCAGCAGCTTGCGCAGCTTGGCGCCGGCCATCGCGGCCTCTTCGCGCAGGGCCGGCACGAACACGTTGCGCTGGTAGTCGGTCATCGCCTGGAAGCGGTGCGACAGCAGGGCCTTGAGGGTTTCAGCATCCGGCACGGCGATGTTCGGGCGCACGTCCATGCTCGGTGCCACGCGCAGCACCTTGGCCAGGCGCAGGGCCTGCAGGCCGCGGATCACCGCCCAGCCGATATCGAACTCCCAGCGGCGCATCGAGAAGCGCGCCGAGCTCGGGAAGGCGTGGTGGTTGTTGTGCAGTTCTTCACCGCCCACCCAGAACGCCCACGGCGTCAGGTTGGTGGAGGTGTCGGCCGATTCGAAGTTGCGGTAGCCCCACCAGTGGCCCAGGCCATTGATGACGCCGGCCGCCCAGAACGGGATCCATGCCATCTGGATCGCCCAGAGGGCCACGCCGGGCAGGCCGAACAGCACGCTGTTGATGACCAGCAGCGCGACCGGGCCGAGATTGGCGTGCGGGGTATACAGGTGGCGCTCGATCCAGTCGTCCGGGGCACCACGCCCGTACTGCTCGATGTCCGCGCGCATCGCCCGGGCCTCGCGGTACAGCTCCACGCCGCGCCAGAACACCATGCCGATGCCCTTGGTCACCGGGCTGTGCGGGTCTTCATCGGTCTCCACCTTGGCGTGGTGCTTGCGATGGATCGCCACCCACTCCTTGGTGATCATCGAGGTGGTCAGCCAGGTCCAGAAGCGGAAGAAGTGCGCGATGACCGGGTGGAAATCCACGCCGCGGTGCGCCTGGCTGCGGTGCAGATACAGGGTCACGGCGAAGATGGTCAGCTGGGTGAACACCAGCAACACCAGGCCCATACCCCACCAGCCGAGGCCGACGACACCGCCGGTCAGGAAGTTGAGGAGCGTATCGAACATCGCAGGACTCCGGGCCGCAGTCGGCCGTCAAGGAAACAGGGCTACCTAGCGACATGATGGGGCCTGACGTTGCAAAGTTCATCCCTCTGATGCCATTTTTGCGCAGTCATTCAGTTCCTCCCTTACCTTCGTGAGCATGCCCCCGCATTCATGACAGTCGCAGCCTCGCCGGTGGTGCCGGCCTCCCCCGTCCCGCTGATCGAGCTCGACCGCGCCTGTGTCATCCGCGGCCAGGTCCGGGTCCTGCACGATCTCAGCCTGCGCATCGAACAGGGCCAGCACACCGCCCTGCTCGGCCCCAACGGCTGCGGCAAGTCGTCCTTCATCAAGCTGATCACCCGCGAGCTCTACCCGCTGGCGCATGGCGATGGCACGGTGGCGGTGCGCGTGCTCGGCCAGAACCGCTGGCAGGTGGACCGGCTGCGCTCGCAACTGGGCATCGTCACCGGCGATCTGAGCAGCAATCTCTCCGACATGCCCGGGCTGACCGTGGAAGAAGCGGTGCTGACCGGCTTCTTCGCCAGCTTCGTGGTGCCGGCCTTCCGTGAAGTGAGCGCGGAGATGCGCGACCGCGCGCGCGAAACCCTGGCCATGACCGGTGCCCTGCCCCTGCTGCAGCGTGGCTATGCCGAGCTGTCTGCCGGGGAAACCCGGCGCGTGCTGATCGCCCGCGCGCTGGTGAACCGCCCGCAGGCCCTGCTGCTGGATGAGCCGTCCACCGGGCTGGACCTGATCGCCCGCGAGCAGCTGATCGCCACCATGCGTGATCTCGCCCGCCAGGGCATCACCCTGGTGCTGGTGACCCACCACATCGAGGAGATCATTCCCGAGATCGAACGGGTGGTGATGCTGCGCGGCGGCAAGATCCTCGCCGATGGCGCGCGTGCCGAGCTGCTGCGCGATGCGCCGTTGTCCGAGCTGTTCGGCGGCCCGATCCGGGTGGTGGAGCAGGCCGGCCGATTGAGTGCGTTCGCGGGTTAGATCACGCAGCCTAGAACCGCACCGCCACTGCGCGTGATTCGATCGGTGCCATCCGGCTCTGGTCCTGTAGTTGCAGGTCACGCACCTCGAACGGGGCGGCGTAGCCACTCGGCAACGCCACGCTGGCAAACGTCAGGCGCAGCTCACCCGCCCCCGCCATCGCGAACCACGCCGCACTGTGCGCCTGCGCTACCGGCCCCAGCGTCCCGTCGGGGCCGGTGGCATACAGCGTGCCTCGCGCCTCGTAGCGGCCGGGCGCACCGATCTGCAACGGCAGGCGCACCTCGCGGCGGCTGGCATCCGCCTCGACCTGGCCTTGGAAGCGCGCCGTCGCCCGCGCCACCGCGAACGCCACCTTGGCATCGCGCTGCACGCCGTCGGCACTGACGAACGCCTGCAGCTCCCACAGCCCCTGGCCGGTGCCGATGTCCTGCGGCACAGTCACCTGTGCATGCAGACCGTCTCTGGCGGCGATCAGCGGTACAGGCCAGCTGCGGCCATCCGGCGCCACCAGCAGGGCCTCGCCCACGGCCGGCAGCGGCCGCGCGCTGGCACGGCCGAACTGCGCCGCTGCCGTGCCACCGTCGTTGACCAGACGCGCGCTCAGCGCCAGCGTGCCACCGGCGAGCACCCGTTCGCTGCTCGCCTGCAGCTGCAAAGCGATCGGGCTGTTGGGTTCGAGCACCTGCACCACATAGCGGCCTTGGGCCTGTGCACTCTGCAGCCGGTAACGGCCCACCGCCGATGTGGCACCCGTGCGGACCATGGCCGTGCCCGCGCCGACCGACATCCCCGCCGCGCGCAGTTGCCGGTCATCGACCACCTTGGCCACCGCCAGCGCGCCGGCCGGGTCACGCACCTGCCATTGGGTGGTATCCAGCGCACGGGCGCCCTGCACGGGGCTGAGCTGGATCACCGCGTCGGGCGCGGTCAGCGGCAACGCCAGGCCCTGCTGCAGCGTCGGCGCGTCCACCATCGCCCAGTAGTTGCGGCTGCTGGCCATGAAGGCCGGCGTGGGGGTCAGTGCCTGGGCTGGATCCAGCGCCCACGCAAAGCTCAGCGGCGCCTGCTCCACCGGTCCGGCTGGCAAGGGCGCACGTTCCACCGCGCGTGGCACCTGGTCGCTGGCGCGGGCGGCCTGCAGCGGTTGTGCTGCCTGCAGTGGCAGGGCTGCCAGCGCGGCGAACAGGGCCACCGCGATCGTCGTATGTCGCATCATCGGGGTGCTCCTCACAGGGTCAGGTCGTTGCGCAGGATCGTGCCCAGGCCGAAGCACTCGCGCCGGCTCTGGTTGTGGCTGAGCGGTTCGGCGCCCTGGGTGCGCTGCTTGTCGGTGAACCAGGTGGTGCCGGCGGCCTTCTGGCTGCTGCACTCCAGGAAACCATCCGAGCAGCTGTTCAACCAGTTCTGGGTGAACTCCAGGCCCACGTTCTGCGCATAGCCACCGCAGTAACTGTTGCTGTCCCACACCGCCGATTCCACATCCGAGCCGACCACCGCGCGGAACGGCTTGGGCAACGCAGGGCGGCCGGCGGTCCCGTACAGATTCTGCGTGTTGTAGGTGGCCATGTGGCCCACCTGCTGCTGGCGCACGGCATCGCTCTTGTAGCCCAGCAACCAGCCCACCGAGGTTTCGAACACGTTGCCATTGAGCACCGCGTCGGCCAGCGGCGTACCGGCCGAGGACGGCGCCAGCGCGGTGACCTTGCTGACCCTCTGGATGATCTTCGGATAGCGGCTGTCGTAGGTGGGGTTGGAGAGGATCCAGCGCACCACGTTGCCGCCGTTGGAATGGGTGATCACCACCAGCTTGGTGATGCCGCGGCTGTTGATGAAGCTGGTCAGCTGCCCGGCCAGGCAGCCGGCCGCCTCGGGCTTCCACATGTACTGCTCGAAATCGCAGTTGATGACGGTGTAGTTGCTGCTGTTGGGCAGCCCGAGGCGCACCGTATCGATGATGCCCGGCTGCCAATAGTCCGCGCGCGCATCGGTCTGTTTGCCGGTGCCATGCACGAACGCCACCCCCACCACATCGGCCGCGTGCACGCTCCCGCACGCCAGTACCAGACCCAGGGCGAGACCGCCACCCAACCTTCCCGCGTTGCTTCGCATCCGCTGTCTCCTTGCAGGTGATCCCCCTGATGACCGGCGCTGCCGCGCTGCCATGGAGTGCATATATCCATGGAGATATGACGAACGATGGCGCCTGCGATGACGCTATGTCGTGCGCCCCCACGAAATCCGTGAACCAGTCGCGGGTTTCCGTCATCCGGGGCGTGGGCATGCCGGATCTGGCCGGATGACGAGCGGCCGCTGTCGTTGCCGGAGGAAGCTGCGATCATGCGGCTCCCCCCTCTTCGAGACCTGCCGATGTCCTCGTCCCTGCGCTCTGCTGCCGTTCGCCCGATGCTGGCGAACGCCCTGCTCGCCGCCCTCGCCGGCTGCTCGTCGACGGCGGCGCCGCGCACCACGGCGGTGGAAGCCTCGGTCACCACCAAGGCCGTCGGCTACCTGCAGGGCGCTGCCGTGCCGGCCAGCCTGGCGCTGGTACCGGCGCCGCCGGCCGCCGGCTCGGCCGGCTTCGCGCTGGACGAACAGGTCAGCCGTGAAGCCCGTGCCCTGCGCGGCAGCCCGCGCTTCGAGCAGGCACACCGCGACGCCGAACTCGCCTTCCCGGCCGGTGCCAACCAGTTCTCGTGCGCGATCGATGTCGATGTGGACGCGGTGAAGACGCCGGCCCTGTACCGCCTGCTGGAACGCAGCCGGATCGATGCCAGCGCGGCCACCCGCACCGCGAAGAAGCACTACCAGCGCGCGCGGCCGTTCATGGTCAATGGTGAGCCCACCTGCTCGCCGGAAGACGAGCAGGACCTGCGCGGCAACGGTTCGTATCCCTCCGGCCACACCTCGATCGGCTGGGCGTGGGCGCTGATCCTGTCGGAGATCGCCCCGGACCGCGCTGATGCGATCCAGGCACGCGGCCGCAACTACGGCGAAAGCCGCCTGGTCTGCAACGTGCATTGGCAGAGCGACATTCTGGAGGGCCGATTCATGGGTGCGGCTGCCGTGGCGCGCCTGCATGACAATGCCGCGTTCAACAGTGATCTGCTGGCGGCGCGCAAGGAGATCGCCGCGGCGCGCAGGGCGGGGCTGCATTCGGCACGGGATTGCGCGGCCGAGGAAGCGGTGTTGAAGGTGCGGCCGGCCAGCGCGTTGTAGGGCCGTCGGAAGAGGTAGTGCCGGCCGCTGGCCGGCTCTGCATGTTGCTCGGCACCGCGAGGAGCCGGCCAGCGGCCGGCACTACCATTTCAGCAGGATGCGGAGCCGGCCAGCGGCCGGCGGTACCGATACGGCGGTACCAACCAGCAGTCGGTCGGCGGTCGGCGGTCGGCGGTCGGCGGTCGGCGCGACGATGGCGGCACACAAGAAAAACGGCGCGGATTTCTCCGCGCCGTTTTCGTTTCAACAGCGTACCCACCAACGGTGGGTACCTACCATCAGAACTTCGCGGTGAACTCCAGGCCGAACGTGCGCGGCTCGTTGAGGAAGCCGGTCAGGTTGTTGAAGTCGATCGCGCCGACCACGCGCACCTGGTCGGTCAGGTTGCGGCCGTACACGGCGACGTCGTACTGGCCGTAATCCCAGTTGTAGCCCAGGCGCAGGCCACCTTCCAGCGAGGAGCGGCTGCGGAACTCCGGCGACTCGTACAGGAAGAAATTCACTTCGCTGCGGTAGGCCCAGTCGGTGTAGACGTAGAACTCGCTGGCATCGTTGACCGGGAAGCCGGCGCGCAACGTCAGGTTGTGGATCCACTTCGGCGCCTGCGGCAGCGGGTTGCCGTTGACCAGCGCGTAGGTTCCGCCATCGATGACCGTGGTCGGGTCGGTGATGGTGCAGCCGCCGCCACAGATCGCCACCGCCAGATCCTTGTCCTTGATCTCGGTGTCGTTGTAGCTGCTGCCCAGGGTCAGCAGCACGTGGTCGGTCAGGTAGGCTTCGAAGTCGAGCTCGGCGCCCTGGCCGAGGGTCTTGTCGGCGTTGAGCAGGGTCGCGGTGTTGTTGGTGCCACCCACGGCGATCAGCTGCTGGCCGTCGACGTTGTAGCGGAACACGTTGAAGCCCAGGCGTGCACGGCGGTCGAACAGGTCGGCCTTGATGCCGGCCTCGTACGAGATCACCTTCTCCGAATCGGCCTGCGAGACGCCACCGAAGGCCAGGCGGCCCTGGATCGACGGCGCGCGGAAGCCCTTGGCCACGCGGGCGTACGCGTTGAGGTTGTCGGTGATCTGGTAGACGCCGCTCAGGTCCCAGCTGACGTCGTTGACGTCGGTCTTGGCGATGTACGGGCCGCTGACCGGGGTGCCGAACGGCACGGCCTGCAGCACGCTGGCGCTGAAGTCCTTCTTGTCCTGCGTGTAGCGCACGCCACCGCGCAGCTTGAAGCGCTCGGTCACGTCGAAATCGCCGGAGGCGAAGGCCGCCCACGCCTTGTTGCGCTGCTGCTGCACGGCATGACCGGTCTGCGGATTGCCCGGGGTCAGCGAGTCGTAGTTGAAGCTGTCGATGGTGACGTCTTCATCGAAGTAGAACACGCCGGCCTGCCAGTCGAAGCGGCCCCACTCATTGGATTCCACGCGGAATTCCTGGGTCCACTGGCGGTGGTGCGGCAGGCCATCGGCCGATTCGGAGGCGAACGGGATGTTGCCCGGGCCGTAGTTGCCGGCGCCGAGGAAGCTGGCACCGTAACCGCCGTCGATGTCGCCGTGGTTCAGCGATTCGGCGGTCTCGTAGCCGGTGATCGAGTGCAGCGTCACGCGGCCCAGGTCCCACTTCAGGCGTGCGCTGCCGCCCCAGGTTTCCAGGTCGGAGAAGTTCTGGCCATCGGTGGAGACTTCATCGCGGTCGAAGTTCTCGACCAGCTGGTTGGTACCCGGCTTGAGGATGTTGGCGCGGAACAGGCGCGCGGTGCCGTTGAGCTTGCGCTTGTGCAGGTTGAACAGCGCTTCGACATCATCGCCTTCGTACAGGAACTGCACGCGGGCAGCGGCTTCGTCATAGCCTTCGAAGCCCTGCGCCGGTGCGCCCTGGCGGGTGTTGGTGACCCAGTCGTCGCGGCGCTGGTACAGCGCGGAGACGCGGGCCGACCAGCGGTCGGTCAGCGGGCCGCCGTAGGCGCCCTGCGTATTCCAGGTGTTGTAGCTGCCGTAGGCGACCTTGATGTACCCGTCGGCATCCTGCGAGGGACGCGCCGAATCGAACTTCACCACACCGGCCGGGGTGTTGCGGCCGAACAGCGTGCCCTGCGGGCCGCGCAGCACTTCCACACCGGCCAGGTCGAACAGCGGGAAGCCCTTCAGCAGCGGGCTTTCCTGCACCACGTCGTCATACACCAGCGACACCGGCTGCGACGCATTGAGGTCGAAATCGGTGTTGCCCAGGCCGCGGATGTAGAAACGCGGGAAGGCACGGCCGTAGGACGATTCGATGTTCAGGCTGGGCACACGCGCCGACAGGAAGCGGATGTCATCGCCGGCCGAACCGAGCACGTCGAGCTTTTCACCCTGGATGGCCGAGATCGAGACCGGCACGTCCTTGGCGTTTTCGACGCGGCGTTGCGCCGTGACCTGCAGCGTATCGAGGGCGACCGGATCCTTGGTGGCGGGGGCGTCCTGGGCTGCGGCCGTCAATGGCAGCAGGGCGGCAAGGGCGACAACGAGCGGGTGCACGGACGGGAAACGGCCGTGGGCAGTGCGGTTCGGGAACATGGCGTTTAGGCTGTGTTGGGAGGGGTGGTGGACCGGCGCTACCAGACAATTGTTGCAGTACAACAACAGCGCCGCAAACAACCGCTATTCATCACCTCCTGCCCGGCCCTCCATCGCTTCGGTATGCTGGCGGCCCTTGATGCCCATTCAGTTGCCACGCCGATGACTTCACTGCGCCGTACCCGCCTGACGCTGTCCGTTGCCCTGCTCGGCCTGCTGGCCGGCTGTGGCGGTGATCCCGTGCGCCCGACCCCGCCGCCGGCGGCCGTTCCGGTGACGCCGGCCAAGCCGGTCAAGATCGGCATCGCGCTGGGCGGCGGCGCAGCCAAGGGCTTCGCCCACATCGGGGTGATCAAGATGCTGGAGGCCAACGGCTTCGAGCCGGTGGTGGTGTCCGGCACCAGCGCCGGCAGCGTGGTCGGCGCGCTGTATGCCAGCGGCATGGACGCGTTTCAGATGCAGTCCAAGGCGGTGGCCCTGGATGAAGCCAGCATCCGCGACGTGCGCCTGTTCTCCGGCGGCCTGGTGCAGGGCCAGAAGCTGCAGGACTACGTCAATGCGCAGGTCGGCAACCGCCCCGCCGAAAAGCTGAGCAAGCCCTTCGCCGCGGTCGCCACCCAGCTGGAGACCGGTGAGCGCACGGTGTTCGTGCGCGGCAATGTCGGCCAGGCCGTGCGCGCCTCCAGCAGCATCCCCGGCGTGTTCGAGCCGGTGAAGATCGGCAAGTACAACTACATCGACGGCGGCGTGGTCAGCCCGGTGCCGGTCGATGCGGCGCGCCAGCTCGGCGCCGACATCGTGATCGCCGTGGACATCTCCAGCAAGGCCAGCGGCAAGGCGCCGACCGGCATGCTCGGGATCGTCAACCAGTCGATCTCGATCATGGGGCAGCGCCTGGGCGAACAGGAGCTGGCACGCGCGGACGTGATCATCCGGCCCAAGGTGCTCGACATCGGCGCCGCCGATTTCGGCCAGCGCAACAACGCGATCCTGGAAGGTGAGAAGGCCGCGATGGCGGCGATGCCGCAGATCCGCGCCAAGGTCCAGCAGCTGCAGAAGGCGCGTGCTGCCGCGCTGGCCCCGCCGCCGCCCAAGCCGAAGTGCGATGAGCCCTCGCGCGTGGGTCGGCTGATGGGACGCAAGGAAAAGTGCGAGGGTTGAGCGCCGGGTAGAGGCGACGGATGGCCGGCCCTGCCCGGCCATCGTCAGATGTGCATCGACCGCGCTTCGCGTACAGCGCTGTCCTGCTCGCGCTGTACCTGCTGGGCCTGCTCACGCTCGCGCTGCTGATCCACCACCACCAGTTGCTGGAAGGACTGCTCCGGCGGCGTGGCGATCGCCTGTCCGGTCGGCATGTGCGCGCGCTGATGCGCCGGGTCGCCCGGATCGCCCTGCACCACGAATACCTGCTGGCCGGGCGCGATACCGCTGCCCTGCAGGCTCAACAGCACATGGTCCACGCGCGCCAGGCCGCTGCTGGCGGCCAGCGTGGTCAGGCTGGCGGCCATGCAGGCGCTGTGCGCGTCCGGTGCCCGGCCCAGATGTGCATCCAGCGCGTGCACGCCCTCGACGCATTGCTGATACAGCGCGTGCCGCGGATGCCCGGCATGGGTTGGATCGGTTGGCGCCGCGGCGCGGGCCTGCAGTGCCTGGTTCGCAGCTTCCTGCGCTGGGCCCGCATCGGTGAACAGCCACGGGCTGGCCTGGATCGGACGGCCGCGGTAGGGGTCGTCCGGGTGGAACTGCGTGCGCAGCTGCTCGCGCTCCTGGCGCAGGGCACGGCTGTCGTTGAGCGCGTCGATCAGTGCCGGGTCGGTCACCGGCAGCTTGGTCGGTATGCGCGACTCGATCGGCGCCGGCCCACGCCACGTACCGGATTCGGCGTGGAAGCTGTAGGTCTTGCCGTCGCGGTCGATCGTGTCCGGATCGGAATTGGGCGTGGGAAACAGGCCTGCGTTGGTCCGGGCCAGGCCCATCGCCGCCACATATGCGGTGGCGTCCAGTTTTTCATCGTTGTAGCGGTAGGCAAGATTCTCGGTGGTGCTTGCGCCGCGGGTGAGCCCCAGCAACTGGTTGTCCAGCATCATCGACCAGACCTTCTCCGCCTCGGGCTCGCCGCCATGGCGACGGGCGGCTTCGAGCAGCTGGCGTGGGGTCCAGGCTTCGTTCTTGATGTCGTTGAGCGCAAAGGTTCGGTCATGGGCAAGCTGCACATCACGAACTGGAAGATTCAATGCCAGATCTGGACGTTGATTGTTGAAATGGCCTTCTCGAAGGATGAGATCCTGCTCGATGAGATCTTCTCCCACCTTCTGCCAGCCTCTCTCTCCAAGATGTAGCGCTTTCTCGCCTCCCTGCGCTTGGGCGAAGTGGTTCGCCGTCGCGCCTGGCGCGTTGTCGTTCCTTACAACACCAAGGGCAAGGGTGCCGTAGCCATCATTACCCTCCATCTGTGCAAGGTAGTTGAAGTAGAGCTCCCGGTTATCGGTCCCGACGTAATACCTGAGCATTTCAAGATCGTGTTTGGCGAAGTCAGCCATCAGTGCGATTCCTTTCGTTCCTCAACGTTGAACTTCGTCAGCATGTCTCGAGCACGCCACTCGATCTCCTTCCAGTGGTCTAGTCCTTCCCGCGGGTAGTCGACGAGAACCAAGGTACTCAGCGGCGCGATCATGAACGTGTGGCTGCACTTCGCGAATCCATAACCTCTGCTCTTGATCAGCTTCTCGTCATGGTATTCAACTCCAGATGACGTTACTTCGCGGGAAGTACATTTGATGACTGTCTGTACTTTGCCCGCATCATCTTTTTTTAAGTACCAGTCCGTGTGCCTGTCGGGCGACATGACGCGTGCATCCTCGTTGTACCCTCTGCTCCTGTAGTACGCACGCACCAGATCCATGTCCACGAAGTAGGGGCTCAAGTCGTAGAGCTTCTCGCCCGCGATGCGCGTCTCAAGATTCTCTTGCGGTTCGTCCTTCTTATAGTCCATCGGAATGTAGCTGCGCCGCATGGCTTCGCTCAGCTCAATTCGATCGATGTATCTGTAGTCAATTGTGACCGTGCGGATGGAAACATCCGTGGTCAATCCCATCCGCTCTCCCGGTTTGAACGGTTGCAGCGACGGATACTCCAACGCCAGTGCATAGCTGCCATCGTGCTCGGTGCCGATCTGGTTATAGAAGTAGTTCTGCGGGATCTCCAGCAGGTGGGGCCCCAGGCAGGCCTGCTTGAGCGGCGCGGGATCGGCGAACGGATCCTGCGGGCCAACGCTGCGCTGACGGGTGCAGCCCTGCTCGTTGGTCTGGGTGCGCTCCACCGGCTTGGGTTCCGGTTGCCGCGCACAGGCGGCCAGCGGCAGCAGTATCGCGATGAGCAGGCGGTGTGCGGGTAACGCCATGCGGGTGCATCCTCCGATGATGCGTGGTGCGCACAACTCTAGTCGATCGTGGCCCGGGCTACCCACGACTGTCGTCGCAGATGCGGATGCTGCCCAAGCCCACAACCCGCTACAGCGCCGACCACGTCAAGCTCACTCCAGCTGCGACAACGGCAGCGCGCGGAAGTCCTTCACGGTGCGCAGCACGAAGCTGGAATTGACGTCGGCCACCCCGGCGGCATTGAGCAGCTTGTCGAGCAGGAAGCTGGAGAAGTGCTCCAGGTCGCGCACATAGATGTGCAGCAGGTAGTCCATGTCGCCGGTGAGCGCATGGCAGGCCACCACCTCATCCCAGATCAGCACGCTGTCGGCGAACACGCCGATGGCGTGCTGGTCGTGCTTCTCCAGCTGCACCCGGACGAAGGCCTGCAGGCCCAGCCCGATCTGGCGCGGCTCCAGGCGCGCGCCATACCCGGCGATGACGCCCTCGCTCTCCAGCCGCTGGACGCGCCGCAGGCAGGCGGACGGGGACAGATTCACCCGAGCGGCCAGCTCGGCGTTGGTCGCGCGGCCGTGTTGCTGGATTTCCGCCAGCAGGCGCAGATCCGTGCGGTCGAACTGGGCAATTCCGGTCATTGCTGCCCCGCAACATGAGGTGGACGCAATGATCTTGCGCCAGAAGGCCATATCCGCGCAACTTTGCAAACCTCTTGCGCGCGCCCTGCCCTAGCATCGACAGATGACTTCCAAGGAGACCACCACGATGGAAACCGCCACCGCCCCCCGCCGCGTCGAACACCAGCAGACCGACAAGGGATACGTGCCGGTCTATACCACCGCCATCGTGGAACAGCCCTGGGACAGCTACACCGCCGACGACCACGCCACCTGGAGCACGCTGTACCAGCGCCAGCGCGCGCTGCTGGAAGGCCGTGCCAGCAAGGAATTCCTGCACGCGCAGGACGAGATGGGGATGAGCGCGCACATGATCCCGCGCTTCGACCAGCTCAACGAAGTGCTGGGCGCGGCGACCGGCTGGACCCTGGTCGGGGTGGAAGGGCTGCTGCCGGAGCTGGATTTCTTCGACCACCTGGCCAACCGCCGCTTCCCGGTGACGTGGTGGATCCGCCGCCCGGACCAGATCGACTACATCGCCGAGCCGGACATGTTCCATGACCTGTTCGGTCACGTGCCGCTGCTCATGAACCCGGTGTTCGCCGACTACATGGCCGCCTACGGCCGCGGCGGCGTCAAGGCGCATGCGATCGGTCCGGAAGCGCTGCAGCACCTGACCCGCCTGTACTGGTACACGGTGGAATTCGGCCTGATCAACACCGACGAGGGCCTGCGCATCTACGGCGCCGGCATCGTGTCATCGAAGGGCGAATCGCTGTACTCGCTGGAGTCGGCGGCGCCGAACCGGATCGGCTTCGATCTGGAGCGGATCATGCGCACCCGCTACCGCATCGACACCTTCCAGAAAACCTACTTCGTCATCGACAGCTTCGAGCAGTTGATGGAGGCGACCGCGCCGGACTTCACCCCGATCTACGCCGGGCTGGAGGCCAGGGACCATCTGCCGGCCGGTGAGGTGCAGGACGGTGACCGCGTGTTCCAGAAGGGCACGGGCGAAGGCTGGGAAGACGGCGGCGATGTCTGATCGGTAGAGCCGACCATTGGTCGGCTGCTTTTCAGCGCGGACGTTGCTGGGGCGGCAGCGGTAGCTGATTGAGGCGATTGAGGACTGCCTGTGCGTAGTAGGTCCGTCCCCATTTCCGCTCGTTGCCTGTCGCCAGAATGCCCTCTTTCTCCAGCGCATAGATGCCGGTGAGCGCCGAGCGGTTGGATACCCCCAGCAGCGATGCAACCTGCGCGGCGGTTACCACCGGGTGGCCGACGAGCAGCGCGGGGAGTCGGCGCGCGACGGCGTCTGCACGATAGCCACTCACCTGTTCGGACCAGTCGGCCACGAGCTGCTGCATGTCCTCGGCGATGGCGATGGCATCGTTCGCCGACTCCACCACGGCCTTTGACACCATGTCCATCCACGGCGCCCAGTTGCCCTTGACCTGCACCTGGTTGAGTGCATCGTAGTAGGCATCCTTGCTGCGCAACAACGCACCGGAGAGGTACACCGGTGGGTATCCCTCGGCCGCAAGAATGAGCGGCATCAGCAGCCGCCCAATGCGCCCGTTACCGTCTTTGTAGGGATGGATCGTTTCGAACTGGGCGTGCGCGATGGCGATCTGCGCAAGGATGTTCAGCTCGAACTGTTCATCCTCCGCCGGCTGGTACCGCAGCATCTGCCCTTCCAGTTCCTGCATCGCATTGCCGATCCCGGCCGGCGGCGAAGGAACGAAGCGGGCATCTTCAGCACGTCCGCCCAACGGACCAATCACCGCCTGCGCCTGGCGATACCTGCCCTTCGGGAAATCGTCGTGCATGTCCTGCATCAGCACGGCGTGCAGATGGTTCACCAGCCCAAGATTGATGGCGGACCTGCCTCCTTCCCGGACCGCCTCCAGGCCGTCCTGCAGCGCCTGCACATAGCGCTCGGTGACAACAACGTCGGGCGGCAGGCCGTCCAGGCCCAGCGTCGCCTCATACACCAGCAGTTCGTCCAGATCGGTGCGGGTGCCTTCAATCTGGGAGCTCTGCACGGCTTCGCGCCGCGCCAGCGTGCGCGTCACCAGATCGGGGGACGACCACTGCCGCATCGCCTGATCCAGCCGCGCCAGCGCCGCGTTGGCGCTGATCAACAGCTCTCGGCTCCCCGAATGGCGTGGCGGCAGCCTGCGCGGTGTAGGCGGGGCGGTCATGGCCAGCAGATGCGGCCGGCCTTCGACCGGCACCAGGTACTGCCGCAAGTGAACCGCGATGTCTTCCCGACGCATGGGGAGCCTCCTGAACGCCTAAGCTTCAAAAGCACTGTACGCTTTTGAAGTTTAGATATCTATCCTTCAAACCTTGGAAGCGCTTTTGAAGGTTGAGGGACTCCAGGGCTGGGTTCCGTCCGGCTGCCTCCTAACGCGGATACGCCAACAGCAGCACCAGATCCTGCTCCCCCACCTGCTGCAGCGCATGTGAGCTGCCCACCCGCGTCAGCAGCGCATCTCCGGCCGCCACGTCGTACTGCTTCCCATCCAGTACGTAGCTGCCCTGCCCGCTGACGATGTAGTAGATCTCGTCCTTGTGCTGCGGGTGCAGGCCGATGCCGGCGCCTCTATGCAGCACGCGCTTGCGAAGAACGAACGGGATGTCCGTGTCCTCGGCGAAGAACGGATACGCCGTGGTCGGTCCCGCCCCACCATGCGGACCCGGCTGACTCACGGCGATATCGCGCTCGTGCACCACACGCGAGGGCTTCGCGGCATCGCCGCCCTGCCCTGCACTGCGTACCTCGCAGTCGATGTCGCGCTTCAGCGCAGGCTTCATCGCCGGCTGCAACGCCACCCAGTCGCGCATCACCAGGCACGCCACCGCCGTCGCACCGGCCACGCTGAAGTGCGTGCCATCGGCCTTGTTCTGCTCGGGCACGAACAGGAAGTACGGCTTGGCGCCCTGTTCGCCCAGCCCGCGGATCCAGCGCGTGGAACTGTCGTTGAGATCGATCAGCGCGACCTGCTCGCGGGTCGCCAGCTGCTTCACCGCCTGGGTGTACACGCCATGCGTATCCAGCAGCGACCCGAAGTCGTACAGCAACCGCGCCACCGGGGTGATCAGCACCGGCGTGGCGCCCGTGTCGCGGGCCAGCTGCACGTAGCGCATCAGGAACTGCGGGTAGGCAACGGCAGGATCGGTATAGCGGCTGGGATCTTCGAACTTGGCATCGTTGTGGCCGAACTGGATCAGCAGCACGTCACCCCGCTGGAGTTCGGCGGCGATCGCGTCCAGGCGTTTCTCATCGATGAAGCTGCGGGTGCTGCGGCCGCCCTTGGCGTGGTTGCGGACCTCCCACACAGCGGGATCGAGATAGCTCTGCAGGGCCTGGCCCCAGCCGGCCTGTGGCGCGCGCTCCGGGCCGTACTCGGCGGCGGTGGAATCCCCGGCAATGAAGATGCGGTGCGGGGCGCACAGCGCGTTGGGGGCCGCAAGCAGCAGCGACAGGGACAGCAGCAAACGCAGCATGGTGATGCTCCTGGGTGGAGAGCTGCCGGCCAGCGGCCGGCACTACCGGGCAGATGGGGGGTCTGAACGACAGATGGGCACCCAAGGGCGCCCATCGTCTGCCCGCAGGGGCGCATCGTTCGTTGGTGTCGGTTACCGGGCGAGCCAACCACCGTCGACCGGCAGCACCGCGCCGTTGACGTAGTCCGAGGCGCTGGAGGCCAGGAACACGGCCGTGCCGCCGAGGTCTTCCGGGGTGCCCCAGCGTGCGGCCGGGATGCGGTCGAGGATGGACTTGTTGCGGTCCTCATCGGCGCGCAGCGCGGCGGTGTTGTCGGTGGCCATGTAGCCCGGGGCGATCGCGTTGACGTTGATGCCCTTGCTCGCCCACTCGTTGGCCAGCAGGCGGGTGATGCCGGCGATGCCGCTCTTGCTGGCGGTGTACGACGGCACGCGGATACCGCCCTGGAAGGACAGCATCGAGGCGATGTTGATGATCTTGCCGCGGCCCTGGGCGATGAAATGCCTGCCGGCGGCCTGCGAGATGAAGAACGCGGACTTGATGTTGACGTTCATCACGTCGTCCCAGTCCTGCTCGCTGAACTCCACCGCGTCCGCGCGGCGGATCAGACCGGCGTTGTTGACCAGGATGTCCAGGCCGCCCAGGCCTTCGATGGTTTCGCGGATGACGCGCTCGACCGGCTCGATGCTGATCAGGTTCGCTTCGATCGCCAGGCAGCGGCGGCCCAGCGCGGTGATGGCCGCGATGGTCTCGGTGGGCGGCTGGATGCCGGCCACGGCGACGTCGGCACCGGCCTGCGCCAATGCGACCGCGATGCCCTGGCCCAGGCCGGTGTTGCCACCGGTGACGAGGGCGACCTTACCTTCCAGACTGAACGGATTAGCCATTGCGTATGTAGTCCTTGTCCAATGCGTAACAGACGCCGCCGGCGCGATGCCGGCGGCGCGTCGGGGTCATTTGAGCTGGCAGATGTCCAGCACGTGCATGTCGGTGTAATCCAGGTTCTCGCCGCCCATCGCCCAGATGAAGGCGTAGTTGCTGGTGCCGGCGCCCATGTGGATGGACCACGGCGGCGACACGACGGCTTCGTTGTTCTGGATGACGATGTGGCGCTGCGCGTCCGGCTCGCCCATGAAGTGGTACACGCGGTCGTTCTGGCCCAGGTCGAAGTAGAAATAGACTTCGCTGCGGCGGTCGTGCAGGTGCGGCGGCATGGTGTTCCAGACGCTGCCCGGCTTGAGCACGGTCAGGCCCAGCAGCAGCTGCGAGGACTGGCAGGTGGCCGGCACGATGTACTGGTAGATGGTGCGCTCGTTGCTGGTTTCCAGCGCGCCACGGTCCAGGGCCACGGCGTCCTTGATCGACAGCGCCTTGGTCTCGAAGCGCGCGTGCGCCGGGGTCGAGGCCAGGTAGAACTGCGCCGGGGTGGCGGCGTCATCGGACGCGAACACAACGTCTTCGCTGCCCATGGCCACGTACAGACCATCCTTCGGCCCGAGCTTGAACACGGTGCCATCGACAGTGACGGTGCCGCTGCCGGCGCCGACGTTGATCACGCCCAGCTCGCGGCGCTCCAGGAACGCATGGCCGGCGGCCGAGGCCGGTTCGGTCTGCCTGGGCAGCGAGACCGGGCCGTTGACCGGGGCCGCACCGCCGAGCACGAAGCGCTCGTAGTGGGTGTACTTCAGGGTCACCGCATCGGCGTTGAACAGACCATCGAGCAGATACAGATCGCGCAGGTCGTCATTGCTGGCGCCCTTGATGGCGTCGGGATGGGTGGCGTAATGGGTCTTGCAGTACATGGCGTCTCCAGAGCAGGGGTGGGGCGATGCGTCGGCCCCGGCACGATTTCAGGTGATTGTAGCCAGTTGGTAAACCGGTGTCATTTTGCAGCGCACGATAGGCCGGGTGGCCCGGCGTGGTGTCCCTGTCAGAAAAGCCGTGCGATCGGCAACCGATTGCACGGGCGCGTGGCGACGCGTTCATCATGAACGCGCGTCGTTGCCATCGCGGCGCGCGTCAATCCTCGGGCGGCTGGCAGGAATCGCGCACGATCAGGTGCGGGCGCACGCTGGCGTGCTGCATCACGGCCTGGCCATCGGGCTGGATCAGCATCGCGGCGGCGGTGCGGCCGGTGTCGCGGGTATGCCGGCGCACCGAGGTCAGCGACGGCCACAGGCGCGAGGCCAGCGGGCTGTCGTCGTAGCCGATGATCGAGAGCTGGCGCGGGATGTTGATGCCGGCGCGCAGCGCGACCTTGTAGATACCGGCGGCCATTTCATCGTTGCCGGTGAAGATGGCGGTCGGGCGCTGCTTGCCCAGCAGCAGCTTCTCGGCCGCGGCCACACCGGATTCGAAGGTGTAACCGGCCTCGACGATGCGTGCCGGCGGCAGCTCGATGCCGCGCTTGGCGAGCGCATCGATGAAGCCGGCCGTACGCTCGTGCGCCGAGCGGTACGCGCTCGGGCCGGTCACCAGGGCGATATCGCGGTGGCCCAGCGAGAGCAGGTAATCGGCTGCCTCGGCGGCACCGTCGCGGTCGTGGGTGACCACCATCTGCGAGGTGTCGTCCAGCGGCAGCGAGGCGATCCGGGTGAAGCGGCAGCCGATTTCATCGAGCATGTCGACCAGTGCCTGGTCTTCGGACGCACGCGGCACCAGGATCACACCGTGCAGCTTCTGCTGCTGCACGAAGCGGCGCACGCCGTCGATGTAGCCGGGGCTGCGCGAATCGCAGGGATGCACGACCAGCTCGAAACTGGAGCCGCGCAGCGCGTCCAGCGCACCGTACTGCATGTCCACGATGTACTGCGCGGTCGGGTTGTCGTACACCATCCCGATCAGGAACGAGCGCCGGAACGCCAGCCCGCGGGCCAGCGGGTCCGGCGTGTAGCCGACCTCGCGCATCAGTGCTTCGACCTTCTCGCGCGTGTCCTTACGCACCAGCGGCGAGTTGTTGATGATGCGCGAGACGGTCTTCTTGGATACCCCGGACAGACGCGCGATGTCGTTGATCGTGGCGGCCTTGCCTTTGGTCAATCCGTGCGGCGACGGATCGGTTTTGCTGCGCAATGACATGTCGTTCAAACCGGGGATGAGTCAGGGGATTCTAGCGGGGAGCTCAATCGAGGGCGCGGTAGCGGAAATTCCGGAACTGGACCTTGCCGTCACCGGCAGCATAGAGCGCCGGCTTCAGGGCCAGGAACTTGCCCGCCACATTGTGATGGTAGCCGGAGACTTCCATCTGAACCGGGTACTTCTGCCAGGTTCTGCCATCGGTGCTGGAGTGGAAGGTGACGATATGGCGGTTGTTGGTGACCCGCAGCCACAGCTTGCCGCCGGTGGCGCTGGGGGCCAGCCGGGTGGGGCGCTCCTCCCCGTAGCGGTGCATGATGAACTTCTCGCCGTTGCTGCCCACGCCCACGTACAGGCGGTCGCTGTAGTAGAGCAGGGCACCGCCCACCGCGCCCGGGGCGATCTCCATCTCGACCTCGAACTGGTAGGCCTTGTCGCCGGCGATGGCGGTCAGCGGCGAGCTGTCGCGCGGGGTTTCGCCCTTGCCCTGCAGCTCCATGCCCTTGCCGGTGAAGGCCAGGCGCTTGTACTCGTCCTGCGCCGGGTTGAAGAACGACCACTGTGCGCCGAGGGTCTTGCCGCGGAAGTCATCGGACAACGCCATGCCGTGCTGGCCCACCGAGGTACCCGACGGCTTGGCGAGCGGCTGGCCGAGGTCGCCGCCCTTGGCCACGAACCAGCCATCGGCGGTCCATTCGATCGGCTCAAGCAGCGCCTGGCGGCCCAGCGTCCAGTACCCGTTCTCGTAGCCGTGGTACATCATCCACCAGCGCCCGTCGGTGCCTTCGATCACCGTGGCATGGCCGCGCGACCACCACGGCTCGGCGGCCGACCGGGTGCGCATGATCGGGTTGTTCGGCGCATTCACCCACGGGCCGTGGATCGAGCGCGAGCGCGCGGTGATCACCATGTGCCCGGTCGGCGGGCCGGCGGTGCCACCCACGGCGGTGGTCATGTAGTACCAGCCATCGCGGAAGTTGATCTTCGGGCCTTCCTGCGCATAGGCCTCCACATCCCAGCTTTCCGGGTATTTCCAGCCGTCGTAGACGTGCCTGGGCGTGCCGACCACGCTCAGGCCGTCATCGGCCAGCTGCACGTAGTCGCCGCCACTGAGAAACAGATAACGCTTGCCGTCTTCACCCACCGCGTGGCCCGGGTCGATATAGCCGCCCAGGCCGATGTCGATCGGCTCGCTCCACGGGCCCTTGATGCTGTCGGCCCAGACCACGAAGTTGCTGCGGGTCTCGCCGGTACGGGCGGGGAAATAGATGTAGTAGCGGCTGCCGTGCTTGACGATGTCCGGGGCCCAGATCGCACCGACATTCCTGGTGATGGCATGGCCCAGCGGCTGCCAGTTGACCAGGTCGCGCGAGTGCCATATCGGCAGGCCGGGGTAGGCATCGAACGAGGACAGGGTGAGGTAGTAGTCCTCGCCATCCTTGAGCACCGAAGGGTCCGGGCGATCACCGGCGAACACCGGATTGAGGAAGGTGCCGTTGCCGAGATCGGCCTGGCGCTGGTTCTCGATCCCGCGCTTCCAGGCGGGGGCGGGCTCGGCGGCGTGGCCGGCGCCGGCCAGCAGCAGGCAGGCGGTGACGAAGCTCGCCAGGGTCTTCCTAAAACGCATCGTGTTGCTCCCGTTACGCATCGTGGTCCTGCGCCTTGGCGGCGTCCTCAATTATCCGCTGTGGGTCCTGGCTGACTGCCCAGCCGCCACACGCTTACGCGCGCAGCAGGGCGGGCAGCCACAGCGACATTTCCGGGAAGAAGGTGACGATCAACAGCACGCCCAGCGCGGCGAACCAGAACGGCCAGATCGAGCGCATGCTCTCACCGACGCTGATCTTGCCGATCGCGGTACCGATGAACAGCACCGAGCCCACCGGCGGCGTCACCAGGCCCAGGCCACCGCTCAGCACCAGCACCAGGCCGAAGTGGATCGGATCGATGCCGTAGGCCTTGGCCACCGGCAGGAAGATCGGCGTGCAGATCAGGATCATCGGCGCCAGGTCCATGAAGGTGCCCAGCAGCAACAGCATCACCACGATCATCAGCAGCACCATGAACTGGCTGTGCGCGAACGACTGCAGGAAGTTGACCGCGGCCGACGGCACTTCCAGATACGCCAGCAGCCAGCCGAACACGGCCGCGGTGGCGATCACGAACAGGATCACGCCGGTGCTGCGCGCGGCATGGGTGACCGTGCCGAGGAACTCGCGCCAGTCGAGCTGGCGGTACAGCACGGTGGTCACCAGCAGCGCGTAGACCACGGCGATCGCCGCACTCTCCACCGCGGTGAAGATGCCCGCGCGGATACCGATGAAGATCAGCGCGACCAGGCCGAGGCCGGGCAGGGCCGAGACCAGCCGCAGCAGCACCGCGCGCCAGCCCGGGAAGATTTCCACGCCGTAGCCGCGGCGACGGGCCACGACATACCCGGTGACCATCAGGGTGACGGTCATCAGCAGCGCCGGCGCGATACCGGCCGCGAACAGATCGGCGATCGACAGCCCACCACCGGCCGCGGCCGAGAACAGGATCAGGTTGTGCGACGGCGGCACCAGCAGCGCGACCAGCGCGGCGGTGATGCTGACGTTGACCGCGAAGTCACGGTCGTAACCGCGCTTGACCATCTGCGGGATCATCGTGCCGCCGACCGCCGAGACGTCGGCGATGGCCGAACCGGACACACCGCCGAAGAACAGCGAGGACAGGATCGAGACCTGGCCCAGGCCACCGCGCATGCGCCCGACCAGCGAGGACGCGAGCGAGATCAGGCGTTCGGAGATGCCGCCGCGCATCATGATTTCACCGGCGAAGATGAACAGTGGAATGGCGATCAGCGAGGCCGAACCGGTGCCGGCGGAAATCTGCTGGACCAGCACCAGCGTCGGCAGATCCAGGTACCACAGGGTGGCCAGGGCAGCAGCGGCGAGCGCGAACGCGACCGGCACGCCGAGCAGCAACAGCACCGCGAACACGGTGAAAAGAATCGTAATACCCATGACTCAGCGATCTCCCTCGGCAACGGCATCGGCCGGCCGTACAGCCAGCACCATCTGGTTCACGGCGAAGATCGCCATCAAGGCGCCACCGATCGACAGGGGCAGGTAGTTGATGCTCTGCGGCAGGTGGGCGCCGGCGGCCTTGATGTCCAGGCCGTCCATGAGCAGCACGGCTGCCCACCAGGCGATGACCACGCCCAGCACGGCCACCACCAGCGCGGCGAATAGATCGACCGCGCGGCGCAGGCCCGGGCCCATGTGCGCGGCCAGCAGGAAGAAGCCGAAATGGCGGCGGGTATGCACGCCGGTGGCCGCGCCCAGGCTCATCGCGGTGGCGAGCAGCAGCAGCGTGACCGGCTCGGTCCAGCTGGGCGAATCATTGATCACGTAGCGGGCGAACACCTGCCAGCCCTGCACCACCACCAGGCCCAGCAGGGCGATCACGGCGATGTAGATCGCCACATCGGCGATGAGATTGAGCAGGCGCTGCGGCGCGCTGGGGGTGATGATGGTGTCGGAAGTCGCGTCGGACATCGCGTCGGGGCCTCAGGCGAAGTCGCGGATGCGACGGGTGAGGGCGGCCAGCTCCGGCTGCTGCAGGTAACGCTGCAGCAGGGGATCGGCGGCCTTGCGGAAGGCCGGCATGTCGACCTCGTTGAAGGTGATGCCGAAGTCGGCGACGGCCTGGCGCGCGGTGCTTTCCGAAGCATCCCACTGCTCACGCATCACCTGCACCGATTCGCGCGCGGTCTCGATCACCAGGGTGCGATCGGCCGGGCTCAGCGCATCGAAGCTCTGCCGCGACATCAGCAGCACGTCCGGTGCGTAGGAGTGATCGCTCTGCGACCAGTAGTGCGCGGCCTCGAAATGACGGCTGGAATGGAAGCTGCGCATGTTGTTTTCCGCACCGTCGATCATGTGCGTTTCCATGCCCGAGAAGGTATCGCCCAGCGACATCGGGGTCGGGTTGGCACCGAGCAGGCGCATCAGCTGGATGAAGATGTCCGAAGACGCCACCCGCAGCTTGAGGCCGTGCAGGTCCTTGGGCTCCACGATCGGGTGCTTGGTGTTGTAGAAGCAGCGCGCGCCGGAATCGTAGATCGCCAGACCAAGCAGATCGCGGCTCTCAAAGCCCTGCAGGACCGTATCGGCGACGCCGCCATCGAGTGCGCGGCGCATGTGCGCCACCGACTCGAACACGTACGGCAGGCACAGGCCCTGGGTCAGCGGAAACGCGTTGTTGAGCGCGCCGGAGTAGACGCGGGTGATGTCGATGACGCCGAAGCGGGCCATGTCGATGGCCTCGGACTCACGGCCCAGTTGGCCGGAGTGGTACTGGCGCAGCCGCAGCCGGCCGCCGGTTTTTTCTTCCAGCGTGTGCCCGATCCATTTCACCGCGGTGACGGTGGGGTAATCGGCGACGTGGACGTCGGTGGCGGTCAACAGCTGCGCACCGGCAGGTGCGGCGTTGGACGACCGCGAACAGGCCGTCAGCGCAGGCGCGGCAAGCGCGCCCAGACTGGTAGCCAGGATACTTCTGCGAGTGAACATCTGCGCCCTCCCAAGCGTGCTCGCCATGTCCGCGCGGTCAACCGGCGGCGATGGCCTTGCAGGTAATGTCGCCGTAACCGACGAAACGGATCAATGCTTCCTGGCCCACGGCGATGTCATGGATGCCGGTGGCGTTGCCACTGGCGATCAGATCACCCACCTTCAGCGGTCGACCACGCTGCGCCGAACGGGCCAACGCGAACGCGTAGGCAGTGCGCAGGCCGCCGGGCAGCAGGGTGGCGCCACCGGTACCGACCACCTGTCCTTCGATGCGGGTCTCCGCGCGCAGGTCGGCGTCGTCCAGGCGGGTCCAGTCCGCGATTTCGGTGCCCAGCACCAGGCCGTTGTTGTTGCCGAAATCCGACACCACCACGCGCGGGCCCAGCTTGTTGATCGTCGCCAGCGGGCTGCTCGCGACCTCGACGCCGATGAAGAGCCTGGCAGGCAGTGCCTCGGCTTCTTCCGGCGTCCAGTGCAGCTTGTCCGCCGGAGCGTCTTGCTGCAGCTGGATCACATACTCGGCTTCGACCGCGCCGAAGCCACCGACAAACACCGGAATCTCGACTGTTCCACCGGTAGCATTCCAGAGCTGGCGCGCGAAGATCGGGCCCAGCAGGCGGTCATCGCCGGACCCGTCGCGGCGTTCGGCAGCGATGTAGCCAACCTTCCAGCCGACCACCTGGTCGTCCCACAGCGCGATGGCCTGGTCCTGTACCTGATAGGCGGTGACGAGGTCTTCCGGGATGGTTCCCGGGAAGTCCGGCAGGGATTGGCCGTGTTGGCGGGCGCTGACGAAGTGCCGGGCGATCTCGCCCAACCCCTGGTCGGGCAGGTCCTGTTTGCCGTGGTCGTTGCTCAAGCGGGTCTCCCGGAAAAATTGTTGCACTGCCAATCGACAGCGGTTGGATGAGCTGTATATGGTAAACCGGTGTCATTGGCAATGTGCAGCGCATCAGAAGCGCTGCCGGTCAGGCACGATGCCTGTTTCCTCTACCGGAAGGACGTCCGCGGATGCGCCGTTGCCTTGTGTTGCCTTTCTTGATCCTCCTGCTGCTGGTCAGCGGCGTGGCGCCTGCGGCCGAGCGCGCCGTCCCGGAGACCGAACCCGCCGCCGGCGCACCGGACCGCATTGCACTGTGGCCGGAGGGCCAGGTGCCGGGCGAGTCCGGCCCGGCCACGGTCCCCCATGTGATCGAGCGCAGCGCCGATCCCGCACTGCCGGACCGCTACATCGACAACGTCAGTGCGCCTTACCTGGTCGTGTACCGGCCGGCACGCCCGAATGGCAGCGCCCTGCTGGTGGTGCCCGGTGGCGGCTATCAGCGCATCGTGCTGGACAAGGAAGGCACCGCCCTGGTGCCGGCCTTCGTGGAGCAGGGCGGCGTGACCCTGTTCGTGCTGCGTTACCGGCTGCCCGCCGGCCGCAGCGATCGGCAGGCCGCACTGGCCGACGCGCAACGCGCGATGCGGGTGATCCGCGCCGATGCCGCCCGCTGGCAGATCGATCCGGCGCGTATCGGGGTCATGGGCTTCTCGGCCGGCGGACACGTCGCCGCGCGGCTGAGCAACGGCTTCGATGCCCCGGTCTATCCCCAGCGCGATGCCATCGATGCACTCAGCGCACGCCCGGATGTCGCCCTGCTGATCTACCCGGTGATCGACATGGGCACGCATGCGCATACCGGCTCGCGTACCCGCCTGCTCGGGCCGCATGCGGATGTGGCGCTGCAGCAGCAGTTTTCGATGCAGGAGCAGGTCCGCACCGATACGCCGCCGACCTTCCTGGTGCATGCGCAGGACGACAACGTGGTCCCGGTGCACAACAGCCTGCTCTACTCCCAGGCGCTGCTGCGCGCCGGCGTCTCCACCGAAATGCACCTGTTCCCGTCCGGCGGCCACGGCTTCGGCGTGCGCATCCCGGCCGGTCTGACCGTTGCGCAGTGGCCTGAGCTGGCCCTGCGCTGGATTCCCTCGCGCCACACGGAGCCTGCGCGCCATGACTGATTCCCCCGTCGATCTGCAGCGGCGTCGCTTCCTGCGTGACAGCGCGCGCTATGCCGTGATGCTGGGTGCGACCAGCCTGCCACTGCTGCCCGCCTTCGCCGGCGTGCCCGGGCCGCGCCACGATGCCGCGCCGCTGGCGCGCGTGCGCAGTGGTCGCGTGCGCGGACAGCTGGAGCAGGGCATCCACGTGTTCCGCGGCATTCCCTACGGCGCCGATACCGCCCCCCGGCGCTTCCAGCCGGCCGTGCAGGAATCGGCATGGCCGGGCGTGCGTGATGCGCTGGCGTACGGCCATGCCGCGCCGCAAGGCGGCAGCGAAGGGCCGGGCAGCGAAGACTGCCTCTACCTCAATGTGTGGACCCCGGCGCTGCGCGATGGCGGCAAGCGCCCGATCGTGTTCTACATCCACGGCGGTGCCTACAACAACGGCTCGGGCAGCGACCCGCTGTACGACGGCAGCGCGTTGTGCCGGCGCGGCGACGTGGTCGTGGTCACGGTCAACCATCGCCTCAACGTGTTCGGCTATCTGTACCTGGCGCAGCTGGGCGATGCGCGGCTCGCCGATTCCGGCAACATCGGCCAGCTCGATCTGGTGCAGGCGCTGCAGTGGGTGCGCCAGCATGCACACGAGTTCGGCGGCGATGCGGGCAACATCACCGTGGTCGGCCAATCCGGCGGCGGCGCGAAGATCGCCACGCTGATGGCCATGCCCGCCGCCCGCGGCCTGTTCCAGCGCGCGTGGACCATGAGCGGGCAGCAGGTCACCGCTGCCGGCCCGCGTGCGGCGACCCAGCGCGCGCAGATCGCGATGCAGGCGGTCGGCGCGGCCGACGCCGAGGCGCTGCGCACGATGCCGATGGAAGCGCTGCTGGCCGCCACCCGTGCGCGCGACCCGTCGCGCGTGGAGAACACCAGTCTCTACGTCGGGCCGGTGCTCGACGGGCGATCGCTGCCGGTGCATCCGTTCTGGCCGGAGGCGCCCGCGCAGTCCGCCGGGATTCCGATGGTGATCGGCAACACCCACGATGAAACCCGCGCCTTCCTCGGCAACGACCCGGCCAACTTCGCCCTCACCTGGGAGACGCTGCCGGCCAAGCTGGAGAAGGAACAGTACGTGGACCTGCTGCCGTCGGTGGTGATCGCCGAGTACCGCCGCCTGTATCCGCAGTACACGCCGTCGGAGGTGTTCTTCGCGGCCACCACCGCGGGCCGCTCCTGGCGAGGCGCCGTGGAGGAGCTGGAGGCGCGTGCGCGCCAGGGCGCACCGACCTGGGCCTATCAACTCGATTGGGGCTCGCCGCTGGACGGCGGCAGGTTCGGTGCCTTCCACACGCTGGATATCCCGCTGGTGTTCGACAACACCGACCGCCCCGGTTCGCGCACCGGTGACGGTGAAGAGGCCACGCGCACGGCGGCCACGATGAGTGAGGCGTTGATCGCCTTTGCCCGCCATGGCGATCCGAATCATGGCGCACTGCCACGCTGGCAGACCTATTCGCTCGCCCGCCGCGAAACGATGGTGTTCGATGCCACTTCGCAGCAGGCCGACGACCCGCGCGGTGGCGAGCGCCGCCTCTATCAGCAGGCCCCCTTCATTCAACGAGGCACGTTCTGATGCGGTGTACGTCCTGGCTGCTGGGCAGCGCGCTGGTCGGCCTGATCAGTGCGGCGCAGGCCGCGGTCGACCCGGCGGTACTGGATCGACCCGCACCGACGCCGATCCAGGCCAGCAAGATCGTGCTGGTCGGCGATTCCACCACCGCCGTGCAGGGCGGCTGGGGTCCTGCGTTCTGCGCGCGGCACGTGACCTCGTTCCTGACCTGCACCAACCTGGCCCGCGGCGGCCGCAGCACCCACAACTACCGTGCCGAAGGCTCGTGGACGCTGGCCGAGGCGGAGATGCGCACGCCCGGCTATGCCACCACCTGGGTGCTGGTCCAGTTCGGCCACAACGACCAGCCCGGCAAGCCGGGCCGCTCCACTGACCTGCAGCGCGAGTTCCCGGACAATCTGCGCCGCTACGTGCGCGAGATCCGTGCCGCCGGTGCGCAACCGGTCCTGCTGACCCCGTTGACCCGCCGCCAGTTCGCCGATGGCGTGCTGATCGATGACCTGGCGCCGTGGGCCGAGGCGGTGCGGACGGTGGCGCGCGAGATGGAGGTGCCGCTGGTCGATCTGCACGCGCGCAGCCGCGCGGTGGTGCAGGCGCTGGGGCCGGTCGCCGCCATGCCGCTGGCACAGGCGGCCGCCACACCGGCGCAGGTCAGCGCGGCGCTGGGCGGTACCACCGTGGGTGCGGCGCCCGTGGCGGGCGCACCCGTCGCGCAGAACAACGCGGTCACCGAGCCGATGGGGCAGGCCAAGGTCGCCTTCGATTACACCCACCTCGGCCCCGACGGCGCGGCGCTGTTCGCCACGCTGGTGACCGAGGAACTGGCCCGGCAGGTCCCGTCGTTGCGGCCGCTGCTCATCCCCTGATCGATAGGCAAACGCGAAGAGTTCTTTCGAATGGATTGCTACGTCGGCGATTGTGGGTCGATTGGATGTGATTCAGGTCAAACACGCTGTTCACCAGAATCGCCTAGACTCGAGGCATGCAAGACCAATGCAACCCGTTTCCGCCGTTCCATGGTCGTGATCGATTGATCGCTGCGGTCGACCATGCCGTCCAGCACGAGCACGCGCACCAGATCGCCGCCACGCTGCGGGCGGCATTGCGCGAGGCGATCGCCGACAGCCGCATCCAGCTGCCGGCCTGCGTGCACCACCCGATCGAGGATCACTACGCCCGCCGCGAGCTGTACCGCAGCCCGGTGCACGGCTACAGCATCGTCGCCATGAGCTGGGGACCGGGCCAGAGCACGCCGCTGCACGACCACAGCGGGTTGTGGTGCGTGGAGGGGGTCTGGCTGGGCCAGCTGGAGATCACCCAGTACCAGCTGATGGAGCGCGACGGCGAGCGCTTCCGTTTCCGCCCGGAGCCGCCCGTGCTGGGCGACTGTGGCAGTGCCGGCAGCCTGATCCCGCCGCACGAGTACCACACCATCCGCAATACCAGCGATGACGAACTGGCGATCTCGGTGCACGTCTACCAGGGCGAGATGACCCGCAGCACGATCTTCGAACCCGAGGCCGACGGCTGGTACCAGCGCCGCGTGCAGGTGATGGAGACCGACGCGGCCTAGCACGCCGCTCGACCGGGCGGCGGCGTGGCGCGCATCATGCGCGTTCCACCCGTTTCCCGATGTTCCGCCATGCCCACGCTGCCGTTCCAACAGGTCAATGTCTTCAGCCAGGATCCACTGCGCGGCAATCCGCTGGCCGTGGTGCTGGAGGCCGAGGGCATCGACGACACGCGGATGGCGGCGTTCGCCCGCTGGACCAACCTGAGCGAAACCACCTTCCTGCTGCCACCGACCGATCCACGGGCGGACTACCGCGTGCGCATCTTCACCACGCTGGAAGAGCTGCCGTTCGCCGGGCATCCCACCCTGGGCAGCTGCCATGCCTGGCTGGCGCAGGGCGGCGTGCCGAAGGGCGAGGACATCGTGCAGGAATGCGGTATCGGCCTGGTACGCATCCGACGCAGCGACGCGGGTCTGGCGTTCCTGGCGCCGCCGCTGCTGCGGGGCGAGGCGTTGACGCCGGACCTGCGCGAGCGCGTCCGGTGCGGCCTGGGTGTGGCGGCGGAGGACGTCGTGGATGCACGCTGGGCGGACAACGGCACCGGCTGGCTGGCACTGCGCCTGCGCGATCGTGCGGCGGTGCTGGCGGTCCAGCCGGACTATGCGCAGCTGGAAGGCCTGAAGGTCGGTGTGTTCGGGCCGTGGCAGCCCCGCGATGGCAATGAGGCCCAGTACGAGAGCCGCGCCTTCATCGCGGGCGACGCCGCGCCGGAGGATCCAGCCACGGGCAGCCTCAATGCGGGGATCGCACGCTGGCTGCTGGCCACCGGCGAAGCGCCGGACCGCTATGTGATCAGCCAGGGCACCGCGATCGGCCGCGCCGGGCGGTTGCGGGTGGAGCGCGTGGGCGATGCGCTGTGGATCGGCGGCGAGTGCGTGACCTGCATCGAGGGGCAGGTCACGCTGTGAGCCAAGGCCGCCGTGCCTGGCAGGGCGCTACCGGTCCAGCGTCACCACGTTGTTGCGCTGGGTCACCTCGGCTGCGCCGTCGGCCTGCATGACACGCACGCGCAGGCCACTGCGGTTACCGGCCGGCAACGGCAGGCGCACGGTGGCGGTCTTCGGCACCAGATCGCTCGGCGCGGCCAGGCCCGGAATCTCCGTCCGCGCCAGCTCACGGCCCTTCGCATCTTCCAGCACTGCCACGCCCACACCGGTGGCGACGTGACCCAGGCTGTGCACGGTCACCTGCACCTGACGCCCGTCCATGCGCACATCGCCCCGCCCGATGCCGAGGTCGGCACGCTGTTCGACCGGTGTCCCGGCCTGCACCAGCGCGAACTCGAACACCTGGCTCTGGCCCGGCACGAACCGCAGCGTGGTCGAGGCACTGCGTTCCAGGGTGAGATCACGCGTGGTGGCCTTGCCGTCGATGGTGTCATCGCCGTCGCGGTCCACGCCGCTGGTCATCCGCCATTGGCCGGCGGTGACATTCCAGGTGCTCATCTCCGCGTCCACCGCGTGCTTGCCCAGGTTGTAGGCGATCACCTTGAAGCGGTCCGGCGAGGGCGCATGCACCAGCAGCGCGACCTGCTCGGCCGCGTCCGGCTGGGCGAAGCGCCAGCTCACGGTGTGGCCCGGCCAGCTCTGGTTGCGTTTCAGCGCGATGCCGCCCAGCCGCGCACGCTGCAGGAATTCGCTGGGCGCTTCGACACGGTCGGACCACCAGTGGCCTTCGGTGTTCATGTACTCGCGCTGCGCCTTGGCCTGGATGCCGTCGGCGTGCAGCGCTTCGAGGTATTTCTTGTCCCCGGTCGCCTGCCATGCCATCAGGCTGGCGAAACCGGTGCTGCCAGCGTCGGCATCACGGATGAAACGCGGGTTCCACTCGGCACCGCGGCCGAGCGCCTCGACATAGTTCTCGCCCAGGTTGGACAGCGCCCCCGGGCCACCGCGCTCGACGCGGTAATCCAATGCCTTGAGGTACTTGTCATCGCCGGTCCAGCGCCATGCCGCCCAGAAGGTATGCATGATGTCGCCGCTGCCCGAGCCGTTGTTGAGCTCACCGCCGCGGGTCTTGCCGGTCGCCCAGTTGATCTCGTTGGGCAGCGCCCAGCGGCCCTTGTCGTCGGTATAGGCATGGGCGAGGTAGCCATCGGCCAGCCCGGTGACCAGCTTGCGGCCGGTCGGATCGGCGTTGTACTGGCCGATCAGGAACGCCGGGTGCAGCACCGGGAACGAGTACGGCTTCTGCCACTGCCAGTTCGGTTCGCGGTAGACCTTGTTGCCGCCGAACCAGTTGCTGGAGAACAGCAGATGCCCCTGCGGGTTGGGCAGGATGATGCGTTCGTCGAAGGCCTTCACCGTTTCCATCAGGCGCTCGACGGTGAGCGGATCGCCCCAGTTGAGGTAGAGCATCGCGCTGTTGGTGTTGATGCCCTCCTCGTAGGAATGCAGCTCATCGGTTTCGATGGTGCTCAGGCCGTTGCTGAACATGCCATTGCGGTAGACCGCATCGGACAGCGCGGTCAGCGAAGCATTGAGCTTGTCCGGCTGCACGCCCATCAGGGCCAGGCCCGGCCACTGCTGGGTCAGGTCGGAGTCGTCGGAGATGCCGCCACCGAAGTCGCCATAGGCGATCTGGCGGTTGTCGATCCACCAGTCGATGAAGCGGCGCACGTACTTGAGGTCTTCGGTCTGCGCGAACGCCCACTGCGGCACGCCCTTGGGGGCCTGCGGCTGGGTGAATGGCGGTTTGCCCTGGCTGTTGTAGCTGATGTAGTTCCAGTACAGCCGGCCGAGCTCGTGGTCCGGGTCGACCCGCAGCAGGTCGCTGAGATCGGCGTACACGCGCGCGTACAGGCGCTGGCGCTTGGACGTGGTGTGCTCTTCGACCAGGAAGCCCCAGTTGTCGCGGACCTGGTTGAAGCGATCGGCCAGATGCTCCTTCTTCGCCTCCTCGCGGTCCTTGTAGACCATGCGGATCTCGGCACCGTCCAGCGCGGTAGCGTTGAAGCCGGGGGCGGCCGAGGCGATGGATATCCACAAGCTGTCGGCGGTCAGGATGCGGTCGCGCAGGTCCAGCCACAGGGTGCGCTTCTGGCCCGGCGTGACCGAGACCGACACGTCGATCATGTCGCGCGCCGGCCAGATCGGATCCTTGATGCGGATGTTGAGCGGGATCAGGCCGTCCTGCGTGGCCGGCAGATCGAGCGCGGGCAGATCGAGCGCGACGCCATCCAGGCCGTCATGCATGTTCTCCCAGCTGTGCGCCCAGCTGCGGATCAGCGGCTGCGCGGCCGGCGCGTCGCTCACGCCGGAGGGAATCAGCACGTGCACGATCGGCAGCGGCTGCGCGGGCAGCGTATCGGCCGTCCGCTTGCGTGAGCCTGCGCCCTTGGGCAGCGCCATCACCGTACTGCGCTCGGCCGCCGGGTAGCGACCGTCGATGTACGCGCGCAGTGCCGCGATGTTGGTGTAGTCCGGCAGCGCCTGGCTGTCGATCAGGTAGCGCTGCTTGACCGTGCCCTCCGGCTCGGCGGCATCGCTGACCTGGTAGGCCCAGATTTCCTGGATGGGGGTTTCCTGCGCGGTGTTGCGGAAGTGCAGCACGCCGCCTTCCTGCGCGGGAATCGGGTTGACGCTGCGGACGAGGCCCTGCGGACGCTCGAACAGCGCCTGCGCCGGCTGGCCATCCACGCTGTGGCTGAGCCCGCCGAAGGCGGCGCCGCGCACTTCGATGCGGTTGACGGTCTCACCGGCCGGCAGGGTCAGGTCGAGCTGCTGGCCGCCGTCGACATAGGTGTTCCAGTCCGGCAGCTGGAAGTAATCATTGCGCCCCGGCAGGCGCGAGCGGTTGTAGACCCCCGGCCAGGTCGTTTCGGCGATGCCGTCGGTGGCCTTCCACATCCACTGCTTGTGGTCCTTGGTATCGGCGAACTCGATCTTGCGGATCGTGGTGGTCGGTGCGCTCAACGCAGGCGGCGGGGCGGCGTCCCAGCCATGGCGATGGCGCCAGGCGCGCATCGGGTCCGGCCCGGCCACGGCAGTGGTGGGGGCGGCATTGCGGGCCAGTGCGGCCATGCCGGCCGGATCGAGCAGGCGGTCGTAGACGCGGATCTCGTCGAAATCGCTGCCGCGCAGGAAGTTGTAGCGGCTCTGCACCTGGTAGGGCGCCATCACGCGCGCGGCCAGGCCGAGCTGGTCGAGCGCGGCGTCGTAGTCGGCGGTGGTCTCCTGACGGGCGACTTCCCTGCCGTCCACGTACAGCCGCACGCCATGGTTCTCGTCCCAGCCGAAGGCGATGTGCTGCCACTGCTGCGGCGAGGGGTTCTGGTCGAGCTTGAACGACACGCGCGTGCGCGCCAGGTTGGCATCGGTGACGAAGGCATCAAAGCCGTGGCCGTTCCAGTCGATGCGCAGCCAGGCCATGTCCCAGCTGCTGTGGTCGGCATAGCCGACCCGGAAGATCACGAACGGCGCTTCACCCACCGCATAGCGCGAGCGCCAGAAAAAACCGAGCGTGCCGCGCTGGGCCTGGATGTTGCCCGGCGCGTTCCACGACAGCACGCCGTCGTCTTCCCACTGGATCGCCGATCCGTGTGCGCCATCGGCGATGCGTTTCACCTTGTCCTGGAAGTTCGGGACAGCATCGCCGTGGGCGGTGTCGGCGCTGAAGCCGGTATCGGCCGACACATGGAACAGCAGCTGCGGCGCCTCCTGTGCCCAGGCACCGGCGCTGCCTGCCAGCAGCAACAACAGCAGGCTGGTCGAAAGGCAGGTGCGACGGGGCAAACGGACAGCGTGAAACGGCATGGCAGGTTCCTTTCGACAACTCATCGGTACGGCAGTGACCTGCACGCAACGCACGCTAGCAAAGCGGCGGTTCCCCAACATCTTGCGACGCAGCAGCCGGCGGCGTGATCGCGCACGCCGCCGGTGGGTACTGCCGTTGAATCAGAACTTGTAGCGCACGCCGAGCAGGAACTGGCGGCCGGTTTCGGTGTACTGCAGCGGCAGCTGACCGGTGGCCGGCGAGTAGACCCACTCGTCGGAGGCTTCGTTGGTCAGGTTGATGCCTTCCAGGCTCAGCTCGAGCTGGTCGCTGATCGTGTAGCGGATCGACGCATCCAGGACCGTGGTGCCGGTCATGCCGTGGTAGCCGTCGAGGTTGAAGCCGGTTTCCTGCCCCGGAACCTGGGTCAGATAGTCATCGCGGTTGGTCGCCGAGATGCGGCCGGAGAAGACCTTCCCTTCGTAGAACAGGGTGGCGTTCCAGGACGACTTCGACAGCCCCAGCAGATCGTTCTTCATCACCGGCTGACCCGCCGAGTTGATGTACTGGATCTTCGACTCCACCCAGGTGTAGTTCAGCTGCACACCCAGGTTGGACCACTTGCCGGGCAGGAAGGTGAAGGGCTGGGTGTAGTTCGCTTCCGCACCGTACAGTTCACCGCCGGGTGTATTGACCGGGCGGGTGAAAGTGAAGTCATCGGTCGGCGAGGCGCCGGTGCCGATCAGCAGTTCGGCCGGCAGGCCGCTGTCGGTGTAGGGGCGATTTTCGCGCAGGGTCTGCACCGAGGTCTCGATGTCCTTGTAGAACAGGCCCAGACCGGCCATCGCACCTTCGCTGAAGTACCACTCAAACCCGAGGTCAACGTTGGTGGCACGGGTCGGGTCGAGGTTCGGGTTGCCGCTTGAGATGGTACGTGCACCGCCGGCCACGGCCACCGTTGCGCCTGGCGTCAGGCTGCCCAGGCCCGGACGCGTCATCACCTTGGCTGCGCCCAGGCGGATCAGGAAGTCCGGAGAGACCTCGGCCACCAGGTTGAACGAAGGCAGGGTGTCGTCGTAGGTACGGTTGGAGGTGGTGGAGGTAGTGCCACTGGCCAGCGTCGACAGCCCGGTGGAGCTCTGCTTGGTCTGCACGTAGCGCACGCCGAAGTTGCCCGACAGCGGCAGCGCGCCGATCTCGGTGGAGAACTCGCCCATCAGATAGGCACCACGGTCCTTTTCTTCGACGCTGCGCACGTTGTTGGCGCGCGGGGCGACGGCGAAGGTGCCGCTGTTGCTGTAGATGTCGAACTGGTCGGCGATGGCATTCAGGTCCGGCACCACCCAGTTGGACGGGCTGCCGTTGATGCCCTTCAGGCCGGCCTGCTCGGTCATGTCCACCGGCACGACCCGGGTGCCACCCGGGAAGGTCGGCACGGCGAGCTCACTGCCGCGGCGCAGTTCGGTGGTCTTGAAGGTGTAGTCCTTGGCGAGCACGCCACCCTTCAGGCGGAAACCCGGGCTGATGTTCCAGTTGAAGTCGATCTGGCCGGTATCGAAGTCGTTGTCCACATACTGCGGACGCAGGCGGATTTCGGCCAGTTCCCAGCCGGCGGGATTGGTCGGATCGATGCCGTAGTTCAGCGTCGGGAACCGGCTGTTGCCCCGGTAGTCGTAGCTGTAGTTGTCGACGTCGTACTTGTCCATGATGATCGTGGTCTGCACCGGGTTCTCGTGCTTGGAGCGCGAGATGCCGACCTTGCCGGAGAGCGTGAAGTCATCACTGAAGCGATGCTGGCCGTTCAGGCTGATCTGCTTGAATTCGGTGCTCCACTCGTCGTGGCGGTTTTCCGAACGGATATCGACGTTGTCGAACTCGCCGTAGACCAGCGCGTTGTTCTCGATCACGCCATTCTTGACGATCATCGCCGGCTTGCCGACCAGGCGAGGCGTGGTACTGGTGCCACGGCTGAAGGAGATCGCTTCGATGTAGTGCTCGTCGCGGGTGGCATCGATCTTGGAGTACAGCGTATCCAGCGAAACCTCGGTGGCGTCGCTTGGCTTCCACTGCAGGGTACCGGTCACGCCCAGGCGCTTCTGCTCATGCTCCATCTGCACATAGCGCGGGAAGCGCGGGTGGTAGACGCCGGCCGAGCGGGCGGCGGCGAAGGGCGAGGCCGCGTTGAAGTTGCCGTTGCTCGGGCCGTTGGCCCAGCGACCGGTGTTGGAGCCTTCTTCCAGCGCCTGGCGCTCGGAGTAGGCCACCGACAGCAACGCACCGAAGGTGCCGTCGGCAAAGGTGTTGGAGATCAGCGCGGCCATGCGCGGGTCGGCCTTTTCGGCCATCGCGTTGTAGCCGGCCTGGCCGCTGGCGGCGAAGGTGAAGCCGTCATAGTCGAACGGGCGCGCGGTGCGCAGGTCGACCGTGGCACCCAGCGAGCCTTCCTCGACGTCCGCCGAGGCGGTCTTGCGCACCACCAGCTGTGAGAACAGGTCCGAGGCGAACACGTTGAAATCGAAGCCGCGGCCGCGGTTGGTGCCGCCGCTCTGGTCGCCGGCACCGACGGTGGTCAGCGCTTCCATGCCGTTGATGCGCACGCGGGTGAAATCCGGGCCCAGGCCGCGCACCGAGATGTTGCGGCCTTCGCCGGCTTCGCGGGTGATGACCACGCCGGGAATGCGCTGCAGCGACTCGGCCAGGTTCAGATCCGGGAACTTGCCGATATCCTCGGCGACGATGGCGTCGACCACGCCGGCTTCGCCACGCTTGATGTCCAGCGCCTTCTCGACACTGGCGCGGTAACCGGTGACGGTGACGGTGTCCAGATCGGTGGGGTTGGTGGTGCCCGCATCCTGGGCCAGCGCGGGACCACTCAGCGCCAGGCCGATCGACAATGCGAGGATGGTAACCGGTGTCTTTTTCTGCGTGTTCTGGACTTGCATGTTTTCCCTCTCCCAAGGTGCTACATGAAACAGCTATCCAACGACATGTCAGTGCAATGACACCGCTGGTCAGGACGGACGTTAACAGCCCGTTACTGATCCGGCATCTTGCACCGCAGCAGACTTTCAATGTCCCGCAGACGCTTGCAGGACAGTGGTTCCGACATTCGGGACAGGTGGACGGGGCGGCGTCCACCGCTAGAATGACACCGCTAGCCATTGCTGCTGGACGTCCTTGCGGCGACCGCGGCCCTCACAAGGATCCAGGACCATGAGTCGTGTTGTCTGTTTCGGAGAGTTGTTGCTGCGCATGAGCGCCCCCGGCCGTGAGCTGCTGCTGCAGCACCCGCAGTTGATGGTCCACGCCGGTGGCGCGGAAGCCAACGTCGGTGTCTCGCTGGCCCACCTCGGGCATGCGGTATCGGCGGTCAGCACGGTGCCGGCCAACCCGCTGGGCGAGTACGCACTGGGCGAACTGCGCCGGCATGGCGTGGACACCACGGCGGTGCGCCGCGCCGACGGCCGCATGGGGCTCTATTTCCTGACCACCGGTGCGGTCCAGCGCGCAAGCGAAGTGGTCTACGACCGCGCCGACTCGGCCTTCGCCAACAGCAGCGCCGCCGACTACGACTGGGACACGCTGCTGGCCGGCGCCGACTGGCTGCACCTGTCCGGGGTCAGCCCGGCGCTCAACCCGGCCATGGCCCAGGCCACGCTGGCGGCGGCGCGTGCCGCCTGCGCGCGGGGCGTGAAGGTGTCGTTCGACGGCAACTTCCGGCCGTCGCTGTGGGCGCGCTGGCAGGGCGATGCGCCCGGCATCCTGCGCGAGCTGTTCGCCTGTGCCGATCTGCTGTTCGCCGATTACCGCGATATCGGCGTGGTACTCGGCGGTGACTTCGAGCAGGCCGACGTGCGTGAGCGTGTCGATGCGGCCGCCGTGCAGGCCTTCGCCGCGTTCCCGCGTCTGCAGTGGATGGCCTGCACCCAGCGCACCCCGCACAGCGTGGACAACCATGCACTCGGGGCGATGCTGGTCGGCCGCGATGGCACCCGCGCCGTAGCGCCGACGCGCGAGATGGTCGGCATCGTGGACCGCATCGGGGGAGGCGATGCCTTCGCCGCCGGCATCCTGCATGGCATGATGCGCGGCTTCGCGCCGGACATGATCGTGCGCTTCGGCCTGGCCGCAGGCTGCCTGAAGCACTCGATCCCCGGCGACTTCAACCCTGTCAGCGAGGCTGACATCATGGCCCTCACGGGCGAGGAGCGATTCGATGTCCGGCGCTGATCCGCGCGTACGCGCAGTCCTGAAACTGGCCCCGGTGATTCCGGTGTTTACCCCGGAAAACGTCGAGGACGCCGTCGAGGTCGCGCGTGCACTGTTCAACGGCGGCCTGCCGGTGATCGAAGTGACACTGCGCACGCCGATGGCGATGGACGCGATCCAGGCGATGGTCGAGGCGGTGCCCGATGCCGTGGTCGGCGCCGGCACCGTGCTGACCGCCGCGCAGATGGAGAAGGTCAAGCAGGTGGGCGGGCGCTTTGCGGTGTCGCCCGGTGCGACCCCGCGGTTGTACGCGGCCGCGCGCGATACCGATCTGCCGTTCCTGCCGGGCGTGGCGACCTCCTCGGAGCTGATGCTCGGCCTGGAGCACGGCCTGGATACATTCAAGTTCTTCCCGGCGGTGCAGGCCGGCGGCGTGGCCATGCTGTCGGCCTGGAACGGCCCGTTCGGCGATGTGCGGTTCTGCCCGACCGGCGGCATCAGCGCGCAGACCGCGCGCGATTTCCTGCACCTGCCCAACGTGCTGTGCGTGGGCGGTTCCTGGCTGACGACGCGGGCGCTGCTGCAGGCCAGGGACTGGGCCGGCATCGAGCAGCTCGCGCGCGATTCGGCCGCGCTGGTCGGCTGAGTCCGCATCGCCTGCCGCCCTCAGTGGCGGCGGGCGGTCGCGCCGACGCGGCGATACAGGGTGCTGCGGCTGATGCCCAGCGCGCGGGCCGCCTGGGCAACATTCCCATGGCTGGCCCGCAGCGCGTCGCGCATCGCGGTTTCCGTCATCGCCTCCAGGCCCTCGGCGGTAGGCACCAGGACCGGCGCGCGCACGGTCTGCAGATAGGCGGGCAGCATCCCGTGCCGGATCTGCTCACCTGGATCACTCAGCGCCACCAGGGTGCGCAGGCAGGAACACAGCTGCCGCACATTGCCCGGCCATGCATAGCCGGCCAGCGCCTCCAGCGCGGCCGCCTCCAGCTGCCGGCCCTGGCCGAGCCTGTCCCACAGACCACGCACCAGTGCCGCACGGTCGGCCTGCTCGCGCACGGCAGGCAGGCGCACGCTGTGGTCGGCGATGCGGTAGTACAGGTCGCTGCGGAATTCACCGGCGCCCATGGCCTGGTCGAGATCGCGGTGCGTGGCGCAGATCAGGGCGAAATCCAGCTGTACCGGTTTGCCGCCGCCCAGCGGTGACAGCGTGCGCTCCTGCAGCACCCGCAGCAGCCGCGGCTGCAGCGCCAGTGGCATGTCGCCGATTTCATCCAGGAACAGCACGCCGCCCTGCGCCTGGCGCAGCAGGCCGGTGTTGCCGCTCTTGCGGGCCCCGGTGAAGGCGCCTTCCTCGTAACCGAACAGTTCGGCTTCGATCAGGCCTTCGGGCAGCGCCGCGCAGTTCACCGCGACGAACGGCTTGCCGGCGCGTGCACTGCGGCGGTGAAGCTCACGCGCGAAGACCTCCTTGCCGGTGCCGGTCTCACCCTGCAGCAGCACGGGCAGTTGCGCGTCCAAGACGCGGCAGGCGCGTTCGAGCACCTGCTGCTGGGCCGCGTCGAACAAGGGCGTGGCATCGGCACGCACTGCGGCGGCGGCGGCGGTACGTGCAGGGGCCGCCGGTGTCGGGCGGGCAGGCAGGGCCGAACGCACGCGGCTGCCGCCCGCTGGTCCCAGGTGCCCATACAGCGCGCGCCCCTGGCGATCGACCAGCGCGCCGTCATCGTGCAGCCGCGACAGCGGACCATCGAACAGCGCCTCGTAAGGCGCCCTGCCGATGTCGCCGTGGTCCAGACCGAACAGGGCCAGCCCGGCGCGGTTGGCGGCCACCAGGCGGCCATTGCGGAAGCCCAGCACGCCTTCGCGCGCGGTGCCGAGCAGGCCGGCGTCATGATGCAGGCGCACCACCTCGCAATCGCCCAGCCCCGCCTCGAAGTAGCGGTGCTCGATATGCGCCACCGCCTGCCGTGCCAGCACGCGCGCATGCAGGTGCTGCTGGCGCGCGTCGCCGGAGATGTCGAGCACGCCGACGCGCTGCCCGTAGGGATCGAAGATCGGCGTCGCCGAGCAGGTCAGGATCGCGTGCGGGGCGAAGTAATGCTCGCCGCCACGCACCTCCACCGAGCGGCCTTCGACGATGGCGGTGCCGATCGCATTGGTGCCCACCGTGGTTTCATCCCAGCGCACCCCCGGCATCAGCGCCACGCGCCCGGCCTTGTCGAGAAATCCCGGGTTGCCCTCGGCATCCAGGATCCAGCCGGCCTCGTCGGTCAGCAGCGCGATGCTGCCGGTCGCCGCGATGTCGGCCGCCAGCCCGTCCAGCTCCGGCCGGGCCAGCCGCCACAGCGTTTCCTGGCGCTGCCGAAGTTCGCGCAGGCGCGCGTCCGGCAGCGGCTCGACCTCCGGCTGCGCATCCACCGACAGCCCGCCGCGCTGGCAGCGTTGCCAGGACTGCAGGATGGTGTCGGGCACGATGCCGACCGGCGCCGCGCCACGCTCGAAGAACGAGCGTCGTGCAGTGCCGAGACGGTGCTGGAGCGGACGCTGGGACACCTGGATTCTCCAGTGTCGCAATCTGCGACAGTTGTAGCGGGGCCTGTTCCGATAAACACCACACCCGGCGTTACCGCGCAATGACCTGCCGTGATGCACCGCACCAGTTTCCGGGCCCGTCGCCAATCGGCGCGCCGGGTCAGGCCTTGACGCACTGCACCACACCGAACCTGGCATCGTCCTTGCGGCAGGGAACGGACCCTTACCGGGCCTGTCCACCGCCATCCGGAGATGCACCCATGAATGCCGTCACGTCCGCCAAGCCGCATGCCACCGACCCGCAGTCCATCTTCAAGCCGCGCTACGGCAACTACATCGGCGGAGAGTGGGTGGCGCCGCGCAGCGGCCAGTACTTCGAGAACACCACCCCGGTGACCGGCAAGGTGTTCACCGAGGTCGCCCGCTCCAACGCCGAGGACATCGAAGCCGCGCTGGACGCCGCCCACGCGGCCAAGACCGCCTGGGGCCAGGCCTCGACCACCGAGCGCGCCAACATCCTCAACAGAATCGCCGACCGTATCGAGGAGAACCTCGAGCTGCTTGCCCACGCCGAAACCTGGGACAACGGCAAGCCGATCCGCGAAACGCTCAACGCCGACGTGCCGCTGATGGCCGACCATTTCCGCTACTTCGCCGGCGCGGTGCGCGCGCAGGAAGGCAGCCTGTCGGAGATCGACAAGGACACCATCGCCTACCATTTCCACGAGCCGCTCGGCGTGGTCGGGCAGATCATCCCGTGGAACTTCCCGATGCTGATGGCGGCCTGGAAGCTGGCGCCCGCGCTGGCCGCCGGCAACTGCGTGGTGCTCAAGCCGGCCGAGCAGACGCCGGCCTCGATCCTGGTGCTGATGGAAGTGATCGGCGACCTGCTGCCCAAGGGCGTGCTCAACGTGGTCAACGGCTTCGGCGTGGAGGCCGGCAAGCCGCTGGCGTCCAACCCGCGCATCGCCAAGATCGCCTTCACCGGCGAGACCACCACCGGCCGCCTGATCATGCAGTACGCCAGCCAGAACCTGATCCCGGTGACGCTGGAACTGGGGGGCAAGTCGCCGAACATCTTCTTCGCCGATGTCATGGCCGAGGACGATGATTTCCTCGACAAGGCGGTGGAAGGCTTCGTGCTGTTCGCCTTCAACCAGGGCGAGGTGTGTACCTGCCCCTCGCGCGCGCTGATCCAAGAATCGATCTACGAAAAATTCATGGAACGTGCGCTCAAGCGCGTGGCCGCGATCAAGCAGGGCAATCCGCTCGATCCCACCACCATGGTCGGTGCGCAGGCCTCCTCCGAGCAGCTGGAAAAGATCCTCTCCTATTTCGACATCGGCCGGCAGGAAGGCGCCGAAGTACTGATCGGCGGCGAGCAGGCCATGCTCGAGGGCGACCTGGCCGGCGGCTTCTACGTGAAGCCCACGGTGTTCAAGGGCCACAACAAGATGCGCGTGTTCCAGGAAGAGATCTTCGGGCCGGTGGTCTCGGTGACCACGTTCAAGACCGAGGAAGAAGCCCTTGAGCTCGCCAACGACACGTTGTACGGCCTCGGTGCCGGCGTGTGGAGCCGCGATGCTTCGCGCCTGTACCGCATGGGCCGTGGCATCCAGGCCGGGCGCGTGTGGACAAACTGCTACCACGCCTATCCGGCGCATGCGGCCTTCGGTGGCTACAAGCAGTCGGGCATCGGCCGCGAGAACCACAAGATGATGCTCGACCACTACCAGCAGACCAAGAACCTGCTGGTCAGCTACTCGCCGAAGAAGCTCGGCTTCTTCTGAGTTCCCCGGACTTGATCCTGATCAAGGTGCCGGCGTGAGGCCGGCGCCACAGTGCAGTCATTGGCCATCCACGGAGATCCACGCATGAACAAGACCATGAAGGCCGCGGTCGTCCGCGAATTCGGAAAGCCGTTGCGCATCGAGGAAGTCGAGGTGCCGCGTCCCGGCCCGGGCGACATCCTGGTGAAGATCGAAGCCTGTGGCGTGTGCCACACCGACCTGCACGCGGTCGACGGTGACTGGCCGGTCAAGCCCAACCCGCCGTTCATTCCCGGCCACGAGGGCGTCGGCCACGTGGTCGCGGTGGGTGCGGGTGTCAGCCATATCCGCGAAGGCGACCGCGTCGGCATCCCGTGGCTGTACTCGGCCTGTGGCTATTGCGAGCACTGCCTGGGGGGCTGGGAAACGCTGTGCGAGGCGCAGCAGAACACCGGTTACTCGGTGAACGGTGGTTTCGCCGAGTACGCGTTGGCCAACGCGGCGTATGTCGGGCTGCTGCCCAAGAACGTGGGCTTCATCGAGGTCGCGCCGATCCTGTGCGCCGGCGTCACTGTCTACAAGGGCCTGAAGGTCACCGATACCAAGCCCGGCCAGTGGGTGGTGATTTCCGGCATCGGCGGGCTGGGCCACATGGCCGTGCAGTACGCCAAGGCGATGGGCCTGAACGTGGCCGCGGTGGATATCGACGATGGCAAGCTCGCCCTGGCCGAGCGGCTGGGCGCGACGATCACCGTCAACGCGCGCAACACCGATCCCGCCGCGTTCCTGAAGAAGGAGATCGGCGGTGCGCATGGCGCACTGGTCACCGCCGTTTCGCCGAAGGCCTTCGAGCAGGCACTGGGCATGGTCCGCCGCGGTGGCACGGTCTCGTTGAACGGCCTGCCGCCGGGCAACTTCCCGCTGGACATCTTCGGCATGGTGCTCAACGGCATCACCGTGCGCGGCTCGATCGTCGGCACCCGCCTGGACCTGCAGGAATCGCTGGAGTTCGCCGAGCAGGGCAAAGTGGCCGCCACGGTCACCAGCGATTCGCTGGAGAACATCAACGACATCTTCGCGCGCATGCAGGCCGGCAAGATCGAAGGCCGCGTAGTGTTGGACATGAGCGCGTAAACGGCGCCGCGTTGCCGTCCTGCGCCGCTTCCCCTCTCCCGGTGGCAGCAGGACGGCAGCGCCGGTTCTTCCGTCCTGCCGGCCACTGGCCGGCGCCCAGGGTGCCCCGATCATGACCGACCTTCCGCTCCAGGTAATGGCCACGCTCCCGGCACTGCAGTTGATCGAGACACTGCAGGCCCGCCACGGCGACCTGCTGTTCCACCAGTCCGGTGGCTGCTGCGACGGCTCTTCGCCCATGTGTTTCGCCCAGGGCGATTTCATCGTCGGCGACCGGGACGTGCGCATGGGCGAGATCGGCGGCGCGCCGTTCTACATCAGCCCCTCGCAGTTCGAGTACTGGAAGCACACCCAGCTGATCATCGACGTGGTGCCCGGCCGCGGCGGCATGTTCTCGCTGGAGAACGGCGAGGGCGTGCGTTTCCTGGTCCGCTCGCGGCTGTTCAGCGAGGACGAGTTCGCCCAGCTCAAGGCGGCCGGCCGGGTCTGAAACACGCCGCGGCAACCCGTCCATAATGGCGGCTCTCCCGCCGTGATGTCGCCGCCATGCCTGTGTGGTCCGCCCTGAAAAACCCGTTACTGTCCGTGCTCGCCGTCGTGTTCGCGTTCGCGGTGATGGTGCTGGTCAACAGCGTCGGTTCCTGGCTGGTGCCGTTGCTGCGCATTCCGCCGGGCGGCGAGCCGCAGCTGGCCTGGGACCTGGTCTGGACGATCCTCAGCGGCATCGCCGCGATCGCCTTCGCCAGCCGCTACGCACCGACCTGGCCGCGTAGCCACGGCGGCGTGGTGTGGGCGGTGATCGCGGCGGCATCGATCTACACCGCGTGGGATTTCGGCAGCGATTTCCCGTTCTGGTTCGTGGTGATCCTGTTGGTGTCGCTGCCGGTGCAGGCATTCGTGGGCCTGTGGCTGGGCACGCGGTTCCGGCCAGGGCGCGCCTGATCAGCTGCCCGGCAGCACCTGCTTCACCTGCGCGATGCCTTCCCACGGATCCTGCTTCAACCGCTCCGCGCGCTGCAGCGCCTTCGCGAGCGGGAAGGCGTCCGGCGCCGCGATGCGGCCCAGCTCTTCCCAGCGCAGGGGCACCGCCACGCCGGCACCCGGCCGCGCCCGCAGCGACCACGAACTCACGCTGGTGGCGCCGCGCGCATTGCGCAGCCAATCGATGAAGATCACCCCATCGCGCTTGGCCTTGCTCATCGTCGCCACGTAGCGGTCCGGTGCCTGGGTGGCCATGGCCTGCGCGAACGCTTCGCAGAAGTCCTTGGCCTGCGCCCAGTCGGCCTTGGGCTGCAAGGGCACCACCACGTGCACGCCCTTGCCGCCGGAGAGCCGGACGAAACTCTCCAATCCGGCTTCCTGCAGGCGCGCACGCACGTCGCGTGCGGCGGCCTTGATCTGGGTCCAGTTCACGCCTTGACCCGGATCCAGGTCGAACACCAGCCGGTCCGGGTGTTCGGGGTCATCGACGGTGGCGCCCCAGGGATGCAGCTCCAGGGTGTTCATCTGCACCAGCTGCAGCAGCCCCTCCACATCCTCGATGTAGAGGTAGTCCTCGCGCCCGCTTTTCTGTTCCAGCGGGATCGCCTTGACCGCGCCGCCCAGCCCGGTGCCGTGGTGTTTCTGGAAGAAGCAGGGCTTGTCCACGCCGTCCGGGCAGCGCAGCACCGACAGCGGACGGTGCGCGACCTCGGGCAGGATCCAGCGCGCCATGCGGCGGTAGTAATCGGCCACCTCGCCCTTGGTGATCTTCGCCTTGGCGAACACCACGCGTTCGGGATGGCTGATCGTCACGGTGCTCTCTTCCTGCGCAGCCGCGGCCGTCTTCCGGCCGCTGGTTTTCGCCGCCGGGGCAGGGGCGGACGCAGCGGCGGTGGTGACGTTGGCTGCCACGCCCAGATCCTTCGGCTGTTTGTCTTCGCGCAGGCGCTTGAAGCTGGCCTGGCGCAGCAACCCTTCCTTGGCCCAGCCGCGGAAGGCGACTTCCGCGACCAGCACCGGCTTCACCCAGTGCACGCTGCGCGCGGTGAACGGCACATGCGCGGGCAGCTCGACCACCGCGTCCTTCACGGTCAGCGGCGTCAGCTGCTTCGTCAGCGCGCGCAGCGCCGCATCATCGAAACCCGTGCCGACGCGGCCGACATAACGCAGCCCGCCCTTGTCCGGCGAGGCCATCAGCAGCGAGCCGAAGCCACTGCGCGATCCCTTGGGCTCGGTGTAGCCGACAATGAGGAACTCATCGGTGTTCTCGTGCTTGATCTTGATCCAGTCGCGCGAGCGCGCGTTGACGTAGGGCGCGTCGATCCGCTTGCTGATGATGCCTTCGAAGCCGGCTTCGCCACTGGCGGCGAACACCGCCGGGCCGTGGTCGCGCACATGGTCGCTGTAGGCCAGGGTGCCCGGCCTGCTGCCCAGCAGCTGCTTGAGCAGCGCCTTGCGCTCCAGCAGGGGGCCGCGGCTGACATCCAGCCCGGCGATGCCGGGCATGTCGAACACCACGTAGCGCAGCGGCTGTTTCGCGGTGCCGTCGATGACCTTCTGCAACGCGGTGAAATCACTGCGGCCCTGCGCATCCAGCACCACCAGCTCACCGTCCAGGCGCAGATCGCGCACCGGCAGCCGCGCGATCGCCTGCACCACTTCCGGGAAATCCTCCGTCCAGTTGAGGCCACCGCGCGAGCGCAGCGACACCACGCCCTCGCGCACATCGGCCAGCAGGCGGTAGCCGTCCCATTTGATCTCGTGCAGCCACTGCTCGCCATCCGGCGCGCTGACACGGTGATCGGTCAGCTGCGGCTTGAAATCGTGCGGGTAGGGCCTGTCGCGTGCGCCTTCAAGCGCGAGCGCGCGTTTGGACCAGCGCGCATCGGCCTTGCGTGCGGCGCTGTTCCTCACGGGCTTGGCGGGTGGGGTCTTCTTTGCCGGGGCCGCCTTCTTCGTGTTGGCCGCGGCGGCCTTCTTCGTGCCCGCGCGCGTGGCCGCTGTCGGCGGCGCCTCCAGCAGATCATCGGCCTCCATATCCCTCGCCTCATCGTCATCGCGTTTGATCAGCAGCCACTGGTGCTGCTTGCCCTTCATCGCGGTGCGCACCAGCTTCCAGCCGCCTTTCAGCCGCTCGCCGTGCAGCACGAAGTCCACCTTGCCAGCCGCGATCGCCTCCAGCGGATCGCCATCGCAGGCCCAGGTACCATGGTCGTAGACATCCACATGCCCCGCACCGTAATGACCGCTGGGGATATCGCCGGCAAACGTGGCATAGGACAGCGGATGGTCCTCTACCTCCACCGCGAGCCGCTTCTCGCCCACGCGCAGCGAAGGACCCTTCGGCACCGCCCAGCTCTTGAGCACGCCGTCGGCTTCCAGCCGGAAGTCGTAATGGCGCGAGCTGGCATGGTGCAGCTGCACGACGAAGATCGGCCGCCGCGCCGGTGCACCGCGACGCTCGGCGTCCGGCTCGGGGGTGCCGTCGAAGCGGCGTTTGCGGCGGTATTCCTGGAGGGACATGCGCGCTTACCCGGCTTTGCGCGCGGGCGCGCGCTTGGTGGTCTTCTTGGCGGCCTTGCCCGCTGTCTTGGTCGCCTTCTTCGCGGCAGTGGGTTTGGCGACCTTGGCCGTGGCCTTCTTCGCCGGTGTCTTCCTTGCGGCCGGCGTGCGCTTCTTGGCATCCAGGCTCTTCTGCAGCAGCGACATGAAGTCGACCACGTTGGTCGCATCATCCTCGCGCGGCACCGGCTCTTCCTCCACCTTGGTGGTGCCGCCCTTGGCCTTGATCCGCTTCTTCAGCAGCGTGTGCAGGCGCTCGCGGAACTCATCGTGGTACTCGTCCGGCTTCCATTCGCCGGACATCGACTCGATCAGCTGCTCGGCCATGGCGGTTTCCTTGCTGTTGATGCGGTACTCGGACAGGCTGCCACTGGGCAGCTTGTAGTCTTCCGGGTCCACCAGTTCCTGCGGATAGCGCAGGATCATCAGCACCAGCGCATCGCCGTGCGGCATCACCGCGCACAGATACTCGCGGGTGCGCACCACGACCCGCGCGATGCCGACCTTGCCGGTGCTGCGCAACGTTTCGCGCAGCAGCACGTAGCCTTTCTCGGCCTTCTTGGCGGGTACCAGCAGGTAGGGCTTCTCGTAGTAGCGCGGATCGATCGTGCCGGCATCGACGAAGGTCTCCACCTCGACCGCCTCATGGCTTTCCGGCGCGGCCGAGCGGATATCGTCTTGTTCCAGCACGACGTAGCTGCCCTTGTCGTATTCGTAGGCTTTGACGATGTCCTTCCACGGCACTTCCTCGCCGGTGTCGGCGTTGACGCGCTCGAAGCGGATCGGTTTGCGGTCGCGCGAATCCAGCATCCGGAAGTGCAGATCGACGTTGCGTTCGCCGGACATCAGCGACACCGGGACATTGAGCAGCCCGAATGACAGCGTGCCGGTCCAGATCGGTCGGGCCATGGTGGCACCACTCCAACACTACAGGGAGGGCAGCTGTACCGCGCGGCACGTGAAACGCCCGTGTCCGGCCTGTGCAGGCCGGCTGCACGGCACTGCTACTGCAGCAGGCCGTGCACCGCCGCCGCCGGCATGTGGTCCAGCGCCAGCCAGGCATCCTCGACCACCGCCCGCGCCTGCGGCCAGCCCAGCCGGGATTGGCCGCGCATCTGCTCCCAGTGCTCGGCCAGCTCGCCATCGGTGTCATCGGCGCCGCGCGGCCAGTCGGCGTAGTGCGTGGTCAGCGCGAAGGCATAGGCCGGGTAGAGATCGCGCCAGCTGCGGCGGCCGTGGCTGCGGCGCTGCTCGTAATCGCTGCGCATGTACTGCAGGTAGTCCTGTGCGATCGCCTGCGCGTCCTCGGCGCGGTCGCGCCGCGCACGGCGCCCGCTCCGTTCCGGTTGCAGGTAGGCGTTGAACAACGCGGGTGCGGCACGGCGGTCCAGGCGGGGCATGACACGACTCCGACAGCGGTGGGGCAGGCAGGAATAGACCCGCCGCCGTTATCCAGCCGTGACAGATTCGTTGCTGCGACGGGATTCGCGGCGACTTCACCCGCCGCGCGCTGTAGTGGAGCGCACCGTTACTGGAGAACTCCCATGCCACGCGATCCCCTGCGCGACGCCACCGCCCCGGTCCCCGGCGAGCAGCGCGCCAAACATGACAACCAGGACGCCGAAGACCGCGGCGCCGGCATGTCCGTGCCCGACGACACACCCGATCACCTGCCGGTGGCGGTCACCCCGGACCCCGTCCCGCGCGACCGCAAGGATTCGGCCGCCGGTGAGAAGGGCCCGGCCGGTCATCACCGCCGCGAAGATGAATACCAGCGCCGCCAGCGCAAGGAACACGCCAGCGACAACCAGGACGAGGCGCTGGAAGAGACCTTCCCGGCGAGCGACCCGACCTCACCGTTCGTGCCCGCCAAGCCGCCCCGTTAGGTCACGGCGCCCACTGCCACTGCAACCCCACGTTGTAGCGGCGGTCCGGGCCGGGTTCGAAGAAGCGCTGGTTGCCGTCGTTGACGATCACCGAGCCGATGTAACGCTGGTCCAGCGCATTGTCGATCCGCGCGAAGGCCCGCAGCGTGCCCTGCGCGGTGGTCCAGCGCCGCGACAGTTCCAGATTCAGCAGCGCGTAGCCCGGTGCGCTGTCGGTGGCCAGATCGTTGACCACGGTGTCGCTGGAGGCCACGACCTCGGCCGCCCACTGCCACGGACCCGGCCGGTACTGCACCCGCGCGTTCCACTGCTGCCTGGGCACGCCCGGCAGGCGTGAGCCGGCCGCCACCGTGTTGCATCCGGTGGCCGCGCACAGCGCATACGGGTCGCGCACGGTGGCCTCGATCCAGGTGTAGGCCAGCGACAGATCCGCCTGCGCGCCCAGCGGCTGCACGACGCTGGCCTCCGCGCCTTGGCGGCGGGTGCGGCCGATGTTGCGGTACGTGCTGCGGCCGCCACTGTTGCTGGCCACCGCCAGCTCGTCATCGGTATCGGCGCGGAACAGCGCGGCCTCGACCTGCGCGCCACGCTGCCCCTGCCATTTGCTGCCGACCTCCAGGTTGCGGCTGCGGGCCGCCGAGAGATCCAGCGCCAGCCCGGCCTGGCCATCGGCGCGGTAGCCCAGCTCGTTGAAGGTCGGGGTTTCAAAGCCACGGCCGGCCGAGGCGTACAGCCGCCACGCATCGCTGGCGCGGAACACCACCCCGGCCACCGGCGTGGTCGCCTCATAACGCCGTGAGCCGCTGTCGTCCGGATTTCCGGCGGTGATGTAGTGGTCGTTGGAACGGAAGCGGACCGTGCTGTGGCGCACACCGAGCAGCAACGACCAGCGCGGCGCCCACTGCCACCACGCCTGGGCGAACTGGTCCACGTTCTCGACCCGGTCGCTCTGGTCACGGCGCAGGCGGCCTTTGATGCCCACCTGGTCGCCCACGAAGTTCTCGTACCCGTTGCGATCCTGCTGCTGACGGTCGGCATTGGCGCCGATCACCACGTCCAGCGGGCGCCCGGCCCAGTCGCCCCGCCAGGCCCAGCGCGCGTCGACACCGCCGTAGGCCCCATCCAGGTCGATCACCCCGCCGGCATGCAGCGGCGAATTGATCTGCGGCCCCGGCGGGATCGCCAGGTACTGCTCCACGCTACGCTGACCGGCATAGCCCATCGCGCGCCAGGTCTGCGCGCCTTCCGTTCGGGTGAACACCAGCCCGGCCTGGGCCTGGCGTACGGATTTGCGGGTGTTGTACTGGGTGGCCACGGCGGTGGCCTGGCGCGGGTTCTCGCGCACCTGGGCGCGGGTCAGGCCGAGCGGATCCTGGGCGTCGGGCGCATCGAAGTAGTTCAGTACCAGATCCAGCTGGCCGCCACCGACATCCGTGCCGAGCCGGGCGTTGACCGACTCGCGCCGGGCCTGGCTGTGATCGCGCCAGCCATCAGTGTGGAAGTGGTTGGCGGCCACGTTGTAGCGGATCGGCCCCTGCACGCCGCGCAGCTGGGCGCCGGCGCTCACGGTGTTGTCGCTGCCGGTATCCACCCGCAGGCGCCATGGGTCGCCTTCGGCGCCGTCCGCGCTCCAGACCTGGACCACGCCGCCGGACGAGTTGCCGTACAGCGCCGAGAACGGCCCGCGCAGCACTTCCACGCGCTGCGCCGAGAGCAGGCTGGCGTGGGAGAGCTGGCCCTGGCCGTCGGGCATGGTGGCCGGTACACCGTCCACCAGCACGCGCACGCCGCGCACGCCGAAGGTCGAGCGCGCGCCGAAGCCGCGGATCGAGAGCTGGGTGTCCTGCGCGTAGTTCTGACGATCGCGGGCAACCACCCCGGGAATGCCGTTGAGCGCCTCGGAGAGCTGGGCCAGCGGCCCGGTACGGTCCTCGTCCACCCAGACCGTGGTCAGCGAGGCCGGCAGGTCGATATCGGCCACCTGTGCCACGCGCGCGGCCTGGACCTGCACGGTGGGCAGCCGCTCGACCGGCGCGGGCGGGGCGGGGGTGTTCTGGGCCTGCGCCAGCGATGGCAGCAACACGGCCGAGGCCAGCGCACAGTGGCGGGCCAGCGGGGTAAGACGGAGCATGTGGGGCGGGATCCTCGGTGAATGGGCGTGCCGCACGCCATGGTACGGAAGCGGACGTGACGGCAGCCTCGGCGCCCTCGGCGGGGCTTTGTTACGATGGGTCGGTTTTGGATGATTCTGCCGCCAGATCCGCGTCGCGCCACCCTCCCCCTTCCGTCATCCGAATGAGTACCGCCGTGTCCTTCTTTGCAAATGTGGAACTGGTCCCAGGCGACCCGATCCTGGGCCTGACCGAGGCTTACAACGCCGACAGCCGCCCGATCAAGGTCAACCTGGGCGTGGGCATCTATTACGACGAGAGCGGCCGCATCCCGCTGCTCCGCGCCGTGAACACGATCGAACAGCAGCTGGCCACTGACGCCAAACCGCGCGGTTACCTGCCGATCGACGGCCTGCCGGCCTACAACCAGGCCACCCGCGAGCTGGTCTTCGGCAAGGATTCGCCGCTGCTGGCCGCCGGCCGCGTGGCCACCTCGCAGACCATCGGCGGCAGCGGTGCGCTGCGCGTCGGCGCGGACCTGCTGCACAAGCTGCTGCCGCACGCCACCATCGCGATCAGCAACCCGAGCTGGGAAAACCATCGCGCGGTGTTCGGCGCGGCCGGCTTCGACGTGGTCGAGTACACCTACTTCGATGCCGCCACCCATGGCGTGGACTTCGACGGCATGCTCGCCGACCTCGGCAAGCTGCAGCCGGGCACCGTGGTGCTGCTGCACGCGTGCTGCCACAACCCGACCGGTGCCGACCTCACCGTCGCGCAGTGGAAGCAGGTGGCCGAGCTGCTGAAGGACCGCCAGCTGTTCCCGTTCATCGACATGGCCTACCAGGGCTTCGACAAGGGCATCAGCGAAGACGGCGCCGCCGTGCGCATCATCGCCGAGGCCGGCATCGACAGCTTCGTGGTGGCCAACTCGTACTCCAAGTCGTTCTCGCTGTATGGCGAGCGCATTGGCGCGCTGTCGGTGGTCGCCCCGGACGCGAACGCGGCCAAGGCCGTGCAGTCGCAGGTCAAGCGCATCATCCGCACGATCTACTCGAGCCCGTCCAACCACGGTGCGGCACTGGTGGCCGGCGTGCTCAACAGCGTCGAGCTGCGCCAGGTGTGGGAAGCGGAACTGACCGAGATGCGTGAGCGCATCCACGCCCTGCGCCACGGCCTGGTGGAGAACCTGGTCGCCGCCGGCGCACCGGAGTACGCCTTCATCAACGACCAGGCCGGCATGTTCTCGTACTCGGGCCTGAGCCGCGCCCAGGTGGACCGCCTGCGCGACGAGTTCGCGATCTACGCCGTCGGCACCGGCCGCATCTGCGTGGCCGCACTCAACCAGGGCAACCTGGAGTACGTGGCCAAGGCCGTGGCGACCGTCAGCAAGGGCTGAGCAGTATTGCCCCTGTGAAGTAGAACGGCCGCCCTGTGCGGCCGTTTTTCTTTGCCGCGCCGGCAGCGCGTTGCGCGCGGTGGGAACGGTTACGGCGGTCCGCGCCTCGTAATGGCTCCGGCGAAGGGCGACAATAGGCGCTTCTCCTCTGAAGGTCGCCTGATTCCATGTCCCAGACGTCGCTGACCCGCTATCTGATCGAAGAGCAACATGCCGGCCGCATCAACGCCGATCTGCGCCAGCTGATCGCTGTCGTCGCCCGCGCCTGCACCAGCATCTCCATCGCGGTCAGCAAGGGCGCGCTGGGCGGTGTGCTCGGCGAAGCCGGTACCGGCAACGTGCAGGGCGAGGCGCAGAAGAAGCTGGACGTGATCAGCAACGAGATCCTGCTGGAAGCCAACGCCTGGGGCGGCCACCTGGCCGCCTGCGCCTCGGAAGAGATGGATCACTGCCAGCCGGTGCCCGACACCTACCCGCGCGGTGACTTCCTGCTGCTGTTCGACCCCCTCGATGGCAGCTCCAACATCGACGTCAACGTGTCGGTCGGCACCATCTTCTCGGTGCTGCGCTGCCCGCCGGGCACCGAGCAGCCCAACGATGCCAGCTTCCTGCAGCCGGGCACTGCGCAGGTTGCGGCCGGCTACTGCATCTACGGGCCGAGCACGCAGATGGTGCTCACCGTTGGCCACGGCACGCACGCGTTCACCCTGGACCGCGAGAAGGGCGAGTTCGTGCTGACCACGCCGGACATGCAGATCCCGGCGGACACCCAGGAATTCGCGATCAACATGTCCAACCAGCGGCATTGGGAAACCCCGATGCAGGCTTACGTGCAGGACCTGCTGGCCGGCAAGGAAGGCGCGCGCGGCAAGAACTTCAACATGCGCTGGATTGCCAGCATGGTCGCCGACGTGCATCGCATCCTGACCCGCGGCGGCATCTTCATCTATCCGTGGGACAAGAAGGATCCGTCCAAGGCCGGCAAGCTGCGCCTGATGTACGAAGCCAACCCGATGGGCCTGCTGGTCGAGCAGGCCGGCGGCGCTGCCACCACCGGCCGCGAACGCATCCTCGACATCCAGCCCGACCAGTTGCACCAGCGCGTGCCGGTGTTCCTCGGCTCGCGCAACGAGGTGGAAGAAGCCACCCGTTACCACCGCGAACACGACAGCGCGGCGGGTTGATTTCCTACACAGGGCTGGCCGATCGGTCAGCCCTGTTATTACGTGGGAACGGCGTGACATCGGCCACGGCAGCGGTCACCATCGGCCACTCGTGCCCACGGACGACCCCATGACTGCCGACGCGCCGCTCGATTTCATCGAAGTAATCCACAACGCCGTCCCCAACGAGGTCTGCGCGGCCCTGCAGGCCCAGATGCGATCCAGTGCGCAGTTGAAGCCGGGCGAGGTGGGCAGCGGTGTGTTCCCGGAACTCAAGCACAGCAAGGATCTGCGCATCAGCGGGCGCCCCGAGTGGCGGCAGGCGGAAGCGGTGCTGCAGCAGGCGGTTTTCAAGGGTTTGCTGACTTATCTACGCCGTTATCCACAGGCCCTGATCTCGCCGTTGATGTTGCAGATCCAGGACAGCCAGGGCCAGCCGCGCCGGTTGGCGGCCGAGGATTTCCCCGACATGGACGACGCCACGCTATCCGACCTGGCCCGCACCTGCCTGCGGCCCGGTGCCATCAATCTGCAATGGTATGCAGCGGGCGAGGGCGGCTATCCGTACTGGCACTGCGAACTGTATCCACGCGATCCGGCCGGCGAAACGCTGCACCGCCACCTGCTGTGGACGCTCTACCTCAACGACGACTTCGACGCCGGCGAAACCGAGTTCCTGTTCCAGGGCCGCAAGGTCGCGCCGCGCACGGGCAGCCTGTTGATCGCACCGACCGCGTTCACCCACACGCATCGGGGCAACCGGCCGCAGGGTGGGGACAAGTTCATTGCGACGAGCTGGATTCTTTTCCAGAGTGCGCAGAAGTTGTTTGGTGGGAATTGATCAGCGCGCCAGCACCAGCAACACAGCGCCGACAACCACCACCACCGCCAACACCATCACCGTGATCAGCACAGTGCGCCCGGTGCGCTTCGCCTTGGCCTTCAGTCCGGCCAACACGTCCAGATCCAGATAGAGACGATCAGCGCCCGCGTCGCGGATGACGCCGTTGTCGCGGTAGTACTTGAGCGGTACCTGCAATGCAGTGTCGATGGTGTCGGCCGCGATCGCGCTCTGCGGAGACAGCGCCTGATGGCCGGTGAAGTGTGCGATCAATGCGTCGCGCTGCTGCTGCACCGCTGCGGTGATGGCGGCATTGATCGCGATGCTGGCCGCGTTGGACGCGGCCGAGGTGGCTGCCGATGACATGGGGTTCCCCCTGGATATCCGATGTGGACGTCAGACCACCGCGGCGCGGTGCCTGGACCCGATTGTTGGGCGCGCGCGTCCCAAAGTCCATCAGGGCGCTGGTCAGAACAGCGAGCCTTGGGGTGAGTCCACCCGCGGCGGCAGCGGCCGCAGGAAGCGGGTGCAGTCCAGTTTCGGCCAGTGGCTGTTCTGCGCGTCGAAGCCCAGGCGCTTGCGGGCCAGCTTGAAGCGGTTGGACAGCAGATCCGCGTACACGCCTTCACCGCGCATGCGCGTGCCGAACTGGCTGTTGTAGTCCTTGCCGCCGCGCAGCTGGTTGATGGTGCTCATCACGTGCGTGGCGCGGTCCGGATGGTGGGTGTCGAGCCAATCGCGGAACAGCGGCGCCACTTCCAGCGGCAGGCGCAGCAGCACGTAGCCGGCGGTGGAGGCACCGGCATCGTGGGCGGCCTCGAGCACGGCTTCCAGTTCGGCATCGTTGATCCACGGGATCACCGGCGCGACCATCACCCCGACCGGGATACCGGCATCGCTCAGGCGACGCATCGCGCGCAGCCGTGCATGCGGGGCCGACGCACGGGGTTCCAGCTTGGCGGACAGGTGCGGATCCAGCGAGGTCACCGAGAAGTGCACGCTGACCAGGTGCTTTTCGGCCAGCGGCGCAAGCAGGTCGATGTCGCGCTCGACCAGCGCATTCTTGGTGATCAACGAGAAGGGATGCTGGGTTTCCAGCATCACCTCGATCAGCTGGCGCGTCAGTTTGAGCTTGCGCTCGATCGGCTGGTAGGCATCGGTATTGATGCCCAGCGCGATCGGCTGGGGCACGTACCCGGGCCGCGAGAACTCCTTGCGCAGCAGCTGCGGCGCATTGGTCTTGGCGAACAGCTTGGTCTCGAAGTCCAGCCCCGGCGAGAGATTGAGATAGGCGTGCGAGGGCCGGGCAAAGCAGTAGGAACAGCCATGTTCGCAACCGCGGTACGGATTGACCGACTGGCTGAAACCGACGTCCGGCGACTTGTTGCGGCTGATGATGCTGCGCGCAGTCTCGGCGCGCACTTCGGTGCGCAGGCGCGGTGCGGCAAACTCCTCGCTCTCGTCCGGCGCCCAGCCGTCGTCCATCGCTTCGCTGACGGTGACCTCGAAGCGGCCCGCCAGGTGCGTGCTGGAACCCCGGCCTTTGATCGCAATACCCATGGTCAAAGGCTATCGCCGCGAGGTCTCAGGGAATGAGACGTCGTGGCGTCGGAACGGCGGAGATAGGAGATTTCCATGGTTAGTAGTATTACTAACCACAGGGATAATTGAAAGTGAAACCCGCGCCGTGCAAGGGTCGCCGGGGGTGGGGACCGATTTGATCCCCAAAATTATCCACAGGGGCAGGGCGGGTGCCTGGCGTGTCATGCCACCAGGCGGCTGAGCCGACCAACGGTCGGCTCCTACCGGATGCGGGGGACTTATGCGGCGGGGGATGCGCGCCGCATCAGAGCAGCCGCAGATACCCCTTCACCGTGGCGTCCAGCCCGGCGTACAGCGCCTCGCTGATCAGGGCGTGGCCGATCGAGACCTCCAGCACGTCGGGCACCGCCTGCAGGAACGCCGCCAGGTTGTCCTGCGACAGGTCATGCCCGGCGTTGACGCCCAGGCCGGCCGCCTGCGCGCGGCGGGCCGCATCCGCGAACAGCGCCAGCATGGCCGTGGCGTCGCCGGCGGCATGCGCCTCGGCGTAGGGGCCGGTGTAGAGCTCCACGCGGTCGGCACCGATGGCCGCGGCCTGGGCGATGTCGGGATTGCCCGCGTCCACGAACAGGCTGACGCGGCAGCCATACGTCTTCAGCTCGGCGATCAGCGGGCGCAGGCGCTCCGCATCGCGACCGAAGTCGACGCCGTGGTCGGAGGTCAGCTGGCCGTCGCCATCCGGCACCAGGGTGGCCTGGGCGGGGCGGGTCTGCGCGCACAGCGGCAGCAGCCCGGGGTAGCCGTCACGCGGGGGCGCGAACGGGTTGCCCTCGATGTTGAACTCCACGCCGCGCTCGGTCGTCAATGCGGACAGCGCGAGCACGTCCTCGGCGTGGATGTGGCGACGGTCCGGGCGCGGGTGCACGGTGATGCCGTGCGCGCCGGCGTCCAGGCAGGCGCGGGCGGCCTGCAGCACGTCCGGGTCCGCACCGCCGCGCGAGTTGCGCAGGACGGCGATCTTGTTCACGTTGACGCTGAGTTGGGTCATGGCACTACGTAGGGTCGGATTCACCCTGAGCGGTCGGGGTGCGCGCCTGGAGGGCGAGCTCCCGCAGCCGACGGAGTTCGTTGGGATCGGTGATGGCCGCGCGGGTGGCCTGCACATCGCCGAAGCGGGCCACGTAGAGGCCGCGGACCCACGCCAGCAGGAACACCAGGGTGCCCAGCAGCGACAGCGCCATCAGCCCCATGTGGGGGGTCTTGAGCGCCATGCCGAAACAGGCCAGCGCGAACAGCAGAAACAGCCAGTACATGTCGTTCTCCCCGATTGACCGGGCCAGTGTAGCGCTGGCGCCGGGTGCGGTTCCACGGGGAGCAGTGGCTACAGCAGCGGCGAGGCCAGGCGGGCGAACGCCTCGGGCACACGGTGCCGCCACAGCGAACGCTGGCGGTCGTTGTAGACCGGCGCGGCGCTGCTGTACTCGGCCAGCAGGATCTCGGCCAGCGCCGCAACGCGGCCGGTGTCGCTGATCATCATCGAGAGCTCGAAGTTGAGCCGGAAACTGCGGTGGTCGAAGTTGGCACTGCCGACGATGCACACGTCGTCATCGGCGATGAAGGCCTTGGTGTGCAACATGCGCGGGCCGTACTCGTAGATCTTGACGCCTGCCTGCAGCAGCTCGTCGAAGTAGGAGCGCGCGGCCTGGGTGACGAACCAGGAGTCGCTCATCTTGGGCACCAGCAGCCGCACGTCCAGGCCGCCGAGCGCGGCCGAGGTGAGCGCCATGCGCGCGGCCTCGCCGGGAACGAAGTAGGGCGTGACCAGCCAGACCCGCTCCTTCGCTTCGTGGATCGCCGCGACATGCAGGCGATGGATGGTCTCCCACGACGAATCCGGGCCGGACACCAGCACCTGCGCATTAATGCTGCCCTCGCTGCGGCTGGGCATGGTTTCCGGCCACAGCTGGGCAATGTTGAAGCGCGCCGGCTCCTGACCGGTGGCGTAGATCCAGTCCTCGATGAAGACCAGCTGCAGGCTGCGCACCACGTGGCCCCGCAGCCGCATGTGCAGATCGCGATATGCATCCGCGCGGACGCTCTCGTCTTCCTCGTCCGTGATGTTGATGCCACCAGTGAATGCCTGCAGGCCGTCGATGATGACCAGCTTGCGGTGCGTGCGCAGATTCAACCACGGCCGCTTGAAGGGCTTGAGCAGCTGCCGCGGATGGAACCAGACCACTTCGGCACCGGCATCCAGCAGCGGCTGCAGGAAGCGCTTGCGAAGGGACGACGAGCCGACCGCATCCAGCAGCAGGCGCACGCGCACGCCGGCCGCCGCACGCTCGGTCAGCGCATCGCGCAGCGCGGTGCCGGCGTGGTCCGGATTGAAAATGTAGTACTCCAGGTGCAGATGATCCTTGGCCGTGGCCACCGCGGCGAGCAGCGCGCTGTAGGTGGCCGCACCATCGACCAGCCACTCCACTTCGGTGGCCGAGCTCGGCGACAGGCCGGTGGTGGCCTGGGCGATCTTGGCCAGCTCGGTGCAGTCGGCATCGGGGGGGCAGACGCTGCTGTAGTGCTCCATGCCGGAGCGCGAACGGCCACGGCGCAGGCGCTGCCGTTTCACCTTCTGCGGGCCGAGCAGGTAATAAATGAAGAGGCCCAGATAGGGCAGGGCGGCCAGCGAGAGGATCCAGCTCAGCGTGGCGACCGGCTCGCGCTTCTGCAGCATGATCCAGCCGATCAGCCACAGCAGATAGAGAATGTAGGCGGCCACCAGCATGGGGCGCAGGTGGGGGATGGCATCGAGCCAGTCCCCGAAGACGTCGAAGGTTGCGAGCATGGCCGGATGATAGCGGGCGGCGCGCCGCTGGCGCGTATCCACGGCCGGCGGCACAAAAAAAACGCCCCTGTTTCCAGGGGCGTTTTCCAGTCGCGTCATGACTGCGTCTTGCGTATTACTGCTGCACGAAGCCGATCTTCTTCATCTGAGCATTCTTCGCGGCAGCCAACACCTTGGCCATCACGTCGTACTCGGAGTCCGGGCTGGCATCGATGCGCAGTTCCGGCTGGTTGGTCGGATCACGCTGGACTTCCTGCTCCATACGCTGCTGCAGTTCGGCCACTGCCACCGGGCTGTTGTTCCAGGACACCTGATTGCTGGCGTCCACCTTCAGCTCGATCGGCGGCGGCGGCTCAACGGTCACCGGGGGTGGGTTGAGCACGCGCTGCGGCAGGTCAACGGCGATCGGGTACGTCATGATCGGCGCGGTGACGATGAAGATGATCAGGAGCACCAGCATCACGTCCACGAGGGGCGTGACGTTGATGTCGGCCATGGGGCCGCGGCTACCACCAGTACTGAATGCCATGGCTTACTGCCCCTTCTCTTTGGTGGCGACGAAGCCCACGTCGAGCATGCCCTGTTCCTGCGCGATCTTCGTCATCTCGTTGATGACGCGCATCTTGGTGGTGCGGTCACCACGCAGGTTCAACGGCGGCTGCGGGGTCTGCTGGGCGGCGGTCGCCAAGCGCGACTCGAGCGTCTGCTTGTCGATTTCCTCGTCGTTCCAGTAGATCGAGCCGTCTTCCTTGACTGCCAAGGTGATCGGGCTCGCCCGCTTTTCAGCGTCTTCCGGATTCTGCACCAGGTTGGCCTCAGGCAGATCCACCTTGACCTTGTGGGACATCAGGGGCGCCGTGATGATGAAGATGATCAGCAGCACCAGCATCACGTCCACGAGGGGCGTAACGTTGATGTCGGCCATGGGGCCGCCGCTGTTACCACTACTGAAAGCCATAACGGGCTCCGTCTAGATCGTGTTGACTACGTTCTCGCTGGGTGACGCGCGTCGCTATTAGCGAACGCGCGAACCGGTGGCGAAGAAGTCGTGCAGGTCGTGAGCGAACGTATCGAACTTGCTGATCGTGGCGCTGTTGATCTTGCTGAAGAAGTTGAAGGCGAACACGGCCGGGATAGCCACGAACAGACCGATGGCGGTCATGATCAGTGCTTCACCCACCGGGCCGGCAACGGCGTCGATCGAGGCGGAACCGGTAGCACCGATCTTGATCAGCGCGCCGTAGATGCCCCACACGGTACCCAGCAGACCCACGAACGGAGCGGTCGCGCCGACGGTGGCCAGCAGGGTCATGCCCGACTGCAGGTTGTTGCTTTCGCGGGTCACGGCCTGACGCAGGGCGCGATCGACGAACTCCGAACGGCTCAGGTTCTCACCCAGGCCACCCGAGGTGCCGCCTTCCGAACGCTGGTGGTGCGCAGCAGCCTGTGCAGCGTCCAGAGCGATCTTGGAGAAGGGCTCCGAAGCCGGCTGTTCTTCCATGGCACGGATGGCGTCCTGGGCGTTCGGGGTATCCCAGAACAGGCTGGTGACCTTGTCGGCAGCAGCCTTCAGGCGGGTAGCGCGGAAGATGTTGATGACGGTCCAGTACCAGGACATGGCGGACATGATGACCAGGGTCAGCAGCACGATCCAGGAGACGGCGAAGTCACCCGGCTGGGTGGTCATCTCGTGGATCAGGTGCTCGAAGCCCATCTGCGACAGGGCGTTGGAGTTGCCCCCGGCAGCAGCGGCGATGAAAAGTTCCTGCAGCATGACGCTTACCTTTGTTGTGTGTGGTGATAAAGGGTATTGCTAGAAATAACCGCTAGAGGCGGTGGCCGGCGGGCCACCGGCCACTATCAGTTCAGCGCAAAGTTGACCGGGACGCGAACGCGACCTGCGACCTTCTTCCCGCCCGATTCCGCGGAACGGAAGCTCCATTTGCGAGCTGCTTCCATGGCGGCGCGATCGAGGTCACGGTTACGGCTGGACTTCTCGACCGACACATTGGTGACGTTGCCATTGGCATCGACGTCAATGATCAGGATGACTTCACCCTGGATACCAGCACGGAACGCGGCCGGCGGGTAACGCGGGGGGTTCATGTTCTTCGACGAGATGTCGACGCTTGCCTCGATGGTGCTCGGGGGCTGCGGCGGCGACGGCGGCGAAGGCGGCGTGACGATGTCGGTCGGACGCGGGTCCGGGATATCGACCACAGGAGCCTGCGGCGGCGGCGGAACCGGGGACGGCTTCGGCGGCGACAGGTTCTTTACCGGCGGCGGCGGAGTGTCATCCGGCGGCGGCGGCGGCGGCGGCGGTGGGGGCGGCGGCGGAGCGTCGACCAGGGTCACCATGATGTTGCGTTCTTTCTCCGCCACGGCCTTGGGAGCCACAGCCGGGATCAGAAGCATCATGAAGGCGGCGAGATGCAGTGCGATTACAAAAGCGATACCCACGATACGCGGCCAGGAGAGGCCGGTGTCATCGCGTTGTTCGTACCTGTGAACGACTAGTTGTTCCGTCATGCGCCAAGAGCTCATTAGTGGGGCCGGGATACCCGGGGACAGGTAGCCCATGATCAGCGGTGCATGACACCGCAGGAACCTCCAAGCTTATACCAATCCTGAGCGCCTGCGCATCACTTCTGCAGGCATTCAGGCGTTATTCCTACTTACTTCAGGTTGATGATTTTCTTGGCATCCGCCTGGTTCTTCACACCCTTCGCCAGCGCTTGCTGGGCGGCCTGCTTGGCCTCCGGAATGCGACCTTCCGAATGCAGCACGCGTGCCAGATTCAGGTAGGTCTCGCCGTCCTTGGAAAGCGGGGCAGCCTTCTGCCACGCCTCGATCGCCTTGTCCGTCTGCTGCGGGTCGGAGTAGTAGTACGCCTGGGCCAGTGCCAGGTATACCTGATAATCCGGCTTCAGGATGTTTTTCTGCAGGCCATCATTGATAACGGCAATGAGTTCCTTTTCTTTGTTCTCGCTGTTGGCGTAGATCGAGTACAGCTGCTTGTACTCGCGCTCGTCGGTCAGCTGGCCGGCGGCGTACAGCTTGGCCATGACAGCGCCAGCCTGGTCCATCTGGTCGGCCTGCATGTACATGCTGGCCAGGTTCAGCTGGGCTTTCTTGTCGTTCGGGTTCTTGGCGGCCAGGGCCTCGGCCTGCTTGACCGCTTCACCGGTCTGGCCGCCTTCGGCCATGGCAGCCATCAGCAGCTGGTTCCAGCTGTCCTTCGGCTCCGGCGAGCCGGCGATGGCCTGCTGCAGCACCGGGATGGCCTCGGCGTAACGCTCGGCCTGGTACAGCGCCTGGCCCTTGGCGATCAGCTCTTCGGGCTTGTTCGACTTGGTCTCGGCGAAGTACTTGTCCAGCGTGGCCAGGCCTTCGTTGGTCTGGTCGTCCTGCAGCTGCAGCTGGCCGAGCATCAGCATCGACTGGTAGTGGCCGTTGTTGTCCAGCCCACCGAGCTGCAGCACCTGCTCGAGGTACTTCTTGGCGGCGGCGCTGTCGTCGAGCTGGTAGGCGGCCTGCGAGGCCAGCTGCGCGGCGAGCGACTTGTCGTAGTTGTTTGCGGCCGGGTTGGCCAGGATCTCTTCGGCCTGCGCGCGGGTTTCCGGGAACTTCTGATCGTTGTAGCTGTCAATCAGCTTCTGCAGCTTCGGGCCGACCTTGGCCGAGGACTTCTGCTCCGGCTCCTGGCGGGTTGCGTTCGGGTAGAGCACTTCGGCCTTGGCCTGCTTCTTCCCACCGCGGGCACCGCGCTCCGAAGAGCGCGCCTGGGCAAAGGCATCGGTGATCATGGCGCCACTTACAGCGGTCGCGATGAGGACGGAAAGGACGGCTTGCTTGTGGTTGCTGAAAATCATCTTTCACCTCGATCGAACCGCCGCAGCGGCATCAAAACGGACTGTCAGAAAAATCTGAGCCGCCAAACGTATCAGAAACTGATGGCGTGAGAAATCGTTTCCGATGCTGCAATACAGCATCTTTTGGTCGTATACGGGGGCGTCAACCGCACTTCGGCCGCCGTCCGGCCGCCTGAGCCTGTTGGTATACACCACTCAGGGACGGCGCGTCCCGCTGCAGTTCGCGGATGCGGTTGGCCGGATCGGGGTGGGTGGACAGCCACTGCGGTGACCGGCCGCCACTGGCCGCCATCATGTTCTGCCACAGATCGACCGCCTGCGCCGGGTTGAAACCGGCCTCGGCCATCAGCCGCTGGCCGACGATATCGGCCTCGCTTTCCTGGGTGCGCGACCCCGGCAGCAGGAAGGCTGCCTGGGCGCCAGCGCCACCGAGCTGGTTGACCGTGCTGGCCGCCCCCTCACCGTACGCCGCGCCGGCGAGGGCACCGAGCACCGACAGGCCGGTCTGCGCGCCCATCTGCCGGGTGATGCGTTCTTCGTGGTGGCGGGAGATGACGTGCCCGATCTCATGCCCGATCACCGCGGCCAGCTGATCCTGGTTCTTGGCGACGCTGAAGATGCCGGTGTTGACCCCGACCTTGCCGCCGGGCAGGGCGAAGGCGTTGGGTTCCTTGTCGACCATCAGCGCTGTTTCCCACCGTACGCCACGGTACTGTTGGGGCAGCTGGGCGACCAGCGCGTTCACCACGCACTGCACGTAGGCCGTCTGCTTCGGATCCTTGCTGAGCGTGCCTTTGGACTTGGTTTCGGTGAACGCCTGCGCGCCGAGCTGATCCAGTTCGGCCTGCGACACCCCGCCGACCATCTGGCGGCGGCCGGTCGGCGACGTCGTGGTGGCGCACGCGCTCACCAGCATGGCGATGGCAATTCCCAACAGTACTGGTTTCATGTGCGATCCCCCGTGTTCATGTGCGCAGTGTGGAACGCGGCGACGTAAATTTTCGTCAAGCCGCGCAGTGATCAGTGGATGCCCAGGAACATCAGCGCGACCAGCGCGATGCCGTTGTTCAACCCATGTGCGACGATCGGGGCCCACAGGGTTCCGGTGCGCTGGTACAACCAGGCGAAGGCGGCGCCCATGCTGCCGTAGACCAGCCACAGCTGGGCGATTTCCCACGGGCCGTTGGCACTGGTGCCGGGGATTTCATGCACGAGGGCGAAGGCCAGGCTGCTCAGGACGATGCCCAGCACCGGTCGGCCGGCCTGCCACAGGCGACCGAACAGGACACGGCGGAACAGCAGCTCTTCGTAGGCCGGCGCGAGCACGACGGCAAACAGCGCGAGGAACCAGGGGAAGCGCGTGATCGCCTGTTCCATCAGCGCGAGGTTGGTTGGCACCGGCTCGATGCCGGCCTGTTTGGCCAGCCAGGCGATCAGGTTGCTGCCGATGATCACCGCGGTGGCGACCAGCAACGTCCAACCCCAGGTCGAGGGGCGACGCGCGGCCTGCAAGGACAGCGCACGTTCGGCGGGCGTGGCCCGGCGACGGAAGAAGTACAGCACCAGCGCCGCGCCACCGGTGGCGCCCAGTGCCATCAGGATCTGGGCGAGTGCACCCGGTTGGCCCAGCTGTTGGGCAAGATCCGCCACGGCGGAGGCGTCCGCGCCGTCGCGGGCGGCCTGGTAACCCACGATCGCGCCGCGATACAGCCCCCACACCAGCCCGCCGATCAGGCTCAGCGACAGCAGGACCGCTGCGCCGATGCCCAGATCGATGAAGAACCCCGCGAGCGGAGAACCCGGCGCGCGCGGTGAAGAGGGAACGACAGGGGGCAGCGGAGGCGTCATGGACGCCGGGGTGGTTGCGGACATCGGATTCCTGGCATCGGGGAGCGATGGCCGGCCAGGGTGCAGGTCGCACCCGGCCGGCCCGTTCCCGATTGTGTCAGATATCCAGGTTGGCGACCTTCAGCGCATTGTCTTCGATGAAGTCGCGGCGCGGTTCGACCACGTCGCCCATCAGCGTGCTGAAGATCTGGTCGGCAGCGACGGCGTCCTCGATGCGCACCTGGAGCAGCCGGCGCGTCTCCGGGTTGACCGTGGTATCCCAGAGCTGCTCGGGATTCATTTCACCCAGACCCTTGAATCGCTGGATCTGGCGGCCCTTCTTGGCCTCATCCAGCAACCAGTTGCGCGCCTCGGCGAAGCTGGCCACCTCGGCCGACTTGGCGCCGCGGCTGATCTTGGCACCGGTCCGGACCAGGCCATGCAGCAGCAGCGAGGACTGGTGCAGGGCACGCAGTTCGCCGGTTTCGAACGCGGCCAGCGGCAACACCTGGATCATCTGTTCGCCCATGTGGCGACGCGTGACCAGCACAGCGGCCGGGCGCTCGTCGGTGGGTTCCTGCAGTTCCAGCGTGTAGCGCGGCGAGCCTAGGCTGCCCTGGTTGAGACGGGTCGCCAGCGCGGCCAGGCCTTCCTCGGCACCGGCCTTGCGTAGGTGTTCCAGATCCATCGGGGTGAAATCGATGAGCGCTTCGAGTACCTGGCGGTCATAGCGATGGCCGTTGCGCGCGATGGTTTCCTGGGCCGAGGCATAGGAGAGCAGCAGCTTTTCCAAGGCGACGCCTTCGATGCCCGGTTCGCTTTCGGCCGGAATCAGCGAGGCGTTTTCCACCGCGCTGCTGGCCAGGTACGCGTCCAGTGCCGGGTCGTCCTTCAGGTACAGCTCCTGCTTACCCTGCTTGATCTTGTACAGCGGCGGCAGCCCGATGTAGATGTGGCCGCGCTCGATCAGCTCCGGCATCTGACGGTAGAAGAACGTCAACAGCAGCGTACGGATGTGCGCGCCGTCGACGTCGGCGTCGGTCATGATGATGATGCGGTGGTAGCGCAGCTTGTCCGGGTTGTATTCGTCCCGCCCGATGCCGGTGCCCAGCGCGGTGATCAGCGTACCGACCTGGTCCGAGGCCAGCATGCGGTCGAAGCGCGCGCGTTCCACGTTGAGGATCTTGCCGCGCAGCGGCAGCACCGCCTGGTTCTTGCGGTTGCGGCCCTGCTTGGCCGAGCCACCTGCCGAGTCACCCTCGACGATGAACAGTTCGGACAGCGCCGGATCCTTTTCCTGGCAGTCGGCCAGCTTGCCCGGCAGGCCGGCGATATCCAGCGCGCCCTTGCGGCGGGTCAGATCGCGCGCTTTGCGCGCCGCTTCACGGGCACGCGCGGCGTCCACGATCTTGCCGGCGATCGCCTTGGCTTCGTTCGGGTTTTCCTGCAGGAACTCTTCCAGGCGCTGGCCGAAGGCACTTTCCACGGCCGGGCGCACGTCCGAGCTGACCAGCTTTTCCTTGGTCTGGCTGGAGAAGCTCGGGTCCGGCACCTTCACCGACAGTACCGCGATCATGCCTTCGCGCATGTCATCGCCGGTCAGGTTGATCTTGGCCTGCTTGGCGATGCCGTTCTGCTCGATGTAGTTGTTGAGCACACGGGTCAGCGCACCACGGAAGCCGGCCAGGTGGGTACCGCCGTCCTTCTGCGGAATGTTGTTGGTGAAGCAGTACATCGTTTCCTGGTAGGAATCGGTCCACTGCAGCGCCACGTCCACGACGATGCCATTGGACTCGCCGGTGACCGAGATCACGTTCGGGTGCAGGGGCGTCTTCAACTGCGCCAGATGCTCCACGAAGCTGCGGATACCGCCTTCGTAATGGAAGTCGTCACGGCGGCCATCGCCGCGCTCGTCGACCAGCACGATCTTGACGCCGGAATTGAGGAAGGACAGTTCGCGCAGGCGACGGGCCAGGATGTCGTAGTGGAACTCCACGTTGTCGTGGAACGCCTTCACCGACGGCCAGAAGCGCAGGGTGGTGCCGCGCTTGCTGCTGGCTTCGACCTGCTTCAGCGAGTTGACCGCCGCACCGTCCGCGAATTCCTGCTGGTAGTGGAAGCCGCCCTGGTAGATGTCGAGCAGCAGCCTCTGGGACAGCGCGTTGACCACGCTGACGCCGACGCCGTGCAGGCCGCCTGAAACCTTGTAGCTGTTGTCGTCGAATTTGCCGCCGGCGTGCAGGACCGTCATCACGACTTCGGCCGCGGAGACTTCGCGATCGAGCTTCTTGCTCATCTGCTCGTGCTTGCCGGTCGGGATGCCGCGCCCGTTGTCCGACACCGAGACCGAGCCATCGGCATGGATGATGACCGAGACGTTGTCCGCGTGACCGGCCAAGGCTTCGTCGATGGAGTTGTCGACAACCTCGAACACCATGTGGTGCAGACCGGTGCCGTCATGGACGTCGCCGATGTACATACCAGGACGCTTGCGGACAGCCTCGAGGCCTTCCAGGGCGGTGATGCTGTTGGCGTCGTAGTTGCCGCTGTTTGCGGGGATGTTCTGTTCTTCAGTCATTGCGCTTGCCGTAGGCTCCGCAGGTCGGGCCACCGCGGTGAGGCGGGGCGCCGGGTAATAAGGGGTTGCAACAGCAATTATACCAGCCGGGCACCGTGGCCCCTGGGGGGACCACTATGGCACAGGCTGGACCTGTCCATGTTCCACGTGGAACCGGGTGATATCCGGTGCGTCCATCAGGGCCGCCGGGACTTCGGTGGCTGTGATGAAGATCTGCGCCGGGCCCGCCTTCAAGCGCTCCAGCACGCGCGCCTGGTGATGGCGATCCAGTTCGGAAGAAAGATCGTCCAGCGCGATGACCGGCCATTCCCCGCGCTGTTCCGCGTAGTCCTCGGCCTGGGCCAGCAGGCAGGTGAGGGCGGTCAGTTTGGCCTGTCCGCGCGAAAGCGCATCCCGCCCGGGGATGGTCTCGAACCCGACACTCCAGTCGGCCCGGTGCGGACCCACCGAGGTGTAGCCGGCCATCCGGTCGCGCTCGCGGGCCAGGAGCAGGGCGTCGGAGAGGGACAGCTCCTGTTTGCGCCAGCCAGGGCTGAGGTTCAACGACTGGATGCCCAGATTGGGCGCCAGTACGGCGGCCAGTTCCACGGTCCGCTCCTGCAGCCGCTCCAGGTAGTGCTGACGGCGGGCCGTCAGGGGTTCGCCCGCTTCGGCCAGCTCCCGATCCCATGCATCCAGGGCATGCGGGTGCCCGCCCTGCTTGAGCAGGGCATTGCGCTGCTTCAGGGCCCGTGAGTACCGCCGCCACAGTCCCATGAAGTCTGGTTCCACGTGGAACAAGCCCCAATCGAGGAATCGGCGGCGGGGTTCACCGCCGCCACTGACCAAGGCGTGGCTGCCAGGTTCAAAGGTCACCACGGCCAGGGCTGCACAGAGCGTGCCCAGCTGGGCGACGTCTTCCCCGTCCAGCCGCCCTTTCCACTCCTGGCCGCTGTGGCGAAGCCCCGCCTTTCGACGAGTCGGCGTATCGGCGCCCTCTCGCTGCTCGTCCCATTCGACGAACACATCCAGCGCCTCCCGCCCCTGGCGTACCAGGCCATCCCGCACCCGTCCGCGGAAACTGCGGCCATACGCCATCACATGCAGCGCCTCCAGGACACTGGTCTTGCCGGCGCCATTGTCACCGGTGATCAGATTGATGCCCGGTTTCGGCGCCAGTTCGACGGTGTCGAAGCGGCGGACCTGGTGCAGGGACAGACGGCGGATGTGCATGCGGACGATCAACGCCGCACGGGGCGGCAGACGGGTAGAGGAATCGATCAGCTTACTGCATTGTCCTGGTTCCACGTGGGACACCGCCTCCCGAAGAGTAGGCCGCGGTAAGGATGTCGGCTCTTCCAGAAGGATGTCTGGCGCCAAAGGCATCCATCCGAGGGCGCGAGCCACTATGCGAACCCGCTCGCTGCGGCACCGCCACCCAGGCCGGGACGGGCATACACGGTGCGCCACGTGGAACATGTCCCTGGATGAGCAGCAACGAGATCCAGAAACGCCTTGAATTTCTTCAAATCTGAGGCGTGCGCAGCAGGGAGGCCCTGCAGATTTCAAGAAATTCGCGCCGATCTCCACGCGTCAGGACGGCTCGATCCGAGCAGACCGTCCATTTCTTTCAATTCTGCGAACCAGCGGTGGAGACGGCTGTCCAGAATCCAACGGACGCCACGCAGACCCAAACGAGACTGTCCACATCCCCCATGTATGACTTATGCACAACCCATGGGCAATCTGTGGATAAAAAGCACCCCTCGGAGGGCCTTGAAAGATATCCACAGGATCACCCCCAGGCTTAGACCCTGTTTTACCGGGGGTTTCGAGGCTATATTTGCCTTTAAAACCAATCACTTAACCTACTTTTCAACCAAATCTGGCCCTACCACCACCACCTAGCTTTAGATTTATATACAGTTTTTAAAAGCATAGAGCTGTGATTCAGCCGTTCAAAAAGCAGGCTGTAACCGCGCTCCAGGGCAAGAGGTAAATCCCGCTCGTTCACGACCTTGGATCTTCGGGAATCGACATCGGCAGCAGCGGGCTACCGACCGGATCCGAGATCGCCCTTTGGTTGAACGCCAGCGCTGGATCTATGCTGGCGTGTGCGCGTCGCGCTAGGAGACGCACCGCTGCCAATGACCGCTTCGACCGAGCGCACTGCCGACAAGGCGTTGCCCTGGAGGTGCGAAGCTTCAAGCAGGCGGCACACCGGTATCGATATCCGCCCATTTGCTGAATGCTCCACGTGGAACATCGTTTCTTCCACCCAAAAAGAAACCCGGCATTGCCGGGCTTCTCTGAATCACTCGGTTCCACGTGGAACCTGCGTCTCAGGTCACAGACGCAGCGGCATCACCACATGACGCGACTTCTCGCTGCTGGCCTCACGGACCAGGGCGGAGGAGTTCGAATCGCGCAGCTGGATCACGACGTGCTCATCGCGCAGTGCCGACAGCGCGTCCAGCAGGTAGTTCACGTTGAAGCCGATGGCCAGATCGCTGACCGTGGTGTCGGCCTCGATTTCTTCCTGGGCTTCTTCCTGCTCCGGGTTGTGCGCGCTGATCTTCAGGTTGCCCGGCGAGACTTCCACGCGGATGCCGCGGTACTTCTCGTTGGACAGAATCGCAGCGCGCTGCAGCGAGGCACGCAGCGCTTCGCGATCGACCTTCACTTCGCGGTCGGCACCGATCGGGATGACAGCCTCGTAATCCGGGAAGCGGCCGTCGATCAGCTTCGAGGTGAAGGTCACATCGTCGCGCTTGACGCGGACATGGCTGCGGCCGACTTCCAGCTCGATCTCGCGATCGCCGCTTTCCAACAGACGCTGCAGTTCGGTCACGCCCTTGCGCGGCACGATGATCTGACGCTTGGCGCCGCTGGCTTTTTCCAGTTCGGTTTCGCACAGCGCCAGGCGGTGACCGTCGGTCGCCACAGTACGCAGGGCATCGCCGCGCAGGTCGAACAGCAGGCCGTTGAGGTAGTAGCGCACGTCCTGCTGGGCCATCGCGAACGCAGTGCGCTCGATCAATTCCTTCAGGGTCGCTTCGCCGATGGCCACGCGCTCGGTCGCTTCGACTTCGTCTACCGACGGGAAGTCGTTGGCCGGCAACGTTGCCAGGGTGAAGCGGCTGCGCCCGGCCTGGACGGTGATCTTGTCACCGGTCTGCGAGACGGTGATCCGGCTGCCATCGGGCAGGGCGCGGATGATCTCGAACAGCTTGCGGGCGGGGATGGTGGTCTCGCCGTCCTGGGCATCTTCCACCGCGATCCGCGACACCATTTCCACTTCCAGGTCCGTGCCGGTCAGCGACAGCTGTCCGTTCTGGACCTGAACCAGGAAATTAGCCAGAACCGGCAGGGTCTGGCGGCGTTCGACCACGTTGACGACTTGTGCCAACGGCTTGAGAAAGGCTTCGCGCTGCAGTGTGAAACGCATGTGGTTCCGTGCCCCTATGCTTTAAAAAAATGTGGAATAAATCAAAAGCTTGGTGGTGCTGGTAGGGCCAGAATCGCGGGAAAACACGACTAAGCCTTTGTAAACAAAAGGATTTCTGACCTCGAAACCCTCTGCATTACTAGCCCCCAAGGGGTGGGGAAAGCTGTGGATAACTTTACCGTCGAATCGACCGGGTTTCTTATCCACAACCTATCCCGCGCTTACTACCGGATTCTGCACCGTTTTATGCGATGACGCCTTAGCGGCGTACATGCATCATTCGCTCAACTTCCGGATCAGCTTGTCCCAGTCTTCCCGCAACTTGCCGTCCGCTTCCATCAACGTCCGGATCTGCCGGCAGGCATGCAGCACCGTGGTGTGGTCCCGCCCGGCAAAGGCGTCGCCGATTTCCGGCAGGCTGTGCTCGGTCAGTTCCTTGGTCAGGGCCATGGCGACCTGACGGGGACGGGCCAGCGACCGGGTCCGACGCTTGGACAGCAGATCCTTGATCTGCAGCCCGTAGTAGTCGGCCACGGTTTTCTGGATGTTGGGAATGCTGATCGCCTGCTGCTGGGCGCGAAGCAGGTCGCGCAGGGTTTCCTGGGCGAAATCAGTGGTGATCGCACGGCCGGTGAAATTGGCGCGGGCGGCCAGGGTATTCAACGCACCTTCGAGGTCGCGGACATTGGAGCGCATCTTCTTGGCAATCAGAAACGCCACATCGTCGGGGATATCGGTGCCACGCTCGCGGGCCTTGGCCAGCACGATCGCTGCACGCGTTTCGAAGTCCGGCGGCTCGATCGCCACCGACAGGCCCCAGGCCAGCCGCGACTTCAGCCGTGCTTCCAGGCCCTCGACTTCGCGCGGGTACCGGTCGCAGGTCAGGATGATCTGCTGCTTGCCGTCGAACAGGGCATTGAACGTATGGAAGAACTCTTCCTGGGTACGGTCCTTGCCGGCGAAGAACTGGATGTCATCGATCAGCAGCGCGTCCACCTGCTGGAACTGGCGCTTGAACTGGTCCATGGTTTTTTCCTGCAGCGCACGGATCATCGCGCTGAAGAACTGCTCCGAACGCAGGTACAGCACCTTGGCTGCCGGATTGGCCTGACGCATCGCATTGCCGGCCGCGAACATCAGGTGGGTCTTGCCCAGGCCGGTCCCGCCGTACAGCAGCAACGGGTTGTGGGCCCGGTCGCCCGGCTTCTGCGCCGCCTGGAACGCCGCGGCCAGACCCAGCTGGTTGCTGCGGCCTTCCACGAAGTTGGCGAAGGTGTAGTGCGAATCCATGTTGCCGGCGAACGGCACCAGCGGTTCCGCCGGGGCTGCGGGCGCCGACAGGCCCGGAATCGACGCGATCTGCGCCTCTACCGGACGCGGACGCGAGCCGATTTCAAGAAAAACGTCGCCGAAACCGGCGAAGTGCGCCACCAGCTCCTTGATGCGCGGCAGGTACAGCTCGCGCACCTGGTCGACGATGAAGGCGTTTGGCGCATAAAGCACCAGGCTGTCCGCGCGCAGATCTGCCTGCAGCGGCTTCAACCAGGTGTGAACATCTTCGGGCGGGAACTCCGCTTCGAGGCGTTCGAGGGAACGAGACCAGGCATCCATCGGCAATAATCGTCTGAGGCCAGCGGATAGGCGAACAAAAGCGCCGCACCGCAGGCCGGAAGGGGGGAAGAATGGATGGCGCAGACTACCACCGACGAGGGGGGCCGGGAATGGTTGTCCCAAAGTTATTCACAAAATGATCCACAGCTATTGCACAGCCCGGTGAATTCCCGTAGTGACAGACACTTGACGGGACCTCGATGAGGTCTATAGAATTTCCGGTTCTTTCCGTCCCCTTCATATAGAGGCCCGCATGGCCACCAAGCGCACTTTCCAACCCAGCAACCTCAAGCGTAAGCGCGACCATGGCTTCCGTGCCCGTATGAAGACCGCTGACGGCCGCAAGATCCTGTCGCGTCGCCGCGCCAAGGGCCGTAAAGTCCTGAGCGCTTGATTGCAATGCCGCTTTCCGCGGCAGACGCAATCCTGACTGTGAGCAGTTCCGACCCGCGCAAGCGATTTCCTCGCTCTGCGCGGGTTCGTACGCGTGCCGAATATACAACGGTCTTCAACGGCGCCCGCCGTGTGTCCGATCCGCTGATGACCCTGCACTGGCTGAAGAGCGATACGCCAGCCAGGTTGGGTCTTGCGGTGTCGCGCAAAGTCGATCCCCGAGCCGTGGGTCGCAACCGAGTGAAGCGTGTGCTGCGCGATGCCACACGCCATCTACGGCCGTGGATGAGTGCCGGCGATTACGTCGTCGTTGCCCGCAGCGCCGCCCGTACCGCCAGCAATCCCGAAATCCGCCAGGCCTTTGAACGCCTGCTGCGCCGCCTTGGCGCATTGCCCATGCCGGGCGCGGACGGCACAATGCCGCCGCCCCTGGGCGTTGCACCCCTTTCCCAGTCCGAGCCGGCATTGCGTGCCGGCCCCGCCGAGCCTGCACGCTGATGAACCAGACCCGCGTTTTCCTGATTTTTGCCTGGCTGATGGTGGCCGTGTTGCTGTGGATGGAGTGGGGCCGCGACAAAGCCGCGCCGCCGACCCCGGCCGTGGCCGCCCAGACCACCCAGGCCAGCGTGCCGGGTGCCGCTGCCGGCAGCATCCCCGGTGCCGCCGTGCCCCAGGCCGACGGCACGCTGCCGGCGGCCCAGCCGACCGCGCAGGCCGCGACGGGCCCGGCCCGCGTGACCATCACCACCGACGTGCTGCGCCTGGTGCTGGACGGTGGCACGGTGCTGGACGCCGAGCTGCTGCAGTTCCCGCAGACCAAGGAAGAAGGCAGCCCGCCGGTCCGCCTGCTGACCGAAGAGGCGACCCACCCGTACCGCGCGGTGAGTGGCTGGATCAGCGAAGACAAGACCATGCCGGTGCCGGCCGCCAACGGCTTCAAGCTGGTCGGCGACAACCACGACTTCGAGCTGGCCAAGGGCCAGGACGAGGTCACGGTGCCCTTCGAATGGACCGGCCCGAACGGCGTGACCATCCGCCGTACCTATTCGCTGGGTCGCAACGAGTACGCGATCACGGTGAAGGATGAAGTGGTCAACGGCGGCAGCGCTCCGTGGAGCGGCTACGTGTTCCGCACCCTGGACCGCACCCCGACCATCCTTTCGCGCAGCATGACCAACCCGGACTCGTTCAGCTTCAACGGCGCGACCTGGTTCAGCCCGCAGGACGGTTACGAGCGTCGCGCGTTCAAGGATTACCTGGACGACGGCCACCTCAACCGCACCATCACCGGCGGCTGGCTGGCGATGCTGCAGCACCACTTCTTCACCGCGTGGATTCCGCAGGCCGACCAGGCCGCGCAGTACTCGCTGGCGCAGAACAACGGCCGCGACCAGATCGAAGCGCGTGGCCCGGCCTTCACCGTGGCCCCGGGCCAGCAGGTCAGCACCGAGGCCCGCCTGTGGGTCGGCCCGAAGCTGGTCAACCTGATCGCCAAGGAAGACGTGAAGGGCCTGGACCGCGTGGTCGACTACAGCCGCTTCTCGCTGATGGCGATCATCGGCCAGGGCCTGTTCTGGGTGCTCAACCAGGTCCACAAGGTCGTCAACAACTGGGGCTGGGCGATTGTCGGTCTGGTGGTGCTGCTGAAGCTGGTGCTGTATCCGCTCTCGGCCGTGCAGTACAAGTCCGGCGCCAAGATGCGTCGCTTCCAGCCGCGCATCGCGCAGCTCAAGGAACGCTATGGCGATGACCGCCAGAAGTTCCAGACCGCGATGATGGAGCTGTACAAGAAAGAGAAGATCAACCCGATGGGCGGCTGTCTGCCGATCCTCATCCAGATGCCGATCTTCTTCGCGCTGTACTGGGTGCTGGTGGAATCGGTGGAACTGCGCCAGGCCCCGTGGCTGGGCTGGATCCAGGATCTGACCGCGCGTGACCCGTACTTCATCCTGCCGGTGATCAACGTGGCGGTGATGTGGGCCACCCAGAAGCTGACCCCGGCGCCGGGCATGGACCCGATGCAGGCCAAGATGATGCAGCTGATGCCGCTGGTGTTCGGCGTCATGATGGCCTTCATGCCGTCCGGTCTGGTGCTGTACTGGGTCGTCAACGGTGGCCTGGGCCTGCTCCAGCAGTGGTGGATGACCAAGCGTCATGGCAGCGATCCGCTGCCGGTCGTCACCGCCAAGAAGTAAGCCGCACAGGAAACCCGCCGCAAGGCGGGTTTCCTGCATCTGCGGCCGCGCAGCCGCGTGGTCCGTAGAATGCCCCCTGATTCCCCGCACGCTGCAGTGAGCCCGACATGACCCATGCCCCCGACACCATCGTGGCCATCGCCACCGCGCCCGGCGCTGGCGGCGTCGGCATGCTGCGGCTGTCCGGCCCGCAGGCGCGCACCATTGCCGAAGCCATCGGCGTGCGCGCGATGCAGCCGCGGCACGCGCACTACGCGCGCTTCCGCGATGCGGGCGGCGAGGTGATCGACGACGGCATCGCGCTGTGGTTCCCGGCCCCGAACAGCTTCACCGGCGAGGAAGTGGTGGAACTGCAGGGGCATGGCAGCCCGGTGGTGCTGCAGCAGCTGGTCGCGCGCTGCATCGCCTTGGGCGCACGCCAGGCACGGCCCGGTGAGTTCAGCGAGCGCGCCTTCCTCAACGGCAAGCTCGACCTGGCCCAGGCCGAGGCCATCGCCGACCTGATCGCCGCCAGCGACACCCGCGCGGCGCGCGCGGCCCGCCGCTCGCTGGACGGCGTGTTCTCGCGCCGCGTCGATGAGGTCGCGGAACAGCTTGTTCTGCTGCGGATCCACGTGGAGGCGGCGATCGACTTCGCCGACGAACCGCTCGATACCCTCGGCGGGGCGCAGGTGCGCAGTGGCCTGGTCACCGCGCTGCAGGCGCTGCTCCGGCTGCGCGACGATGCCGAGCGCGGCCGCAAGCTGCGCGACGGCCTGCATGCGGTGCTGGTGGGCCCGCCGAACGCCGGCAAGAGTTCACTGCTCAATGCGCTGGCCGGCAGTGAGCGGGCGATCGTCACTGACATCGCTGGCACCACCCGCGACACCCTGCGCGAAACCATCCGTATCGACGGCCTGGAACTGACCCTGGTCGACACCGCCGGTCTGCGCGAAGGCGGCGATGCGATCGAGCGGGAAGGCATGCGCCGGGCGCGCGCGGAGATGCAGCGCACCGACCTGGCCATCGTGGTGGTCGATGCGCGCGATCCGCAGGCCGGCCGCGCCGCGGTGGGCGACAGCATCGCCGAGGTGCCGCAGCAGCTGTGGATCCACAACAAGAGCGACCTGCTGGACGCGATCCCGTCCGATGTCCCGGCGGACGTGGTGCATGTCTCGGCCGCGACCGGCCTCGGCCTGGATCAGCTGCACGCGCGCCTGCGCGCGCTGGCCAGTGGCAGCGCCGGCGACAGCGTGGACGGCGAGTTCTCCGCGCGTGCCCGCCATGTGGAGGCGATCAGCCAGGCCGTCGGCCATGCCGAGCGCGCCGAATCGGAGCTGGTCCACGAGCACCTGGAGCTGGCCGCCGAGGAACTGCGCCTGGCCCATGAGGCGCTGGGCGAGATCACCGGGCGGATGAGCGCCGATGACCTGCTGGGGCGGATCTTCTCGAGCTTCTGCATCGGGAAGTAGGGGACGCCTTTCTTCGCGCTGTCACAGCCTTGCAGCAGACTGACCGGGTTCTTTATCGACAGGGGTTTGCAGTGTCCAAGCAGTTGTGGGGAGGTGTGTTGCTGGTGTCGCTGGCCGTGGCACCATCGGTGGCCATGAGCGCTGAATCGTCTTCCTCCACGCCGGCCAAGGCCGCCGTCTACGGCCACCGCGGTGCCAGTGCGCTGCTGCCCGAGCACACGCTCGCCGCCTATGCCCAGGCCATCGCCGACGGCGCCGACTACATCGAGCCGGACCTGGTGATGACCAAGGACGGTGTGCTGGTGTCGCGCCACGAGAACGAGATCGGCGGCACCACCGATGTGGCCGCGCATCCGGAGTTCGCCAGCCGCAAGGCGGTCAAGACCATCGATGGCGAACGCATCGAAGGCTGGTTCACCGAAGACTTCACCCTGGCCGAGCTGAAGACGCTGTACGCCCGCGAGCGCCTGCCGCAGCTGCGCAGCACCGCGTTCGACGGCCAGTTCCGCATCGCCACGCTGGACGAGATCATCGCCTTCCTGGTGCAGCAGGCCGGCCGCGCCAACCGCGGCATCGGGCTGGTACCGGAGATCAAGCACGGCACCTACTTCACGCGCATCGGCCTGCCGATGGAAGACAAGGTGGTCGCCGCGCTGCAGGGCAACGCCTACACGCGCGTGGCGCCGGTGACGATCCAGTCGTTCGAGGTGGGCAACCTGCGTTACCTGCGCGGCAAGCTCGGTCGCGACAGCAACATCCGCCTGCTGCAGCTGCTCGGTGACCCGAAGCAGCAGCCCGGTGACGTGCTGGCCGCCCAGGGCAGCCAGCGCTATGCCGACCTGATCACCCCGGCCGGGCTGCGCGAGGTGGCCACCTACGCCGATGGCATCGGCCCGAGCCTGCGCATGGTCATTCCGCTGGACGCGCAGGGAAAACTGGGCACCCCGACGTCGCTGGTGCGTGATGCGCATGCGGCCGGCCTGATGGTGGTGCCGTATACGTTCCGGCCGGAAAACTACTTCCAGGCCGCGGAGTTCCGCAGCGGCGAGCCGAATGCCCGCAATGCGGAAGGTTCGGTCGCCGAGATGCGGGCCTACCTGGCCACCGGCATCGATGCGTTCTTCACCGATGACCCGGCGCTGGGCCGGCGTGCGGTGGATGGGGATGGGACACCGGCGACCCGGTAGGTACCGACCGTTGGTCGGTACGATCGTGATCGGTGCTGCGCGCATCGACCTTGGTCGGTAGACGCGATATCGGAATGTCCGGCGCACGGCAGCCACGCATGGCGTGGCTGTACCTCGGCATGCCATCAGATGGCGTTGCGGTCAGTCCAGCGATGACCCTTCATCGCGCCGCCGGAACGGGAGCACCACGAAGTCGCGGCCCTCGCGCGGTTGCCACAGCACCGGGACGCGGGTCGGGGAGGGCGGTTCCAGATCGGCGTCGCGCGCTGCCTCGATGTCGTCCTCTTCCTCGTCCTCCCAGCTGTAGCGCTTGCGCGGCGCCATCGGGTCGGAGAGGCGGAACAGCAGTGCGCTGATGATGCCGGCGAAGGCACCGCCCATATGCGACTGCCAGGACACGCCCGGTTCGTGCGGGAGGATGGTGAGCAGCATGCTGCCGTAGAACAGGAAGGCGATCAGTCCGGCCGCGATCGCCGGCCGGTCGCGGCGCAGCAGGCCGAGCACGAACACCAAGAACATCAGGCCGTGGGTGATGCCACTGGCGCCCAGATGGTGGCTGCCCAGATCGCCGAGCAGCCAGGCGCCCAGCCCCGAGCCGACCCACAACAGGGGCAGCGCGCGCAGGGTGGCCTTGGGATAGACGCTGCCGGCCAGCGTGCCGAGGATCAGCAGGGCCGCCGCATTGGCACCGAGATGCTGGATTGAGCCATGCAGCAGCGGTGCACCGAGAATGCCGAGCAGGCCGGCCTTGTCCAGCGGGGCAACCGCCCACGGACGCCAGTCGAAGTGGCCTTGGGCGGTATAGACCGCCACCAGCAGCAGCACGAAGGCTAGGCTCAGGTTGAACGCCCGCAGCACACCACCACGGTCGTTGCGGGACGGGACCGGCGGCGCGCCGGCGGGCTGGGGCAGGTTGGCGTTCATAGCCTTAGGGATGGCGTCGCCCCGGATGAACACAAGGGCAACGCCGTGGGAGAGAGAGGTACCGCCTGCGGGACAATCCCGCAGGCGGCACGGTCGGTCAGGCGTGGCCGCCTTCCTTCGGCGGGTTCTTCAGGCTCAGCACCACGGTCGCGGCGATGATCACCGCCACCACGCCCAGCGAGATCGGGGTGGGGATCTTGAAGATGTCGATCAGCATCATCTTGATGCCGATGAAGGCCAGCACCAGGGCCAGGCCGTACGGCAGCAGGTGGAAGCGATCGGCCATGCCGGCCAGCAGGAAGAACATCGCACGCAGGCCCAGCACCGCGAAGACGTTGGAGGTCAGCACGATGAACGGGTCGGTGGTGATCGCGAAGATCGCCGGGATGCTGTCCACCGCGAAGATCACGTCGGTCACCGCGATCAGGATCAGCACCACGAACAGCGGCGTGAACCAGCGCTTGCCATCGCGCATGACGCTCATCGCGTTGCCGGCATAGTCCGGCAGCAGGCGCAGGTGCTTGCGCATCCAGCGCAGGGCGGGGTTGGTCTCGAGATCCGGCTCGCTACCGGCCGAGAACCACATCTTCCAGCCGGTGAAGAGCAGGAACGCGCCGAACACGTAGAGCAGCCAGTGGAACTTGGTCAGCAGCACGCTGCCGGCGAAGATCATGATCGTACGCAGCACGATCGCGCCCAGGATGCCGATGATCAGCACCTTCTGGCGCTGTTCCTCGGGCACCGCGAAGTAGCCCATGATCATCAGGAACACGAAGATGTTGTCCACGGCCAGGGCTTTCTCGACCAGGTAACCGGTCAGGAACTCCAGGCCGACCTTGTTGGCCACCACCTGGCCAGCGGTCTCGTTCAGGTAGTACCAGAGGCCACCGTTGAAGGCCAGGGCCAGCGCGACCCAGCCGATGGACCACCACAGGGCCTCCTTGAAGGTGACCTTGTGCGGCCCGCCGTGTCGCATCAAAACGAGATCGACCAGCAGCGCGATGATCACCACCGCGCCGAAGCCGCCCCACAACCACACATTACCGATCGTCTGCATTGGGTTTGTCCGTTGGAAAAATAGAATGCCTCAAGCCGGACGGCGAGGATCTGCAACGGAGGATCGGGGGGATCCGGGGACAGAGCTTCGCCATACGGCGAAGGTCTCGCTCGCAGTCCCGATGGGTGGGACTGCCGTTGCACCGGAGCCTGCGGGCTCGAATTGACGGCGACAACGTCTGGGAGCTACTCCCCTTCTGGGGCCGATTCTGCGGGGTGCCGGGGCCGGCGTCAAATGGCGGCCTGCCGGCCGGGGCCGGGGGCCGTTTACAATACGCATATGAATACCCCCCTTCCCGTTGTCCGCCTCAAGAACGCCTGGCGCTCCAGCCACCCGTGGATCTTCCAGAAACTGGTCGAAAAGCCGGCCGTCCGTCCCAAACCCGGTGCCATCGTCGACGTCGTCGGCGTGGATGGGGAGTGGATCGGGCGTGGCTTCTACAACGGTCACTCGCGCATCGCCGTGCGCATCCTGGAGACCGATCAGGCCATCCCGGTCGACGCCGGCTGGTTCTCGCGCAAGATCGCCCAGGCGGTGTCGCTGCGTCGTGAGGTGCTCAAGCTGGACGAGATCTCCGATGCGTGGCGCGTGGTCCACAGCGAAGGCGACGGTCTGTCCGGCCTGGTCGTGGACCGCTATGGCGATCTGGTCGTGGTCGAGTTCTTCGCCGCCGGCATGTTCCGCCACCGCGAGTGGGTCTACGAGGCCCTGCGCGAGCAGTTCCCGGGTTGCCGTTTCCACAGCTTCGCTGACGAACACGTGCAGAAGCAGGAAAGCTTCGACTTCCACGGCAACACCACCACCGAAGCCTCGGTGATCACCGAGTATGGCGTGAAGTTCCGCGCCGACCCGGCCGGTGCGCACAAGACCGGCTTCTTCGCCGACCAGCGCGAGAACCGCCAGTGGCTGAGCCAGCAGGTGGAAGGCAAGACCGTGCTGGACCTGTGCTGCAACACCGGCGGTTTTGCGGTGTATGCCGCCGCGCGCGGTGCGGCCGAGGTGGTCGGCATCGACATCGATGAAGACGTGATCGCCATCGCCAAGGGCAACGCCAAGCTCAACAACGTGCGTCCGAAGTTCATCCAGTCCGACATCTTCCCGTGGCTGCGCGATGCGTCCAACCGCGGCGAGCAGTTCGACGTGGTGATCCTCGACCCGGCCAAGATGACCCGCGACCGCGACCAGGTCATCACCGCGCTGAAGAAGTACCTGGACATGAACAAGCTGGCGCTGGGCGTGGTCAAGCCCGGTGGCCTGCTCGCCACGTTCTCGTGCACCGGCCTGGTGGCCGAGGACCAGTTCCTGGACATGCTGCGCCGCGCCGCGTTCTACGCCGGCCGCACCATCCAGATCCTGAAGGTGGCCGGCGCCGGTCCGGACCACCCGTTCATGGCCCACGTGCAGGAATCGCGCTACCTCAAGGCCGTGTTCTGCCGCGTGGTGGACTGATCCGCACCGGGATCCGGGCCACGTTAGGCATCGGTAGTGCCGGCCGCTGGCCGGCTCCTCCTGGTGTCCGATTGTCGCGGGGAGCCGGCCAGCGGCCGGCACTACCGCTTGTTGTCCTCTCGGCGCTATGGTCTGACGCTTCCCATCCAAGGTGAGGTGTCATGACGTTGCGCAGTCTGTCTTTGCTGGTTTCGCTGGCGTTGTGCACGCCACTGGCCGCCCACGCGATCGAATTCACCCCGCAGGAACTGGCCAGGGCGTCCACGCTGCAGCACCGGCTGCTGACCCTGGACAGCCACCTCGACACGCCCGCCAATTTCCACCGCGACGGCTTCGACATCACCCAACGGCACGATCACAACGCGCTGTCGCAGGTGGACTACCCGCGCATGGTCGAAGGCGCGCTCGATGGCGGCTTCTGGGCGATCTACACCGACCAGGGCGACCGCAGCGCGCAGGCGCACCAGCATGACCGCGATGCCGGCCTGCTGCGCCTGACCGAGATCCGCGAGATGCTCGCCGCGCACCCGGACACCTTCCAGCTTGCGCTGACCGCCGCCGATGCCGCGCGCATCAAGGCCGCCGGCAAGCGTGTGGTCTACATCAGCATGGAGAACGCCAGCCCCCTGGTCGACGACCCCACGCTGCTCAGCTATTACCACCTGGCCGGCCTGCGCCTGCTCAGCACGGTGCACTTCGCCAACAACGAGTTCGCCGATTCGGCCACCGATCCCAAGGGCGCCGAGTGGAAGGGCCTGAGCCCGGCCGGCAAGGCGCTGGTCGATGAAGCGGTGCGGCTGGGCATCGTCATCGACCAGTCGCATGCCTCCGATGCGGTGTTCGATGATCTGATCGAACGCATGCCGGTGCCGTTCGTGCTCTCGCACAGCTCGGCCAAGGCGATCTACAACCATCCGCGCAATCTCGACGATGTGCGCCTGAAGCGGCTGGCCAAGGCCGGCGGCGTCATCCAGGTCAACGCGTATGGCGGTTACCTGATCGATACCGGCAAGAGCGAGGCGCGCAAGACGGCCGAGACGGCCCTGATGGAACAGCTCGGTACCGATTACGACGGCATGAGCATCCAGCAGGGCGTCGCGCTGAAGAAGGGGCTGGAAGAGATCGACCAGCGCATCCCGCTGCGCAAGGCCACGCTCGACGATTTCTTCGCCCACTTCGAGCACATCCTGAAGGTGGTCGGCCCTGAGCACGTGGGCATCGGGCTGGACTGGGACGGCGGCGGTGGCCTGGCCGACCTGCCCGACGTGAGCCAGTTGCCCAAGATCACCGCGTGGCTGCTGCGCAAGGGCTACAGCGAGCAGCAGATCGCCGGTATCTGGGGCGGCAACCTGCTGAGGGTGATGGCGCAGGCCCAGGCGCATGCCCAACAGGCAGCTAAACCCTGATCCCGGAGCGGTAGTGCCGAGCCATGCTCGGCAACGCGCAATCGCGCAATCACGCAATGCGGCCGAGCATGGCTCGGCTCTACCAGACCATGGCGGCGGTAGGTGCCGACCGTGGGTCGGCACACACCCGGATCACGCCTTGCCCAGCACCGCATTGCGACGCCCATAGGCGAAGTAGGCGATCAGGCCCAGAACGTTCCACGCCAGGAAGTACAGCTGGGTCGTGCTCGGCAGGCTGAAGAACAGGTACACGCAGCCGATCACCGCCAGCGGGCCGACCACGTAGGCCAGCGGCGTGCGGAACTTGCGCACCCGGTTCGGCTCGCGCTTGCGCAGCACCACCAGGCACAGGCCCACCGCGGTGAACGCGGCGAGCGTGCCGGCGTTGGCCAGTGCGGCGATCTCATCCAGCCGTGCCACACCGGCCAGCGCCGCGACCAGCACGGCGGTGAACAGCGTGGTGGCGATCGGGGTGCCGGTGCGCGCGCTGACCTTGGACAGGCCACGCGGCAGCAGGCCATCGCGCGACATGACGAAGAAGATGCGGCTCTGGCCATACAGGAAGGCCAGCAGCACGGTCGGCAGCGCGATCACCGCCGCTGCGCCGATCCACTTGGCCGCGCCCGGGCTGCCCAGCTCGCGCAGGATCAGCGCCAGCGGCTCGGCGCTCTGGCCGAAGATCGTGTAGCTCATCGCACCCACGGCGGCCAGCGCCACCAGCACGTAGATGATGGTGCAGCCGACCATCGAGCCGATGATGCCGATCGCCAGGTCGCGCTCGGGCTTCTTGGTTTCTTCGGCCGCGGTGGAGATCGCATCGAAGCCGTAGAACGCGAAGAAGATGATCGCTGCGGCCGCCATCACCCCGCGTTCCACGCCATCGGCGCCCAGCGACTTGACGAAGCCGAACGGCATGAACGGCTCCATGTGGCCGGTATCGAAATGGGGCAGGGCGATCGCCACGAACACGGTCAGCGCGATGATCTTGATCACCACCAGGACCGCGTTGAGGGTGGCGCTCTCCTTGGTGCCGGCCATCAGCATGCCGGCCACCAGGAAGGTGATCAGCACCGCGGGCAGGTTGATGAAGCCGCCTTCCACGTGGGGACCGGCGGTCAGCATCAGAGGCAGGTCGATGCCAAAGCCCTGCAGGAAGCCGACGGCGTAGCCGGACCACCCGACCGCCACCGTACTGACCACCAGCGAGTACTCCAGGATCAGGCTCCAGCCGACCACCCAGGCCACCACCTCGCCGAGCGCGGTGTAGCTGTAGGTGTAGGCGCTGCCGGCGGCCGGCATCATCGTCGACAGCTCGGCGTAGGACAGGGCCGCACAGGCGCAGACCGCACCGGCGATGGCAAAGGAGATCAGCACCGCGGGGCCGGCCAGGTTCGCGCCGACACCGATCAGGGTGTAGATGCCGGTGCCGACGATCGCGCCGATGCCCAGCGCGATCAGGTGCGGCCAACTCAGGGTCGGGATCAGTTGCCTGCCGGCTTCATGGACGGTGACGGTGTCTAGGGACTTGCGCCGGAGCAATGACATGGGGCCTCGCGGTGGATGACTGTTAACGACAAGTCTGCGAGTTTTACCGAACGCGGCGCAGCATTACTACTGCCAAGCGTCGTAAGCAGCTGCGCGGCCCGCATGACCGGGGCGAAGGTGACGAAACCGGCACAAAGGCCGGACACTCATTCCCAGTGGCAGCCGGTGTCGGTGATCGCCTCGACGTCTTCGCCGAACGCGGTCTGCTGGCCGGTGCGGGCGTTGGTGTACGAGAAGCCATAGATGCGCGCGCCCTGCGAGCTGATCGCATAGTGGCCGATGACCTTGCCGTCCAGGTGCTCGTCCCACACCGTGTCGAACTGCCAGGGGCGGTCCTCGGCCAGCACCGTGCTCTCCTGCGATGCCAGGGTCAGCCGCAGCCACTGGGTCTTGCCGGCATAACGCACATGGCTGACCCGTTCGCCGTCCGCGGTGCCCTTGGCGAGTTTCCATTCGAGGTGGATCTGCTGGCGGCTGCCGCCGGTCAGGCAGCGGATTTCATCGGCGTGGGCCGGCGCGATGGCCAGCAGCAGCAACAACGGGGTGAGCCAACGCATGGGCCAGGGTCCATCCAGACAGAGAGGGGGCTATTGTCCTCCCGGCGCACCCGTAGGGGGCATCGGCCGGATCGCGCCTGCCGATCCGGCCGATGAAGCTCAGCGGTTCAACGTCGCCATCGCCGCGGGGGCATAACGCGCGCCGGCGGCGGCCTCGGCCGGGAAGATCGCATTGATGCGCGACACGTCATCGGGACTGAGCTCGACCTGCAGCGCGCCGAGGTTCTCCTCCAGGTAGGCCAGTCGCTTGGTGCCCGGGATCGGCACCAGATCGTCGCCCTGCGCCAGCACCCAGGCCAGGGCCAGCTGCGCGGGCGTCACGCCCTTGTCGCTGGCCATCGCGGTGACCGCGTCGACCAGGGCCAGGTTGCGGTCGAAGTTCTCGCCCTGGAAGCGCGGCGACTGGCGGCGGTAGTCATCGACCTCGAAATCGGCCGGGTTGCGGATCGCGCCGGTCAGGAAGCCGCGGCCCAGCGGCGAGTAGGGCACGAAGCCGATGCCGAGCTCGCGCACCGTCGCCAGCACACCGTTTTCCTCCGGATCGCGCGACCACAGCGAATACTCGGTCTGCACCGCGGTGATCGGGTGCACCGCATGGGCGCGGCGGATCGTGCCGGCCGAGGCTTCGGACAGGCCGAGGAAGCGCACCTTGCCCTGCTCGACCAGCCGCGCCATCGCCCCCACGGTGTCTTCGATCGGCACCGTGCCGTCCACGCGGTGCTGGTAGTACAGGTCGATGTGGTCCACGCCCAGCCGCTGCAGGCTGGCCTCGCAGGCGGCGATCACGTACTCGGGGCGGCCATCGACGCTGCGCGCGGCGGTGTCGCTCGGCTCCAGCCGGATCCCGAACTTGGTCGCGAGGAACACGTGGTCGCGGCGGTCGGCGATCGCCTTGCCGACCAGCACCTCGTTGGTGTGCGGGCCGTACATGTCGGCGGTGTCGAGCAGGGTGACACCGCGCTCCAGCGCGCGGTGGATGACCGCGATCGATTCGGCATCGCTGCCGCGGCCGCCGTAGAAGGCGCTCATGCCCATGCAGCCCAGGCCAAGCGCGGAGACGGTGGGGCCAGTGCGGCCAAGGGTACGGGTCTGCATCGGGTACTCCGGGGGGAAGAGAGGGAACACCCCCAGCATCCTCCTGCGGACTATGTGGATAAACTGGCTGCTCCTGCATCGTCCTTGAAGCCAGCCTTCACAATGAGTGCCCAGCACCCGCTGCCCGCCGTGGCCGCCTTCGCCCGCGTCGCGCACCATGCCAGCTTCACCCGCGCCGCCGACGAGCTGGGCGTGTCGCCCTCGGCGCTGTCGCAGACCGTGCGCGCGCTGGAAGCCCATCTCGGCGTGCGGCTGCTGCAGCGGACCACGCGCCGGGTCGGGCTGACCGAGCAGGGCGCGCGCTTCCTGGCACAGGTGCGCGAGGGCCTGGCCCGGATCGACGCCGCCTTCGAGGAACTGGACCAGGTGCGCGATGTGCCCGCGGGCAAGCTGCGCATCAACGTGCCACGGATCGCCGCCGAACTGCTGGTGCTGCCGCACCTGCCGGGCTTCCTGGCGCGGTATCCACAAATCGAGGTGGAGCTGTTCGTGGAAACCGCGCTGAGCGACCTGGTCGCCGGCGGCTTCGACGCCGGGGTCCGGCTGGGCGAAAGCCTGGCCCGTGGCATGATCGCGGTACCGATCGGGCCGCTGGAGCGCCAAGTGGTGGTGGCCACGCCGGACTATCTGGCCACGCACGGCGTGCCCGCGACCCCGGCCGAACTGGTCACGCACGAGTGCATCGTGCATCGGCTCAGCACCGGCCGGCGCATGGCATGGGAGTTCACCCGCGACGGCCGCGATCTCGAGGTCGAGGTGGCCGGCCGGCTGGTATTCAACGACGCCGGCCTGATCCGTGCCGCGGTGATCGGCGGCATGGGCCTGGCGCAGGGGTTCGAGGCGCTCTACGCCGGCGATGTGGCGGCCGGCCGCCTGCAGTGCGTGCTGCAGGACTGGCAGCAGCCGTTCGCCGGGTTCCATCTGTACTACCCGGCCCGCGAGCAGATGGCGCCCAAGCTGCGGGTGTTCATCGACTACCTGCGCGACGCGATGCGGCGCTGACGAACGGGGCGCGCGCGGTGGCCGCCCTTCCCGCGGCGGGCCGGCCTCAGCCGCTGACGCCCAGCCGCACGCCGAACCCGACCAGGAACACGCCCGCCACGCGCCTCAGCCAGAGCCCGACCCGCGGGTGCTGGAGAATCCGACGGCGCAACAGATTGCCGACCCCGATCAGCACCGAGCAGTACGCCAGTCCCATGGCGAAGATGATCAGCGCCATGGTCGCAAACGTCACCACGCCCTGGTGACGCGCCGGATCGATGAACAGTGGCAGGAAGGCCATGTAGAAGATGATCGCCTTCGGGTTGAGCAGGTTGATCAGCACCGCCTGGCGGAAGTAGTGGCCCGGGGTGAGCCGGATACCGCCTTCCTCGCCCTGGGCGCGTGGCTGGCGCAGCAGGCCGATGCCGATCCACACCAGGTAGGCCGCCCCCAGGTACTGCACGGCGTGGAACACCAGCGGGTTGGCCTTGAGCAGTGCGGCCACGCCGGCCACCGCCAGCCACATCAGGATCTGGTCGCCCAGCAACAGGCCGAACAGCGCCGTATAGCCGCCGCGCACCCCACCGCGACCGGTGGCGGTGAGCAGGGTGAAGGTGCCCGGTCCCGGCAACGCCAGGAACACCAGCACGGCAGCGACATAGGTCCACAGATCCTGGATGCCCATCCACGGCATGGCGGCGACTCGACAACGGGGAGGGGCATTGTCCGGCAGCCGCGCGCCGGGCGATAGCGTCAGCGCGCGCTGCTGGGCAATCCGGCGAGCAGCGGCTGCAGGCGGTGCGCGAACATCGCATGCAGCTGCCGGATCGCCGGGGAGAACTGCTTGCGGTGCGGGCACACCAGGTTCAACGGCAGGCTGTCGCCCGCGCCGTCCAGCAGCACCTGCAGGCGCCCGGCCTGGACATCGGCGCAGACATCCAGCCACGACTTGAACACGATGCCTTGCCCGGCCACCGCCCAGCGGCGCACCACGTCGGCATCGTCGCAGACCATGTTGCCGCGCACCGGGATCACCGTCCGCCGGCCCTCGAGCTCGAAACTCCAGCGGTCATACGCGCGCCCGGCCAGCTGGTAGAGCAGGCAGTGGTGGTCCTTCAAGGCCTCCAGGCTGTCCGGCGTACCGTGCCGGGCCAGGTAGTCCGGCGAGGCGGCCAGCACCCGGCGATTGCCGGGCAGCAGCGGCAGGGCGACGTAGCTGGCGTTGTCGAAGCGGCCCAGGCGGAACGCGATGTCGACCGGATCGCGGAACACATCGGCGACCTGGTCGGACAACTGCAGGCGCAGCTGCAGCTTCGGGTGGGCGGCGCGGAACTCGGTCAGCCACGGCAGCAGCAGGTTGCGGCCCAGGTCCGACGGTGCGGCCACCTGCAGCGTGCCGCGCAGCTCGGCATCCTCGCCGCGCACCCGGGCTTCGCCCTCGCGCAGCGCCGCCAGCACCTCCTGCGCGTAGGGCAGGTACAGCGCGCCCTCGGCGGTCAGGCGCAGGCTGCGGGTGGAGCGCACGAACAGCCGCAGGTCCAGCTCGCGCTCCAGTCGCGCGACGGCCGCGGCCACCTGGCCCGGGAGCAGGTCGGCCTCGCGCGCGGCGTTGGAGAAACTGCCCAGCGCGGCGGTGCGGACGAACAGGGCGAGGTCGTCGAACCGGATCATTTTCATTCCTGCAGTGAAAGTGATGCCCGATTTTGCGCCTTTCTCCGCCGGGCCGTGAAGCGCACGCTGTCGGTCCTCCCCAACGGATCTCCCCACGATGAAAGCCGTCGCCTATACCCAGCATGGCCTGCCGATCAGCGACCCCGCCGCGCTGGTGGACATCAGCCTGCCGATCCCCACCCCCGGCCCGCGCGACCTGCGGGTCGAGGTCCGCGCGATCTCGGTGAACCCGGTCGATACCAAGGTCCGCAACGGCGTGGCGGTGACCGAGCCGCGCGTGCTGGGCTTCGACGCGGTCGGCATCGTGGATGCGGTGGGCGACGAGGTGACGCTGTTCCAGCCCGGCGACGCGGTCTTCTATGCCGGTGCGATCGGCCGCGCCGGCAGCAATGCCGAGTACCAGCTGGTGGACGAGCGCATCGTCGGCCACAAGCCGGCCAGCCTGGATGACGCCGCCGCGGCCGCGCTGCCGCTGACCGCGATCACCGCCTGGGAGCTGCTGTTCGACCGCCTGCGCATCCCCGAGAACGGCGGTGAAGGCCAGACCCTGCTGGTGATCGGCGCGGCCGGTGGCGTCGGCTCGATCCTGGTCCAGCTGGCCCGCCAGCTGACCCGCCTGACCGTGATCGGCACCGCCTCGCGCCCGGATACCCAGGACTGGGTCTACGCGCTGGGCGCGCACCATGTGATCGACCACACCCAGCCACTGAGCGAAGGCCTGCAGCGCCTGGGCATCGCCGAGGTCAGCCACGTCGCCAGCCTGACCCATACCGACCAGCACTACGACCAGATCGTCAGCGTGCTCGCCCCGCAGGGCCAGCTGGCGCTGATCGACGACCCCGGCCAGCTCGATGTGATGGCGCTCAAGCGCAAGAGCCTGTCGCTGCACTGGGAATCGATGTTCACCCGCTCCAGCTTCAACACCCCCGACGTCCAGCGCCAGCACGAGCTGCTTGAACGCGTGGCAGCGCTGATCGATGCCGGCGTCCTGCGCACCACGCTGGGCGAGCACTACGGCCGGATCAACGCCGCCAACCTGCGCCAGGCGCACGCCCTGATCGAGAGCCACCGCGCACGCGGCAAGCTCGTCCTCGAAGGGTTCTGACCCTCACCGCCCCCATGGATTACCCGCACATGACCCTCGCTCCAGTGGCCCGTCGCCGCCACACCGCCAAGGCTTACGATTCCGCCCGCACGCTGCCGCCGGCGGTACTGCACGACCTGCTCGACGTGCTGCACCACGCGCCGTCCTCGGTGAACGCGCAGCCCTGGCATTTCCTGGTTGCCGGCAGTGACGAGGCGCGCGCCCGCATCGCGCGCGCGACCCAGCCCAACCAGCCCTACAACACGGCCAAGATCACCGATGCCTCGCACGTGATCGTGTTCGCCACCCGCACCGGCATCGATGATGCCTACCTGGCGCAGGTGATCGAGCAGGAAACCGCGGATGGCCGTTATCCCACGCCGGAAGCGCGCGAAGGCCAGCGCGGCGCGCTGCACCACTACGTGGACCTGCACCGCCACACGCTGGGCGACGTGCAGCACTGGATGCAGAAGCAGACCTACCTCGCCCTCGGCACGCTGCTGCTGGCTGCCGGCGTCCACGGCATCGACGCCACCCCGATGGAAGGCTTCGACGCGGAGGTGCTGGATGCCGAACTGGGTCTGGGCGAACGTGGGTTGACCAGCGTGGTACTGGTCGCGCTCGGCTATGGCAGCCAGGCCAACTTCAATGCCGACCTGCCAAAGTCGCGGCTGCCCAAGGACCAGGTGTTCACCCACCTGTAAGCCGCACCCGCCAGCACGTCGGCGCAGCCAATGAGACCGGCGCGGCCTACACTTGCCGCATGCAAACCGAATTCCTCATCCTCGGCGGCCTGGTGTGTGCCGTCCTCGTGCTGCAGCTGCTCGCGCTGTTGCGGCGTTCCGGCCATGGCGACCTCGAACAGACCCTGCGCGAGGAAGCGCGGGTCGGCCGCAGCGAACTGCGCGAGCAGCTCGAAGGGCTGGGCCGCCAGCAGGACGCGCGGCTGGAGAGCTTCGCCCGCGCGCTGACCGATCTGTCCACCCGCACCGACCAGCGCCTGGACCTGCTGCGCGATGCGCTCGGCGAAGACGCGCGCAAGGCCCGCGAGGAAAGCACGCTCAGCCAGCAGCGCACCGGCGATCTGCTGGCGCTGCGCATGCAGGAAGTGCGCGCGCAGCTGGAAGCGTTCGGGCAACAGCAGCAGGCCCGCATCGAAGCGTTCGGCCAGCAGCTGGTGGAACTGACCACGCGCACCGACAGCCACATGGCCGCGCTGCGCCAGGCCCTGGCCGACGATGCGCGCCTGGGCCGCGAGGAAACCGGGCAGTCGCAGCAGCGCCTGGCGGAATCGCTGGGCCTGCGCCTGCAGGAGATGACCCAGCGCAACGAACAGCGGATCGGCGAGATGCGGGCCACGCTCGAGCAGCAGCTCAAGAGCCTGCAGAGCGACAACGCCGAGAAGCTCGACCAGATGCGCGTGACCGTCGACGAGAAGCTGCAGACCACGCTGGAAACCCGCCTGGGCGCCTCCTTCCAGCTGGTCTCCGAGCGGCTGGAGCAGGTCCAGCGTGGCCTCGGTGAAATGCAGCAGCTGGCCACCGGCGTGGGCGACCTCAAGCGCGTGCTGACCAACGTCAAGAACCGCGGCAGCTGGGGCGAAGTGCAGCTGGACAACATCCTCGAGCAGACGCTCACCCAGGAGCAGTACGCGCGCGGCGTCAAAGTGCGCCCGGACAGCAACGAGATCGTCGACATCGCGGTGCGCCTGCCGGGCCGCGGCCATGAAGACACCCCGGTGTGGCTGCCGATCGATTCCAAGTTCCCGCGCGAGGATTACGAGCGCCTGCTCGATGCGCAGGAACAGGGCGATGTCGAGGGAGTACGCCTGCAGGGCGCCCAGCTGGAGCGCGCGATCCGCGTCCAGGCCAAGTCGATCTGCGACAAGTACATCGCCCCGCCGCACACCACCGATTTCGCGGTGATGTTCCTGCCCACCGAAAGCCTGTACGCCGAAGTGATCCGCCGCCCCGGCCTGATCGACCTGCTGCAGCGCGACCACCGCGTCGTGGTGGCGGGCCCGACCACCGTCACCGCGCTGCTCAACAGCCTGCAGATGGGCTTCCGCACGCTGGCCATCGAACAGCGCTCCAGCGAAGTGTGGGGCCTGCTCGGCGCGGTCAAGAGTGAGTTCGGCAAGTTCGCCGGCATCCTGGAAAAAGCCGAGAAGCAGATCACCACGGTCGGCCGCAGTCTCGGCGAAGCCAGCCGCAAGACGCGCACCATCGAACGCCGCCTGCGCAGCGTGGAAACGCTGGGCGGTGAACAGACCCAGGACCTGCTCGGCGACATGAGCGGCGAGGACGAGGACATGCCCGGCGACGAAGCCAGCACCCCGCAGGACTGAGTCCCGACGCGACGCATGCATGCGATCGCGCATGCTGCGTGGCACGTCCTTTCCCTGCCGTCTTCCACCTTTCAAGGAACCGCCCATGCGTCTGACCCTGATGCTGTCCCTCCTGCTCGCCCTGGCCGGGTGCAGCAGCACGCCCTCCGCCGACACCACGGCGGCGACACCCGCCACGCCGGGCGCCGCTGAATGCACCGCCGCCGGTGGCAGCCTGCAGCCGCTGGGCCGCCTGCAGCGCGTGCAGTGCGTGGTGCCCTACGCCGATGCCGGCAAGGTCTGCAGCGCCAAGGCCGACTGCAGTGGCCAGTGCCTGGCCACCAGCGATGTCGCGCCGGGAACGGCCGCGCGTGGCGTCTGCCAGCGCGATGTCAGCCAGAACTTCGGCTGCCGCCAGCGCATCGATGGCGGCGTGGCGCTCGGCACGATCTGCGTCGACTGATCTCCCCACGGCACGGCTATGCTGTGCCTCCCCCGATGCAACGCAAGGAATCTGCAGTGAGCCAGACCGTCTACGACATCCCCGTCACCACCATCGAAGGCCAGCCGACCTCGCTGGCCGACTACCGCGGCAAGGTGCTGCTGGTGGTCAACGTCGCCTCCAAGTGCGGCCTGACCCCGCAGTACGAAGGCCTGCAGGCGCTGTACGCCGAGAAGCAGGCCGCCGGCCTGGAAGTGCTGGGGTTCCCGGCCAACAACTTCCTGGCCCAGGAGCCGGGCAGCGAAGCGGACATCCAGCAGTTCTGCCAGCTGGAATACAACGTCAGCTTCCCGATGTTCGCCAAGATCAGCGTGGCCGGTGAAGACACCCATCCGCTGTACCAGCAGCTGACCGCCGCCCAGCCGGCCGCCACCGGCGAAGGCCCGATGCGCGAGAAGCTGCAGGGCGCCGTGGCCAAGTACCCGGAGCTGGTCGTCAACGCCGCCCCGGGCGTGCTGTGGAACTTCGAGAAGTTCCTGATCGGCCGCGACGGCCAGGTCATCGCGCGCTTCGCACCGGACGTGCCGGCCGACGATGCCCGCCTGGTGGCCGCGATCGACGCCGCGCTGGCGGCCTGATCCAGGCGCAGTGCATCGCGTGGCGCTTGTGCGCGCCACGCGATGCAGCGAGGATGAGCCACGCCGCCCTGCCTGCGGTGCACTGATCGGGGACAGGTCACATGGAATTGTTGACGCTTGAACACTTTGCCGGCTGCGTGAACGAGACATTCGCTGCCGAGTTCGATGGCATGCAGATGGAGTTCGTGCTGGTCGAGGCGCGGCCGCTTGCGGGTCGTCCGGACGCAGCGCGCGCGCCGTTCTCGCTGTTGTTCCGCAATGGCGCGCCGATCGTGTTCCCGCAGCAGATCTACCCGATGCGGCACGCACGGGTGGGCGAGGTCGGCATCTTCCTGGTGCCGATTGCGCAGGAACGTGCCGGCTTCCTGTACCAGGCCGTGTTCAACTGAGGGGACGGTGCGTGGGCTCCCAGCGCATGGGCAGGTAAAGCTCGCCCGCCGCCGCCGAGGTGGCGACAAACCCCATACGCTGGTACAACCGCAACGCACCGTGATTGTGCTGCATGACATGCAGCCGCAGCGCGCGACCCCGCGCCGCACAGGCCTGTTGTTGGCAACCGATCACCGCCGTGCCGATACCGGTACCGCGCGATGAAGGCGACAGGCTGATGTCCACGATGAGATCTTCCTCACCGTCTTCATCGACATAGAAGCGGCCCACCGGCTGTTCCTCGCGCAGGATAGCCAGGTAATGCGCGCGCGGGTGCCGGGCCAGGTAGTGCTGGTGCTGGGCCACGAACTGCTGCGACAGGAACTGCCGCTTGGCAGCCTCCGGCCAGGGTACTGACCGGAGTTCCTCTTCGCGCGTGCTCGCATACAGCTGCACCAGCCAGGGCAGGTCATCGTCGAGCAGCGCGCGCCATTGCCAGCCGGTGCCGCCGGCGACCCCGGCCAGCGCTGGGCGCCGGCCCGGAGGGAACGGCGCCAGCGTCCCGGGCAGCATCAGTCGAACGCAGGGAAAACGCCCTGCAGGGCAACGCAGAAGTTCACCGCCAGGTAGGGCTGCTGGTTGTTGTGTGGCTGGTTGCCACCGCTGCTGGGCAGCAGCATGGACGGGGACAGCGGCGTATCCGGCGTTGCATTGCTGAAGGGCTTGACGGCGTTGGACCCGGGCTGGGAAAGACCACCACCGGCAACCGGTACGCCGCTGCGCTTGCTGGTGTCGGTCTGCGCGAACGCGGTCAGCGTGTGCGCATGGGCGGGCATCTCCAGTGTGCTCAACGCCACCTGGGAGACGCCGAACGTGTCGCCGATCATGCGGGGGGTCAGGCCGTTGCCGGTGCCCGTCCCTCCGGCAGCGCGGGCGCTGAAGTTGGGCAGCTGGAAGGTGCTGGTGCCGTTGCCGCCGTACTGGATGCCGAGCAGCGAAAACAGGGCGGTATTCTGCTGGATCGCCAGCGTAGCGCCGTTGCAGAACGCCCACCCGTTCGGGGCGAAGTTGAAGCCGAACGGCTGGATCTGTCCGATGTAAGGTTCGGTCATGTCGGTTCTCTGCGCGTAACGAAGGAAGGATCAGGCCTGCTGCGGGAAGATGCCGGCCCAGGCGATGCAGTACTGCACGGTCAGGGTGGGCATGCAGTTCTCGTGCGCCTGGTTGCCACCGCTGCTGGTCACGGCCAATGCCTCCATCGCCAGTGCGGTGGCCCCGTTGGTGTCGGTGACATAGAAGGTCTCGCCACTGACGGCGCCCGGCAATGCGGTGGCGACGGGCGCCTCCAGCGTGGCCACCGCGCTGGCGAGCGACAGCGCATGGGTGTGGGCCGGCATCTGTGGCAGGGTCAGCGTGACCGATTCGGATCCGGACACCGCGCCAAGCGCGCGATTGCTGAGCCCCGGGCCCTGGCCCATGTGCAGCGGCAGGCGGCCCCGCAGGTCCGGCACGGCGAAGGTGTTCTGGCCGTCACCGCCGTAGGTCGTGCCGATCAGCACGAAGAGCACTTCGTACTCTGCGATCGATACCAGTGCACCGTTGCAGGCAAGCCATCCACTGGGAACGCGGTTGAATCCGAACATGCGGATTTCGCCGACGAAAGGTTCGCTCATCTGATCATGCTCCGTGTGAGTAACGCATGGCCGGCAACGGCCGGCCCCGTGATCAAGCGCGGGAGGGGAAGATTCCCTGCAGCGCGATGCAGAAGTTGAGCGTGGTGTAGGGCTGCATGTTCGGATGGGGCTGGGTGCTGCCTGCCGGGGCGACCGACTGCGGTGCCTGTGCCACCAGCGCGCCGCCCTGGGCTGCATACAGCTTGGTCGTGCCGCCGCCGGCGAACGTGCGCCCGGTGGGGTTGCGGTTGTCGCCGACGGCGGCCACGCCCACGACCTGGTGGCCATGCGCAGGCAACTGCGTGGGCAGCAGGGTCACGTTCTCGTTCCCGGCCTGCTGACCGATCTGCATGGCCGGCGGCTGCCATGCCCCATCGACCGAGGGCGAATACGCGACGGGTGTGCGCCCGCGCAGGTCCGGCAGGGCGAAGGTGGTGACGCCATTGCCGCCGTACTGCACGCCCAACAGCGAAAACAAGGCCTGGTTCTGGTTGATGGGCAGCAATTGCCCGTTGCACTGCGCGAAATACTTGGGTGCAAAATTGAACCCGGCCATCATGATCTGGCCGACGAAGAATTCGCTCATCTGATCCCCCTTGGATGCTGAGCGCGGCGCCGGACTGGCGCGCAACTACTCTGAACGCCATTCAGGCTGTTCACAAGTCCCGCCGCTGGGGCCCTTTCTTCGCCACGGGGACTCTGTTCCAATGGCGCCAAAGGGGGGAGGCGTGGAATGCCTGCCGCTGGCGACGTCAGGGAACGACGGGGGCACCATGCTCCCGGGGCAGCCGGCACGGGACGCGCACCTCGATGTTGTTCTGCATCCAGGTGGATTCTTTCCAAGGGGGAAAGATCATGGCACTCCGTACCCGATACGCGCGTACCGCGCGTGTTTTCTCGACCGTGTTCGTCCTGTTCTGCGCCGCCCTGTGCTGGTCCAGCGTCGCCTGGGCCGCGCATACCTCGTTGATCTGTCCGGCCCAGTCGGCAACCGTGGGCAACGGCGGCACGGTGGCGATCAACGTCACCGCCTGCGCCAATCCGATCGCCCTTGCCGGTGATGGGGCTGTGGACGGCCCGCAGCAGCCGCAGCACGGCACCGCCAACCTGCGCATCACCGGCGGCAGCTGGTTCGTCGACTACGGTCACAACGGCGACACCGCCACCAGTGATGTCTTCGAATTCTCCGACACCGATGGCGACACCGTCCGGGTCACGGTGACCATCACCCCGGCCAACTCCACGATCGTGGTCGCACCGGCCGCGCTCACCCTGACCGCCGGTACGGCGGTATCGCAGACGCTCAGCGCCAGCGGCGGCACTGCGCCGTATACCTTCACGCTGCAAGCCGGTACCCCGCCACCTGGCATCACCGTCAACGCCGGTGTGATGAGTGGCACGCCCACCCAGCGCGGTGCATACAGCTTCACCGTACGCGCCACCGATGCCACCTCAGCCACCGCCGACAAGACCTACAGCGGCACGGTGCAGAATCCCAGCCTGAGCCTGTCACCGACCGCCGCCACGGCCATCCAGGGCGTGGCGTTCTCGCAGACGCTGACCACCATCGGCGGTGTTGCGCCCTACATCTATGCGATGGAAGCCAGCAGCCTTCCCGCCGGCCTGTCGCTCAATGCAGGCGTGATCAGCGGTACCGCCACGGCGGCCCCCGGCACCTATCCGGTCACCCTCCGCGTCACCGACAGCAGCAGCGGCACCGGCACCTATTTCGAAGTGGAGAACTTCACCCTGACGGTGAGCGCGGCGCCCAGCGTCAGCATCGCCGTGACGCCGGCCAGCGTCAACGAGGACGGGGGGACCAACCTGGTCTACACCGTCACCCGCAGCCTCAACCTGTCCTCGCCGACCGTGGTCAACCTGACCACCAGCGGCACCGCGACCAGTGGCGTGGATTACACCGGCGGCGTCGCCACGGTGTCCATTCCCTCGGGCGCCACCACCGCCACAGTCACCCTCAGCCCGACCGCCGACGCTGCCGTGGAAGCCGACGAAACGGTGATCCTCACCGTCGCGGCCGGCAGCGGCTACACCGTCGGCGCCCCGGCCAGCGCCACCGGCACGATCCTCAATGACGACGTGCCCATTGCATCGATCACGGTGGCCCCGGCCACGGTCAACGAAGACAGCGGCACCCCGCTGGTCTACACCGTCACCCTGGACCAACCGAGCCTGGTGCCGCTGTCGATCGCCTACACCGTGGGCGGTACCGCCACCAGCGGCACCGACTACGCGGCGGTGTCCTCGCCGCTGTCGATCGCAGCCGGGGCCACCACCGGCACGATCACCGTCACGCCCACGGCCGACAGCACCGTGGAAGCCAATGAGACCGTGGTGCTGACGCTGGCTGCAGGCACCGGCTATGGCGTCGGCGCACCGACAAGTGCGACCGGCACGATCCTGGATGACGACCAGCCGGCATTGAGCATCAATGATGTCAGCCTCACTGAAGGCGACGGCGGCACCACGGCGTTCACCTTCACCGTGTCGCTCAACGCGCCGGCGGGCCCGGGCGGGGTCAGTTTCGACCTCGCCACCGCCAACGGCACCGCCACCGCCGGCAGCGACTATGTCGCCCAGACACTGACCGGGCAGACCATTGCGGCGGGCAGCAGCAGCGTGACCTTCAGCGTGCTGGTCAACGGCGACACCTTCAACGAGCCCAACGAAACCTTCTTCGTCGATGTCAGCAACGTCACCGGTGCCACCGTCGCGGACGCGCAGGGCCTGGGCACGATCATCAATGACGATGCGCTGCCATCGCTGTCGATCAATGACACCTCGGTGACCGAGGGCAACACCGGCACGGTCGCCGCCACGTTGACGGTGACGTTGTCGGCGGCCAGCGGGCAGACGGTCACGGTCAACTACGCCACCGCCGATGCCAGTGCCGTCGCGCCCACCGACTATGTCAGCGCCAGCGGGACGCTGACCTTCGCACCCGGCACGACCACCCAGACCATCGCGCTCACCGTCAACGGCGATACCACGCCGGAGGCCGACGAGACCTTCGCGGTCACTCTGACCGGACCCACCAACGCCACCCTCGCCGATGCGCAGGGCACCGTCACCGTGGTCAACGATGACCAGCCGGTCACCGTCGCGCCGACGGCTCTGCCGCCTCCGGCGATCGCCGTTGCCTACAGCCAGACCCTCGTCGCCAGCGGCGGCAGTGGCAGCTACAGCTATGCGGTCACCACCGGCTCGCTGCCGCCGGGCCTGACCCTCAGCGCGGGCGGCCTCCTGGCCGGTACGCCCACCGCCGGTGGTTCGTACGCCTTCAGTGTTACCGCCACAGATACCAGTGCGGCACCTGGACCCTACACCGGTACGCAGGCCTACGTGCTCACCGTGGGCGCACCCACGCTGGTGCTGCCGGGTGGCCCACTGCCGGGGGCGACGCTCGCCCAGCCGTATACCGCCACGGTCGGCCCGGCCAGCGGCGGTACCGCGCCGTACGTCTATACGATCACCGCCGGCAGCGTGCCGCAGGGATTGAGCATGGCGGCCAGCGGTGTCTTCAGCGGCACCCCGACCGCATTGGGCACGTTCAACTTCACCGTGACCGCTACCGACAGCAGCACCGGCGTGGGTGCGCCATATTCGACCAGCACCCCGATGTCGATCACCGTGGCCGACGGCCTGCCGGTGGCCGGCAACGTCAGCACCTCGGTGGCCTACGGTGCGCCGTCCACACCGGTGACGCTCGCGCTGTCGGGCGGGGCGGCCAGTTCGGTGGCGATCGGTACCGCACCGCTGCACGGCACCGCCACGGTGACCGGACCGACCTCGATCAGCTATCAGCCGGCGGCAGGTTTCGCCGGCAGCGACAGCTTCACCTATACCGCCAGCAACGGTACCGGTACTTCAGCGCCGGGCACGGTGACGGTCAGCGTGGGCACCCCGACCATCACCGTCAGCGCCACCAGCGTGTTCTCGGCGGTGGCCGGCATGCCCTACAGCCAGACCTTTACCTGGTCCGGTGGCGCCGCTCCTTACAGCAGCTACCAAGTGAGCAACCTGCCGGCCGGTCTGTCGATCACCGCGAGCACCGTCGACAGCGTCACCGTCAGCGGTACTCCGACCCAGGCCGGCAGTTTCAACCTGCAGGCTTCGGCGACTGACAGCAGCACCGGCAACGGTCCGTTCACCACCGCCCAGGGCTTCACCCTGATCGTGGCCAGCCCGACCCTCACCGTGACCCCGGCGACCCTGCCGGCGGCCACGGCCGGCACCGCTTACCAGCAGGCGGTCACCAGCAGCGGGGGCGTGGCGCCTTACAGCTACGTGTTGACCGGCGCGCTGCCCAGCGGCGTGGCCTTCGACGCCGGCACCGGCGTGCTGTCCGGCATCCCGACCCAGTCGGGCAGCTTCGCGCTGACCCTCACTGTCACCGACAGCACGACCGGTACGCCGGCCAGCGTGGTGCAGAACTACACACTGCAGGTGGCTACTCCGGCACTGACGCTGACCCCCGCCGCCGGCACCCTGACCCCGACCACGGCGGGCAGCGCCTACCAGGTGCCCTTCGCCGCCGGCGGCGGCGTGGCGCCGTATGCCTTCGCCATCACCACCGGCACCCTGCCGGCGGGGCTGGCGCTGGATGCCGCCACCGGTCGCCTGTCGGGCACGCCCACGGCCGTGGGAACGGTCGCCTTCAGCGTGACCGCCACCGACAGCACGACCGGCACCCCGGCCACCGTGACCCAGGCCTATACGCTCAGCGTGGCCGCGCCGGTGCTGACCCTGACCCCGGCAACCCTGCCGGCCGGGTTGTTCGCCAACGCCTACCAGCAACAGCTCTCCACAAGCGGTGGCACCGCCCCGTACACCTACGCGGTGACCACCGGCGCGCTGCCCGGTGGCCTGGCGCTGGCCGCATCCGGCGCGCTTACCGGCACCCCAACCGCAGCGGGTGCGTTCGCCTTCACCGTGACCGCCACCGATGTGCTGGGCTTCACCGGCACGCGCGACTACACCGTGCAGGTCACCCAGCGGCCGGACCCGACCCGCGACCCGGAAGTGCGTGGGTTGCTGTCGGCGCAGGCCGATGCCGCGCGGCGCTTTGCCACCTCGCAGATCGAGAACTTCCAGCAGCGCATGCAACGCCTGCACGGTGCCAGCCGCAGCAACGGCTTCAGCAACAACCTGGGCCTGGCCTATGGGCCGCAGCGCTGCGATCCGGCGGTGGGCAGCCTGCCCGGCAGTGATTGCGATGCCCAGCGTCGCCAGCCGTTCGATCGGGAGCCGGGGCTGGATGCGCCGGCCGCGGCCGGCACTGGCTCGCAGGCACCGCTGGGCCTGTGGGTGGGCGGTACGATCCGCACTGGCCGGACCAACGGACGTGGCAGTGCCGGCGGTGACTTCAACACCGACGGCGTCACCCTGGGCAGCGACCTGCAGGTGGGCGAAGACCTCGCCCTCGGCGTCGGCCTGGGCTACGGACGCGACCGCACCGATGTGGGCGAGAACGGCAGCCGCAGCGACGGCCAGGCCTTCACCCTGGCGTTGTACGGCAGCTACAGCCCCGGCCAGCATCTGTTCGTGGATGCGCTGCTGGGCCACCAGTTGCTGGACTACGACCTGCGCCGCTACGTGACCAGCGACGGCAGCTTCGTGCATGCCCGTCGCGATGGCAGCCAGTGGTTCGGTTCGCTCTCGGTCGGTGCCGATCTGGCGCGTGGCACCTGGCAGTTCACCCCGTATGCGCGACTGGATGCGTCGCGCGGCACGCTCGACCGCTACGTCGAGCAGGGCAGCGACCTGTTCGCCCTGCGCTACGGCGACCAGGACGTGGACACCAGCACCGGCAATGCCGGCCTGCGCATCGAGACGCGCAAGACCGCCGCCTGGGGTGCCTGGACGCCACAGCTGCGGGTGGAATACCAGCACGACTTCAGCGGCAGTGGCACCGCCACGATGCAGTACGCCGATCTGGTCGGGGTGCCGTTCTACCGGACCTCGCTGGATGGCTTCGACCGCAACCGATGGATGCTGGGCGCCGGGGTGATGTTCGACTTCGGTCGCACCTGGGGCCTGCGGGTGGACTACCGCGGATTGGTCGGCAGTGGCGATGACCGCGACCACGGTGTGCAGATCAGCCTGGACAAGGAACTGTAAACCAGCAGCAGCTGCCTCCGTCTGGCGTTGGATGCAACGCCAGGCAACAAAAAACCCCGCCGAGGCGGGGTCTTTTGTTTGTCTTCAATTACCCCAGTTCGGCATCGGCATCGCATCGACCGGGATCGGCGCGTCCGGATCGTCCTTGCCGCGCGCATGCTTGCCGCGCAGGTCGTTCTCGATCTGGTAGTTGCGGCGCTGCAGCCACGCATCGCGGACCAGCGAGTACTCGTCCACCGCGTTGTCGCGCATGTCGTCCACCGCCAGCAGCTGCGAACGCATGTCCACCAGCTGCAGGCCCTGCAGGCCGATGCGGATCTTGTCCTCTTCGATCGTGCGGATCGGCGAGAGCGGCATGTCGCCGGCCAGGCCGAACACATCGCGCACGGTACGCGGGCCGAAGAACGGCAGTTCGACGTAACGCGAACGGCGCCAGCCCCAGGTGCCCAGGGTCTGGCCGAAGTCTTCCTTGCGGCGCGGCACCATGGCCTTGCTGGCCGGGTCGAACAGACCGCCGATACCCAGCGTGGAGTTCATCAGGAAGCGGCCCAGGCTGTCCCAGGCGTCATCCGGACGGCCCTGCAGCAGCTGGTTGGTGATCGTCACCGGGGCGCGCAGGTTGCTGAAGAAGTTGCTCACGCCGGTCCGTGCGAAGCGCGGGACGACGTTGGTATAGGCCACCGCCAGCGGACGTGCGACCGCGCGGTCGACCACGTTGTTGAAGCTGTGCACCCTGCGGTTGAACGGTTCCCACGGATCGTACGGCGCGCCGGTGGGCTCGGTGCCGTCCGCGGTCGGGGCCGGGCCGCCGTACAGGGCGGCGAAGTCGTCTTCGGCATTGGTCGGCGCGGTGCCGCCGGTGACCGGTGCGGCGGCCGGATCGCTGGCCTGCGGTGCCTGGGCGGCCGTGTCGGCGACGGCCTCGGCCGGTACCGCATCGGTGCTGGCCACATCGGCCGCCGGTGCCGCCGCAGGGGCGACCTCGACGCTGACCGGTGCGCTGTCGCGTGCGGGCTTGCCGGCACAGGCGCTCAGGGCCAGCGCCAGCACAAGGAGGGGGAGGGTGCGTATGACGTTCATGTCAGCTCGCCGCAGAAAGGGCATGGAAATCCAGGGAAGGTGCCAGCCGGTAGGCGGCACGGAGGTCGGTGAAACCGTCCGGGCTGCCGACGATCGTCGGCGTCGTCCCGGTTGCGCGCAGGCGTGCGGCCAGCTCGGCCAGCAGCGCCAGACCGGCGCTGTCGAGCCGGCTCACCGCCGCCAGATCCAACTGCTGCACGCCGTCCAACGCGGTCAGCGAGGGCCACAGGGCCGTCACCGCCGCGCGGTCGAGCAGCCCGCTGAAGACCAGCGAGGTGCCGTTGCGCTGCACGGTGGCGCTGTTACTTGCCACGCGGGGCCTGCCCGGCCTGCATGCTGCCGTTGCGCAGCTCGGTGGCCACCTGCTGGATCGACTTCTGGCGCAGCGGGGCATCGAACTGGGTCTTGAAGGTCTGCACGTAGGAGATGCCTTCGATCATCACATCGAAGATCTTCCAGTGGCCGTTGACGTTGCGCATCAGGTAGTCGACCGGGGTCGGCTCGTTGCCGGCCCGGATCAGCTCGGTGGATACGCGCACGCCGCGGTTGCCCGGCAGCGGCGACTCGCTCTTCAGGCGGAAGGTCGGCTTGCCCTGGATCTCGAGCAGGGCCGAACCGTAGCGCTGCATCAGGTTGTCGGCCATGGCATCGGCGAACAGCTTGACGTCGGCATCGGCGGCGCCGCGGCCGTGCACGCCCAGCACCAGGCGGGCCGCGTAGTCACGGTCGAAGGTCTTGTTGAGCTCGCTGTTGATGAAGTCACGCAGCACGGCCGGGTTGGCCCGGAACTCGGTGCGGCGCTGCTGCAGCGAGGTCAGGATGCGGGTGCTGGCGTCCATCACGGCCTTGCCGGCCTGGCCCTGCTGGGCGGCAGCGGCTGCCGGGGCGGCCTGGGCGAAGGAGAGCGAAGGCGTGGCGGCGAGCAGGGCCGAGGCCAGCAGGGCCGGGATCAGGGTCTTTTTCATGGTTGCGGTTCCGTTGCAGGCGCGGGCGCGCCGTTGCCATCGTGGGAGTCAGCGCCACCGGTATTGGCCGGACCGCTGAACATGTACTTGCCGACCAGCTGGAGCAGGTCCACCGCCGGCTGGGTGAAGACGATCTCGTCGCCGGACTTGAGTACGTCCGGATCTCCGCCCGGCTGCAGTCCGATATAGCTCTCACCGAGCAAACCGCTGGTGAAGATGCCGGCCGAGGTGTCGGCCGGCAGGTCCTTGAACTTGCCGTCGAGCTTGAGGGTCACGATCGAATCGAACTTCTGGGGATCCAGTTCGATGGCCGAGACCTGGCCGATGGTCACGCCGCCGATCTTGACCGGGGCCTGCTTGCGCAGCTGGCCGATCTGGGTGAAGCGCGCCTTGAGTTCGTAGCCGCTGCCGCCGGTACCCCACCGTTGGTTGGTGGAGGCCACGGCCAGCACCAGCAGCGAGGCCAGCGCCAGCAGCAGGAAGGCGCCGACGGAAAATTCGAGTCTGGGACCGCGGATGGCCATGGGATATCTCACTGTTCTTTGTCAGGTGCCTGGACAGGTGTCCGGGCGGGAAGTCTTTGCGTACTCAAGCGGGGTACTGGCCAGGTCTACGGCCGTACCGACCAACGGTCGGTACCTACTGGAACATCATGGCGGACAGCACGAAGTTGAAGACCAGCACCAGCAGCGAGGCGTTGACCACCGCACGCGTGGTGGCGACCGAGGTGCCTTCGATGGTGGGCTCGGCATGGAAGCCGACATAGGACGCGACCAGGGCAGCCGTGCCGCCGAAGATCGCCGACTTCAGCATCGCCACGCCGAAGTCATCCCAGAAGTCCACGCTGTTGCTCAGCGCCGACCAGAACACGCCATTGTCCAGGCCGAGCACGTGCACGGCCTCGAAGTAGCTGGCACTGATCGCCAGCGAACAGAAGATGCCGGTCAGCAGCGGCACGGTCAGCACCGCCGCCCAGAAGCGCGGTGCGACGACCTTGGCGACCGGGTCGATCGCCATCAGCTCCAGGGCCTTGATCTGGTCGGTGGCGCGCATCAGGCCCAGTTCGGCGGCGATCGAACTGCCGGCGCGGCCGATGAACAGCAGCGCGGTCAGCACCGGCGCCAGTTCGCGGTACAGCGACAGGCCGAGCAGGGTCGACAAGGCATCCGCGGCACCGAAGGTGGTCAGCGTGCGGTAGCCCTGCAGGGTCAGCACCAGGCCCACGAAGGCACCGCCCACGGCGATGATCGGCAGCGAACGTGCGCCGATCTTGTAGATCTCGCGGGTCAGCTCGGCCAGGAAATCGGCGGTCGGCAGTGAGCCGCGCAGCACCGTCAGCGAGAACAGGCCGGCGCGACCGAGCGAGCGGGTGGCGTCTACGAACGGCATCAGGCAACCCTCGCACGCGGTGCGGCATCGAAGGGGATCGGGCCGTCCGGCTCGCCATGCAGGAACTGCCGCAGCAGCGGGTCCTGGCTGGATTCGAGCGCGGCGGGGCTGCCCTGGAACACGATGCCGCCGTTGGCGATCGCGATCACCTGGTCGCAGATCGGCAGGGTCTCGTGCACGTGGTGGCTGACGATGATGCTGGTCAGCCCCAGGCTGTGGTTGAGGCGCTGGATCAGGCTCATGATCACGCCCGAGGCGATCGGATCCAGCCCGGTCAGCGGCTCGTCGTAGATCATCAGTGGCGGGTCCAGGGCCAGCGCGCGGGCCAGGGCCACGCGGCGCGCCATGCCGCCGGACAGCTCACGCGGCCAGGCGTCGGCAGCGGCCAGCAGGCCGACCGCGTGCAGCTTCATCTGCACCAGGCGGCGCAGCACGGGCTTGGGCAGGCGGGTGTGGGTGCGCAGCGGCAGCGCCACGTTCTCGGCCACGGTCAGATCGGTCAGCAGGCCGTTGCCCTGCAGCAGCACGCCCACGCTCTTGCGCATCTCCAACAGCGCGCGTGCGCCGGTCGGGATGGGCTGGCCGAACAGGGTGATGTCACCGGCGGCCGGGCGCAGCTCACCGGTCAGCGCGGCCAGCAGGGTGGACTTGCCACTGCCCGACGGGCCGAGCACGGCGGTGATGCTGCCGCGCGGAACGGTCAGCGAAACGTCGCGCAGGATCGTGCGTCCGCCGCGGTCGATGCGGACGTTGGACAACTGCACCAGACTCTCTTCGGAAACCGTCATGAGCGCCATTAACAAAATTCCAACGTTGTAAGATCGTGGTGAACGGCTGAACATAACCGAACTGCACCGTGCAGTATTGTCGCACGGGCAGGTGAGTGCAGCGCCGACGCTGCGTTCGTGCGCGGGCTGCGGCACACTCCTGCGATGACCGACGCTGCTTCAGACTTCCGCCTGTACCACTCCAACTCGCTCGATGTGCTGGCCGCCCTGCTGGCCACGACGCTGCGCACGCCGGTGCCGGGCCAATCGATCCTGGTGCCGGAGGTGGTCCTGATCCCGCAGGTCGCGATGCGCCGCTGGCTGCAGTCGACCCTGGCGGCCGAGTATGGCATTGCCGCCAATCTTGAGTTCCTCACCCCCGGTGAGCTGGTCGCCCGCGCCCTCAACGCCAACGTGCCCGGCGAACATGACGATCTCAATGCCGAGGGCCTGCGCTGGCGGTTGTACGCCGCCCTGCGCGACCCGGCCTTGATGGCGCAGCCGCCGATGGCGGCCCTGCAGGCCTACCTGTCCGCGGCCGATCCGCTCAAGCCGTGGGCGCTGGCCGCCGAGCTGGCCTCGGTGTTCGAGAAGTACCAGGCCTGGCGTCGTGATTGGCTGCTGCGCTGGGAGGCCGGCGCGGCACCGAACGACCCGCAGGCGATCCTGTGGCGGCGCATTGCCGGTGGCGAGCAGTACCGTGCGCGCCGCATCGATGCCTATCTGGCCCGCTTCGAGGGCGCCGGGCAGCCGCTGCCGCAGGGCCTGCCGGCGCGCGTGTTCGCCTTCGCCACGCTCAACATCTCCCCGGACGTGCTGCGGGTGATGGCGACCCAGGCGCGGGTCGGCACGATCCACTTCTATCTGCCTACGCCGACCCAGGCCTACTGGGGCGATCTGCAGACCCTGGGCGAGAAGCTGCGCAGCGGCGCGCCCGATCCGTTCGGCGAGGCGGCGGGCGAGAACCGCCTGCTGCAGGCCTGGGGCGCGGCCGGTCGCGACTTCATGGCGGTGCTGGGCAGCTACGAGGTCGTGCATCCCTCCGGCGAGATCGCCGCCTACGACGATCCCGAAGACGATGCGCGTCCGGACATGGACGACGGTGGCTTGTCCGACAGCCTGCTGCACCGCCTGCAGCGCGACCTGTTCCACCGTCGCGGGCAGCCGGCCGGCGCGCTGCGCGACGGGCTGCGCCATGACGATCCCAGCCTGCAGGTACATGCCTGCCACACCCGGCTGCGCGAACTGCAGGTGCTGCACGACCAGCTGCGCGGCCTGCTCCAGGACCCGCGCTTCGATCCGCCACTGCAGGCACGCGACATCGCGGTGCTGGCGCCGGACATCGATCCCTACGTGCCGTATCTGGAAGCGGTGTTCGGCGGACGCAGCGGGGGCGACGAGCACATTCCATACGCGCTGGCCGACACCAGCCCACTGGCCGGCGAGCCGCTGGCCGATGTGTTCGTGCATCTGCTCGGGCTCCCGGTGTCGCGCTTCGGATTGAACGAAGTGCTCGACCTGCTCGCCAGCGCGCCGCTGGCCGAGGCGGCCGGTCTCGATGCCGCAGCGTTCGACCGCCTGCACGATTGGCTGCAGGCCGCCGGCGCACGCTGGGGGCTGGATGCGACCCATCGCGGCCAACACCAGGCCCCGGTCGACGATGCCTTTACCTGGCAGTTCGCGCTCGATCGCCTGCTGCTCGGGCATGCCAGCGGCAGCGACGGCGATATCGCCGGGGTCGCGCCGTGGCCGGAGCTGGAAGGCAGTGCGCTGGATGCGCTGGACCGCCTGCTCGGCCTGCTGCGCGTGCTGGCCCGCTACCAGAAAGTACTCGGCGAGACGATGTCGCCCGGGCAGTGGCGACAGCGCCTGCTGGCCCTGCTCGATGCACTGCTGCCCGAGCCGCCGCAGGCCGCCAACAGCCAGCGCGCACTGGAGCGCCTGCGCAAATTGATCAACGAGTTCGCCCGCGACGCCGACACCGCCGGCTTCGAGGGCGAGGTGCCGCCGGAGGTGCTGCGTGCCCATTTCGCCGGCGTCCTCGCCCAGGCCGATACGCGTGCACCGCTGCTGACCGGCGGCGTCAGCTTTGGCCGGATGGTGCCGATGCGGCTGCTGCCGTTCCGGGTGATCTGCGTGCTGGGCCTGAACGACGGCGATTTCCCGCGCCGCGACCCGGCGGCCGGGCTCAACCAGCTCACCGCCGAGCTGGGCACCGACAAGCGCCGGCACGGCGACCGCTCGCTGCGCGAGGATGACCGCTTCCTGTTCCTGCAGTTGTTCGCCTCGGCGCAGGACGTGTTCTACCTGAGCTATCTGGGTGCCGACCCGCGCGATGGCAGCGTGCGCGAGCCCTCGGTACTGGTCAGCGAGCTGATCGACGCGGCGGCTGACTACCATATGGATCCGCCCGCGGCCGCCAGGCAGATGACGGTGCGGCATTCGCTGCAGCCGTTCGCGCCGGCCGCGTTCGGTGGCGGTGAAGAGCCGCGCCGCTTCAGCTACCGCCAGCAGTGGCACCCGGCCGCCGGCTCGCTCGGCGGTGCTCGCCGCGCGCTGGCGCCGTGGTTCGCGCGGCCCCTGCCGCCGATGGAGAGCGGCAGCGGTGAGACCGACCTGAGCGTGGACGCGCTGCGTCGCTTCCTCACCGATCCAGCCAGTCAGTTCCTCTCGCAACGGCTCGGCCTGCGCCTGCCCGACGACGTGGACAACGCCGAGGACGTCGAGCCGCTGGTGATGGCCGCACGCGGCAGCGACACCGCGCTGCTGCAGCAGGCGGTGATCGAGGCCACCCTCGACGAGGATGCCGCGCCGCTGTATCCCCGGCTGCGCGCACGTGCGCTGCTGCCCTCCGGTGCGCTGGGCGAGCGCCAGTTCGCGCTGCTGCAGGCGCAGACCGAGCCGTACGCGCAGGCCCTGGCCCAGTGGCAGGCCGGTACCGCGGCCGACAGTCGCCGCTACGAGGTGGAGATCGATGGCGTGCGCCTGCACGGCCGGGTCGACGGCCTGCATCCGCACGGCCTGGTGCGCCTGCGCCCGGGCCCGCTCAACGGCCGTGCCGCGATCCGCCAGGGTCTGGACTGGTTGCTGGCCAACGCGGCCGGCGATGCGCGGTCGCTGGTCCAGTTCCACGAGGCGGGCGATGACGGGCTGGGGCCGCACACGCTGCCGCCGCTGGACGCCGAGCGCGCACGCCAGGTCCTGCGTCGCCTGCTGCAGCTGCGCAGCGAAGGCCTGCGCGCGCCGCTGTTGTATGGCCCGTCCACCGGCTGGGTGCTGTATACCGCCGCCGAGGCCAAGCGCGAGGCCGAGGGCCGCGCCAAGTGGCATGGCAGCGACCGCAGCTGGGGCGAATCCACCGGCGCCGGCTACCAGCTCGCGCTGCGCGGCCACGATCCATTCGCCAGCGCGGACAGTTACCGTCACCTGCTGCACAACAGCTTCGTGGTGTTCACCGCGGTGCGCGAAGGCCGGGTGTTCCCGGGCTTCGACGAGGAAGGAGCCCTGCGATGATCGACCACGACCTGCTCGACGATCCCTACCTGGCGCTGCCGCTGGATGGCGTGCGCCTGATCGAGGCCAGCGCGGGAACCGGCAAGACCTTTACCCTGGCCACGCTGTTCACCCGGCTGGTGGTGGAGAAAGGCTGGCGCATCGGCCAGATCCTGGCCGTCACCTTCACCGATGCCGCCACGCAGGAACTGCGCAAGCGCATCCGCGAGCGCCTGGCGTTGGCCGCACAGCTGGTGGAGCGCGTGCCCGGCGAACAGGACAGCCCGGAGGTCGCCCTGACCCGGGTGATCCTGCAACGCCAGCTCGCGCTCGGCGAAGAAACCCCGGCTGCGCTGGCGCGCCGGCTGCAGACCGCGGCCGATGAAATCGATCTCGCCTCGATCTTCACCATCCATGGCTTCTGCACCCGCGTGCTGCGTGAGCATGCATTGGAAAGCGGGCATACCTTCGATCCGCCAACCCTGCTGCCCAGCGAGCGCGAGCTGCACGAGGAACTCGCCGCCGACCTCTGGCGCGTGCATGCCAACGACCCGGCCACGGTCGATGCGCTGACCTGGCTGTGGCCGTCTCCCGAGGCGCTGGCCGGCGATCTCTCCACGCTGATCAAGCCCTTGCCGCTGCTGCCGCCGCGCCCCACCCACAGCGTCGACGACCCGGCGTCGCAGCTGCGGCTCGCCGCTGCGGCCCTCGCCGACGCGATCGAGGCGCACGCCGAGGACGCGCAGGCACGGATCGCCACCGCCTTCGACCGCAAGGTCTTCGACGGCCGCCGAGCCAAACGGCCGAGTTTCGACAAGGCCTTCGGCGAGCTGTCTGCCGGCCGCAGCGCGCAGCACTGGCCGCGCGGCGACAAGAGCCACCTGGGCAAGCTGCTGCCGGTGCAGCTGCTGGCCTTCTGCAAGGACGGCATGGAGGGACAGTGCCCGGTCTCGCCGCTGTTCGATGCGCTGCAGTGCTGGTGGCATGCCGCCGACGCGCGTGAGCAGTGGCTGCGCCAGCAGGCCACCGCGTTCCTGCATGACCTGCGCGACGAAGCGCGTGCGCGCCTGGCCGAGCTCAAGCGGATCGGCCGCGTGCAGACCTACGATGACCTGATCGACGGTGTCGCCGATGCACTGGAGGGCCCGCACCGGGCGACCCTGGTGCAGCAGCTGCGTGCGCAGTATGCGATCGCGCTGGTGGACGAGTTCCAGGACACCGACGACCGTCAGTGGGGCATCTTCCAGCGCGTGTTCGGCGATTCGGAGGAGACCCGCGAGGCCGGCCTGGCACCGGCGCTGTTCCTGATCGGCGATCCCAAGCAGGCGATCTACGGCTTCCGCGGCGGCGACATCCACACCTACCTGAAGGCCAAGCGCCAGGCCGACGCAGCGCCCGCGCTGGACCGCAACTTCCGCTCGCGTCCGGCGGTGCTGCACGCGATCGAAGCGCTGTACGCCAATGCCGGTGAACGTGCCTTCCTCGAGGTCGACATCGCCTTCGAGCCGGTGCATCCCGGCAGCACCCGGGTGGATGCGGATTTCCTGCGCGACGGGATGCCCGCGCCGGGCCTGACCGTGCGCGTGCTGCACAACACCGAGGGCGGCGACCTCAAGGCCGATCCCTCCCGGCAGCAGGCCAGCGACGCCTGCGTGGCCGCGATCCACCAGATCCTCAGCGAGGCCCGCCAAGGGCGCGCGCTGCTGCGCGGTGCGCCCGTGCAGCCCGGCGACATCGCGGTGCTGGTGCGTTCGCACAAGGAGGCCACGCGCATCCAGCAGGCGCTCGGTGGGGTGGGTATTCCTGCGGTCGCCGCAGGCAAGCAGAGCCTGTACGCCACGCCCGAAGCGCACGACCTGCGCCTGCTGTTGCTGGCCCTGCTGCAGCCGGCCGATGAAGGGCGCCTGCGCGCCGCGCTGTCGACCGTGCTGCTCGGCGAAGATGCCGAGGCGATCGACGCGCTGGAACGCGAAGGCGATGCGCAGCGCTCGTTCCAGGTGCGGTTGCTGGAATGGCGCGAGCGCTGGCAGCGCGGCGGTCCGTTCGCGGTGATCGCCGATCTCTGCGCCGAACATGCCGAGCGCCTGCTCGGTCTGCTGGATGGCGAGCGCCGCCTGACCAACTACCTGCAGCTGGGCGAGCTGCTGCAGCAGGCGGCCGGGCAGACCCTGGGCATGCATGGCCTGCTCGACTGGCTGCAGGTGCAGATGGCGCATGCCGACCAGGACGACGAGCAGCAGCTGCTGCGCCTGGAATCGGATGCGCGCCGTGTGCAGATCATCACCCTGCACAAGAGCAAGGGTCTGGAGTATCCGCTGGTGTTCCTGCCGTTCGTCGGCATCGGCGGCGGCGCGCCCAACACCGAGGCCAACTGCACGGTGTACGCCAACGGCCGCCGTGAGCTGCACTGGAAGCTGGACAAGGACGACAGCTGGAGTGCGGCCAGCACCCGCAGCGCGCAGGAACAGGAAGCCGAAGACGCGCGCCTGCTCTACGTCGGGCTGACCCGTGCCGAGCACGCGCTGTGGATCGCTGCCGGCGATCTCGCCGGGCTGGCCAGAACCCGCCTGGCACCGATGCTGTCGGACCTGGAGGCGCTGCGTGCGCATCCGGACATCGCCGTGATCGACGGCGCGGTGGAGCCCCGTCCGGCGCAGCTCGCGTTCGAGCGCGAGGGCGAACTGCCGCCGGTACGCGCGCTGACCCGCCGCGTGCCGCACGACTGGTGGGTGTACAGCTTCACCCAGCTGGCGCATGCCGATGCGGGCCATGACACCGATGCGGCCGCGACCGAAGTACCGGCCCCCGCCGCCGACGAACCGGCCGTTGCGGACCTCACGCTGGAGACCGAACAACCGGCCGTGCCCCTGGAAGAGATCGACCCGCGCTTCATGGGCAGCCGCTTTGGCAACGTGCTGCACGATGCGCTGGAAAACACCGACTTCGCGCAATGGGGCGGATGGCAGGCCGGGCAGCCGGCACCCGGCGAGGAAGCCGAGGTCCTGCGTGCTTCGCTGCGCGCGGAAGGCTATGCCGAGGAAGACCTGGACGATGGCGTGGCCATGTTGACCGCGCTGGTCGGCCAGACCCTGACCGTGCCGCTGCCGGAAGGCGGTGCACTGCACGAGCTGCCGGCCGAGGCACGGCGCGCCGAAATCGAGTTCCACTTCGCGATGCAGCCGACCGCGGTCCCGGCATTGCTGACCCTGCTGCACGCGCACGGGCTGGTCCGCGACCGCCATGGCTTCGGCACGCGGCGGCGGCTGGAGGGCCTGATGACCGGCAAGATCGATCTCACCTACGTGCGCGCGGACCGCTGGTACGTGCTCGACTACAAATCCAACCGCCTGCCCGGCTACGACGCGGCCCGGCTGACCAGTGCGATGCAGCACAGCGAATACGACCTGCAGGCGCTGATCTACACCGTGGCGCTGCACCGCTGGCTGCGCTTCCGGCTGGGCGCGCAGTACGACTACACGCGCGACATGGGCGGCATCCGCTACCTGTTCTGCCGTGGCCTGGATGCCCGCCGCGAGGACAGCCCCGGCCTGTACGCACACCGCTTCGATCCGGCCCTGGTCGATGCACTGGATGCGCTGTTCGCCGGTGGCGAACACGCCCAGGCCCGCATGGCCGCGCGCGCACGGGGGGAGGCATGAGCCTGCTCACCACGCTGTACCGCGGCAACGCGCTGCGCACGCTGGACCACGCGCTGGCGCAGAGCCTGCGCCGGCTGCGCCCGGAGACGCCCGATGCAGTGCTGCTGGCTGCCGCACTGGCATCGCTGGCGGTCTCGGACGGGCACGCCGGCCTGGACCCGCACCAACCGCAGCGGCTGATCGACGCCGAGATCGAATGGCCTGCGCCGGACGTGTGGCTGGCGCAGCTGCGCGCTTCGCCGTGGGTGGATGTGCCCGAGGCGGATGACGCGGTCGCCGGGGATGCGCCGCTGGTACTGGAGAACGGACTGCTCTATCTGCGCCGTTACCGCGAGTACGAGCGCCGCCTCGCCGTTGGCCTGCAGCGCATCGCCACGCATCCGCTGGCCGAGGCCGATCCCGGCACCCTGGCCACGCTGTTCGGCCAGCTGTTCCCGCAGGCGCGCGACGGCATCGATCACCAGGCGCGTGCCGCCGCCGTCGCGCTGCGCCATCCGCTGGTGCTGGTGACCGGTGGCCCCGGTACCGGCAAGACCACCACCATCGCGCGGCTGCTGGTGCTGCTGGCCGCACAGGCGGTGCAGGCTGACCAGGCACTGCCACGGGTCGCGCTGGCCGCGCCCACCGGCCGCGCCGCCGAACGCATGGCCGAGAGCCTGCGCCTGGCCGTGCAGCGGCTGCGCCTGGTCGGAATCGCGCCGGCGCTGTGCGATGCGATGCCGAGCACCGGCACCACCCTGCATCGCCTGCTCGGGGTAATCCCGGATTCGCCGCGCTTCCGCCATCACGCCGACAACCCGCTGCCGTATGACGTGGTGGTGGTGGACGAAGCCTCGATGATCGACCTGCCGCTGATGACCAAGCTGGTCGAGGCGGTCGCCGATGGCAGCCGGCTGGTGCTGCTCGGCGATCCCGATCAGCTGCCCTCGGTGGAAGCCGGTGATGTGCTCAGTGCGATCCTGCGCGCCAGTGGCGATGGCCTGGGCACCCAGGCCGATGATGCGCAGGCATTGCGCGCGCTGCTCGCGCCCGGTGCGCTGCAACCGCTGGCACCGCCACGCCGGTTCGGTGGCCGGCGCGTGCAGCTGCAGCGGGGCTACCGGCAGACCGACGCGCTCGATCTGGCGCCGCTGGCGCATGCCGTGCGCGACGGCAACAGTGCCACCGCGCTTGCCCTGCTACGCGTAGGCACGCTGGCTGGCGTGCATTTCCACGAGGACCAGAGCGATCCGCTGCAGCACCACCGCGAGCAGCTGCTCGGGCATTGGCGTGGCCTCGGTGAGGCAGCCGATCCCGGCGTGGCGCTGGCCAATGCCGGCCGCATCCGCCTGCTCACCGCCGTGCGCGAGGGCCCACAGGGTGCACGCGGACTCAATGCCCGCATCGAAGCGCTGCTGGCCGGTGTGCCGCGGCCGGGCATGGCGCCGGGCTACTTCCACGGACGGTTGCTGCTGATCACCGAGAACAGCTACCGGCACCGCCTGTTCAACGGCGACATCGGCATCTGCCTGATCGATCGACAGGGCAGCGTGACCGCCTGGTTCCCTGGCGAGACGCCGGACCAACCGCGCGGCTTCCACCCGGGTGCGTTGCCGGCACATGAAAGCGCGTTCGCGATGACCGTGCACAAGGCGCAGGGCTCGGAGTTCGATGAGGTCTGGCTGCAGCTGCCGCGACGCGACAACCGCGTGCTCTCGCGCGAGCTGATCTACACCGGCATGACCCGCGCGCGGCAGTCGTTGCACGTGCTCGGCAGTGCGGAAGTAGTGGAGGCCGCGTTGGCGCGGCATGCCAGCCGTCTGTCCGGCCTGGCCGCACGCCTGCAGGGCGGCGGGGGGGAAACGCTGGCCGACGCCGTCGTGACGGCGCCGGCCCAGGGGCAGTTGTTCTAGCCCCGTGTCCGGATTTACTCCGGGATCACCACGGTGCCGTCGGGGAACACGATGGCGCCGTCACCGCTGACATCGAAGAAGCCCAGCTGGTGGGTGTTGGCCAGCACCTGCACCAGGCCGTGCGCGTTCTCGGCCACCTCGTCATCGAACGAGGCGTAGACCACGTGCTGGCCGATGCTGTAGTCGGTCACTTCCGGGCGGTCGTCTTCCTCATCGGACAGCGGGCCGTCCATCGGCGGGTAATGCTCGGCGAGCGCGGCGAAGAACGCCTGCAGCGCCGGTACCGACACCTTCGGGTCGTCGTAGTCGTGCGTCTCGTTCCACTCGGTCTGCGCGTCATACCACTGCAGGAAAGCCTCGGCCTCGCGCGGGGCGACGGCGGGGTCGAACACCATCAGGTCGTAACTCATCGGGAATCACCTTGATCCATGCGCAAATGCATGCGTCAGGATAGCCCTGATCGGCGCGGACCGGCCGGCCCGCGCCCGGCCGGTTCAGCGCGGCGCGGGCAGGCCGGGTGGCGTTGCGGTGGTCTCGGCCGGCGCGGCGACCACCGGTGCCTCGGGGAACAGCGCATAGCGCAGCCCGATCATGCCCATCAGGGCCTCATCGCGGGCCTTGCCGGCTTCCACGGTCTGCACGCGCTTGAGCGAGGCCTCCAGCCGGGCCTGCAGCCCGGTGGGGGCGGGCAGGGGGCGCCGACGCGCCGCCTGCGCGCGGTAATGGGCCGCCACTTCGTCCAGGATCGCGTCGATCGCAGCCACGCTGGGCGCCGGCAGGCCGTGCCGCGAGCGGCGCAGCTGCAGGATGTTCAGGCCGATCCGCGCTTCGGTGAGCATGTCCACCGAGGCGATGTCGCTGCCTTCCGGCGTGGCCGCCAGCCGCGGTGCCAGCAGGCCGAGCAGATCGAGCATGCGCGCGGCGAACTGCTGGCGGTCCTGCTGGCCGCGGCCCTCGGCCGCATCGGCCAGCGTGTTCCAGCCCTGGCGCACCAGCCGGCGCGCGGTCCACTCGGCACCCACCGAGCGGAACAGCCGCGTCATCACCACTGCAAAGCCGATCCCGATGAACATCGCCACGGCCGAGTTGATGAAGCTCTGGATGTTGGCGCTGTAAGTGTTCTGCACGTTCAGCAGCGCCACCAGGTTCACCGTCAGCGGCAGGCCGATCAGCGCGGTCTTGGGCCGGTGCAGCAGCAGGCCCAGCGGCAGGAAGATCACCGCCAGGACCAGCACCAGGCTGCCGAAGTCGTGCACCGCCGGGAAGATCCCGAACAGGTACACACCGGCCACCAGGCTGGCCACGATGGCCCACAGCAGGAAGGACAGCATGCTCGGTGCGGGATCGTCCTGCGCGGCGAAGAACGCGGCGGCCACCGCGGCCATCATCGCGCCGTTGCCACCGCCTTCCCAGCCGAGCCCGATCCACAGCACGCAGTAGGTCATCAGGGCGACACCGGCACTGGCCGCGGAGAACAGTGCCATGCCGTAGTCCACGTGGCGTACGTGGTCCACGCGCTGGGTGCACACGCGGTAGTGCGCGGTATCGCTCGGCGCGGTGCCTTCGTCGATGGCCGCGTGCAGGGTGGTGCAGTCCTGCCAGAGGTCGACCAGTTCTTCCAGGCGCAGCAGCAGGGTGACCAGCAGCAGGTGATCCAGCTCGCCGTCCACCGCCGGCTTGAGCGCGACGATGCGCGCGCGCAGCGTGGCGTAGGCGCTCGCACTTGATCGGCCCGGCTGCTCCAGCCAGTGCGCCAGATCGGCGATCAACGGCTCCAGCCCGGGCGGCAGCGCGCGGCCACCCGCACGCAGTGCACCCAGCCGGTCAGCGATCGAAGAGAGCACCGGCAGCATCAGCAGCATGCGCTCGCGCAGTCGCTCCATCGAGACCGCCGCACCGGCATGGCGCGGGTCGTCACGACGCATGAATTCGATCAACGCTTCGAACTGCACCAGGTCGGCGGCCAGGCGGTTGCGCGGGCCGTGCGCATGGCCGCGCGTCAGGATCTGCCGGCACCAGTCGGCGGCATCGCCCATCCAGCTGCCGATCCGCGAGCGCAGCATTGGCCGCACCGAGGCGGGGAAGAACAGCGAGGCGAACAGCACGGCCACTACAGTCCCAAGGATGATCTCCTCGCTGCGTGCCACCACGGTGTCGAAGATGGTGTCCGGCGAGGTCACCGCCGGGAAACCGATGAAGGCGGTGGTGTAACCGGCCAGCAGGAAGGCATAGCCGCGCGGGCCGCGGTTGAGCAGGGCGATGAACAGGCACGCGGACAGCCACAGCGACATCGCCGCGCTGAGCAGCAGGGGCGTTTCCACCAGGTGCGGCAGCATCCACAGCGTGGCCGCGCCGGCGATCAGCGTGCCCAGGATGCGGTAGGCACCCTTGGCGCGGGTCGGGCCGAGCATCGGCTGGGTCACGATGTAGACCGTGGCCATCGCCCAGTACGGGCGCGAGAGGTTGCCGGCCAGCCCGATGTACAGCGCCGCGATCGCCGCCAGGAAGGTCTTGACCGAGAACAACCAGGCCTGTCTGTCCAGCAGCAGCATGGCTTACCTCGCGGCCGTGCCGGTGGCGACGGCGTCGGCATTCCAGCCGCCGCCGAGCACCAGGAACAGCTGGATCTGGTCGCGCGAGACCTGCGCCTGCGCCTCGGCCAGGGTCGCATCGGCGCTGGCCAGGCTGCGGTCCGCATCCAGGCTGGCCAGGTAGGGCGTGCGTCCGCCCTGGTACAGACGGCGGTTCTGGCTGGCGGCCAGGTCGGCCTGCTGCTGCGCCTGCTGCAGGAACTGCAGGCGTTGCAGATCCTGGGCATAGCGGCTCAGCGCGGTCTGGGTTTCGCGCAGCGCCTGCAGCACGCTGTGGTCGAACTCGGCCAGCGCGGCGTCGGCACCGGCTTCAGTGGCGTGGATGCGGGCGTGCGTGCCGGAGGAGGGCAGCGTCCAGGAGATCAGCGGACCGATCGACCATTGCTGGGTCAGCGGCGTGCCGAAATCTTCCAGCAGGCCGGCCGCACCGACCGAGGCGCCCAGGCGGATGTCCGGGTAGAGCTCGGCGGTGGCCACGCCGATCCGCGCGGTGGCGGCGGCCAGCTTGCGCTCGGCCTGGCGGATGTCCGGGCGGCGTTGCAGCAGCGCGCGGCCATCGCCGATCGGCAGCGCCTGGGCCAGGGTCGGGGCCTGGCTGCAGTCGCTCACGCCCTCGGGCAGCTGGCCCGGGGTGCGGCCGAGCAGGGCGGCCAGCTGGTATTCGGAGGCCTGGCGGTGTGCACGCAGCGGCGGCAGCGCGGCCTGCAGCATCGCGACCTGGGCATTGGCGCGGGCCAGCTCCGGCGGCGTACCGCGACCGGCCGTGATCAAGCGCTGGGTGACCTCGCGGCTGCGCTGCTGCAGCTGCAGCGAGTGCTCGGCCACGTGCAGCTCATGGTTGGCGTGGCAGATGTCGACATAGCTGCCGGCCACCTGTGCGACCAGCGACACGCGTGCCAGGTCCATCGCGGCGGCAGTGGCCTGCTCGTCGGCATGCGCGGCCTCGGAGGCGCGCTTGAGCTTGCCGAACAGATCGAACTGATAGGACACCGCGAACTTGCCGTCGGCCAGGTTGATCGGCGGCAGTTCGTGTTCGAGCAGGAACGATTCGGCCGAGAGCTGCGCGCGGCTGACCCCGGCCTCGGCCTCGTACTCGAAGCCACCTGCGTCAAGCGCCTGCTCATACACGGCGGCGGCACGGCGCAGGTTGGCATCGGCGACCTTCAGTTCGACGTTGTCGCGCAGCGCCTGCTGCACCAGCGTATTGAGGGTGTCGTCCTGGTACAGCTCCCACCAGCGCGCGGGCAGCGCGGCGCCAGCGGCGACCTGCGGGTTGCCGGTCTCGAGGAAGGCGGCATTCGCCTCCGGCCGCTGGAAGGCGGACCCGGCCGGCACCGCGTAGTCCGGGCCGAAGGTGCGGCACGCGGCCAGCGTGGTCAGCGCCAGCCCCAGCGCAATGCGGTGCAGCGCCGGGCGGTTCACAGCGCCGTCCGTGCCGGTTGCGCCGGCGTGGCCGGGGCGGTGTCCGGCTGGATGGTGACGGTGGCGGTACGGCCGGCGATCAGGTTCACCCCGGCCGGCACGCGGTCGATATGGATGCGCACCGGGATGCGCTGGGCCAGCCGCACCCAGTCGAAGGCCGGGGTCACGTTCGGCAGCAGGCTGCTGCCCTCGCTGCGGTAACGGTCTTCGATGCCGGCGGCGATGCTCTGCACGTGGCCCTGCAGCGGCTGCGCTTCGCCCATCAGGCGGATGTCGACCTTCTGGCCGGCATGCACGCCCTGCAGGCGGGTTTCCTCGAAGTAGCCGTCCACGCGGAACGAGCCGGTATCGAGCACGGCCATCACCGGGCGCCCGGCGGTCACGTAGTCGCCCGCGCGCACGGTGCGGTCGTTGAGGTGGCCATCGCTGGGGCTGCGCACTTCGGTACGCGCCAGGTTGAGCTTGGCCAGATCGACGGCGGCCTGTGCGGTGGCCATCGAGGCCTGCGCGGCGAGCAGCTTGGCGCGGCGCACTTCGGCGTCCTCGGCGGCGACCAGATCCTGCAGGCTGCGGTCGCGCGCGATCTCGCGGCGCAGCTGGTCCAGCGTGGCACGGCGTTCGCCGAGCGCGGCCTGGGCCTGTTCCAGCGCGATCTCATAGCGCGCGCGGTCGACCACGAACAGCACCTCACCGCGCTTGACCGGCTGGTTGTCGGCGACCTTCACCGCCTCCACCAGCCCGGACACGTCCGGCGCGACCTGCACCACGTCGGCGCTGACGTGCGCATCGCGCGTCCACGGCTCGTCCATGTAGTACGCCCACAGGTGGCGCAGCACCAGCACGGCGGCCACCACGGCCACGACGGTCAACACGACCGGGAATGTCTGCTTGAGGATCTTGTTCACGATTGCATCCAACGCATCAGGGAAAACAACCCGCCGAGCACGATCACGTACACGGCCAGGTTGAACAGGGCGGGGTGCCAGATGTGGCGGTAGGCGCCGGTGCGCTGCAGGACCACGCGCAACCCGCTCTTGAGCAGGTAGGCAAGCAGCATCAGCCCGAGCAGGGTCGGGACGAACACACCATAGAGACTGAATTCACCGTACATCGAGGCAAAGGGTCCACTGGAAAAAGGTAGGCGACGACCGTGGGTCGTCGTACGTCATGCCGTCGCAGTACGACACCGGGCGGTACAACGGGGGAACAGGCTTACGTCACGCGGTCGGCCGCATCGGCCAGCAGCTGCCACAGCTTCAGGACGGTGCGCAGTTCATCCAGGGTCAGCTCGCCGAACACGTCCTGGCGCAGGCCGATCAACTGGGTTTCCAGCTCGCTGACCAGGGCCTCGCCCTTGTCGGTCAGCCACAGCAGGTTCGCGCGGCGGTCGCTGGCGTCGCATTCGCGGCGGACCAGGTCGCTGGCGGCCAGCTTGTCCAGCAGGCGTACCAGCGAGGGGCCTTCCATGCCCAGCTGGTGAGCCAAGGCCACCTGGCGGATACCCCCGCCGGCGCGCCCGATCATCAGCAGCGGCATGGTGCAGGCGGCCGAGATGCCGTAGCTGCCCAGGGCCTGGTCGGCCAGGCGCTGCCACTGCCGCCCTGCATAGAGCAGGCCGGAACTGAGCTGCATCTGCAGCTGGGTACGTTCGTCGAGGGATCGGTTCATCAGAATAGATAGGATACTACTAATTCGCGTCCTATCAATACCCGTGGCACAACCGCGGCCCAATGAGCGCCTACCAGGGCGGGGCGGGGGGGGCGCCGCGCAGGACGCCCGAGGGGTCTGTCGGGTACGATGCTCGCCCCCCTTCGGGTGCTGTATGTAATGAGCAAGCAAGACAACGACGCCAACCCCGTCACCCAGGCCGAGGCCGAATCGGCGGTGCGCACCCTGCTGCGCTGGGCCGGTGAAGATCCGACCCGTGAAGGCCTGCTGGATACCCCGCGCCGCGTTGCCGAAGCCTATGGCGACTGGTTCAGCGGCTACCGCGACGACCCGCGCGCCTACATGGAGCGGACCTTCGAGGAAGTGGCCGGCTACGACGAACTGATCGTGCTGCGCGACATCGAGTACGAAAGCCACTGCGAACACCACATGGCGCCGATCATCGGCCGCGTGCACGTCGGCTACCTGCCGGCCGGCAAGGTGGTGGGCATCAGCAAGCTGGCCCGCGTGGTCGAGGCGTATGCACGCCGCTTCCAGGTCCAGGAAAAGATGACCGCGCAGATCGCCCAGTGCATCCAGGACGTGCTGCAGCCGGTCGGCGTGGGCGTGGTGGTGGAAGGTGCGCACGAGTGCATGACCACCCGCGGCATCCACAAGCGTGGCGTCAGCATGGTCACCTCGAAGATGCTGGGCAGCTTCCGCGAGGACGCGCGCACCCGCGCCGAGTTCCTGCGTTTCATCGAAGTGGGCGGCAAGCGCTGATTCTCCGCGCTGTCGCGCGCGACCGGCAGGCGCTGGGCTTCGGCCCGGCCCTGCGGGTGCGTGCGCGTCCCGTTTCCCTCCCGGTCGCCGCGATCCGCACGGCCCGTCTTCCTGTCCCCGGTCTCGAATGAAACATCGCGAGCGCATTACCCGTTACCGCCACCTGCGCGAACAGTCGCAGTGGAAGCTGCTGGCGGCCGATCACGCGCCGGAAATCATCGGCCTGCTGCAGAGCCTGCTGATGCAGGACGAACGCACCCTGTCCACCGCGGTGCTGCACGAACGCCTGCAACGCGCGCTGGATGATCTCAAGGCCGATGAGCTGTCGCGCGACCTGCCGCGCACCGCACAGGCCTACATCGCGCACTGGCTGGCCCAGGGCTGGCTGGAACGCCGCTTGCCCGAAGGCGCCGACCAGGAACAGTACGAACTGTCCACCCAGGCCGCGCAGGCGATCCGCTTCGCCGACAGCCTGGAGCAGGCACGCGCTGCCGCCACTGAGAGCCGGCTGGCGCTGGTGATCGAGCAGCTCTCGCAGCTGGCCGCGCTGACCGAATCCAACCCGGATGCGCGCCTGTCCGCGCTGCGCGACGAGCGCGACCGCATCGATGCCGAGATCGCCCGTGTCAGCGGCGGCAAGGTGTCCTCGCTGGACGGCAAGCGCGCGCTGGAGCGGACCCGCCAGATCATCGGCTTGGCCGACGAGCTGACCGAAGACTTCCGCCGCGTGCGCGACGACTTCGAACGCCTCAACCGTGAATTCCGCGAACGCATCATCGATGACGAGGGCGAGCGCGGCGACGTGCTGTCCAAGCTGTTCGAAGGCGTGGACGTGATCGGCGACAGTGACGCCGGGCGCAGCTTCGAGGCGTTCTGGCGCCTGCTCAATGATGCCGAACAGAGCGCCCAGCTCGATGCCGCGCTGGAGACCGTGCTCGCACGTGGTTTCGCACGCAAGCTGGACCGCAACGAGCGCACCTTCCTGCGCGGCTTCACCACCACCATGCTCGAGCGTGGTGGCCAGGTCCACGACGTGCTGCAGCACTTCGCGCGCAGCCTGCGCGGCTTCGTGCAGAGCCGTGGCTACCTGGAACAGCGCCGCCTCAACCAGCTGCTCAAGCAGGCCCAGGGCGAGGCGCTGGGCCTGCGCGATCACATCCCGGCGCAGCGCTCCATCGGCCGCGACCTGCAGCTGACCACCAGCCGGCTGCGCTCGCTCTCGCAATGGAAGCTGCACGATCCGCGCCAGGCGCAGGTCGATGGCAGCGTGCAGCGCAACGACACCGCCGCGATCTCGCTGGAGAGCGTCGGCGATCTGGTGGCGGCCTCGGAAATCGACTTCCGCACCCTGCGTCGCGACCTGCATGACCTGCTCGGCGGGCAGCCGCGGCTGTCGATCGCACAGGTGCTTGAACACCGCGAGGCCCCGCAGGGCCTTGGCAGCATCATCGGTTACCTCTCCCTTGGCACCCGCCATGGCGAGGTCGCCACCGACCAACAGGAGATCGCGCAATGGCGCGGCGGCGATGGCCACTGGCGTCGCGCCCGCATTCCGTTGATCTGGTTCACCCAGGAGAAACGCCATGAGCTGGCATGACCAATCCACCGACGCCCCGATCGACGGCGGCGCAGACGAGCACGACGACGAGCCAGTCGTGGTGACGCCCGTCCTGCGGCGTAACAATGACGTGTTCTACATGGGCGACACCGGCCGGCTGCCGCTCGATGGCCGCCGCGCGTTGTGCCAGCTGCTGATCGGCCCGAGCATCGACCAGCTGCGCCACGCCAAGCTGTGGCCGGCGCTGATCCGCAGCGAAGCGGCGATCCGCTCGGCGCTCTCGGACCTGTTCCTGGAACTGGTGCTGGACCGCGAGAGCGGGGTGGCCTTCACCCGCCAGGCCGATACCGAAGATATCGACGCGCCGGTGCTGCTGCGCACCTCGCCGCTGACCTTCATCGACTCGGTGCTGCTGCTGCACCTGCGCCAGCAGTTGGCCGAAGCCGATGCGCGCGGCGTGCGCGCGGTGGTCGAGGATGCCGAACTGGCCGAAGCACTGGCCGTGTACGAGCGCCACCTGTCCACCGACCGCGCCGGCTTCAACCGCCGCGTCGCCAGTGCCGTGCAGAAGATGAAGGACAACCACATCCTCACCCGCCTCGGCGGTGACGATGCGCGTCATGAAGTCTCGCCGGCACTGAAACTGATGTTCTCCGCCGAAGATGTCGCCGCCCTGGCGCAGGTGTACCGCCGCCTGCGCGAAGCGCCGGCCGACCTCGACGCCTGAGCGCGCGCCCGCGCGCCGCTGCCCTGCCTGGATTGCTAGCCCTGCCATGACCGTCCACATTCCCGCACCCGCTCTGTTTCCCGGCGACCAGCCCGACCCGCGCGCGCAGCAGTTCCGCATGCGCCGCCTGCAGGTCCACAACTGGGGCACCTTCTCCGGCCTGACCGAAGTGCCGATCGCCGAACGCGGCTTCCTGTTCGTCGGCCGCTCCGGCTCGGGCAAGTCGACCCTGCTCGATGCGATGTCCGCGCTGCTGGTACCGCCGGCCCTGGTCGACTTCAACGCCGCCGCGCGCGAAGCCGAACGCAGTGGCCGCGACCGCAACCTGGTCTCCTACGTGCGTGGCGCCTGGGCCGACCAGCAGGACAGCGGCACCGGCGAGATCGCCACCCAGTACCTGCGCAAGGGCGCCACCTGGACTGCGCTGGTGCTGGAATACCGCAGCAACGACGGCCGCATCGTCAGCCTGGTGCGCCTGTTCTGGATCGCCGGCAACGGCGCCGCCGCGGCCGATGTGCGCAAGCACTACATGGTCGCCGAGCGCAGCTTCGACATCGCACGCGACCTCGGTGGTTTCGACCTGGACCTGCGCAAGCTCAAGCAGCGCCTGGGCGATGTGCATCACTTCGACAGCTTCGCCAGCTATGCCGAACGTTTCCGCCACGTGCTCGGGATCGAGAACGAGATGGCGCTGCGCCTGCTGCACAAGACGCAGTCGGCGAAGAACCTCGGCGATCTGAACGTGTTCCTGCGCGACTTCATGCTCGATGCGCCGCGCACCTTCGATGCGGCCGAGCGGCTGGTCGATGATTTCGCCGAACTCGATGGCGCCCACCAGGCCGTGGTCACCGCGCGTCGCCAGGTCGAGACCCTGTTGCCGGCGCGCGGGCATTACGCCGATCTGCAGGCACTGCGCCGCCAGCGCGACGACCTGGACGAGATGAAGCTGGGCATCGACGGCGTGCGCGAGCAGCGTCGCCTGGCCCTGCTCGAGGCCCGCCTGCTCGAACTGGACACCCGCGACCGCGGTCTGTCCGGGGAAGAAGGCCAGCGCCGCAGTGCGCTGGAGAACCATGAAAGCCACCTCGCCGAACTGGAGGCGCAGCGTCGCCAGCAGGGCGGCGAACGCATCGAAGAGCTGGAACGCGAGCAGGGCCGTGTCGCCCAGGAACGCGACCGCCGCCTTGCCAAGCGCAGCCAGGCCAACCATGCCAGCCGCGAACTGGGGGAAACCCTGGCCGAGAGCGCGCATGGCTTTGCCGAACAGCTCGCCCGTGCACAGGCCCGCCTGGACGACGGCCAGCGCGCCGCGGCCGCACTGGATGAGGCCATCGCCGAACGCATGGGCGGCAAGCGCGACGACGAGCGCCGCTTCGCCGAGGTGCGTTCGGAACTGGACGCGCTCAAGCGCACCCCGTCCAGCATTCCCGCGCCGATGCAGCAGCTGCGCGCGCGCCTGAGCAGCGATACCGGCATTCCCGAGGCGGCGCTGCCGTTCGTGGGCGAACTGCTGCAGGTCCGCGACGAAGACGCCGCATGGCAGGGCGCCATCGAGCGCGTGCTGCACGGCTTCGCGCAGTCGCTGCTGGTCGATGAGCGCCACCACGCCCAGGTTTCGGAGTGGATCAACCAGACCCACCTTGGTACCCGCCTGGTGTATTACCGGGTGCGCCGCAACGACGATGCGCTGCACGGCCGTGAGCCGGGCGCGCGTTCGCTGCTGCACAAGCTGGAGCTGCGCGAGCACGGCTATGCCGGCTGGCTGCGCCGCGAGCTGGGCAAGCGCTTCGACTACGAATGCGTGGATGCACGTCATCTGCGCGACACCGACCGCGGCATCACCAAGGAAGGCCAGGTCAAGCACCCGGGCGAGCGCTTCGAGAAGGACGATCGCCACAACATCAGCGATCGCCGTCGTTGGCTGCTCGGCTTCAACAACCGCGACAAGCTGGACCTGTACGAGCGCGAAGCGATCGAACTGGCCCAGCGCATCGCCGCCTGCGACAGCGACGTGGCCGGCCTGCGCGCGCAGCGCGAACAGGACGGCAAGGCCCGCCTGGCCTGCCATCAGCTGTGCACGCTGGGCTGGGACGAGATCGATGTGGCCGCACCGCTGCAGCGCCTGGACGACATCGCCCAGGCCCTGCACGACCTGCGCGAAGGCAATGCCGATCTGCGCAGGCTGGGCGAACAGATCGAGAAGACCCGGGCCGATGTGGCCCAGGCCAAGCGCACCTATGAAGACGTGCGCGTGGAGCGCGGCCAGCTCGGCCGTGAGCACGAACGCCTGGAACGCCTGCACGAGCAGTGCGCGCCGTTGGCCAAGCGCGTGGTCACGCCCCTGCAGCAGCAGGGTCTGGATGAACGCGTCAAAGCGCTCGGCGTGCTCAGCCTGGAGAACCTGGAAGCCCACTTCCGGCAGATCAGCAACACGCTCAACGAACAGCTCGGCGGTTCCCAGGCCGAACACAACCGCCTGGAGAACCTGCTGCTCGGCTGCTTCCGCCGCTACTGCCAGGCGTGGCCGGAAGACAGCGGCGACTTCACCGTCAGCCTGTCCAGCGCCGAGGATTTCCTGGCCCGCCTGCAGCGGCTGGAGAACGATGGCCTGCCGCAGCACGAAGCACGCTTCTTCGATCTGCTGCAGAGCCAGAGCAAGAACAACCTGCTGGCCCTGCAGCGGCACACGGCCGAGGCGCGCAAGTCGATCGCCCAACGCCTGGACGAGGTCAATGCCTCGCTGGAGCAGGTGCCGTTCAACCGCGGCACCCTGCTGACCATCGAACTGACCGACCGCCGCCTGCCCGAGGTACTGGATTTCCATCAGCGCCTGCGCGACGTGCTGTCCCAGCAGCAGACCGAGCAGCGCGAACTGGCCGAAGCGCAGTTCGCGGTGCTGCGTGAGCTGGTCGCCAAGCTCGGCTCGCAGGAAGGCGAGGACAAGCGCTGGCGCGAGCTGGTGCTGGACGTGCGCCTGCACGTGGAATTCGTCGGCGTCGAACTGGATGCCGCCACCCGCCAGCAGGTCGAGATCTACCGCAGCGGTGCGGGCAAGTCCGGCGGCCAGCGCCAGAAGCTGGCGACCACCTGCCTGGCCGCCGCGCTGCGCTACCAGCTTGGTGGTGCCGACGGCCAGCTGCCCAGCTACGCGGCGGTGGTGCTCGATGAAGCCTTCGACAAGGCCGACAACGAGTTCACCGCGCTGGCGATGAACATCTTCGACAACTTCGGGTTCCAGATGGTCGTGGCCACCCCGCTGAAGTCGGTGATGACGCTGGAGCCTTTCATCGGGGGGGCCTGCTTCGTGGAAATCAGTGGTCGCCACGACTCCGGCGTGCTGCTGATCGAGTACGACGACGAGGGCCGGCGCCTGAAGCTGCCGGAGCGGGCCCGCGCGGGTGAGACGGCCGCGGTATCGGCACCGGCACCCGCGGCGATCGCGGCGTCTGACATGGTCGATGCGCCGAAGGAGGTTGCCGACCAGGTGATCGCCGGATCGCCCGCCGGGCAGGCCGACGCCGAGGTGGACGCCGTGGAGGCACCGGCACCGGTATCGCGCCCGAAGGTGGCCGCGGCCAAGGCGCCGGCAAAGAAAGCTGCAAAAAAGACGGCCACCAAGGCCGCCACCAAGGCCGCCGCGAAGAAGCCGGCCAAGCCCAAACGCTGAGCCATCGACGGGTCAGCCCCAGGGCTGGCCCGTCCGACTAACCGGCGAAGGTATCCCAGCCCATCCGGGCGATCAGCACCACCACCAGGCCGACGAACAGCTTGCGGATGAAGGGCGTGCCACCGCGCAGCGCCATCCGCGTGCCGACCACCGAGCCGATGATGTTGGCCGCCGCCATGGGCAGCGCGAACAGCCACAGGATGTTGCCGGTCGGCACGAAGAACGAGATCGCCGCCACGTTGGTGGCCACGTTCACCACCTTGGAGGCGGCCGACGCACGCAGGAAGTCCAGTCCGAAGAAGCGCACGAACAGGAAGATCAGGAAGCTGCCCGTGCCCGGCCCGAAGAAGCCGTCATAGAACCCGATCACCGCACCGATCGCCAGCGCGGTCACCAGCTCCCTGCGGCCGATCTCGCGCGGGCGGTGCAGGGCACCGAAGTCCTTCTTCCACAGCGTATAGCCGAGCATCGCCACCAGCAGCACCAGCACCAGCGGGCGGACCGCGTCCTTGGGCAGCAGGCTGACCGCTGTGGCCCCGGCAAACGAGAACACGAAGGCCGTGCCCGCCGCGAACAGCACCGGCCGCCACGGGAAGCGCACATTGCGCGCATAGCGGAATGCCGCGGCCGCGGTGCCGAACATCGAACTGAACTTGTTGGTACCGAACAGCATCGCCGGCGTGTGCTGCGGCAACACCGTGAACAACCCGGGCAACTGCACCAGCCCACCGCCGCCCACGGCGGCATCGACGAGGCCGGCGATGAAGGAAATCGCCACCAACCACAACAACTCAGGAGGAACCAGCTCAAGCACGGCAACACATCGCGGCAGAAGGCGCGCCAGCATACGCCCGCCCATCGCGCGACAATACCCCCATGACCACCGTCCCCTCCGATCTCTGTCCCTGCGGCCGCCCACTGGCCTACGCCGCCTGCTGCGGCCTCTACCATGCCGGCACCCCCGCGCCGGATGCCGAAGCGCTGATGCGTTCGCGCTACAGCGCCTACGTACGGCACTTGGCTGAGTACCTGCTGGCCAGCTGGCACCCGTCCACGCGCCCGGCCGAACTGTCGCTGGATGAACCACCCGGGCAGCGCACCCAATGGCTGGGGCTGACGATCCAGGCCCACACCCAGTCCGATCCGGACCATGCCCAGGTCCGCTTCCTTGCCCGCTACAAGGTCGGCGGCGGCAGCGCGGTGAAGATGCTCGAACACAGCCGTTTCGTCCGCGAAGACGGCCGCTGGTTCTATCTCGACGCAGTGCCCTGAGCGAGCGCGGCCGTGCGCACCGGCACGGTCCCCTGCTGCCCATGCGCGCGCACGCAGTTGCGGCCGGCGTCCTTGGCCGCATACAGGGCCTGGTCGGCGGCCTTGATCACCGCCTGCGGACTGTTGGCGACACGGCTGTCGGCCACGCCGATGCTCACCGTCACCTGCACCACTTCGCCGCTGCCACCGCGTCCGCGCTGCAGCTGCCCCGCCGCATCATCGCGGCTGCGGGCGGCGCGGTCGCGCAGGTGCATGCGCCCGCCCTCGATCCGGGCGCGGATCTCCTCCACCGCCGCTACGCAGGCCGGGGCAGGCCGATCCAGGAACACCAGCGCGAATTCTTCGCCGCCATAACGGAACGCGCGGCCACCGCCGCCGATGTCGGCCAGGCGTGCGGCCACCAGCCTGAGCACGTCATCGCCGGCGTCGTGGCCGTGGGTATCGTTGAAACGCTTGAAATGGTCCACGTCCACCATGGCGATGGTGTAGGTCGTGCCGACCCGCTGCAGGCACTCGTTCAAGGCCCGGCGCCCGGGGAGGCCGGTCAGTTCGTCGCGGTAGGCCATGTGGAAGGCTTCCTGCAGCATCGCCGAGGTGACCAGCAGCAGGGCCATGCAGCTGACCGCGGGCAACAGCGCGGGCGAGACGAACACCCGCGGCAGCATCCACCACAGACAGAGCAGCGCGATCAGCAGGGCGGTGTGCAGGGGCCGCGGCCGGCGCCAGGCCTGCACCGCCAGCGCCACCGCGGTCACCACGAACAGCAGCGCCGGGAACTGGGCCAGCGCGCTCCAACCACCGGGCAGCCACGCCAGGTGCCGGTCTGACAGCAGCGCCTGCATGCCGTCGGGGCCTTGTGCGGCCAGCAGCAGGAAAATCCCCAGCGCGGTTCCACTCACCACGCCGCGCAGCAGCAGGTCCTGGCGCAGCCGCCCGCGCTCGGGCCACAGCCCGTGCAGCAGGAACAGCAGCGGAAGCCACCAGGACACCGCATGGAAGATCAGCGGGGTCAGCGCCGAGATCGTGCCCTCGCGCAGGAAGGTGCCGACCACGCCGTGCAGCACGGCGAAGGCCAGCGCGATCGCCAGCATCAGGCACACGGCCCGCACGCGGGCGTAGATCAGTCCCAGGCCGATGCCTAGGCAGGCCAGCACCAGCGGCAGCAGGCGGTGTACGGGATTGCCGACCTCGGCCGCCGGCGTAGCGCCCCACAGCCCCACGGCCACCAGCACGGCAGGCAGCACGAACAGATAGTGGCTGGGCTGGCGTAGCAGATGCGTCCGCAAGAAGGGGTCCACGTGGTGGGCCGGCGCGCCGTGGCTGCAGCGTGCAAACCGGACAACACAGGCAATGGGTCTCCCCCGATAGCGGCCCGCGCGTATTCAACTTGAGCGCTGTCACCGTACCGATGCCGTGCCATGACGTGGCACTCACCCCGGCTGGTCGATCCTGATCGGGATGAATACCGCCGTCGCTGCCGCACCGCCCCTCACTGCCGCCCCGCCGTCGTCGCTGGCCGCCCGCTATGCCGGCGTGCGCGCCCGCACGGTCGCGCTGGCCGCGCCGCTCAGCGCCGAAGATGCCATGGTGCAGAGCATGCCCGACGCCAGCCCGGCGAAATGGCACCTGGCCCATACCACCTGGTTCTTCGAGCGCTTCGTGCTGGCGACCCGGCCCGGCTACGTGCCGATCGATGCGGACTGGCATTACCTGTTCAACAGCTACTACCAGAGCATCGGTCCGGCGCATGCGCGTCCCCAGCGCGGGCTGCTCTCGCGGCCGACGCTGGACGAGGTGCTGCGCTTCCGCGCCGAGATCGACCAGCGCGTGATTGCCGCACTGCAGGCCGGCACGTTGAGCGGGCAGGCCCAGCAGCAGTTGCTGCTCGGCCTGCACCATGAGCAGCAGCACCAGGAACTGCTGTTGACCGACATCAAGCACGCGTTCTGGTCCAACCCGCTGCAGCCCGCCTACCGCGATGACCTCGTGGCGACGCCGGCGCGTGCGCTGCCGCTGCAGTGGCTCAGCAGTCCCGAGCAGATCGTGGAGATCGGCGCACCGGTCTGGCCGACCCAGCCCACGTTCGCCTATGACAACGAATCGCCGGTGCACCGTGCCCTGGTCCCCGCCCATGCGCTGGCCAACCGCCCGGTCAGCAACGACGAGTACCGCCAGTTCGTGCAGGCCGGCGGTTACCGCGAGCCGCGCTGGTGGATGAGCGAGGGCTGGACGCTGTGCCAGGACCAGCACTGGCAGCATCCGCTGTACTGGGACGACGCACTGGAGCGCGAGTTCACCCTCGGAGGCTGGCGCGCGCTCGATCCGCACGCACCGGTCTGCCATCTCAGCTATTTCGAAGCCGACGCGTATGCGCGCTGGCAGGACGCCCGCCTGCCCACCGAGTTCGAGTGGGAAGCAGCGACCGCGGGCCGTCCGCTGCGGGGGCGCTTTGTCGAGACCGATCAGCTGCACCCCGGCGGCGCGGAGGAAGATGGGGACATGCTCCAGCTGTTCGGCGATGTCTGGGAATGGACCAGCAGCGCTTACGGGCCGTATCCGGGCTTCCGCACTTTCCCGGGCAACCTGGGCGAGTACAACGGCAAGTTCATGTGCGGGCAGTGGGTGCTGCGAGGCGGCAGCTGCGTGACGCCGGCGGATCACCTGCGCGCCAGCTACCGCAATTTCTTCGCCCCGTCGGCCCGGTGGCAGTTCGCCGGCCTGCGCCTTGCACGGGACGCCGCATGAGTTCGGTCCGGGATGCGCTCGACGCACTGACCGATCTGCAGCCGGATCGCGACCAGATCACCGCCGACATCCTGCGCGGACTCTCGGCCTCGCCGCGCCAGCTGCCGTCCAAGTACTTCTACGATGCCCACGGCTCGGCGCTGTTCGAGCAGATCACCCGGCAGCCGGAGTACTACCCGACCCGCACCGAGCTGCAACTGCTGCAGGACTGCGCGCGGGATATCGCCAAGGTGGTCGGCCCGCACCTGCATGTGGTCGAACTGGGCAGCGGCAGTGGGCGTAAGACCGAACTGCTGCTGCACGCGCTGCGCGATCCGGTTGCCTACACACCGATCGAAATCTCCCGCGCCGCGCTGCTGGACAGCATCAGCCGGCTGGCCGCGTCGCTGCCGGACATCGAGATGCTGCCGGTCTGCGCCGACTTCACCCAGCCGGTGCGGCTGCCGTCACCACAGCGCGAACCGGCCCGTCGCCTGGTGTTCTTCCCCGGCTCGACCCTGGGCAACTTCGCCCATGACGAGGCGGTCGCGCTGTTGAAGGCGATGCGCCAGACCATGGGCCCGGAGGGGATGGCCCTGATCGGCATCGACCTGCACAAGGATGCGGCGTTGATCGAGGCCGCGTACAACGACGCCGCGGGGGTGACCGCCGACTTCACCCTCAATCTGCTGCGTCGTCTCAATCGCGACATCGGCAGTGACTTCGATCTGGACGGCTTCCGCCATCGCGCCCGCTACAGCGTGCCGCGCCTGCGCATCGAAACCGAACTGGTCAGCCAGCGCGACCAGCGCGTGCACGTGGATGGGCAGAGCTTCGATTTCGCCGAAGGTGAAGCGATGACCGTCGAGTACAGCCACAAGTACACCGACGCGGTGTTCGCCCGGATGGCCGCCGACGCCGGTCTGCAGGTGACGGCGCACTGGAACGCCATCCATCCCGCCTTCGGCCTGCGCCTGCTGCAGCCGGCCTGATCGGCGCGGCATTGCCGCTATGATGCAGGTCCACTGGCTGCAAGGATTCCCGCCAATGCGATGGCCGCTCCTGTTGATGGCCGGGCTGTGTCTCGGCGCACCGTCGCTCGCGATCGCTGCGCCGGTTGCTTTCTCTACGTGCCTGGGCACGCTCAAGGCGCAGGCCGGCAAGCAGGGCATTACGGGCGAGCGCTTCGACGTGCTCACCGCCGGGCTGACCCCGGATCCCAGCGTGCTGCCGCTGCTTGATGCGCAGCCCGAGTTCACCACCCCGTTGTGGGATTACCTGGCCGCCCTGGTGGATAGCCAGCGCGTGGCGGATGGGCGCGCCCGCCTGGCCGAGCACCGTGACCTGCTGGCACGGGTATCGGCCGAGTACGGCGTCGATCCGGCCACGATCGTGGCGGTCTGGGGGGTGGAGAGCGATTACGGCCGCGTGTTCGGCAAGCGCCCGCTGCTGCAGTCACTGGCCACACTGTCCTGCGAGGGTCGCCGCCAGCCCTTCTTCCGGGGCGAACTGCTGGCCCTGCTCAAGCTGATCGACGCCGGCGACCTGCGTGCCGAAGGCCTGACCGGCTCGTGGGCCGGCGCGTTCGGCCACACCCAGTTCATGCCCTCCACCTATGCGCGCATCGCGGTGGACGGCGATGGTGATGGTCGTCGTGATCTGGTCGCGTCCATTCCCGATGCCCTGGCGTCTACGGCCAATTACCTCAAGAAGGCCGGCTGGCGCACCGGGCAGCCGTGGGGCGTCGAGGTGAAGATTCCGGCCGGCTTCAACGCCGGCCTGGCCGGTCGCACCCAGCGCAAGCCGCTGGCCGACTGGCGCGCGCTGGGCATCGTGCCGATCGCCGGGGGTGCCTTGGCGCCTACCGGGCTCCCGGCCGACAGCAATGCGGCATTGCTGCTCCCCACCGGTGCCAAGGGCCCGGCCTGGCTGGTGTTCCGCAACTACGACGCGATCTACGCCTACAACGCCGCCGAGAGCTACGCCCTGGCCATCGCGACGCTGGCCGACCGCCTGCGCGGTGGAACGGGTATCGTCGCGGGCTGGCCAACCGACGATCCCGGCATCGGCCGGACCGAACGCCGCGAGCTGCAGACCCTGCTGCTGGCCCGCGGCCACGATATCGGTACTGCGGACGGCATGATCGGCACCGCGACCCGCCGCGCCATCCAGGCCGAGCAACAGCGGCTGGGCTGGACCCCTGCGGATGGCCGTGCCGGCCAGCGCATCCTTACCGCCCTGCGCGGTGCTCCTCCTTCTTCAACGCCGACCATGCCCGCATCCACCGTGTTCACCCTGCCGCCCAACCACGCCCAGTACGTCCAGTCGCCGGCCGCGCCGCGCGCTGCCCTGCCCAAGGTGCCCGGCCTGAGCCTGGCCGATGTGCAGGGTTTTCCCGCGTGGACGGTCGAGACCCCGTTCGCCACCGCCGCGATCAGCGTGTTCGGCGGCCAGCTGCTGTCCTATGTGCCCAAGGGCGGGCAGGACGTGATGTGGCTCTCGCCGAGCGCCCAGCCGCTGCCGACGCCGATCCGCGGCGGCACCCCCGTGTGCTGGCCCTACTTCGGCCGCCAGGGGCAGGGCAATGACGTGCCCTCGCACGGTTTCGTCCGCAACGTGCCGTGGACCCTGCAGCAGGCACGCCGCGAGGCTGACGGCACGATGCTGCTGACCCTGGCCCCGCCGGTGCTGGAAAACCTGGACCTGCGCCTGCGCATGGAACTGCGGATCGGCCGCACCCTGGAACAGCGCCTGATCACCGAGAACACCGGCCGGCAGCCGGTCGCCTTCACCCAGGCCCTGCACAACTACTTCCATGTCAGCGACGCGATGCAGGTCAGCGTCGAGGGTCTGGATGGCCTGTCCTATCTGGACAAGTTCGAGAACTATGCCGCGCCGCGCCGGCAGCAGGGCGAGTGGAGCCTGCGCGACCCGCGCGATCCCGGCCGCAGCGACCGCATCTATACGCAGGCCGGCGGCCGCTACCTGCTCAAGGACCCGGGCCTGAAGCGGCGCATCGAGATCATCACCACCGGCAGCCGCTCGCTGGTCGCGTGGAACCCGGGCGAGGCCGGCGCCAGCAGGATGGCCGATGTCGGGGCAGGCTGGCGCAACTATGTGTGTCTGGAGGCGGCCAACGCCGGTCCGGACGTGGTGACCCTGGCGGCGGGTGCCAGCCACACCCTGACCCAGACCTTCCGGGTGCTGCCGCTCCAGTAAGTCATGGACGGGGCAGGGCGTCCGTCGCGCGCTGCTCCGGCCGCATCAGGCAGGCCGCGGTCGCAGCGCCACCAGGCAGATGCCACCGGCCACCAGCCCCCAGAACGCCGAGCCGATCCCGGCCAGCGACAGGCCCGAGGCGGTGACCAGGAAGGTCACCAGCGCCGCCTCCCGATCGGCCTCCTCACGCAGCGCCATCGCCAGGCTGTTGGCGATGGTGCCGAACAGCGCGATGCCGGCCACGCAGGCCACCAGTTCCTTGGGGAAGGCGGCGAACACGGCCGCCACCGTCGCCCCGAACAGCCCGACCACGATATAGAAGGCGCCCGCGGCCACCGCTGCGGTGTAACGCCGCGCCGGATCCTCATGTGCCTCGCGCCCCATGCAGATCGCCGCGGTGATCGCCGCCAGGTTCAGCCCAAAGGCGCCAAAGGGGGCGAGCAGCGTATTGACCACCCCGATCCAGCCGATCACCGGCGACACCGGCGTGTCGTAGCCGGAGGCGCGGATCACCGCCACGCCCGGGATGTTCTGCGAGGCCATGGTGACCACGAACAGGGGCAGGGCGATGCCGAACACTGCCGACCACGACAGCGTCGGCCAGGTGAACACCGGCGTGGCCAGTTCCAGCCGTACGTCCTGCATATGCAGCAGGCCCTGGCCGGCCGCGACCATCACGCCTACCAGCAGGGTGGCGATCACCGCATAGCGCGGAAACAGCCGTCGTCCAACCAGCCAGGTGGTGAACATCGCCAGCGCCATCCCGAGCTGGGTGCCCATGGAGACGAATACATCCAGTCCAAAGCGCAGCAGCACACCGGCGAGCATGCCGGCGGCCAACGCCATCGGTACACGCTTCATCACCTTCGCGAAGATTCCCGAGAAGCCGGCCAGCATCCCCAGCACCGCGGCAAGGACGAAGGCACCGATCGCATCGCTGTAGCCGACGGCGCTCGCACCCACCACGAGCATGGCAGCACCCGGCGTCGACCATGCGGTGACGACGGGCATCCGATAACGCAGTGACAGACCAATGCACGTCACGCCCATGCCAAGGCCCAACGCCCACATCCATGAGGCGATCTGCGCCTGATCGGCGCCCACCGCACGTGCGGCCTGGAACACGATCACCGCCGAACTGGCGAAGCCCACCAATACCGTAATGAAGCCTGCCATGACCGCTGGCAGAGAGAGATCGCGCCACAACGAACGTTTGCCGACCGCAGACATCGCATGCATTCCTGATGACAAGAGATGCATTGTTAGCAAGCCAGCGGCAGCACGCGCAACGCGCGTGCTGCCGCGCTTGTTGATGAGCAGCACGTAGGGATGACGGGTTGATGAAAAAGATCGACGAAAACGCTTGACGAATTTCCAGAAGTCTTTAGTATTCGCTCCCTCGCTGCGACGCGGTCTTCACCCCGGTGAACACCCACCCGCAGCGACGGCAACAAGCTTCGAAAGAAGGTGTTGACGGAAACGAAAAGCCTGACATAATAGGCGGCTCGCAACGACGAAAGCCTCTCGGGGCAAACGACGAAGCGGCATCG
>NZ_JACCCI010000004.1:0-424234 GCF_013409105.1 Stenotrophomonas sp. JAI102
CTACATGGCGATCGCTCAGATCCAGGCTCGTACGGCGGCCCACGCCGGCTCTCGGCACCTAAGCTGCCAGATTCCGAACAGATAAGGCTCGTGTGCTGCCATCCATGGCAGCACACGGTCCCGGCCTGGCAATCCCGCCGCGCCTCCGACAGTGTGCTGGTGGGGGAGGGAGAGCAGCCGGGCATGGCCCGGCTCCACCGTTCTGATGGGTTGGCTCAGTGCAGCTGTTCGTGTTGAATCTTGGCGACTGAGCGACTGAGCGACTGAGCGACTGAGCGACTGAGCGACTAAGCGACTAAGCGAAGGTTCGACTTCGCGATGAAGATTGCGCTTCTTAAGGCGTCTCGATCGCGAGAGCCGGTATTCAGTGCAAAACGTCAGCCACGCAAAAAACCCGCTTTCACCAACCGCACTTCGCAATCTGTCAATGCGGAGAGGCGCAGCCCATTTCAGGGCCGTAGTGCGCCATGGATGGCGCACTACGAGCCTACATGGACGTACTTGCGGCGGGCCCAGAAATGGGTTGCGCCTCTCCGCAAACGCACGGAAAGTGGAAACGCTGCTATTCGCGTTGTTCTGTAAGGCATCAGAGCTTCAAAGCGTCAAAGCGTCAGCGCTTAGGCAACCGGACAACCCGCGTCCCGCTGGCCCGGTCATGCCAGCTCAGGCGCTGCCGATCCACCAGCGCCCACCAGAACCCCAGGCCGGCCGCCAACACCGACAGCGAGCCCACCGCATACCGCAGCCACAACTGCCTGCGCGTCGGCACCGTGCCGTCCAGCGCCACCACCTGCAACCGCCACGGCCGCATCCCCAGCGTCTGCCCACCGCGACGCCAACTCATCGTCGCGTACACCCCCGTCACTCCCCAGCAGCAGGCCCACAGCGCCCACTGCCACGCACTGAACGGCGCGATGTTCTCGCGCTCCGCGTGGCCGCTCAACGTATAGACCGCCACGAACAGCGCACCCAGCAGCATCCACAGCGCCAGCGCCGGGAAGAGGTCGTACAGGAGCGACAGCAAGCGCCACAGCAGCAACGACGCAGGACGGTCAGCGGCAGTGGACGACAGCGGGGCATCGGTCATGTCCCGGAGCATACCCGGCCCGCCGCCCACGTTCGATGGCCCCCGATCATTCCGCTCCGTATGCTGTCCGCATGTCCGACGCCACCACCCCCGCACTGCGCCGCCAGCTCGTGCAGCACCTGCCCGAGCTGCGCGACGACGACAACGTCCGCATCCAGCGCTTCCTCGACACCGCCTGGGCCGAACACGGTCTCGCCCGCGCCAGCCTGGACAGCTATCGCCGCGACCTGGAAGGCCTCGCGCGCTGGCGCGATGGCGCCGCAGGGGGCCTGGCCGGCCTCGACCGCGCCGGGCTGTTCGATTATCTCGCCTGGCGCTCCCGTCATGGCTGGTCGCCGCGCAGCAACGCCCGCCTGCTCTCCGCGCTGCGGGCGTTCTTCGCCGATGCCGTCCGCCGCGGCGAACGCAGCGATGACCCCAGCGCGCTGCTCGATCCGCCCAAGCTGCCCCGCCTGCTGCCCAAGGCGCTCGCCGAAAGCCAGATCGACGCGCTGTTGGCCAGCCCCGACATCGACACGCCGCTCGGCCTGCGCGACCGCGCCATGCTCGAGCTCATGTATGCCGCCGGCCTGCGCGTCAGTGAGCTGGTCAACCTGCCGGCCAATGCCGTCAATCTGCGCCAGGGCGTGCTGCGCGTCACCGGCAAGGGCAGCAAGGAACGCCTGGTCCCGCTCGGCGAAGAATCCCAGCACTGGCTCGAACGCTACCTGGCCGAATCGCGCCCCCGGCTAACCGGCAAACGCAACGTGCCCACCCCGCAGGACGGCGCCGTGCCGATGTTCCTGGAGCCCTCCCTGCATCCGGTCAGCCGCCAGCAGTTCTGGGGCCTGGTGAAGAAATATGCGGTGCTGGCCGGGATCGACCCGGCGCGGATCAGCCCGCACGGCCTGCGCCACAGCTTCGCCACGCACCTGCTCAACCGGGGCGCCGATCTGCGGGCCCTGCAGATGCTGCTGGGCCACAGTTCCCTGTCCACCACCCAGATCTACACGCTGGTCGCGCGCGAGCACCTGCAGAAACTGCACGCCAAGCACCACCCGCGCGGCTGATACCACGCCGGACCGGGGCGCGCGCCGCCGTTCCACTGCGGTCCAGCTGCGGGGGCAGGCAGCTGTGCGAGAATCCAGTCTGACTCCTTACACCGGAATGCTCGATGCTCCGTGTTGCCATTGCGGCGCTCTTCGGCGCGCTCAGCCTGACTGCCTGCGCGCAGCAACCGTCCGCTCCGGCGGCCAAGACCACGGCCGCTGCTCCGGCCGCTGCCGGCGATGCCGACCAGCGCGTGCGCACCGCGCTCCAGCAGCTGGACCCGACCTTCAAGCCCGATTTCATCGGTGCGGCGCCGTTTGCCGGGTTCCGTGAAGTGCTGGTCGGCGGCCAGGTGCTGTACGTCTCCGATGACGGCCGCTACCTGATGCAGTCCCAGCCGTATGACATCCAGAACAAGGGGCCGGTCAGCAGCCAGGGCCTGCTCACCTACCGGCGCAAGCTGCTCGACGGCGTGCCCACCAACGAGCGCATCGTGTTCGCCGCGCCGAACGCCAAATACACCGTCAGCGTCTTCACCGACATCGAGTGCGGGTACTGCCGCAAGCTGCACCAGGACATCGCCGAGCTCAACCGCAACGGCATCACCGTGGAATACCTGGCGTTCCCGCGCATGGGCCTGGGCAGCCAGGACTACACCGACATGATCTCGGTCTGGTGCGCGGCCGACCGCAAGCAGGCCCTGACCGCGGCCAAGACCGGCAAGGCCGTCACCCCGAAGAACTGCACCAACCCGGTGGCGATGCAGTACAAGCTCGGCCAGCAGATGGGCGTCAACGGTACCCCGGCGATCTTCGCCGCCGACGGTACCCAGCTCGGTGGCTACCTGCCGCCGGCCCAGCTCAAGGCGGCGCTGGAGCGCGTCTCGGCAGGCGGTAGCCGCTGAAACAACACGCCCCGGCGAGGCCGGGGCGTGTTCTTCCCTGGGCGGGTGGTGCCCGCTCGATCAGCCGGGACGCGCCCTGCTCGATCAGCCGCGCAGCGTCCCGCGCTGCGGTGTTACTTCAAGCCATCACTGATCGCCTTGGTCAGCGTGCCCTGCGCATCATCGCCGCTGAACTCCCAGAAGAACGCACCGCCCAGGCCCTGCGTTTTCACGTAGCCCATCTTCTCGGTGACCATGGCCGGCGTGTCCACACTCCAGAAGGTGGTGCCGTTGGAGATCCACGTGGCCTTGGCGACGCTGTCGGTGTAGACCGGCCAGTTGAGGGTCTTGAGCACCTTCCAGTCTTCGATACCGGCCTCGTACGTGCCCGGTGCCGCGCCGCTGGCGCTCCTGTAGAGCCCATTGTTGCCGGCGGCCACACCGGTCCAGCCGCGGCCGTAGTAGCCGATGCCCAGGTTCAACTTGCTGGCCGGCACCCCGCGGCTGAGGAAAGCCTCCATCGCATCGTTGCTGTTGTAGAACTTCTGGTCGCCGGTGGAGGGATCGGCCGGTGAATCGAACAGGGCCGAGTGATGGTTGGTCTGCGGATCCCACGCGCCGTGGAAGTCGTAAGTCATCACGTTGATGAAATCCAGGTACGGGTGGTAGCTGGCAGGATCGGTCACGCGGATCTTGTCCACGCCTGCGCCCACGGCCACCGTCAGCAGCAGGCCGGGCCGCACCGCATCGAGCTGGCGGCGGAACTCGGCCAGCAGCGCGGTGAAGTTGGCGTTGTCGGCCGGCGTGCCGCAGCTGAGCCCGCAGGCGACCGGGTACTCCCAGTCGATGTCGATGCCATCGAATACCCCAAGCGCCGCGCCCGCGCCGCCCGCACCATCGGCGACCGGCAGGTTGCCCTTGATGTAGGCATCGATGCACGAGGCCACGAACGCCTGCCGGTTGGCCGGCTGCGCCGCGCTGGAGAACCCGCGCGACCAGGTCCAGCCACCGAGCGAGATCAGCACTTTGATGTTCGGGTGCTTGGCCTTGAGCTGCTTGAGCTGGTTCCAGTTGCCGCGCAGCGGCTGGTCCCAGGTATCGCCGACGCCGCTTACGCTGGCCCCGGCGGCGAACGACTTGCCGTAGTCCGCATACGCATCGCCGCCCACGCCGGTGTTCGGATCGGAGGCCTGGGTCACGCCCACTTCGCAGCGGTTGTTGCGCACGTTGCCGAAGGCGTAGTTGATGTGGGTCAGTTTCGCCGCCGATCCACTGGTGTCGATGTTCTTGACCTGGTAGTTGCGGCCATAGATGCCCCACTGGGTGAAGTAGCCGATCACCCGCTTGGTGCCGCCACCACCACCGCCGGCGGCCGTGGTCACGCTGATCGAACCGCTCTGCGCCGAAGCATTGCCCGCATTGTCGCGTGCCCGCACGGTGTAGGTGTAGGCCGTGCTCGCGCTGAGTCCGCCATCGGTGTACTGGGTCGCGCCGGGCGAGCCGACCAGGCTGCCGTTGCGGTACACGTCGTAGCCGGCCACGCCGCTGCCGCCGCTGTTGTCGGTGGCCGCGTTCCAGGCCAGGTTCACCGTCGTCGCGGTCTTGGACGGAGAAGCCAGTCCGCCCGGGACGCTGGGTGGCGTGGTGTCGTTGCTGGCGGCGGTGACGGTCACATTGACCGTGGCCGAGGACGTCACCGCGTTGTTGTTGTCGGTGGCCACCGCCTTGAAGGTGTGGCTGCCGGCCGCGGCGTTGCTCCAGACCACGCTGTAGGGCGCGCTGGTGTCGATGCCCAGCGAGGTGCCGCCGCGGAAGAACTCGACCTTGCTGATGCTGCCGTCGGTATCGCTGGCATTGGCGCTGACCGTGATGCTGCTGCCGGCGCTGAAGCTGGCCCCGGCGGCCGGCGAGGTCAGCGCGACGCTCGGCGGCTGGTTGCTGCCGCTGCCATCGCAGGCGCCGAGATTGGTGTAGTAGGGCGCCCCGGCCGGGTGATCCGGCGGGGCGTTCCAGATGTCCTGGTTGGCGCGGTACAGCACGCCCCCCTTCTGCAGGGTCTGGCCGGCCAGATAGATGGCCGCCCCGTTCCATTCAGGGGCCCCGGTACAGTTCGCCGCCTGCACCAGCGTGGGCGTGCCGGCGGCCGCGGCCAAGGCCAGGGCGAGCAGCCAGCGCCGTCGGCGGAAGCCGGGGGCGGGAGAGGAAAACGATGTCACTGCACGGCGCGCAATCGGGTCTGGCATGGTCGGTCTCCGATCAGGTGGGCGCATGCCGCCGGGATGGCGGCATGCGTGCAGCAGTTCCGGACGCCGGTGAGAGAGGCCGGCAACGACATGGGGGACGGACGGCACCTGGCCGCAGGCCAGGTGGTGATAACGTTGTCATGTAATCCGGGTGCAATCCGTGAACCAGTGCATGGTTCTGGTGTGAACGAGCTTGGCCCCGGCCCTGGCCGGTCGATCCGCGGGGCCGGGCCGCGGCGGCCGACTTGGGTACAATAGTGGGCCCCGTTCCCAACCACGGTTCCCCGGACATGATGGTCCTCGAGGGCGCATCCGCCCTTTCGCCGTTCCGCCGCGAACGTCTTGAATCCCGCCTGCAGTCCCTGGCCGCCGATCTGCGCATCACCGGTGCCTGGCATGTCTACTTCATCCAGACCGAGGGCGATGCGGCCCCGGACCCGGCGATCCTGAGCCGGATCCTGGAAGCCCAGCCGGCGCTGGCCGGGCGTGAGGACGGGGCGGTGTCGCGCTTCGTGGTGCCGCGGTTGGGCACGCTGTCCCCGTGGTCGAGCAAGGCGACCGAGCTGGTCCGCGGTGCCGGGCAGCCGATCCGCCGGGTCGAACGTGGCCTGCGCATCGACCTGGCCGGCTGGCCGGCCGATGCGGCCGCACAGGAAGCGGTGATCCGCGCGCTGCACGACCCGATGACCCAGTCCGTGCTGGCCGAGACCGCCCAAGCCCAGGCGCTGTTCAGCGCTCCGGCGCGTGGCGAGCTGGAGCGGATCGCACTGGATGACCTGGAAGCGGCCAACAGCCGCCTCGGCCTGGCCATGGCCCAGGACGAGATCGACTACCTGCGCCAGCGCTTCGGCGACCTGGGCCGCAAGCCGTCGGACGTGGAACTGATGATGTTCGCGCAGGCCAACTCCGAGCACTGCCGCCACAAGATATTCAATGCCAGCTGGACCATCGACGGCGCCGACCAGTCGCACTCGCTGTTCCGGATGATCAAGAACACCCACCAGCAGACCCCGCAGCACACGTTGAGCGCTTACAGCGACAACGCCGCGGTGGTCGCCGGCTTCCCGGCCGCCCGCTATCGCCCGGACCCGGCCACCGGCCAGTACCGCAGCGAGGCCGTGGTGGATTCGGCGTTCTGCATCAAGGTCGAGACGCACAACCACCCGACCGCGATCGCCCCGTTCCCGGGTGCGGCCACGGGCGCGGGCGGTGAGATCCGCGACGAAGGCGCGACCGGCCGCGGCGGCAAGCCCAAGGCCGGCCTGACCGGTTTCTCGGTCTCGCACCTGCGCATCCCGACCCTGCCGCAGCCGTGGGAAGCGCCGCGCGCGCTCAACCCGCGCATGGCCCCGGCGCTGGACATCATGCTGGACGGCCCGCTCGGCGGCGCTGCGTTCAACAATGAGTTCGGCCGCCCGAACCTGCTCGGCTACTTCCGCAGCTTCGAACTGCCCGAGGGCGAGGGCCTGACCCGCGCCTACGACAAGCCGATCATGCTGGCCGGTGGCCTGGGCGCGATCGACCAGAACCAGGTCGAGAAGCTGCGCCTGCAGCCCGGCGATGCGGTGATCGTGCTCGGCGGTCCTGCGATGCTGATCGGCCTCGGCGGGGGTGCGGCCAGCTCGGTGGCCTCCGGTGAAAGCGCCGAGGACCTCGATTTCGCCAGTGTCCAGCGCGACAACCCGGAAATGGAGCGTCGCTGCCAGGAAGTGATCGACCGCTGCGTCGCGCTCGGCCTGGACAACCCGATCCGCTGGTTCCATGACGTCGGCGCCGGTGGCCTGTCCAACGCGATTCCCGAGTTGCTGCACGACTCCGGCGTGGGTGGCGTGATCGATCTGGGCAAGGTGCCCGCCGATGACCCGTCGCTGTCGCCGATGCAGCTGTGGTGCAACGAATCGCAGGAACGTTACGTGCTCGGCGTGCCGCAGGCGCGCCTGGCCGAGTTCGCCGCGCTGTGCGCGCGCGAGCGTTGCCCGTTCGCCGCGGTCGGTGTCGCGACCGCCGAAGAGCGTCTGGTCGTGGCCTATGGCGCGACCGTGGGCAACACCCCGGCCGATGCCCCGATCGATCTGCCGATGGACGTGCTGTTCGGCAAGGCGCCGAAGATGCACCGCGACACCGTGCACCCGGCTGCACCGCGCTGGCCGGCGCTGAAGACCGCCGGGCTGGACCTGCACGAGGCAGGTCTGCGCGTGCTGGCGCATCCGTCGGTGGCCTCGAAGAACTTCCTGGTCACCATCGGTGACCGCAGCGTCGGTGGCCTGACCGCACGCGAACAGATGATCGGCCCGTGGCAGCTGCCGCTGGCCAACGTCGCGATCACCCTGGCCGGTTTCGATACCGTGGCCGGTGAAGCGATGGCGATCGGCGAGCGCACCCCGCTGGCCCTGCTGGATGCGGCCGCCTCGGCGCGCATGGCGGTCGGTGAAGCGATCACCAACCTGTGCGCGGCCCCGGTCGATGCGCTGGAAACGGTGAAGCTGTCGGCCAACTGGATGGCCGCGGCCGGTCACCACGGCGAAGACGCACTGCTGTATGACGCGGTGCGTGCGGTCGGTATGGAACTGTGCCCGCAGCTGGACCTGAGCATTCCGGTCGGCAAGGACTCCCTGTCCATGCAGGCGCAGTGGCAGGCCGACGGCCAGGCGCACAAGTCGGTGTCGCCGGTGTCGCTGGTGATCTCCGCGTTCGCGCCGGTCGCCGATGCCACCGGCCAGCTGACCCCGCTGCTCGACCGCGATGCCGACAGCGAGCTGTGGCTGATCGGCCTGGGCGCCGGCAAGCAGCGCCTGGGCGGCTCGATCCTGGCCCAGGTGCACGCCGACCATTCCGCACTGCCGGCCTTCGCCGGTGCCGTGCCGGACCTGGATGATGCACAGCGCCTGCGTGCCTTCTTCGAACTAATCCGCGACGCGCGCCAGGCCGGCCTGCTGCTGGCCTATCACGACCGCAGCGATGGCGGCGCGTTCGCCGCGCTGTGCGAGATGGCCTTCGCGTCGCGTCTCGGCTTGGACATCACCCTGGATGCCTGGGGTGATGATCCGTTCCGCAGCCTGTTCAATGAAGAGCTGGGTGCGGTGGTGCAGATCGCCAAGGAAGACCGCGCGGCGTTCGCCGATCTGGTCGAGCGTCATGCCCTGACCGAATGCGCGCAGCGCATCGCGCGCCCGACCACCGCCCCGGTGGTGCGCGTCTCGCTGCAGGGCGACAGCCTGGTCGAGTGGCGCTGGGAAGCGCTGTTCGATGCCTGGTGGTCGGTCACCCACGCGATGCAGAAGCTGCGCGACAACCCGGACAACGCCGACCAGGAGCGTGCGATCGCGCGCAACTTCAACGCGCCGGGCCTGAAGCCCAAGCTGACCTTCGACATCAATGAAGACGTGGCGATGCCCTTCATCAACACCGGCGCGCGTCCGCGCGTGGCGGTGCTGCGCGAGCAGGGCGTCAATGGCCAGATCGAAATGGCGAACGTCTTCGAACGTGCCGGCTTCAGTTCGTTCGATGTGCATATGAGCGACCTGATCGAAGGCCGCGTCGCGCTGTCCGACTTCACCGGCCTGGTGGCCTGTGGCGGCTTCAGCTACGGCGATGTGCTCGGTGCCGGCCGCGGCTGGGCCACCTCGGTACTGGAGCGCAGTGCGCTGCGCGATGCCTTCGCGGCGTTCTTCGCCCGCGAGGACAGCTTCGCGCTGGGTGTGTGCAACGGCTGCCAGATGATGAGCCAGCTCAAGGACATCATTCCCGGTGCCGAACACTGGCCGCAGTTCCGCCGCAACCGCAGCGAGCAGTTCGAAGCGCGCACCGCGTTGCTGGAAGTGGTGGAATCGCCATCGATCCTGCTGCGTGGCATGGCCGGCTCGCGCCTGCCGGTCGCGGTGGCGCACGGCGAGGGCCAGGCCGTCTTCGCCACTGCGGTCGATCAGGCCGCGGCGCGCGTGTCGCTGCGTTACATCGATGGCGATGGCAACGTGGCCACCCAGTACCCGCTGAATCCGAACGGCTCGCCCGACGGCATCACCGGCCTGACCACCACCGATGGCCGCACCACGATCATGATGCCGCATCCGGAACGCACCCCGCGTGCGATCAACCACAGCTGGCATCCGGACGACTGGAACGGCGATTCGCCGTGGCTGCGGATGTTCCGCAACGCAAGAGTATGGTGCGGCTGATACTGCGCACCGCATCGAATGCGATGCGGTGAAAATCGCGTGAAGAAACCGCCGGCCTGTCCGGCGGTTTTCTTTTGCATGGCCGACAAACTGATCGACAGCAAGGAGTTACATCGCGTTACAGCGTGAAAACGCGTTATGGCGATTGCTCACATACCTCTAACAAAATCACGCAATAACACGTCGTTTCTGTGACGCAATTCGCGGTCATATGAATTTCGATGTCAAAGTCTTGACGTTGTTCAAACTGTACGTTAACACTGCATGCTCATTTCGACAGCGTTCAGTTCCGCAGTAAGCGCATGGATGGCGTGCACGCTGTAGGTATCTGCCAGCCATTGCGCACAACGCAGTAAATCAAGCGAAAAAACGCCCCCAGGGGACGTTGGACCACGCGGTCCGGCGTTGGCGTCGCTTTGCCTAAAACCAGCCTAATCAGGAGCCGCATCGATGAATCGGATTTATCGCAAGGTCTGGAACAAAGCACTGGGGCAGATGGTCGTCGCCTCGGAATTGGCCAGCAGCCAGTCCTCGGGTGTCGTCATCGATCAGCGCCGAACCTCTGGCGGACGCAACACCGCACTGCTCTCGGCCGCCATCGCGTTGACGCTTGGATGGGGCGCGGCAGGCGCCGTGCAGACGGCGCACGCGCAATCGGTGGAAGTGGGGGGCAATGCGAATTGCCTGGTGCTCAACAGCGGCATCGTCGACAGTTGCGTGGTCGATGGCAACGCCACGGCATCGGGCACCAACGCGGTCGCCATCGGCAGCAACAGCACCGCCTCGGCGGCCAACAGCGTGGCGCTCGGCGCCGGCTCGAAGGCCAACCGGGCCAACACCGTGTCGGTCGGGGATGCCGGCAAGGAACGCCAGGTCACCAACGTGGCCGCCGGCACGGCCGCGACGGACGCGGTGAACAAGGCACAGCTGGACAAGGTGGCGGTCGCCGCCGAAGGCGCGACCCGCTATTTCAAGGCCGACGGTGACGGCAGCGACGCCGATGCGGCGAAGATCGATGGCGAGGGTGCACTGGCCGCAGGCGCCAGTGCCAACGCCGATGGCGACGGCGCAACCGCGCTGGGTCGCAGCAGCCAGGCGGTCGGCAATGCCACCACGGCCGTGGGCAGCGAAGCGCTCGCGATCGGCCTCGGGGCGAGTTCGTTCGGTCAGGGCAGCATGGCCTTCGGCGACGCCAGCATCGCGCTGGGCCAGAGTGCCGCGGCCTTCGGTCTGGGCGATGTCGCGCTCGGTGCATCGGCCGTAGCGGCCAGTGAAAACGGTGCAGCCACTGCGATCGGCGGCCTGGCGGAAGCCAGCGCCGATGGCGCGACCGCGATCGGTGGGGGTGCCTTGGCCATCGGCCCGGGCAGCACCTCGCTCGGCCGCGGTGCGGCCAGTGCCGGCGAAGCCTCGGTCGCGGTCGGCGCGTTCAGCGTCGCGGTCGCGGATTTCAGCGCGACGCTCGGCGCGAACTCCGCTGCGGTGGCGGTGGGCAGCGTGGCGCTCGGCGCCGGTTCGTATGCCGATCGCGTCGATACGGTATCGGTCGGCAATGCGGAAAACGGCCTGCGTCGCCAGATCACCAATCTTGCCGATGGCACCGAAGACAGCGATGCGGTGAACAAGGCGCAGCTGGATCAAGTCGGTGCGGTCGCGGCCAACACGGACAAGCGCTTCCAGGCCACCGGCAGCAGCGACAGCGATGCCGGTGCCCTCGCGGCAGGCGACAACGCGACCGCGATCGGTGAAGCGGCCAACGCGCTGGCCAACGGTGCGACCGCGCTCGGCAGCGGCGCTACGGTCACCGCGCAGAACGCGACGGCGGTCGGCTACAACGCCAGCGCCACGGGGCAGAACAGCGCGGCGTTCGGCACCAATGCGCAGGCCAATGGTCCGGGCAGTGTGGCAATGGGCGGTGCAGCGGTGGATGCCGACGGCAACCCGCTGATCACCAACGGCGGCGTGCCCGTGGATACCGGTGCGACCAGCGCCGGCGTGGGCGGCACGGCCGTCGGTGCGAGCGCGGAAGCCTCGGGTTTCGCTGCATCGTCGTACGGTGTCGGCGCCTATGCGGCCGGTGCACAGTCCTCGGCGTTCGGTGCGGTGGCCAATGCCACCGGCGACTATTCCACCGCCGTCGGTACGCAGAGCGTGGCGACCGGCAACAGCAGTACTGCCATCGGCGGGCCGGCGGATCTGCTGCCGGGCCTGGGCTTCTTCGTGCAGACCCAGGCCAGTGGCGAAGCGGCCACCGCGGTGGGTGCGGGCGCGATTGCCAGTGGCGATTACGCGGTGGCCAACGGCACCCTGAGCGAAGCCTCGGGCACCGAAGCTACCGCCGTGGGCTACTTCGCCTATGCCCCGGGCGAGGGCGCCACGGCGCTTGGCGCGGAGACCTGGGCCAGCGGTGAACTGAGCACCGCGGTGGGCTTCTACAGCACTGCGCGCGGCGCGAACAGCGTCGCGCTGGGGGCGAACTCCACCGCCACCCGCGACAACACGGTTTCGGTCGGTGATGTCGGCAACGAGCGCCAGATCACCCACGTCGCCGCCGGCAGCGAAGCGACCGATGCGGTCAACAAGGCGCAGCTTGATGCGGTTGCGACGTCGGCCTCTGCGACCTCGGCGCAGTTCAAGGCCAACGGTGCGGCCAGCGGTGCGGTTGGTGCATTCGCCGATGGCGAGGATGCGCTGGCGGCCGGTGAAGCCAGCAATGCGCTGGGCGCCGGGGCAACGGCGGTCGGTGGTGGTGCGACCGCCGTCGGCGATGACACCGTCGCGCTGGGCCGCAACAGCAGCGCGACCGGCAACGGCAGCGTGGCCATTGGTGGCCTCGGCCAGGCGTATGACGAGTACAACCAGCCGCTGGTGGATGACCAGGGCAATGCGATCCTGATCGGTGCCACCGCGGCGCCGGACAGCGTCGCGGTCGGTGCCGGTGCGCAGGCCACCGGCACCACCAGCAATGCGTTCGGCAGCGGTGCGCAGGCCACCGGCAGCAACAGCCTGGCCAGCGGCTACAAGGCGCGCGCCACGGGCGATTACAGCGTGGCGCAGGGCGACAACGCCTTCGCCAGCGGCGAAGAAACGACCGCGACCGGCGCGTATGCGTGGGCCACCGCGAATGGCGCCACCGCCTTCGGTTCCAGTGCGTGGGCGACCGAAGCCAACGCCACGGCGGTCGGTCAGTCGGCCTGGGCCAGCGGAACCGGCTCGACCTCGATCGGCTACAACAGCTGGGCGCGTGGCAGCAGTTCCACCGCGCTCGGCCGCGGTGCTTTCGGCTACGGCGACAACAGCGTGGCCGTCGGTTTCCAGGCGTTGGGCAACAGCATCAACAGCATCGCCATCGGCACCAACGTGGTCGCCGGCGGCGAGAGTGCGATCGGCATCGGTGCCGGCAGCAGCGCGACGGCGTCCAATGCGGTCGCGCTCGGCGCGGGCGCGGTCGCCGACCGGGCCTACACCGTCTCGGTCGGCAACGATGACCGGCAGCGCCAGATCACCCAGGTTGCCGCCGGTACCGAGGGCAGCGATGCGGTCAATCTGGATCAGCTGACCGCGGCGACCGACCAGTTCCAGGCCAGTGGCGAGGGTGTTGCCGTCGCCGGTGGCCAGGAAAGCGTGGCCGCCGGTGCGAACGCGGCCACCGATGGCGATTACGCCACCGCGGTCGGTTCAACCAGCTTCGCGGCAGGCACAGGCGCGTCGGCGTTGGGCAGTGGCGCCTTCGCCCTGGCCGACAACGCCAGTGCCGTCGGCTTCAATGCCGTCGCCAGCGGTGCCAATGCGATCGCGGTCGGCGTCAATGCGCAGTCCACTGCCGAATACGCGACGGCGACCGGTGCCGAAAGCCTGGCCTCCGGCGAGCAGAGCACCGCGACCGGTGCGGCCAGTGTCGCCTCCGGCGCCGGCAGCCTGGCCGGTGGCGCGCTGTCGGAGGCCGCCGGTGAGGAATCGGTGGCCCTGGGTTACTTCAGCAGTGCCAGCGGCGAGGGTGCGACCGCGGTCGGTGCGGAAAGCGTGGTCAGCGGGACGCTCTCGGCCGGTTACGGGTTCGCCTCCGAAGCGACCGCCAACTACACCACCGCGATCGGTGGCTACGCGGTGGCGTCGGCCTTCAACGCGACCGCACTGGGCAGTTTCGCGCAGGCGACCGGCTCCAACAGCGTGGCACTCGGTGGCGATGCCGAAGCCTCCGGTGCGTACAGCACCGCCACCGGCCAGGGCAGCCTGGCCAGCGGCATCAACAGCGTGGCTGTCGGTGGTGCGCTGTTCGGCCTGCTGCCCACCGAGGCCTCCGGCAACTACTCCACAGCCGTCGGCGGTGGTGCATGGTCGCCGGGCGTCAACAGCACCGCGCTCGGCAATGCGGCCACTTCGAGCGGGGCGAACAGCGTCGCCCTCGGCGCCGACTCGATTGCCGACCGCGATGACAGCGTCTCGGTCGGCAGTGCCGATGCGCAGCGGCAGATCACCAACGTCGCGGCGGGCACCGACGGCACCGATGCGGTCAACGTGAACCAGTTGAATGCAGTGGCCGATGCGGCCGCCTCCACCAGCAAGTACTTCCAGGCCAGTGGCAGCGCCGACAGCGATGCCGGTGCCTACGTGGAGGGTGACAACGCGCTGGCCGCCGGTGAGGCCTCCAACGCCATCGGCAATGGCGCCAGCGCGCTCGGCAGCGGGGCAACGGCCGTCGCCGACAACGCCACCGCGGTCGGCTTCAACGCCTTGGCCAGCGCCGAAGGCGCCGCGGCCCTGGGCAGTGACGCGCAGGCGACCGGCGAAGACAGTGTCGCGGTCGGCAACGGCGCCACTGCCAGCGAGATCGGTGCCAGTGCCACGGGCGCCGGTGCGCAGGCCGGCGGTGCTTACGCCACGGCGACCGGCAGCCAGTCCACGGCGGCGGGCCAGCAGGCCACCGCCAACGGCTTCCGCGCGAATGCCTCCGAAGCCGGTGCATCGGCCTTCGGCAGCTACAGCGAAGCGACCGGGCAGCTCTCTTCCGCGCTGGGCTACGGGGCGGTTGCCTCCAACGCCTATGCCGTGGCGGTGGGTGCCGCCTCGACCGCCTCCGGCGCGGGTGCGGTGGCGGTGGGTGAATCGTCTGAAGCCACCGGCGATGAGAGCGTGGCAATCGGTGGCACGACCTTCTACGGTCTGCTGCCGTCGCGCGCCTCGGGCACCGGTGCTTCCGCCTTCGGTGCAGGTGCGTGGGCAACCGATGATTACGCCACCGCGATCGGCTGGAACGCGTGGGCCGATGCGGGCAATGCCACCGCTCTGGGCGCCAGTGCCAGCGCGGAGGGCGTGAACAGCGTCGCGCTCGGCGCCGGTTCCACCGCGGATCGCGACAACTCGGTCTCGGTCGGTACGGCCACCGCGCAGCGGCAGATCACCAACGTCGCTGCCGGTACTGAAGGCACCGATGCGGTGAACGTCGATCAGCTCAATGCGGTCGCCGATGTCGCGGAAACCACCAGCCGGTACTTCCAGGCGTCGGGCAGCGGCAATGGCGATGACGTCGGCAGCTATGTCGATGGGGCGTATGCCACCGCGGCGGGCGAGGCGGCCAATGCGTTCGGCACCGGTGCCTCGGCCTATGGCAGCGGCGCCCTCGCCTCCGGGCGCAACGCCTCGGCGTCGGGCTTCAACGCCTCGGCCACGGCCGATTCGGCGACCGCCATCGGTGGTGCGCTGTATTACGAAGATGACAATGGCAACGTGCTGCTGGACAAGGCCACCAGTGCCAGCGCCGTCGGTGCGACCGCACTCGGTGCGGGGGCGCAGGCGGACGGCAGCTTCAGTACCGCCACCGGTGCCGGCGCCACGGCAGCAGGGCTGCAGTCCTCGGCCTTCGGCTACAGCGCCGAAGCCGGCAGCGACTACAGCACTGCGGTCGGTACCTTCAGCGCCGCCAGCGGCGTGCGCACCACGGCGTTGGGCTACGGCGCCGAAGCCAGTGGGGATTACGCGTCCGCACTGGGCTGGGGCAGCACCGCCTCGGGCAGCTACGCCAATGCACTGGGCTACGCGTCGCAGGCCAGCGGCGACAACAGTGTGGCTGCCGGTTCCAACGCCTGGGCCACCGCGGCACGCACGACGGCGGTCGGGCAGTTGGCCTGGGCCACCTCCCAGGGCGCCACCGCGATCGGCCAGGACAGCTACGCGTACAGCGGGATCAATGCCACCGCGCTGGGCACCAGTTCGTCGGCCAGTGGCGCAGGCAGCGTCGCGCTGGGCGCCGGTGCCCGCACCAGCGAGGCCAACGTGGTCTCGGTCGGCGGCGGCAACGGCACCACCGGCCCGGCTACGCGCCGCATCACCAATGTCGGGGATGCGGTCAATGCCAGTGACGCGGTGACCAAGTCGCAGCTGGATTCCGTGGCTGCGACCGCCGATGCGGTCGGCAAGCACTTCCAGGCCAGCGGCAGCGGCGTGGCCACGGCCAGCGGCAGCGATGCGCTCGCCGCCGGTTCCGGCGCGACCGCCAGCGCAACCCGCAGCAGTGCATTGGGGACCGCCGCCATCGCCTCGGCGGCCGGTGCCACCGCAGTCGGCGCGGATGCCTCGGCACGCGGTGCCAACAGCACCGTGCTCGGCCGCCAGGCCTCGACCAACGCCACCAACGGTGTGGCGATCGGCAACGGCGCGTTCGCCAGCAACGGGGCCAACAGCATCGCGATCGGTTCGGCGGCGGGCGTCTCCGGTGCCAACGCCGTGGCGCTCGGTGCCGGGTCGCGCGCAGTGGAGGCCAACGTGGTCTCGGTGGGTGGCGGCAACGGCACCGACGGCCCGGCCACGCGCCGCATCGTCAACGTCGGCGCCGGCCGCATCGCGGCAGGCAGTACCGATGCGGTGACCGGTGGCCAGCTCAACACCACCAACCAGCGTGTCGGTGCGGTGGAAACCCGGGTCGGTGATATCGACACCCGGATCGGCTCGGTCGAGAACGTCACCGCCAATGCGCTGACCTACGACGACAGCAGCCGAGACACACTGACCCTGTCGGGTCTGCAGGGCACCACGCTGGACAACGTCGGCAGCGGTTCGATCGCGTCCGGCAGCCGCCAGGCGATCAACGGCGGACAGTTGTTCCAGTCGCTGACCGATGTCGCCACCTTCCTCGGCGGTGGTGCCAGCGTGGGCATGCAGGGTGTGTTCGTTGCGCCGAACTATGTGATCCAGGGGGCGACGTACAGCAACGTGGGCGACGCACTGGGTGCGCTGGACCGCAAGGTCAGCGACCTGGACCAGCGCGTGGCTGGTGGCAGCAGTGGCGGTGCACGTGCACGCACCGCCGCAGTGGCCACCGCCAGCGTCGCACCGGAGACCAGTGTCATGAGCGCCGCCAGTGAGGACGCGATTGCGACGGTACAGGGCACGCCGACCGCGGCGAGCGTGGGCAGCAGTCAGCCGCTCAGCGCGCCGGCCGCCGCACCGGCCGCGGTCAATGCGGTGGTGATGGGCGACGGTGCCGTGGCCAGCGGGGCGTCGGCGACGGCGATCGGCCAGGGCGCGACCGCCTCGGCCGCCAACTCCGTGGCACTCGGGCAGGGCTCGGTCGCGGATCGTGCCGATACGGTCTCGGTCGGCAGCGTCGGCAACGAGCGTCAGGTCGCCAACGTCGCGGCCGGTACGCAGGCCACCGATGCGGTCAACAAGGGCCAGCTGGACGGTGGCATCGCGACCGCCAACAGCTACACCGACCAGCGCTTCACCTCGATGGCCGACAGCTTCGATATCTACAAGGGCGAGATCGACCAGCGCCTGCGCCACCAGGACCGTCGCATTGATCGCCAGGGGGCGATGAGCGCGGCCATGCTCAACATGGCCACCAGCGCCGCCGGCGTGCGCACCCAGAACCGCGTCGGTGTCGGCGTCGGTTTCCAGGGCGGCGAATCTGCGTTGTCGCTGGGCTACCAGCGCGCGCTCAGCGAGCGCGCCACGGTGACCCTGGGCGGTGCCTTCAGCAGTGATGACAGCTCGGTCGGCGTGGGTGCCGGCTTTGGCTGGTAAGCCGTTTCAACGCGGGGCCGTGCGCGGCCCCGCTGCAACGTAATGCAAGGCCTGAGGGGGCGGGTCACGGGAACCCTGGCCAGGGCCGGCCAGGGAGCTCGCATGGAGTGTTGGCCTGAACAGTCGTTTGATCCATGACCTTGAAGAGGACGTCAACGTGACCAGTAAGCAGAACCTTCGCATCAATGTGCTGGCAGCCGCCGTGCTGTCGTTGTCCGCAGGCGCCAGCGCCTATGCCGCGGGCCTGCCGGCCAAGGAGCCGGTGCGCCAGCCGGCGGCCGCCCAGGGCGCAGAGCGCATCATCGTCAAGTACCGCACGGGCACCGCGGCGGCCACGGATCGTTCGGCCAAGCTGACGGCCGTGCAGTCGGCGGTCGCCCGCGCCAGCGTCGGTGGTTCCGCCGCCGGGCGTGCCAGTGCGGTGAACCCGCAGATCGTGCGCAAACTCGGCGTCGGTGCCGATCTGATCCGCCTGCAGGGCCGTCTGAGCCCGGCCGAACTGCAGAAGGTGCTGGCCGAGATCAAGGCCGATCCCTCCGTGCAGTACGCCGAAGTGGACGTGAAGCTGCAGCGCACCGATGTGCGCCGACGTGATGCCACGCCGCAGCTGGTGCCGAACGATCCGTACTACGCGCAGTACCAGTGGCATCTCAACAGCGCCACCGGCGGCATCAATGCGCCGGCTGCGTGGGACGTCGCCCAGGGCGAAGGCGTGGTGGTGGCGGTGCTCGACACCGGCATCCTGCCGCAGCATCCGGATTTCTCCGGCAACCTGCTGGCGGGTTACGACTTCATCAGCGACGCGGAAACCTCCCGCCGCGCCACCGATGACCGCGTCCCGGGTGCGCTGGATTACGGCGACTGGGTCGAGAATGACAACGAGTGCTACGCGGGCTCGCTGGCCGAGGACAGCTCCTGGCACGGTACCCACGTGGCCGGCACGATCGCCGAGTCCACCAACAATGGCGTGGGCATGGCCGGTGTCGCCTACAAGGCGCGCGTGTTGCCGGTGCGCGTGCTCGGCAAGTGCGGCGGCTACCTGTCCGACATCGCCGACGCGATCACCTGGGCCTCCGGTGGCACCGTCGCCGGCGTGCCGGCCAATGCCAATCCGGCCGAGGTCATCAACATGAGCCTGGGTGGCGGCGGCGCGTGCGATGCGCTGTACCAGGATGCGATCAACGGTGCCGTCTCGCGGGGCACGACCGTGGTGGTCGCGGCCGGCAACTCGGCCTCCAACGCGGCCAACTTCCGTCCGGCCAGCTGCGCCAACGTGGTGGCGGTCGGTGCGGCCCGGATCACTGGTGGCATCGCCTACTACTCCAACTTCGGCACGGTGGTGGACCTGTCCGGCCCGGGCGGCGGCGGCAGCGTGGACGGCAATCCGGGCGGTTATGTGTGGCAGGCGGGCTATGACGGCGCGACCACGCCGACCTCCGGTGCCTACAGCTACATGGGCATGGCCGGCACCTCGATGGCGTCTCCGCACGTGGCGGCGGTAGCAGCCCTGGTGCAGGGCGCGGTCACCGCGGCCGGCAAGGACCCGCTCAGCCCGGCCGCGCTGGAAACGCTGCTCAAGCAGACCGCGCGCGCCTTCCCGGTGACCATCCCGACCGCCACGCCGATCGGCTCCGGCATCGTCGATGCCAAGGCCGCGCTCGACAAGGCGCTGGAAGAGGAGTGCACCGAGAACTGCGGCCCGGTCGCCACGCCGCTGACCAACAAGGTTGCCGTCGGTGGCCTGAGCGGCGCCGGTGGCAGCGAAGCGCTGTACAGCTTCGAGGCACAGGCCGGCAAGGTGCTGAGCCTGCTCACCTACGGTGGCAGTGGCAACGTGTCGGTGTACGTGAGCCAGGGCAAGGAGCCGACCGCCACCGCGTTCGACGCCAAGTCCACGCGCCCGGGCAACAGTGAAACGGTGCGCTTCACCGCGCCGGTGGCCGGCACGTATTACATCAAGGTGGTCGGCGAGTCCGCGTTCAGCGGCGTGAGCATTCTGGCCAACCAGTAATACCGCAGCACCCCGAACGGGAGTCCGTCATGTGACGGGCTCCCGTTTTTGCATCTGGACGGTGTGCAATACCGCGTAGGATCGCGGTGAACTGCTAAAGTCGCAGCGGTTGCCAGGAGAATGTGCTTGAACGCGGTTGCCCAGGATTCCACTGCAGCATCCCCGGCCGAATCCCGCATCGTTGCGGTATTGCTGGAGAAAGGTCGGCTCAAGGATGGCGACCTGGCCCGCGCGCGCGCGCTGCACCGTGAATCCGGCGGCAGCCTGCTGGGCTTGCTGGTCCGGCTGGGGCTGGTCTCCGAGCGCGACCATGCACAGACCAGCGCCGAGGTGCTCGGCCTGCCCCTGCTCGACGCCAAGGCCGTGCCGGAATCGCCGCCCGAAGCCCTGCTCGACGGGCTGCCGCTGACGCTGCGGTTCCTCAAGCAATTCCATGTCTGCCCGCTGGCGCTGCACGACGACGCGATCGATCTGTGGGTGTCCGACCCGCAGGACCCGTATGCGGCCGATGCGGTCCAGCTGGCGACCGGATTGCCGGTGCGCCTGCACGTCGGCCTGCGCTCGGAGATCGATGACCTGATCGAGCGCTGGTTCGGCCAGGGCCGCAGTGCGATGGGCGCGATCATCGAGACCGCCGACGGGGAGGGTGCCGCGGTCGACGACATCGAACACCTGCGCGACCTGGCCTCCGAAGCGCCGGTCATCCGCCTGGTCAATCTCGTCATCCAGCGCGCGGTGGAACTGCGCGCCTCGGATATCCACATCGAGCCGTTCGAGAATCGCCTGAAAGTGCGTTACCGCGTGGATGGCGTGCTGATCGAGGGCGAAAGCCCGCCGGTCAACCTGACCGCCGCGGTGATCAGCCGCATCAAGATCATGGCGCGGCTGAACATCGCCGAGCGCCGCCTGCCGCAGGACGGCCGCATCATGCTGCGCGTGCAGGGCAAGGAGCTCGACCTGCGCGTGAGCAGCGTGCCGACCGCGCACGGCGAAAGCGTGGTGATGCGCCTGCTCGACCGCGATACGGTGGTGTTCGATTTCCATCGCCTGGGGTTCACCGACGCCTTCCTGCCGCAGTTCCGCAAAGTGCTCGAGCAACCGCACGGGATCCTGCTGGTCACCGGCCCGACCGGCTCGGGCAAGACCACCACGCTGTACACCGCGCTGAGCCAGCTCAATACCGCCGACGTCAAGATCATCACCGTCGAAGACCCGGTCGAGTACCAGATCGAAGGCATCAACCAGATCCAGGCCAAGCCGCAGATCGGGCTGGATTTCGCCAATGCGCTGCGCAGCATCGTGCGCCAGGATCCGGACATCATCATGATCGGCGAAATGCGTGATCTGGAAACCGCGCGCATCGCGATCCAGTCCGCGCTGACCGGCCACCTGGTGCTCTCCACGCTGCACACCAACAACGCGGCCGGCGGCATCACCCGTCTGCTCGACATGGGCGTGGAGGATTACCTGCTCACCTCCACCATCAACGGCATCCTGGCCCAGCGCCTGGTGCGCCGGCTGGAGCCGCAGCACGCGCAGCGCTATGCCGCCTCGCCGGAGGAGATCGAGAAGTTCGGTCTGCGCCGGCTGCAGCCGGACGGCGAGATCTTCCTGTACCGCGCGCAGCCCTCGGCGATCGCGCCGACCGGTTACCTCGGCCGGACCACCATCGTCGAATTCCTGGTGATGAACGATGCGCTGCGCAGTGCGGTGATGCGTCGCGCCGGAATGGGCGAGATCGAGCAGATCGCCCGCGCCGCCGGCATGCGCACGATGTACGAAGATGGCCTGTCCAAGGCGCTGCAGGGCCACACCACGCTGGAAGAAGTGCTGCGCGTGACGGAGGAATCCTGATGCGCGTGCGCGACCGAAAGCGGGAGCACGGCTGAGCATGGCCCAGTACCGCTACAAGGCGCTCAACGCCCATGGCGAACTGTTCGATGGCCAGATGGAGGCGGCCAGCGAAGCCGAGGTGGCCGCGCGCCTGCAGGACCAGGGCCACATGCCGATGGAAGCACGGCTGGCCAGCGAGGGCGTGGCCGGTGCCTCATCCTGGGCGGCGCTGCTGCGCCGGAAGCCGTTCGACGGCGGCGGGCTGGTGCAGTTCACCCAGCAGCTGGCTACCCTGCTCGGTGCGGGGCAGCCGCTGGACCGCGCGCTGAGCATCCTGCTGGAGCTGCCCGAAGACGAGCGCACGCGCCGGGTGGTCACCGACATCCGCGACATCGTGCGCGGTGGCGCGCCGCTGTCGACCGCGCTGGAACGCCAGCACGGGGTGTTCTCGCGGCTGTACATCAACATGGTGCGCGCCGGTGAAGCCGGGGGCAGCCTGCACGACACGCTGCAACGGCTGTCGGACTACCTGGAGCGCAGTGCCGAACTGAAAGGCCGCGTCATCAACGCGCTGATCTACCCGGCGATCCTGCTGGCGGTGGTCGGCGGCGCGCTGCTGTTCCTGCTCGGCTACGTGGTGCCGCAGTTCGCGCTGATGTACGAGAGCCTGGACGTCGCCCTGCCGTGGTTCACCCAGTGGGTCCTCACCGCCGGCCTGGTCGTGCGCGAAGGCTGGATCATCATGATCGTGGTGCCCGCGGTGATCGCGCTGGTGGTGGAGCGCCGCCTGCGGCAACCGGCCGCGCGCCTGGCCGTGGATGGCTGGCTGCTGCAGCGCAAAGGCATCGGCCCGCTGCTGGCCAAGCTGGAGACCGCGCGCCTGGCCCGCACCCTGGGCACGTTGCTGCGCAACGGCGTGCCGCTGCTGTCCGGCCTGGGGATCGCGCGCAACGTGCTGGGCAACCGCGCGCTGGCCGCCGATGTCGACACCGCCAGCGACGAGGTCAAGAACGGCAACGGCCTGTCGGCGTCGCTGTCGCGCGGCAAGCGTTTTCCGCGCCTGGCGCTGCAGATGATCCAGGTCGGCGAAGAATCCGGTGCGCTGGATACGATGCTGCTCAAGACCGCCGATACGTTCGAGCAGGAAAGCGCGCGTGCGATCGACCGCCTGCTGTCGGCACTGGTGCCGGTGATCACCCTGGTGCTGGCCTCGGTGGTCGGCCTGGTGATCGTGGCCGTGCTGGTACCGCTGTACGACCTGACCAATGCCATCGGCTGACCGGCCGCTGGAGAATACCCCTGTGATTCGATGCAAGGAGCCTGCCATATGCAACGTCGTCGCCTGACCCGCTTCACTTCCGCGCGCCACCAGTCCGGCATGAGCCTGCTGGAAATCATCATCGTGATCGTGCTGATCGGTGCGGTGCTGACCCTGGTCGGCAGCCGCGTGCTCGGCGGCGCCGATCGCGGCAAGGCCAACATCGCCAAGGCGCAGGTGCAGACCATGGCCGGCAAGATCGACAACTACCAGCTGGACACCGGCAAGCTCCCGGCCAAGCTGGATGACCTGGTCACCCAGCCGGGCGGCAGCGCCGGCTGGCTCGGACCGTATGCCAAACCGGCCGACCTCAATGATCCGTGGGGTCACGCGCTGGAGTACCGCGTGCCGGGCGAGGGCCAGCCCTACGATCTGATCAGCCTGGGCAAGGACGGCAAGGTGGGCGGCAGCAGTTACGACGCGGACATCCGGTACGAGTAACCGGCCTTGGGAGCGCCCTGGCCCGTGCCGAGCAGACCGCCGCATCGCGTGCCCGCGGGCAGCCGTGCACGCGGTCTGTCGCTGCTGGAGATGCTGCTGGTGGTCGCCCTGATCGCGATCATCGGCGTGGTCACCGCCACCGCGATGAACGGTGGCATCGAGGGCCTGCGCCTGCGCAATGCCGGCAAGGAGATCGCCACCCAACTGCGCTACACGCGCACCCAGGCGATCGCCACCGGGCAGACTCAGCGCTTCGTGATCGATCCGCGCGCGCGCAGCTGGCAGGCCGCGAACGGTCGCCAGGGGCAGATTCCCGCCGCGCTGGACGTGCAGTTCCGCGGCGCGGGCCAGCTCAGCACCGCGCCGGGGCGGGGCAGCATCGCCTTCTTCGCCGACGGTGCCGCCAGTGGCGGCAGCATCGCGCTGAGCACGCGCGGTGCGGTGTGGGACATCCAGGTGGGGTGGATCACCGGCGAAGTCCGTGCGGGCCCGCGTCGGGAGGGCCGATGAAGAAGCGTCAGCGCGGCTACTCGCTGCTCGAGGTGATCATCGCGTTCGCCCTGCTGGCGTTGGCGCTGACGCTGCTGCTGGGCAGCCTGTCCGGCGCGGCGCGCCAGGTCGGGCAGGCCGAGGTGCGCAGTCGCGCCACGTTGTACGCGCAGTCGTTGCTGGCCAGCACCGGCGTGGAGGCGCCGCTGCAGGAGGGCAGCACGCAGGGCGACTGGGAGCAGGGCAAGTACCGTTGGCGGCTGCAGGTCGAGCCGTATGCGGAGCCGCGCACGACCACCGCGCCGGTGACGACCGACGTCGGCGGCCCCACCCTGGCCCAGATCACCCTGCAGGTGCGCTGGGGCGAGGGCAACGGCGAGCAGCTGCAGTGGCGCAGCCTGCGCCTGTTGTCCCCCGTACCGGGCACACCGCGATGACGCTGCGCGCGCGCCGTGCCCGCGGCTTCACCCTGATCGAAATCCTGCTGGCCACCGCGCTGCTGGTGGGCGGCCTGGCACTGGCCTTCGCCACCGTGCGCTCGGCGATGGCGATCAGCCAGCGCGGCGAGCGCATGGCCGCGCAGAACGAGCGCATGCGCGCGGTCGAAGGCTTCCTGCGTCGCCGTCTGTCGACCGCGTTGGTGATCGCGACGTCGCCGCCGGATCCCACCCGCGACCCGGTGTATTTCCTGGGCGAGCCGCAGCGGATGTTGTTCGTCTCCGATCTGCCCGGGTATCTCGGGCGGGGCGGGCCGTATGCGCATGAGCTGCAGGTCCGACGCGTGGGGGGGCAGCAGCAGCTGGAGGTCGGGTTGACCCTGCTGCAGAACGGCGAAGCGATCGAAGAAGCTCCGCCGCGCCCGCCGGAGATGTTGGCCGATCAGCTGCGCGAGGTCCGTTTCCGCTATCGCGGCACGGATCCGCGCACCGGCCAGCTCACCGAGTGGCTGGACCGCTGGGAGGACACCCGGCGCCTGCCCTTGCTGGTCTCGATCGAGATCGTGCCGCTGCAGGGGCCGGCGTGGCCGCCGATGATCGCCGCCTTGCCGCCACCACGGACGGATCGCCCATGAGGCCGGCGCGCGGTGCGGCGCTGGTGCTGGTGCTGTGGTTGATCGCCCTGCTCACGGCGGTGATCGGCGCATTCGCGCTGAGCGCGCGCGTGGAGCACATGCAGCAGCGGGTGATCGGCGATGACGCCATCGGCCAGGAATATGCGCGTGCCGGGCTGGAATACGCCCTGCATCGCCTGCAGCCGCGCGCCAGCCAGCCGGCATGGGTGGCCGACGGCCGCCGCTACCGGTGGACCTTCGATGCGCGCCGGATCGATCTGGCGATCCTCGATGAGAACGGCAAAGTGAACCTGAATCTGGCCGATGCCAGCCTCCTCAGCGCCTTCCTGCGCGCGATGGGTGAAGCGCCGGACCGGGCGCAGCTGCTGGCCGGGGCCATCGTCGACTGGCGCGATGCCGACAGCCTCAAGCAGCCCGGCGGGGGCGCGGAGACGCCGGATTACCTCGCGGCCGGCCTGCCCTATGGTGCACGCAATGCGCGCTTTGAGACCGTGGGGGAACTGCAGCGCGTGCTCGGCATGGATGCGGACCTGTATGCGCGGATCGAACCGATGCTGACCCTGTACAGCCGCCAGGCACGGCCGGACCCGCGGTTCGCGGCCGGCCCGGTGTTGACCGCGCTGGGGCTCGATGCAGAACGCCTGCTGGCCGAACGCGAGCGCGCCGCGGCCGCGGATGACGCCGGATTGCCGGTCGCGCCGCTTGCAGGTGGCAGCGGCACCTATAGTATCGAGAGTCGCGCCACGGACGAACGCGGCCGGATATCGGTACTGCGCGCCGTGGTGAGGATGGGGTCGGCAGGCACGCCGGGAACGGCATACACAGTACTTCGCTGGGAACAGGGAATGGCAGCAAGATGACGGCATGGCGTGAAAGTCTGGTGCGGGCCCGGGGGCGCGTGTCGCCTGGCGTGGGCAGCAGCCTGCGCTGGTGGCGGCAATCCTTGCTGGCCTGGCTGCCGGTGCGCTGGCAATGGGCGATGGGCTGGTCGCGCTCGCGGCTGCTGCTGCAGCGTGATGGTGACGTGCTGCGCCTGCGGCGCCAGACCGGCGAACAGATCGAGGCGATCGCCGACCTGCCGTGGCCGGTCTCGCCCGCCGTGGTCGACGGCGTTCTGGATGCACGCCTGCGGGGCCTGCCGCGGCATTGGCTGCTGCCCGCCGACACGGTGCTGCGCCGCCCACTGCGCTTGCCCGCGGCGGCCGCCGAGCGGCTGCGCGACGTGGTCGGTTTCGAGATCGACCGGCAGACGCCGTTCGATGCGAGCCAGGTCAGCTATGACGTACGCGAGCTGGGGGCGTTGCCGGATGGCCAGCTGCAGGTGGAGCTGGTGGTGATCCCGCGTCCGCAGCTGGAACAGTGGGCACAGCAGGCCGGGCCCTGGGCACAGGCGGTGGCCGGCGTGGATGCGGTCGACGCCGAGGGGCGTCCGCTGGACGTGAATCTGCTGCCGGTCGCGCAGCGGCAACCGTATCGGGACCCGATGGCGCGCTGGAACGTGATCCTGGCGATCAGCGCGATCGTACTGATCGCGCTGGCCGGTCATCAGCTGCTCGAGAATCGCCAGGCGGCGGCGGATGCGCTGCGCGCGCAGGTCGATGAGGCCGCACGCGATGCACGCCGGGTTGCCGCCGAGCGGCAGCAGGTGCAGAGCCTGGTCGAAGGCGCTGCGTTCCTGGAGGGCAAGCGCGCCGAACATGCCAGCACGGTGGAGATCTGGAATGAACTCACGCGCCTGCTGCCGGACGGCACCTATCTGGAAAAAATGTCGATCGAAGGCACGACGCTGCAGCTGATCGGACTCAGCCGCGAAGCCTCGCAGCTGGTGCCCCTGCTGCAGGATTCGCCGCTGTGGCGCAAGGTCAACCTGACCGGCGTGCTGCAGGCCGATGGCGCGACCAGTGGCCGCGACCGGTTCACGCTGACGGCCGAGCTGCAGCCGCTGCCCGGCGCCACGCCACCTGCGAAGGAGGTTGCCGATGGCAGCACAACCGACGCGCCGTGATCGCTGGTTGGCGCTGGGTCTGCTGCTGGCGGTGATCGCCGTGGCCTACCTGCTGCTGGTGCATCCGTGGTTGACCCGCCCGCTGCTGGCGATCAACGCCGATATCGCCGCCGTGCAGGAGCGCCAGCAACGCGTGGATACCCAGTTGGCGCAGCGTGGGCAGATCGCCACCCAGCTGCGTGAGGTGCAGGCGGCGCTCGAAGGCCGCCCCGGCTTCCTGCGCGAAGCCACCGCCGAATCGGCCGCGGCCGCGCTCTCCAGCCGCTTGGAGGATGCCGTGGCCTCGGTCAGCCCGGGCAACCGCAGCTGCACCATCAGCAACCGCACGCCGCTGCCGGATGCCAGCCGTGAGCCGGCGTTCCCGCGCGTGGCGCTGCAGGTGCGCCTGCGCTGTGGCGTGCCGGAAATGGCCGCGGTGCTGCATACGCTGGAGACGGGCACCCCGCGCCTGTTCGTGGACAACCTCAATCTGCTCGCGCAGCGCTTCCAGCAATCCCCCAGCGAAACCGGCACCGGCCTGGATGTGTCGTTCGAACTGGTCGGGTATCTCCGCCCGGGCGCCGCGCTGGAGCCCGGTGCGGCACCACCACCGCCGCCATCGCCGTTGCCGGCCCGGCAGAACGCCGACCCGGGCGCTGCACCGCCCGCGGATGCGGCAGAACCCCCGTCGGGTGATGCCGCCGACCCAGCGCCTGCACCGGCCGCTGCCGAGGAGGTCGAGCATGAAGCTTGAAGCAGCCGGCCTGCGCACCTGGTGGCTGGGTGGCATCGCGCTGTGGGCGCTGGCGATCTGGGTGGCGACGTTGTTCGGGCTGGGCAGCCGCATCGCTCCGGCCACCGATGGCGATGCCGGGGCCGTGCCGTTGCCGCGACTCGCGCCCGCTGCGCCCGAGCGCATGGCCTCGGCCAGTACCTATGCACAGATCGGCGCGCGGCCCTTGTTCGCCGAAGACCGTCAGCCGCGTCCGTATCTGCTCGGTGGCACCGAGCAGGGCACGGCCAGCAGCGTATCGCTGACCGGCGTGCTGCTGACCCCGGGCTTCGGCATGGCGATCCTGACCACCGACCAGCGCCAGTCGCTGCGGTTGCGCTTGAACGGTGAAGCGGTCAACGGCTGGCAGCTGCTGGCGCTGGAACCGCGCCGCGCCACCGTCAGCGGCCCGGGCGGCACCCAGACGCTGGAGCTGCCGGTGTTCAACGGGCAGGGTGGTGAACCGCCGACCGTGCTGGGCGCCACGCCACTCACCTCGGTACCGCCGGCCGGCACCGGCGCGCGTCCGATCAACAGCGTGGCAGCACCGATGCCGCCACCGCCGGCTCCCGCGCCTGCGCCCCAGGCCGCCGCCGCACCCTCGAATGCAGCGCTCCCCGCGCAGAATCCGCAGGGGCCCAGCGAAGAGCAGATGAAGGCGATCCGCGAGCGCATCCAGGCGCGCCGCCAGCAACTGCAGCAGCAGCAACAGCAACAGCAACAGCAGTCGCAGCAACCGCCTGCGGGCGGCTCCGGCCACAACCCTTAGAGTGACAGCATGACCCTGCGCCTTTTCCCCGTGTCTTTCCTTGTCGCCCTGTTGGTGGGCTGCACCACCGTGCCCGCGCCGGAGGTACGCCGCGATGCGGTGCTCGACAGTCACCAGGTGGTTGCCGGCGACGGCTCCCGCGCGGGCATCGAGGCCGAACCGCTGGGCAACCATGGTGCCCCGCAGGCGGTGATCCGCCGCGGCACCGGCACCATGATCAACCGCAGCGCCGCGGCCGCACCGCAACCCTCGCTGGGCAATGCCTCCACCGGCAACGCCACGTTCAACTTCGAAGGCGAATCGGTGCATGCGGTGGTCAAGGCGATCCTCGGCGACTTCCTCGGCCAGAACTACGTGATCGCGCCGGGCGTGCAGGGCACCGTGACGCTCGCCACGCCCAAGCCGGTGTCCTCCGCACAGGCGTTGAACCTGCTGGAAATGGTGCTGGGCTGGAACAACGCGCGCATGGTCTACAGCGCGGGCCGCTACAACATCGTGGCCGCCGACCAGGCGCTGGCCGGGACGGTCTCGCCGAGCACCGCCTCGCCGGCCAATGCGCGTGGCTTCGAAGTGCGCGTGGTGCCGCTGCAGTACATCTCCGCCACCGAGATGAAGAAAGTGCTGGAGCCGTACGCGCGCCCGAACGCGATCGTCAACGTCGACAATGGCCGTAACGTGATCACCCTGGGCGGCACCCGCAGCGAGCTGGAAAACTACCTGCGCACGGTGGAGATCTTCGACGTGGACTGGCTCTCGGGCATGTCCGTGGGCGTGTTCCCGATCCAGTCGGGGAAGGCCGAGCAGGTCGCCGCCGATCTGGAAAAAGTGTTCGGCGAGGAGAGCAAGACGCCCAGCGCCGGCATGTTCCGTTTCCTGCCGCTGGAGAACGCCAATGCCGTGCTGGTGATCACCCCGCAGGCGCGCTACCTCGACCAGATCCAGCAGTGGCTGGACCGCATCGATACCGCCGGCGGCAATGCGCGGCTGTTCTCCTACGAACTGCGCTACGTCAAGGCCAAGGACCTGGCCGAGCGCCTGGCCGAGGCCTTCGCCAACGAGAATGGCCGCGGTGGGCGCGGCAGCAGTTCGCTGGCGCCGGGCGCGTCGCCGATGGATATCGGCAGCCGCGATGGCAACAGCAACACCAGCAACTTCTCCAACACCGGCAGCAGCAGTGGCAGCAGCCGCGGCGGACTGGGCGACGGCACGATGAGCCTGCCGCAGCGCCAGTCCGGCAATGCCAGCTTCAGCCTGGAAGTTCAGGGCGATACCGTCGGTGTCTCCGCGGTGGAGGAAACCAACACCTTGCTGGTGCGCTCCACCCCGCAGGCCTGGCGCTCGATCCGCGAGGTGATCGAGAAGCTCGACGTGATGCCGATGCAGGTCCACATCGAGGCGCAGGTGGCCGAAGTCGCACTGACCGGCGACCTGAGCTACGGCGTGAACTGGTTCTTCGAGCAGGCCGTCGCCACCGGCAAGACCGAGAGCGGCATCGACCTGCCCAGCGCGCTGGGCCGCTCGATCTGGGGCAGCATCTCCGGCACCGTCGGCAACGACGGCGTGGGCTGGACCTTCCTCGGCAAGAACGCGGCCGCCGTGGTCAGCGCACTGGACAAGGTCAGCAACCTGCGCCTGCTGCAGACCCCATCGCTGTTCGTGCGCAACAACGCCGAAGCCACGCTCAACGTGGGTACGCAGATCCCGATCAATTCGGTGTCGGTCAATACCGGCGTGGGCGGCGACAACACCTACAGCCAGGTCCAGTACCTCGATACCGGCGTGATCCTCAAGGTACGCCCGCGCATCACCCGCGATGGCGTGGTGTTCCTGGATATCGTGCAGGAGGTCAGTTCGGCCGGCGCGATCCCGGCCGGGTGCGATGCGACCCGCACCACCTGCAATCCGCCGATCAATACCCGCAAGATCTCCACCGAGGCCGCGGTGCAGAGTGGCGACACCATCATGCTGGCCGGCCTGATCACCAACTCCGACGACGACGGCGCCAGGGGTGTCCCGGGGTTAAGCAGGATCCCGGTGATCGGCGCGCTGTTCGGCAGCAAGACCAAGAAGTCCGAGCGCTCCGAGGTGATCGTGCTGCTGACCCCGACCATTGTGCGCAACGCGCAGGAGTCGCGGAACCTGACCGACGAATACAGCAGCCGCTTCCGCGCGATGGAGCCGTTCCCCGAGCCCAAGGCCAAGCGTTGAGTGTAGGCCGGCCCCCGCTGTCACCGCGGGGGCCGATCTTGTTACGCTGGCCGCGCCCAAGGGAGGCTGCGATGACACAGCGACACGGCGAGGACGGCAGCACCCGGAGGTCGGCATGAGTACGGTCATCCTGCTGCCGATCGGGGTCGATGATGCCGCGCTGGACCGCTGCCTGGCCGCACTCGATGCCGGCACTGCGCCCGCCACCGCGATCTGGCTGGCCGACGATGGCCAGGCCGGGCCACGCGCGCAGGCGGTGATCGAACACTGGCTTGCACAGACGCCCCTGCAGGCCGAGTACACCCGCCGCGCCCGCGCGATCGGTGAAGTGGCCCACCTGGATGAGATGCTGGCCGCGTGCACCGGCGCCGATGTCGTGGTGCTCGCCCCGGATGCGATCCCGGCACCGGGCTGGCTGCAGCAGCTGCAGGCCTGCCTGGCCCGCGATCCCTCGATCGGCTCCGCCACGCCATGGTGCAACGCCGGTGAGACGGCCGCTTGGCCGCGGCTGGGCGAGATCAACCCTCTTCCGGACGACTTGGATCTGGCCCCGCTGGCGCAGGCCTGCGCGGCGATGCCGCCGCTGCATCCCGAGCTGCCGTCCGCGGTGACCCACGCGGTGCTGTTGCGCGGCAACGCGCGGCGCAAGGCGGGCGGCCTGGACATGCACAGCTATGCCTCGTGGAATGCGGCCCTGATCGACCTCAGCCTGCGCATGGCCGGGCTCGGCTGGCGCAATGCACTGTGCGAGACCGCGTTCGTCGCCCGGGTCGCCGAAGGCGTGACCGGCGAGGGCGACATGGAGGCGCTGGCAACGCGCTGGCCGGCCTGGCCGCCGCGGCTGGCCGGCTTTCTGATGGCCGATCCACTGCAGCAGGCCCGCCACGACCTGCAGCAGCATCACCGGCAGGCGATAATGCCCAGGGCGCAGGGCGATCTGTTCGCGCCACCCGTCATCGCTGCCCCGGAGTCGCCTGTTTGAGCCCTGCCATCGCCGCCATCATCGTCAGCTACCAGAGCGCCAGCACCTTGGACGCCTGCCTGCTGCGCCTGCGCGAGGCGCGCGACATCGCCGAGATCCGCGTGGTCGACAACGACTCCACCGACGGCACGCTGGAGATCGTGCAGCGGCATGCCAGCGCGGATGCGCGGGTGCGCTTCATCGCCAACCCGGACAACCCTGGCTTCGCCGCGGCCAACAACCAGGGCGTGGCCGACAGCCAGGCGCCGTGGCTGGCCTTCATCAATCCGGACCTGATGGTTGGCCCCGAAACCCTGGCCCTGCTGCGCGAACGCGCGCTGCCGCTGGGGGACTGCGTGCTCGGTGTCGAGCAGGTCGACGAGGACGGTCGCCCGGACGATGCGGTGCGCCGTCGCGATCCGGATTTCGCCGCGATGCTGCGCAGCCCCGGGCAGGGCGGGAAACTCGCCATTCCGGTGGACCGCAGCCAGCCGCTGCAGACCGTGCCGGCCCTGTCCGGCGCCTTGCTGCTGATGCCGCGCGCGCTGTTCGACCGGATCGGGGGATGGGACGCCGGCTATCGCCTGCACGCCGAGGACCTGGACCTGTGCCGTCGCGCGCGCGAGGCCGGGGCGGTGGTCGCCATCGCCAACGACCTGCAGGTCACCCATGTGCGTGGTGTCTCCAGCCGCTCGCGGCCGTTCTTCGTGGAGTGGCACAAGCACCGCGGCCTGTGGCGGTACTTCCGCCGGTTCGAGGCGCCGCAGCGTCCCTGGCCGGTGCGCTGCGCGGTGTGGGGCGCGATCTGGGCCCATGCCCTGGTGCAGGTGCCGCGCCTGCTGCGTCGCCGGTAGATGTCCGCGCACGCGCGCCGACACCCGGGCGAGACGTGCCGTGAACGCAGTCCGCGCTGAGGGCACCGGCCGTTGGTCGTACACGGTGGCAGGCGCATAATCGTCGGCATGATCATCCAGTCCCTGCTCGACACCGACCTGTACAAATTCACCATGATGCAGGCGGTGCTGCATCAGTACCCCGGCGCGCAGGTGCAGTACCGGTTCAAGTGCCGGACCCCGGGCATCGACCTGGCGCAGTTCATCGACCAGATCAACGCCGAGATCGACCACCTGTGCAGCCTGCGCTTCAGCGCCGAAGAGCTGGACTACATGCGCGGCCTGCGCTTCGTCAAACCGGATTTCGCCGATTTCCTCGGTTTGTTCCACCTGGACCGCAAGTACATCGCGCTGCGGCCGTCCACCACCGTCCCCGGTGAGATCGAGCTGGACATCACCGGCCCGTGGCTGCACACCATCCTGTTCGAAGTCCCGCTGCTGGCGATCATCAACGAGGTCTGGTTCCGCAACACCACCGACGCCGATTTCAGCGAAGGCGAGCGCCGCCTGCAGGCCAAGACCGCGCTGCTGCGCGATACCCCTGGTTTCGAGCTGTGCCGGATCGCCGATTACGGCAGCCGCCGCCGCTACTCGCGCGCGTGGCATGCGCGCATGCTGCCGATGCTGCGCGACGCGCTCGGTGACCAGTTCGTGGGCACCAGCAACGTGCATTTCGCCCGGCTGTACGGCATGACGCCGCATGGCACCATGGCGCACGAGTATCTTCAGGCGTTCCAGGCGCTGGGCCCGCGGCTGCGCGATTCGCAGGTCGCCGCGCTGGAATCGTGGGCGCGCGAGTACCGGGGCGACCTGGGCATCGCGCTGTCCGACGTGGTCGGGCTGGAGGCCTTCCTGCGCGACTTCGACATGTATTTCTGCAAGTTGTTCGACGGTGTCCGTCACGACTCCGGCGACCCCTTCACCTGGGGCGACCGCATGCTGGCGCACTTCCACAGCCGCCGCGTGGATCCGCGCAGCAAAGTGCTGGTCTTCAGTGATGGCTTGAACATCGAAAAAGTGATGCAACTGTTCGACTACTTCCGTGGCCGTTGCCAGGTGGCGTTCGGGGTGGGCACGCACCTGACCAACGACCTGGGGCCGACTCCGCTCAACATCGTGATCAAGATGGTCCGCTGCAACGGCCAGCCGGTCGCCAAACTGAGCGATTCGCCGGGCAAGAGCATGTGCGACGATCCGGGCTATCTGGCATATCTGCGGCAGGTGTTCGAGCTGCCGGCCGAGGGATCTTGATCGGGTCTTGATCTCGATCCGGTCATCATTGAAGCATGGCGGGCATTTACCTCATAAGTGTGACGCGCGTCGTGTAAAATGCGGCCAAGGGGCCTTCCTTTCTGGGGGGCGGGGCCAGCAATGGCGTCATCCGGCGCTGGCCGGCGGGGAAACAAGGAACCGATTTGCAGTCGATCTCGCTTGCGATCACGCAGTTGCAGCCTGAGTTCACCCGTCTTCGGCAGGGGGGTGTTTACTGGCTGGCATGCTCGGTACTGGAGCACGCAGACCTGGTGGGTGCCGGCATGCTGGGTGCTTCGGGAACAGTCGACCGGGCCGTGGTGGTTGGAATGGGGCGTTCGCCGCAGCCGATGCTTGATCGCCTTGAGGCCAGTGAGGGGCCGTCACGCATCCAGCTTTACCAGGTGCCGCAGACCCATCTTCAATCGGCGTTCGCGAACCTGCAGACAGAGTTGTCGCGGGCGGCGGGCCGATACCCGAGCCTGTGCCTGGTCCAGTTGCCAGCGGTCCTGCTGGATGCACTGAGCGATCCGCAACTGGCGCTGTGGTGTCAGCGGCTCAAGCAATGGGCACTGACCCGCGGTAGCACGGTAGTGCTGCTTGGTCATGGCGATGCGGCGACCTTGGCGCCTCGGCTGGTGCCATTGAATCGTTACTGCGCGGGTGTGGCCCAGTTGCATCCGCATCGTGGTGCGCTGCAATACCTGGTGCATTATTGGGCGAATGCGCTCGGTGTCGTCGCCCAACGCGAGTTCCGCGTGGAAATCGTCAATCAGCAATTGCACTGCGTTGCCGCCGAAGAGTCCCTCCTGCAGCCTGCGCAAGAGGCAAGTGACCGCTTCCTGTACCTGGCCCACACCGCAGTTCTGGAAGGGGCGCCGCCACTGTCGCCGGCGTGGCGGTTGTACGACAGTTGGTCGACCCTTGTCGTTCCTGCGCTGCAGGCGCAGTCGGCCAGCGTGCTGTTTGGCATCTCGGAGAACGGTCAGGTCGACGATCTTGCGCGCAGCCTGTATCGGCTGCGCCGTGAGCGCGGCAATGCGTTGAAGCTGGTGGTGCGCGAAATGGCCCCGTGTCTGCGCTATGCCGATGAACGCCTGCTGCTCGAGTGCGGCGCCAATCTTGTCGTACCGCCGAGCACCCGTCTGCCCCGTTTCCTGTCCTTGCTGGATACGCTGCAGGGGCACCGCTGGCAAGGGGCGTTGCCGGACGATCCTGCACGCCTCATCCGCGCGCACCGTCCGCCCGACGTTGGCGGAGTCGTCCCGGCGATGCAGTTCCGGCAGATTGTTGGCGCACTCCTGGCGGCTGAGGATCAGCGTGTCGAAAGTGCCCTGCTGGTCTTGCAGCCCGTCGCCGGGCTGCGCCCGGAGCAGGCGTTGCGGCAGTGTACGATCCGTCGCCGTGGCGACCTGGCCTGCGTGTACCGCGGGCAGATACGTCTTTTCCTGTTTGCGTGCCGCAGCGATGGTATCGAACGCGCTCTGGGCAATCTTTTCCGCCTGCCGTGGCAGGAAATGTTCGATGGGTATCAACGCCTTGCCGAGTACGACGTCGCCGCAATGAATGCCACTGAGCTGGAGCCGGATACCGTTCTGGACACACACATGGACGATGCGTTGGAGGCGACTGAAGCCGAGCCGGCGGCGGATGTTTCCGGGCCACTTCGCCCACGCGCGACCCGCCTGGGGGATTCCACATGAACTACCAACAGGTGTTCGGCCTGATCATGGTGTGCGCGCTGGTGATGATTCCGTTGGGCGCTCTGCTGGGCACTCTGTACCGCTGGGTCAGTGCCCGCATTCGTGATGCTCTGCCGCCTCGATACCTCAAAGCAGTGGGCGTACGCAGACGTACGGCCACGCGTGATGTGGGAGGTGCACGTTGACCGGCGTGGTGCCGGCAGCACCGTATGCCTGGGCGGACCTGCGCGGTTGGAACCTGTATTTCCTGTCCAAGGTCGTCCTGGCCTGGATGGGGGCGCTGAATCTCAAGGTGCTGCCCAATCTGCTGTTCCTGGTCGCGCTGCTGGTGCCTCTGCGGTGGCGCTGGGCGCGTATCGCGCGCAGCGTTCTGGCCTTGCCGATCGGCGTCGCGCTCTACTATCAGGACACGTGGTGGCCGCCGTTCCAGCGCCTGTTGGCGCAGCCGGGCGTGTTGGATTTCTCGGCCTCGTATTGGCTTGAGTTGATGTCCCGCTTCGTCAACTGGCCCATGGTAGGCGCATTGACGCTGCTGGTCGTTGCTTACCTGCTGCTCAAGCCCTGGCTGCGGATGACCACGCTGAGTGTGATCGGCATGCTGGGTCTGGCACTCATCGCATTGCCGCTGCCGGCAGGGCTGCAATGGGGAGAGCGAACTGACGTGGCCTCCACCGACCCGACGCCTGGCCGTTCCACGGCTCCGCGCGGCCCGGCCAATACCGATAGCCTCAATGCCTACCTGGCCAATTTCTACCAGCAGCAGGACACACTCAAAACCAGCTTCCCGGGCCCCTCGGCGGGTGCCCCCTTCGATGTGATCATCCTCAACGTGTGCTCTCTGGCCTGGAGCGACCTGGACGAGGTCGGGATGCGCCAGAACGACCTGTTGGACCACATGGACGTTGTGTTCGATTCGTTCAATTCTGCAACGGCTTATAGCGGCCCCGCGGCGATCCGTCTGCTGCGCGCGAGCTGCGGGCAGACCTCGCACACGCGTCTGTTTGATCCCGTGCCGGCTGAGTGCCAGTTGTTCTCCAATCTGCAGCGGCTGGGCTTCCAGAACGAGCTGGCCATGAACCACGACGGCCATTTCGATGATTTCATCGGTGAGCTGTCCAGCTATGGCGGACTGCAGGCCAAGCCGATGGATACCAGTGCATTGCCGCGGGCCCTGGTCGCGTTCGACAACACGCCTCTGCACCGGGATGGTGACGTCCTGATGAGCTGGTTGAAGCGCCGGCAGGCCGAACCTGCCGCGCAGGTCGCCCTGTTCTACAACACCATCTCCCTGCATGACGGCAATCGCATCGTGGGTGCTGATGGACGTGCAGCCGCGGCCGACTACAAGGCCCGCGCGAACATGGTGCTCGGTGACATGGCGAGCTTTGTCGATGCTGTGGAAAAGAGCGGGCGCCGCGCAATGATCGTGGTGGTTCCGGAGCATGGCGCTGCATTGCACGGAGATCGCATGCAGATCCCCGGGATGCGTGAGATTCCCAGTCCCTCCATCACCCATGTGCCTGTCGGGGTCAAGCTGGTGGGGATGGGTGCGCCAGCGGGGGGCGGTCCCCGTCATGTCACCGAGCCCAGCAGCTATCTCGCGCTGTCCGAACTGGTTTCGAGGGTGTACGCGCTCAATGCACAGGTACCCGCCCAGGATCGCGATTGGAGCGCACTGCTGCAACGCCTGCCGGTGACGCCCATGGTGTCGGAGAACGAGGGTGCCAAGGTGCTCGACTACGACGGCAAACCTTACCTGCAGTTGCAGGGCAACCAAAGCTGGATGCCGTACCCGGAGGACGCACGCTGATGCCCAGCCATCCCCAGCCTGTACTGACACCGCGTTCGGTGCAGGACGACGATATCGCCTACCTGCGGCGCAGTCTGCAGATGCCAGAACTGCCGTACGTGGATTTTTCCGCGCAGCAGGAGCGCATGCAGGCGCTATCCCGCTGGCCGCTGCTGCGTGAGCTGGCCGGCATGCCGACCATCGACCTCGATCCGGTGCGCCGGTGAGTACCGTCCTGGCCATGTATGGGCTGCGCGGTGGAACTGGCGTCAGCACACTGTTGGCCGGCCTGGCCGACGCGCTGCACGCGCTGCAGCAGCGCGTACTGCTGGTCGACATGAGTCCGGACAATCTGCTTGGCCTGCATTTCAACCTGCCGTTCATCGAGCCGACCGGCTGGGCACGTGCTCAGATGGAGGGCAGCGATTGGCGCGATGCCGCGTTCGCCGTGGAAGATGGCTTGACAGTGGTGCCCTATGGACGCCTGGACCTGGGCGGCATCTCGGCGGTCGAACAACAGCTGGCTGCGCGCCCCGAGCTGTGGGGCCAACGCATTGAGGCATTGTCCGCCGACGTGGATTGGTTGCTGTTCGACCTGCCGTCACATCTGCCCGCCCACGCGGCCTCGATCCTCCGCCACGCGCGCTGCGATATGGGGCTGCAGGTGGTCAACGTAGACAGTGGAAGCCATGCGCTGCTGCAGCGTCCCGAGCTGCGCGATCGTGCGCAGGACTGGCTGCTGGTCAATCGCTACGATCCCGGCAGGCAGCTGCAGCGTGACCTGATGCAGCTGTGGCTGCACGATTTCGACGCGCGCTTGGTGCCGCAGCCTGTGCATGAGGACGGGAGTGCGCCGGAGGCATTGGCCAGCAAGCTGCCGATCCGTCGGCATGCACCGGCCTCGCTTGCCGCTGCGGACCTGGACAGCCTGGCGGTCTGGTGCCTGACCCGTGCCAACCTGGACCCGGATGAGGCACGCGGATGAATCTGCATTACCTGCCCTACGCGCACCTGCGCCGCAACGTCAGCGCCAGTCGTCCGACATTGTGGTGGCTGTGGTTGCTGCAGCAGGTGAGCTGGCTGTTCCTGCGCCTTGAGGGCCCTGCCTGGCAACAGCAGGCGGCGCTGGTCAAACGTGGATTTCCGCAGCTGCGTGAGAAGCGCTACTGGCGTGTCGGCGATCCATTGCGTCTGCTTATCCAGGCCGCTTGGATCGCGCTGGTTCGTATCACGCCAAAGATGTCACCGCGGCGGACACGATTGCGCCTGGCACAGCGGAAGCGTCTTGCGCGCCTGCGTGGTGTCGCCGGGCGTGGCCGCCTGCGTTACCTGCGGACCATGCAGGACGCGCCCCCCAGTCTGTGGAACAGTGCTCCCTGGCAATGGCTCTGGGCGCGGCTCAACCGCCTTTCGCCGCGTGCACGCCGGATCATCACGCTGTTGATCGGCGGCCTTGCCGCCGTCCTCGCCGTGGTGTGCATCACCCAACCGTTCAATTACATGGCGCAGTTCGTTTTCGTGCTGCTGCTGTGGGGTATCGCTCTGCTGGTGCGGCGCATGCCGGGACGGTATGCCACCCTGATTCTGGTCGTGCTGTCGATCACCGTGTCGTGTCGTTACCTGTGGTGGCGCTACACAGCGACGCTGAACTGGAACAGCACCTTCGATCTCATCTGCGGCGTCATCCTTCTGGCTGCTGAAACCTATTCCTGGCTGGTGCTGATGCTGGGCTACGTGCAGGTGGCGTGGCCGTTGAACCGCAAGCCGGCGCCCCTGCCGGCCGACACGTCGCAATGGCCGACGGTAGATGTGCTGATCCCGACCTACAACGAAGATCTCGCCCTGGTGCGACATACCGTTTACGCCGCCATGGGCCTTGACTGGCCCGCGGACAAGCTGCGCATCCATGTGTTGGACGACGGCAGGCGCGCCGAATTCCGCGCCTTCGCCGAGCGCGTCGGTGTCAATTACATTGCCCGCAGCACCAACGAGCATGCCAAGGCCGGCAACCTCAATCATGCCCTGACCCAGATAGATGGCGAGCTGGTGGCGATTTTCGACAGTGACCACCTGCCAGTGCGTTCGTTCCTGCAGATCACCACCGGCTGGTTCCGCCGCGACCCGCGCTTGGCGCTGGTGCAGACGCCGCATCACTTCTTCTCGCCGGATCCCTTCGAGCGCAACCTGCGGGTATTCCGTCGCGATCCAAACGAAGGCGAGCTTTTCTACGGCCTGGTCCAGGATGGCAATGATCTGTGGAATGCCGCGTTCTTCTGCGGCTCATGCGCGGTTCTGCGTCGAGAGGCGATCGATGCCATCGGTGGCTTTGCCACAGAAACCGTCACCGAGGACGCACATACCGCATTGCGTCTTCACCGCAATGGGTGGAATTCGGCCTATCTGCGCATCCCACAGGCGGCCGGGCTGGCGACCGACAGCCTGGGTGCGCACGTCAACCAGCGCATCCGCTGGGCCCGCGGCATGGTGCAGATCTTCCGCATTGACAATCCCCTGCTCGGCAAAGGTCTGTCACTGTTCCAGCGCTTCTGCTACGCCAATGCGATGCTGCATTTCATGGCCGGCATCCCACGCCTGGTGTTCCTGACCGCCCCGCTGGCGTTCCTGCTGATGCATGTCTACATCATCTATGCGCCCGCGTTGGCGATCATGCTGTTTGTGTTGCCACACATGGCGCATGCCAGCCTTACCAACTCGCGTATTCAAGGCAAGTACCGTCGGCCGTTCTGGGGCGAGGTGTATGAAACGGTCCTGGCGTGGTACATCGCACGGCCCACCACGGTTGCGCTGTTCAGTCCCCGCCGTGGCAAGTTCAACGTCACTGACAAGGGCGGCATGCAGGCCCAGGACACCTTCGATTGGCGGGTCGCGCGTCCCTATCTGGTGCTGGCTCTGCTGAATGTCGCCGGCCTTTGCTTCGCGGTGTGGCGATTCCTGGATGGGCCGGTGGATGAGCGCGGTACGGTGGTGGTCAGCTCACTCTGGGTGCTCTACAACCTCCTGATCATCGGCGGCGCGCTCGCGGTGGCAGCCGAGGTGCAGCAGGTACGCAAGACGCATCGGGTCACCACCGATCTGCCCGCGGCGTTGCAGCTCCCAGGTGGCCGCCGTTGCACGGGCGTGCTGCGCGACTATTCCAACGACGGTGTTGGTATCGAGCTTTCCGAGCCGGTGGGCCTCGCCGACGGAAGTGAAGTCACCCTGTTGCTGGGTCGTGGCCGACGGGAGTTCGCGTTCCCCGGCATCGTCCAGCGCAACGTCGGTCAGCGCTTGGGCATCCTGTTGCGCTTCGATACCGAGCAGCAGCGGGTGCAGTTCGCCCAATGCACCTTCGCCCGTGCCGATGCCTGGTTGGACTGGCACGCCGGATATGAAGCGATGAGCCTGCCGCGCAGCTTGTGGAGCGTTCTCTCGCTCGGCTGGCGAGGCTATCGCCGTATGGGTGAATTCGCGCCCTTTGATGCTCAGCGCCCCGTGCACTGGACACGTAACGCTCTCCAGTGGCTGGCCAGCTTCGCACCGCAACGACCACTTCCTTCTCCATCGGCTGACCCAGCCGTCCACACAGGGCCCCGTCCATGAGCTTGCCTACCTCCCTGCGCTGGCTGCTGCTGCCATTGCTGGCATTGCCGATTGCCAACGGCAGCAGCGCACCGGTTGCCCCGGCATCCGCGCGCCCCGCCCCTGCGGCTGATCAGTCCACCTCCGCCCCGGCCGCAGTTTCAACGCCGGTCGCTGTTGCGTCGGTCCCTGCGTCCCCAACGTCAACGGTGGCGGCGCAGGCGCAGAGCTGGCGAGGTCAGGCGTGGCCGTGGCAGCGTGCGAGCAGTTTCGCTGACCTCGGCCGACGACAGGATGTCATGCTGTCCGGCGTCCGTAATGCGGCGACGTACGAGTTCCAGGTCCGTCGGGATCGGTTGGCCCGTGATGCGGAACTGGATCTGAGTTTCACTCCCTCGCCCGCGCTGTTGCCGACCCTGTCGCATCTGCGCGTATTCCTCAACGATGCATTGATGGACGTTGTACCGATCAGCGACAGCCAACTGGGCAAGCCAGTCCAGGCAAAAGTGGCACTGGACGCTCGGTTGATCGGCGATTTCAATCAACTGCGCTTGGAGTTTGTCGGTCACTACACCGACATCTGCGAAGAGCCGACCCACAGCTCACTCTGGGTAAACGTGGCCAGCAGCAGCGTGGTGCGCCTGGGCGGCCAGCCGCTGGCAATGCAGGATGACCTGGCCAACTTCCCGCTGCCGTTCTTTGACCCGCGCGACAGCGCGCGGCTGGAGCTGCCCGTGCTGTTTGCCGGTGCGCCGTCGCTGCAGCAGCAACGCGCCGCAGCCGTGATGGCGTCCTACTTCGGCAGCATGGCAGGGTGGTGGCGACAGGCGCGATTCCCCGTGTCGTTCGACCAACTGCCAGAGAAAGGCCACGCCGTGGTGTTTGCGGTCAATGGCAGGTTCCCCTCCGTCATCGCCGGGCATGCACCGGTGCAGGGACCGGTGATCGAGCTGGTCTCGCTTCCTTCGGATCCGGAGCGCAAGCTGTTGCTGGTGCTGGGTCGCAATGATGCGGACCTGCAGACGGCCGTGGCGGCAATGGCCGCAGGCAATGCACTGTTCCGTGGCAACGTGGTCAAGGTCGACGAGGTCAAGGCGCTGGCGCCGCGCAAACCGTACGATGCGCCCAACTGGATGCGCACGGACCGCGCCGTACGCTTCGCCGACCTGCTCGACTACCCGCAGCAGCTGCGGGTGCAAGGGGTATCCCCACAGCCGATCACGCTCAACCTCAACCTGCCGCCGGATCTGTTCATCTGGCGCAACCAGGGCATTCCGTTGAACCTGCGTTATCGCTATACCCCGCCTTTCAATAGTGACGAGTCGCGGCTCGGGGTCAGCATCAACGACCAGTTCATCTCCAGTTTTCCGTTGATCAAGCGCACCGGGAAACAGGGGCTGGAAGAGATCCGTCTGCCTGTCATGGGCAGCGATGCGGGTAGCGGCGACGGCAGTCTGTTGATTCCGGCGCTGAAGATCGGCAACCGCAACCAACTGCGCTTCGATTTCAATTTTGCCAGTGTCATGGGCAGTGCGCAGCGCGATCATTGCCAGACCACGTTGCCCCCCAATCTGCAGGCGGCGATCGAAGAAGACTCGACCATCGATTTCTCCGGCTTCCACCACTACATCGGGCTTCCGGACCTGTCGGCATTTGCGCTGAGCGGCTTTCCTTTCACGCGCATGGCCGATCTCTCCGAGACCGTGGTGCTGGTGCCGCCGCAGGCCAACGCCGCTCAGGTCGGGATGCTGCTCAATGCGGTCGGCGGCCTTGGCGTGCAAAGCGGATATCCGGCTTACGCGCTGCGTGTGAGCGATGACTGGAAGCAGGCTGTGACGCTGGATGCGGACCTGCTGGTGCTGGGGACATTGCCTGAGAACCTGCGTGGCAGCGACCAGCTGTCGCTGTTGATCGATAATCAGCGCAGTACGCTGCTCAACGGCCGCGTACCGTCGCCGCAGACTGCCGTGGCCGAGGCGCGCCAGGGCAGCCGCGGTGCGGACGCGCCCATCAATCGGGTCGCGGTCACTGCCGATGCTCCTTTCGCGGCGATCATCGGCATGCAGTCACCGACCCATCCACAGCGCAGTATCGTGTCGCTGGCGGCCAACCAGTCGGCCGATTACGCGCTGCTGGATGACGCATTGACCGACATCGGCAAGCGTGCGGCCATCGCCGGCTCCGTGGCGATCCTTCGCAGTTCCGGCATCCACAGTCAGTTCGTCGGCGAGCACTATTACGTGGGCTCGCTACCGTGGTGGCTGCTGCTTTGGTATCACCTGGCCGACCATCCTGCCCTGCTGGCCGTACTCGCCACGGTGGTGGTGCTGCTGGCTGCGTTCCTGCTGTGGCGTCTGCTGCGTTGGGTGTCGTTGCGCCGGTTGAATCCGGAGCCGTGAGATGAAGCCAGCCGCACGACCGCTCGCCGTTGCCGGTAGCCTGGTCTTCCTGGGGTTGGCCGGTGCTGGCATGGCGTGGGGGCAGGATGCTCCGCTACCGGTCAACGGCACCCTCGCCGAACAACGCCAGTGGCTCTTGCAGCAGGTGCGGGTGGGCGAGGCGACCGGCCGCCAGGCGCTGATCGAAGATGCGCTGGCTCGTCTGCGGATGCTTGCCCCGGATGATCGCGACACACTGCTCGCGATCGTGGAAGTCCAGTTGTCGCAACAGAAAGTCGATGATGCCACCGCAACCCTGCAGCGACTGCGCCAGATCGGTGCCGGCACTGCGGAATTGGCCTCTGCCGAACGCCTGTGGCGTGCCTATCGCGGCGACCTGCAGCAGGAACTGCAGCAAGCGCGCCTGCTCGCCACCGGCGGGCGGACGGACGAGGCCATGGTGATTTACCGACGCCTGTTCGACGACAACCCGCCCGGGCTGCAGCTGGGCATCGAGTACTGGCGCTTGCGCGGCGCCCAGCCCACGGGACGAAGCCTGGCGATCACCCGGTTGTCTGCACTCGATGCGCGCTACCCGGGCAACACGAACGTGCTGCAGATCCTGTCGCAGCTGTTGTTCAACGCCGGTCGCGATGATGAAGCCCTGGCCGTGCTGCAACGCATTTCACGAAATCCTGAGACCCGCACCCTGGCTGCCCAGAGCGAGTGGTCGTACTTGTCTTCGCAGCCGGCGACCGAGCGAAGTGTGCGGCTGCTGCGCGCCTTCATTACCCGGTATCCGGCCTGGGCGCAGCTGGACGACGCGCGAAAGCGTTACGCCGAGCAGAACAAACTGGTCAGCGACCCGGCCTGGCGGGCCGGCCTTCGAGCCCAGCAGCAGCTGGAACGCGGGAACAACGCTGCCGCAGAGACAGGCTTTCGCGAGGCATTGAAGCGCTATCCGCGGGAAGCCGATTTTCTGGGTGGCTTGGGCCTTGCGTTGATGCGCCAAGGAGATCGAAGCCAGGCCCTGGACTACTTCCAGCAGGCGCAGCGCGCGGTCACCGATGGCGCCAGCGGAAAATGGCAGGACCTCATCGCGAGCACGCGCTACTGGCTGCTGCTGGAGCGGGCGGATGCCGCGATGGCCGCCGGCGATACGGCGAGCGCGCGCAGCCTCTATACCCAGGCGCACCGCCGGCAGCCACGCGAGGTCAACGCGATGCTGGGTCTGGCCGACGTCGCGGTGGCAGAGCAGGACGATGCTGGGGCCGAGCGTCAGCTGCTGGCTGCTCAGCGCACCGCGCCGCGAGATGCCAATGTGATCCGCAAGCTGGTGCAACTGTATGGGCGCACCGATCCGGACCGGCTGGAGACGTACATCGCACAGCTGCCTGCATCGCAGCGCACGCTGTACACCGCTGATCTGCTGCAGTTGCGCCTGCAGCGACTACAGCAGCGGCTGGACCTCGCGCACGCACAGGGCGAGGTGAGGGAGGCAATCGTTCTGGGGCGTGAGATGCGCCTGCAGCGGCCCGCAGATCCGTGGCTGGCCTATCGGCTGGCCAACGATCTGCGCGCCGTCGGTGAAGATGCCGACGCCGACGCGGTGATCACCGACATGCTGTCACACACGGCCGGCGATCCGGTCGCGCGCTATGCGCAGGCGTTGTACTTGTCGTCCATCGGCCACCTCGATGCCGCCTTGGCGGCTCTGGCCCAGGTCCCCGCCACGGCGTGGGATGAGGACATTCGAGCACTGGATTCACGGCTGCGCCGCCAACAGCTCATCGACACCGTATGGACACTGCGTGGCAGCGGCCGTGAGGCGGAGGCGATTGCCCTGTTGGAAGCGCAGCCGCCGAGCGCGGATAACCTGCTGATCCTGGCCGACTGGGCGCGCGAACGCGGCGACTTCGAGGCCGCGTCGGCGCGTTACGCGCGGGTGCTCGAGGCTGAGCCGGAAAACGTCGATGCGCAGTTGGGCCGCATCCAGGCCTGGATAGGGATCGGCGACCTGCCGAGGGCGCGGCAGGCGATGGCCAGCACACCACCGGCCGTGGCCGACGATGCGGTTGGACAGCAGCGTCAACTTGCCGGTATCTGGACCGACCTGCATGAGAATGCAAAGGCCTTGGCGATTCTGCGCCAGCTGATCCAGCGCAAGGCCGGACCGGACGCGCAGACATACCGTGATACTGCACGCTTGGTACGCCGCGGCGCACCCAGCGAATCGCTGGATCTGTATGCCTTGTCCATGCAGGACAACGGAGTGCTTGCCCCGGCCCAGGCACTTCCTCGCGATGACCGCGCGCTGACGTTGGCATCCCGCGAGAACGCACAGGACGACTGGCTGCGGCGCAGCATCCGCAGCGATGTGGAAACCTTGTACCAGCAGCAGAATCCTACCTTGACCGTGATGCAGGATTCCGGACGCCGCAGCGATGGCACGCCCGGCATCTCGCGACTGGCCCGTGATACCCGCATCGTGCATCTGGACGCGCCTGTCGCACAGGGCCTGGGCTTCGCACGGATCGAACAGGTGTCGCTGAACGCCCGCAGCTTCCAGACAGACGCCGACGGTAGCTACGACGAAGATTACGGGACCTGCCAACTTGATCTGATACAGGCGGACGGTACCCGCGTGCGGGCTCCGGGATGCAATCGCAACGTCCACCAGCGCATGAATTCCGGCGCGGGACTCGCGGTGGGGTGGCGCACGCTGGACGATACCTTCAGCGTTGACGTCGGGCACACCGCATCCGGTTATCCGGTCGGCAATTGGCTCGGGGGGGTGACGGTAGGGGGGGATCTCGGCGTGCTGGGCTGGTCTGCCACGGCATCCCGGCGACCGATGACCAACTCCCTGCTGTCGCAGGCCGGGGCGGTGGACCCGCGTAGCGGCATCCGCTGGGGCGGCGTCACAGCCAACGGCGCGACCTTCAGCCTTGGCTACGACCGTGGCGGGCGCAACGGCGTGTGGTCGAACTGGAGCTGGCATCGCCTGCTGGGAGAGAACGTTGCCGACAATGACCGTGCGCGCGCCATGGCGGGGTGGTACCACAAGCTGATCGTGCGCACCGACATGCGCTTGGACGCTGGAGTGACCGCGATGTACTGGCGCTATCGGCACGATCTGGGCGGCTACTCGTTGGGGCAGGGCGGCTACTACAGCCCGCAGCAGTACACCTCCCTCAGCCTGCCGGTCAGTTTCGCCTGGCGCAATGATGATTGGTCGGTGCGCCTGGATGGCTCGGTGAGCTGGTCACGCTCGCGAACCGACAGCTACAGTCGCTATCCAGAGGTGGGACTGATGGACGCGATCCTGGCCGGACTGGCCGACACCTATGGTCCGGTAACCCTGGATCCCTCCGGGCTGTATACCGGCGAAAGCCGCAGCCGTGGAACCGGCTACCGATTCTATGCGGCGGTCGAACGCCGGCTCGGCGACCATCTGGTACTGGGCGCGGCCGGCACCCTCCAGCGCAGCGAAGATTTCGCGCCGAACACGTTCCAGCTCTACCTGCGGTATACCTTCAATCCTTGGCAGGGAAACCTGCCGCTTCCGGTTGCGCCACTGGTGCCCTATGGCGAATTCCGCTGAATTTCCGAGTCTGCGCCGCCGTCGTCTCATGCAGGCGATCGCTGCGGTGGGCGTTGCTGCCAACCTCCCGGACCTGCGCGCAGCAACGGGGTCGGCGCGTGGGAAGGCTGCCTGGCTGGAATGGGGGATCCTGGCCGATTCCAGTCTGAGCAGCGACGGACGCATGATCGACCGTAGCGCATCGGACCTGCGGACAACCTCAGAGGGGCAGTCCTACGCGCTGTTCTTCGCACTGGTCAGCAACGATCAGGCGCAATTCGACCGCATCCTTGGCTGGACGGTGGATAACCTTGCCGGGGGCGACATGTCCAGGCGCTTGCCGGCCTGGCTGTGGGGACGCGACGAGGCAGGGCGCTGGAGGGTGTTGGACGACAACCCTGCCTCCGATTCTGACCTGTGGCTGGCCTACACGTTGATTGAAGCGGCCCGGCTGTGGCGCCGACCCGGGTTGCTGGAGGTGGCCAAGGGCATGCTGGCCCAGGTGCGCGAGCGCGAGATCGTCGACCTGCCCGGCCTGGGGCCGATGCTCCTTCCGGGGGCGCAGGGATTTGTCGAGGATGATTACTGGCGTCTCAACCCCAGTTATCTGCCGATGCCGCTCCTGCGCCGTTTCGCGGGGGTCGACACCCGTGGTCCGTGGCCGACAATCGCACGAAATTCGCTGCGCATGCTGCGGGACACGGCCCCGAAAGGGTTCGCCCCGGATTGGACGGCTTGGCGCTCCAGCGGCTTCTTCGCCGATCCCGTAAAAGGTGCAATGGGCAGCTACGATGCGATCCGCGTGTACCTGTGGGCAGGCATGACCGACCCGCGCGATCCAGCGTTCAAACCAACGCTGGCCGCGTTGCATGGCCCCTTGGCCCGGCTGCGTGAGCAGGCGACGATGGTTGAGCGCGTGGATACACGCGCGGGCACCCAGACCGGCACCGGGCCTTACGGATTCACCGCCGCGGTCCTGCCCTACCTGCAGGCGCAGGGGGAAAGCGCACTGGCGACGCGACTACGCGCGACGCTGCCGGAGGTGGCCCGACTCCGCGCCGATCCGCCGGCGTACTACTCACACAATCTGCTCCTGTTCGGAAGTGGCTGGTTTGACCGCCGCTACCGTTTCCGCGCGGACGGCCAATTGCGGCCGTCCTGGGCCTGATCCGCCCCATGCCGATCATGGCTCGGCATGCCCATCCTCATTCCAGCGCGTAGCGCAGCACGAACAACCCGGCCACCAGCCACACGGCCGGATGCACTTCGCGCCAGCGCCCGGTGCCGGCTTTCAGCACCGCATACGCGATGAAGCCGAACGCCAGGCCATTGGCGATCGAGTAGGTGAACGGCATCGCCAACGCGCACAACGCAGCCGGGACGGACTCGGTCAGGTCGCCCCAGTCCACGTCCACCAGTTCGCGCAGCATCAGCCCGGCCACGAACAGCAGGGCGGGCGCGGTGGCATAACCGGGCACCATCTTGGCCAGCGGCGAGAACAGCAGCGCCGCCAGGAACAGCGCGGCCACCACCAGTGCGGTCAGGCCGGTGCGGCCACCGGCCTGCACGCCCGAGGCACTTTCGGCGAACGCGGTGGTGCTGCTGGTCCCGAGCAGCGAGCCGGCCACGATCGCGGTGCTGTCGGCCAACAGGGCCCGTCCGAAGCGTTTCTGTGCGCCCGGCAGCTTGAGCAGGCCGGCACGACCGACCACGCCGTACAGCGTGCCGGTGGCATCGAACACTTCCACCAGCACGAACACCAGCACCACCTGCAGCAGCACCGCCATCGGCGCGCCGCCGTCGTGGTGCAGCAGGCCGGGCAGATCCAGCTGAAGGAAGGTCGGGGCCAGGCTCGGCGGCAGCGAGATCAGCTCGGTGTACTGCACCTCGCCCAAGGCCCATGCGGCGCCCGTTACCGCCAGGATGCCGATCAGGATCGCGCCGCGCACCTTGCGCGCTTCCAGGATCGCGATCAGCAGGAAACCGGCCAGTGCCAGCAGCGGCGGTGCGGTATTGAGCGGGCCCAGCGCGACCAGGGTGTCGGTGTTGGCAATGATCACGCCGGACTTCTGCAACGCGATGATCGCCAGGAACAGGCCGATGCCGGCCACGATCGCCGCCCGCAGCGAGGGCGGGATGCCCGCCACCAGCCAGGCGCGCACGCCGGTCAGCGACAGCACCAGGAACACCAGTCCGGAAATGAAGACGGCGGCCAGTGCCTGCTGCCAGGGCAGGCCGGCCGCGCCGACCACGGTGAACGCGAAGAACGCATTCAAGCCCATGCCGGGGGCCATGCCGACGGGGAAGTTGGCGGCGAACGCCATCACCAGCGAGCCCAGCGCGGCGGCCAGGCAGGTGGCGACGAACACGGCATCCGGGTCCATGCCGGTGGTGGCCAGGATGTCCGGGTTGACGAAGACGATGTAGGACATCGTCAGGAAGGTGGTCAGGCCGGCCAGCAACTCGGTGCGCACGGTGGTGCCGTGCTGCTGCAGCTGGAACAGGCGTTCGGGGAGGGACATGGTGGAATCTCGTGGCGATAAGGCGTCACGACCAACGGTCGTGACCTACCAGAATGCAAAACAGCCGCGCGGTGCGCGTCTGCGTCACGACCCACGGTCGTGACCTACCGGAATGCAAACGGCCGCGCAGTGCGCGGCCGTTCTTCATCCCCTTACTTCAGCGCCTTGAAGCGCAGCCGCTTCGGCGCGGCGTCGTCGCCCATGCGGCGGCGCTTGTCTTCTTCGTACTCGCGGTAGTTGCCCTGGAAGAACTCCACGTGCGAGTTGCCTTCGAAGGCCAGGATGTGGGTCGCGATGCGATCCAGGAACCAGCGGTCATGCGAAATGACGAAGGTGTTGCCCGGGAACTCCAGCAGCGCATCTTCCAGCGCACGCAGGGTTTCGATGTCCAGATCGTTGGACGGCTCATCGAGCAGCAGCACGTTGCCACCCTGCAGCAGGGTCTTGGCCATGTGCAGGCGGCCACGCTCACCACCGGACAGCGAACCGACCAGCTTCTGCTGGTCCTGGCCCTTGAAGTTGAAGCGGCCGATGTAGGCGCGCGACTGGATCTCCACGCCATTGATGTTGAGGATGTCCAGGCCGCCGGCGATTTCCTGGAAGACGTTGTGGTTGCCTTCCAGCGCGTCGCGGCTCTGGTCCACGTAGGACAGCTTGACGGTCGGGCCGACCACGATCTCGCCGGTATCCGGCTTTTCCTGGCCGGTGATCATCTTGAACAGGGTCGACTTGCCGGCACCGTTGGGACCGATGATGCCGACGATCGCGCCACCGGGCACCAGGAAGTTCAGGTCGTCGAACAGCAGGCGATCACCGAACTTCTTGGAGACATTCTTGAACTCCATCACCGCATTGCCCAGGCGCTCGCCCGGCGGGATGAAGATTTCGTTGGTCTCGTTACGCTTCTGGTAATCCACCGACTGCAGTTCTTCCAGGCGGGCCAGACGCGCCTTGCCCTTGGTACGGCCGCCCTTGGCGTTCTGGCGCGACCATTCCAGTTCCTTCTGGATCGCCTTCTGGCGGGACTTTTCCTGGTTGTCTTCCTGGCGCAGGCGGTCGTCCTTCTGGGTCAGCCAGTCGGTGTAGTTGCCCTTCCACGGAATACCGCGGCCGCGGTCCAGTTCCAGGATCCACTCGGCGGCGTTGTCCAGGAAGTAGCGGTCATGGGTGACCGCCACGACGGTGCCGGTGTAGCGCGCCAGGAACTGTTCCAGCCATTCCACGGACTCGGCGTCCAGGTGGTTGGTCGGTTCGTCGAGCAGCAGCATGTCCGGCTTCTGCAGCAGCAGGCGGCACAGCGCCACGCGGCGCTTTTCACCACCGGACAGGGTGCCGACCACGGCTTCCCACGGCGGCAGGCGCAGCGCATCGGCGGCCACGTCCAGCTGGTTTTCCAGGGTGTGCGCGTCGCCGGCGGCCAGGATCGCCTCCAGGCGCTCCTGTTCCTTGGCCAGCTTGTCGAAGTCGGCGCCTTCCTCGGCATAGGCCAGGTACACCGCGTCCAGCGCGGCCTGGGCCTGCAGCACCTCGCCTACGCCTTCCTCGACCGACTCGCGCACGGTCTTGGTCGGGTCCAGCTCCGGTTCCTGCGCCAGGTAGCCGACCTTGATGCCGGCCTGCGGACGGGCTTCGCCCTCGAAGTCGGTATCCACGCCGGCCATGATCTTGAGCACCGTCGACTTGCCCGAGCCGTTCAGGCCCAGCAGGCCGATCTTGGCACCCGGGAAGAACGACAGCGAGATGTCCTTGATGATCTGCCGCTTGGGCGGGACCACCTTGCTGACGCGGTTCATGGTGTAGATGTATTGCGAGGACATGAGGTCTCCGAAGGCGCAACCCTGCGCCCGTTCCATACGGAACAGGAACAGATGGAAGAAAAGGATGGCCCGATTATAGCCGGAAGCGATCAGGACCGCCGGGAGCCACCGGCCCTGGGGCTTGCCGCCGCCTGAATGCGGGGTCAAAGCCCTTGAATTGGAAACCGTTTCCAGCCGGAGACCGTTCAGACGCCGTCCGCATGATGGAGCCATCAACCCACCAAGCGAGGCCAGTCATGCGCATGAATCGATTTGTAGTCGGGGCCGTTGCCTCGCTGCTGGCCTTGGGCACCGTGGCCCCGGCCTTTGCCGATGACCACCGTGGCCGCGGTCACGACCGCCGGGAGTGGCGTGATGACCGCCGCGACAACCGCCACGATCGCCGCCACTGGCGCGACGACCGCCGCGAAGTGCGTCATGACCGCCGCTACGATCATCGTTACGACAACCGCGGCTACTACCGCCCGGCACCGCCGCCGCGCGTGGTCTATCGCCCGGGCCCCGGGTACGGTTCGTATGGGTGGGCCCGCGGCCACCGTTACCGTGAGTACTACGGCGGCCCGGTGTACGTGGTCAACGATTACAGCCGTTACTCGGTACGACGCCCGCCGCGCGATCACCACTGGATCCGCGACGACCGCGGCAACCTGCTGCTGGTCGCCATCGCCACCGGGATCATTGCCGACTACGTGATCAACAACCGGTAAGGCCGGGTCAGGTCCCTGCGGTAGTGAACAGGAACGGCGCCCTTCGGGGCGCCGTTCTGGTTTCGCCGGCGGGCCATTGCGGCTGGCGTCCTGGTCTGCATGCGGCGCTGCCGCCGGTGGGCGGCGCCATTGGTCAGCCCCGCCCCCGCGGACTACAATCCAAGGCTCGCGCTGTACCCCCTCTGCCTGCCTGGAGTAACCGATGTTCCCGCGTGACGTCCGCATCGAAAGCTACGATCCCGAACTGGCCAAGGCCATTGCCGCCGAAACCCAGCGCCAGGAAGACCATGTCGAGCTGATTGCCAGCGAGAACTACACCAGCCCGGCGGTGATGGAAGCCCAGGGCAGCCAGCTGACCAACAAGTATGCCGAGGGCTATCCGGGCAAGCGCTACTACGGTGGCTGCGACTACGTGGACATCGCCGAGCAGCTGGCCATCGACCGCCTCAAGCAGCTGTTCGATGCCGACTACGCCAACGTGCAGCCGCACAGCGGTTCGCAGGCCAACCAGGCCGTGTACTTCGCGCTGCTGCAGCCGGGCGACACCATCCTGGGCATGAGCCTGGCGCATGGCGGCCACCTGACCCACGGGGCCAAGGTCAATGCCTCGGGCAAGCTGTTCAACGCCGTCCAGTACGGTGTCGACGAAGCCGGCCTGATCGACTATGACGAGGTCGAGCGCCTGGCCCTGGAGCACAAGCCGAAGATGGTCGTCGCCGGCTTCTCGGCCTACTCGCAGGTCATCGACTGGGCGCGCTTCCGTGCGATCGCCGACAAGGTCGGTGCCTACCTGTTCGTGGACATGGCGCACGTGGCCGGTCTGGTCGCCGCCGGCGTCTACCCGAGCCCGCTGCCGCACGCCCACGTGGTCACCTCGACCACCCACAAGACCCTGCGCGGCCCGCGTGGCGGCATCATCATCGCCAAGGGGGCAAGCGAAGAACTGCAGAAGAAGCTGCAGTCCATCGTGTTCCCGGGCATCCAGGGCGGTCCGCTGATGCACGTCATCGCCGGCAAGGCCGTGGCCTTCAAGGAAGCGCTGGAGCCGGGCTTCAAGGCCTACCAGCAGCAGGTGGTCAAGAACGCCCAGGCGATGGCCAACACGCTCATCGCGCGCGGCTACAAGATCGTCTCCGGCGGTACCCAGAACCACCTGATGCTGGTCGACATGATCGGCAAGGATGTCTCGGGCAAGGATGCGGAAGCCGCGCTCGGCCTGGCCCACATCACCGTCAACAAGAACTCCGTGCCGAACGACCCGCGTTCGCCGTTCGTGACCTCGGGCCTGCGCCTGGGCACCCCGGCGGTCACCACGCGCGGTTACCTGGAACAGGACTGCGTGGACCTGGCCAACTGGATCGCCGACGTGCTCGACGCCCCGGCCGACGAGGCCGTGATCGCCCGCGTCCGCGACGCGGTCAGCGCGCAGTGCCGCAAGTATCCGGTCTACGGCTGATATGGACGCGGGCCGGCAACGGCGTACCTACGCCGTGCTGGCCCTGGTCTGCGGCATCGTGGGGATGGCCGGCGGCGGCACCTTCGCCGCCATCGGGGTCTGGGTCGCGTTCGTCGAACCGGCCTATCTGGACCGGGCCTCGCGCCTGTTGATCGGCGGCTGGGGCGCGGCGGGGCTGATCGGGGTAGGTGGCTGGCTGTGGTTGAGCAGCCGCTATCTCCGGCACGGCCGCGCAGGTCTGCAGGACAGCGGGCGCTGGGCGTGGGGTGCGCTGGCCCTCGGCGCGCTTGCCGCCGTGGCGGTCGTGGGAATGGCGTTCTGGCAGGCCACCGCGAGTCCGATGGCACTGGTCCTGCTGCTGGCGGGGCCGCCGCTGATGTTGCCTGCGGTCATGCTGGTGCGGCTGCGGCGCAGCCGGGGCCACTGACGGATGACGCTTCATCGCAGGCAGCAGCGTGCCCTGCTGCTGCACCTCGGTCTGTTTGGACTCCCCCATGCCGTGGCCGCGTTCGTGCTGGTGGGTCTTTGCCTGCGCGACGTGCTCCACCAGTACGGTGGGGCGGGCGACGCGCCGGGCTGGGCAGCGGCGTGGTTCGGGACCGCCAGCCTCATCGTCATGACCTGGCTCACCCTTGCCCGGCGGTGGTGGCAGGGCGGCCCCGGCACGGTTCCGGCGGCGTCCACGGCTTGGTGGGCAGGCCTGCTGCTCGCCCTGGTGGCAACGGGCATTGCCTGGACCGGCCTGGTGCGGTCGATCTTCCACCTTCATCTGTCCGATGCGGCCCTGCCAGCGGCTGCCCTGGTCCTGGTGGCGGGGCTTCCGCTGCTCTCCTGCGCGGCGCACCTGCTGTGGTTGCATCTGCGGGCCCGCTAGACAGGGCTGGCCTCTCCCCTTGTCCATTTGCTGTAGCCGGTCCCTCTCAGGTACCGTTGCGACGCTGCCGTGACCACGGCATGACGTTTTCCTGATGCAAGGCGTTCCATGTACTGTCCGTTCTGCCAGCATGCCGACACCCGTGTGATCGATTCGCGCGTCTCCGAAGACGGCGCGACGATCCGGCGTCGCCGCGAGTGCGAGGCCTGCAACGAGCGCTTCAGCACTCTGGAAACCATCGAGTTGAAACTGCCGGCCATCGTGAAAAGCGACGGCAGCCGCGAGGCCTTCGACGCCCGCAAGGTGCGCAGTGGTTTCGACCGCGCGCTGCAGAAGCGGCCGGTGCCCGAAGACAAGATCGAACTGGCGGTGCGCGCGGTGATGCAGCAGGCGCGCATCTGCGGCGAACGTGAAATCCCCTCGATCAAGGTCGGCGAGTTCGTGATGAACGAACTGCGCAAGCTCGATCACGTGGGCTACGTGCGTTTCGCCTCGGTGTACCGCAGCTTCGAGGACGTGGCCGATTTCCGCGAGGAGATCGAGAAGCTCGAGCGCGAACTGCCCTCCAGCACCGAACAGCTCCAGCTGCTCGGCGATGTGATCGCGCTGACCAAGAAAAAGAAAGGCTGAGCCGCGCCGCATCACGGCCGCCACGGCTGGGCTACCATCGCGGCTGCCTGCCGCCGGACGCCCACCGCCATGACTGACTTCACCGCTCTCGACCACCAGCACATGGCGCATGCGCTGCGCCTGGCCGAGCGCGCCGCGTATACCGCGCGGCCCAATCCGATGGTCGGCTGCGTGATCGCACGCGATGAGGTCGTGGTGGGGGAGGGCTGGCACCAGCGCACCGGCGGCCCGCACGCGGAAGTGTTCGCGCTGCGCCAGGCCGGCGAACAGGCGCGTGGCGCCACCGCCTACGTCACCCTGGAGCCGTGCGCGCACCATGGCCGTACCCCGCCGTGCGCGCTGGCCTTGATCGAGGCGGGCGTGAGCCGGGTGGTCGCGGCGATGCGCGATCCGTTTCCGAAGGTCGACGGCGGCGGTTTCGTGCTGCTGCGCGAGTCCGGCATCGCGGTGGCCGAAGGGCTGATGGCCGCGCAGGCGCGCGAACTCAACCAGGGCTTCCTCTCCCGCATCGAACGCGGCCGTCCCTGGGTGCGGGTGAAGCTCGCCGCCAGCCTGGATGGGCGCACGGCGATGGCCGATGGCCGCTCCAAATGGATCACCGGTGCGGCCGCCCGCGAGGACGTCCAGCACTGGCGCGCGCGTGCCGGCGCGATCCTGACCGGTGCCGCCACGGTGCTGGCCGACGACCCGATGTTGACTGTCAGGCTGACCGATACCGAGGTGCTGCCGCCGCTGCGCGTCGTGCTCGATGCGCGGCTGCGCTCGCTGGACTGCGCGCGCGTGCGTGAGGGCGGGGCGCCGACCTTGTATCTGCATGACGCCGCGGTCCGTCCGCCGGAGGCTGCCGGCGCCGAATTCGCCAGCGTGCCCAGCCATGACGGGCGACTGGATCTGGGCGCGATGCTGGCCCTGCTCGCCGAACGCGGCATCAATGAGGTGCATACCGAGGCCGGCGCGACCCTGGCGGGCGCGTTGCTGGCCGGCGGCTGGGTCGACGAACTGCTGCTCTACCAGGCCCCGACGCTGCTCGGCGAGCATGGCCTGCCGCTGCTGTCGGGCCTGGGCATCCACGCGATGGACGATCAGCGCCGGATGCGCGTGGTGGATCAGCGCCAGGTGGGCGGCGACCTGCGGTTGCTGCTGCGCCCATAAAAAACGGGTCCCTTGCGGGACCCGTTCGATCATGGCGCGGCGCGGACGCCGCGGCCCGATCAGTAACCGACGCAGGCACCCCTCTCTCCAAGGGCGCAGCGCTCAGTCGGCGAGCTTAACACTTATTTAACTTAAAGCCCCCAGTCAGGGTGCCCTGTTACACTAGCCGGGCCGGTTCGCCGGTACACAAACGTCTTCAGGGCGGGGTGCGATTCCCCACCGGCGGTAGGTGCGCAAGCACGAGCCCGCGAGCGCTTCCCGTTCCCGGGAAGGTCAGCAGATCCGGTCCGATGCCGGAGCCGACGGTATAGTCCGGATGAAAGAAGACGGTGCGGCCGGGCCTTGCGCTCGGCGTGCACCTATATGCCTTGCGGCGTTTTTCGCTCACTTTCCGCGGAGAACGTTCCTTGTTTACTGGAATCATCGAAGGCGTCGGCCGTCTGGCCGCACGCGACACCCTTGGCGGCGATGTCCGCTTTACCTTTGACGTAGGCACCCTGCCGTTCGAGAACGTGCAGATGGGCGAGAGCATCGCCATCAACGGGGTCTGCCTCACCGTCATCGCGCACGACGCCACCCGCTTCCAGGCCGACGCCTCGACCGAGACGCTGGGCCTGACCACGCTGGGTCAGCTGGCCGTCGGCGCCGTCATCAATCTCGAACGCGCGATGCGCCCGACCGATCGCCTCGGCGGTCATCTGGTCAGCGGCCATGTCGATGGTCTCGGCCAGGTGCTGTCGGTGCATGACGATGCGCGTGCCCAGCGCTGGCGCTTCGCTGCGCCGGCCGCGCTGCTGCGCTACATCGCCAAGAAGGGCTCGATCTGCGTGGACGGGGTCAGCCTGACCGTCAACGAAGTGGACGAGCAGGGCTTCGAGGTCGCGCTGATCCCGCACACCGTGGCCAACACCGCCTTCGCCGCGACGGCCGTCGGCAGTGCGGTCAATCTCGAGATCGATCTGGTTGCCCGTTATGTAGAGCGTCTGATCGGAATGCCGGCCAACGGCCAGCAGCTACAAGGTGCAGGAGCACGCGCATGAATTTCGCCCCCATCCCCGAGATCCTCGAGGACATCCGCCTCGGCCGCATGGTCGTCATCGTCGATGACGAAGACCGCGAGAACGAAGGCGACCTGATCATGGCCGCCGAGCTGGTCAAGCCCTCGGACATCAACTTCATGGTCACCCATGGCCGGGGCCTGGTGTGCCTGCCGCTGACCCGCGAGCGCGCCGCCGACCTGGGCCTGGCCCCGATGGTGCAGGCCAATACCGCGCAGTTCCAGACCAACTTCACGGTCAGCATCGAGGCCGCCGAAGGGGTCACCACCGGCATCTCGGCCTACGACCGTGCGCACACCATCCGCACTGCGGTGAAACCGGACGCCAAGCCGGCCGACCTGCACCAGCCGGGCCACATCTTCCCGCTGATCGCCCAGCCGGGCGGCGTGCTGACCCGCGCCGGGCATACCGAGGCCGGCGTCGATCTGGCCCTGCTGGCAGGCCTGGAGCCGGCCGGTGTGCTGGTGGAGATCCTGAACCCGGATGGCAGCATGGCGCGCCGCCCGGAGCTGGAGGTGTTCGCCCGCGAGCACGGCCTGAAGATGGGCTCGATCGCCGACCTGATCGCCTACCGCCTGGCCACCGAGAAGACCGTCGAGCGCGTCGACGAGCGCGGGATCGAGACCGAGTTCGGACCGTTCACCCTGGTCACCTACCGCGACCGGATCGCCCACGACCTGCACTTCGCCCTGGTCCGCGGCACCCCGGATGCCGAGCCGACCCTGGTCCGCGTGCAGGTCGAAAACCCGCTGGCCGACCTGCTGCACTGGCGCCGTGACGATTTCGGCGTGGCGTCCACCGACGCCCTGCGCGCCATTGCCGCCGCCGAGCGCGGCGTGATGGTGGTGCTGTCCGCGCCGCGTGATACCAACAGCCTGCTGGCCCGCCTGCGCCAGCAGCCGGCGCCGGTCGCCCCCGGCAAGGACAAGGACGTGAGCCAGTGGCGCCGCAACGGCGCGGGGGCGCAGATCCTGTCCGACCTGGGTCTGGGCAAGCTGCGCGTGCTGGGCACGCCGCGCCGCCAGATCGGCCTGGCCGGCTACGGCCTGGAAGTGGTCGAGACCGTGGGGAACACGTCATCGCATGCGCGCTGACGCCCCACCGCTTCGCGGCAGCCCCCTGACTCAGGGGGCTGTTGCACCCGAGCCGTGCCGTAACGCGCGGCGACCCGGCTACACGCGCCCATGCGCTAGAATATTCACCTATTAAATGGACCCCACGCCGAACATGAGCCATTACGAAGGCGACCTCCGTACTCCGGAAAAGGCCCGTTTCGCCATCCTCGCCAGCCGCTGGAACGCCCGCATCACCGACGTGCTGGTGGCCGGCGCGCGGCAGAGCCTGGCCGGCAACGGGATCGACGAGTCCGCCATCGACGTGATCCGCGTGCCCGGCGCATGGGAACTGCCGCTGGTCGCCGCGCGTCTGGCGGCGGCCCATCAGCATGCCGCGATCATCACCCTGGGCTGCGTGATCCGGGGCGATACGCGCCATTACGAACACGTGGCCGACCGCTGCGCCGAGGGCCTGATGCGCGTGCAACTGGACTTCGGCGTGCCGGTGCTCAATGGCGTGCTGGCGGTGGAGCGGGTCGAGGATGCCGAAGCCCGCGCGGGCGGCAGCCACGGCAACAAGGGTGAGGAAGCCGCACTGACGGCGTTGGAAATGGTCAATCTTCTGGAGCAGCTGCCATGAACAAGTCAAACCAGGGCAAGCCTGCTGGAAAGCCCGTCCGCCGCGATGGCGTCGACCCGGTGCTGCGTTCGCGCGCCCGTCGTCGTGCGCTGCAGGCGATCTATGCGTGGCAGATCTCGGGCGGCAACGCGCAGAGCGTGATCGCCCAGTTCGCCCACGAGCAGGCCCGCGAAGTGGCCGATCTGGCCTACTTCGAAGCGCTGGTCCACGGCGTGCTCGACAACCGCAAGGATCTCGACGCGGCGCTGGATCCGTACCTGGATCGCGGCATCGAAGAAGTGGATGCGATCGAGCGCGCCGCGCTGCGCGTGGCCGCCTATGAAATGCGCTTCCGCCTGGACGTGCCGTACCGCGTCGTGATCAACGAAGCGATCGAATCGGCCAAGCGTTTTGGTTCCGAGCATGGCCACACCTACGTCAATGGTGTGCTGGACCGCGCCTCCGTCGAGTGGCGCAAGGTCGAATCGGGTCACTGATCCGCCGCATGTCGCTTGCCGAATTTGCTCTGATCGACCGCATCCGTGCGCGCACCACCGCGCGGGCCGATGTCGTGCTCGGCATCGGCGATGACGCGGCGCTGCTGCAGCCGCGCGCGGGTGAGCAGCTGGTGGTCACCGTCGATACGCTCAACAGCGGCGTGCACTTCCCGGCGGAAACCCCGGCCTACGACGTCGGCTGGAAAACCCTGGCGGTGAACCTGTCCGATCTCGCCGCGATGGGCGCCCGCCCGGCGTGGTGCACGTTGGCGCTGTCCCTGCCGGATGCCGACGCGGACTGGATCGAGGCGTTCGCCGATGGCTTCTTCGCGCTTGCCGACGAACACGACATCGTGCTGATCGGGGGCGACACCACACGGGGGCCGTTGTCGCTGTCGGTCACCGCGATAGGCCAGGTCGCGCCCGGCCAGGCCCTGCGCCGCGATCGCGCGCAGGTGGGGGACGACATCTGGGTCAGCGGCAGCCTGGGCGATGCGGCCGGCGCCCTGCGCCTGTGGCAGCAGAACCGGTTGAAGGTGGCGGTCGCCACCCTGCTCGGCGATGACGAAACCTTGCGCCAGCGCCTGCTGCGTCCTACCCCGCGGGTCACGCTCGGCCTGCGACTGCGTGCGTACGCGCATGCGGCCGTGGATATCTCCGATGGCCTGCTCGCCGATCTGGGCCACATCGCCGCATGCAGCGAGGTGCGCGCCGAGGTCGATGCGGATGCATTGCCGATCTCACCGGCGCTGCGCGCGCTGCTGGGGCGCGATGGCGCCCGCGACTGCGCGCTGCGCGGTGGCGATGATTACGAACTGTGCTTCACCGTCGCGCCGTCGCAGCGCGAGGGAATCGAGGCCTTGTCGGCGTCGTTGGGCCTGCCGCTGACCCGCATCGGGCGGATCGTGGAAGGACAGGGCGTGCACTGCGCCGATGCGGACGCCACCGATGGTGGCTACGAGCATTTCGCCGCACGCCGTTAGAACGGCTTACCCCGGCGGCAGCACTTTCCCGGGGTTGAGAATCCCCTCCGGATCCAGCGCGGCCTTGATCGCGCGCATCGCCGCCAGCGTGGCCGGGGTGAACGCCTGCGCCATGAAATCGCGTTTGGCCAGGCCGATGCCGTGTTCGCCGGAGAGCGTGCCGCCCAGCGCGAGGGTCAACGCGAACACGCGCGGCAGCGCCGCATGCGCGCGTGCGTTTTCACCGGCATCGTCCGGGTGGTAGAGGATGTTGACGTGCAGGTTGCCGTTGCCGGCATGGCCGAAGGTGACGATCGGCAGATCGAACTCCGCCGACAGCGCCTGCACCCCGGCGACCAGCGCGGGAATGCGCGAGACCGGCACCACCACGTCTTCGTTGATCTTGCCCGGGGCGATGCTGCGCAGCGCCGGTGACAGGGCCTTGCGCGCGGCCCACAGGGTTTCGCGCGCGCTGCCTTCCATCGCCACGTCCAGCGCGATCAGACCGTCACCTTCGGCGGCCGCGGCCAGCGCCTGCAGCAGGTAGGGGAGGGTGTCGTGGTCGCCGTCGGCCTCCACCAGCAGCATCGCGCCGGCCTCGGGCACCTCGGCCCCGTTGCGTCGCAGCAACTCAAGGCTGCGCGCATCCATGAATTCCAGGCGGGTGGGCACCACCGGCTGCGCCATCAGGCGCGACACCGCCTGCGCGGCCGCATCCGCATCGCGATAGAGCACGCGCAGCCCGGCCTGCGTCACCGGCAGCGGGGTCAGCTTCAAGGTGGCTTCCACGATCAACGCCAGCGTGCCTTCGCTGCCGACCAGCAGGTGGGTCAGGTCGTAACCGGTGGCGTCCTTCGTGTAGGGGCCGCCGCAGGTGATCAGTTCACCGGCGCCGGTGACCGCGACCAGGCCGAGCACGTTGTCGCGGCTGGTGCCGTACTTCACCGCACGCGGTCCCCCCGCATTGCAGGCGAGGTTGCCACCGATGCTGCAGATCTCCGCACTGGAGGGATCCGGTGGCCAGAACAGGCCGTGTGGCATCAGCGCCTGCTGCAGGTCGCCGTTGAGCACGCCGGGTTCGACGATCGCGCAGCGGTCGCCGGGCTGGATGGCGAGGATGCGGTTCATGCGCGCGAACGAGAGCACGATGCTGCCTTCGATCGGCACCGCGGCGCCGGTGGTGCCGGTGCCCGCGCCACGCGCGACCAGCGCGATGCGGTGCTCGCGGCAGGCGCGGACCAGGGCGACCACCTGCGCGCGATCGCGCGGGAACGCCACGCCGGCCGGACGTGTGTGCCGCCAGGAGTTGTCCTGCGCGTGGGCCTCGAGTGCGCGGTCATCGGTGCGCCAGCCATCCTCGCCCAGCAGGGCATGCAGGGTGGCAGCGAACGCAGCGGGCAGGGCAGGGGTCATCATCAGGTCCGGGAATTGACGGGCGCACGTTGGATCGCCCGCCAGCCGATCACGGCCAGGGTCAGGGGCAGCCAGACCCAACGCAGTTCGGAAAGGACGGTCGCCATGCCGCGCGCGCTGAAGAACTGCGGCGCGAAGGGCGAGACGCGGATCGGTCGCCACGGGGCGAAGAAGCGTTCGCCACTCCACGGCCACCACAGCGCGACGCCGAGACCGCCGGAGGTCAACGCATCCAGCAGCGGGTGCGACAGCGCGCAGAGGCCGACGAACGCGGCCGCCTGCACCGCCGTGGCGCGCAGGCGGCGGTGCAGCAGCGCGGCGAGCAACGCCATCAGCGCGGCGAACAGCATCGAATGACTGGCGCCCCGATGGCCAAAGCTGTCGGCATAGGGAATGTGCAGCGCGAAGGCGAGTACGTCGGCATCCGGCAGCATGGCCGCGACGACGCCGGCGGCCAGCAATGGCGTGGCGATGCGGCCGCGATCGGTGGCGCACCACAGCGCCAGCGGAATGGCGGCGTGGGTGAAGATGGAGGGCATCAGCAGTCTTCCAGCCGGAACGCGTCGCGCAGCCAGTTCAGCTGCGGCGGATCGCCACTGCCTTCGACCACGTCGAAACGGCAGGGCTGCTCGGCCAGCCACGGATGCGACTGCAGGAACAGCTGCGCGGCCAGCACCAGCTTGCGTCGCTTGCGCCGATCCACCGAGGCCGCGCCGCCACCGAAGCGGTCGTTGGCGCGGTAGCGCACTTCCACGAATACGACGACATCGCCGTCGCGCATGATCAGGTCGATCTCACCGCCGCGATAGCGCGCATTGGTGGTGACCGGGCGCAGCCCGGCATCGCGGAGATGGGCCTGCGCGGCGGCTTCCACCGCCGCGCCACGCACCGCGCGCCCGGTCGGCACGTGCTTCAGTTGCTGGTGGCGATCGGCATCGGCCGGCCGCCGCTGAAGGTCGACCACGCCGGCACCCGCAGCACGTTGCCGTTGCTGTCCAGGAACAGGGTGCCGGTGGCGCCGGCCAGGCCGCCTTCGGTCGCGACCTTGTCCAGGTAGGCGCTGATCTTCCAGGCATCGAAGCCGAACGCGAACAGGCGGCCGGACGCGCCGCGCGCCGAGGGCAGGATCTGGCCGGCGGTGGAGGCGGCCGGCAGGCCGGGCACGCCGCGCACGTTCCACGCTTCGTTCGGATAGACGATGCCGTCCAGCGCCATGTCCTCCTCGGGCTTGCCGGCACCGACGGTCAACTGCGAGGTACCGACGCGGGTCGCACCACCGGCACCGGCCAGCGCCAGCTGCGGGGCCAGCGCACGCGCCTGCGGGGCTTTGACCGCCAGCAGCACGCCATCGATGGCGCCGGCGCCGCGCACCTGCGCACCGATGTCGCCGACCGTGTCGCTCACGCCGATCGTGGCCACCACCTGGCCACCGCGCTGCGCAAAGCGCTCGCGGAAGGCGGCGGCGGCGCGGCGGCCGTTGTCGTCGTTGCTGTGGATCACCAGCACCTTGCTGCGCTCGCGGCCGCGCAGGTACTCGGCGGCGATGATGCCGTCGTCTTCCGGGGCCAGCGAGAAACCAGCGCTGCCGGCCGGTGGGGTGTCCTTTCCGCGGTTCAGGGCGAGCACCGGCACCGGCAGCTCGCGGCGGCCGAACACGGCATCCACTTCGTCGCGGCCGAGCGGGCCGACGATGAAGTCGGCACCGGCGGTGACTGCCTTGTCGTAGGCGGCCACGGCGCCGGCGGCGGTGCCGGCGGTATCGATGAACTGGATGTCCGGGCGGCGGCGGGTCTCACCGTAGTAACCACTGAGCAGGCCGTCGCGGACCGGCTGCGCGGCAGTGGCCAGGCGGCCGCTGAGCGGCAGCAGCACGGCCATCTTCATCGGTGGCCGGTAGCCATCGCTCATCGCCGGCGGGCGCTTGCTGGTATCGAACTGCGCGGCGCCTTCGCGATCGAACGGACGCGGCAGCGGCAGGCCGCGGGCGATCAGCGCACGGCCGGCGAAGTTGTACAGCGGCTCATTGGCCGGCAACGCCGCCGTGCGGGCACGCAGGGTGGCATCGTCCAGCGTGCCGAGCAGGCCGGCGATGGCCTGCTGGTTGTCGGCGCGCGCCTTGCCGGTCAGCGCGGCGTGGGCTCGGGCGCGCTCGAGCGCGGCACCGAGGTTGTCGCCGGTGGCCTGCAAAGCGCTGGCGCGGGCCAGCTGCCAGCGCGTACGCAGCGCAGGCGTCACTGTTTCGGACGGTTCTTTCAGCGCGGCCAGCGCTTGTGCCGGCTGCTTGTCGGCCAGGGCCAGTTCGGCGGTGGTCAGCTGGTAACGCTGCAGGCTGGCGCCGCTGAGCTGGCGCGCGGTGACCTGGGCCAGCAGGGTGCGGGCGCGGGCGGCATCGCCGGCTTCGTGCCAGGCGAACGCGGCATCGGCCAGGGCGGCGCTGCGGGCACCGCCGCGCAGGGTGTTGGCCAGCGCTTCCAGCTGGACCGCCGCATCGCGCGGCTTGCCCTGCTCGATCAGCGCCAGGGCCTGGCTCTGGGCCGGTGATTCCGGCGTACTGGTGAAGCTGGTCGTGGCGCAGCCGGCAAGCAGCATCAGCGACAACGAAAGGGCGGAGATCCGTACGACGGGCTTGTTCATGATCAGGTCCATTCGATGGGGGCAGCGGCCGTGGCCGGGGAACGGTACGATTCTACCCTTGACCACGGAAGAGCCGCTGATGAGTGCTGTCCCCACGCTGTATGTCGTTGCCACCCCGATCGGCAACCTCGCCGATCTGACCCCGCGCGCGCAGGACGTGCTGCGTTCGGTGGCCGCGATCTGCGCCGAGGACACCCGCCGTTCCGGCCAGTTGCTGGCCCACTTCGGCATCCAGCAACCGCTGGTGGCGCTGCATGACCACAATGAAGAAGCGTTGTCGCAGCGGATCGTGGCGCGCCTGCTGGCGGGCGAGTCGCTGGCGCTGGTCAGTGATGCCGGCACGCCGCTGGTCAGCGATCCGGGCTATCGCCTGGTCCGCGCCGCGCGCGAAGCCGGGATCAAGGTCAGCCCGATTCCCGGCGCCTGTGCCGCGATCGCCGCGCTCAGCGTGGCCGGCCTGCCCAGCGACCGCTTCACCTTCGAAGGCTTCCTGCCGGCCAAGGCCTCCGGCCGCCGCGAGCGCCTGCATGCGCTGGCCGGTGAAACCCGCACCCTGGTGTTCTACGAATCCTCGCACCGGATTACCGAATCGCTGGCGGACATGGTCGCCGCGTTCGGGCCGGAGCGGCCGGCGGTGCTGGCGCGTGAGCTGACCAAGCTGTTCGAGACCGTGCTGGACGGCGACCTGGCCTCGCTGCTGCAGCAGGTCGAGGCGGACGACAACCAGCGCAAGGGCGAGTTCGTGGTGATGGTGCAGGGCGCGGCCGACGACGAGGAGGCCCAGCTGGTCCAGGGCCGGCGCCTGTACGCCAAGCTGAGCGAGCACCTGCCGCCCTCGACCGCGGCCAAGCTGGCGGCCGAAATCACCGGCGCCCCCAGAAAAGCCCTGTACGGCGGTTGATCGCCCCACGTGGGCGGGTAGATTGAATGCCGCCCTACGCCAACCGTCTGGAGGCACAGCCCCCTTTAGTAAAGGGGGCGCGGCGACAGCCGCGGGGAATTGGACGCTGGTGGCGCCCGGGGCCCACGGTTTGCATCGCAAACCGTGGGGCTTCTTCGCGGCATCGCGAAGAAAGGGCGGAGCCGGCCGATAAGCCGGGTTTTGTCGTGGACAGTCATTCTTCTAGGCGCTGCGTCACCGCAGCGCTCGAGCAACCTACCCGGACCCGACGCGGGCCACGCCATTAGGTCCCTATTTGGTCTTGCTCCAGGTGGGGTTTGCCGTGCCGGTCTGTTACCAGACTCGCGGTGCGCTCTTACCGCACCATTTCACCCTTACCGGCTTCCCGAAGGAAACGTAGGCGGTATCTTTCTGTTGCACTTTCCGTCGGCTCGCGCCGCCCAGGCGTTACCTGGCACCTTGCCCTGTGGAGCCCGGACTTTCCTCGGCATCCGCAAGGGATGACGCGACTGTCTGGCCGACTCCGCCGTACGTAGTGTCCCACATCCGCACCTTTGGCGGGCAATCAACCTGGGGTGCGGTACTGCCCGGCCGAGATGAACTGCGCGAAGCGCTCGCACCACACCACGACGGTGGTGAACTCCTCCACGTCCACATTCGCCGGCACGTCCACCACGAAGCGGTTGAAGGTCTTTACCTCGCCGATCCGCACCGCATCGGCCTTGATGCGTTCGAACCCGGCCTTGGTGTCGACGAACTCCCGGGTCAGGTACACCTTGTAATCCGGGCCCGGGGCGATCTTGCCGGTGAACGCGACTTCGGTAGCGCTCACGCTGAGCTTGCCGTCGGCCCAGTGGAGCGCGTCGCTCCCCTTCTGGTCGCGGTGGAAGGTGGCGTGGTAACGCGCCTGGTCCATCGCGGCCTGCACCTGCTGTTCGGGCGGATCGTCAGGCGCGGTCAGCAGAGGCAGGAAATACACCCCCAGTCCGAATCCCACGCCAAGCGTGAGCAGGTGGCTGGCCAATAGAAGGATGATGCGTCGCATGCAGGGCTCCGGTCCGAAGAGAAGGCGGCGAGGGTGCCGCCGGGCCATCCTCTCTGCCGTCTGTCCGGGGTCAAGCGCGGATCGGGCTGGGCTTGGATCACCGCCCGCGCTCGCCCCGTCCGGAAGTCGCTGAGGGGCCGCAATCCGTTGTGGGGCAACGCGTTAAACTTTGGTGAACACGTTCAATCGGAGCTGAAGTACCCGCTCCGGCGTCGGCCCAAACAGACCTATTCCGTCATATCTGCGCCGACAGCGGGGCCGACGTCAGCCGTGTCTCGCCGATGCCGTTGCCTGCGGCATCGAACCGGCGTTCGGCGATGAAGCCGTGACCGTTGGCGTCCAGCGCGATGATCGTGCTGGCGCGGGTGCCGTACTCGGGGCTGCGGATGAAGGCGGACGACAGCCATCGCTCACGGTCCAGGCCGATCCCCGTATCCGGCAGCGCGCTGTCGTCGGCGCGGGTCTCATCGCGCAGGGCGTCCCACAGCGGGCTCAGGTCGTCGCCGCCCAGGTCCACCCATGCGCGCAGGGCGGCGTTCAATGTCACGGTTTTCGGCCACGGCGCGTCCAGCGGACCGTTCGACATGCCATGGATGCCCGGGGCCAGCGCTTGCCGGTGCAGCGGGTGGTTGCCGAGGAACTGGCAACTGCCGCGGTCGGCCAGCAGGAGATTGAAGGGGGCGAACTCGAGCGCCCGCCGGGCCAGCTGGTCGGCGAACAGGGCGGCGGGCGCGTCGTCGCGCAGGTAGTCGGCCACCAGCGCGCCGCGGGAGGGGCCGGTCTGCCGGGCGAGGGGGTCACGCACGTTGGTGACCACCGCCATCCGTCCGTCCGCGCCGATTCCGGCCCAGCTCCCGCCCGAGCGCAGGTCGCGACCGGCGGCGACGCCGTCGTCCGGTGGGGCCCAGCGGTGCAGGGCGGCGGTAGGCCGCGTGTGGAATTCATCGCGGTTGCCGGCCATCACCAGCTGCCAGCGGGGGTGCGTTTTCCAGGCAAGGGCGAGCAGACACATGCCTCACAGTGTGCCGGTTCTGCGCAGCACCGAGGCGATGACGACCCGGCCAGGTCTGAATACGGACCGATGTTTCACGCGGTCTCCACAGGCCTGAACTTCGGCGAAATCTCAAAAAATGAGATGAAACAGCAACTTGTGGATAAGCCTTGAACAAGTCTCTAAAGATTGCTGCAAGCCCTTGATGTTCAAAGTGATTTCCGCTTCGCAAAGTTGTTGACAACCCAATCGGCACTGCTAAGGTGGGCATCAGAGGGGAAACCGGGTTTTTTGTGGTTTTTCGTGGTTCAATGTTTCACCGGGCGAAGGAAAGGTGAAAACGTCGTGTTTCAAGGCGAGACGGCCATCACTGTTGACGACAAAGGGCGCATGGCGGTTCCGACCGCGCATCGCGACCTTGTCGCGCGTGTGAGCAACAACCGTCTGGTCCTGACCTACAACCCGTTCGAGTCCGGCTGTCTGTGGCTGTACGCCGAACAGGAATGGGAACGCGTCCGTGACGACGTCATGTCCAAGCCCAACACACAGCGCGTCGTGCGTCTGCTGCAACAGAAGCTGGTCGGTTCGGCCGCGCATCTGGAGCTGGACGCCAACGGCCGCATCAGTATTCCTGCCAGCCACCGTGGTGCCGTTGGTATTGAAAAGAAGGCGGTGCTGCTCGGTATGGGCGACAAATTCGAATTGTGGAGCGAGCAGGCTCATCGCGCGTTGATCCAGCAGACGTTGTCTGACGAGGATCTCGGCGATGGGTTGCTCGACCTGAAGTTGTGAGCCGGGGTGCCCGGATGCGCGGAGCAGCGCAGACCGGTCACCTTCCGGTGTCGCAGTCGCCGGCGGGCCACCTGCCGGTCCTGTACACGCAGGTCCTGGATGGCCTGAAGGTGATCGAAAACGGAGTGTATCTCGATGGCACGTTTGGTCGTGGCGGTCACGCCCGCGGCGTGCTCGAGCAACTCGGTCCTGGAGGCCGGCTGCTGGTCATGGACAAGGATCCCGAGGCGATTGCGGTAGCCGAGCGCGATTTCGCGCCGGACCCGCGCGTCTCGATCTTCCGTGGCAGCTTCGCCGATCTGCTGCACTGGGATGCCACCGCCGAGGGCCTGGATGGCGTGCTGTTCGACCTGGGCGTGTCCTCGCCCCAGCTGGATGTCGCCGAGCGCGGTTTCAGCTTCGGCAAGGACGGCCCGCTGGACATGCGCATGGACCCGGACAGCGGCGAAAGCGCGGCGCAGTGGCTCAACCGCGTTGAAGAGCGCGAGCTGATGGACGTGCTGTGGACCTACGGCGAAGAGCGCCAGGGCCGCCGCATCGCCAAGGCCATCGTCGCCCGCCGCGACAAGCAACCCTTCACCCGCACCGCCGAGCTGGCCGAGTTGATCGCCTCGGTGATGCCGCGTGGCAAGGACAAGATCCACCCGGCCACGCGCAGCTTCCAGGCGATCCGCATCCATATCAACCGCGAACTGGCCGACCTTGAGGCGGGCCTGGACGCGGCGATGGCGCGGCTCAAGCCCGGTGGCCGGCTGGCGGTGATCAGCTTCCACTCGCTGGAAGACCGCATCGTCAAACAGTTCATGAACCGCCACGCCAAAGCCCCGCCGAGCAATCGCCGGCTGCCCGAGCTGGCCGCGTTCGTGCCGACGCTGGACCTGCACGGTGGCGCCATCAAGGCCGAAGACGACGAGCTGGCGGTCAATCCACGCGCACGCAGCGCCGTGCTGCGCGTCGCCGAAAAGCGTGGGGTGGGCGGATGAGCCGCCTGCTGTTGATCGTGCTGCTGGCCTGCACCATCGCGTCGGCGATCGGCGTGGTGTTCATGCGCCATCGCCACCGCCAGACCTTCGTGGAGTTGTCGCGGGTCGAGCGTGCGCGCGATGAGATCAACATCGAGTTCGGTCGCCTGCAGCTCGAGCAGGCAACCCTGGCCGAGGCGACCCGGGTCGACCGCGTCGCCCGCGAGCGCCTGGGCATGAAGTTCCCCGAAGCGGCCGATGTCGTGGTGATCCGGCCATGAACAAATCCGGCCGCAACCGTGCGCGCAACAGCTTCAACCTCCGCCAGCGCCTGAAGTGGGTGGGGCTGGCGCTCGGCCTGTGCTCGGTCTCGCTGGTCGGCCGCGCCGCCTACGTGCAGATCATCAACAGCGAGTTCTACCAGCGCCAGGGCGAAGCGCGTTACCTGCGCGAGCTGCCGATCAACACCTCGCGCGGCATGATCACCGACCGCAACGGCGAGCCGGTGGCGGTGTCCACCCCGGTCGCCTCGATCTGGGTCAACCCGCAGGAACTGCTGCGCTCGCCGGACCGCATCCCCGAGCTGGCCACCGCGCTGGGCATGCCGCTGGACGAGCTGACCTCCAAGCTCTCGCAGAAGGCGGACAAGGAATTCATGTATCTGCGCCGCCGGATCAATCCGGACGACGCGGAAAAAGTGGTTGCCCTGAAGATTCCGGGCGTGGCCTCGCAGCGCGAGTTCCGCCGCTTCTACCCGCAGGGTGAGGCGATGGCGCACGTGCTCGGCTTCACCAACATCGACGACCGCGGCCAGGAAGGGCTGGAGCTGGCCTTCGACGAATGGCTGCGTGGCAAGGCCGGCGCCAAGCGCGTGATCCGCAACCGCAAGGGCGACACGGTGGAGAGCGATCTGCTGCGCGCCGCCGAGCCGGGCAAGGACCTCACCCTCAGCATCGACCGCCGCATCCAGTTCCTGGCGTTCAAGGAGCTGCGCAACGCGCTGATCGAGAACAAGGCCGCAGGTGGCTCGATGGTGATCATGGATGTGGCCACCGGCGAGATCCTGGCCATGGTCAATCTGCCGACCTATAACCCCAATGCCGTGGGTGGCGCGGCACCGGACACCCGCCGCAACCGCGCGGTGACCGATCTGGTCGAGCCGGGTTCGACCATGAAGCCGCTGACCATCGCCTCGGCGCTGCAGTCCGGCGTGGTCACCAAGGACACCACGGTGGACACCAACCCGGGCTACATGGCGCTTGGCCGCTACACGATCAGGGACGTGCCGCGGAACAATGGCGTGCTCAACGTCACCGGCGTGATCACGCGCAGCTCGAACATCGGCGCGGCCAAGATCGCGGCGAAGATGCCGGACCAGGTGTTCTACGACCACATCCACAGCTTCGGCTATGGCGTCGCCCCGCACAGCGGCTTCCCCGGCGAATCGGCCGGCGTGCTGCCGCGCCCGGCGCGCTGGAGTGGTCCATCCAAGACCACCATGTCCTACGGCTACGGCCTGAATGTCAGCCCGCTGCAGATCGCGACCGCCTATTCGGCGCTGGGCAACGGCGGCAGGTTGATCGCGCCGACCTTCGTCAAGGGTCAGCGCAACGAAGGCAAGCAGATCATCGACGAGAACATCGCCAAGGAAGTCGTGGCGATGATGGAAACCGTGGTCACCCAGGGCGGCGCCAAGCAGGCGGCGGTGCTGGGCTACCACGTGGCCGGCAAGACCGGCACCGCGCGCAAGGCCGGGCCGGGCGGGTACGAGCGCGGGCATTACAACGCGCTGTTCGCCGGCGTGGTGCCGGCGACCAATCCGCGCTTCGCCACGGTGATCGTGATCAACGACCCGCAGGGCGGCAAGTACTACGGCGGCCTGGTCTCCGCGCCGGTGTTCCACAACGTCATGGAGGGCGCGCTGCGCCTGATGGACGTGCCGCCGGATGACATCGAGTCGTGGCTGGCCGCACAGCAGTCCGGAAAGATGGGTCACTCGGCCTCGGTGCTGCCGATGCCGCCGCCGGAAACGGTGGTCGCGCCCGACGCCGCCGCAGAATTCGATGCCGCGCTGCCCAGCGCGCACGCCACAGTGCCGCCCGCGCAGGGAGGCACGCAATGAGCCAGATGATGTTGCTGTCGCAGTTGCTTCCCGATGTGGCGCTGAGCCACGACCCGACCATCACCGGCCTGGTGCTGGACAGCCGCGCGGTGCGCCCGGGCAATGCCTTCGTGGCGATCGCCGGCTTCGGTGCGCACGGGCTGGGCTTTGTCGACCAGGCCCGCGCCAATGGCGCCGGGGCGATCCTGTTCGACCCCCCGGCCCCGGCCGAGCTGCCGGCGCCGGTCGACGCGATTGCCGTGCCGGGCCTGCGCCACCGCATGGGGGCGATGGCCGACCAGTTCCACGGCCATCCCTCGCGCGCGATGACGATGGTCGGCGTGACCGGCACCAACGGCAAGACCTCCACCGTCCAGCTGCTGGCCCAGGCCTGGCACCTGCTCGGCACCCGCAGTGGCAGCATCGGCACGCTGGGCGTCGGCCTTTATGGCGATGTCGTGCCGACCGGCTTCACCACGCCGCTGGTGCTGCAGATGCATGACGTGCTGGCCCAGCTGCGCGATGGCGGCGCCCAGGCCGTGGCGATGGAAGTCAGTTCGCACGCCCTCGACCAGGGCCGCGTGGATGCCGTCCATTACGACGTGGCGGTGTTCACCAATCTCACCCGCGATCATCTGGACTATCACGGCGACATGGCGCAGTACGGCGCGGCGAAGGCCAAGCTGTTCCACCGCGACGGACTCAAGGCCGCCGTGGTGAATCTGGATGACAGCTTCGGCAGCGAACTGCTGCGCACCGTCGGCGCCAGCGTGCGCCCGATCGGCGTGAGTTCGCGCGGTGCCGCGCAGGCCACCCTGCGCGCCGATTCGCTCACGCTGGACGGCCGCGGCATCGCCTTCGACCTGATGGTCGACGGCCAGCGCCATCCGGTGCAGTCGCCGCTGCTGGGTCGTTTCAATGTCGACAACCTGCTGGCGGTCGCCGGTGCGCTGCATGCGCTGGGCCACGCCCCGGCCGCGATCGCCGCGCTGCTCTCGCAGCTGCAGCCGATCGCCGGCCGCATGAACCGCCTGGGCGGCGAGGGCGGCCTGCCCACCGTCGTGGTCGATTACGCCCACACCCCGGATGCGCTGGAGCAGGCCTTGACCAGCGTGCAGGGCCATCTGGCCGGGCGGCTGGTCTGCGTGTTCGGCTGCGGCGGCGAACGCGATACCGGCAAGCGTCCACAGATGGCCGCCATCGCGGAACGGCATGCCGACGTCGTCATCGTCACCGACGACAACCCGCGCGGCGAAGACGGCGACGTGATCGTGGCCGACATCCTCAAGGGATTCGATGCACCCGCTGCCGTCACCGTGCAGCGCGACCGCGCCGCCGCGATTGCCACCGCGATCGGCCAGGCCGGCGCGGGCGACATCGTGTTGATCGCCGGCAAGGGCCACGAGCCCTACCAGGAGATCCATGGGGTCAAGCATGCCTTCGATGACACCGAAGTGGCCGGCCGTGTGCTGCGCGCGCGCAGGGGTGAACGAATGAAGCGCACCCCGCTGTCGCTGATCGCCCACTGGGCCGGTGGCGAGATCCATGGCGAAGACACCGCCATCGATGCCATCGCCAATGACACCCGCACGCTCGCCCCGGGCAGCCTGTACGTGGCCCTGCGTGGCGAGCGCTTCGATGGCCATGACTTCGCGGCCGACGCGCTGGCGCGTGGTGCCTCGGCGATGCTGGTCGAGCGCCTGCTGGATGTGGCCCTGCCGCAGATCGTGGTCGCCGACAGCGAGCATGCCCTGGGGCGCATCGCTGCCGGCATGCAGCGCGACCGCGACACCGCGGTGTTCGCGATCACCGGCAGCAACGGCAAGACCAGCGTCAAAAGCCTGCTGCTGGCGATCCTGGAACAGGTCGCGCATGACGACCGCAAGGTGGTCTACGCCAACCCGGGCAACCGCAACAACGAAATCGGCCTGCCGCTGGCCGTGCTGGACGCGCCCGAAGACGCCGATTTCGCCGTCTATGAAATGGGCGCCGGCAAGCCGGGCGACATCGCCTACCTGACCGAGATCGTGCGCCCGCACTACGCGCTGGTGAACAACATCGCCCCGGCGCATCTGGAACGCATGGGCAGCCTGCAGGGCGTGGCCACCACCAAGGGCGCGATCTATGCGGCGCTGCCCTCCGATGGCGTGGCCGTGATCAATGCCGATGACGCCTTCGGGATCTGGTTCGAACAGCACATCGTCGGCCAGCCACCGCGCTGCCGCGTGCTGCGTTACGGCCTGGACCACAGCGCCGATGTCAGCGCGCGTGCGATCCGTCCGGCCGCGCAGGGCAGCCAGTTCGTGCTGTCCACGCCGCAGGGCGATGCAGAGATCACGCTGGGCCTGCCGGGCCGGCACAACATCAGCAATGCGCTGGCCGCCGCCTCGCTGGCACTGGCCGCGGGCATCACGCTGGCGCAGATCGCCGCCGGGCTGGCCCGCGCCGAGCCGGTCCCGGGCCGCCAGATCGCGCACCAGCTGCCGAGCGGCGCGGTGCTGATCGATGACAGTTACAACGCCAACCCGGGCTCGCTGGCGGCCGCCATCGATGCCCTGGCCGGCGCGAAGGAAGAGGGCTGGCTGGTGCTGGGCGACATGCGCGAACTCGGCCCGGACGGCGAGGCGCTGCATGCCCAGGCCGGCCGCCGTGCCCGCGAGGCCGGCCTGAAGCGGCTGTACACGCTCGGCCCACTGAGCGCCGCCGCGTCGACCGCCTTCGGTGAAGGCGGCCAGCATTTCCAGAGCCACCCGGCCCTGGCCGCCGCGCTCGCCAGCGAACTGCATGCCGGCGTGCGCTGCCTGGTCAAGGGCTCGCGTGGCAGCGCCATGGACACGATCGTCAAAGCGCTGCTCGCGCAAGGAGAGGAAACCCCCAATGTTGCTTGAACTGGCCCGATGGCTGCAGCAGTTGGAGAGCCTGTTCGGGCTGTTCGGCTACCTGACCCTGCGCGGCATCCTCGCGGCGCTGACCGCCCTGTTCCTGTCGCTGTGGCTCGGCCCGGCGATGATCCGCAAGCTCGCCCAGTTCAAGGGTGGCCAGCCGATCCGTACGGATGGTCCGCAGACCCATTTCGCCAAGGCCGGCACGCCGACCATGGGCGGCTCGCTGATCCTGCTGACAATCACGTTGTCGGTGCTGCTGTGGGCCGACCTGCGCAACCGTTACGTCTGGCTGGTGCTCGCCGTGATGCTGTGCTTCGGCGCAATCGGCTGGTACGACGACTGGATCAAGATCGTCCGCCGCGACCCGAACGGCCTGAAGTCGCGCTGGAAGTACCTGCTGCAGTCGATCTTCGGCCTGGCTGCGGGTCTGTTCCTGTTCTACACCGCCGATGTCCCGGCGGCGATGACGTTCTACATCCCGATGTTCAAGTCGATCGCGCTGCCGCTGGCCGGCATCAGCTTCGTGGCCATCGCGTATTTCTGGATCGTCGGCTTCTCCAACGCGGTCAACCTGACCGACGGCCTGGACGGGCTGGCGATCATGCCGACCGTGCTGGTCGCGTGCGCACTGGGCGTGTTCGCCTATGCCTCGGGCAACGTGGTGTTCTCCAGCTACCTGCAGATCCCGCAGATCCCGGGTGCCGGTGAGCTGGTCATCATCTGCGCGGCGATCGCCGGCGCCGGCCTGGGCTTCCTGTGGTTCAACACCTATCCGGCCATGGTCTTCATGGGCGACATCGGCGCGCTGGCGCTGGGTGCGGTGCTGGGCACGATCGCGGTGATCACCCGCCAGGAACTGGTGCTGGTGGTGATGGGCGGCGTGTTCGTGATCGAGACCCTGTCGGTGATGATCCAGGTCGCCTCGTTCAAGCTGACCGGCAAGCGCGTGTTCCGCATGGCGCCGATCCACCACCACTTCGAACTGAAGGGATGGCCGGAGCCGCGCGTGATCGTGCGCTTCTGGATCATCTCGGTCGTGCTGGTCCTGATCGGCCTGGCCACGTTGAAGGTCCGCTGATGAACGACCTGTCGCGCCAAGCCACCCGCCTGGAAGCCATCGGAGGCCACTTCGACAAGTGGCTGCTGGGCGTGATCATCACGCTCACCGGGCTGGGCGTGGTGATGGTCGCGTCGAGCTCGATCGCGCTGATGAGCAGTCCGTTCTATTACCTCAACCGCCACCTGATCTTCCTGGCGGTGGGTATCGGCTTGGCGATCATCGCCATGCGCACCGAGCTCAAGAGCATCGAGCAGTACAACCAGATCCTGCTGCTGGGCTGCTTCGCGCTGCTGGTGGTGGTGTTCATCCCGGGCCTGGGCAGCAGCGTCAACGGTGCCCGCCGCTGGATCAACCTGGGCATCTCCAAGTTCCAGACCGTCGAAGCGGTCAAGGTGCTCTACATCGTGTGGCTGTCCAGCTATCTCGTCCGCTTCCGCGACGAGGTCAATGCCACATGGCCGGCGATGCTCAAGCCGCTCGGCGTGGCCGGCGCGCTGGTCGTGCTGCTGCTGCTGCAGCCGGACTTCGGTTCTTCCACCCTGCTGCTGGCGATCACCGCCGGCATGCTGGTGCTGGGCGGGGTCAACCTGCCGCGCATGTCCATGCCGGTGATCATCGGCATGGTCGGCATGAGCGCGCTGGCGATCATCGAACCGTACCGCATGCGCCGCATCACCTCCTTCCTGGACCCGTGGGCTGATCAGCAGGGTGACGGCTACCAGCTGTCCAATGCGCTGATGGCCGTGGGCCGTGGCGAGTGGACCGGTGTGGGCCTGGGCAACTCGGTGCAGAAGCTCTATTACCTGCCCGAAGCGCATACCGACTTCATCTTCTCGGTCACCGCCGAGGAGCTGGGCTTCCTCGGCACCTGCCTGATCATTTCGCTGTATGCGCTGCTGGTCGGCCGCACCTTCTGGCTGGGCATGCGCTGCGTGGAAATGAAGCGCCACTTCTCCGGCTACATCGCCTTCGGCATCGGCCTGTGGATCAGCATGCAGAGCTTCGTCTCGATCGGGGTCAACCTCGGCATCCTGCCGACCAAGGGCCTGACCCTGCCGCTGATCTCCTCCGGCGGCTCGAGCGTACTGATGACCTGCGTGGCGATGGGCCTGTTGCTGCGCGTGTCCTATGAACTGGACCGCGCCGAGCGCCGCCAGGCCGTGCGCATGGGCGCCGACCAGGAGGGCCCGCTGCCGGGCGATCTGCCCAAGGCCGACAGCGCCGGCGCGAATGCGGCGGCGATGCAGGACAGCGCCGCACGCGATGCCGCACCGCGTGACAGCGCACCCCGTGGCACCAGCCGCATGCAGCAGCGCATCGAACCGACCCTGGGGAGGATGGGATGAGCACGCCTCGCCTCGATCCCTCCCAGCGCCCGGTCATGATCATGGCCGGCGGCACCGGTGGGCACATCTTCCCCGGCCTGGCCGTGGCCAAGGTGTTGCGCGAACGCGGCGTGCCGGTCACCTGGCTGGGTGCCGATGGCGCGATGGAAACGCGCCTGGTGCCGCAGCAGGGCATCCACATCGATACGCTGGCCATCGGCGGCCTGCGCGGCAAGGGCAAGCTGGCCCTGCTCGGCGCGCCGGTGCGCCTGCTGCGTGCGATCCGCGCGGCCGGGTTCGTTATCCGTGATCGCCAGCCGCGTGCGGTCATCGCGTTCGGTGGCTACGCCTCCGGCCCCGGCGGCATCGCCGCGCGCCTGCATGGCCTGCCGCTGCTGGTGCACGAACAGAACCGCGCCCCGGGGTTGACCAACCGCGTGCTGTCGCGCGTCGCGCGTCGCGTGTTGGCCGGCTTCCCGGGCAGCTTCGCGCAGCGCGAGGAAGCGGTCGGCAACCCGGTCCGCGCCGAGATCGCCGCGATCACCCCGCCCGAGCTGCGCCTGGCCAACCGGCAGGGCCCGTTGCGCCTGCTGGTGCTCGGTGGCAGCCAGGGGGCACGCGTGCTCAACAACGCGGTGCCCAAGGCACTGGCCGCGCTGGGCACCGGCATGCCGGTGCAGGTACGCCACCAGAGCGGCGAGAAGCTGCACGCCGAAGCGCTGCAGGCGTATGCCGATGCCGGCGTGCAGGCCAGCGTGGAACCCTTCATTGCCGACATGGCCGAGGCATTCGCCTGGGCCGATCTGGTTGTGTGCCGCTCCGGCGCCTCCACCCTGGCCGAGCTGTGCGCGGTCGGCGTGGGCAGCGTGCTGGTGCCGTTCGCGGCGGCCGTCGACGATCACCAGACCCGCAATGCGGAATATCTGGTCGAGCGCGGCGCTGCCGTGTTGCTGAAGCAGGATGAAACGCTGGCGACACAGCTGGAAGGCGTGCTGCGCGAATTGTCCGAAAATTCCGCCCGACGCATGCAGATGGCCAACGCCGCGCGTGCCCTGGCCAAGGTCGATGCCGCTGAGCGCATCGCCGACATCATTCTCGAGGAATCCAAATGAACACCGCTACGTGCGCCAGCCTGGCGCGAGGCCGCGCATGATTCGCCGCCTCCACGACACCAACGACCTGGTACGCGCGTTCCCGCGCGTGCACTTCGTCGGCATCGGCGGCACCGGCATGAGCGGCATCGCCGAAGTGATGCTGACGCTGGGCTATGAAGTCTCCGGTTCGGACAACGCCGACAATGCCGCGACCCGCCGCCTGGCCGGCCTGGGCGCGCGCGTGATGCGCGGCCACTCGGCAGCCAACGTGCTCGGCACCGACTGCGTGGTCGTCTCCAGCGCGATCCGTGATGACAACCCGGAACTGATGGAAGCGCGCAGCCAGCGCATTCCGATCATGCCGCGCGCGGCGATGCTCGCCGAACTGATGCGCTTCCGCCGCGGCATCGCGGTGGCCGGTACGCACGGCAAGACCACGACCACCAGCCTCACCGCCGCGGTGTTGAGCGAAGGCGGGCTGGACCCGACCTTCGTGATCGGTGGCCAGCTGCTCGCCGCCGGTGCCAACGCCAAGCTCGGCGGTGGCCAGTGGCTGGTGGCGGAAGCCGACGAGAGCGATGGCAGCTTCCTGCGCCTGAACCCGCTGGTGTCGGTGATCACCAACATCGATTCGGATCATCTGGAAAACTACGGCAACGATTTCGCCCGGGTCCAGGCCGCGTTCGCCGAATTCCTGCAGCGCCTGCCGTTCTACGGGCTGGCGGTGCTGTGCATCGACGATCCGGAAGTGGCCGCGCTGGCCGCGCAGACGCCGCGCCATGTCATGAGCTATGGCATGAGCAGCAACGCCGATGTGCGTGCCGAAGACGTGGTCCAGGACGGTCCGCGCATGCATTTCACCCTGCGCCTGCCGGAGGGCAGCAGCCACCCGGTGACGCTGGCCCTGCCGGGCGCGCACAACGTGCTCAATGCGCTGGCCGCCGCGGCCGTGGGCTGGCAGCTCGGCGTGGCGCCGGAAGCGATCGCGCGTGCGCTGGAAAGCTTCGCCGGCATCGGCCGTCGCTTCAATGACCTGGGCATCGTCACCACGCACACCGGCGCCAAGGTCCGCGTGATCGACGACTACGGCCATCATCCGCGTGAGCTGGCCGCCGTGTTCGCCGCCGCCCGGGGTGGCTGGCCGAGCCAGCGTCTGGTCGTGGCGTTCCAGCCGCACCGTTACAGCCGCACCCGCGATCAGTTCGATGCCTTCGCCGCGGTGCTGTCCGAAGTGGACGCGCTGGTGCTGAGCGAGGTCTATCCGGCCGGCGAAGCGCCGATCCCGGGCGCCGATTCGCGTTCGCTGGCGCGCGCCATCCGTGCGCGCGGCCGCAGCGAGCCGGTCGTGGTCGGCAATGCCGCCGAACTGGCGCACGTGCTGCCCGACGTGCTGCAGGACGGTGACCTGCTGCTGATGATGGGGGCGGGCGACATCGGCTACATCGCCCAGCAGATCGCCGGTGAAGGCTTCCAGGAGACCCCGGCCGCATGAACACGCTGACCTTCCCGCCGCTGCGCATCACCGACCCGGCCCTGTTCGGCCGCGTCGCCGTGCTGCTGGGCGGCACCTCCAGCGAGCGCAACGTCTCGCTGGATTCCGGCCGCAACGTGATCGAAGCGCTGCGTGCGCGCGGCGTCGATGCGATCGCGGTCGACGGCATCCCGGCGCTGGCGCTCGCGCTGGTCGAGAAGCGTTTCGACCGCGTGTTCAACATCCTCCACGGTCACAACGGCGGTGGCGAGGACGGCATCGTGCAGGGCCTGATGGAAGCCTTCGGCGTGCCGTACACCGGCTCGGACGTGCTCGGCTCGGCGCTGAGCATGGACAAGATCCGCACCAAGCAGGTGTGGCTGTCGCACGGCCTGCCGACCCCGCGCTTCATCGCGCTGGACCAGGCTGCCGATGTCCACGCCGCTGCCGCCGAACTCGGCCTGCCGGTGGTGGTGAAGCCGGCCAACGAAGGGTCCAGCGTCGGCATCAGCCGGGTCACCGAAGACGCCGGGCTGGATGAGGCGGTCGCGCTGGCGGTGCGTTACGACGGCCAGCTGCTGATGGAGCAGATGGTGGTCGGCGACGAGCTGACCGTGGCGATCCTGGGCGACCAGGCGCTGCCGTCGATCCGCATCGTGCCCAAGGGCCAGTGGTACGACTACAACGCCAAGTACATCGCCGAGGACACCCAGTACCTGTGCCCGGGCCTGGACGGCGAAGACGAAATCGAGATCCGCCGCCTCGCACTGGCCGCGTTCCGCGCCGCGGGCTGCCGTGGCTGGGGCCGGGTGGACGTGATGCGCGACCGCAGCACGGGCCACTTCTACCTGCTGGAAGTGAACACCGCGCCGGGCATGACCAGCCATTCGCTGGTGCCCAAGTCGGCCAGCCAGGCCGGGATCGGCTTTGAAGAGCTGGTCTGGCGCGTGCTCGAGCAGACCCTGCCGGGTTACGCAGCGCAGGAGAACAGCCACGCATGAACGCGGTGCTGCGCATCTTCGTCTGGTTGCTGGCCCTGTCGGTCGTGGCACTGCCCGTGGTGGCGGTGCTCAACGGCTGGGTCGGTGCCGAGCGGTGGCCGTTGGCCAAGCTGCGCGTGCACGGTGAGTTCAAGCGGGTACCGGCGGAGCAGCTGCAGCAGGTCGTGCTGCCGTATGCGAAGTCCGGTTTCTTCGCGGTCAAGCTGCAGGATGCGCAGGACGCGATCGAAACCCTGCCGTGGGTCGAGAGCGCACAGGTCCGCAAGCAGTGGCCCGATGTGCTGGAAATCACCCTGGTCGAGCACAAGCCGTTCGCGCGCTGGGGCAATGACCGCCTGCTCTCCGAGCAGGGCAAGCTGTTCGCCACGCCGAAGAAGCTGCAGGACCTGGCGCTGCCCGACCTCGATGGTCCGGACAGCCAGACCGAAGAAGTGGTGGCGCTCTACAACGATGCGCGCGCGCTGTTCGCGCCGGCCGGGGTGGACGTCAAGCGGGTCACCATGGACGCACGCGGCAGCTGGTCGCTGGTGCTGAGCAACGGCACCGAAGTGGTCGTCGGCCGCGACGATGCCCGTTCGCGGCTGCAGCGCTTCGTGCGCGTGCTGCCGCAGCTGGCCAACCAGGCGGCGCCGATCGAGCGCGCCGACCTCCGATACACCAATGGTTTCACGCTGAGCTGGGGTACCCCGGCTCCGGCCGCACCGGCCGCGCCGGCCAATGTGGCGCACAGGACGCAGGACAGGACATGAATCGCAAGGGTGACAAATCACTGATCGTCGGTCTGGATATCGGCACCTCCAAGGTGGTGGCGCTGGTCGGCGAGTATTCGCCGGGCAATCCGATCGAGGTCATCGGCATCGGCTCGCACGAATCGCGCGGTCTCAAGCGCGGCGTGGTGGTCGATATCGAATCGACCGTGCAGTCCATCCAGCGTGCGGTCGAAGAAGCCGAGCTGATGGCCGGCTGCGAGATCCGCTCGGTGTATGCCTCGATCTCCGGCAACCACGTGCAGTGCAAGAACTCGCCCGGCATCGTGCCGATCCGCGACGGCGAAGTGACCTGGGGTGACCTGGATCGCGTGCTGGACGCGGCCAAGGCGGTGGCGATCCCGGCCGACCAGAAGATCCTGCATGCGATCCCGCGCGAGTACGTGCTGGACGACTCGCAGGAAGGCATCCGCAATCCGGTCGGCATGACCGGCGTGCGCCTGGAAGTGCACGCCCACCTGGTGGTGTGCGCACAGTCGGCCGCGGCCAACATCTCCAAGTGCGTGCAGCGCTGCGGCCTGCAGGTCGATGACCTGGTGCTGTCCTCGCTGGCCTCCAGCGTGGCCGTGCTGACCGCCGACGAGCGTGAGCTTGGCGTGGTGCTGGTCGACATGGGCGCCGGCACCACCGACCTGGCTGTGTTCGTGCAGGGCGCGATCTGCCATACCGCGTCGTTGCCGATCGCCGGCGACCACGTCACCAACGACATCGCGCACATGCTGCGCACGCCGACCCCGGAAGCCGAGCAGATCAAGGTGCGCTATGCCTGCGCCCTGGCCCAGCTGGCCACCGCCGAGGAAAGCATCCAGGTGCCCAGCGTCGGCGATCGTCCGCCACGCCGGATGCCGCGCCACGCACTCGCCCAGGCAGTGCAGGGCCGCTACGAGGAAATCTTCGAGATGGTGCAGGCCGAACTGCGCCGCTCCGGCTTCGAGGAACTGGTGCGCGCCGGCATGGTGCTCACCGGCGGCGCCTCGAAGATGGAAGGCGTGGTCGAACTGGCCGAGGAAATGCTGCAGATGCCGGTGCGCGTGGGCATTCCGCAGCACGTCACCGGGCTGGGCGAAGTGGTCGGCAACCCGGTGCATGCCACCGGCGTCGGCCTGCTGCTGATGGGCAGCCAGATCGAACACCCGCGTCGCCCGTCGCTGCCCACCGGCCGTGCCGGCAGCATGTTCAAGAAACTCAAAACCTGGTTCCGCGGCGAATTCTGATCGCGGTCGCAACACGCAGTACACATGTAATAAGCGATAAGCAGTCCCCGAAAAATCCACGTAGTCCACGCAACACCGGCACCAACTCGCAACACGATGCAGCACCACCGGCCCCCGGGTCGTTCATTGAAGCAGGCAACACTGCCGCGGTTGGCTCTATCCGGCCCGGCATACCAACTACAACTCGCCGGCACGACGGTGGGGAGGACAGGAGAAGGATTCTCCGAAGCCCCGTCCCGCGTAAACGGCAACAAGAGGACACGGACATGGCGCATTTCGAACTGATTGAAAAGATGGCACCCAATGCGGTGATCAAGGTGATCGGCGTGGGCGGCGGCGGCGGCAACGCCGTGGCGCACATGGTCAGCACCAGTGTGGACGGCGTGGAATTCATCACCGCCAACACCGACTCGCAGGCCATCAAGAACTGCGGTGCCAAGCTGCAGCTGCAGCTGGGTACCAACGTTACCAAGGGCCTGGGCGCAGGCGCGAACCCGGAAGTGGGCCGCCAGGCCGCGCTGGAAGACCGTGAGCGCATCATGGACGCCCTGCAGGGTGCGGACATGGTCTTCATCACCGCCGGCATGGGCGGCGGCACCGGGACCGGCGCCGCCCCGGTCGTGGCACAGCTGGCCAAGGAGATGGGCATCCTGACCGTCGCCGTGGTCACCAAGCCGTTCCCGTTCGAAGGCCGTCGCCGCATGCAGGTCGCGCTGAAGGGCATCGAAGAGCTGAGCCAGCATTGCGACTCGCTGATCACCATCCCGAACGAAAAGCTGATCACCGTGCTGGGCCGCAACGCCACCATGATCCAGGCCTTCCGTGCCGCCAACGACGTCCTCCAGGGCGCCGTTCAGGGCATCGCCGACCTGATCGTGCGTCCGGGCCTGATCAACGTCGACTTCGCCGACGTCCGCACCGTCATGTCCGAAATGGGCCTGGCGATGATGGGCACCGGCACCGCGCGTGGCGATGACCGCGCCCAGGCCGCGGCCGAAGCCGCCATCCAGAACCCGCTGCTGGACGACGTGAACCTGGCCGGTGCCAACGGCATCCTGGTCAACATCACCGCCGGCGCCGACTTCACGATGGCCGAGTTCGACGAGATCGGCCGCACCATCGACGGCTTCGCTTCCGAAGATGCCACCGTGGTCGTGGGTACCGTGCTGGATCCGGACATGCAGGACGAAGTCCGCGTGACCGTGGTCGCCACCGGCCTGAACCGTGCGGTCACCGCCAAGACCCAGCGTCCGGGCGAGCGCGCGCCGATCAAGCTGGTCCGCAACGCCACCACCGGCCAGCCGGAGTTCGGCGAGTTCGACAACGGCGGCGATGCGGTCTCCAAGGCCGTCGGCGGGATGGGCATGGGCATGGGACTGCGTCGTCCCAGCGCCGACACCGTGGCGCCGACCGCCCCAAGCGCGTCGGGTCCGGCCGCTGCTGAACTGCCCAACGATTACCTGGACATCCCGGCGTTCCTGCGCCGCCAGGCGGACTGAGCCACGCGTGCCGGGGCCTTGTCCTCCCCGGTGAGCGCCTCCATGTCCCATGCTGCCGGGCCAGGATCGGCCCGGCAGTCTGACCGCCGTCGTGCATCACGCACGTCCGGGCAGTGCTGTCGACGCACCACGGTTCACGGAAGGGACAGCGGTAGTGCGTGTTATTCTTGTTTGTCACAGCCGCGCTGACCGCGCGCTTTCTGGTCCTGCCCCCCGATGACTCCGCAACGCACCCTCAAGAACACGATCCGCGCCACCGGCGTTGGCCTTCACAGCGGTGACAAGGTCTACATGACCCTGCGCCCGGCCCCGGTCAACCATGGCATCGTGTTCCGTCGCGTCGATCTGGACCCGGTGGTGGAAGTGCCCGCACGCGCGGACCTGGTCACCGAAGTCACGCTGTGCACCGGCCTGACCTATCACGAGGCCAAGATCCAGACCGTCGAACACCTGATGTCGGCCCTGGCCGGCCTGGGTGTGGACAACATCATCGTGGAGCTGTCCTCGGCCGAGCTGCCGATCATGGACGGTTCCTCCGGCCCGTTCGTGTTCCTGCTGCAGTCGGCGGGCATTGCCGAACAGGACGCGCCGAAACGTTTCCTGCGCATTCTCAAGACGGTGGAAGTCACCGAGGGCGACAAGGTCGCCCGCTTCGAGCCGTACGAAGGCTACAAGCTCGGTTTCACCATCCAGTTCAACCACCCGATGATCCCGGCCAAGCAGTCGCGGGCGGAAATTGAGTTCTCGACCCTGGCCTACACCAAGGAAATCTCGCGCGCCCGGACCTTCGGTTTCATGCGGGACCTGGAATACATGCGCGAGCGCAACCTGGGCCTGGGCGGTTCGATGGACAACGCCATCGTGCTCGACGAGTTCCGGGTGCTCAATGACGACGGCCTGCGCTACGCCGATGAGTTCGTGCGCCACAAGATCCTCGACGCGATCGGCGATCTGTACCTGGCCGGCGGCCAGGTGCTGGGCGCCTACGAAGGCTTCAAGTCGGGTCATGCGCTCAACAACAAGCTGGTGCGTGCCCTGCTGGCCGATGCCAGCGCCTGGGAGTGGGTCAGCTACGCGTCTCCGGCCGCTGCGTCGCCGGTGGTCTACGGCCTGCCTGCATACGCCTGAGCGCGGTTTCGCCGCAACCCATTGATTTGAAACAAAACAAAACGGCGCCCAAGGCGCCGTTTCTGTTTCCAGCGGTAACAACGGGCTGAAAGCGGCGTGATCTTGACGTCAATGAACCGTAGGGGTGCACAGCGCACAGATTTGTGAACCTGATCAAGGTTCTTGCCAGATTTAACGTTAATTTAATAAAACACTAACGACTGGAGGCGGTTCGGCCGCTACAGTGCAGACCGGCTCCCAGCCAAAGTTCACGTGATCGTGACGCGGCCGGGAAGGGGCGGGATGCCCCGATGGCTTCACGGTTTGGAGGAATCCACATCGCGCAGACAAGCCAACGCGTCGCGTAGCCCTTTGTGCGTGGCGGCTGAAACAGCGTGGGGGCCATTCCTGTTGTCGATCGCTGGGGAGCGTGGGGGAGGGGCAGATGCTGTTTTGACGGTCACCTTGGTGACCTTCAGCCCGATGGACCGGGCCGCGTCGATCAACTGTGCTTCGGCAAGCCGGACCTTGGCGTGCCACACGGGAGATTCGACGAGAAAAACGAGGTGCTCGCCGTTTACATTCGCCAGCCGGCAACGGGTGGCCAGTGCAGGCGGCAAATGGGGGCGCAATTGACGGTCCAGCGCGTCGAGCCACAGGGCACGACGCAGCGGGTTACCGGCTTTGTCCGCCATGACCGCATCCAGCGCCGGCTTCGGCGTGGATGGGGAACGGGCACTGGATTTCGGCTCAGACATGAAAACTCACTGATGGCATTCAAAAAGATCGTAATCAAAACGCGTGAAGGACAGGCCAAGACGCCGCTGGCGCGTTTGCGTTTCTACTTCGAAGATTCCCCCCGTGCCCTGCTGGGCAGTGTGCTGGGGGTGGGCTGCCTGATCGGCTTCGGTGCCGGTATCGGTGGCAGCATGTTCAACGATTCCCGGCTCCACGCCAAGGTCGCACAGCAGGAACGCGAACTGGCGCAGGCCCAGAAGGACGCTCAGACCCAGGTCAACGCGCTGGCTGCGCGGATGGGCGAGCTGCAGGCGCAGGCCACCCGTCTCAATGCCCTGGGCGAACGACTCACCCAGATGGGCAAACTGGAGGACGGCGAATTCGACTTCAACGAGACCCCCGGCCTCGGTGAAGGCGAACCCGGGCCGACCCAGGACATCCCGGTCAGCGCGGTCAACGCCGACTTACAGGTGCTGGAGCAGCGCTTCGCTGCTTCAGGCCGCCAGCTGTCGGTGATGGAATCGCTGATGTTCGACCACCAGCTCGAACAGAACGCGGTGCCCTCGCGCATGCCGATCCGCAATACCTACATCACCTCCAACTTCGGCACCCGCAGCGATCCGTTCGGTCGCGGTGCGGCCACCCACAAGGGCATGGATTTCCACGCCAAGGTCGGTGACCCGGTGATGTCGGTGGCCGACGGCGTGGTCAGCTTCGCCGGCGTGAAGGGCGGCTACGGCAACGTGGTCGATGTGGACCATGGCAACGGCTATGTGACCCGCTATGCGCACAATTCGCGCCTGGTGGTGAAGCCGGGCGACCTGGTCCGGGCCGGCCAGGAAGTGGCCAAGGCCGGTTCCACGGGCCGTTCCACCGGTGCCCACGTGCACTTCGAGGTCTGGGAACGCGGCCAGGTGGTCAATCCGCGCAAGTTCCTCGGTGATGGCGGCAACACCCCGGTCGGCCGCGTTTCGCGGGGCTGATCACGGTAACGAACTTGAACGGGGGTGCTTGAAACGCCGGACCCCCGTCCCAAGCTACAATGGGTGTTGCCATAGACAGGGCGCAGTGCGCCCTGTTTCGTTTGCGGCGTGCGCATCCCCCGGGGAAAGCGCCGCCGTTGGGGCGTCTCATTCCAACCGGTTCCTTCAATGATCAACAGCCTGCTTACCCGCGTCTTCGGCAGTCGTAATGAACGACAGCTGCGCCAGCTCAACCGCATCGTCGCCAAGATCAATGCGTTGGAGCCGGAAATCGAAAAGCTCTCCGACGAGCAGCTCAAGGCCAAGACCCCGGAGTTCAAGCAGCGCATCGCTGACGGTGAGGCCCTGGACAAGGTGCTGCCCGAAGCGTTCGCGGTCTGCCGTGAAGCCAGCCGCCGCGTGCTGGGCATGCGCCATTACGACGTCCAGCTGATCGGCGGCATGGTCCTGCACCTGGGCAAGATCGCCGAGATGCGCACCGGTGAAGGCAAGACCCTGGTCGCCACGCTGCCGGTGTACCTCAATGCGCTGGAAGGCAAGGGCGTCCACGTGGTCACCGTGAACGACTACCTGGCCCGCCGTGACTCGGCGCAGATGGGCAAGCTCTACAACTGGCTGGGCATGAGCGTGGGCGTGGTCTACCCGGGCATGCCGCACGGTGACAAGCGCGAGGCCTATGCCAGCGACATCACCTACGGCACCAACAACGAATTCGGCTTCGATTACCTGCGCGACAACATGGCGCTGTCCCGTGCGGACCGCTACCAGCGCGGCCTGCACTACGCGATCGTCGATGAAGTCGACTCGATCCTGATCGATGAAGCCCGTACCCCGCTGATCATTTCCGGCCCGGCCGATGATTCCCCGGAGCTGTACATCCGCGTCAACCGCGTCGTTCCGCACCTGATCAAGCAGGAGGCCGAGGAAGGCGAGGGCGATTTCTGGGTCGACGAGAAGGGCAAGCAGGTCCATCTGTCCGAAGCGGGCATGGAGCATGCCGAGGCGCTGCTGGTCGAAGCCGGCATCCTCAATGCCGAGACCGAAGGCCTGTACGCCGCGCAGAACCTGACCGTGGTGCATCACCTCAATGCCGCCCTGCGCGCGCATGCCATCTACCAGCGCGACGTGGATTACATCGTGCGCGATGGCGAAGTGGTGATCGTCGATGAATTCACCGGCCGTACCCTGGCCGGCCGCCGCTGGTCCGATGGCCTGCACCAGGCGGTGGAAGCGAAGGAGGGCGTGCCGGTCCAGCGCGAGAACCAGACCCTGGCGAGCATCACCTTCCAGAACCTGTTCCGCATGTACAAGAAGCTGTCCGGCATGACCGGTACGGCCGATACGGAAGCCTACGAATTCCAGAGCATCTACAACCTGGAAGTGGTGGTGATCCCGACCAACCGCCCGACCATCCGCAAGGACGGTTCGGACCAGGTGTTCCTCAACCGCAACGGCAAGTTCAACGCGGTGCTGGCCGATATCCGGGCCTGCAACGAGCGTGGCCAGCCGGTGCTGGTGGGCACGACCTCGATCGAGACCTCGGAGATGCTGTCCGAGCATCTGCGCAAGGCCGGTGTGCACCACGAAGTGCTCAACGCCAAGCAGCATGACCGCGAAGCAACCATCATCGCCAACGCCGGCATGCCGGGCGCGGTGACCATCGCCACCAACATGGCCGGCCGTGGTACCGACATCGTGCTGGGTGGTTCGCTGGAAGCGCAGCTGCATGAGCTGGGCGAAGACGCGACGCCGGAACAGCGTGCCCAGGTCAAGGCCGAGTGGCAGGTCCGCCATGATGCCGTCAAGGCGGCCGGTGGTCTGCACATCGTCGGTACCGAGCGCCATGAATCGCGTCGTATCGACAACCAGCTGCGTGGCCGTTCGGGCCGCCAGGGCGATCCGGGTTCGTCCCGCTTCTACCTGTCGCTGGAAGACAACCTGATGCGCATCTTCGCCTCGGACTGGGTCCAGAAGGCGATGCGCATGATGGGCATGAAGGAAGACGACGTCATCGAGGATCGCCTGGTCAGCCGGCAGATCGAGAAGGCGCAGCGTAAGGTCGAGGCGCACAACTTCGACATCCGCAAGAACCTGCTGGACTTCGACGACGTCAACAACGATCAGCGCAAGGTGATCTACAGCCAGCGCGATGAGCTGCTGGATGCGGAGTCGGTGAAGGACAACGTGGATGGCATCCGCGGCGACGTGATCTTCGACGTGGTGGCGCGTTTCGTGCCGCCGAACTCGATCGACGAGCAGTGGGACCTGCAGGGCCTGGAAGCGACTCTGGCGTCGGACTTCGGCATCGACATGTCGCTGACCGAGCTGGTCAAGTCGCACGAGGAGCTGGATGCCGAGGGCATCGCCGGGAAGGTGCAGGCCAAGGTCGACGAGCATTTCGCGGCGAAGGAAGCCGGCGTGGGCGACGAGACCATGCGCGCGCTGGAGAAGCACGTGATGCTGACCGTGCTGGACCAGAGCTGGAAGGAGCACCTGGCGCGCATGGATTACCTGCGCCAGGGCATCTACCTGCGTGGTTACGCGCAGAAGCAGCCGAAGCAGGAATACAAGAAGGAAGCGTTCGAGCTGTTCTCGGAGATGCTGGAGAACGTGAAGCGCGAAGTGGTGACGTTGCTGGCGCGCGTGCGCATCCGCAGCGAAGAGGAAGTGGCGGCGCTGGAGCAGGCCGAGCGCCAGCAGGCGGAGGCGCGTCTGCTGCAGTCGCAGTTCCAGCACCAGGACGCCGGCAGCTACAGTGCGGACGAAGAGGCGGCACAGGTGGAGGCGGCGCAGAATGGCGTGCCGCAGGTCACCCGCGACGAGCCGAAGGTCGGCCGCAACGATCCGTGCCCGTGCGGCAGCGGCAAGAAGTACAAGCACTGCCATGGTCAGCTGAGCTGATCGGCTGATTGGCTGATTGGCTGATTGGATGTGCTGAAGAAGCCCCGCCTTGTGCGGGGCTTTTTTTGGCCTGCCGGTCGCTGCGGGGCCCTTGCGCTCGCGGCAGCCGCCAGCGGAGACACCATCACGATCTACATCGCGCCTGGACGACCAACCGAAGGGGCATTGCGTCACGTGCCCCGGTTTGGGCATCCTCGGGGTATGTCATCTCCCCTTCGTTCGATCCATGTCGTGGCCGGCGTCATCACCGACGCCCGCGGCCGCATCCTGCTCAACCGTCGTACCGAGAACCGCGATATGGCCGGCCTGTGGGAGTTCCCGGGTGGCAAGCGGGAGCCCGGCGAGACCTCCGAGGAGGCGCTGGTGAGGGAGCTGCGCGAGGAGCTGGGGATCGAGGCCGAGGTCGGCGAGTGGATCATGGACGTGCCGCAGATCTATCCGGACAAGCGGCTGCGCCTGGAGGTGCGTCGCATCCAAGGGTGGAAGGGCTCGCCGCGTGGCCGGGAGGGGCAGGCGATCACCTGGGTGGCGCCGGACAAGCTGCACCGGTATTCGATGCCGCCGGCGGACCTGCCGGTGGTCGCGGCGCTCCGGCAGCCGGACCGGTATCTGATCACGCCGGAGCCGGAGGGTGAGGAGGACAGCGTCCACCAGGCCTGGCTGGGGCGCTTGGCGCAGGCGCTGGAAAGTGGCGTGCGCCGGGTACAGCTGCGCACGCCGTCCAGCCCGGCGCGGGTGGCGCTGGCCGAGCGCGTGATCCAGCAGCATGGACCGCGCACCCAGTGGCTGCTGAACCGGGACATCGACCTGGCCGGACGGCTGGGCGTCGGGGTGCATCTGGGCAGTGAGCAACTGCTGTCGCTGGATGCGCGGCCGCTGCCGGCGGGTCAGCTGGTGGCGGCGTCCTGCCACGATCTGGCGCAGCTGCAGGCGGCGCAGCGGCTGGGCTGTGATTTCGCGGTGTTGGGGCCGGTACAGGCGACGGCCAGCCACCCGGACGCCACGCCGCTGGGCTGGGAGGCCTTCGAGGCGCTGCGCGAGCAGGTGTCGCTGCCGCTGTACGCGCTGGGCGGACTGGCCCCGGGTGATATCGGCGAGGCGCGCCGGCATGGCGCGCAGGGCATCGCGGCGATCCGGTCGCTGTGGCCGGCTACAGCGTGATCCAGAAGCAGCCGTACTGACGGCGCAGGCCGAACACGGTGCGGGCCGGGGTGGCCGTGCTGCCGAGGGTCTGTTCGATGCGCAGGCCGATCGGGCGGGGGCGCGAGGGGGCCTCGACAGGGCCTGCAGCGGCGAGCGCCGGGTCCACCATCACAGGCGCGCTTTCCGGGTAGACCGGCGCGATGTCGATCAGCGGGCGCTGCACCACGGATTCCAGCCGCCCGATGATCTGGTTCGCGGTGGCGTTGGAGACGTTGCTCCAGAGGTAGATCGAGGACAGCCGGTTGACGTCCCGGGCGCTGACCGCGTCGCGGATCTGCCCGGTCAGTTCACTGAGCCGGCGCGCGCAGCCGGCGCGGTAGATGCCGGTGTTGCCCACGCTGGCCGTGCGCGCGGGAAGCCGCGAGGTCGCGCCCAGGGCATCGCAGCGGCGGTCGGTGAAGACGGTGTCGCCCTGCGCGTTGGTGCAGCGGTTCACGCGCTGCGGCGCCTGCGCCTGCGCAGGCGGCGAGGGCAGGCACAGCGCACACAGCAGGGGCCACACGAACGGTTTCATCGCAGCAGCGTAGCGGCGCACGCGTTATCTGCAAGCGATGCGTCGCAGGCTCAGCTGCGCAGGAGTTTCAGCACCTGGGTGGTCGGCTTGGCCAGGTTGAGGGTGTAGAAGTGCAGGCCCGGCGCGCCGCCGGCGACCAGCCGTTCGCACAGGCTGGCCACCACCTCGGCACCGAACGCGCGGACCGATTCGGCATCATCGCCATAGGCCTGCATGCGCTTGCCGATCCAGCGCGGGATTTCCGCGCCGCACTGCTCGGAGAAGCGCCGCAGCTGGCTGAAATTGGAGATCGGCATGATGCCCGGCACAATCGGCACGGTGACGCCCAGCTTGCGCACCGCATCGACGAAGTGGAAGTAGGCGTCGGCATTGAAGAAGTACTGGGTGATCGCCGCATCGGCGCCGGCGTCGATCTTGGTCTTGAAGTGCTTCAGGTCCAGCAGCGCATCGTTGGCCTGCGGGTGGGTCTCCGGATACGCGCCCACTTCGATCCGGAACGCATCGCCGTGCTCGGCGCGGATGAAGCTGATCAGTTCGGAGGCATAGCGCAGGTCGCCGGGATGGCCCATGCCGGAGGGCAGGTCACCGCGCAGGGCGACGATGCGGCGGCACCCGATCGCGCGGTACAGCTTGAGCAGTTCGCGGATCTCTTCGCGGCTGCCACCGACGCAGGACAGGTGCGGAGCCGCATCGAAGCCATGATGCTGCTTGAGGTGACGGACGGTCTCGGAGGTGTAGCTGAGCGTCGAGCCGCCGGCACCGAACGTACAGGACACATATTCCGGCGCGAACACCTTGAGCCTGGCCGCGGTCCGGTCCAGCTGGGCACGCTGCTCGTCGGTCTTGGGCGGATAGAACTCGAAGCTGATGGCGGTCATGGGCGGGGCGCGTCGGCGGGTGTGGGTGAATCATATCTCTTCATCGCGATGAATGTGAAGTGCGTGGCATGTCGTCTGCACATGCCGCCGGGTACAGTGACGGTGAACTTCAACGGAGCACGGCCATGCAGATTCTCGTCACCGGTGGCACCGGGTTCATCGGACGCCGCCTGTGCACGCGTCTGCTGGCCGATGGCCATGACCCGATCGTCCTGACCCGCCGCCCCGGCCATCACCCACAGCCGGGCGTACGCCGCGTTGCGGCGCTGGAGGAGGTCGGCCCGGTCCAGGCCGTGGTCAATCTGGCGGGCGAGCCATTGATGGACGGCCGCTGGACCGATGCGCGCAAGCAGGCGCTGCGGGAGTCCCGGATCGGCACCACGCAGGCGCTGCTGGCGTGGATGGCCGCGCTGCCCGAGCGCCCCAGGGTGCTGGTGTCCGGCTCGGCGATCGGCTGGTACGGTCCGCGTGACAGCGCGCCGCTGGACGAGACCGCCTCGCCCGGGCATGACTTCGCGGCGATGCTGTGCCGGCAGTGGGAAGCCGAGGCGCTCAAGGCCGAGGATCTGGGCGTGCGCACCTGCGTGCTGCGGACCGGGATCGTGCTCGAACGCGAGGGCGGCGCACTGCAGAAGATGCTGCCACCGTTCCGGATGGGGCTCGGCGGGCCGATGGGCGATGGGCGGCAGTGGATGAGCTGGATCCATCGCGAGGACCTGGTCGGGATGATCCTGTGGCTGCTGACCCGCGATCAGGCGCGCGGCGCCTACAACGGCACCGCGCCCGGCACGGTCACCAACCGGACCTTCGCCACCACGCTGGGCGAGGTGCTGCATCGTCCTGCCCGGCTGACCACGCCGGCGTTCGCGCTGAAACTGGGCTTCGGTGAAATGGCCGGGTTGCTGCTGACCGGACAGAACGTGCAGCCGGTGCACGCCTTGGCCGAGGGCTTCGCGTTCCAGTATCCGACGCTGCCGGAGGCGCTGCAGGCAATCGTGGGCGCGCCGGAACGCTGAGGCGCGGCTATTCGTCCGCCTCTCTCGACCGCTCATCGCCTGTCCGCCGCCGCTGCTCATGTAATTGCCCCCGCCGCCTCGACCCGCGCCAGTCTCCCTGCTCACCCAGCAGGAGCCTGCCATGTCGACCATCCGCCACCGCCGTATCCATTCCGTCGCGCCTCTGGCCGCGCTTGCCCTCACCGCATGGGCCACGCTGCTCAGCCCGGCCCACGCGGCGACCGAGCGCTTCCAGGATCTGCAGGTCGAGGTGATTGGCAGCGGCCAGCCGGTGCTGATGATTCCCGGTCTCAACAGCGGTGCCGGGGTCTGGCGCGAGACCTGCATCGCGCTGCAGCCGCAGGTGCAATGCCATCTGATCCAGCTCCCGGGCTTTGCCGGTGCGCCCGCCGTGGCCAGCGATGATTTCCTGAGCGCCATGCGTGACCGCCTGCTGGCCTACAGCGCGGACCGCAGGCTCGATCATCCGGCCGTGATCGGCCACAGTCTCGGTGGTGTGCTGGCGTTGCAGATGGCGATCGCGGCGCCACGGCAGATCGGGCCACTGGTGATTGTCGATGCGTTGCCGTACTTCGGCGCGGTCCATAATCCGGCGGCAACGCCGGCCACGCTCACGCCGATGGCCGAGCAGATGCGGGCCGGCATGCTCGCCGCCGACGCCAGGCAGTACGCGGCACAGACCGACGCGGCGGTCGCCAACATGGCGCACGCCTCCGGGCATGTGGCGACCTTGAAGCAGTGGGGGCGCGACAGTGACCGCGCCACCACCGCCAACGCGATGTATTCGATGACGATGACCGACCTGCGCGAGCCGATCGCCGGCATCACCACGCCGGTGCTGGTGCTGGGCGCGTGGGCGGCCTATCAGCCGTTCGGTGCGACCGAAGCCAGCACGCGGCAGGTGTTTACGACCCAGTACGCCGCGCTGCCCGGCGTGCGGATCGAGATGAGCCGCGCCGGCTACCACTTCCTGATGTGGGATGATCCGCGCTGGCTGCAGACGCAGATCCGGGACTTCCTTGATCTGCCTGCAGCGCCCTGACCGGTAGCGGCGTGGAAAGAATGAGCGAGAAGCGGACAGCACGCGATACCAGTTTCTGGTGGCGCAACAGCGCGTTCTGGTTGGCCTACCTTGGCGTGAGCCTGCTGCTCGGGTTCACCTACGGAGGGCACTGGTCCGGCATCGTCCTGATCTCTGTGATGGTGTCGCTTTCCCTGTGGGCGGGCAGCGCGTTCATCCGCGGCTGGGCGCTGCGGGATGACTGGTTGCAGCGCGATCTGCTTGGATTGACGTGGCGGCTGCTGCTCGCGGTGGTGATCGTGGCGGCGGCTGCCCAAGTGCTTACCGCCGCCGCGTTGTTGCCCGCGCTGGCCTGGGACTGGGTGCAACTGCCGGGACAGCGCGCGAACTATCGCCCGGCCGCTGTCTTCGGCTACTGGTTCAATACCGCCATCGTGCTGGGCGTGTGGTGCGCGCTGTGGACCGGCCGCCGCGCGTTGCAGCGTGCGCGGCACAGCGAGATGGCGCAGCTGCGCGCCGAAGCGCAGCGGGCGACGCTGGAGCACCAGGCGCTGCGTGCGCGGCTCAATCCCCACTTCGTGTTCAATGCGCTCAACAACCTGCGTGCGCTGATCAACGAAGATCCGGCACGGGCACGCGACATGGTCACCCATCTGTCCAGCACGCTGCGCCACGCCCTTGTGCATACCGACGGCGGCTGGGTCACCCTGGCCGAGGAGTGGCGCGTGGTGCAGGACTACCTGGCGGTGGAGGCGATCCACTACGAAGACCGCCTGCGGGTGCACACCGACATCGAGCCGGCGGCGCTGTCCGCGCGGCTGCCCCCGATGGCGCTGCAGTTGCTGGTGGAGAACGCGATCAAGCACGGCATCGCGGTCCATCCCGGCGGTGGAGAGCTGCATCTCCGCGCGCACCTCGAGGGCGACCGGCTGCGGGTGGAGGTGGACAATCCCGTCGCGCACGACGCCAGTAGCGAAGGCCACGGCATCGGGCTGGCGTATCTGCGCGCGCAGATCGGCATCGACGCGACGCCATCACCCTCCAGTCGGGGCACGTTCCTGCTGGAGCATCAGGGAGATCGCATGCTGGCCCGGTTGGAGGTGTCGCAATGAACGCACCACTGCGCGTGTTGATTGTGGATGACGCGCGGCTGGCGCGCCGCGAGCTGCGCACCCTGCTGGCGGCGATCCCGTGGGTGGAGTGTGTCGGCGAGGCCGACGACGTGCCCGCGGCACGCGAGGCGATCCTGCGCGAGCAGCCCGACCTGGTCCTGCTCGATGTGCAGATGCCTTCGGGCGAAGGCTTCGACGTGCTCGACGGACTGGAAACGGTGCCGATGGTGGTGTTCGTCACGGCCTACGACCAGTACGCGGTGCGCGCCTTCGAAACCAACGCACTCGACTACCTGGTCAAGCCGGTGGAAGCAGGCCGCCTGCAGGCGGCGCTGGAACGCGGTCGGGAGCGCCTCCCGGCGCCGGCCGCTCCCGCTGCGACGGACAGTGTTCGCGATGCGCTGGGCGCCGACGATCAGGTGTTCCTGCGCGATGGCGAACGTTGCTGGTTCGTGGCGCTCGGCGAGATCCGCAAGGTTGTGGTCGACGGCAACTACGCACGGCTGTGGTTCCGCGACCAGAACGCGGTGCTGGCGCGCAGTCTCAGTACGCTGGAGGCACGGCTGTCGCCGGCGCTGTTCTTCCGCGCCAACCGCAATACCCTGGTCAATCTGCGACGCGTGCGGGCGATCGAGCCATCCCTGGGCGATGGCTACGACCTGACCCTGGATGACGGCAGCCAAGTCGAGGTCTCGCGGCGGCAGGCGCGCGAGCTGCGTGAGCGGCTGGCGCTGTAGGGCACGCGCCGCACGGGTTACCCTGTGCGGGATTTCCATCGCCTGACCGTGCCCATGTCCATCGTCCTCACTGCGTTTGCCCGTCCCCGCCTGTTCCCGCGTGTCCCGCGCGGCAACACCCTCCAGGACTGCAGTGCCGAGCAGTTCGAACAGCACCTCAACACGCACGCGCCGTTGAAGGTGCTCGATGGCTATGCGCCGTTCTGCAAGCTGCATGTGTATGAGAACTGGACCTCCACGCGCTGCCTGACCGTGCCGATCACCGAGGCCAACCGCCACCAGCTGCGCAGCGGGTATGAAGCGCGCAACCGCGACGAGCTGCCAGTGCTGGTGCGCTGGTTCGAAGGCGTGGAATCGCCGCGTGCGAACTATCTGGTCGTCATCCTGTACAGCGCCGGGCAGTTGGCCAAGGAAGGCTCGCCCATCGACGCGGACTGGGGCATCGTCGGCTGCATCTACACCGCCGAACCGGAAGAAGTGCCGATGGCGCCGATCACCATGATGCGCAATGCGCTGGGCGTGGAAGAGGGCGGCTCGGGCGTGCCGCTGGATCGCGAGGCGTATCAGCGCGCGATGACGTTCTGGGACCGCAACGCCAACTGGCGCCCCTGAGCGCCCAGGCCCGCTGCCCGCCTCCCCTGTAGGGCCACCCCATGGGTGGCTGTACGCGGACCGGGGCGAAACGCAGCCACGCATGGCGTGGCTCTACAGGTCTATGAAGCGTCCAGCTGGATGCCCATGCGCTGGAGCATCGCGGCGAATGCGGCCACATCCTCCGGCGGAGACGCCGGGGCGATGTGCAGCGGCGATGAAATCACGCATGCGTTGGGGTTCCCTCCACGGTGGGACGCGCCAGTTTCCACTCCCACCACGGGTAGTGATACTCGCGGTCGGTGGCCAGCCAGTGCGTTGCGCAGTCCACGCAGGTGACCGAATGCGCCTCGCCCCAGCCGTCCTCGGCTTCGCCCACGGCATCGATGACCACGTGCCCGCGCGTGGCCTCGCGACGCGGATCGAAGAACGGGTAGTGTGGGTAAAGCACACACAGGCAGCCGGCCCGGTCCCGCCAGAAGCGCAGCCGGCGCAGGGCGAACTGCAGGTGGTGGTTGTTGGCGAACAGGGCGCCACCCAGCGCGATGTGCGCGGTGGCGCGATCGATTCGTTCGATCCACGGCACCAGCGCGTCCAGTTCGGCCGGATCACGGAGCTGGGCGATGGCGCAGGCTGCGCTGTAGATGCGGTCAGGCTCTGACGACAGCAGCGCCTGCAGGTGCTGCGCGCCAGGTCCCTCGGTGGGGACGGATGGGTCACGGTTGAAAGGCCAGCGCATCACCGGGCCTTGCCGATGGCGGCGTAGCATCCGCCGGTGAGCTGCAGCAGATCGGCCGGTGCCAGCGCCACCTCCAACCCACGCCGCCCGGCGCTGACATGCAGCACTGGCAGCGCCCTTGCGCTGGCATCGAGGAAGGTGCGGTGCCTCTTCTTCTGCCCCAATGGGCTGATGCCCCCGACCAGGTAGCCGGTAGCGCGTTGTGCCGCCTCGGCGGTGGCCATCCCGCACTTCCGGGAGCCGGCCGCTGCGGCGAGTGCCTTGAGGTCCAGGGTGCCGCTCACCGGCACGATCGCCACCAGAAGCTCGTGCGTCTCGGTGCTTGCCAGCAGCGTCTTGAACACCTGCCCCGGATCCAGCCCGAGCTGCTGCACTGCCTCGCCACCGTAGGATTCGGCGGCGGCGTCATGGTGATAGGACAGCACGCTGTGCGCGATGCCGGACTGCTTCAATAGATTGATGGCGGGGGTCATGGCGGCATCGTAGCGTGGGGTACGGCGTGTCGGCTTGACCCAGGCTATCGGAGCAGCCGTACCGACCAACGGTCGGTACCTACCGCGTTCTGCGTACCGACCAACGGTCGGTACCTACCGTGTTCTGCGCGCCGACGAACGGTCAATGTCCGCCACCTGGTAGGTCACGACCGTTGGTCGTGACGGCGTTCAACCCAACAAAAACGGGCGCCTTTCGGCGCCCGTCTGTTTTCAACGCAACTGGACCGGCATGCCGATCAGTAGCGGTAATGCTCCGGCTTGAACGGACCATCCACCGGCACGCCGATGTAGTCAGCCTGTTCCTGGCTCAGGGTGGTCAGCTTCACGCCGATCTTTTCCAGGTGCAGACGCGCGACTTCCTCATCCAGCTTCTTCGGCAGCAGGTACACCTTCTTCTCGTAGCTGTCCTTGTTCGCCCACAGGTCGATCTGCGCGAGCGTCTGGTTGGCGAACGAGTTGGACATCACGAAGCTCGGGTGGCCGGTGGCGCAGCCCAGGTTGACCAGGCGGCCTTCGGCCAGCAGGAAGATCGCGTTGCCGTTCGGGAAGACGTACTTGTCCACCTGCGGTTTGATGTTGACGTGCTTCACGCCCGGGAAGCCGACCAGCGCATCGACCTGGATCTCGTTGTCGAAGTGGCCGATGTTGCAGACGATGGCCTGGTCCTTCATCGCGCTCAGGTGCTCGATGCGGATGATGTCCTTGTTGCCGGTGGTGGTGACGTACAGGTCGGCACGGCCCAGGGTGGACTCGATCGTGTTGACTTCGAAGCCTTCCATCGCGGCCTGCAGGGCACAGATCGGATCGATCTCGGTGACCACGACGCGCGCGCCGTAAGCACGCAGCGAAGCGGCGCAGCCCTTGCCCACGTCACCGTAGCCGCAGACCACGGCGACCTTGCCGGCCAGCATCACGTCCATCGCGCGCTTCAGGCCATCGGCCAGCGACTCGCGGCAGCCGTACAGGTTGTCGAACTTGCTCTTGGTGACCGAGTCGTTGACGTTGATCGCCGGGATCAGCAGGGTGCCGGCCTGGGCCAGCTGGTACAGGCGGTGCACGCCGGTGGTGGTCTCTTCGGAGACGCCCTTCCAGTCCTTGACCACGCGGCCCCAGTAACCCGGGCGCTCCTTGGCCACGCGCTTGAGCAGGTTCTTGATGACCTGTTCTTCGTGCGAGGCGGCCTTTTCATCGACCCAGGTGCTGCCGTTTTCGAGCTCGTAGCCCTTGTGGATCAGCAGGGTCACGTCGCCGCCGTCGTCCACCACCAGCTCCGGGCCGGTCAGGGTGCCGTCGGGCAGGGTGAAGGTCAGCGCGTCCAGGGTGCAGTCCCAGTATTCCTCCAGCGACTCGCCCTTCCAGGCGAACACGGGGGTACCGGACGCGGCGATCGCCGCGGCGGCGTGGTCCTGGGTCGAGAAGATGTTGCACGAGGCCCAGCGCACGTCGGCGCCGATGTCCTTCAGGGTCTCGATCAGCACCGCGGTCTGGATGGTCATGTGCAGCGAGCCGGTCACGCGCACGCCCTTCAGCGGCAGGGTGGCGGCGTGCTTGCGGCGGATCGACATCAGGCCCGGCATTTCATGCTCGGCGATGTCCAGCTCCTTGCGGCCCCAATCGGCCAGGGAGATATCGGCAATCTTGTAATCGCCTTCGGTGGAGAAGGTCTTGGCAACAGCGTTCATTCAAAGCTCCGGTGTAATGACGAGTCGATACTCGTGTTCGCCGGGCGCCGTTGGAACCAATCCTGGCCACCGAGCCTGGCCGCCCCCGGACAAGGTCCGGAACGGTCGCAGCGCCCCTCGGTGGAGGGTCACCCAGTATATCGCGGCCGGTTGCAGTGGCATGAATCGGTCCCCGCCCCCAACCATCGGCAGGGGGGCGATCGGCGAGCGGCTGTTAAGGTCGGGGGTTCGTATCAGCACAGGCACAGAACATGACACGCACCCCCGGTCGACGCGCTCCCCAGTGGCGCCCTACCTTGATCCTCGGCCTGGCCCTGCTGGCGGTGCCGCCGATGGCGCTGGCCGCCGCCCCGGCCGCGAAGACCACTGCGCAGACCGTGGCCCCCACCAAGGGCGATCAGGGCGGCTACCAGTTGCCGTCGCCGGCCCTGCAGGCCGTGGTCGATGCGCCGCGTGCCCCGACCCTGAGCCTGTCCCCGCGGCGTGACCTGGCCGCGCTGCTGCAGACCCCGGCGCTGCCGTCGATCAACGACGTCGCCCAGCCCGAATTGAAGCTGGCCGGCCTGCGCATCAACCCGGCCACGCATTCGGCCAGCCGCTTCAGCTTCGCCGACAAGCTGTGGCTGATGAGCGTGGCCGACGGCAAAGAGCGTCAGATCACTGGACTGCCGCAGCCGTTGTCGATCGCCACCTTCGCCTGGTCGCCGGACCAGAAATACATCGCCTTCAACCAGGTGCACGCCGCCACCGGGACCAATGAACTGTGGATCGTCGATGTCGAGGCCGGTTCGGCGCGCCGCCTGGTCGGTGACCTGAACACGGTGATGGGCGATGGCTACAGCTGGCAGCCCGACAGCCGCGGCCTGCTGGTGATGCAGCAGCTCAAGAGCCAGGGTCCGGCGCCGGCCACCGGCGGCATTCCGACCGGCCCGGCGATCCAGCAGACCGAGGCCGACGCCGGCGTCCGTACGATCCGTACCTACCAGGACATGCTCAAGAACGAGGCCGATGCGCGCCTGTTCGATTATTACGCCAGCGCGCAGCCGGCCAAGGTCGCGCTCAACGGCGTGACCACGCCGCTGTCCAGCGGTGGGGTCTACTGGGATATCACCCTTTCCCCGGATGGCCGCTACCTGCTGAGCGAGCGCGTCGTGCGCCCGTACTCCTACCTGGTGCCGGCGAGTGCGTTCGCGCGTCGCATCGAAGTGCTGTCCGCCGTGGACGGCAAGCTCGAACACACCGTCGCCAACCTGCCGTTGAAGGAGGGCCTGCCGACCGGCAACGATGCCGTGGCCACCGGCGTGCGCCGGATCGACTGGCGCGCCGATGCGCCGGCGACCCTGGTCTGGGCCGAAGCGCAGGACGGTGGCGACCCGAACCGCGAGGCCAAGGTGCGCGATGCGGTACTGATGCAGGCTGCCCCCTTCGACACGCCGCCGGTCACGCTGGCGCAGCTGGGCAGCCGCTATGCGGGCATCCAGTGGGGCCGTGGCGATCTGGCCCTGCTCAACGAATCGTGGTGGAAGAACCGCGAGGTCAAGCAGTGGCGGATCGCACCGGACCAGCCGGAAAAGGCGGCCGAGCTGCTGTCGGCGCGTTCCTCGCAGGACCGCTACAACGACCCGGGCCGCCCCGGCCTGGTGCGCGACGTCAACGGTCGCTCGCGTCTGCAGGTCAGTGCCGATGGCCGCAGCATCTTCCTGTATGGGCTGGGTGCCTCGCCGGAAGGCGACCGTCCGTTCGTGGACCGTTTCGATCTGGACAGCAAGCAGACCACCCGCCTGTTCCACTCGCAGGCCCCTTCCTATGCCGCGCCGGTGGCCCTGCTCGACCAGGAAGGCACCTCGCTGCTGTTGACCCGTGAATCGCCCGATGAGCCGGCCAACTTCTACGTGCAGTCGCTGGCCGATGCCACCGCGGCGCCGACGGCGTTGACCCACTTCCAGCACCCGCTGCCGCAGCTGCGGGGGGTGAGCAAGGAGCAGATCCGCTACAAGCGCAACGATGGTGTCGACCTGACCGCCACGCTGATGCTGCCGCCGGGCTACAACGCGAAGAAGGACGGTCCGCTGCCGTTGCTGATGTGGGCCTACCCGGGCGAGTTCAAGACGGCCGAAGCCGCCAGCCAGGTCACCGATTCGCCGTACCGCTTCAACGCGATCAGCTACTGGGGTCCGCAGGCGTTCCTGGCCAAGGGCTACGCGGTGCTGGTCAGCCCGTCGATGCCGATCATCGGCGAGGGCGACAAGGAACCGAACGACACCTACCTGCCGCAGCTGATCGCCAATGCCGAGGCGGCCGTGAACGAAGTGGTGCGGCGTGGCGTGACCGATCGTGAGCACATCGCGATCGGCGGCCATTCCTATGGGGCGTTCATGACCGCCAACCTGCTCGCGCATACCCGCCTGTTCAAGGCCGGCATCGCGCGCAGCGGCGCCTACAATCGCACGCTGACCCCGTTCGGCTTCCAGGCCGAGGAGCGCAACTACTGGCAGGCGCAGGACGTCTACCAGAAGATGTCGCCGTTCAACTACGCCGACAGGATCAAGGACCCGATCCTCTTCATCCACGGCGTGGACGACAACAACTCCGGCACGTTCCCGATCCAGAGCGAGCGCATGTTCGCCGCGGTGAAGGGGCTGGGCGGTACCTCGCGGCTGGTGATGCTGCCGAACGAATCGCATGCCTACCGCGCGCGCGAATCGATCATGACCATGCTGGCTGAGAGCGAGCGCTGGCTGGAGCAGACCGTCGGCGAGGGCAAGCCGATCAAGAAGAAGCGCTGACCACACCCGCCGGTCCCGCCGCGGCGGGACCGGCTACGAGCCGATGCAGATCATGATCGTGGATGCCGACCGGTTGGCATCCACGGAAAATGACGGGTAGGTACCGGCCGTTGGCCGGTACCAGAAATGATCGGCACCTGCCGGCCAGCGGCCGGCACTACCAGATGTAACTATTTGCGCGACGCAGCAACGACCCCAATGTGGGGTAGGCTTGAGCGGATTCCGTTCCCGAGGCCAGTGCGTCGCAGATGAACGAGTACCGTAGCAGCATCGTTTTTGCCACTCCCGATATTCCCCTGCGTGACGATGTACGCCGACTCGGCGCACTGGTCGGTGACCTGCTCGCCGAGCAGGTCTCCACGCAGTTTTTCGATGATGTGGAACAGGTGCGTACGCGCGCCATTGCCCGCCGCGAAAGCGACGCCCCCCTGTCCGATCTCAACGATGCACTGACCGGCCTGCCGCCGGCGCGCGCCGAAGCGATGGTGCGTGCGTTCAGTACCTATTTCCAGGTGGTGAACATCGCCGAGCGCGTGCATCGCATCCGCCGCCGACGCGACTACCAGCGCGCCGGTACCGCCACGCCGCAGCCGGATGGCCTGCAGGATGCACTGGTCAATCTCAAGGCGCAGGGCGTGACCCTGGCCGAGCTTGCCGAGTGGCTGCCGCGCATCGACATCGAGCCGGTGTTCACCGCGCATCCGACCGAAGCGGTCCGCCGCGCGCTGCTGGAAAAAGAGCAGCTGATGGTGGCCAGCCTGGTCGACAATCTCGACGGCCAGCGCACGCCGGGTGAAGCCGCCGCCGACGCCGCGCGCTTCCGCATGGCGCTGACCGCCTCGTGGCAGACCACCGATTCCTCGCCGGTGCGCCCGACCGTGGAAGACGAGCGCGAACACGTCGGCTTCTATCTGGTGCAGGTGCTGTACCGGGTGATCCCGGTGCTGTACGAATCGCTGCAGCAGGCGCTGCTGGAGACCTATGGCGAAGCACTGCCGCTGCCGCGCCTGCTGCGCTTCGGCACGTGGGTGGGCGGCGACATGGACGGCAATCCGAACGTGGATGCCGGCACCATCCGCAACACGCTCGATGCGCAGCGCCAGGCCGTGCTCGGCCGCTACCAGAAAGACCTGCTGCAGCTGGCCAGCCTGCTCAGCCAGTCCACCGAACGGGTGGCGGTCAGCGATGAACTGCAGGCCCGCGTCGACCATTACAAGGCATTGCTGCCCAAGGTGACCTCGCGGCCGCGGCATGCCGACATGCCCTACCGCCTGCTCAACGACCGCATGCGCGCACGCGTGCAGGCAACGATGGAGGATGCGGACGGTGCCTATGCATCGCCACAGGAACTCACCGACGACATCGAGCTGATCCTGCGCAGCCTGCACGACAACAAGGGCGACCACGCCGGCGGTTTCGCGGTGCGTCGCTTGTTGTGGCGGGTACGCACCTTCGGCTTCCATCTGGCGCGGTTGGATGTGCGCCAGGAATCCAGCGTGCATGGCCGCGCGCTGGCCAGCGTGCTGGATGGGCAGGACGCCTGGGACGCCGCCGATGCGGTCACCCGCGCGGCGCGCCTGGCCCCGTTCGCCAGTGGCGAGCAGGCACTGCCGGCGAGCAGTGAAGAAGGCGGTGAGCGCCTGGACGCGGTGTTCGCGGCCCTGGCCGATGCACGCCACCGGCACGGTGCCGACGCGCTGGGCAGCTACATCATCTCGATGGCACATGACCGCAGCGACGTGCTCGCGGTGCTCGCGCTGGCGCGCCGCGGTGGCCTGGTGGATGACGCCGGCGCGGTGCCGCTCGACATCGCCCCGCTGTTCGAAACGGTGGACGATCTCAAGCGCGGCACCGAGACTCTGCGCGATCTGCTCGCCGATCCGGTCTACCGCACGCACCTGGCCTCGCGCGGCGATGTGCAGATGGTGATGCTCGGCTATTCGGACAGTGGCAAGGACGGCGGGATCGCGGCCTCGCGCTGGGGCCTGCAGCGCGCCCAGGTGGAGCTGCTGGAGGTCGCCGCCGAGAACGACATCCGGCTGACCTTCTTCCACGGCCGTGGCGGCTCGATCAGCCGCGGTGGCGGCAAGACCACGCACGCCGTGGATGCCTCGCCGCGCGGCAGTATCGATGGCCGCCTGCGCGTGACCGAACAGGGCGAAGTGATCCACCGCAAGTACGGCATCCGCGCGCTGGCGCTGCGTTCGCTGGAGCAGTCCACCGGTGCGGTGCTGCGCTCCAGCCTGCGCCCGCGCGCAGCAGAGCCGCGCGAGGACCAGTGGCGCCCGGTGATGGACCTGATCGCGCAGAAGAGTGCGGATGCGTACCGCGCCTTCGTCGGCCAGAAAGACTTCATGCAGTACTTCCGCCTGGCCACGCCGATCGACGTGATCGAGCGGATGACCCTGGGCTCACGCCCCTCGCGCCGCCTGGGCGAGGATGCCGCGCTGACCAACCTGCGCGCGATTCCATGGGTGTTCGCCTGGAGCCAGGCGCGTGCGGTGATCCCGGGCTGGTATGGCGTCGGCAGTGGCCTGCAGGCGGCGATCGACGCTGGCCACGAAGAGATCCTGAAAGAGATGGCGCGCGACTGGCCGTTCTTCAGCACCTTCCTGGACGACATCGCGATGGTGCTGTCCAAGGGCGACCTGACCATCGCCGAGCAGTTCTCGCAGCTGTCCGGCGCATTGCATGGCCGCTTCTTCCCGCAGATCCAGAGCGAACTCGAACTGACCTCGCAGTGGATCCTCGCGCTGACCGGGCAGGACGAGCTGCTCCAGCACGATCAGCGCCTGGCGCTGTCGATCCGGCTGCGCAACCCCTACATCGATCCGATCAGCGTGCTGCAGGTGGACCTGCTGAGGCGCTGGCGCGACAGCGGGGGCGAAGACGATGACGTGCTGCGTGCGCTGGTTGCCTGCGTGAATGGCGTCTCGCAGGGCGTACAGAACACCGGGTAGGGCATCACGGGTAGTGCCGGCCGCTGGCCGGCAGCTCGCGCCGTCTGGCAGAGCTCAGACCCGCTCGACCTCATGACCGGTAGGCCATGACCGTTGGTCATGGCGCATCGCCCGGCGCCGGCGGATTGGACGCCAGCAGCTCCAGGTGGCGCTGCTCCATCTCCTCGCGCAGCTGGCGGCGGATCAACGCGGCGGCGTGCCGGCGGCGTTCGTCGCTGGTGTCCAGTTGCAGTGGCGGTACCGGCGTGGGCTTGCCGTCCTCGTCCACCGCGACCATGGTGAAGAAGCAGCTGTTGGCATGGCGCACGCTGCGCTTGAGGATGTCCTCGGCCACCACCTTGACCCCGATCTCCATCGAGGACGTGCCGGTGTAGTTCACCGAGGCCAGGAAGGTGACCAGCTCGCCGACCGCGATCGGCTGGCGGAACATCACCTGGTCCACCGAGAGGGTGACCACGTAGCTGCCGGCATAGCGGCTGGCACAGGCGTAGGCGACCTGGTCGAGCAGGCGCAGCACCGCACCGCCGTGCACCTTGCCGGAGAAATTGGCCATGTCCGGCGACATCAGCACCGTCATGGACAGCTGGTTGGATTTGAATTCGGGCATGGGCCGATTGTAGCGGCCGATCGGAGGCCCGGTAGTGCCGGCCGCGGGCCGACAGCCAGGCGGATCCTGCCGGACGTCACGAGGTTGCCGGCCAGCGGCCGGCACTTCCGCAAAAGAGAAGGGCCGCTTGCGCGGCCCTTCGTGTTTCTTATTTCAGCTTCGCATCCGCGCGCAGGGCGGCGGCGCGATCGGTCTTCTCCCAGGAGAAGGCGGTCGCGTTGACCTGTTCGCCAGCACCGTTGGTGTAGCTGAACTCCTTGGCCTTGCGGCCGAAGTGGCCGTAGGCGGCGGTCTGCTGGTACATCGGGTGGATCAGGTCCAGCATCTGGATGATGCCGTACGGGCGCAGGTCGAAATGCTTGCGGATCAGCTTTTCGATCTTGTCATCGCTGATCTTGCCGGTGCCGAAGGTGGTGACCGAGATCGAGGTCGGCTCGGCCACGCCGATGGCGTAGGAGACCTGCACTTCGCAACGGTCGGCCAGGCCGGCGGCCACGACATTCTTGGCGACGTAACGGGCCGCGTAGGCGGCCGAACGGTCGACCTTGGACGGATCCTTGCCCGAGAATGCACCACCACCGTGACGGGCCCAGCCGCCGTAGGTATCGACGATGATCTTGCGGCCGGTCAGGCCGCAGTCGCCCACCGGGCCGCCGATCTCGAACTTGCCGGTCGGGTTGATGTGGAACTTGGTGCCCTTGTGCAGCCACTTGGCCGGCAGCACCGGCTTGATGATCTCTTCGCGGACGGCCTCGATGAGGTCCTTCTGCTTCACGCCCGGGGCGTGCTGGGTCGACAGCACCACCGCGTCGATGGCCGAGACGGCGCCGTTTTCATAGCGCAGGGTGACCTGGCTCTTGGCGTCCGGGCGCAGCCAGGACAGCGGCGAGTTCTTCTTCTTGCGGATCTTGGCCTGCTGCTCGACCAGGCGGTGCGACAGGTGGATCGCGGCCGGCATGTAGCTATCGGTCTCGTTGGTGGCATAGCCGAACATCAGGCCCTGGTCGCCAGCGCCCATTTCTTCGGGCTTCTTGCGGTCCACGCCCTGGGCGATGTGCGGCGACTGCTTGCCGATCAGGTTCAGCACGCCGCAGGTCGCGCCGTCGAAACCGACGTCGGAGCTGTCGTAGCCGATGTCCAGGATCACCTTGCGGGTCAAGGCTTCCAGGTCGATCCAGGCGCTGGTGGTGATTTCACCGGCGACGATCGCCACGCCAGTCTTGACCATGGTTTCGCAGGCCACGCGCGCACGCTTGTCCTGGGTCAGGATCGCGTCCAGCACCGCATCGGAGATCTGGTCGGCAATCTTGTCCGGATGGCCTTCGGAGACCGATTCGGAGGTGAACAGGTAGCTGGACATCAGGCGTAATATCCTTTGATTCGGATGGAAAGATGGGCGCGAATGATACACGGCAAGTCGCGCACTTGCATTGTGCGCCAGCACGGGTTGCCCGTGGTTAAGCCCGCGTGCCCGTCGCAGGGCCCGGTGTGACGGGATTGAGGGCCAGCGTCACCGCCCAGTGTTCCACCAGCGTGACAGTGGGCGGCAGCGGTCCGCAGCCCGGGCCTCCCGGCGCCCAAGGGCCGCGCAGCCGGCGCACAAGCCGCGGCCGATCGTCATCCCGCTGTCGTTGAACCGCCATCGGCTTGTCGTGCGTCTGGCGCAGGCTTCGGCGCATCCAGCCGCCGGGCATGAGGAGCACGCCATGCAGGATCTCGAGCAGCGCGACGCGCGGGAGGCCGCCAAGCGGCCCGTGACGACCCTGGCGCCCCATCGGCGGGCCGTGTTTCTCTCCGACGTCCACCTCGGCTCTCGCCACTGCCACGCCGCCGAGCTGGCCCGGTTCCTGGCCGACCTGCGCTGCGAGCGCCTCTATCTGGTGGGCGACATCATCGACCTGTGGTGGATGGCACACCGCCGGGCCAGTTGGCGGCCGGCCCACAGCGACGTGATCCAGGCCCTGCACGCGCTGCAGCGGGCGGGCACCGAGATCATCTACATCCCCGGCAACCATGATGCCTCGCTGCGCAAGGTCTGCGGGCTGATGCTGCCGGCCATGCAGGTGCGTCGCCGGGCAATCCATGTGACCGCGGACGGGCGGCGGCTGCTGGTCGTGCACGGCGATGACTACGACGGTGTCACCCACTTCGGCGGTCTGCAGGAGAAGTTCGGCGACTGGCTGTACTACCGCATCCTCACCGGCAACCACCTGCTCAATGCGGCGCGGCGGCGGCTCGGCCAGCGCTACTGGTCGCTCTCCGAATTCCTGAAGAAACGCAGCGGCGCGGCCGAGCGCTACATCGAGCGCTTCGTCCAGGCCGGGCTGGACGACGTGCGCCGGCGCGGCCTGGATGGCATCGTCTGCGGGCACATCCACCGCGCCGCGCTGGTGGAGCGCGACGGGCTGATCTATGCCAACGACGGTGACTGGGTCGAAAGCCTGACCGTGCTGGCCGAGGATCCGGACGGGACCCTGCGACTGCTGGATCACACCGGGCGGACCCTGGTGGCGCTGCCCGGCAACGCCGCATGGGCCAGAGCCGCCTGAGCGCAACGGCCCCGGCGCACGCACGCTCGCGGCTGCTAGCATCGGCCGATGGACTCCTTTACCCAGATCGTACTCGGCGGCGCAGTGGCCGCCGCCATCGCCCCGGCCGGCCATCGCCGCGCTGCGCTGTTGGCCGGTGCCGCACTCGGCACCCTGCCGGACCTGGACGCGCTGGTGCTGGCCTTCACTGCTGCCGATCCGGTGGCGCTGATGGTCGAACACCGCAGCTACAGCCACTCGCTGCTGGTGCTGCCGTGGGTGGCCGCGCTGATCTGGTGGCTGTTCAAACGTTTTGGTCACGGCCGCGTGGCGCAGGCGCCGGGCCGCTGGTTCTGGGCGATCCTGCTGGCGCTGATCACCCATCCGCTGCTGGATGCCTTCACCGTCTACGGTACCCAGCTGTGGTGGCCGTTCACCCCGCCCCCGACGATGTGGGCCAGCGTCTTCATCATCGACCCGCTGTACACGGTGTGGCTGCTGCTCGCCTGCGCGGTGGCGTGGTTCGTGCGGGCGCGGCCGTTGGCGCAGAAGGCACTGGTGGCCGGCCTGGTGCTCAGCAGTGGCTACCTGGGCTGGTCGCTGCTGGCCAAGCACACCGTCGATCGTGAGGCGGATCGTGCGCTGGCCGCGATGGGCCTGGGCGATGCCCCGCGCTTCTCGGTGGCGATGCCGTTCAACACGCTGCTCTGGCAGGTCGTCGCGATGACGCCCAACGGCTACGTGATCGGCGAGCGCTCGCTGATCGCCGACCGCGGCCCGATGACCTTCGAGGGCCATCCCTCCAACGTGCAGGCCCTGCGCCAGGCGGCCACGCTGCCGGCCGTGCAACGACTGAACTGGTTCAACCGCGGCTTCATGCGCGCGCAGGTGGTCGATGGCGAGCTGCGGCTCAGCGACCTGCGCATGGGCCTGGAGCCGGACTACACCTTCACCTTCGCGGTGGCGCGGGCCGACGGCGAAGGCTGGGCGGCGATCACGCCGCGACAGCTGCGTCCGGCGTATGAAGGGGAGCAGGGCAGGGCGATGGTGAAGCGCCGGTTCGCGGGGATGTGGCAACGCATCTGGCACACACCGACGAACGCCGAGGTCATCGCACCCAAGGCAGGATGGACGGAGGCACCGTGACCGAGCGGTTCGACATGGAAATCAATGGCACGCGCTACACCCGGCTGGCCGATGTGCCGCCGGAGTATCGCGCCCTGCTGCTGGAGCTGACCCCGGGCCGGTCCGCCGAGCAGCCGGCGGTGCCGTTGCGCGAGATCATGCGCAAGGCCAAGGCGCAGCCGGACCGCGAACGCCAGCAACAGGTGCTGCTGGACGAGCTGCGCAAGGTCGATCCCGAGCGCGCGCGACGCATGCAGAACAAGATCACCGAGCGCAGCCAGCGACCGGCCACCGGTATGCTGGAAGTGGGCACCACGCCGACCGCGCGTCCGCGCGAAGGCGCCCGCAACACCGCCGGTGGCAGCACGGTGGCCCCGGGGGACCGGGGCGGACTGGGTATCTGGTTGCTGCTGGCCGCCGCGGTCGTGGTGACCGTGATCGCCTGGGCGACGCGGTAGGTCCGCGACGCGGTCAGTACACGGTCGCGCGGGCCTGCACGAAGGAGAAGAAGAACACCGCGTTCGGGTCGTTCTGGACCAGGCTGAACTCGCGGCGCATGCCGTCCACCGTCTCCTGGTCGACCAGGCCGGCGTCCAGCAGCGGATCGGCGGCCGACAACAGCAGCTGCTCCCAGAACGCGATCATGGTCTTGCGACGCGCCGGTTCGCGGTTGTCCAGGTGGATGGTCTTGATCTCGGTGTGCACGTCGCGGAAGCCGCCGGCCAGCAGCAGGTTGCCGAGCTTGGCGCCGACGAACGGATCGCCCCCGTGGTCGTACTGGAAATCATTGAAGGCCATCCAGTAGCGCCAGATGTGCGGCGAATACGGATCGAGCAGGAACGAGGCGTTCATCACTTCGGTGACATACACCGGCGAGCCGGGCACCAGCACGCGGCGCACTTCGTTGAGCACCCGCGCCGGTGACGGCACGTGCTCCAGTACCCAGCACAGGAACGCCGAATCGAACTCGCGGGCGCCGAACGGCAGGTTGCCGGCATCGGCCTGCAGCAGCGTGTAACGCTCGCGGCACCACGGGGTCTTGGCCAGGTTGGTGGCGGCGGTGGCCAGCTGCGCCTCGCTCAGGTCCACGCCGGTGACATGCAGCTCCGGGAAGCGCCGCAGCAGGATGTCCGTCTGCGCCCCGACGCCGCTGCCGACTTCCAGCAGACGTTGCGCGCCGCTGTAATCGATGCCGCTGAAGATGCTCGATTCGAACAGGCGCGACTGGGTGACCAGGCGGTGCTGCTCGGTATCGGAGAAGCCGTGGAGGTAGGTCGGTGCAGTGATCGGCGGGGTCATGTCGGAAGGCTCAGGCAGCGGACGACAACGGCTCGCCGGCAGCGAGGGCATCGAAATAGTCGGTGGTCAGGGCGACCTGGCTGGCGGCGTCCTCGGCGCGGTTGACCACCGCACGGAAGGCGGCGTTTTCCGGCCGGTCCTTGGCGTACCAGCCCAGGTGCTTGCGCGCGATGCGCACGCCCTGCTGCTCGCCGTAGAAATCATGCAGTGCGTGCAGGTGCCCCAGCAGCAGGTCGCGTACCTCGGCGATCGAGGGCGGCGCCAGCAGCGCGCCGGTGGCCAGGTAGTGCGCCACCTCGCGGAAGATCCACGGGCGCCCCTGGGCGGCACGGCCGATCATCACCGCGTCCACGCCCGTCTGCTTCAGCACCTGCGCGGCTTTCTGCGGTGAATCGATGTCGCCGTTGGCGATCACCGGAATGCGCAGCGCGGCCTTGATCGCGGCGATGGTTTCGTATTCGGCGGTGCCGGTGTAGTGCTGGTCGCGGGTACGGCCATGCACGGCCAGCGCGGCGATGCCGCTGTCTTCGGCGATGCGCGCGATCAGCGGGCCATTGCGGTGATCGCAATCCCAGCCGGTGCGGATCTTCAGCGTGACCGGCACGTCCACCGCGTTGACCACGGCGGTGAGGATGCGCGCGACCAGGTCTTCATCGCGCATCAGGGCCGAGCCGGCCCAGGCGTTGCAGACCTTCTTCGCCGGGCAGCCCATGTTGATGTCGATGATCTGCGCGCCGTGGTCCACGTTGTAGCGCGCCGCCTCGGCCAGCTGCTGCGGCTCGGTACCGGCGATCTGCACGCTGATCGGGTCCGGCTCGCCGGCATGGTCCATGCGGTGGAGCGATTTGCGGGTGTTCCAGAAGCGCGGATCGGAGATGGTCATCTCCGAGGCAGCCAGACCCGCGCCCAGCCGTTTGCACAGCAGGCGGAAGGGCTTGTCGGTGACACCGGCCATCGGCGCCAGCACCACGTTGGGCTGGATGTTGTAGGGGCCAATCTGCATGTGCGCATTGTAGTGCCGGCCGCTGGCCGGCAACCACGCAGGTACCGATACCTGTTCAGGCCGATCCGGAAGGGCCTGATGCGCTCCGGTCATGAGCATATGCTTGACGATGGCTTCCGCCGCCCCCAGCGGCGGCGGATGCTGACCGGTTACCGGTCGCGGTCATGCGCGAATACGTACCGACCCACGGTCGCGCTCAGGGCGCTGGACCACAGGCATAGGCCAGCACGGCCAGATGCCGCTGCGGGTCCAGCCCGAGCAGGGCCAGCACGGCGGCGTCCTCGAACGAGCAGATCGCGCAGCCGGCGGCATGCATCGCCGCCACTTCCTGCCCGAGCGCCCCCAGCCAGACCCCGGCCTCGATCAACACGAAGCGGCCACCGCGCTCGCCGTATTTGGCCAGCGTGCCGGCCGGTTCGGCGATCAGGAACAGCACGGCCGCCGGCCGCTCCGGCCAGTCCACGCCGAGCAGCCTGGACAGCGCCGGCCATGCCGGGCAGGGCCCCACCGGCACCAGCGCATGCCCGATCGGGTCGTACCAATGGATGCCAGGCGCTACGGCGATCGCGTCATCGGTGCCGAACAGCGCGGCATACGCCTGGATCGGGTATTTGGCCCCGCCGGACGGCAGGCGCCGCGTGTCACTGTCGCCGGGCCGCGCCCGCAGCGGGGCCAGCACGCGCCCCAGTTCCTGTGCCCCCCAGCGTGCGTCACCGAAACGACGGCCACTGTGGCGCTGCGCCAAGGCATCGCCGGGATGTACCGGGTCGGGCAGGGCGATGCCGGCCGCGGCATGCACCGGCCGCGGCGGTGACCAGGCGCGTGCGGCATCCTCGGCGATGCGCGCGCGCATCACTTCAGCACGCGCGGGATTGAGCTCGCCGTTGTGCCAGAACAGATGGAACAGCGGGGCATCCTGCCAGGGGGAAGGCGGTGACGGCATGCGGTCCTCGGGGATCAGCCCAATGGATGCGGGAAAGGGTTCGGAAACGCGCCGCTGTGCGGCACGCCGGGATACCGCCAGGCCACGTCCTGGCAACGGCCGCCGAGGAACGGCGCACGCTCGTCGGCATGCAGGCCGCTGAGCTGCGGCGACAGCACCCGCAGCACCCGCAGGCCGGCCGCGGCCACATCGGCGGTGGTCAGCTCGCGGTAGTACAGCGCGATGCCGGCACGGCCCAGCCGGCGCCGCAGCAGATCGAGCTCGGCGATGGCGCGCGGCGCGGCGGGCCGGATTGCCGCGCCCGGCGGCGGCAGCTGCAACGTGCTGTCGCCCGCCTCCCGCAGCAGCGGCAACTGCGGCCACAGGTCCGGGCGCAGGGTGTAGAACGCGGCATGTTCGTCGAAGCTGCGCAGCGCGGCCGGTTCACGCGGAAGCCGCGCGCTTTCGCGGCCACACAGATGCGCGGCGAAGGTCAGCGCCTGCTGCCATTCCAGCAGCGCCTTGTGCAGCGCCTCACCCGGATCGGCACGGCAGGCGATGCCGAGGACGTGCCGGGCGCGGCCTTCGAACGGGATGCCGCCCGCGACCGCGACCACCGGGTGCGGGTTCCAGTGCTGGGTCAGGTCGAAGGCCTGCAGTTCGCCCCCGCGCGCGTCCACGAATGCTTGCCATTGGGCGGGCAGCGCGATTCTCCGGCCGGCCACGCCGTTGAGCCAGGTCACCGCCAGCGCATCGCGCTCCAGCAGCTCCTGGGCCGCGCGCAGCAGCGCCAGCCAAGCGCCATCGCGGCCATCGCGCCAGGCCGCCAGGCCACTGGACGTCGACGGCAATCGCGCCTGGCCGCTGCGCGGCCCCAGTCCGACCAGTTCCTGCGGCACCCAGGCCATCCGGTTGTCATCCAGCGCATGCACCGCTGCGAACAGATCGTCCCCGCGTTCGGGCATCGGCCACGGGAAGCCCGGCGTTGCGCGTTGGTCGGCCGAGAACAGCGCGAAGGCCGATTCGTCCAGGCGTTGCGCGGGCGTCAGCGCATCGCGGCGCCGCACTTCCAGGCCCGCCTGCGCCGCCGCCAGTCGCTCCAGGGCCTCGGCGACCGCCCCATCAGCGGCCGCATCGGCGTCCAGCGCGACCGCGCCCGAGACACCCTGCCAGGGATTGGCCGGGTCGGCCGGGGTGGCGGCATTGTGCACGCGCCGTCCCTCGAACAGAGGCCCGGTGGCATCGCAGGGATTGGCCTCGATCGGCTGGGCCGGGCGCACCAGACCGCAGCGCGGACGCGCCGCGCCATGCAGCAGGTGCGACGACAGCGTGGGTGTTTCCAGCGCCGCCGCCTGCACGGCGGCGCGGCTCATTTCAACACGCTCAGCCAGAGCATCATCTCGAGCGCGCCGACCGCGAACAGGCCCAGCAGCAGCCCGATGGCGATGCCGATGCCGCGCCCGAGCGAGCGCCCCGCGCGTTCGTAGACGAGGGCATAGATGCCGAGATACAGCCCGACGGCGACGAACAGCCCGAAGATCGGGTTGGAGGTGCTCATGAAAATGCCGCCGCCGATCGCGGCCAGCGGCAAGGCGAACAGGCCCAGCAGCACCCGGCTCGTGCGACTCAGACCGGCCGTCGGCACTGTAGGTGTGGCTGACGCTGACCCTGAAGCTGTCTCCGGACGGTCCGGCTCCGCAGCAAGCGGCGGCTCCGGCAACGGGGGAGGCTGTGGCGCGCGAACACCGGTGCCGGTATCGACGGGAACGGCCGTGGCGTGCCCGTCGCTGCTGTTGGCGGCAGGCGCAACGGGGTCCAGCCTGCCGAGCACCACCGCCGACAGCACCGAGGTGCCGAGCAGGGTGACGACGCAGGAACTGCAGGTGGTCGAGGTCGAGCCGCCGCCTGCGGCGGCAAGGTCCTGGCGCGAGGCACTGGCATCGAACTGGGTCGGCAGGCGATACATCGGGTCACTCCCTTGACCGAGGCGGAAACGCCCGGCGCGGGAGGCACATTATCACGGGCGCGCGGCGTCCCAAGGCAGCGGCAGCGGTGCCGGCAGCGCCGCCTCGCCGCCCTGGCAGGCGGGACACCACGGCAGCCGCAGCACCCGGTCGCGTTCCCCATGCAGGCGATGCAGGTCGAGCCAGACGCTGCGTTCGAGATAGCCCAGCAACAGGTGGGGCTGATCCAGCAAGGGGGCGACCAGCGCCGCGATCCGCGCCGGCTGCGTCGCGACGGCAGGCAGCGCCGGCACCACGGCGTCGCCCCAGCGGCGCAGCACCCGGTTGCCCAGGCAATACACGCAGGCGCTCTGGCCAGGCACCACATACGGCCCGAGCGCGAGCGTGTGGTGATAGCTGAGGTCGAGCAGCAGATGCGGCTGTGCCGGCATGCGTGCGCGGTAACGGGTGAGGGCCTGTTCCCAGCCGAGCCCATGCCGGACCAGGACCAGCAGATCGGCATCGGCGACGGCATCCACGCGCTGCAGATCCGCGCTGGCATGCTGGTCGAAGGCGTCGGCCAATCCGGGCAGGGGGTCGCCAAGCCAATCGAGTGCATAGCGGCGCACGCTGCGCACCGCCTGCAGTGGCACCAGTACGCCGAGGCGTATCAGCTGGCGGACCGCCGGGCCACAGTCGGGATCGTCCTCGAGTATCGCCAGCGTGTCGTCCTGCCAGTGGCCGAGGATTCGTTCGACGACCGTCGGCGTATCCGCCTCATCGACCACGTAGAGCTCGTCGGCGCCACCGGAGACCAGCAGCAGCGGGCGCTGCGCATGGGTCTGCGAGAACACGGCCCAGGCCGGATTGCGCGTCCAGCGCGGTGCGTCCGCGTGCGGGCCTGCGTGTTGCTGACTGCCTGCTGCTGCCACTGCGTACAGTCCCTGTATCCGCGAAAGCGCAAGGATAGCGGCAAACCGGCGTGCCACGTTCTGCTAGGGTGCGCGCGTGTCCCGCCCACCTCATGCCAACCCTTCGGTCCCCCAGCCGCCCTGGCGCGAGGCCATGCTGTGGATGCTCCTGCTCGGCGCGATGTTCATCCATGGCTACAGCTGGACCAACCACTGGGCCGCCAGCCAGGCGCAGACCTACAGCCTGCACGGTCGCTGGGACGAGGCGATGCCGTTCTGGGCGTGGTCGATCTGGCCCTACCTGGCGCTGAACCTGCTGTACCCGCTGACGTTCTTCCTCTGCCCGACCCGATCGGCCCTGCGCCGCCATGCGCTGGCCATCGCGCTGGTGCAGGCCGCCTGCATGCTCGCCTTCGTGTGCTGGCCGACCGGCAACGTCCGTGTTTTGCCGCAGCCGGATGGGGTGAGCGGGCTGTTGTTCGCACAGCTGCGCGCGTTCGAGGCGCCGTTCAACATGGCGCCGTCGCTGCATGCGGCGGTATTGGTGGTGGTCTGGCAGGCATGGCGGCAGTGGCTGCAGGACGATGCGACGGCACTGCGCTGGCTGTGGCACGGCGCCTGTGGGCTGATCCTGCTCTCGACGCTCACCACCTGGCAGCACGATCTGCTGGACGTACTTGCCGGACTCCTGGTGGGCGCGCTGGCGCTGTGGATCACGCGATGCATGCCGATGTCGTTGGGGCGTTCCGCGAGATCAAGGGCCCCGTAGCGACCGGTAGGCCCCTCGGCAAATGTCCCCCGGCCGCCGCCTGGCGGCGACGGCCTCCTCCTTGATTTTGCCCAGGGGCCTACCGGCCGCTACGGGGCTCCGGCTCGCGGCAGGCAGAAGGAAAACCGGCGCTTTCCATGCAGCGCCAGTGGTCTGGATACGTGGGGCGCGATGCCCTTGTGGGCGAAATAAAGGAGGAGGGGTCGGCCGCAGGCCGACGCCGGGGGACATTCGCCGGCAAGGGCATCGTGCGCCAGCGCTCGATCTGCCCGCCGCCGCGCCTGGAGAGACTCAGAGGGCGTTTCTTGCTTTCATGCAGATGGGAGAAGAACCAAAAAAAGGCCAGCGCGAACGCTGGCCTCTCGGTATCCACACGGGTGACGCTTACTTGTTTTCGGCGTCGGCCGGGGTGAAGTGCGGCATCGCCGCGGCGGCGCCTTCCTTCTCGGTCGAACGGCCCGCGAACTGGTTGGCGAAGCGCACATGGCGGGCAAACGCCGCCTCCGGGTCCTGCGCGATCGAAGCGACCAGGGCGCCGTTGAACGCATCGCCCGCACCGGTGGTGTCCAGCACCTGCACCTGCTCGGCGCCCACGCGGTAGTACGGCTGGGTGTCGCCACGCAGGTTCTCTTCGGCGTGCGAAACGAACACCCCGACCGAACCCAGCGTCACCACCACGGTGCCGTTGCCGACCAGCTTGCGGCACAGCGCATGCAGGCTGGCGCCATCCAGCGCGGCGACGTCGTTGGCCTCCACGCGCTCGCCGACATGACGGCCGAGCAGGGCGGCGAACTCGGTCTCGTTCGGGGTCAGCACGTCGGCCAGCTTGAGCAGGCCGATGCTGGACGGCGCATCGGCAGGGGCCACGTTGAGCACGGTGGTGGCACCGGCCTCACGCGCGATCGCCAGGGCGGCCTCGATGGTTTCCACCGGCGATTCCAGCTGTGCCAGCACCACCTTGGCGCCGGCCAGCAGCGCGCGCTGCTGTTCGACGAAGTCCAGGCTCAGCGCCGCGTTGGCACCCGGGCCGATCACGATGGTGTTGCGGCCGCGGCTGTCGACATAGATGCCGCCGGTGCCGGTCGGCTCGCTGCTGGCCTCGGCGGTCAGCGCGAAGCCGTCCTGCTCGGCCAGCCCGCGGGCCATCGCACCGCCGGCGTCATCGCCCAGCGCGCACAGGAACGTGGTCGGCGCGCCGGCACGGCGGGCGGCCACGGCCTGGTTGAAGCCCTTGCCGCCGGGACCGGTGCTGTAGCGGCCGGCAATGGTCGCACCCGGGGCCGGGAGCGACTCACAACGCCAGACATGATCCACATTGAAGGAACCGATTACGACGACACTGCTACTCATAAAGACTGTTTCTCAGGGAACGGATATCAGCTGAAATGCGTCAGCACGCCGGCGATGGTCGCCGTCATGAAGGTGGCAATGGTACCGCCGAGCACTGCACGCAGGCCGAACTTGGCCAGATCGTGGCGACGCTCCGGGGCCAGGCCACCAATACCACCGATCTGGATCGCGATGGAGCTGAAGTTGGCAAAACCGCACAGCGCGTAGGTCGCGATCAGGCGGCCCTCGTCGGACAGGGTCACGCCCGGCACCCGGCCGTTGACGATTTCCGACAACTTCGAGTACGCCACGAATTCGTTGATGACGACCTTCTGGCCGATCAGCGAGCCCACGGTGGTGGCATCGACCCACGGGGTACCGATCACCCAGGCGATCGGGGCCAGCACGTAGCCGAAGATGGTCGACAGGTCGGTCGGGCGACCGATCATCGCCTGCAGGCCGCTGATCTCGCCCAACCAGGTGAGCGGAGCATTGACCAGGGCGATCAGCGCGATGAAGGCCAGCAGCATCGCGCCGATGTTCAGCGCCAGCTTGAGGCCGTCGCCGGCGCCAGCTGCGGCCGCGTCGATGATGTTGCTGGAGGTCTTCTCCACTTCCATCTTGACCGTGCCGCGGGTCAGCGGGGTGCCGGTTTCAGGCACCAGCAGCTTGGCCACCACCAGGGTGGCCGGGGCGGCCATGATGCTGGCGGCCAGCAGGTGCTTGGCGAAATAGGCTTTCTGCACCGGATCGTCGCCGCCGAGCATGCCCACGTAGGCGGCCAGCACGCCGCCGGCGATGTGCGCCATGCCGCCGATCATCATGGTGAGCAGTTCGGACTGGGTCATCTTGGCGATGTACGGGCGCACGGTCAGCGGCGCCTCGGTCTGGCCGATGAAAACGCTGGCACAGACGCTGGTGGTTTCCGCACCGGACACGCGCATGATCTTGGTGATCGACCAGGCCATGGCGCGCACGATCGCCTGCATCACGTTGAGGTGGTACATGACCCCCATCAGCGCCGAGAAGAAGATGATGGTCGGCAGCACCTGGAAGGCGAAGATGAAGCCGAACCGCTTGGTGTCCATCAGGCTGCCGAAGATGAAGATCGAGCCCGCATTGACGAACTCGAGGATCTTGACGAAGCCCTTGCCCAGCGCATCGAACACCTCGCGGCCACCGGGCACCAGCAGCACCACCGCCGCGAAGGCGATCTGCAGGGCGATACCGGTGACGATCAGGCGCCAGTCGACAGCCCGCTTGTTGTTCGAGAACAACCAGGCAATGCCGATCAGCACTGCCAACCCGAACAGGCCGAAGCCAATCCTGCCCAAACCTTCGACCATGAGACTTCCCTTTGGGGCGCCGCGAAAAACGGGAAGCCTAGAGCAGCGGCAAGGGCGGGGCAAGGAAAAGCAGCGTCCGCGAGCCGATCGGTCGTGATCGGGCCAGTATCGGCAAGGCATGGCTCGATTTCCACAGAGCGTGTCATGGCCCGTGAGATCAGGGGGTCCGGCCTGCGCGCGCTGCGCGCCACCCTCTACACTTACCGGTATCGATCCGGCCCGGTCGCGGGCCCGCAGCAGGAGAAGCACATGCTCTATCGCCGTCTTGGCTCCACCGGCCTGAAGCTCTCGGCCCTGTCCTTCGGGGCCTGGGTGACCTTCGGCGATCAGATCGGCCGCGACGAGGCCCGCAAACTGATCGCCACCGCCTGGGATGCCGGGGTCAACTTCTTCGACAACGCCGAGGGCTATGCCCGCGGTCGCGCCGAGCAGGTGATGGGGGATGTGATCGCCGACCTGCGCCTGCCGCGCGATGGCTTCTGCGTCTCCAGCAAGGTGTTCTTCGGTGCCGTCGACGACCCGCGCCCGACCCAGCACGGCCTGTCGCGCAAGCACGTGACCGACGCCTGCCATGCTGCGCTCAAGCGCCTGCGGGTGGAGTACCTGGACCTTTATTACTGCCATCGCCCGGATCCGGACACCCTGATCGCCGAGACCGTGCAGGCGATGGATACCCTGATCCGCCAGGGCAAGGTGCTGTACTGGGGCACCTCGGAGTGGTCGGCCGCGCAGATCCAGGAGGCGGTGGACATCGCCCGCGCGCGCAACCTGCATGCGCCCTCGATGGAGCAGCCGCAGTACAACCTGCTGCACCGTGAGCGGGTCGAGCGCGAATACGCCCCGCTGTACGCGGAGGCCGGCCTGGGCACCACGATCTGGTCGCCGCTGGCCTCCGGCCTCCTGACCGGCAAGTACAACGCGGGGATCGACCCGCAGTCCCGGCTGGGCCAGGAACAGCTGGGCTGGCTGAGGACGCAGGTGCTCGACGACGGCAGCGACCGCATGGAACGGGTGCGCCGCTATACCGCACTGGCCGCGCAGCTCGGTGTTTCCCCGGCGCAGCTGGCGATCGCCTGGTGCCTGCGCAACCCCAATGTGTCCAGCGTGATCCTCGGCGCCAGCCGGGTCAGCCAGCTGGAAGAGAACCTGGGGGCGCTGGCCATGTTCGAACAGTTGGATGAGGGCGTCTGGCAGCAGGTGGACGCGGTGTTTGGTTGATCGGGTCGGGTTGGATGTGGGGGAGCCGGCCAGCGGCCGGCACTACCGGTCCGGGTGCGGCAGGACATCGAGGTAGCCAGCATGTGGAAGGGTAGTGCCGGCCGCTGGCCGGCTCCCCAGCTCCCCAGCTCCCCAACCCCCCTGAAACGGCACGCTCCCCCTAGTGGGATTGACAAAATCTATTGATATTTGGCGTTCGATCATTAATGCCATCTATCAAAGTGAGAATGGTTGTTGATTGTCAACTGAGAATCATTATCATTTGACTCGCCCCTCGCAACGAGTCCAGACGATGAACACTCAAGCTGCTGTACTGCTGCGCCCCGAAACGCTGACCCTCCGCGACCGTCCGGTCCGCGTGGTCCCGCCGGAAGAAGTGATCGACAGCGAAGCCCTGCTCAAGGGACGTCGCGAAATCCTGATCCAGCACGGCGACCGGTTCTATCGCCTGCGCCATACCAGCAACGACAAGCTCATTCTGACGAAGTAACGCCGGCCCGCTGGCCGACTGCAGTACTGCCGTCCGTTAGCCGACTCCGGTAGTGCCGGCCGCTGGCCGGCTGCTTCAGCGGTCACCGACGATGCTCCACCTCCATGCGGGTCGCGCACCTCCCCCCGCGGCTCGCCATGGTCCCAGCTCTCTCCCCCTCGACACTCCGCCGTCGACTCCGGTCGCCGGCGTGGGTCGAGGGTCTCCCCCGCAACCGCCGATTGCAGGTAGATCGCCATGAGCCGCGCCCTCTCCGTCGGCCGCCCACCGGGCCGCCATCCCATCGCCGGTCTACCCTCGGCCACGCAGCTGGCCTCGCTGGGGACCGTGCTGTGCCTGTACCGTCCTGACAGCAGTGAACTCGGTGGCTGGAAACACGCCGTCTCCGCGCATGCCTGCCAGGGCATGGACAGCGACGGCATCCGCGAAAGCCTGTGCTTCGTCGATGCCCGCGGACGCTGCTGCTGGCGCCTGTATCTGCTGCCGGACAGCGACTTCCTCGCCTGGGACCGCCTGGTCTCCGCGTTCCCCGCACGGTCCGAACCGGTCAACGACGCGGGTGTCGCCGAACGTCTGTGGCGCCGCCTCGCGGTGCGCCTGGGCAACGACGCCTGGCGCATGTGCGCGCTGCGCCTGCAGGTGGGCGAAGGCCGCGAACTCGCCGCCAGCCTGGCCTCGTTGTCGTCGCTGGGCGCCACCACCGCGCGCCGGATCGGCAACGTGGAAGGCGCCGAAGGCGAGCTCTGGGTCGATGACTGCTGCTGCGCCACCGCCGCCCGCCGCGGCGGACCGTGGACCGCCGATGGCATGCCGGTGATCCAGCTGTAATGGCGCACTCGCTCGCCCTCGCAGGGCTGCTGCTCGCGCTCACCGCCAGTGCGCATGCCGTGCCGGCCGACCCTGCGCGCGACCACACCAGCATCCTGGCGATGCAGGGCGAATACACCGTCGATTTCGCCTTCGACGAAACCGTCCTGCTAGCCCCTGGTTACGAACGCGCGCCGGCCGTGCGCACCGGCGGCAACGAAGTGGTGATCGTGGTCGAAGACACTCCGACGCGGGTGGTGCTGCAGCACCTGCTGGTCGAACCCAAGAGTGGCCACGTCACCAAGCACTGGCGCCAGGACTGGGTATACCAGGCACCGGACCGGTTCGAGTTCAGCGCCGACCAGACCTGGCAGGTGCGCCCGATTCCCGCAGCGCTCACCCGCGGCGCCTGGACCCAATGCGTCTATGAAGTCAGCGACGCACCGCGCTACTGCGGCACCGGCCGCTGGACCTACGACAACGGCATCACCGCGTGGACCAGCGACCTCAGCTGGCGCCCCCTGCCGCGCCGCGAATACACCCGCCGCAGCGACTACAACGCGCTCGCGGTGATCAACCGGCACACGCGCACACCGAACGGTTGGACCCACGAGCAGTTCAACACCAAGATCCTGCGCGGCACCGACGCCAGCCAAATACCGATCGCTCGCGAATTCGGCTTCAACGAGTACAACAAGACCACCGAGGTGGACTTCAGGCCCGCCTACGATTACTGGGCGGCCACCGCCGGTTACTGGGCGAAGGTGCGCCAGCGCTGGAACAGATTTCTCGGCAACGCACCAGGCGTGCACCTGAAAACCACACCCGACGGCATGGCCATGATCATCCCGCTGTTCACCCAGGCCCAGGACATCCGGGACGGCAAGACAGTGGCGGACACCGAGATCGACGCCGTCTTCCAGCAGTGGGTGGAAAAAGCACCGAAAGAAAACGCGCGCTGACACAGACGCAATCGATGGCGCTCGACCCTCTGCCCAAAGCCATCCATAGGGAAGGATGGCGGGTAGCCCTGCCCAGGACCGTCAGGGCGCCAGGGATGGCGCCCACGAGCCCCCAGGGACGGGTTTACGGCGCGTCCTGGGCAGGGCTGCCCGCCAGCCTTCAGGCCATGAACGCCAAGACGCCCTCGCTTTCGCTTTCGCTTTCAGTGCAACGGCGCCCCAAACTCACGCCTCCCGAAGCGCCAACGCCGGCGGCGTATGCAGAATCCGCCGCGTACCCCACCAGCCGGCCAGCATGCTCAACCCAACCCCGAGCGCGCCGCCCACCAGCAACGGCACCCACGGCGGGCTCAGCGTCAGCTCGAACACCTGCCGCGCCACCACACTGCCCAGCAGGGCCGCCGTGCCCACGGCCAACAACGCCGACAACAGGCCGAGCGCACCAAACTCCACCAGCACCGCACCGCGCAGCTGACGGCGCGTCGCCCCCAGCGTACGCAGCACCGCACTGTCGTAGCGCCGCTCACCGGCCGTGGCCTGCAACGCCGCCAGCAACACCAGCAGACCGGCCAGCAGACTGAAGCCCATCACCAGCTGCACCGCCTGCGTCACCCGGTTGATCACTTCGCGCACCCGCTCCAGGATGCCGTCGATATCCAGCAGCGAAATGTTCGGATACTCCCGCGTCAGCCCGGCCAGTGCCGGCGCCTGCGCGCGCGGCAGATGGAACGCGGTGATCAGGTTGTACGGCGCATCGGCCACCGCGCCTTCGTTGAGTAGCAGGAAGAAGTTGACCCGGAACGAATCCCAGTCCGCCTTGCGGATGCTGGTGACCGTGAAGCTGCGCTCCTGGTCGCCCATCTGCAGCGTCACCGTATCGCCCAGCTTCATCCCGTAGCGCTCGGCCCAACCCTGCTCGATCGAGGCCTCGGCGGCCGTGCTTCCAGCCTTCCAGAACGTTCCGCTGAGCAGCGTATTGGCCGGCGGGAAATCGTGCCGCCACGAGAAGTTGACCGGCCGGTTGGCATCGTCATCCGCGTTGCTGTTGTCCTCGCGCGCCTGCCGCTGCGGCGGCCGGTCGTTGACCGCCAGCAGGCGGCCGGTACTGAACGGCTCGATGCCCGGCGCGACCACCCCGAGCCCACCCAACGTGGCAAGCACCGCGTCGCGCTGCCCGGGCTGGATGTTCATCAGGAAGTAGTTCGGCGTATCGGTGGGCAGACGGTCGCGCCACTGCGCCAGCAGCCCCGGGCCGATCACCGACAGCAGCAACAATGCACACAGCGACAGCGACAGGCCGACCAACTGCATCACCGCGAGTCCGCGTCGGCGCGTCAACGAGGCCAGGCCCAGCTTCCAGCGCCCGCGCAGGCGAGGCTGCAGCCCACGCAGCAGCCACAGCAGCAGCGCGCCGAGCGCACCGGCGAGGGCCGCCAGCGCCGCCAGCCCACCCAGCACCCACGTCGCCAGTTTCACATCGCCGGTGGCCTGCACGGTCAGTGCCACGGTCGCGGCCAGCGCGGCGGCATAGACCAGCATGGAACTCGGCGGCAGCGCGGCGAAGCTGCGGTTGAGCACGCGCATCGGCGGCACGCTGCGCAGGCGCAGCAGCGGCGGCAGGCCGAAGCCCAGCAGCAGCACCAGTCCGATGCCCGCTCCACTCAGCGCCGGTGTGGCCTGCGGCAACGGCAGGCGGTTCGGAATCAACCCGCCCAGTGCCTGCACCAGCCCGGCCTGTGCGGCCATGCCCAGGCCGATGCCGACCAGGCACGCCGGTACCGCCAGCATCACCAGCTGCAGCGCCATCGCCGAGAGGATGTCGCGCTGGCGCGCGCCCAGGCAGCGCAGGATCGCGACCTGGTCGATGCGTCGCATCGCGAAGCGGTTGGCCGCCAGTGCGGTGGCGACACCGGCCAGCAACACCGCCAGCAACGCGGCCAGCGAGAGGAAGCGCCCGGCCAGATCGAACGCGCCGCGTACACCGCGCTGGGCGTCGGCGATGCCGACAATGCGGTAGCCCTTGGCCTGCGGTGTGAGCCATTCGCGGAAGGCCTCGATCTGCGCCTGGTCGCCCGCGAACATCATGCGGTAGGACGCGCGGCTGCCGGGTCCGAGCAGGCCGGCGCGATCGACGTCGACGCGGTTCACCAGCAGCGGCGGCGACAGCTGCATCAGCTCACCGGAGGTGTCCGGCTCGGCCTGCAGCACCCGGGTCACGGTCAACGCGCCCGCACCGAACTCCAGTGCATCGCCCACCTGCAGGCCAAGCGCCTGCATCAGCCGTGGATCGGCATACGCTTCGCCTGGCGGCGGCGTTCCCGCGGTTTCACTGGCGCTGTCGTGCAGGGTGCGGCTGACCCGCAGTTCGCCACGCAGCGGATAGCCGTCGGCGACCGCCTTGATGTTGGCCATCTGGCTGTCATCGCCGTGGAACAGCACGCTGGGGAAACTGACCATGCGCGTCGTGGCCAGCCCGCGCTCGCGCGCTGCATCGGCGAAGGTCTGCGGAACATCCTCGCGCCCGCTCAGGCCGAGGTCGCCGCCGAGCATTTCCGCCGCGCTGCTGGTCAATGCCAGCGTGACCCGGTTGACCAGCGTCCCGACCGCGGTCATCACCGCCACGCCCAGCACCAGCGCGGCGAACACGGTCAGCAGGTCACCGGCGAGGAACTCGCGGCGCAGCGCCCGCGCCGCGTGGCGCACGACGTTCATGCGCCCGCGCCGGCAACGGTGTCGGCCAGGCGGCCACCGTCGAGCTGGTAGATGCGCTCGCAGCGCTGGGCCAGGCGCAGGTCGTGGGTGACCAGCACCAGGGTGGTATCGCTGGTCGCGTTGAGCGCGAACAGCAGGTCGCTGATCTGCTGCCCGGTGGCCTGGTCCAGGCTGCCGGTCGGCTCATCGGCGAACAGGATGCGCGGCCGCGCCACGAACGCACGGGCCAGCGCCACACGCTGCTGCTCGCCGCCGGAGAGCTGGCGCGGGTAATGGCGTGCACGGTGGCCCAGGCCGACCTGCTCCAGCACCTCGCGCACGCGCGCGGCATCCTCGCGGCCGGCCAGTTCCAGCGGCAGCGCGATGTTTTCTTCGGCGGTCAAGGCCGGCAGCAGGTGGAAGCTCTGGAAGACGAAGCCGACCTCGCGGGCGCGCAGCTGCGCGCGGGCTTCCTCATCGAGCGTGTTGAGCTCGGCACCGGCGAGCGCGATCGTACCGTGGCTGGGCAGGTCCAATCCCGCGAGCAGGCCGAGCAGGGTGGTCTTGCCCGAACCTGAAGCGCCGACGATCGCCACGCTCTCGCCTTCATGGACGGTCATGTCAATGTTGTCCAGTATGTGGACTTCACCCTCCGGGCCACGTGCGGACTTGCCCACGTTGTGGGCGGCGATGGCGACGGGCGCGCTGCGGGGGGACAGGCTGTCGATGAGGATTCTCCAATGAACCAAGCAAACGGAAGGGGCCGCGCGGCCTCGATGGGCTGGCTGCTGGCATGGTTGCTGCTGATGCCGATGCTGGCCTGTGCCAAAGGTCCGGACACCCGTGCAGCGGTGCTGGTGGTCGGCGACAGTCTCAGTGCCGCCCACAATATCCCGGCCGCGTCGGGCTGGGTAAACCTGCTTCAGCAGCGGGTCAAACAACAGATCACGCCCCCGCCGGCGATCATCAATGCCAGCATCAGCGGCGAGACCACCGCCGGCGCGCTGACCCGCCTGCCCGGGCTGCTGGAGAAGCACCGCCCCTCGGTGGTGGTGATCGAACTGGGCGGCAACGATGCCCTGCGCGGGCTGACCCCGGCCCAGCTGCGCGGCAACCTGGAAAAGATGATCGTGGCCAGCCAGAAGGCCGGGGCCAAGGTGCTGCTGCTGGGCATCGACGTGCCGCCCAATTACGGCCCGGCCTACCGCCAGCGCCTGCGCCAGACCTATGCGGAACTGGCCAAGGCGTACAAGGTGCCGCTGCTGCCGTTCCTGCTGGAAGGCGTGGCGTTGAAGCCGAACCTGATGCAGGCCGACGGGTTGCACCCCACCGCGGCTGCGCAGCCGCAGGTGCTGGAGAACGTCTGGCCGCTGCTCAAACCCCTGCTCTGATCGGTATGCGGTGAACTTCACGCCGCGTCCACCGGCGATGCGGCATGTTTCACAAAGCTGAAGAAAGAGGGAATCCCATGCGTCAGACAAAGGAGACCTCCGGCCTGGTGCTGGTGGTCGAAGACAACCGTAATATTTCCGAGATGATCGGCGAGTACCTGGAAGGGCGCGGCTTCGAAGTCGACTACGCCCAGGATGGGCTGGACGGTTATCGTCTGGCGGCCGAGAACAGCTACGACGTGGTCGTGCTGGACCTGATGCTGCCGCGTCTGGACGGCATCGAAGTCTGTCGCCGGCTGCGCAACGACGCCCGCAAGTCGACGCCGGTGCTGATGCTGACCGCGCGCGACACGCTGGACGACAAGCTCACCGGCCTGGGGTTCGGCGCCGATGACTACCTGACCAAGCCGTTCGCGATCCAGGAACTGGAAGCCCGCCTGCGCGCGCTGATCCGCCGCGAGCGTCGCCAGGTCGGCTCGGAAGTGCTCAAGGTCGCCGACCTCGTGCTCGATCCGGTCAGCATGCGCGCCACCCGTGCCGGGACCGAACTGCAGCTCTCGCCGATCGGCCTGCGCCTGCTGACGATCCTCATGCGCGAATCGCCGCGCGTGGTGACCCGCCAGGAAATCGAACGCGAGATCTGGGGCAATGGCCTGCCCGACTCGGACACCCTGCGCAGCCATCTGTACAACCTGCGCAAGATCATCGACAAGCCGTTCGACCGCCCGCTGCTGCACACCGTGCAGAGTGCCGGTTACCGTATTGCCGATATCGCCCAGCCGATGAGCTGATGGGCGGTCGATCGCCGCTCGGCCGCCTGCGGGCGGCATGAGCGATCCGATCCTCCGGGACCCTCTGGAGCATGACGGCCCGGCGTTTGCCGGGCCGTTGTCATGGTTTGCACGATGGACTCACGGCAAGCTTTCCTATAATCGCCGCGAACCGCCCTGGACCCCGTAATGCCGCACGGTCTGCCGCGCAAGATCCGTATCGTCTTCATCCTCCAAGCCGTGCTCGCCAGCCTGGGCATCCTGCTGGGTGCCTGGCTGGTATCGCTGGTGATCAAGCACAGTCTGGTCAGCAGCGCACTGAAGGAAGAGGCCGGCTACTACTGGCAACTGCACGAGGCCTCGCCGGTGCAGCCGCCGCCCAATACCCAGAACATCCGCGGCTACCTGCTCGAGACAGGTCAGTCGCCGCTGAGCCTGCCGGCGAACCTGCGCACGCTCACGCCCGGCTTCCATGAGCTCAAGGACGACGACCAGCTGGTGCTGGTCGATGCGCGCCCGGAAGGCCGCCTGTACCTGGTGTTCCTGCGTTCGCGCGCGGAGATGCTGGCGTTCTGGTTCGGCATCGTGCCGGTGCTGCTGACGCTGCTGGCCGTCTATGGCGCCTCGTGGATCACCTACCGCGCATCCAAACGCCTGGTGTCGCCGGTCAACTGGCTGGCCCGGCGCGTCTCGCGCTGGGATCCGGGGCACCCGGAAGCAGCCGACCTGGCCCCGGCCAAGCTGCCGGCGGACATGCAGGGCGAGACCCGCCAGCTGGCGGCCGCGCTGCACTCGCTGGCGACCAAGGTCACCGCGCATGTCGCGCGCGAGCGCAACTTCACCCGCGATGCCAGCCACGAGCTGCGCACGCCGCTCACCGTGATCCGCGTGGCCAGCGACATGGCGCTGGGCGACCAGGACATGACCCCGCGCCTGCGCCGCGGCCTGCAGCGCATCCAGCGCGCCGGACGTGACATGGAGGCGGTGATCGATGCCTTCCTGATCCTCGCCCGCGAGGCCGATGTCGAGCCGCAGGTCGAGCTGTTCGACGTCAACGAGATCGTCCGCTACGAGGTGGACAACGCCCGCGAGCTGATCGCCGGCCGGCCCGTGGACATCCATCTGCACAGCAGCGGCCCGGCGATGCTGCACGCACCGCCGCGGGTGCTGCAGGTGGTGGTCAGCAACCTGCTGCGCAACGCCTGCAGTTATACCGACGAAGGCCGCATCGACGTCGACGTCGAAGCCGACCGCGTGGTCGTGCGCGATACGGGGATCGGCATGTCCGCCGAAGCGCTGGGCCGTGCCTTCGAGCCGTTCTATCGCGCCGAGCCCAGCCGCCCGCAGGGCACCGGGCTGGGGCTGTCGATCGTGCGCCGGCTGTGTGACCGCTTCGGCTGGAAGATCGGCCTGGCCAGCGAGCCCGGGCAGGGCACGCAGGCCACGATCCACTACCGCTGAGCCGCGCTCAGTCGCACTGCACCTTGGGCGCCAGCGCGGCCCGCCAGATCGCATAGCCTTCGGGCGTCATGTGCAGCATGTCCTCGCGGAACAGCGCGGCACGCGGCTGGCCGTCGGCGCCGAGCATCGGCGTGTAGACATCGGTGTAGCCGGTGTGGGGCAGGGTGGCCAGCGCCTTCCTGATCAGCCCGTTGGCCTCCACCACCGCCGGCAGCAACTGCGCACGCGAGGGGCTGGGCTTGATCGAGATGATCTCCACCGTGGTCTTCGGCAGGTCGCGGTGCACGCGGTTGACGAAGGCCACCACGTCGTCGCGGACCTGGACCGGGCTGCGGCCGCTGTTGAGGTCGTTGTCGCCGGCGTAGAAGAACACCTTGCACGGCGCATACGGGATCACGATGCGGTCGGCATACCAGGTGCTGTCACGCACTTCCGAACCGCCGAAGCCGCGGTTGAACACCGGCTGGCCCGGGAAATCGGCGGCCAGGCTCTCCCACATCCGGATCGACGAGCTGCCGATGAACTCGATGCCGCCGCGCGGCGGCGGACTGGCCGCGTCCTGTGCCGCGAACTGCGCCATGTCACCGGCCCAGGCCACGTTGGAGACCTGTGTCGGCACCTGCGGCGCGGCAGGGGCCGGCGTGCGCGCCAGCGCGGGCAGGGCGGCGCCCAGGGCAAGGGCAAGCAGAAGGGGGCGGGCACGGCGGTGCAGCATGGACGACTCCTGTGGTGGGCACCGAAGGCGCCCGGACGGGTAGGCGTTCATCATAGAAGCTGCCGCCGGGCCGCGCTTTACCACGGACGGGCGTTGGCCGCCTTCGACAATGCCCCGACCGGCTTATGGCAAAATGAGGGATTGCCTGCCCCATTCAGCGATGCCCATGACCGTCTGCCGTGTGCTGTTCCTGCCGTTCCGGCCCGCGTTGTCGACCGGGGTACCTGCCCATGGCGGATGAAATCGGGCACCTGCCGCGCGGCCCCCGGCGCATCTTCAAGGCGGCGGTCTGGTCGTGGCAGGGGCTGCGTGCGGCCTGGCTGCACGAGTCCTCGTTCCGGCTGGAGGTGTACCTGCTGATCGTGCTCGCCCCGTTGGCGCTCTGGCTCGGCCAGACCCCGGTGGAGCGCGCGCTGATGATCGGTTCGTTGCTGCTGGTGCTGGCCATGGAACTGGCCAACTCGGCGATCGAGGCGGTGATCGAACGCTACGGCGCCGAGTTCCACGAGCTCGCCGGGCGCGCCAAGGACATGGGCTCGGCCGCCGTGTTCGTGCTGATGATGAACGTACTGGTGTGCTGGACCCTGATCCTGCTGCCGCAGATTTTCTGACCTAAAACTTCTGGCGCGTCACCCGCGTCATCCCCCCTGTAAGGATGGAAGTCCATGTTTCTTGAGTTGTTGTCCGACCCCAATGTCTGGTTGACCCTGCTTACCCTGAGCGCACTTGAAATCGTGCTGGGCATCGACAACCTGGTGTTCATCTCGATCGCGGTGAGCAAGCTGCCCGAAGCGCGGCGTCCGTTCGCGCGCAAGCTCGGCATCGCCGTGGCCTGCATCACCCGCATCCTGCTGCTGGTGTCGCTGGCGTACCTGGCGCACATGCAGGCCAACCTGTTCACGGTGGCCGGCATGGGCATCTCGATCCGCGACCTGGTGCTGATCGTCGGTGGCCTGTTCCTGATCATCAAGGGCGGCATGGAAATCCGCGAGCTGATCACCGGCGGCGAGGATGAGGATCCGACCACCACCAAGGCGTCGGCCGTGTTCGGCATGGTCATCGCGCAGATCGCCATCATCGACATCGTGTTCTCGCTGGACTCGGTCATCACCGCGGTCGGCATCGCCGAACATGTGCCGGTGATGGTCGCCGCGATCCTGCTGTCGGTCGCCGTCATGCTGCTGGCCGCCAATCCGCTGGGCCGCTTCATCGACGCCAACCCGACCGTGAAGATGCTGGCGCTGGCCTTCATCCTGCTGATCGGCGCGGTACTGATCCTCGATGGCCTGGACGTGCACGTGCCCAAGCCCTACATCTACGCCGCGATGGGCTTCTCGGTGCTGGTGGAATGGCTGAACCTGCTGATGCGCCGCCGCGCCGTGGCCCACCACGTGCCGGGCGCCGGCAACTGGTAGGTGCCGACCGTTGGTCGGCACTCCGTGGGTGCCGACCAACCGCCGTTACCACATCCGCTTTACCCAAGACGTGGCATGCTCCGGATCCCGTTCATCGAGATCCGGAGCCGGCCATGCGATCGTTCTCCCGTTTGTTGTGCCTGGCCGTGCTGGCCTCCCTGTTGTCCGGTTGTGGCTACAACGCCATCCAGCAGAAGGATGAGCAGGTCAAGGCCGGTTGGGCCGAGGTGCTCAACCAGTACAAGCGCCGCGCCGATCTGATCCCCAACCTGGTGCAGACCGTGGAAGGCTATGCCAACCAGGAACGCCAGGTCCTGACCGATGTCACCAACGCCCGTGCGCGCGTGGGACAGGTCAACGTCAACGCCGACGATGCCGACTCCCTCAAGCAGTTCCAGCAGGCCCAGGGCGAGCTGAGCGGTGCGCTGTCACGCCTGCTGGTGGTCACCGAGAACTACCCGAACCTGAAGTCCGACCAGGGCTTCCGCGATCTGCAGGCGCAGCTGGAAGGCACCGAGAACCGCATCACCGTGGCGCGCGGCCGCTATATCCAGATGGTGCAGGACTACAACACCTACATCCGCCAGTTCCCGCAGGTGATCACCGCCAAGCTGTTCGGCTATGCGACCAAGCCGAACTTCACGGTGGAGAACGAAGCGCAGATCTCGCAGCCGCCGGCGGTCAAGTTCGGCTCGCAGGCTCCGGCCCCGGCGCCCGCACCGCAGCCGCCCGCGCCGCAGTCGCAGCCGCAGCCGCAGCCGGCGAACTGAGCCCGTGACCACGCGCCTGCTGCGCTGCCTCCTGCTGCTCTGCCTCGCGCTGGCGTTGCCGGCCTGGGCGCAGCGCCAGGCCGCGATCCCGCCGATGTCCTCGCCGGTGGTGGACACCACCGGCACCCTGGACGCGGCGCAGATCCAGGCGCTGGAGGCGCAGGCGCTGGCCCTGCAGCAGCGCAAGGGCAGCCAGCTGCAGATCCTGATGGTGCCGAGCACCGCGCCGGAAACCATCGAGCAGTACACCCAGCGCGTGTTCGAGCAGTGGTCCATTGGCCGCAAGGGCGTGGATGACGGCGTGCTGCTGGTGGTGGCCAAGGACGATCGCCGGGTCCGCATCGAGCCGGGCTACGGCCTGGAAGGCGCGATCCCGGATGCGATCGCCAACCGGGTGATCCAGGAGTACCTGGCCCCGCGGTTCCGCAGCAACGACTACGCCGGTGGCCTCACCGATGCCAGCGCTGCGCTGGTCAAACTGATCGACGGCGAGGCGCTGCCTGCGCCGGTCAGCACACATCGCGCTCAGGACGCCCCTGCGGGTGGCAACTGGACGATGGCGCTGGGCATCGGCCTGTTCGCCGGCCTGTTCCTGCGCGGCATCCTGGGCTGGCTGCCGCGCCCCCTGCGCGCGCTGGCGAGCGGTGCCGGGGCCGGGGTGGCCGCGTTCCTGTTCACCTCGCTGGTGGTCGCCAGTGGCGCGGCCGCCGTGGTGGGCCTGCTGGTCGGCCTGACGTCGGCCGGTCGCGGCGGCGTGTTCGCGCGTAGTGGCGGCTGGGGTGGGGGTGGCTGGGGCGGTGGCGGCGGGGGTGGCTTCGGCGGCGGTGGAGGCGGCTGGGGCGGGGGTGGTGGACGTTCGGGAGGCGGTGGCGCCTCGGGAGGCTGGTGATGCGCTGGCTCCGGCACGTGTTCTCCCCATCGGTGCGGCGCGCCTTCCCACCCGCACATCTGCAGGCGATCACCGAGGCGATCACGGCGGGCGAGCGCCGCCACGGTGGCCAGGTGATGTTCGCGGTGGAAGCGGATCTGCCGCTGGCCGCGTTGTGGCAGGGCATCACCGCACAGCAGCGCGCCGGGCAGGCGTTCGCCCAGCTGCGTACCTGGGATACCGAGCACAACAACGGCGTCCTGATCTACCTGCTGCTGGCCGACCATGCGATCGAGCTGGTCGCCGATCGCGGCCTGCGCGGGCGGATCGATGAGGCGCAGTGGCGGGCCATCTGCGCGCACATGCAGCAGCGGCTGCGCGAGGGCGCCCTGCAGGAGGCCGTGCTGCTGGCGATCGAAGAGGTCTCGGACCTGCTGGCCGGGCACTATCCGCCCGTTCCGGGGTCACAGGATGACGGCCTGCCGGACACGCCGCAGATTCTGGGCTGAAGCCCGGCAATCGCGCGATCGGGGCCGCCGCGAGGCCGCTCCCGGGCGGCGCTAGAATATCCGCATCCCTGCAAGGCGCCCTTCATGATCTATTTCCACGATATCGACCCCATCGCCATCTCGCTCGGGCCGATCAAGGTGCACTGGTACGGCATCATGTACCTGCTCGGCTTCACTGCCGCCTGGTGGCTGGGGCGCAAGCGGATCGCGGCCGGGCGTCTGCCCGGGGTCGATGCCAACGGCTTCTCCGACCTGCTGTTCTACGCGATGCTCGGCGTCGTCGTCGGTGGGCGCGTGGGCTACATGCTGTTCTACGCGACCTCGGAATTCCTGCACAACCCGCTGCTGCTGTTCAAGGTCTGGGACGGCGGCATGAGCTTCCATGGCGGCCTGCTCGGCGTGCTGTTCGCCGCGTGGTGGTGGTCGCGCAAGCACCGCCTGCATCTGTTCGACACCCTCGATTTCATGTCGCCGCTGGTACCGCTGGGCCTGGGCTTCGGCCGCATCGGCAACTTCATTGGTGCCGAACTGTGGGGCAAGTACACCGATGGCAGCTGGGGCGTCGTGTTCCCGAGCGGCCTGCCGGCCCCGTTGAACGGGCTGGACCTGGCCACCCTCAAGGCCGAGTTCGCCACCGGCGCGCTCAACCAGTACGCCCGCCATCCGTCGCAGCTGTATGAAGCGCTGCTGGAAGGCCTGGTGATGTTCGTCGTGCTGTGGGCGGTGTCGGCCAAGCCGCGCCACCGCTACGTGATCGCCGGCCTGTTCGCGCTGATGTACGGCATCTTCCGCTTCGCGGTGGAGTTCGTGCGCATGCCGGACAACGGCGTCTACCTCGCCTTCGACTGGTTCACCCGTGGCCAGCTGCTCAGCCTGCCGCTGGTGGCCTTCGGCCTGGTGCTGCTGGCGCTGTCGCGTCGCGCACCGGTGCTGCAGCCGGTGCTGCCGGCCGCCACTGCCGGGGCCAAGGCATGAAGGCCTACCTGGACCTGCTCGCGCATGTGCTGGAGCACGGCACGGAAAAGTCGGATCGCACCGGCACCGGCACGCGCAGCGTGTTCGGGTGGCAGATGCGCTTCAACCTCAACGACGGCTTCCCGCTGGTCACCACCAAGAAGCTGCACCTGCGCTCGATCATCCACGAGCTGCTGTGGTTCCTGAAGGGCGATACCAACATCGGGTACCTCAAGGACAACCAGGTGCGGATCTGGGACGAGTGGGCCGATGCCAACGGCGACCTCGGCCCGATCTACGGCAAACAGTGGCGCAGCTGGGCCACCGCCGATGGCGGCGCGATCGACCAGATGCAGTGGCTGGTGGACGAGATCAAGCGCAACCCCGATTCGCGGCGGCTGGTGGTCAGCGCCTGGAATGTGGGTGAGCTGTCGCAGATGGCGTTGATGCCGTGCCACAACCTGTTCCAGTTCTACGTGGTGGACGGCAAGCTCAGCTGCCAGCTGTACCAGCGCAGCGGCGACATCTTCCTCGGCGTGCCGTTCAACATCGCCAGCTACGCGCTGCTCACCCACATGGTGGCGCAGGCGACCGGCCTGGGCGTGGGCGATTTCGTGCATACCCTCGGCGATGCGCACCTGTACTCGAACCACTTCGAGCAGGCGCGCGAACAGCTCGCGCGTGAGCCGCGCGCGCTGCCACAGCTCTGGTTGAACCCCGAGGTGACTGATCTGTTCGGTTTCCAGTTCGATGACATCCGCATCGATGGCTACGATCCGCACCCGGCGATCAAGGCCCCGGTGGCGGTGTGAGCGGCACGCCCCTGAAACTCTCGCTGATCGCCGCGCTCGACACCGACCACGGCATCGGCCGCGACAACGACCTGCCGTGGAAGCTGCCCGATGATCTCAAGCGCTTCAAGGCGCTGACCGTCGGCAAGCCGATCCTGATGGGGCGCAGGACCGCGCAGTCGCTCGGGCGGGCCCTGCCGGGCCGGTTGAACCTGGTGCTGACCCGCAGCGGGCAGGTGCCGTTCGAAGGCATGCAGGCGGTGGCCTCGATCGAGCAGGCGCTGCAGGCAGCGGCGGACACCGACGCGGAAGAACTGTGCGTCATCGGTGGCGGCGAAATCTATCGGTTGGCGATGGCCCAGGCCACCGATCTACACCTGACCTGGGTGCACACCACCGTGCCGGCCGATACCCACTTCCCGCCGGTCGATGCGGCGCTGTGGGTGGAAGTGGCGCGCGAACACCACGCGGCCGACGAGCGGCACGCGTACGCGTTCGATTTCGTGGATTACCGCCGGGCCTGAGCGGGCGGTGCCGGCAGGCCGGTCATGCTGACCGGCCTGCGGCTCAGTCCGCGTCGCTGGTGACGTCGCTGCGCTGCGGCTGCGATTGCGTCTGCGGCTGGGCATTCTGTGCGGGCTTCGCAGCGCTGCCCTGCTGGCGGCCCTGGCCACCCCGGCCACGATCGCGGCCCTGACCCTGACCCTGACGCGGTGGGCGCCCGCTCGGCGGCGCACCCTCGGCGGCCGGCCGGCGTGCCGGCGGACGTGGCGCGGAGACCGGCTTGGGCACATCGCGGCCCGGCACCTGCACCACGCGCAGCTCCTCGGTATCCAGCTGCAGCGCGGTGAGCTTGCCACCCCATACGGCGCCGGTATCGATCGCGTGCACGCCCTGGGTGATGGTGAGGCCCAGCGCGGACCAGTGCCCGCAGACGATCTTCAGATCGCGCTCGGCGCGGCCCGGCACTTCGAACCAGGGGTACAGCCCCTGTTCCTGCGTCCCCGGCGTGCCCTTGTCCTCGATCCCGATCCGGCCCCGCGGCGTGCAGTAACGCATGCGCGTGAACAGATTGATGATCGCGCGCGAGCGGTCGTAGCCGGCCAAGCCGGGCGACCAGCTCGGCTTGTCGCCGTACATGTTGCGGAACAGCTTGCGGTAGCCGCTGCCGTGCAGCTGCTGCTCGACCTCGCGGGCGTGCTTCTCGGCCAGCTGGGTGGTCCACTTCGGGGCCAGCCCGGCGTGGATCATCATCCAGCCCAGCTCACGGTCCACGTGGGCCAGCTTCTGCAGGCGCAGCCACTCCAGCAGCTCGTCGCGGTCCTCGGCCTGCACGATCCGCAGCAGGTCCGGGTTGACCTTGCGCTGCTCTTCCTCGGTGCGGGCACCGACGGCAAGCAGGGACAGGTCGTGGTTGCCCAGCACGATCACGCTGCTCTCGCGCAGCGAATGGACCAGGCGCAGGGTTTCCAGCGATTGCCCGCCCCGGTTGACCAGGTCGCCGCAGAACCAGAGTTTGTCGACTGCGGGGTCGAACTTGATTTTTTCCAGCAACCGCTGGGTGACGTCGTAGCAGCCCTGCAGGTCGCCGATGGCCCAGACACTCATGCGTGCGCCTCCATCAGTGCAGTGTGCGCGGAACGGTCAGGACGAACGGCGCGATGGCGGCGGCGAACTCGGTGCCGTCGTCGGCCACCATGTCGTAGTGCCCCTGCATCGTGCCGTGCTCGGTCTCCAGCATGACACCGGAGGTGTAACGGAAGTCTTCACCGGGGCGCAGCCGCGGCTGCTCGCCGATCACCCCATCCCCGTCGACATGCTCGATGCGGCCGTTGGCATCGGTGATCCGCCAGTGGCGGGCCACCAGCCGTGCCGCGACGCGGCCCCGGTTGAGGATGCGGATCGTATAGGCGAACGCGTAGCGGCCGTCCTCCGGGGTGGACTGGTCATCGAGGAAGCGAGGGGCGACCTCGACGGAGATCGCGTAGTTTGCAGCGTCGTTCATGCAGGCAGTTTAGTGAATGTTGTGCACGATGGGATGAGTGCTGCCCAAGCTGGCAGCGCTCCCGTCATGAAGGCCAGGCGGTTCCACCTGCGTGCGGCTGCTCAGGGCCGCCGGCGGCGCGCTCACCCTTGCGGGGCGGCATCACCGTCGGCGCAGGGCACGTTCGCCAGCGCGATGAACTGCGCCACGTCCAGCTGCTCGGCGCGGGCATCGCTGCGCACGCCGGCGGCGTCGAACTGCTCGGGCGTGCACACGTTCTGCAGCGCGTTGCGCAGGGTCTTGCGGCGCTGCCCGAAGGCGGCCTTGACCACGTGGGCGAAGCGCTTGCGGTCCAGGATGCCGACCGTGGCCGGATCGCGCGGGACCAGCCGCACCACGGCCGAGTCGACCTTCGGCGGCGGCCGGAACGCACCCGGCGGCACCACGAACAGCGAGGTCACCTTGCAGAAGGCCTGCAGCATCACGCTCAGCCGGCCGTATACCTTGCTGCCCGGATCGGCGGCCATGCGGTCGACCACTTCCTTCTGCAGCATGAAGTGCATGTCGGTGATCACCGCCGCGTGGTCCAGCGCATGGAACAGGATCGGCGAGGAGATGTTGTAGGGGAGGTTGCCGACCAGGCGGATCGGGCTGCCCGCGGCCAACTCGGTGAAATCCACCTGCAGCACGTCGCGGTGGATGATGGTCATCTCGCCCAGCGGTTCGGCAGCGGCGGCCAGCGGCCCGACCAGATCCCGGTCGAACTCGATCACGGTCAGCTTCGGGTGGCGGCGCAGCAGCGGCAGGGTGATGGCGCCCTGGCCCGGGCCGATCTCGACCAGGCGGTCGCCGTCCTTCGGGTTGACCGCGAGGACGATCTTGTCGATGTAGCTGCGGTCGGCGAGGAAGTGCTGGCCGAGCTGCTTCTTGGCGGGGCCGGAGAAACCGGGCGCGCCGGAGGAGGAATACGAAGAAGTCATGGCACCAGTGTACGTTGGCGCGCCAGCCGGGCACACAGCGCGGTGGCAGCGAGGAGGCTGGAGGGGTCGGCGATGCCGCGGCCGGCCAGATCCAGGGCGGTGCCGTGGTCGACCGCGACGCGCGGGTAGGGCAGGCCCAGGGTGATGTTGACGGCCTGCTCGAAGCCGCTGTACTTGAGCACCGGCAGGCCCTGGTCGTGGTACATCGCCAGCACCGTGTCGAAGCCGGCCAGCTTGGCCGGCAGGAACGCGGTATCGGCCGGCAGCGGCCCGACCAGGTCCATGCCCCGGGCGCGCAGGCGCTCCAGCAGCGGGATGATCAGGTCGAGCTCTTCGCGGCCGAGATGTCCGTCTTCGCCGGCGTGCGGGTTGAGGCCGAGCACGGCGATACGCGGCGAAGCGAGGCCGAAATCGCGCTGCAGGGCGTCGTGGAGGATCTGCAGGGTCAGCGCCAGGCCATCGGCGGTGATCGCATCGGCCACCGACCGCAACGGCAGGTGGGTGGTCGCCAGGGCGACCCGCACGATCGCGTTGGCCAGCATCATCACCACCGGAGTGCGGGCCTGGTCGGCCAGCAGTTCGGTGGTGCCGCTGTAGGCGATGCCGCCTTCGTTAATGACCGCCTTGTGCACCGGGCCGGTGACCACGCCGGTCAGTTCACCGGACAGGCAGGCCTGGCCGGCTTGGCGCAGGGCACCGATCACCGCGCCGGCGTTGGCCGGGTCCGGGGTGCCGAAGCGCGAGGGGACGGCATTGCGCACCGCGCGCAACGGCAGATCGCCCGGCTGGCGGGCGATGGCGTCTTCAGGCAGGAGCTGCAGGGGCAGCGACAACGCGGCGGCGGCAGCCTGCAGCGTGTCCGGGTCAGCGAAGGCCAGCAGCCGGCAATCAGTGCGCGGCTGCTGGATCAGTCGAAGGCAGAGCTCCGGGCCGATCCCCGCCGGCTCGCCCGGTACCAGCGCGAGCTGCGGGAGCATGGATCAGGACTGCGGCGGGGTGGCGGCCGCAGGCGCGCCCGGGGCGTAGCCGCGCATGTCCACGTAGGCTTCGCCACGCAGTTCCTGCAGGAAGCGGTTGTACTCTTCTTCCAGCTTGCGGCGGCCGATCGTTTCACGGATCTGGGCGCGCTGGTTGTCGGTGGTGGCATCGGTCTGGCGCGTGGCGACGCGCTGGACGATGTGCCAGCCGGCATCCGTGCGGAACGGCTGGCTCACGCCGCCGTCAGCGACGCCTTCAACCTGCTTGCCGAAGTCCGGGCCGAACGCGTCGGCCGGGAACCAGCCCAGATCGCCGCCCTGGCCCTTGCTGTTGTTGTCTTCCGAGGACTCCTTGGCGACCGCGTCGAACTCGGCGCCGCCGGCGATGCGGGCGCGCAGGGTGTCGATCTTGGCCTTGGCCGCGGCATTGTCCTGCTGGTCGGTGATGCGGACCAGGATATGACGGGCGTGGTACTCGGTGATGGTGTGACCACCGCCGGCGGCGGCGCTGGCATCACGCACTTCCACCAGCTTCAACAGCTGGAAGCCACTCGGGCCACGCAGCGGACCGACCACGTCGCCGGTCTTCATGTCTTTCATCATCTGCGCGAACGCGTTCGGGATTTCATCCAGCGAACGCCAGCCGAGGTCGCCGCCTTCCAGCGCGTTCGGGCTGTCCGAATAACGGACGGCAGCCGCGTTGAAGTCGATCTCGCCCTTGTCCAGCAGAGCCTTGACGCCATCGGCCTTCTTCTGGCCGGTGGTGATCTGCTCGGCGGTGGCGCCTTCGGGCAGGCCGATCAGGATATGGGCGAGGTGGTACTGGGTACCGACCGCCGCCTGCTGCTTGAGCGCGCCATCCACTTCACCCTCGCTGACGCTGATCCGGCTCTGTGCGAAGCTCTGGCGCAGGCGCTGGACGGTGATCTCGTCGCGCACCGAATTGCGGAAATCGTTGAAATCCAGGCCATCGCTGGCCAGGCGCTGGCGCAGGGCGTCCAGCGTGGAGCCGTTCTGCTGGGCGATGGCGTTGATCGCCTGGTTCAGTTCCTGGTCGCTGACCTTGATGCCGCTGCTCTCCGCGCGCGCCACCTGCAGCTTGACCAGGACCAGGCGCTCGAGCACCTGGCGGCTGAGCACGTCATCGGGCGGCAGCTGGTTTTCACGACCGGCGTACTGGGCCTTGATGTTCTGGACGGCGCGGTCCAGTTCGCTCTGCAGCACGACGTCCTCATCGACGATCGCCGCGATGCGGTCCAGCGGCTGACTCTGCTGGGCCAGCACCTGCAACGGGGCCGTCGCGGAGGAGACCGCCAGCAGGGAGGCGAGGAGTACGGGAAGGGTCTTGGTCATGGGATCTGATTCGGATCGTAGTCGTCGCGGGCTGCACCGGTGTTGCTGGGCGGCACCAGATAGAGGTCGTCTCGGTAGTACCCGAGAATAGCACGGCGCAAGGTGCGGTCCGTGTTCTGGCCGATGGAGCTCAGGCCCTTGAGCACGAACTCGATCTGGAAGGAGTTGTTGAGTTCACCCTCGCGGTTGCGCACGTAGCGGCGGGCGATTGCGCGGACGGCCAGGCAGCAGCTGTCCCACTGCACGCCGCCGATGATTTCCAGCGGGGCGCGGTCCTGGATGGAGTAGTAGTAGCGGCCGACCAGGCTCCAGCGCTCGTTGAGCGGGTAGAGGAAGGACAGGTCGGCCTGCTCCAGCAACTCGCTGCCGTTGGGGTTCAGGCGGTGACGGTAGGTCAGGTTGACCACGCCATCGTTGGACATCAGGTAGCGCGCGCGCACGCTGGCCAGATCCTCACGCTTGTACTTGGGATCCCACTGATAGGTGGCGCCCAGGTTCCAGCGGTCGTTGATGGCGTAGTTGGCGTCCGCGATCCAGGCCGACTTGCCCTGTTCGACCGGGGTTTCACTGCTGTTGATTGTGACCCGGGAATCATCGAAGTACAGGATCTGCCCGATGCTGCCCGAGAAGCGCTCCTTGCCGGTGTCCTGGTCGATGAAGCGGGTGCTCACCGCCATGGTCAGCTGGTTGGCGTCGTTCTGGCGGTCGGCGCCGGAGTAGCGCGAATCGCGGAACAGCTGGCCCCAGCTGAAGGTGAAGTCACGGGTATCGAAGATCGGCAGGTCGCTCTGGTCGCGGTACGGCGTACGCAGGTAAAACAGGCGCGGTTCCAGCGTGTGCAGGAAGCGGGTGCCGCCGATGGTGGTTTCCCGATCGAAGAACAGCCCGGCGTCGATGGTGCCGATCGGCAGGCTGCGGCTCGGCGAGGTGTTGCCGCGCAATTGGTCGGGGGTGGCAACCGCCAGCTGTTCCGGGGTCATCTGGCTGCGGCGGATGCTGTCAGCCAGGCCGCGTTCCAGGTCATACCCGGTGTAGCGGTAGGCCAGGGTCGGAGTGACGTACCAGGCCGCGCCGCTGAACGGCATCGAGACATAGGGCTTGATGTCGATGCGCGAGCCACCGTCCATGCGCGTCGGCGGCAGGCCGTCGCGGACGTATTCGCCTTCGGCATCAATGATCTTGCCGTGCACGTCCAGATGCGTGAAGTTCACCGCTTCGGCATACACGCCGGTTTCCAGCCACGGCAGCAGCGGCTTGTCCCAGTTGACGAACAGGCGCGGCTGACGCGCGTACGGCAGGGACGCTTCGGTCAGCGTGTAATCGGTGAGCTGCCAATAGTCGGCCATCAGGCCGCCGGTCCAGTTCTCACCGGTGCCGTAGATGCCGATCTGGCTCTGCAGGTTGGAGGTGGTCACGCCGAGCAGCTTGTTGGAGAAATCCTCCAGATAGCGCTCATCGCTGACCCAGGCCAGGCTGGCACGGGCCTGCCAGTTGGCATTGATGTTGTGGTACCCGCCAAACTCCACGCGGCCGCGATCCTTGTCGCGCAGCTTGTCGTTGGGCAGGTAGGCGGTGAGCAGCTCGCCGCGGCCGCCGTCGTAGAGATAGCGGAATTCGTTGTCGAGCATGAAACCGCGCTTGCTCATGTAGCGCGGCATCAGGGTGTCGTCGAAGTTCGGCGCCAGGTTCAGATAGATCGGCTGGGTGTAGTCGAAGCCGTTGCGGCCGGACAGCCCCACCTGCGGGTAAAGCAGGCCGGTCTGGCGGCGGTCATCGATCGGGAACTTGAAGTACGGCGCCCACAGCACCGGCACCTTGCCGATGCGCAGCACGGCATTGCGCGCGGTACCGAAGCCGGCGTCGTTATCGACCTCGATCTGCGGTGCCGACAGCTTCCACACCGGCTGCGAGGGGTCGCAGGTGGTGTAGGTGGAGCGGTGCATCTGGCCGACCGCACCCTGCAGGTCGATCGACTCGGCACCGCCGTTGCCCCGGCGGGACACCAGCTGGTACTGGATGTCGCTGATCTTGTGGGTGTCGCTTTCCTGGTTGCCTTCGGCGCGACGGGCCTTCATCCGGATCGAGGAGTCCTGGTAGCGGACGTTGCCCTCGGCGATGTAGTTGCCGCTTTCGGTATCGAAGCTCAGGTTGTCGGTGCCCAGGAACTGGTCGCCGCGCTTGAGCGCGACGTTGCCCTGGTAGTTGGGCACCACGGAGGTCCCGGTCAGTTGGTCGCCTTCGATGTCCGTCGGCTGCTGGTCACGCGTCGCGGCCGCGGCTTTGTCGGCCTTGGGCGCATCGTCGAACACGGGCAGCACGTCGGTCACCGGGCACAGGCCCCAGTTCACCGGCTTGTCGTCGGCCAGGGCCGGCAGGCAGATGGCGATACTGAGGGGGAGGGGCAGCAGGCGGAGGGCTCGGCGCACGCGGTATCGGATTCGGGCGAAAACGGATCGTAGCTTGCCCCATCCCTTGCATAGGGGCAATGAAGGTCTCGCCCACGCAGGGGCCCGGGTTCATTCGTCGGCCCGGTCCGCGCGGATCAGCGCAGCTGGCCGACGTGGGCCACGCTGCATTCGGCGAGGGCCTGCAGGTCGTATCCGCCCTCCAGCATCGACACGATCCGGCCGGCCCCGTGGCGGCGGGCCAGCCCGCGCAGCTCGGCGGTGATCCAGGCGAAATCCTCGGTTTCCAGCATCAGATCGGCCTGTGGATCGCGCATGTGCGCATCGAAGCCGGCCGAGATCAGCAGCAGCTGGGGCCGGAAATCGTCGATGGCCGGCAGCATCTCGTCGGCCCAGGTGTTGCGGAAACGAAAGCCGCCACTGCCCGGCGGCAGCAGGATGTTCATCAGGTTGCCGGCCCCGCGGTCGCGGCGCAGGCCCGAGTTGGGGAACAGTCCGGCCTGGTGGGTGCTGTAGTAGGCCACGCCGGGATCGGCGATGAAGATGTCCTGGGTGCCGTTGCCGTGGTGGACATCGAAATCGACGATGGCGATCCGCTCCAGCCCATAGCGGTCGCGCGCATAGGCGGCGGCGATGGCGATGTTGTTGAACAGGCAGAAGCCCATCGCGGTGCTGGCGCTGGCGTGGTGGCCGGGCGGGCGCACCGCGCAGAAGGCGACTGGGTCCTCGCCCAGCATCACCGCATCGACCGCCGCCACGCCGGCACCGGCCGCGTGCAGGGCCGCGCTGGCCGAGCCGGGCGAGGTCATGGTGTCCATGTCGATCAGGCGCAGCGGCTCGGTCTGCGGCGTGAGCACCAGGTCGATCAGTTCGCTGTCGTGGACCCGCGCCAGCTCACCGAGCTTGGCCGGCGGCGCCTCGCGCCAGTCCAGCTGGTCCGGATAGGCCGCCTTCAGCGCATCGAGCACCCCCTGCAGACGGGCCGGGCATTCGGGATGGCCGCGGCCGGGATCGTGTTGCAGACAGGCGGGGTGGGTGAAAACCAGCATGCGGGCAGGATATCCGGTGGGGCGGCAGGGCCGCTCAGGCGTGGCGGCGCTCGTGGCGCCAGAGCACCTCGCCGTGGCCATCCGCCCGGGCCAGCACGCGCGCGAGCACGAACAGCAGGTCGGACAGGCGGTTGAGGTAGTGCAGTGCTTCGGGGCGGACCGTCTCCCGGCGCGCCAGCGTGACCGTCTCGCGCTCGGCGCGGCGCACGATGGTGCGGGCCAGGTGGCAGCGCGCGGCGGCCTCGCCCCCGGCCGGCAGGATGAACTCCTTCAGCACCGGCAGGTCGGCGTTGTAGTGGTCCAGCTGCCGTTCCAGCGCCTCGATGTCGGCGGCGTGGAGGGCGGCATGGCCGGGAATGCACAGCTCGCCGCCCAGATCGAACAACTGGTGCTGGATCACCGTCAGCAGGGCGCGGACATCCTCCGGCAGCGGCACCGCCAGCAGCACGCCGAGCGCCGAGTTGGCCTCGTCGACCGTGCCGTAGGCGGCCACCCGGGCGTCGTCCTTGGCCACGCGGCTGCCATCGCCGAGGCCGGTGCTGCCATCGTCACCGGTGCGTGTATAGATGCGGGACAGGCGATTGCCCACGAACGAGGCCGGCCGCGCTCAGTGCAGCACGTCGCGGCGCGCCTGCAGCAGCTTGCCGACCTGTTCGGTCGCCAGCTGCAGCGCGGCCGCCAGGCCGACGTAGACCGCCGCGGTGCGCAGGTAGGGCAGGAACCAGTCGCTGTAGTTCTTCGCCCAGCCGTCGAGGGTGGGGGCGGCCACGGTGTCGCTGGTCCAGTAGAAACCGCCCTGGGCGAACAGATGGCAGACCGCCACCGCCGCAACCAGCAGCAGCGCGCCCTTGCCCAGCGCGGCCCAGGTGGCGCCGTGGTAGCCGCGGCGCAGCAGCAGGCCGCCGCTCCACATCGCGAAATAGGCCGGCAGCAGCATCCAGTAGCCCGGCGAGACGCAGTAGTGCTGCCAGAAATCCAGGCCGCTGCGGCGGATCACGAGCCAGTCGACCAGCACCGCCAGCGCCATCAGCAGCGGGAAGGCCCAGCGGGTCCACGCGCGCAGGTAGAAGCCGCCGATGAAGAACACCGCCCAGGAGGCATCCGGAATCGCCGCGAAATGGTTGACCCGCGTGGCCGCCATCAACAGCACGAGCACGGACAGGACGAAGGCGCGTTGGGCAGTGGAGGTCATGGCGGTGACGGGTGGGGGCAGGCATTCATTCTAGCGCCTGCTGCGGCAGCCCGCCGCACGCCGCCGGAGCGGGCGAACCCTTATCATGGCGGGCATGAGTGAACGACATGATGTAGTGATCGTAGGCGGCGGGCTGGTCGGTGCCAGCCTGGCCATCGCCCTGGACCGCGCCGGCCGCGATGTCGGCCTGGTCGAGGCTTCGCCGCTGGGCGCGCTTCCGGCGGTGTTCGACCAGCGCAACCTCAGTTTCGCCGCCGCGACCGTCAACGCGCTGACCGCGCTGGGTGTAATGCAGACGCTGGCCGGTGCGCCGGGCGCGATCACCCGCATCCATGTCAGCCGCGCCGGCGATTTCGGCCGGGTGCAGATGGAGGCCGCGCAGTACCAGCGCCCGTGGTTCGGACAGGTCGTGGTCGCCCGCGATTTCGGCCAGGCGCTGGAGGCGCGGCTGGAGACGCTCACCCGGTTGACCCGCTATCGTCCGGCGCGCTTCGTGCGCCTGGGCAGCACGGTGGACGGCTACCGTCAGGTCTTCATCGCCGATGACAGCGGCGAACGCTGTCTGCTGGCGCGTCTGGTGGTCGGTGCCGACGGGACCCGCAGTGGCGTGCGCGAGGCACTCGGCATCGGCGTGGATGAACATGATTTCGAGCAGACGCTGTTCGTGTCGCGGGTCCGCGCCGCGCGTGCGCCGGACGGCACCGCGTACGAGCGCTTCACCGACACCGGGCCGACCGCGCTGCTGCCGCGTGGCGACCGTCATTTCGGCGCGGTGCACGGGGTTGCCCGTGACCAGGCCGAGGCCGTGATGGCGCTGGACGATGCCGCCTGGGTGAACCGCCTGCAGGGCGCCATCGGCTGGCGCGCCGGCCGCCTGCTGGAGAGTGGCCCGCGCAGCGCCTATCCCTTGATCCAGGTGCTGTCGCGCGCGCTGGTCGGTGAACGCACCGTGCTGCTCGGCAATGCGGCGCAGACCATCCACCCGCTGGGCGCACAGGGCTTCAACCTGGGCCTGCGCGATGCATTGACGCTGGCCGAACTGGTGGCCGGGGCCGACGACGCCGGCAGCGATGCGCTGCTGCAGGAACACGTGGCCCGGCGCCTGGAAGACCGCGAGCAGACCATCGCGTTCTCCGGCGGGCTGGCGCGCCTGACCAGCAATCCGGCACCGCTGATGCGTCCGCTGCGTTCGCTCGGTCTGTTGGCCGCGCAGGCCACGCCGATGCAGTCGATGCTGGTCGGGGGCGCGATGGGCTTCCGCGGCCAGGTGCCGGCGTTGTGCCGCGGAGCCGGCCTGTGAGCCGGCGCCCGCAGGACGTGGTGGTGGTCGGGGGGGGCGTGGTCGGCGCGGCCTGCGCCCTGGCGCTGGCCGATGCCGGGCTGTCGGTGACGCTGGTCGAAGGCCGCGAGCCGGCGGCCTGGCAGCCGCAGCAGCCGGACCTGCGCGTGTACGCGTTCGCGCCGGACAACGCGCAGTTGCTGGCCACGCTCGGCGTGTGGCCGGCGGTGACGGCCGCGCGCGCCTGTGCCTACCGCCGCATGCGGGTCTGGGATGCGGCCGGCGGCGATGAACTGCGCTTCGATGCCGACAGCCTCGGCCGCGAACAACTGGGCTGGATCGTCGAGAACGATCTGCTGGTGGACCGCCTGTGGGCGGCGCTGCCTGCGGCCGGCGTGCAGCTGTGCTGCCCGGCGCGGGTCGAGGCGCTGGAGCAGGACGCCGACGGGGTGCGCCTGCGCCTGGACGACGGCCGTCGCCTCGACGCATCGCTGGCGATCGCCGCCGACGGTGCCGAATCCACCCTGCGCCGCCTGGCCGGGTTGGAGGTGACCCGCCAGGAGTACGGCCAGCGTGGCGTGGTGGCGTATGTCGATACCGAAAAGAACAACGAAGCCACCGCGTGGCAGCGCTTCCTGGTGACCGGGCCGCTGGCGGTGCTGCCGATCAGCGCGCAGCGCAGTTCGATCGTGTGGACGCTGCCCGATGCCGACGCCGGGCGCGTGCTGGCACTGGATGACGCGGCATTCGGACGCGAACTCACCAACGCCTTCGCCGGCCGCCTGGGCGCGATGACGCTGGCCTCCCGGCGGGCGGCCTTCCCGCTGCGCCGGCAGCTGGCCACGGGTTACGTGGTCGGCCGCGTGCTCGCACTCGGTGATGCAGCGCACGTGGTGCATCCGTTGGCCGGGCAGGGCGTCAATCTCGGCCTGCGTGATGTCGCTGCGTTGCGGGCGCTGGTGCTGGCTGCGCAGCAGCGCCGCCAGGACTGGATGTCGCCACACCGGCTGCAGCGCTGGGCACGCGAACGCCGCAGTGAGAACACCGTCGCTGCGTACAGCTTCGATGCGATCAATACGGTGTTCTCCAATGATGAGATGCACCTGACCCTGGCGCGCGGCCGCGCGCTGGGCTGCGCCGGCAAGCTGCCGCCACTGGTGTCGATGTTCTGGAAGCGCGCGGCGGGGGTGTGACCCGCGCGCTCAGTCGATCAGCCAGCCGGCCAGATCGGCGCGGTCCAGTTTGCCGCGGCGCTTCACGTCCAGTGCGTTGAATTCATCGGCCAGGGTCGGGTTGGCCTGCGCCTCGGCGCGGCTGATGAAGCCATCGCCGTCGACATCCAACGCCGCGAATGCGATGCGGTACTGGCCGACCACGCTCACCGGCTGCACCGAACGCACCGTCACCGCCGCCTCCCCGGCCGGGGCGGCGAGTGTCACCTGATGGGTGACCTCGCCCTGCGACAGCGGCTGCGCGCGCACGCTCACCGGCACCTCGCGCAACGGTTCGCTGACCGCCGGTGACGGGGTGCGGACCTGGGCGAGGGCGAGCGTGGGCAGCAGCGTCAGCAGCAGGATGAGGCTTGATCGGCGTCGCATGGAAACTCCGTACTTGACGTGGGGAGGGGCGCCGGGCGACCGGCGCGTGCTTCGATCATGGCCGCGCGTTGCGCGGCCAGCCGGGCATGGCCCGGCCCTACCAGTGGTGCGCGTGGGTCAGCGCAGCGGCGAGGCCAACACCGTGATCTCTTCGCGGTCGTGGTACAGCTGCTTGGCGCGCAGATGCAGCGGCTTGCCCGCCTGCTCCTGGAACAGCTCCAGGCACATGCGGGTTTCATCCCAGCGCTTTTTCATCGGCAGCTTGAGGTTGAAGATTGCGTGCCTGCACCAGCCTTCGCGGAACCAGGTGGCCATGCGTTCGGCCACGCGGCGCGGTTGTTCGACCATGTCGCAGACCATCCAGTCCAGCGGCGTCTCCGGCTGCCAGTGGAAACCATCGGCGCGCAGATGTTCGACCAGGCCGGTCTCCAGCACGTGTTCGCGCAGCGGGCCGTTGTCGACGCTGATCACCCTGAGGTGCTGGCGGGTCAGCACCCAGGTCCAGCCACCCGGTGCGGCGCCCAGATCGGCCGCGCGCATGCCCGGCTTGACCAGCAGCTCGCGCTCTTCCGGTGTCATCAGCGTGAGCAGTGCTTCGTCCAGCTTCAGCGCCGAGCGCGACGGCGCGTCGGGCAGCAGCTTCAGGCGCGGGATGCCCAGTGGCCACGGCGCGCTGTCGCGGGTATCGGCGACGCACACGAAGGCATGGCGTCCATCGACGAACACGATGTGCAGGCGCGGCAGGCCGGTGTTCGGCTTGTCGGTCAGCAGACCGGCCTTGCGCAGTGCCGGGCGCAGCGCATTGCCGAATGCGCGGGCCAGGCCGGCCAGCGGCTTGCCTTCGTCCGAATCGGGATGCTCGACCCACATGTCGCCGAAGCGCTGCTGACCCTGCAGGGCGGCAATGATCGGGGTGATGCGGTCGGCGGCATCGAGCTGGGGCAGCTCGGCCAGCACCTGCAGCTTCTGCCGGGCGAAGATCAGCGAACGCCAGGACAACGCCTTGGACAGCGCCGCGGCGTCCTCGGTGACGAACACCACGTAGCCGTCGTTGCGCTGGGTGCGCGCATAGCCGGCGACGTTGGCATAGGCCGCGCGCTCGGACAGCTCGGCGGCCAGTTCCGGCTCAAACCCCTGGCGGCACAGGCACAGCAGGCCGCTCATCGGTTCGCGCCTGAAGCGCGGGAATCAGTAATGTGCACCGTTGGTTTCTCCATACTGGCGCAGGACCGCGCGCGCTGCATCGCGCTCGATGTCGCGCACGACCTCGATGCCACGCTTGTTGAGTTCGCCGATCCAGTCCGCCGGCAGCGGGCCTTCATCGAACGGGGTGAGTTCTTCCACATCCTGGGCGCTGGCACCGATCAGCAGACGATCGATGCCGGCCCATACGGTCGCGCCGTAGCACTGGCAGCACGGCTGCGAGGAGGTCGCCAGGGTGATCGGCGACAGCACATCGTTCAGGCGTGGCGTCTGCAGGCGCTGCTGGGCCAGCATGTAGGCCATGTTCTCGGCATGCGCCAGCGAGGTCGTATGCGGGACCACGCGGTTCACGCCAGCAGCGATCACGCGGTGATCCGGCCCAAACACCACGGCGCCGAACGGGCCGCCGGTCTGCGCCTCGACATTCAGGCGCGACAGCTCGATCGCCAGCGCGACCTTGTCGGCGTCCTCGGGATAGACACGGCCCAGATCGATCTGGTCGTGGATCCAGGCGGGCAGGGTGAGATGGACTTGCGCGTACAGCATCGGGACATGGACCTCGTGGAAGATGGAGCAGCGGCAGTGTATCGGGCCGTGCGTAGGGATGCCGTGCCCGCGCTGAACGCGGCCACGCGGCTACGCGGGCGCCGGCGCAGGGCTGCACCGTTCGCAGGCGTGCTGGAGCGCAGGCCCTGCCGTGGCAGGGCCGCGCTGGAATGACACGGTGGCCGGTGCCAGGCACCGGCCGGGTGCCGCTTACGCCGACCAGGTATCGCGCAGGGTCACGCTGCGGTTGAACACCGGCTTGGCGGCGGTGTGATCGCGGCGGTCGGCGACGAAGTAGCCGGTGCGCTCGAACTGGAACGACTGCTCCGGCGCGGCGCTGGCCGCGGCCGGCTCGACATAACCGGTGACGGTGCGGCGCGAGTCCGGGTTGAGGTAATCGCGGTAGGTCTTGCCGTCGGACTCGTCGTCCGGGTTCGGCACCGAGAACAGGCGGTCGTACAGACGGATCTCGGCCGGCACCGCGTGCACGGCGCTGACCCAGTGGATGGTGCCCTTGACCTTGCGGTTGGCGCCTTCCATGCCCGGGCGCGATTCCGGATCCAGCCAGCCGCGCAGCTCGGTGATGGTATCGTCGGCGTCCTTGATCACCTCATCGCAGCGGATGATGCCGGCGCCGCGCAGGCGCACTTCGCCGCCCGGCACCAGGCGCTTCCAGCCCTTGGGCGGGACCTCGGCGAAATCCTCGCGCTCGATCCACAGCTCGCGCGCGAACGGCACCTCGCGGGTCCCGAACGCCTCATCCTTGGGATGGTTGGCGAAGGTCAGGGTTTCTGCGTGGCCCTCCGGCAGATTGGTCAGCACCAGCTTGACCGGATCGACCACCGCCATGCGGCGTGCGGCGGCACTGTCCAGGTCTTCGCGCAGCGCGCCTTCGAGCACGCTGAAATCGATCAGCGAGTTCTGCTTGCTGATGCCCACGCGCTCGGCGAACAGGCGCATCGCCGCCGGGGTATAGCCACGACGACGCAGGCCCTGCAGGGTCGGCATGCGCGGGTCTTCCCAGCCATCCACCAGCTGCTCGGTGACCAGCGCCATCAGCTTGCGCTTGCTCATCACCGTGTAGTTGATGTTCAAGCGCGAGAATTCGATCTGGCGCGGCTTGGCGGCTTCACGCGGCAGGCCGCGATCGACCAGCGGCTGGGTCAGCGCATCGTCGTGGGCGAAATCGACGTTGTCCACGCACCAGTCGTACAGCGGGCGGTGGTCTTCGAACTCCAGCGTGCACAGCGAGTGGGTGATGCCCTCGATGGAATCGCCCAGTGCATGCGCGAAGTCGTACATCGGGTAGATCGGCCACGCATTGCCGGTGTTCTGGTGTTCGACGTGCTTGATCCGGTACAGCGCCGGGTCGCGCAGGTTGATGTTGCCGCTGGCCATGTCGATCTTGGCGCGCACGGTGCGTGCACCATCCGGGAACTCGCCCGCGCGCATGCGGCGGAACAGATCCAGATTCTCTTCGACGCTGCGCTCGCGGAACGGCGACGGACGGCCCGGCTCGGTCAGGGTGCCGCGGTAGGCGCGCACTTCTTCGGCGGACAGGTCGCACACGTAGGCCTTGCCATCGCGGATCAGCTTCTGCGCGGCCAGGTAATAGGCATCGAAATAGTCCGAGGCATGGCGCAGCTCGTTCCACTCGAAGCCCAGCCAGCGCACGTCATCCTGGATCGCGGCCACGTACTCCGGATCTTCCTTTGCCGGGTTGGTGTCGTCGAAGCGCAGGTTGCACACGCCGTTGAACTCACCGGCGATGCCGAAGTTCAGGCAGATCGACTTGGCGTGGCCGATGTGCAGGTAGCCGTTGGGCTCCGGCGGAAAGCGCGTCTTGATCGCGGCATGCTTGCCGGCCGCCAGGTCCTCGCGGACGATCTGACGGATGAAATCCCGTTTTTCCTGGGCTTCCGGAAGGGCGTCGGTGGGGGCGGCGGTAGACTCGGACATGATGCGCGGTCGCAGTTAAAAGGCAGAAAGACCAACAGTTTAGCCTGTCGAGGGTGGGCTTGCCCGGTCGCGTGGGTCGGCACGCCTTCAGCCCCCGGGCGTATGCTGGCCCCATGCCCTCCGGAGTCCGCCCATGCACGTGATCTACCAGGCCGACAACCTGTTCGACGCCCATCTGGTCAAACACGCCCTGGAGGACGCCGGCATCCCTGCGTTCGTCTTCGGCGAATCGCTGCTGGGCGGGATGGGCGAACTCCCGCTGTTCGGCGTCCTGCGCGTCTGCGTCCCCGATCTGGCCCGTCCCGAAGCGGAAGACATCGTCGCCCAACTGGACTTGGGCACGGCCCCGGACGACCCCATATTCGACGGAGACGAAAGCGCCGGCCTGTTGCCGGCCTAGGAGAACGCCATGTTGGGTATTGGAAACGGTCTGTTGGGCATCGGCGCCTTCAAGCAGCGCCTGCCGCGCCCGGAAGAAGCGTTGCCGGGCCGCGACCAGCCCCTGCCGCTGCTGCACAACCAGCATTACGTCAACAGCCACCCGCTGAAAGACAGCTTCAGCGGCCTGGCGCGCATCCGCTTCGCCATGGGCTGTTTCTGGGGTGCCGAGCGCAAATTCTGGACCATCCCGGGCGTCTACTCGACCTCGGTCGGCTACGCCGGCGGCGTCACCCCGAACCCCACCTACGAAGAAGTCTGCTCCGGCCTGACCGGGCACACTGAAATCGTCGAGGTGGTCTACGACCCCGACATCGTCCCGCTCGAACGCCTGCTCCAGGTCTTCTGGGAAAGCCACGACCCCACCCAGGGCATGCGCCAGGGCAACGACACCGGCACCCAGTACCGCTCCGCGATCCACGCCACCACCCAGGCCCAGCTCGACGCCGCCCTGGCCAGCCGCGACGCCTACCAGCAGCGCCTGAACGACAGCGGCTACGGCGCCATCACCACCGACATCGCCTTCCCCGCGCCCGAGTACTACTACGCCGAGGATTACCACCAGCAGTACCTCGCCAAGAACCCCAACGGCTACTGCGGCATCGGCGGCACCGGCGTCAGCTGCCCCATCGGCGTGGACGCCTGATACCCCAGAGCCGACCAACGGTCGGCTCTACCAGGTCCAGCAGACAGCCCTAGGCTCGCCGCTCTACTGCTCTCCCCAACGCACCAGCCATGTGTCGACGGCGCGGTGTGGGTGGGTTTGCAGGACCGTTGGAGCGGCATGGATGCCGCTCACGAGCCCCCAGGGATGGGTTTACGGCGCGTCCAGCAAACCCACCCACACCGCGCCAACCCAGACGAAAGTGAGCGGTTGCCGTTGCCGTTGCCGTCGCCGTCCGCGCCAAAAACAAAAGGCCCCGCAGAGCAGGGCCTTTCGTCGTCCACCCAACCGCCAGCGCTTACAGCCGCTCGCGGATCGTCTGGCGCAACGCCTCCAGATCCTTGGCGAACGCATCGATGCCGCTCGCCAGCTTCTCCGTGGCCATCGGGTCGGCTGCCAGATCCGCCGCAAACCGCGCGCCATCGATCGGCGTCACCTGGACGGATTCCGCCGCACCGGCCACCAGCCTGCGCGGCAGTTCGCCGTGATCGGCGTCCAGCTTCTCCAGCAGGTCCGGCGAGATCGTCAGGCGATCGCAGCCCGCCAGCGCCTCGATCTGCGCCGTCGAACGGAACGACGCACCCATCACCACCGTCGGCGAACCGCGGCGCTTGAACTCGGCATACACGCCGCGCACGAACACCACGCCCGGGTCCTCATCGATGCTGGCTGGCGACTGGCCATTGGCCACATACCAGTCCAGGATGCGGCCCACGAACGGCGAAATCAGGAACGCCCCGGCCTCGCTGCAGGCCAGCGCCTGGGTCGGATTGAAGATCAGCGTCAGGTTGCAGTCGATCCCCTCGGCCTGCAGCTGGCGTGCCGCCTCCACGCCTGCCCAGGTCGCCGCGATCTTGATCAGCACCTTGCTGCGCGGCACGCCGGCCGCTTCGTACATCGCGATGAACTGGCGCGCCTTGGCCACCGTCGCCGCCGTATCGTGGGCCTGGTCCGCATCGACTTCGGTCGAGACCCGGCCCGGTACCAGCGTGCTGAGCAGCGTACCCACGCCCACCGTCAGCCGATCAGCCACCGCGTGCACGATGGTCTCGCGCTCACCCGCCTGCTCGCGTCCCCAGGCCAGCGCGCTGTCGATCAGATCGGCGTACACCGGCAGATCCAGCGCCTTCTTCACCAGGGTGGGATTGGTCGTGCAGTCGACCGGCTTCAAGCGCTTGATCGCTTCGTAATCGCCGGTATCGGCAACCACCACGGACAGATCGCGCAGCTGGGAGAGTTTGGACAGCGAAACGGTGCTCATTGCTACTCCTGGGACGGAACGGTGGAGCCTGCGCGGCGACGCAGCAGGCGGGATCAGGCGTGGGGCTGGTGATGGACGGCGGTCACCCGCAGGCGCAGCTTGCGCCCACCCGGGGCCACCCAATCCATGGTCTGGCCGATCGACAGGCCCAGCAGGGCGGTGCCCACCGGTGCCAGGATCGAGACCTTGCCCTGTTCAACATCGGCCTCACGCGGATAGACCAGCGTCAGAACATGCTTTTCGTTCTGCAGCTCATCTTCGCACTCCACGCGCGAATGCATCATGACGGTGCCCTCGGGAACCTGGTCCGGCGCCACGACGGTCGCGCGGTTGAGTTCCTCGGCCAGGGCGATCCCGGCGGGGGTCTGGCTGACAGCGGGAGACTCGAGCATGGCGTCCAGGCGGTCCATGTCGTGGCTTGAAACGATGATCGAGGGGGGCAGTCCGCTGGAAGTGGACATGGTGTAGCTCCTTGCGTTTGTGGAAGACCCATGCAAAAAGGCGGCGCCTGCTGGCACCGCCTCGTCCTATTGTGCTGACAATCGTAGACGGATGCGACCCGTCCGGCGTATCGGCCGCGTCGGCCGGTTCAGGCAGGCTCAGCCGGCGCGTGGCAACGGCGTGGCGGCGGCCACCGGGACATCGGTGGACTCCAGCGCGAACAGGCCCTGCGGCAGCCGTTTGAACTGCTGGGCCAGTTGCTCCAGGAAGCCGGTCATCGCCGAACTGCGGCGCCACGCCATCGCGATGCGGCGGCTGGGGCGGTCATCGCCACTGAAATCCAGCAGGCGGATGTTGTCCGAGCGCGGCACCGGCGGCTTCACCGAGAGCGTCGGCAGCAGGGTGATGCCCACATCGGCGGCCACCATCTGCCGCAGCGTTTCCAGGCTGGTCGCGCGGAACTCCGATTTCTCGTTGGCCCCGAACAGCCGGCACACCGCCAGCGCCTGGTCGCGCAGGCAGTGCCCGTCCTCGAGCAGCAGCAGCTTCTGCGACGACAGCTCCTGCACGTCCAGGTGCTGGCGGCGTGCCAGCGGGTGCTGCTGCGAAACCGCCAGCAGGAAGGGCTCTTCGAACAGGAACTCGGCATGCAGCTGGTCATCGTCCAGCGGCAGCGCCAGCAGGGCGGCATCCAGCCTGCCCTCGCGCAGGCGGGTCAGCAGTTCGTCGCTTTTTTCCTCGACCAGCAGCAGTTCCAGCTGCGGGAAGCGCTCGCGGATGTTGGGGATCACATGCGGCAGCAGGTACGGACCCAGCGTCGGGAAGATGCCGAGCCGGACGGTGCCGGCCTCGGGATCGCGACTGCGCCGCGCGGCTTCTTTCATCTGCTCCACTTCGGCCACGATCGTGCGTGCACGCGCGGCGGCTTCCACCCCGGCCGGGGTCAGCATCACTTTGCGCGGTGCGCGCTCCACCAGCGGCAGACCCAGCTCATCCTCGAGCTTGCGGATCTGGGTGGACAAGGTGGGCTGGCTGACGAAGCAGGCAGCGGCGGCCTTGCCGAAATGGCGGTGGTCGGCCAGCGCCACCAGATATTTCAAATCACGTAGGTTCATTTCCTTGGACCTCTCACGGCAATGGACCGGGTGATGGCGTGGCTACCCAGCAGACAGACAAGGTTCCCGGCGGACCGGGAACCGGACGTTTCAGGCAGCTTCGGCGACAGCGCCGCTGCTCTTCGGAACGGAGGTACGGATCAGGTGATCGAAGGCGCTCAGTGCCGCAGTGGAACCGGCGCCCATCGCGATGACGATCTGCTTGTACGGAACGGTCGTGCAATCGCCTGCGGCGAAGACACCCGGCACGCTGGTCTGGCCGCGGTCGTCGATCAGGATCTCGCCACGCGGTGACAGAGCCACCGTGTCCTTCAACCATTCGGTATTCGGCAGAAGACCGATCTGCACGAAGATGCCTTCCAGTTCCACCCGGTGCGAATCGCCCCCGACGCGGTCCTGGTAGACCAGACCCGTCACCTTCTGGCCATCGCCCAGCACTTCCTGGGTGAGGGCGCTGGTGATGATGGTGACGTTGCCCAGACTGCGCAGCTTCTTCTGCAGCACTTCATCGGCCCGCAGTTTGTCATCAAATTCCAGAAGGGTCACATGCGTCACCAGACCCGCCAGATCGATGGCCGCTTCCACGCCGGAGTTGCCCCCGCCGATCACCGCGACCCGCTTGCCCTTGAACAACGGACCGTCGCAATGCGGGCAGTACGCCACGCCCTTGTTGCGGTACTGGTCTTCGCCGGGCACGTTCATCTGGCGCCAGCGTGCGCCGGTGGACAGGATCACCGAGCGCGACTTCAGCGACGCGCCGTTCTCCAGCTTGATCTCGACCAGGCCATCGTCGCCCGCCGGCACCAGCGCGCTGGCGCGCTGCAGGTTCATGATGTCCACCTCGTACTCGCGCACATGCTGTTCCAGCGCTGCAGCCAGCTTCGGGCCTTCGGTTTCCTTGACCGAGATGAAGTTCTCGATCGCCATGGTGTCCAGCACCTGGCCACCGAAACGTTCGGCCGCCACACCGGTGCGGATACCCTTGCGCGCGGCATAGATCGCCGCAGCCGCGCCGGCCGGACCACCGCCCACCACCAGCACGTCGAACGGTGCCTTGGTGCTGAGCTTTTCGGCATCGCGTTTGGCCGCACCGGTGTCGAGCTTGGCCACGATCTGCTCCAGCGTCATGCGGCCCTGGTCGAACACTTCCCCGTTGAGGTACACGGTCGGCACGGACATGATCTGGCGCGCTTCGACCTCGGCCGGGAACAGCCCGCCATCGATCGCCACGTGCTGGATGCGCGGGTTCAGCACCGCCGCCAGGTTCAGCGCCTGGACCACGTCCGGGCAGTTCTGGCAGGACAGCGAGAAGTAGGTTTCGAAGCGGTACTCGCCCTCCAGGTTGCGCACCTGCTCGATCAGCTCGGCCGTGGCCTTGGAGGGGTGGCCGCCGACCTGCAGCAGTGCCAGCACCAGCGAGGTGAACTCGTGGCCCATCGGCAGGCCCGCGAACACCAGATGGATGTCCTGGCCCGGGGTGGTCAGCGCGAACGAGGGCGTGCGCTCGCTGCTGTCGCGACGCACGTCGAGGCTGATCTGCGTCGACAGCGAGGTCAGCGTGTTCAGCAGCTCGAGCATCTCCTGCGACTTGGCGCCGTCATCCACGTGCGCCGTGATCTGGATCGGACGGGTGACACGTTCCAGATAGGTCTTCAGCTGGGACTGGAGGTTGGCATCCAACATCGAAAAACTCCTTGATTCAGGCAAGGGAACAGCGTCGACGAACCCCGCGGGTGCATCTGCGCGACATGGGGGTGAACCGAAACCGGCGCGTGGAGCACCGGCTTGGGTTCACCCCCATCCCCGGCGGGCGGGGATGGGGATGAGAAGCGGCTTAGATCTTGCCGACCAGGTCCAGCGACGGGGTCAGGGTCTTTTCGCCTTCCTTCCACTTGGCCGGGCACACCTGGTTCGGGTTGGCGGCGGTGAACTGGGCAGCCTTCAGCTTGCGCAGGGTCTCGGAGACGTCACGGGCGATCTCGTTGGAGTGGATCTCCAGGGTCTTGATCACGCCTTCCGGGTTGATGATGAAGGTGCCGCGCAGGGCCAGGCCTTCTTCCGGAATGTGCACGCCGAAGGCGTTGGTCAGCTGGTGGGTCGGATCGCCGACCAGCGGGAACTGGGCCTTGCCGACGGCCGGCGAGGTTTCGTGCCACACCTTATGCGAGAAGTGCGTGTCGGTGGTGACGATGTAGACCTCGGCACCGGCCTTCTGGAACTCGGCGTAATGATCGGCGGCGTCTTCGATCTCGGTCGGGCAGTTGAAGGTGAACGCGGCCGGCATGAAGATCAGCACGGACCAGTGACCCTTCAGGGTGGCGTCGGAGACCTTGATGAACTCGCCGTTCTGGTAGGCGTTGGCTTCGAACGGCTGGATCTGGGTGTTGATGAGCGACATCGTTGTTCCTCTTGGTGAAGGGGGTGGGTGAAGCGACCAACACAGGTTAGCGGCTCCGTTCCAATAAGGACAATCCATTGATTGCATCTATGTGATAGTCAAAGACTATCAGAACCAGCTGATCCTGCGATGAAGGGTGGCCGCCCTATCCGTCAAAACCGTTGCAGCGCAATGACCGCGCCCGTTGAGGCGGCAGGCGCTGCAATAGCTTCTGCATATCCGGGGACGCAGCAACCTGAACGGTCGCGCGGCTCGGGCGGCCGGCACCCCCGGATTTCGGACTGAAATCGATAACGGCCACAGATGCATATATGCGTATCGATGCGTGGATTCAATCGACAGCCGGTCGCGGACAGCCCGGGCGTGGGTCCGGCCCCCATGGCCCCGTGGACTACACTGCGCGCCCCACCGCTGTTCCGTCCCGCCATGACCGCCGCCGCCCCTGACATCCGCCAGCTGCTCGCCGATGCCGCCGCCCGCCTGCCCGGCGTGGAAGGCCGGCACGAAGCGGAACTGCTGTTGCTGCACGTCCTGGAGCGCGAGCGCAGCTGGCTGTTCGCGCACGCCACCGATCCGGTCGAGCCGGCGCATGCCGCGGCGTTCGAGGCCCTGCTCGACCAGCGCGTGGCCGGCGCGCCGGTGGCCTACCTGCTGGGCCGCCGCGGTTTCTGGACGCTGGATCTGGAGGTCAGCCCGGCCACCCTGATTCCGCGCCCGGAGACCGAGCTGCTGGTCGAGCTGGCGCTGGCGCGGTTGCCGGCGGACAGCCCGCTGCGGATCGCGGATCTGGGCACCGGCAGCGGCGCGATCGCCTTGGCGCTGGCCAGCGAACGGCCGCAGGCCAGGGTCATCGCCACCGACCTCAGCGAGGCCGCATTGGCGGTCGCGGCGCGCAACGCGCAGCGCCATGCACGGGGCAACGTCAGCGTCCGGCAGGGCGCGTGGTATGCCCCGCTGGCCGGTGAGCGGTTCGATCTGATCGCGACCAACCCGCCGTATATCGCCAGCGACGATCCGCACCTGGTCCAGGGTGACCTGCGTTTCGAGCCGGCCACCGCGCTGGCCTCCGGCCTTGATGGGCTGGATGACATCCGGCTGATCATCGCCGGTGCGGCAGCGCACCTGCTTCCCGGCGGCTGGCTGCTGATCGAACACGGCTGGGACCAGGGCGAGGCGATCCGCGCGCTGCTGCGGCACGCCGGTTTCCAGTCGGTCGCCACCGAACGCGATCTGGAACAGCGCGACCGGGTGAGCCTGGGCTGTCTGGCGGCCTGACCGCGTGCCGTCCCTGCGGTGACCCCGACGCTAGAATGACCTGTCCAACGGGCCGCCGCGCAGCGTGATGCGGCGACTGTCATTCCACATGGAGTTCCTGTCATGCGTACGCTGTATCCCGCCATCACCCCTTACGACGTCGGCACCCTGAAGGTCGATGACCGCCACACGCTGTACTTCGAGCAGTGCGGCAATCCCGACGGCAAGCCGGTGGTGATGCTGCACGGTGGCCCGGGCGGCGGCTGCAGCGACAAAATGCGCCAGTTCCACGACCCGGCCAAGTACCGGATCATCCTGTTCGACCAGCGCGGTGCCGGCCGTTCCACGCCGCACGCGGACCTGGTCGACAACACCACCTGGGACCTGGTCGCCGATATCGAGACGCTGCGCGAGCACCTCAAGGTGGATCGCTGGCAGGTCTTCGGCGGCAGCTGGGGCTCGACCCTGGCGCTGGCCTATGCCCAGACCCACCCGCAGCGTGTGACCGAGCTGGTCCTGCGCGGCATCTTCATGCTGCGCCGCTGGGAGCTGGAATGGTTCTATCAGGAAGGCGCCAACCGCCTGTTCCCGGATGCGTGGGAGCATTACCTCAAGCCGATCCCGGCCGTGGAGCGCCACGACCTGATCTCCGCCTTCCACCGCCGCCTGACCAGCGACGATGAAGCCACCCGCTTGGCCGCGGCCAAGGCGTGGAGCGTGTGGGAAGGCGCGACCAGCTTCCTGCACGTGGACGATGACTTCGTGAACAGCCATCAGGATCCGCAGTTCGCGTTGGCCTTCGCCCGCATCGAGAACCATTACTTCGTCAACGGCGGTTTCTTCGAGGTGGAAGAACAGCTGCTGCGCGACGCGCACCGCATCGCCGATATTCCGGGCGTGATCGTGCACGGCCGCTACGACGTGGTCTGCCCGCTGCAGAGTGCGTGGGAACTGCACAAGGCGTGGCCGAAGTCGACGCTGGAGATCAGCCCGGCGTCGGGCCACTCCGCGTTCGAAGCCGAGAATGTCGACGCGCTGGTGCGTGCGACGGATCGTTTCGCAGGTTGATGGAGGCGTGCCGACCAACGGTCGGCACCTACCGGGCTGCCCCGTGCGTCGCCCGGCCGATCACGACCGTTGGTCGTGATCCGCGGTTTACCAGTTCCCCGCCAACAACGCCTGCGCCAGCACCTGCAGCTTCGGCGAGGCCTGGCGCGAGGGCGGGTATACCAGCGACAGCACCCGGCTGCGCCCCTCGAACGCTTGCAGCACCCGCTGCAGTCGGCCGTCGGCGAGCGCATCGGCCACCGCGAAATCCATTACCTGCACGATGCCGATCCCGGCCAGCGCGCCTTCCACCAGCGGGTCGCCGCTGTCGAACACCATCCGCGCCGGCGGGGTGAAGTCGCGCAGCTGACCGTCGGCCTCGCGGAACTGCCAGTCCACCAACCGCCCGCTGCGCAGATTGCGGACCGCCAGGCAGGCGTGATCGTGCAATGCATCGATGCTGGCCGGTTCTCCGTGCCGCGCGATATAGGCCGGCGAGGCGACCGTGACCCAGTGCAACGGCCGCAGGGGCCGCGCCACCATGCGCACATCGCTGATCGGCCCGGTGCGCAGCGCCGCATCGAAGCCTTCCTCGACGAGATCGACCAGCCGGTCATTGAGCACCAGCTCGAACTGCAGCTGGGGATGGGTGGCCATCAACTGCCCGGCCAGCGGCACCAGCACCTTGCGCCCGAACATCGACGGCGCGGTCAGCTTCAACACGCCCGAAGGCGTAGACGGCCGATCGCCCAGGCGCCGCTCGGCATCCTCCAGCCCGCTCAGCAGCGGCGCGCAATGTTCGACGAACTGGCGGCCATCCGGGGTCAGGCTGACGTTGCGGGTAGTGCGGTGGAGCAGGCGCACACCGAGCGCGCTTTCCAGCCGCCCGATCGCCCGCGACAGCCCGGACTGGCTGATCCCCAGCTGGCCGGCGGCGACCGTGAAGCTGCGTGCTTCGGCCACCTGCACCAGCATGCGCACGGCGTTGAGGTCCATCGCTCCTCCGATTCATGCGGATATGCATGACAGATATCGAAGTATCCGGGTTTATTTATGCAGCGTCATCAATGAGACTGCCCACCTTCTTACGTTCCACCGAGTCGGCATGACCTCCCCCCTGTCTCCCGCTGGCGCCCCGGCGCCGGCGTTCCCCCGTCTGGCCCTGGCCCTGCTCGCCACCGCCCAGCTGATCATCGCGCTGGATTCCACGATCATCTTCGTCGCCCTGCACGAGATGGGCGCGCAGCTGCACATCAATGCCCAGCAGCTGCAGTGGATCGTCAGCGGCTACACGGTGGCGTTCGGCGGCTGCCTGCTGCTCGGCGGCCGCGCGGCCGATCTGCTGGGACGCCGCCGGATCTATCGGCTGGGCATGGCGCTGTTCGCGCTGGCCTCGCTGGTCGGCGGTTTCAGCAACAGCGCCTGGCTGCTGATCGCCGCCCGCGCGGTACAGGGCATCGGTGCGGCATTGCTGTTCCCGGCCACGCTGGCGCTGATCAATACGCTCTACGCCGAAGGCGCGCCGCGCAACCGCGCGCTGGCGATCTGGTCGATGGCCAGCGCCGGCGGCCTGGCCCTGGGCACGCTGCTCGGTGGCGTGCTGACCCAGAGCTTCGGCTGGGCTTCGGTGCTGCTGGTGATCGTGCCGTTCGCCGGCGGCTGCGCGCTGCTGGGTGGCTGGTGGCTGCCGCGCGACGCCGCGCCGCTGACGGGCCGCTCGTTCGATCTGGCCGGCTGTGTGACGGTGACCGTCGGCGGCAGCCTGCTGGTGACCACCCTGGTGCAGGGCCCGGAGTGGGGCTGGCTGGCGCCACGCACGCTGATCTGCCTGGCCGTGTCGGCCGTGATGCTGGCGGCCTTCGTGCAGATCGAACGCCGCAGCCGTGACCCGCTGATGCAGTTCTCGCTGCTGCGCCTGCGCAGCCTGCGTGCGGCGATGCTGCTGACGATGCTGTTCATGAGCAGCTACGGCGTGCAGTACTACTTCCTGGCGCTGTACTACCAGGATGGCTATGGCTGGAGCGCGCTGCAGGCGGGCCTGGCGTTCCTGCCGCCGACCCTGGTGTGCACGTTCGGCATCCGCATCGCCGAGCGCATGCTCGCCCGGCGTTCCCCGCGCCAGGTGCTGACGGTGGGCATGTTGGCCGGCGCGGTCGGCATCGCCGCGGTCGCCGTCGCGCTGCCCTATGGCGCGACCTACTGGGCGCTGCTGCCGGGCATCGTGGTGCTCAGCCTGGGCCAGGGCATCACCTGGACCTCGATGTGGATCGTAGCCGGGCAGGGCGTGCCGGCCGCGCAGCAGGGCGTGGCCTCCGGCATGGCCGCCACGGCGCAGCAGATCGGTGGCGCGCTGGGCCTGGCGCTGCTGGTGATGGTGGCCAATACCGGTCGTGGCAACGCGGGTGCCAGCAGTGACGCGGCCCTGCAGGGCATGATCCACGCGCAGTACGGCGCGGCGCTGTTCGCGCTGCTGGGCGTGGGCGTCGCGCTGTGGCTGCGGCCGCAGGAAGATGCCGCGACGCCGGCGCCGGTGTGCGCGGGTGAAGGATGAGCCGATGACCGACCGTCTTGCCTTGGGCCAGGCGCTTGAGGCCATCGCGGGATGCAGCAACGAACGTGACGTGTGGGACCGGTATGGCTGGGTCTACGCAACCGACGGCGACGAACGTGATGCGCGGTTCTGGTGCGGGATGTTCCGGGCGTCCTGCATCACGTCGGAGATGCGGGGATACCGTGCGTTTCCGTGGCTGGAGGCGCCTGCGGTGGGGTGATGTTGGGTTGCCGGCCAGCGGCCGGCACTACCGGCGCTGGTCGACAGTACGCCTTACGCCGCTGGCACTGCGACCAGCTGCGGCTGCAGGGCGGTGAAGATGCGCGCCAGCCGCTGTGCCCAGGCCTGCTGGCCGGCGGCATCGGCAATCAGGTCCTGGCGGATCTCCAGCTCCACGTGCAGCAGCCCGCGGCCTTCGCCATGCACCGGCACGGCATAGTCGCTGGTGCTGCTGACCGCGTAGGGCTGGTTGTCGCCCACCACCAGGTCGCCTTCATCGCGCAGCGCATCCCGCAGGCGATGTGCGAACCGCGTGTCGCGGTGGTACAGCACGCCGGCATGCCACGGCCGCTCGGCGTCATTCATGACAGGGGTGAAGCTGTGCATCATCACCAGCAACGTCGGCCGGGCCTGCGCCTGGCGCGTGTCCAGCTCGGCATCGATGCGCGCATGGTAGGGCGCATGGATCGCCGCGATGCGCTGTTGCCGCTGCAGCGCGGACAGGCCCTGGTTGCCGGGCACCACGGTGAGGTCGCTGACTGCCGGCATCAACGTGGGGGAGGCCAACGGCCGGTTGCAGTCGATCACCAGCCGCGAGTACGTCTGGGTGATCGCCCATGCATCCAGCCGCCGCGCCAGTTCCACGGTGACCCCGGCGATACCGATGTCCCAGCCGATGTGGCGGTCCAGTTCGGCCTGCGGCAGGCCGAGCCCGGCCAGTGACGCCGGCACCTGCTGCCCCGCATGGTCGGCGATCAGCAGGAACGGTGAGCGGCCCTGCGTCTGGTGCACGGTGAACGGCGCCGGGTCGGCCGGCCCCAGCAGGGGCGTGGCGGTGTCCGGATGGGCCAACGAATCAGCCACGCGGGGTGCCGTCCAGGTGATGTTCGATCATCCACAGGCCGGCCCACAGCTTGGCATCCAGCTCGTAACCCTGGCTCATCTTCTCGACCAGCCATGCCGCGGCGCGGGCGCGCGGAATCTCGTGCACGGTGATGTCTTCGCTGGCATCGCCACCGCCCTCACCCACCTTGCGCAGGCCGGTGGCGCGCACGAAGGCGATCTTCTCGCTGCTCGCACCGGAGGAGGTCGGGCCGATCATCAGCACCTCGGCGTGCTCGGCGGTCCAGCCGGTTTCTTCCTCCAGCTCGCGCACGGCGGAAACCTCGATCGACTCGCCGGCATCGATGTCGCCGACCAGCCCGGCCGGCATCTCGATGGTCCTGGCCTGCAGCGGGATGCGGAACTGTTCGACGAACAGCACGGTGTCTGCCGGGGTGACCGCGATGATGATCGCGGCCAGGCCGCCGGCGTGGGTGCGCTCGCTGTATTCCCAGGTGCCGCGCACGACCATGCGCTGGTACTTGCCTTCAAACACAACTTTCGGTTCTTGCGTAGTAGGGCTCATGCGAACTCGCTGGCAACGGAAGAGGAATCGGACAGGCCGGCGGCGGTGAACAGGCGGCGACGGGTCAACGGCCCGAACCGCAGTGCATCGCACAGGCCCTGCAGCATCTGCGCGTCGGCCACGCCGCGGCTGAAATCAACGGCAGCACCCTCCAGCGGGGCATCCAGCGCGATGGTGGTCAGCTGGCGCCACAGCAGCGCATGCTCGCGCTGTTCGCGCAGCCGCACCGCCATCTGCGCCGCACCGCGCAGGCGCAGGAAGGGCACTTCGTCCAGGCGCTCATACAACACGTCCATGCTGCCGAAATGCGCCAACAGAACGGCGGCCGATTTGGCGCCCACACCGGTCACGCCGGGGATGTTGTCGACCGCATCGCCGCACAGCGCCAGGTAGTCGGCGATCTGGTGCGCATGCACGCCGTGGCGGGCTTTGACACCGGCCATGCCCCAGCGCTGGTTGCGCGCGTAATCCCACTGCTCGTCATGCTCGAACAGCAGCTGCGAGAGGTCCTTGTCGGCGGAGATGATCACCCCGCGCATGCCGGCGTCGCGGCGCGCGTGCAGGGCGCTGCCGATCAGGTCGTCGGCTTCGTATTCGTGGTGGGCCAGCACCGCCAGGCCGAGCGCGGTGCACAGCGCCTTGCAGTGCGCGAACTGGCGGCGCAGCGCATCCGGCGCGGGATCGCGGTTGGCCTTGTAGGCGGCATAGATGCGGTGGCGGAAGCAGCTGTCCAGCGCCTCATCGAACGCGATGGCGATGTTCGCCGGCCGCTCGCGCTCGAGCAGGTCGAGCAGGAAGCGCGCGAAGCCGTGCACGGCATTGGTCGGCCAGCCCTGCTGGTCCTGGAACTCATCCGGCATCGAATGCCAGGCGCGGAACACGTACAGGCTGGCATCGACCAGGTACAACGGCGCACGCAGCGGCGGCGGGGCCATGCCGGGGCCGGCAGCAAGGGCGGACATCTCAGCCCTCCCAGTCCTGCAGCAGCGCGGCGGGATCCGGGCGCTCGCGCTCGGGAACCGCGGTCTTCGGCGTGCCGATGTGGATGAAGCCGGCGATCTGCTCGCCCTCGGCCAGGCCGAGGTGGGCGTGCACGGCGGGGTCGAAGGCCATCCAGGCGGTCAACCACTGGGCGCCGAAGCCCAGCGCCTGCGCGGCCTGCAGCAGGGCGAAGCAGACGCAGCCGGCGGTCATCAGCTGTTCGGCCTCGGGCACCTTGGGGTTCGGGCGCGGGCTGGCGATGACGGTGATGACCAGCGGGGCATGGGAGAAACGCTGGCGGTCCTTGTCCAGCTGGGCCGGCGACACCTGGGGGTCGCGCTGGACGGCGCGCTCGGCCAGGAACGTGCCCAGACTGTGACGCGCATCGCCGGCGATCCGCAGGAAGCGGTAGGGCACCAGCTTGCCGTGGTCGGGCACGCGCACGGCCGAGGCCAGCATCCGCAGCAGGGTCGCCGGGTCGGGGCCGGGCTCGCCGAGTTGCTTGGCGGGGACCGAACGGCGGGCGTCCAGGGCATGCAGCGCGGGGGGAACGGACATGGGCTCTCGATCTGGCTTCACGGTGCCCCGATTATAGTCGCGACCGTTTGTGACACGGTCCTAGGTATCTCGGTGCAATTTGCGACAAAACGTGATGAACATCACCTAATCAGCGGACTTCCTTCACGTGGCTGTACTCGCTTCCGGGGCCTGCTGCGCTTACGATACAAAGCCTGCCGGGCCACCGGTAACGAGGTTTAAAGTGTCGACTGTTTCACTGTCTCTGACCGGTCGGCCGGCCTACCATCCGAACGTGGGCGCATGGGGTGCGCCGGCGCTCGTTGTTTCCATGCTGTACTCAGTGCCTGCGAGGGTGGGGAGCCTTTTCGCATGATTGCCACGCCCAATGTAGGGGGGCACCCGGGCCGTGACCCGGCGTTGTTGAAGATGGCCCGCGAGGCCGTGCTGCCGGGGCTGGTCGAGTCGTTCTCGACGGTGCTGGCGCGCTTCGATGATGTGCTGTTCGACCGTGCCGGTACCGCCGGCGCGTCGCAGTTGCTGTTCCTGGACGGCATGCGCGAGCTGCGCCGCCGCCGGGAGGACATCGTGTCCGGCTTCCGCGCCCACCTGGCCCAGGCCTGGGACGCGCTGGAGCGGGGCGAGCCGCTGTCGGCCGAGGCCACCCTGGCCGGCCAGATCGAGGACGGGCTGAGCCTGGTGCCCGAACACGTGCTGGAATCCCGGCTGGCGGTGCGCAACTTCGCCACCGTGCTGCTGCGCGACTTCAAGCCGGTGCTGTCGCGGCTGGACCGCCGCCTGGGCGTGATCGCCGGCGGCCTGGAACTGCAGGCCGATACCAATCCGATCAGCCCCGAGCACCTCGGCGTGGCCATCCATGAGGCCTTCGCCGACTGTGAACTGGCCCCGGAAGTGCGGCTGGTGCTGATCAAACTGTGCGAGCGCGACCTGCAGCAGCCGATCGGCAAGCGGTACGAGTATCTGGACGAACAACTGGCCGCGGCTGGCGTGATGCCGCAGATGGCCGCGCGCCGGCCTGCGCCGCGCGCACCGTCGCCGCCACAGCGGGATGACCGCGACGCCTTCGATGGGTTCGAGACCGAGGCCGGGCTGGGCGCGGCGGGCGACGAGGGGCAGGCACCCGCCTGGGCCCGTCGTTTCGCCGACCGCTGGGCCGAGAGCCGTGGCCGCCTCCAGGGTAGCGGTGGCGCGCAGGCCGCGCAGGACGGGTATGGCGAAGGCGGTGAGAGCCTTGGCGGCAACCAGGGCATGCTGCTCGATGCCCTGCATGAACTCCTGCAGCAGACCCGCCACGTGCGCGAGGACGCCACGTCGGCGGCCAGCGTCGCGGTGGGCCAGCAACGCCCGTTGAGCCAGCGCGAGATGATGTCGGTGCTTTCGCTGCTGCAGGCCACGCCGAGCGCGACCCTGCGCGCGGCGATCGGCGAGGACGGCGAATCGCTGGCGCAACGCCTGAAGAGTGAAGTGCTGTCCGGCGCGACCCGGCTCGGGGTCGATCCCGCGCAGGCGCGGCTGGACCCGCAGGACGAGGATGCGATCGACCTGGTCGGCATGCTGTTCGACGTGATGCTCGACGAGCGCGACCTGGAGGGCCGCTCGCGCGAGCTGATCGGCCGGCTGGTGGTGCCCTTCGTCAAGGTCGCCATGCTTGATCGCCGCATGTTCGTGCAGAAGACCCACCCGGCGCGCAAGCTGCTCAACTCGCTGGCCGAGGCCTGCGAAGGCAACACCGGCGAGAGCCAGGCCGAGCGCGTGCTGATGGGCAAGGTCGAGGAAATCATCGAGCGCCTGGTCGCCGAGTTCAACGAGAACCTGGCGATCTTCCTGACCCTGGAAGAAGAATTCCGCGACTTCCTGACCCAGCACCGGCGCCGGATCGAGATCGCCGAGCGGCGTGCCGCCGAAACCCAGCGCGGCCAGGAAAAGCTCGAAATGGCCCGCCAGCGCGCCAGTGCCGAACTGGACCGCCGGATCGGCGATACCACCTTGCCGCAGGCGATCGGTGAGTTCCTGCGCCAGCCGTGGCAGCACCATCTGACCCTGACCGTGCTGCGCGAAGGCGAAGACGGGGCGTCGGTCGGTGAGGCACTGAGCCTGGCCGATGGCATGCTGGAGGAAGTGGCCGAGGCACGCCGCCATATCGTCGGCAAGCCCTGGCTGCAGGCCTGGCATCCGGCGCTGCGCAAGGTGTTTGCCAGTGTCGGCGTGCATGCCGATGCGGCGACCAGTGCCATCGATGCGCTGCACGACACCCTGCAGGGCATCGCCGAATCGCGCCCCGAGCTGGAACGCGCGCTGCCCGAACTGCCGCAGGTGGCGCTGCCGTCGCCGCCGACGCAGGAATCGGCGGCGGTGGAGCTGGGCAGCAAGGTCGATGTCAGCGATTTCGACAATGCCGATGCCGACCGCTTCCGTGGCCTGGAGATCGGCACCTGGCTGGATTTCGTCGACAAGGACGGCAAGGTCCAGGCCGGCAAGTTGTCCTGGGTGAGCCCGATCTCCCAGCGCCTGCTGTTCGTCAACCGGCGCGGGGTGCGCTTCTGCGTGGCCTCGCCGGAAGAACTGGCGGTGATGGTGCGCCTGGGTCGCCTGCGGGCGCATATCGACGATGGCGCGTTCGACAGCGCCATGCAGGGCGTGATCGATCGGCTGGATACCAGGAACGCCACCGTGCATTGAACCCCCGGGCCACGCTGGCCCGGCGATCAGGTTACGATCAGCCCACAATCCGCTGATCGTCGGGGACAGGCATGGCTGTCGAGGTGTTGGTGGTAAAGGAACATGCGCCGGGGGAACGGCGCGTGGCGATGACGCCGGAAACGGCGCGCAAGCTGATCGCGCTCGGCGCGGGCGTGTCATTCGAGCCAAACGCCGGGTTGGCTGCCGGCTTCCCCGATGCGGTGTATCAGGAGGTGGGGGCGCAGCCCGCCGATGACACCCGCCTGGGCCAGGCCGACATCGTGCTGTGCGTGCAGCCACCGTCCAACGACCGCCTTGCGCGGTTGAAATCCGGCGCCAGCCTGATCGGCATGCTGCACCCGCAGGCCGACGCCGAGCGGGCCGGCCTGATCCAGTCGCGCGGCCTGCAGGCGTTTCCGCTGGAGCGCTTGCCGCGCACCACGCGCGCGCAGTCGATGGACGTGCTCAGTTCGCAGGCCGGCATGGCCGGTTACAAAGCCACGTTGATCGCCGCCCAGCGCGCACCACGCTTCTTCCCGATGCTCACCACCGCCGCCGGCACGATCCGTCCCTCAAAGGTGCTGGTGGTCGGCGCCGGCGTGGCGGGCCTGCAGGCGATCGCCACGGCGCGTCGCTTGGGCGCGCAGGTGGAAGGCTTCGATGTGCGCCCGGAAACCCGCGAGCAGATCGAATCGCTGGGCGGCAAGTTCCTCGACCTGGGCGTCAGCGCGGTCGGCGAAGGTGGCTATGCGCGCCCGTTGACCGATGAAGAACGCGCCGAGCAGCAGCGTCGTCTCGGCGAGCATCTGCGTACGGTGGATGTGGTGATCTGCACCGCCGCCGTGCCAGGGCGACCGGCGCCGAAGATCGTCAGCACCGCGATGGCGCGTGGCATGAGACCGGGCAGCGTGATCGTCGATCTCGCCGCGGAAACCGGCGGCAATTGCGAGGCCACGCAACCGGGCGAGGTGGTGGACCTGGACGGCGTGCTCATCGATGGCCCGCTCAACCTGGCCAGCCAGGGCGCGGTGCATGCCAGCGAGATGTATGCCCGCAACCTCTACAACTTCGTCGCCCTGTTCCTGAAAGAGGGCGCCGTCAGCTTCGACTGGGACGACGAACTGCTCGCGAAAACCCGCTGGGTCGCCGCCTGAAAAAACGGGGACGGAGGTAGTTAATAATCCCCTCCGTCCCCGTTAATTGCTCAGCGCTTCGGGGCGGGGTTCGCCTTGAGCCAGGCCTTGCGTTCGTCCGGGGTCATCCGCGCCCAGCGGTCGCGCAGTGCCTGCCGCTGCTCCGGGGTCATGCTGCGCATCTGAGCGAACAGCGCGCGCGCCTGCTCGCGCTGCTCCGGCGTCATGTTCTCGAAACGGTGCCGGCCCCGGTGCGCCTGCGCGCGCTGTTCCGGGGTCATGCTCAGCCAGCGCTGGCCGTGCTGCAACATGCGCTCGCGCTGCGGCGCTGGCGCGTCGTTCCAGCGGTCACGCACGGGCGCGATCAACGCCTCGCGCTGCTGCGGGGTGAGTGTGTCCCAGTCCGGCAGCGGGGCGGTCTGGGCCAAGCCCGCCGCACTCAGCGTCAGCAACACCAGCCCCAGGGGCAGTCGCAGTTTCATCATCACTCCATTGCCAGGTCGGTACTGCCCAGCCACACGTACAGATCGGGATTTTCGTCGAGGACATCGCTGCCGTCATCGGCCGCGCTCGCCACGACCGCGGCCGGCGGGGCGGTCGATTCGCCGAGGAGGAAACTGTAGCCCAACGCGAGCGCGACCACCGCTGAACAGGCGGTGGCCATCCACCAGGACGGGGCATGCCGCCTGGGCGGCGAGGCGGCATGACGCGCGCTGCGCAGCCGCGCCAGCGCAACCGGCGAGAGGCTATCCAGCGCCTGCGCATGCAGCTGCCGCAGGGCGGCATCGTCATGCATCGAAGGGGGCAGGGGGCGGTTCACAGGGCGATCTCCAGAGACTGCTGCAGCGCCTGGCGGGCGCGCGAAAGATGGGTTTTGACCGCGCCTTCGCTGCAGCCCATGGCCTTGGCCGTGGTGGCGCCGTCCAGGTCCTGCAGCACGCGCAGGGTGAAGGCCTCGCGCTGGCGGGCGGGCAGCTCCCGCAGCGCCTGCACCAGCTGCGCGTACTGATCGCGCTGCTCATGGGCCTGGGCCGGGCCGGGCGCGTGGTCGGCCCAGTCGATGTCATGGTCGCCGCCGGCGTCGTCACTGCTGCGCCAGAACTTCAGGCGGAAGCCACGGCGGCGCTGCAGGTCGACGACGCGGCGGCGCAGGATGCTCCAGAACAGTGGCGCCCACTCGGCGGCGGGTTTGTCGCGGTAACCGAGCATCTTCAACATGCTGTCCTGCACCGCATCCAGCGCGTCGTCGCGCTGGCGCAGGCCGGCCTCGGCGAAGCGGAACGCGCGCGGGCCGATCCCGGCCAGGAACGCATCCAGCGACACCGGCAGCGCCACCTCGGGCGTGGCAGGCAGGTCGGCATCCGTCGACGGTAGGGGAGAGCTCACCAGCACAGGGTAGCGTTCCGGCAGGGGGATACCGTGAGAACGCGCCAGGGCGGCTGCGGTTGACCGGCCTGCCCGATTGGTTCAGCGCATGGTTATGATGCAGGGGACGGGATGACCGCCTGGGAGAGTGACTGCAATGAGCGACGGGTTCGTGGCGTTGTACATCTTCATGCTGGCCGCCATTGCCGGCCACGTGATCATTTCACGGGTGCCGGTGATCCTGCATACCCCTTTGATGTCCGGCTCCAACTTCATCCACGGCATCGTGCTGATCGGCGCGATGGTGGTGCTGGGGCATGCGCAGACCCCGCTGGAGAAGATCATCGGCTTCATCGCGGTGGTGCTCGGCGCGGGCAACGCGGCCGGCGGCTACGTGGTGACCGAACGCATGCTCGACATGTTCAAGCCCAGCGCCAAGCGCGACGCCGGGGAGAAGACACCTTGAACGTGACCACCGCGCAACTGCTGCAGTGGCTGGTCCAGGTGAGCTATCTGGTCGCCGCGACCCTGTTCCTGCTTGGCCTGCAGCGCATGGCCTCGCCGATGACCGCGCGCAGCGGCATCCGCTGGGCCGGCCTGGGCATGCTGATCGCCACGGTGGCGACGTTCTTCCTGCCCGAGCTGCACAACATCCCGCTGATCCTGGCTGCGGTGGCGATCGGCACCGGCGTGGCGTGGTGGTCGGCCAAGCGCGTGGCGATCACCGACATGCCGCAGATGGTGGCGCTCTACAACGGCATGGGCGGCGGTTCCGCGGCGGCGATCGGCGCGGTCGAACTGCTGCGCTTCTCGTTCCTGGCCAACCGCGATACCACCCATTGGAGCGAGCAGGCGCTGGCCGATCTCGCCGCGCGCCAGCCGTCCGCGACGGTGCTGGCGCTGGCCGTGATCGGCTCGGCGATCGGCGCGGTCTCGCTGTCCGGCTCGATCATCGCCTGGGCCAAACTCGATGGTCGGCTCGACCGACGCGTCACCTTCCCGGGGCAGCAGGCGTTCAACCTGCTGGTCGCGCTGGCGATGGTGGTGCTGGGCATCTGGGCAGCGGTGACGCTGAGCCCGGTGGCGATCATCAGCTTCTTCGTGGTCGCGCTCGCACTCGGCGTGCTGATGACGCTGCCGATCGGGGGCGCCGACATGCCGGTGGTGATCTCGCTGTACAACGCGTTCACCGGCCTGGCCGTGGCCTTCGAGGGCTACGTGCTCGGCAACGAGGCGCTGATCATCGCCGGCATGATGGTCGGCGCGGCCGGCATCCTGCTGACCCGCCTGATGGCCAAGGCGATGAACCGCCCGATCAGCGGCGTGCTGTTCTCCAACTTCGGCGGCGGCGGGGTCGCGCAGGAGATCAGCGGCGCGCAGAAGCCGATCGAGGCCAGCGATGTCGCCGCGATGCTGGCCTTCGCCGAGCGCGTGGTGATCGTGCCCGGCTACGGCATGGCCGTGGCCCAGGCGCAACACAAGGTGTGGGAGCTGGCGCAGCGCCTGATCGATCGCGGCATCAAGGTGAAGTTCGCGATCCACCCGGTTGCCGGGCGCATGCCGGGGCACATGAACGTGCTGCTGGCCGAAGCGGGCGTGCCCTACGACCTGATCGCCGACATGGACGACATCAACCCGGAGTTCCCGAACACCGACGTGGTGCTGGTGATCGGCGCCAACGACGTGGTCAATCCGGTCGCGCGCACCGACCCGGCCAGCCCGATCTACGGGATGCCGATCCTGGACGTGGTCAACGCCCGCAACGTGGTGGTGATCAAGCGCGGCAAGGGCACCGGCTTTGCCGGCATCGAGAATGCGCTGTTCTACGCCGACAACGCCCGCATGCTGTACGGCGATGGCGCCGGTGCGGCGAGCGCGCTGGTCAGTGAATTGAAGGCGCTCGACGGCGGGCATTGAGGGGCGGATGCAATGGTCACGACCAACGGTCGTGACCTACCGGCGTCCGTGCGCAGTCATCCGGTCATCGGTAGCCCACGACCGTTGGTCGTGGGGCGATTACCTCGCCACCCACCCGCCCACGACCAGCGCCACGCCCAGCCACAGCCATTCGACCGCGCCGTTGGCCAGGCCGCTCAGGGTCCAGGCCAGATAGGGCCCCATGCGCAACGCTGATTCCCACGGCGTGAGTCCCATCGCGCCGCCGAGGTAGGCCGAGGCGATGCCCCAGTTGGCGGCCAGCGCCACCAGCACGGTGGCCAGCAGGGTCAGCACCACCCGCGCAGCACCCGCGCGCAGGGTCCCCAGACGCAGCATGAATGCGATCTCCAATGCCGCAATAACCGCCATCCAGCCGGCCTGGCGGCCGGTGAGCAGGGCGATGAACAACCAGGCCAGCGTGGCCGTGACGACACCAAGCAGAAACAGCGGGGGCCAGAGCCAGTGGCGGCTCCGGACAGGCACGGACGTGGGCGACATGCAATCTTCCTGTGAGTCCGGACAGGATACCGGCTTGCGGGGTGACCGGCGCATGGGCGGCCACTGGGCTAAAATGGTCGCCTTGCGGGAATTCGCCGCGACCCCCATATCGATCCACATGTATTCCCGTAGCAGTGAACCTGTCCACTTCGAACGCGACTGCGAGGCCGTCATGGTCCCGCAGGGCGAAACGGTCACGCTGCCCGCTGGCAGCTATGGCTATATCACCCAGGCCCTGGGTGGCAGCTATACCGTCTTTGTCGAAGGCAATCTGTTCCGCATCGCCGGCAAGGATGGCGATGCCATCGGCAAGGAGGCGCCCCCGGCGCTGGAACTGCCCGCCGATGCCTCCGACGAGGAGGTCGAAAAACTGGTGTGGCAGCAGCTGCGCACCTGCTTCGACCCGGAAATCCCCTTCAATATCGTCGATCTGGGCCTGGTCTATGAAGTGGACCTCAAGCACCTGGACGACGGCCGGCGCGAGGTCGAGATCAAGATGACCCTGACCGCGCCCGGCTGCGGCATGGGCGAGATCCTGGTCGATGACGTGCGCAGCAAGCTGGAAATGATCCCGACGGTGGCCGAGGCCGACGTCGAGCTGGTGTTCGACCCGCCGTGGGGCCGCCACATGATGTCCGAGGCCGCCCGGCTCGAAACCGGCATGCTGTAACCGCCCATCGCCAGCCGGCGTCACGGCGTTCCCCGTAACCAGAACAGGAAATATCCGGTGTCCCAGTCTTCCGTGAGCTTCAACACCACCCGTTCCGCCCAGCCGCGCAGCAGCGAGGAGCGTGAACGCATCCTGGCCGCCCCCGGTTTTGGTCTGCACTTCACCGATCACATGGTGGAAGTGCGCTGGGACAAGGACACCGGCTGGCACGATGCGGTGGTGCGCCCGTACGGCCCGCTGCAGCTGGACCCGGCCGCCGCGGTGCTGCATTACGGCCAGGAGATCTTCGAAGGCATCAAGGCCTACCGTCACGCCGACGGTTCGATCTGGACCTTCCGCCCGGAGGCCAACGGCCGCCGCCTGCAGCGTTCGGCGCAGCGCCTGGCGCTGCCGGAACTGCCGGTTGAGATCTTCGTCGAATCGCTCAAGCAGATGATCGCCGTGGACGCCAGCTGGGTGCCGTCGGCCGACGAATCCAGCCTGTATTTCCGTCCGTTCATGATCGGCGATGAAGCCTTCCTCGGCGTGCGCGGCGCGCACAAGGCCGGCTACTACGTGATCGCCAGCCCGGCCGGCCCGTACTTCGCCAAGGGCGTGGCCCCGGTGTCGATCTGGCTGTCCACCGAGTACGCGCGCGCGGGCAAGGGCGGCACCGGCGCGGCCAAGTGCGGTGGCAACTACGCCGCTTCACTGCTGCCGCAGCAGAAGGCGCAGGCGCAGGGCTGCTCGCAGGTGCTGTTCCTGGATCCGGTCGAGGGCAAGTACCTGGAAGAACTGGGTGGCATGAACGTGTTCCTGGTCTACAAGGACGGCACCCTGGTGACCCCGTCGCTGTCGGGCAGCATCCTGGAAGGCATCACCCGCGAAAGCATCCTGCAGCTTGCCCGCGACCGCGGCATGAAGGTCGAAGAGCGCAAGGTCACCCTTGATGAGTGGAAGGACGGCGTGACCTCCGGCGAGATCGTGGAAGCGTTCGCCTGCGGCACCGCTGCGGTGGTCACCCCGATCGGCCAGCTCAAGGGCGAAGGCTTCTCGGTGGGCGACATCAACGCCCCGGCCGGCGAAGTGACGATGTCGCTGCGCAAGGAACTGACCGACATCCAGTACGGCCGCCTGCCGGACCGTCATGGCTGGCTGGTCCGCCTGGACGCCTGAGTCCTTCCGGTCTGAGCTGAAGCATCGAAACCCGCCTGGCGACAGGCGGGTTTTTTGTTGCCGGGGCCGCCACCGCAACGGTGGTGCAGCGTTCGCCAGCGGCCGGCACTACTGTCCTGCGGTGGCAGTGGCGTAAGTCATTGATGCGCAAGGGGTGTCCCGATTTTGTCGCGCGCGACAGCCATTTCAGACAATCCGTGGCGCAATCGGACCACCCGAAAGGCCGTGAGTTCCTTCACTTTCACAAACCCTCGACCCGGAAAGTCTCAGATCCGACATTTCATGTGACTGAAGTGCAGCTGAAACGTTGTTGATCGGCCAGCCAGCCACTAGCGTCGGGTTGGGCGGTTTGATTCAGGGGAACCGATCCACTCACCCGGCCGATCCGCGCCATCGATTTCAGCAGCCCCCGGATCGGACCTGGATTCTCAGCCGCGACGACGGCATTCACTGTCTGAAAGGGAAATCCGATGTCTCATGTCTCGCAACACCGTTTGCGTCACCGTGCATTGGTTGTACTGGGCGCGTCCGTTCTGTCGACCCTGCTGCTGGCCACCCCGGCGTTCGCCGGCGATGTGCAGTTGAGCGGCCTGTCCTCGGCGCCGACCCATCAGCGCTTCATCGTGAAGTACAAGGACGGCAGCACCGAGGTCGCCACCCCGACCGCGCTGGCCAGCTCGCTCAAGGCCGCCGCCGCGGCAGTGCCGGCCGCACAGGGCCGTGCGCTGGGGCTGCAGAAGCTGCGTCAGCTGGCGATCGGCCCGACCGTGGTCAAGGCCGACCGGCCGCTGGACCGTGCCGAAGCCGAGCTGCTGATGCGTCGCCTGGCCGCCGACCCGAGCGTGGAATACGTCGAAGTCGACCAGCTGATGCAGGCCACCCTGGTGCCCAACGACACGCGTTTCTCCGAGCAGTGGGGCTTCGGCACCAGCAATGCCTCGATCAACGTGCGCCCGGCATGGGACAAGGCCACCGGCACCGGCGTGGTGGTCGCGGTGATCGATACCGGCATCACCAACCATCCCGACCTCAACGCCAACATCCTGCCCGGCTATGACTTCATCAGCGACGCGGCGATGGCGCGCGATGGCGGTGGCCGCGACAACAACCCCAATGACCAAGGCGACTGGTACGCCGCCAACGAATGCGGCTCCGGCATTCCGGCCTCCAACTCGAGCTGGCACGGCACCCACGTGGCCGGCACCGTCGCGGCGGTGACCAACAACAGCACCGGTGTGGCCGGCACGGCCTTCAATGCCAAGGTCGTCCCGGTGCGCGTGCTCGGCAAGTGCGGCGGCTACACCTCCGACATTGCCGACGCGATCGTCTGGGCCTCCGGCGGCACCGTCAGCGGCGTCCCGGCCAACGCCAATCCCGCCGAAGTGATCAACATGTCGCTCGGCGGTGGTGGCAGCTGCTCCACCACCTACCAGACCGCGATCAATGGCGCTGTCTCGCGCGGCACTACCGTGGTGGTCGCCGCGGGCAACAGCAACACCAACGTCTCGTCCTCGGTGCCGGCCAACTGCGCCAACGTCATCGCCGTCGCCGCGACCACGTCGGCCGGCGCCCGTGCCAGCTTCTCCAACTACGGCACCGGCATCGACATCTCGGCGCCGGGGCAGGCGATTCTCTCCACCCTCAACAGCGGCACCACGGTCCCGGGCAGCGCCTCGTACGCGTCCTACAACGGCACGTCGATGGCGGCCCCGCATGTCGCCGGCGTCGTGGCCCTGGTCCAGTCCGTCGCCCCCACCGCGCTGAGCCCGGCCTTCATCGAGAGCCTGCTCAAGAGCACTGCGCGACCTCTGCCGGGCGCCTGCTCGGGTGGCTGCGGCGCAGGCATCGTCGACGCCGATGCGGCGGTGACGGCAGCGCTCAACGGCACCGGCCCGGGACCGGGTACCGGCACCGTGCTGCAGAACAACGTCCCGGTCACCGGCCTCGGCGCCGCCAGCGGTGCCTCGCTGGCCTACACCGTGGCCGTGCCGTCGGGCAGCAGCCAGCTGAAGGTCACCATCGCCGGCGGCAGCGGCGATGCCGATCTCTACGTCCGCTCCGGCAGCGCCCCGACGGATACCGTCTATGCCTGCCGCCCGTACCTCAGCGGCAACAACGAAACCTGCACGATCAGCGCCCCAGCGGCCGGCACCTGGCATGTGCGGGTGAAGGCCTACTCGACCTTCTCCGGGGTCACCCTCACCGCGCAGTACTGATCGCGTTCCCATCGCACCAACGCAGAACGCCCCGGCATGCCGGGGCGTTCGTTCGATCAACACGCGGCGCCAGGGATTACGCCGCTTCGAACCGGTTGGCGGCCACGTTCTTGCGCACCTGCTCCGGATTCCAGATGCGGCCGTTCATCGCAATGTACACACCGCTCGGCAACGACTGCACCGCACCGATCGCACACCCGATGTTGAACTCCGCATCCGAGCCACGGAAGCGCGCCGGGCTCAGCGCACCGGTCATCACGATCGTCTTGTCGGTGATCGACTTCAGCACCTGGCCGGTCTGGACCATGGAGTCGGTCCCGTGCGTCACCAGCACATGCCGCGTCGGCTGCGCCGCGATCGTCGCGCGGATCAACTCGCGGTCATCGTCGGTGATGTGCAGCGAATCCTTGCGCAGGATCGGAATCACATTGAAACGGAAGGTCACGCCCAGCTCGCGCAGGATCATCCCGATCTGCGGATCACCGATCTGATAGTCCGACTTGTCGTCGAAGTAGATCTTGTCGATCGTGCCACCGGTGGTGATGATCAGTAGTTCTTCCATTGCAAGCATCCTGGGTACCAGACAGAAGGGCACGGAACCGCCGCGCCGACCCGTAGATGATACGGCTGCCGCCCGCCGGATGCAGGCCCGCGACGCCGGACGCTCAGTCGGCCGTGCTCTTCGGGCCGAAGCGACGCCGCAGCCCGGGCGTGCTCGCCACCGCGATCACGGCCAGTGCAAGCCCGAGCTCGATCCAGGCCCACAGCGCCACTTCCGGATGGCTCCAGGCGCTCATCACCCCGTGGCTGAACCAGAACAGCGCCAGCACGCCGGCCCAGAACATCGCCTTGCCGCGCCGCACCAGCACCCCCAGCGCCAGCAGCAGCGGCGGCAGGGTGAACACCAGTTGTGTGGCCAGCCAATGCTTGTCCTGCGCGAACCAGACCGCGAACAGCACCGCCAGCGCGACCAGCAGCAGGGCAAGGACGATTTCCTGCGCCCGCGTGCTCACGCCAGCCGCCGTGCGATATCGGCCACCCGCCGCCCCAGCGCCCGCGCCAGGATGCTTTCATCCTCGCTCGGCACCGGGTTGTCGTCCGCGCCGGCGACATGGCTGGCGCCATACGGCGTGCCGCCGGTGGTGGTGTGGCTCAGCGCCGGCTCGGTGAAGGGAATGCCCACGATCAGGCAGCCGTGGTGCAGCAGCGGCACCTGCATCGAGAGCAGGGTCGATTCCTGGCCCCCGTGCAGCGACGCCGTCGAGGTGAATACCCCCGCCGGCTTGCCGGCCAGCGTGCCGTTCACCCACTCCGCGCCCAGCCCGTCCAGGAAATGCTTCACCGGCGCGGCCATGTTGCCGAACCGGGTCGGGCTGCCCAGCAGCAGCCCCGTGCACTCGGCCAGGTCGGCCACGCTCACATACGGTGCGCCGTCCTCGGGCACCGGCGGCAGCGCCGTCTGGGTCACCGCCGCCACCGGCGGCACCGTGCGCAGGCGCGCGCTCATGCCCGGCACCTCACCGATGCCGCGGGCAATCTGGCGGGCAAGCCGTGCCACTGAACCGCCACGGCTGTAGTACAGCACCAGGATCTCCGCCATTTCGCTTCCATCTCGTTGAGTCCGATGCGGCCAGTATGGCAACGCAGCCCGCTGAGGGCGAGGTCCGTGCATGCCGCACACCCGTCATCGGGTACCCTTGCGCCGATGGAACCTCTCGATACGATCAACCTGTGGATCGAACGCGTCCGGGACCGCGCGCGCGCGACCAGCTTCGGCCGCTTCCTGTGGCGCCGCTTCCTCGATGACCGCCTGTTCCAGGCGGCCGCCTCGCTGGCCTACACCACGGTGTTCGCGCTGGTGCCGCTGGCCATCGTCGTGTTCGGGGTGCTCTCCGCGTTCCCGGTGTTCGACCGCTGGAGCGATACCCTCAGCGACTACGTGTTCTCCAACTTCGTGCCCAACGCGGCGCGTGCCGCCGAAGGCTACCTGCGGCAGTTCTCGGCCAGTGCCGGGCAGCTGACTGCCGCAGGCTTCATCGCCCTGGTGGTGTCGCTGCTGATCACCCTCAACAGCGTGGAGGAAACCTTCAACCAGATCTGGCGGGTGAGCTCCACCCGGCCGAAGCTGACCCGCTTCCTGGTCTACTGGACCGTGCTCACCCTCGGCGCGATGCTGGCCGCGGCCTCGCTGGCGGTCTCGGCGCGGGTGTTCGCGCTGCCCCTGTTCGGGACCAGCGAAGGCCGCTGGCTGGCCAACGTGTCGTTGACGGTCGCCCCGATCCTGATCGAGTTCATCTGCATCATGCTGGTCTACCGCGTGGTGCCGCACCACACGGTCAAGTGGCGGCATGCCATTCCCGGTGCGATCCTGGCCGCGCTCATGCTCGAACTGGTGAAGTGGGGCATGGGCGCCTACCTGGGCAGCTTCCAGTCCTACCAGAAGCTCTACGGCACGGTCGCCTTCGTACCGATCCTGCTGCTGTGGATCTACCTGTGCTGGGTGTCGGTGCTGCTCGGCGCCTCGCTGGCCTCTTCGATCGCCGCGTTCCGCTATCAGCCGGCCGACCTGCGCCTGCCGGTAGGCTATGAACTCTACGGGCTGCTGCGCCTGATCGGCCGGTTCCACCAGGCACGCGCCGAAGGCCGCAGCCTGGATGACGACGAGATCCTGAGGCTGGAACCGATGCTGACCGACTCGCTGCTGCAGACCCTGCTCTGCGACCTTGAAGCGATCCGCGTGGTCCGTCGTGACGAGCAGGGTGAATGGCTGCTGGCACGCGACCTGGACAAACTCACCCTGGCCGACCTGTACGAGACCACGCAGATGCGTATCCCGATCAAGGAAGCCTACCTGCCGTATCGCGACGACAGTCTCGGTACGGCCTCGGTGGCCGCGCTGGACACGCTGCGCCTGCCGCTGCGCGAACTGCTCAAGCGCCGCGTCAGCGATATCTACACGATCCCTGGAGAAAAGCCATGACCGCCAAGCCCCTGCTGCTGGCCCTCGGCCTGCTGACGCTGGCCGCCTGCAACAAACCCGCCGCCCAGAGCGAGGCCGCCGCGCCCGCCGCCCCGGCGCCGATCGAAGAACCGGGCACGCCGTCGACGGAGGCCGTTCCGGCCACCGAGCGCAAGACCGTTGAACAGCCCACGCTCAAGGCCAAGGCGCTGGATGGCACCGATTACGACCTGGCCGCGCACCGCGGCAAATGGGTGGTGGTGAACTTCTGGGCGACCTGGTGCGCGCCGTGCCGCAAGGAAATGCCCGAGCTGTCCGCGCTGCACGCGATGCGCAGCGAGATCGAAGTGGTCGGGCTGGCCTTCGAGGACATCGAGCCGGCCGAGATGAAGGCCTTCCTGCAGAAGCGTCCGGTCACCTATCCGATCGTGATCGTGGATACCTACAACCCGCCGGAAGACTTCGCGATCCCGCGCGGCCTGCCGATGACCTACCTGATCGCGCCGGATGGCAAGGTCGCCAAGGAATTCCTCGGCCCGGTCACCGCGCATGACATCGAAGCGCGGATCAAGGAAGGCTGAGCCTCACGGGCGTGCCGGCGGATACCCGGCATGCCTGTGCCTCGCTGTGCCCGGTAGATCCACGCCACGCGTCGATACGAAATGCATGAAAGCATCCACGCATGGCGTGGATCTACGCGACAACGAAGGGTTCAATGGGCTTCAAGACCCCGAAGTGCTCCTTGTACAGCTTGCCCTTCAGCGGTGGCAGCGCCAGCACCGGTTCGTCCACGCGGGTATCGGGCAGGCGGTCGAGCAGGTTGCGGATCAGGCCCAGGCGCCCGCGTTTCTGGTCATTGAAGTCCACCAGGGTCCACGGCGCCGCGTCGTTGTGGGTCGCGCGCAGCATCGCTTCGCGGCTCTCGGTATAGGCGCTGTACTTGCTGCGTGATTTGAGATCCACCGGCGACAGCTTCCAGCCCTTCAGCGGATCGAGGTGACGCTCGGCGAAGCGCTTTTCCTGCTGCGCCTGGTCCACGCTCAGCCAGTATTTGAACAGCACGATGCCATCGTCGACCAGCAGCTTCTCGAACACCGGCGTCTGCGCCAGGAAGCTGTGGTACTGCGCTTCGGTGCAATACCCCATGACACGTTCGACGCCGGCGCGGTTGTACCAGCTGCGGTCCATCAGCACGATCTCGCCGGCCGCAGGCAGGTGGGCGACATAGCGCTGGAAATACCATTGCGTGCTTTCGCGGTCGGTCGGTTTGGGCAGCGCGACCACCTTGCACTGGCGCGGATTGAGGTGCTCGGCGATGGCCTGGATCGCGCCGCCTTTGCCGGCCGTGTCGCGGCCTTCGAACAGCACCAGCACGCGCTGCCCGGTGTGCTGCACCCAGCGCGCCATCGCCGCCAGTTCCAGTTGCATCGGTTCCAGCAGGGCCTGGTACTCCTTGCGCTTGAGCTTGCCCATCGGCGTGCCTCGGTGATCCACGGGGAGCCCGAGCCTAGCGCAGCCGATGCTCAGGCGATGTGTGGGCCCTGCCAGCCACGCTCACGGGCAAGCGTTTCGATCACCTCGGTGATGTCGCGTGCGAAGCCGGCCATGTCGAACAGGCCGCTGTCCTCGCGGCGCTGTGCCAGCGTGGCGCGCGCGACCTGCAGCGCAGCCGGGTCGTTGCCGAGCCGGAGGGCGGTGGCCACGAACGCCGCGTCGTCGGCCACGTTGAAATCGTGCATGCCCAGATGATGATTCAGGCTGCCGGCCACGCGCGAGGCGAACGTCGCGCCGGGGCAGGTCAGCACCGGGCAGCCGGCCCACAGCGCATCCGAGGCGGTGGTGTGGGCGTTGTAGGGATGCGTGTCCAGGAACAGGTCGGCGTGCTGGTAACGCGCCAGATACTGCGGGTGCGGCAGGCGTGGCATGAACACCAGCCGCGCCGGATCCAGCTGTGCCTGGCGGGCCGCGCTGCGCAGCCGCGCATCGGCGTTGCCCGGGCCGGACAGCAGCCACAACACGCTGCCGGGCACACCCTGCAGCACCGCGAACAGCCGCTGCATGCTGCGCGGGTTGAGCTTGTAGCTGTTGTTGAAACAGCACAGCACCACGCCGTGCGCGGGCAGGCCGCAATCCTCGCGCGCGGGCACCGGCTCCAGCATCCGGGTGTTGTCCGACGGCTGGAACGCGCGCGGCAGCCGCCGCACGTTCTCACTGAAGGCCGGCGCCATCGCCTCGGGGAGCACGAAGGCATCGGCCAGTACATGATCGATCCACGGCGCGCCGGAGGTACCCGGGTAAGCCAGCCAGTTGATCTGCACCGGGGCCGGGCGCATCGCCAGCACCTGCGGGGTGCCGCCGCCGCCCCAGCCGCGCAGATCGAACAGCACATCGATGCCGGACTCGCGGATGCGCCGGGCGATGATCTGATGCGGCTGCGTGCTGACATCGTGCAGCATGTTGGCCGCCTGCTGCAGGCGCTGGCGGATGGGGCTGCCGTCGTCCCCGGTGAGCGCGAACAGATGCAGCTCCAGCGTGCCGAGCGCACGCAGCTGCTCGAACAACGCGACGGTCAGCAGGCCGGTCGGATGGGCGCCGAAGCCGTTGGAGAGAAAGCCGACCCGCAACCTGCCCTGCGGCCGCACCGTGCTCGGGGGCAGGCGCGCAATGCCCTCGGCCAGGGCGGCCGCGCGCTGGCGGGCGCAGGCGAGCTGCTCGGCGGCGCTGCTGTCTTCGCTGAGGAAGGCGAACGGTTCGACCACCGCCTGGCCCTGCGCGACGGCCTGGCGGACCTGCGCCGACAGCCGCTCCAGATCGCGCCAGTCGCACAGGCGGCGCTGCCAGTTGAGCAGCTGCGCGGTGATGTAGGGCTCGCCCGGCAGCAGGCGATGCGCATGGCGATAGGCATCGGCGGCCGCTTCGGGCTGGCCGGCATCTTCCAGTGCGTGGCCGAGCCACAGGGTGATGCCGGGATGTTGGGGGGCGCGATCCGCCGCCTGGCGCAGCAGCGTGGCCGCCTCGCCGTGGCGACCCTGCATCCAGCGTGCGCGACCCAGCCGGGCCAGCGCTTCGGGATGGTCGCCGCGCAGTTGCAGGGCGCGCGTAGCGGCCTGTTCGCCCGCCCGCACATCGCCGGCCTCCAGCTCCGCGTCGGCCAGCATGACCCAGGCGATGAAGTCCGCCGGTTGCCGCTGCACGGCCTGGCGCAGCTGCAGGCGCTGCGGATCGGCACTCATCGCTGCCGCTCGGCGGCCGCCATGCTCAGTGGCCTTCCGCGAGCCGGGCCAGCTCGTCGGCCTGGTGTTCGTGGGTCAGGCGGCTGACCAGCGCATCCAGATCGCCGGTCAGGATGTTGGGCAGGTCGTACAGGGTCAGGCCTTCCACGCGATGGTCGGTGATCCGCCCCTGCGGGAAGCTGTAGGTGCGGATGCGCTGGCTGCGGTCGCCACTGCCGACCTGCAAGCGGCGGCTTTCGGCCTGGGCCGCGGCCTGCTTGCTGCGCTCGGTATCCAGCAGCTGCGCCTTGAGGCGCTTCATCGCCTTGTCGCGGTTGGCGTGCTGGCTGCGTTCGGTCTGGCACTCCACCACCACGCCGCTGGGCAGGTGGGTGATGCGGATCGCCGATTCGGTCTTGTTGACGTGCTGGCCACCGGCGCCGGAGGAGCGGTAGGTGTCCACGCGCAGGTCGGCCGGGTTGATCACCACGTCCTCGACATCGTCCGCCTCGGGGATGATCGCCACGGTCGCGGCCGAGGTATGGATGCGCCCCTGCGACTCGGTCGCCGGCACGCGCTGCACGCGGTGCGTGCCCGATTCGAACTTCAGCCGCGAGAACGCGCCACGGCCCACCACGCGCGCCACGACTTCCTTGTAGCCGCCGTGTTCGCCCGGGTTGTCCGATTCGATTTCGACCTTCCAGCCCTGCCGCTCGGCATAGCGCGCGTACATGCGGAACAGGTCGCCGGCGAAGATCGCCGCCTCGTCGCCGCCGGTGCCGGCGCGCACTTCCAGGAACAGGTTGCCGTCGTCGCGCGGATCGCGCGGCACCAGCAGCAGGGCCAGTTCTTCATCCAGCTGCTGCAGGCGCTGCTGCGCGGCGGTGATTTCCTCGTCGGCCAGCTCGCGCAGGTCCGGATCGTCGCGCATCGCTTCGGCGGCGGCGAGATCGGCCTTGGCACGGGCTTCGTCGGCCAGCGCGGTGGCGACCGGCTCCAGCTGCGAGAACTCCCGCGAGAGCGCGCGGAAACGGTCGTTGTCGCCGACCACGGCCGGGTCGGACAACAGGCGTTCGAGTTCTTCGCGGCGCTCGGCCAGCGCTTCGAGCTTACGGCGCAGGGTCGGCGTCATCTTTCCTCGCTACATCGTTACGCACGGCAGGGTGCTGGTAACCCGGCTTGGCCGGGAACAGGCGCTCGGCGGCGCGGGTGAGTTCAGTATCGCCGCTGAGCGCGGCCGCGCGCAGGGCGGCGGTCGGGGGGTGCAGCAGGCGGTTGGTCAGGCCGTGCGCGAGCAGCTCGAGCACTTCCTCCGGCGATTTGCCGTGGGCCAGCTGCTGGCGGGCTTTCTCGAGCATCTCCACGCGGGTCGCTTCGCCATAGGCGCGCAGCTGCCGCAGCGGGGCCTGGTGAGCGCTGGCCTGCAGGGTTTCAACGAAGCGCGCGACCTGCAGTTCGATGATCGCCTCGGCCTCGGCTGCAGCTTCCCGACGGCTGCGGCGGTTGTCTTCGACCGCGCGCTCCAGATCGTCGACGGTGTACAGGAAGGCGTCGGCCAGTTCGCCCACGCCGGCCTCGATGTCACGCGGCACGGCCAGATCGAACAGCAGCATCGGCTTGTGCTTGCGCGTCTTCAGCGCGGCGGCCACCTGCGCCCGGGTGATCACCGGCTCACGCGCGGCCGTGGCCGAGAACACCACGTCGGCCTCGCCCAGATGACGGTCCAGCTCGCTCAGCGGCAGGGCGACACCGCCATGACGGCTGGCCAGCTCCTGCGCATGCGTGAGGGTGCGATTGGCGATCAGCAGCCGGCGCACGCGCCCTTCGCTCAGGTGGCGCGCGGCCAGCTCGATGGTCTCGCCGGCGCCGACCAGCAGCACGGTGGAATCTTCCAGCCGCGCGAACGAGTTCTGCGCCAGGCGCACCGCGGTGGAGGCCACCGAAACCGGGTTGGCGCCCACGCGGGTATCGGTGCGGGCGCGCTTGGCCACCGAGAAAGTCTGCTGGAACAACCGGTCCAGGCGCTGGCCGAGCAGGCCGTGATCGCGCGCCAGGGCCCAGGCATCCTTCACCTGCCCGAGGATCTGCGGCTCGCCCAGCACCATCGAGTCCAGCCCGGTGGCGACCCGGAACAGGTGGCGGACCGCATCGGCGTCGGCGTGCTGGTAGAGGTAGCCGTGCAGCGTGCCGGCATGCGACTCCAGCCACTGCGCCAGCGCGTCACCGGATTCGGCGACCGCGTACAGCTCGGTGCGGTTGCAGGTGGAGAGCAGGACCGCCTCGGCCACCTGCGGGGTATCGCGCAGCGACGCCAATGCCTGGGGCAGGGCGTCGCCGCCAAAGGAGGCGCGTTCGCGCAGTTCCACTGGCGCGGTCTGGTGATTCAGTCCGAGCACCCACAGGGTCATTGTTCAGTTGCTTGCGATAAGCTGCTGGCCATTCAAGTCGTCATTTTAAGGCTCAGATGCCCCCGATGCCCGCATTGATTCGCATCTCCAGCGTTCTGCTGCTGTCTTTGTTCACCGCCAACGCCCTGGCCGCCCCTCCGGCAGCCCCGGCCAAGGCCAGGGACAGCGCGGCCGAGGCGATCCCCCTGGCCCCGGTCATGGCGGGCGAATTCGCCCTGCAGGCCGGCAAACTGGGCGATGCCGCACGCTGGTACCTGGAGGCGGCCGAGGCCAGCGACGGCGATGCCGGGCTGGCCGAGCGCGCCGCCCGGATCGCCATGCTGGCCAACGACGACAAGCGCGCCGCCCGCGCGCTGGCCCTGTGGGAGCAGCGCGCACCGCGCTCGCTGGCCATGCGCAGCAGCACGGCCGCGCTGGACATGCGCCAGCACAAGGTGAAAGCCGCCCGCACCGAGCTGCAGGCCCTGCTCAAGGATCCCGACCCGACCGCGTGGAAGTTCGCGATCGGTGCCCTGATCAGCGGCGGCAACGATCCGAAGGTGCCGGCCCAGGTGCTCGGCGAGCTGGTCGATGCCAACGCGATCCCCGATCGCCTGGAGGTCTGGCAGGAGTTCGGCCGCCTGGCGATGCGCATGGAGCAGCCCGAGCTGGCCCGGCGCATGGTCGATGAGGTGGTCAGGCGCTTCCCCGATGAGCCGCGCGTGGCCCTGCTGCATGCCAGCCAGCTCAACCAGGCCGGCAAGACCGATGAGGCCCTGGCCCTGTTGAAGGGCGTGGAGCCCAAGACCACCCGGGATCCCGAGCTGCGCAACGCGGTGGCGATCTCCTACGACCTGATGGGGCAGCCTGCGGCGGCCGAGCGCGTGCTGGCGGTCGGCCCGCAGGATGTGCAGACCTACGGCATGCGCGCCTCGCTGCTGGCCAAGCAGAAGGATGATCCGGGCCTGCTGGCGCTGTATACCGCTATCTCGAAGCAGGCGACCAAGCCGGATCCGGCCCAGCGCCTGCTGCTGGGCAAGATCGCCGAGTACCTCAAGCGCTACGAGGAGGCGGTCAACTGGTACCACAGCGTGCCCGGTGGCCCGGAACGCGATGAGTCGCGCCTGCGCGCGGCCAATGCGCAGAACGAACTGGGCCGCACCGACAAGGCGCTGGCCGAGGTGCACGCGATCCAGTCCGATGCGACCGTGGATGACGATGCCCGCCGCGATGCCTATCTGCTGGAGGCCGAGCTGCGCCAGCGCGGCAACGACGATGCCGGCGAGCTGGATGCGCTGGCCCGTGGCCTGGCCGCATATCCGGACGAGAACGCGCTGCTGTATGCCCGCGCGCTGGCCTGGGAGCGCCGCGATGACATCCCGCGTGCCGAGGCCGACCTGCGCAAGGTGCTGGTCACCGACCCGGAGAACATCGCCGCGCTCAACGCGCTCGGCTACACCCTGGCCGACCGCACGCAGCGTTATCAGGAAGCACTGGAGCTGATCGACCGCGCGCGCGTGGCCGAGCCGGACAACGCCGCCATCGTCGACAGCTACGGCTGGGTGCTGTATCGCCTGGGCCGCAATGAAGAAGCGCTGGTGCAGCTGCGCCGCGCCTGGACCCTGTCCAAGGACCCCGAGATCGCCGCGCATGTGGGCGAGGTGCTGTGGGTATTGAACAAGAAGGACGAGGCGCGCCACTTCTTTGAAGAGGCCCGCAAGCTCGACCCGGACAACCGCGCCCTGCAGCGCGTGATCGAGAAATACGGCGTATGAATCTGGTGTCCCTGAAGGCCGCGTTCGCCGCGGCCGTGGCGTTGTCGCTCTCCGCCTGCGTGTCGCTGGATGAGCGCAAGGCCCCCTCCGCTCCGACCGTGGTCAGCACTGTCTCGGCCGCTGCACAGCAGGCCGAGACCGAACGCGTCGCCGCCGTGCGCACGCAGCCGGCCTGGTCGTTCCAGGGCCGGGTGGCGATCAGCAAGGGTCGCAACGGGGGCAGTGGCCGCATCGACTGGCAGCAGCAGGCCGCCGGGTATGTGGTCGAGCTCAGCGCGCCGGTCACAAGGCAGAGCTGGAAGCTGACCGGCGACAGCCATCACGAGGGCGGCCGCCTGGAAGGTCTGGAAGGCGGCACGCGCGAGGGCGAAGATGCCCAGCAGGTCCTGCTGGAAGCCACCGGCTGGGATATCCCGGTCAACCAGCTGCCGGATTGGGTGCGCGGCCTGGTCGCCGACGCGGCCCCGGTAGAGCTGATCGAGCGCGACGGCGAGGGGCGCCCGCGTCGTGTGCAGCAGATGGGGTGGGAGATCCAGTACCTCGACTGGTACCCGGCCGAAGCCGGTCGCCCGGTGCTGCCGCGCCGGATCGAAGCGGTCAATGGCGACGCGAAGGTGCGCCTGGTGGTCGACAGCTGGGTGCTGGCCGGCCCATGAAGATGCTGGATACGGTCGATGGCGGGTCGACCTGGCCGGCCCCGGCCAAGCTGAACCTGTTCCTGCACATCACCGGGCGGCGCCCGGACGGCTATCACCAGCTGCAGACCGTGTTCCGGCTGCTCGACTGGGGCGATCGCATCCACCTGCGGGTGCGGAACGATGGCCGGATCCGGCGTGAAGGTATCTCGGTCGCCGGGGTGGCCGAAGCCGATGATCTGGCGGTGCGTGCCGCCCATCTGCTTAAAAAATCAGCGAATGTCGCCCAAGGTGCCGACATCGGCATCGAAAAAGTGGTGCCGGCGGGTGGTGGCTTCGGCGGAGGCTCGTCCGACGCCGCTACCGTCCTGGTTGCGTTGAACCGCCTCTGGAACGCCGGCCTGGACGTGGATGCGCTTGCCGCGCTGGGTCTGCAGCTGGGCGCGGACGTGCCGGTCTTCGTGCGCGGGCACAACGCCTGGGCCGAAGGCGTGGGCGAACGGCTCACCCCGATGACGTTGCCGCCGGCCTGGTTCGTGCTGGTCCATCCGGGTGTTCACGTGCCGACCCCGGCACTTTTCGCATCACCGGATTTGACGCGGGATGCCCCAGTGGCGAAAATAGCGGACTTCGCTTCCGGGTCTTTGCTCGGGAATGCGTTCGAGCCGGTCCTGCGCCGCCGCGAACCTGCCGTAGAGGCAGCGCTCGCAGCGTTGAGCAGTATCGGCCGGGCACGACTCACCGGGTCGGGAAGCGGTTGTTTCGTCGAGTTCGCCACGCGCGCTGCTGCAGAGCAGGGCCTGGCGCAATTGCCGAAAGAACTGCGGGCATGGGTGGCTGCGGGCGTGGAGCGCTCGCCACTGCTTGATGTACTCGAGCGTTACTGATTTTGATGCAGGGGCGTCGCCAAGAGGCCCAAGGCACCAGGTTTTGATCCTGGCATTCGGAGGTTCGAATCCTCCCGCCCCTGCCACTAGCGGATATCTGCCGCGACTCCATGCGCATGTCTGCGCGGGCGCGGTGCATACGCCGCGGTGTTGTCACCGCAGACGCCTCCGGGTGCCGGCGGCCCAGTTCTCCGCCAATCGCTCCCGCCCGAGACCGTCATGATGCAAGAACACCCCAACCTGCTGGTATTTTCCGGCAACGCCAACAAGCGCCTTGCGCAGAGCATCTGCAAGGAACTGGGGGTGCGGCCTGGCAAGGCATTGGTGTCGCGCTTCTCCGATGGTGAGGTGCAGGTCGAGATCGAGGAAAACGTCCGCAAGCAGGACGTCTTCGTCATCCAGCCGACCTGTGCGCCCAGCGCCGAGAACCTGATGGAACTGCTGGTCCTGATCGATGCGCTCAAGCGCGCCTCGGTCAACAGTGTCACCGCCGTGGTGCCGTATTTCGGCTACTCGCGCCAGGATCGCCGCATGCGCTCCTCGCGCGTGCCGATCACCGCCAAGGTGGCTGCAAAGATGTTCAGCGCTGTCGGGGCTGACCGGGTACTGACGGTGGATCTGCATGCCGATCAGATCCAGGGCTTCTTCGACATGCCGGTGGACAATGTGTACGCCTCGCCGCTGCTGCTCGCCGATATCTGGCGCGCCTACGGCACGGAGAACCTGATCGTGGTGTCCCCGGACGTGGGTGGTGTGGTGCGCGCGCGCGCCGTCGCCAAGCGCCTGGACGATGCCGATCTGGCGATCATCGACAAGCGCCGCCCGCGCGCCAACGTCTCCACCGTGATGAACATCATCGGTGACGTCGAAGGCAAGACCTGCGTGATGGTCGATGACATCGTCGATACGGCCGGCACCCTGTGTGCGGCCGCTGCAGCCCTGAAGGCGCGTGGCGCCCTCAAGGTCGCCGCGTACTGCACCCACGCCGTGCTCTCGGGCCCGGCGGTGGACAACATCAACAACTCCCAGCTCGATGAGCTGGTGGTGACCGACACCATCCCGCTGCGTGAAGAGGCGCGGGTGTGCAGCAAGATCCGCCAGCTCAGCGTGGCGGAAATGCTGGCCGAGACGATGCGCCGCATCGCCTTCGGTGAGTCGGTCAGCTCGCTGTACGTGGATTGATTTTTCCGCCCGCCGGCAACGGCGGGTGGTTTCCCGGGGACATCTGGTCGCGGATGTTCCCTCATCGCTTCGCCATCACGGCGGGGCAAACAACGAAGGTAGTAAACCAGCATGGCCAAGAATCATGAAATCAAGGTCGTCCAGCGCGAACTGCAAGGCAAGGGTGCGAGCCGCCGCCTGCGTGGCGCTGGCCAGATCCCGGCGATCATCTACGGCGGCGACGTCGAGCCGAGCGTCATCCAGCTCAACCACAACGAAATCTGGCTGGCCCAGCAGAACGAGTGGTTCTACTCGTCCATCCTGGACCTGAACCTGGACGGCAAGGTCACCAAGGTGCTGCTGCGTGACATGCAGCGCCACCCGTTCAAGCAGCTGATCCTGCACCTGGATTTCCTGCGCGTGAACGAGAACGAAGCGCTGACCGCCAACGTCCCGCTGCACTTCATCAACGAAGACACCTCGCCGGCCGGCAAGGCTGCCGACGTCGTGGTCACCCACGAACTGAAGGAAGTGAGCATCACCTGCCTGCCGAAGGACCTGCCGGAATCGATCGACGTCGACCTGGCCGACCTGAAGGCTGGTGACGTGATCTACCTGTCGGACATCAAGCTGCCGAAGGGCGTCGAGATCCCGGCCCTGGCCCAGGGCAAGGACCATGACGACGCGATCGTCACCGCCAAGCTCGGCAAGGAAGAAGCTGCCGACGAAGCGCCGGCTGCAGAGTAAGTGATTGCGGCGCTTGTCCTTCGGGGCAGGCGCCGTTTCTGTATGTACCGGCACAGGGCTGGTACCGACGAAAGAAGAGTAATGACAGGATTGCGATTGATCGTTGGTCTGGGCAACCCCGGACCCGAGCACGCCCAGACCCGGCACAATGCCGGGTTTCGTTTCATTGACGCCCTGGTCGAACAGGCCGGCGCGCGCTGGAGCGTGGACAGCAAGTTGTTCGGCGAGACCGCCAAGGTCGACATCGCCGGCCAGCCGGTATGGCTGCTCAAGCCCGCGACCTTCATGAACCTCAGTGGCAAATCGGTCACCGCGGCGCAGCGCTTCTGGAAGATCGAACCGGAAGAAACCCTGCTGGCGCACGACGAGCTGGACCTGCCGCCCGGCGTGGCACGGCTCAAGTTCGACGGTGGCCACGGCGGCCAGAATGGCCTGCGCGACACCATCCGCCTGCTCGGCCATGGCAGGTTCCACCGCCTGCGCATCGGCATCGGCCATCCCGGCCACAAGGACCGCGTGGTCCCGTGGGTCCTGGGGCGTGCCAGCAAGGACGATGATGTGCTGATCGGGCATGCGGTCAACGATGCGATCGACGTCCTGCCGCTGGCAGTGCGCGGCGATTTCAGCGAAGCGATGAAGCGGCTGCACACCCCGAAGTAGCGTGGCCGGTAATTGACGTTACCGGTAGGTACCGACCGTTGGTCGGTACGGAGAATGATTGGAAAAGCAGCGCCGAACGTCGCTGTTTCCCCAATCACTTTCACCCCAGAGGTTGTCAAAGATGGGTATCAAATGCGGCATCGTCGGTCTGCCCAACGTCGGCAAATCGACCCTGTTCAATGCGCTGACCAAGGCGGGCATCGCGGCGGCCAACTTCCCGTTCTGCACGATCGAACCGAACGTCGGCATCGTGCCGGTGCCGGATCCGCGTCTGAACGAGCTGGCCGCGATCATCAACCCGCAGAAGGTCATCCCGACCGCGGTCGAGTTCGTGGACATCGCCGGCCTCGTCGCCGGCGCGGCCAGTGGTGAAGGCCTGGGCAACAAGTTCCTGGCCCACATCCGCGAAGTGGATGCGATCACCCACGTGGTGCGCTGCTTCGAGAATGCCGACGTCATCCACGTCAACAACAAGGTGGACCCGCTCTCGGACATCGACACCATCGATACCGAACTGGCCCTGGCCGATCTGGACAGCGTCGAGAAGGCCCTGAACCGCGCCGAGCGCGCCGCCAAGGGGGGCGACAAGGAAGCGGCCGCCCGCAAGCCGGTGCTGGCCAAGCTGCAGGCCGCGCTGGCCGACGGCAAGGCCGGTCGTACCGCCGGCCTGGACGAGGAAGAGAAGGCGCTGGTGCGTGAGCTGTTCCTGCTGACCCTCAAGCCGGTGATGTACATCGCCAACGTGCTGGAAGACGGCTTCGAGAACAATCCGCATCTGGACGCCGTGCGCGCCCGTGCCGCAGAAGAGGGCGCGCAGGTCGTGCCGGTCTCGGCTGCGATCGAAGAAGAGCTGTCCCAGCTCGACGACGAAGACCGCGATACGTTCCTGGCCGACCTGGGCCTGTCCGAGCCGGGCCTGAACCGCGTGATCTACGCGGCGTACCAGCTGCTGGGCCTGCAGACCTACTTCACCGCGGGCGTGAAGGAAGTCCGCGCGTGGACCGTGCGCAAGGGTGCCACCGCCCCGCAGGCCGCCGCCGTGATCCACACCGACTTCGAGAAGGGCTTCATCCGCGCCGAAACCATCGCGTATGACGACTTCATCAAGTACAAGGGCGAAGCCGGTGCCAAGGAAGCCGGGCGCCTGCGCCTGGAAGGCAAGGAATACCGCGTCCAGGAAGGCGACATCCTGCACTTCCGCTTCAACGTCTGAGTTCCTCGCACGTTGATGCCCGAACGCCCCGCCTCGCGCGGGGCGTTTGCGTTTGTGCCGCGCACATTCCGCACCCGAGTGGGATGGATAAAAAATGACCAGGCATCGAAACCCTTGCCTGGTATGTCTCCGCCTCACTTGTCCACAGCAAACCCCCACGCCTCTCCACGCACCGTGTGGAAAACCCCTGCGCGGGAGTGCCGGCCGCTGGCCGGCACCGCGACGCACCCGCCCTCAAGCGACGTGGTCAATTCATGACCACCACTGAAAACCGTTGCAGTGCATCGCTCACCCGGGGTTGTCCACAGCAAACCCCCATCGCTTTCCACGGTGTGTGTGGAAAACCGCGACGGATGCCTGGACAAAATATCGCCACGCCCTGAAAACGTTGCGCTGCATGGCTTGCATGCACTTGTCCACATCAAACCCCCATGGGTTTCCACGGGGTGTGTGGAAAACAGGAAGGCCCACCCGCAACGCGAGGAGCCGGCCAGCGGCCGGCACTACCGGTGCATGAGGAGCCGGCCAGCGGCCGGCCCCACCGGGGCCCACGGAACGACGCTTACAGCGCCGAACCGCCAAACTTGTGCGTGTACTGCAGGTTGATCGTGCGGCCCACCGTATCGAACCAGGACACGTGGTAGTACGGATACGGCGTATACGTCGCATCCTTCGGCGGCAGCTTGTTGGCGATGTTGACCACCGACACCGACAGGCGCGAATGATCGTCGAAGCGGTACTGCAGCGACACGTTGTAACGGTACGTCGCGCCGATCCACGGGCTGTCGCCGCTGTCCGGATCGAAGCTCTGGTCGTAGCTGTCGTAGGTCGGCAGCCTGCCCAGGCGCGAGCCGTACAGCGTGGCCGACCACGCCGCGTTCTCCCAGGTCACGCTCGCACTGGTCTTGGTGCGCGGAATGTCGAAACCGCTGTTGACCGCGAACTGGTCCTCGACCACATCGCCCTCGAACTGCTGGAAATCGTGCGTCTTCACCCAAGTGTGGTTGCCACTGAAGATGAAGTCGCCGATCCCGGTGCCCAGGCGGTAGCGCAGGCCCACGTCGATGCCGCGCGTGGTCTCGCGCGCGATGTTGATCGGGCTCACATGCACGCCATAGAGGCGGCCATCGCTGGTGCGGGTGACCCGGCTGATCGCATCCACGCAGGTCGGCGAGGCCGCATCGGCGCCGCCCAGGCGGCAGGCCGCCTCATCGCGCAGGATCGTGCTCACGTCCATGTCCTGCACCTGGTCGCGCATGTCGATGTCGAACCAGTCCACCGACAGGTCCAGCCCCAGCGCTGGCGACCACACTAAGCCGGCACTCCACGAGGTGCTGGTTTCCGGATCCAGCGTGCGATTGCCTTCGCGCGTGCGGATCAGGTTCTCCTCGTAATCCGAGCAGTCATCACCGCCGTCCACCGCACAGGCGTAATAGTCGTTGGCGCTGGTTTCGTCATTGCCCGGGCCGGCGTACACGTAGTGCAGGTCCGGCGCGCGGAAGGCGGTGCCGTAGGAGCCGCGCACCAGCAGGGTCTCGATCGGGCGCCATTCCAGGCCGCCGCTCCAGGTCGCCTTGCCGATGGTGTTGCCCGAGTAGCGGTACTGGTCGAAGCGGCCGGCCACGCTGAGGTTGAACGTGTCGTGCAGCGGCAGGCGCAGCTCGGCCGCGGTCGCCCAGCGGTTGCGGCTGCCGTGGCCGTCCGAATCCTTCCAGCTGTAGTAGTAGTACTGCGTCGCCAGCGGGTCCGGATTCAGCGCATAGGACTGGTTGCCGAACTCGGCCGTCGCCGCGAAGCCGGCCTTGCCGCCCGGCAGCTCGAACAGCTCGCCGTTGGTCAGGGTCAGCGCGGCGGTATCGGTGCGCGACTTTGGCGTATAGGTGGTGCGTGCGGCGATCGGGTCGTACTCGCTGCGGCTCAGCGGCCGATACAGGCGCGCCGGGTCGGCATTGAAGACCGGGAACACATTGTCGTCGTCATCGGTGTACTCGCCCAGCTGCTCGCCCAGGAACAGCGCATTGGCCTTGGCAGCGATGATCTGCGGCCAGCGGATGCGGGACTGGTACTGGGAGTGGCTCAACGACGCCTCGTATTCCCAGTCCGCACCGAGCGCGCCCTTGAAGCCGGTGGTCACGCTGAAGGTCTTCTGCGTGCTGCGCACCATGCCGTTGTTCAACCCGCCCATTTCTTCCGGGGAGAACTGGCGCTGCCAGAACTCCACCTGGTCGGTGGCCTGGTTGTAGAAGTAACCGTCTTCATTGCCGTCGGCGGCCATGCGGCCCCACTGGGTCACATCGCGCATCAGCGCCAGGTCGTGGTAACCCATCTGCACATCGGCGAACCATTCCGCGCCGTTGTCGAAGGCGTAGCGCAGCGCGGCATAGCCGTTGGCGCCGCGGCGCTTGCTCAGGATCGTGCCGTAGCCGATCGACCGGTCGCTGCCGCAGTAGAAGCCGTAGCGCGCACGCTCGGCGTACTGGGTGCTGCCGTTGTTCTGGCCGGCCAGCGCATCGCAGGTTGCTTGGCCTGGATCGAGGTAGTCATCGTTGTAGTCGGTGCGCAGGTAGGCGCGCCGCGCGGCGCGCGCGCTTTCGGTCGGTGCATCCAGGGTGGAATCCTGCTGGCTGCGCTCATACGCCCACAGCGGCGTCTGCGACTGCAGTTCCAGGCTGTAGACCGCGCTGAAGCGGCCGGCGTCGAAGCCACTGGCGATGCTCATGTCGAAGGACTCACCGCCGCCTTCGCGGGTGGTGCCCATGCGCATGTCGACCGTGGTGCCATCGACCTGCTTCTTCAGGATGAAGTTGACCACGCCGGCGATGGCGTCCGAGCCGTAGATCGCCGAGGCGCTGCCGGTCAGCACTTCGATGCGCTCGATCATCCCGATCGGGATGTTGGAGACGTCGGTGAAGTTGCTGCGGCCCTGGAAGGGCATCGGGAAATCGGCGATGCGGCGGCCGTTGACCAGCACCAGGGTGTGGTTGGGGCCGAGCCCGCGCAGGTCGACCTGCTGCGCACCGGGGGAGAAGTCCGCGCCGCTGGAGGACTGCTGGCTCTGGGTCTCACCCCCGTTCTGGGTCATCGAGCGCAGCACGTCCGGCACGCTGGTGAAGCCGCTGGCCTGGATCTGCTCGGCGGTGATGACGGTGACGGGGGCCGGCCCCTCCACCTGCGCGCGCGGGATGCGCGAGCCGGTGACCTGCACCGTATCCAGTTGCTGCACCCCGGGGGCGGACGTCTGGGCAGCCGCGGTTGCGGCCACACCCATCAACGCCAGCTGGATCGACCACGCCATCGCCTGTTTACGCATGAGAATTCTCGAGAAGAAAGTGTCGGCCTCGAGGGAGGCCTGTCCCCCATTCACATTTCGCGAATGGACGGCGCGCATTTAACGCCTTTTTTACAAGGTTGACCACTGCCAATTTCTCTGGCACGGGGTGGAAGCGCTTACACCTGCGTTTCATGCTCTCTGCCCGCAGCGGCGGGCGCCTGCGCGGGCGACAGCGGTCTACCCACGCCGGGCCGCTGTCGCCATGATGGGGCCCACCCATCAGAGTGCGTTGCCCATGCCCCGTCCAAGCGCGTTGCTGCTCTCGCTGTGTCTGTCGATCCCGCTGGCGGCCACCGCCGCCGAGCCGGTGCTGGTCATCCATGGCGGAGCGGGGGTGGAGCGCAAGGATCTCTCGCCCACCGAGGAAAAAGCCGCGCGCGCGGCCCTGCAGCAGGCGCTGTTGAAAGGGCATGCCGCACTGGCGGCGGGCAGGCCGGCGCTGGAAGCCGTTACTGCGGCGATCACCGTGCTCGAGGACGATCCCAGCTTCAATGCCGGCAAAGGGGCGGTCTTCACCCACGACGGTCGCAATGAACTGGATGCCTCGCTGATGGATGGCGCCACGCTCAAGGCCGGCGCGGTGGCCGGCGTGCAGCGCGTGCGCAATCCGGTCCTGCTCGCCGAAGCGGTGATGCAGCATTCTCCGCACGTGATGATGGTCGGGCAGGGCGCCGAGGCGTTCGCCAGCAGCCAGGGCATCACCCTGGTGGATCCGTCCTACTTCCGCACCGACAAGCGCTGGCAGCAGCTGCAGAAGGCGCTGAAGGAAGAGGCCAGCGGCCAGGCCCATGCGGATCTGGAAACGGCGCGCCACTTCGGCACGGTCGGCGCGGTCGCACTGGACAAGGACGGCAAGCTCGCCGCGGGCACCTCCACCGGCGGCATGACCAACAAGCGTTATGGACGTGTCGGCGACTCACCGATCATCGGCGCCGGCACCTATGCCGATGCAGGGTGTGCGGTGTCCGGCACGGGCTGGGGCGAGTACTACATCCGCACCGCGGCCGCGCACGATATCTGCGCGCGCATGCAGTACCTCAAGCAGGGGCCGGTGGAAGCCGGGCGTGCGGTGATCAACGAGCGCATTCCCGCCCTCGGCGGCGATGGTGGCGCGATCGTGCTCTCCGCCGATGGTCGCGCCGCGACGCCGTTCAACACCAAGGGCATGTATCGCGGCTGGATCGGTGCCGATGGCGTGCCGCACGTGGCCATCTTCGCCAGCGAAACCCTGGCCTTGCCGGGCCAATAGCCCGTCCCGGCAGGGCAATTCGAAATTCATGTGAAAAAATTCAAAAAGGTTGTTGACAGAACCCCCGTTTATCCCCAAAATTCACGGCTCTTCCACCCCACACCGAAAACGCTTCGGCGCCACGGGACAGGGTGGTAAGGAGGGATACCCAAGCGGCCAACGGGGGCAGACTGTAAATCTGCTGGCTTACGCCTTCGGTGGTTCGAATCCACCTCCCTCCACCAGTTTCATGTTGTGGCAAGAGCTTCCGATGCGGGAGTAGTTCAATGGTAGAACCTCAGCCTTCCAAGCTGATGGTGCGGGTTCGATCCCCGTCTCCCGCTCCATTGAATGAGTTTGAATATATTCAAATTCGTGCCATAATACAAAACTCGCTCACGTAGCTCAGTCGGTAGAGCACCTCCTTGGTAAGGAGGAGGTCGAAGGTTCGATTCCTTTCGTGAGCACCATCTAAGTGCCACCAATTCAGACGATTTCGAGATAAGCAGCCATGGCCAAGGGTAAGTTCGAGCGCACCAAGCCGCACGTCAATGTCGGCACCATCGGTCACGTTGACCACGGCAAGACCACGCTGACCGCCGCACTGACCAAGATCGGTGCCGAGCGCTTTGGCGGTGAGTTCAAGGACTACTCGTCGATCGACGCCGCGCCGGAAGAAAAGGCGCGTGGCATCACGATCTCGACCGCACACGTCGAGTACGAATCCACCGAACGTCATTACGCCCACGTCGATTGCCCGGGCCATGCTGACTACGTCAAGAACATGATCACCGGTGCTGCCCAGATGGACGGCGCGATCCTGGTCTGTTCGGCTGCTGACGGCCCGATGCCGCAGACCCGTGAGCACATCCTGCTCTCGCGTCAGGTCGGCGTGCCGTACATCGTCGTCTTCCTGAACAAGGCAGACATGGTCGATGACGCCGAGCTGCTGGAACTGGTTGAAATGGAAGTCCGCGAGCTGCTGAGCAAGTACGACTTCCCGGGCGACGACACCCCGATCATCTCGGGTTCGGCCCGCCTGGCGCTGGAAGGCGACCAGAGCGACATCGGCGTGCCGGCCGTGATCAAGCTGGTCGAGGCTCTCGACAGCTGGATCCCGACCCCGGAGCGCGACATCGACAAGCCGTTCCTGATGCCGGTGGAAGACGTGTTCTCGATCTCGGGCCGCGGCACCGTGGTGACCGGTCGTATCGAGCGCGGCGTGATCAAGGTCGGCGAAGAAATCGAAATCGTCGGTATCCGTCCGGTCCAGAAGACCACCGTCACCGGCGTGGAAATGTTCCGCAAGCTGCTCGACCAGGGTCAGGCAGGCGACAACGCCGGTCTGCTGCTGCGCGGCACCAAGCGTGACGACGTCGAGCGTGGCCAGGTCCTGGCCAAGCCGGGTTCGATCAAGCCGCACACCACCTTCGACGCCGAAGTGTACGTGCTGTCCAAGGACGAAGGCGGCCGTCACACCCCGTTCTTCAAGGGCTACCGTCCGCAGTTCTACTTCCGTACCACCGACATCACCGGCGCTTGCGAACTGCCGGAAGGTGTGGAAATGGTGATGCCGGGCGACAACGTGAAGATGGTTGTCACCCTGATCAACCCGGTCGCCATGGATGAAGGCCTGCGCTTCGCGATCCGCGAAGGCGGCCGTACCGTCGGCGCCGGCGTGGTCTCCAAGATCATCGCGTAATTTTTGCACTACCGGCGGTTGCTTAGCGCTGCCGGTCTCGCGAAAGGCGGGCCGGGAACCTCGGTCCGCCTTCGCCGTCTAAGGGAAGGCAAGTTTTTTCAGTACGCCAGTAGCTCAATTGGCAGAGCAGCGGTCTCCAAAACCGCAGGTTGGGGGTTCGAGTCCCTCCTGGCGTGCCACTTCTCCCTTCCAGCGGCTATGCCGCCACAGTAGCCAGAGCCGGATGAACAGCAAGATCGAGCATTCCAAAGACAACGCCTCCACGGGGGGTGACATCGTCAAGTACGCCGTCGCAGCGATCCTGGTGCTGGCGGGTCTTTTTGCTTGGTATTGGTTCGGTGCTCCTGAGCATGCCTCCCAGAGTGCATGGGCCGGTCCGCTTCGCGGTCTGGCCGTTGTCGTTGGCCTGGTGGCCGGCCTCGGCGTGTTCCTGCTGACCGGCAAGGGTCGCGACACGCGGGAATTCCTTTCCGAATCGCGTTTCGAACTGCGCAAGGTGGTCTGGCCGACGCGCCAGGAAGCCATTCGCATGACCTGGGTGGTGATCGTTGTCGTGATCATCCTCAGCCTGCTGCTGGGCGGATTTGACTTCGTGATTCAGAAATTGACCCAGTGGTTCCTGGGTCGATAAGGAGAAACCAGTGAAGCGTTGGTACGTCGTTCACGCCTATTCGGGCTTCGAAAAGTCGGTTGCGCAGGCTCTGCGCGATCGCATCGTGCGTGACGAGATGCAGGAGCGCTTCGGTGACGTCCTGGTCCCGACCGAGGAAGTGGTTGAGATGCGCGCCGGCCAGAAGCGCCGTTCCGAGCGCAAGTTCTTCCCGGGGTACGTGCTGGTCCAGATCGAGACCCACGAAGAAAACGGGATCCCGCGCATCGACAACGAAAGCTGGCATCTGGTCAAGGACACCTCCAAGGTGATGGGCTTCATCGGCGGCACCGCCGATCGTCCGCTGCCGATCCGTGATGAAGAGGCTGCCGCCATCCTGGACCGCGTTCAGGAAGGTGTGGAAAAGCCCCGTCCGAAGGTGCTGTTCGAGCCGGGCCAGATGGTCCGCGTCACCGAAGGTCCGTTCAACGACTTCAACGGCGTGGTCGAGGAAGTCAACTACGAGAAGAGCCGTCTGCGCGTCTCGGTGCTGATCTTCGGTCGTGCCACCCCGGTGGAGCTCGAGTTCGGCCAGGTCGAAAAGGCCGTCTGAGCCTGAGGCAGCAAGGTTCCGGGCGGCCGCCCGGAACCTGAACAGTCTGCGCCCGCCAGCCCTTGAGGCAAGGGCGGAAGAAACCTGATATAGTGCGCGGCTTCCTGCCAGGAAGCTGGCAAAAAGCAAGGGCCGCCGCGAGGTGGCCTTCTGCGTGAATTCAAAACGCGATGCCGGGACGCGTGATTCCCGGTCCGATGGGGAGCCTGTTGTCGTAAGGCGCTAGCACCCGGAGAGCATACTCATGGCAAAGAAAGTTGTCGGTTACATCAAGCTGCAGGTGAAGGCCGGTCAGGCCAACCCCTCGCCGCCGGTCGGTCCTGCGCTGGGTCAGCGTGGCCTGAACATCATGGAATTCTGCAAGGCCTTCAATGCCGCCACGCAGAAGCTGGAGCCGGGTCTGCCGGTGCCGGTCATCATCACGGCCTACTCGGACCGTACCTTCACCTTCATCACCAAGAGCACCCCGGCTGCCGTGCTGCTCAAGAAGGCTGCAGGCATCTCGTCGGGCTCCAAGCGCCCGAACACCGAGAAGGTGGGCAAGGTGACCCGCAAGCAGCTCGAAGAGATCGCCAAGACCAAGGAAGCAGACCTGACGGCTGCCGATCTGGATGCCGCGGTGCGCACCATCGCCGGTTCTGCCCGTTCCATGGGCCTCGTGGTAGAGGGTTAAGAAGATGGCACAGACCAAGCGTGAGAAGGCCATCAAGGCCGCCGTCGTCCCGGGCAAGGCATATGCCTTCGAGGACGCCATCAAGATCCTGAAGACCGCTACCAAGGCCAAGTTCGTCGAGTCCTTCGACGTCGCTGTGCGCCTGGGCGTGGACGCCAAGAAGTCCGACCAGCAGGTGCGCGGTTCCACCGTGCTGCCGTCCGGTACCGGCAAGAGCGTGCGCGTTGCCGTCTTCGCACCGGCCGGTGCCAAGGCTGACGAAGCCCTGGCCGCTGGCGCCGAAGCCGTGGGCATGGACGACCTGGCCGAGAAGATGCAGGCGGGCGATCTGAACTACGACGTCGTCATCGCGACCCCGGACGCCATGCGCGTCGTGGGCAAGCTGGGCACCGTGCTCGGCCCGCGCGGCCTGATGCCGAACCCGAAGGTCGGCACCGTGTCGGCCAACCCGGGCGAAGCCGTCAAGAATGCCAAGTCGGGTCAGGTGCGTTACCGCACCGACAAGGCCGGCATCATCCATTGCACCATCGGCAAGGCCGACTTCGCCGAAGACGCGCTGAAGTTGAACCTGCAGGCGCTGCTGATGGATCTGGTCAAGGCCAAGCCGGCCACCTCGAAGGGCACCTACCTGCAGAAGGTTTCGGTCAGCTCGACGATGGGCCCGGGCGTGACCATCGACCAGTCCTCGCTGTCGCTGAAGTAATCGTTTCAAGCGGGTGCCGGGCCCCGGTCCGGTACCCGCGATATTTGAAGGCAATCCGAGTGGGGCTCGCCCTGCGGAGATAGCCGTCAAAGACCGCAGGCGCGGTCAGTACATACCGGCGACGGGCAGGGATGCTCGCATTGGCAGGGAGTCGCCGCCGGCGCAGTACCGAACGCTTAATCGATTCCTTCGGGAATCACCCTGCGTAGATGGTGCCCTTCTGGAGTTTTTCTGGTTTACGCACGTCTGGGTCCTCCCAGGTTGGCCATCCAGGTCTAGAACGGCCCACCCTTGGAACATCACCTGATGTTCCCGGTGTCCAGGACGGACGCCGCCCAGGACCGCACACGGCAGGAGCCGTAAGCGGAGTTCAATTGGAGGAGTGCAATGGCTCTCAATCTGTCCCAGAAGCAAGAAGTAGTCGCCGAGCTGGCAGACGTCGCCGCCAAGGCCCACTCCTTGATCGCAGCCGAATACGCTGGCACCACGGTCTCCCAGATGACCGCGATGCGCAAGCAGGCACGCGAAACCGGCGTTTTCTTGAAAGTTGTCAAGAACACGCTGGCGGCACGTGCAGTGGAAGGTACCGAATACGAATGCGCCAAAGACGCACTCGTCGGTCCGCTGCTGTACGCGTTCTCGCTCGAGGAGCCCGGCGCAGCCGGTCGCCTGATCAAGGATTTTGCCAAGACCAACGACAAGCTGCAGGCAAAGGTCGTGGCCATCGGCGGGGAACTGTTCCCGGCTGGCCATGTCGACGTGCTGGCCTCGCTGCCGACCCGTGATCAGGCCCTGGCCATGCTGGCCCGCGTCCTGGCCGAGCCGGCCACGATGTTCGCCCGTGCCGTCAAGGCCGTGGCCGACAAGCAGGGTGGCGGTGAAACCGCTGACGCTGCCGAGCCGGTCGCCGAAACCGCCTGAGTCGACGTTTCCGTGGTTCCGAACGGAACCTCAACCCAGAAAATTATCCAAAGGTAATCAAAATGTCCCTTACCAACGAACAGATCGTCGACGCCATCGCCGAGAAGTCCCTGATGGAAGTGATGGAGCTGGTCAAGGCCATCGAAGAGAAGTTCGGCGTCTCCGCCGCTGCTCCGGTCGCCGCAGCTGCTGCTGCTGGCCCGGCTGCCGCTGTTGAAGAGCAGACCGAATTCGACGTCATCCTGAAGTCGGCCGGCGACAAGAAGGTCGAAGTCATCAAGGCTGTCCGCGCCATCACCGGCCTGGGCCTGAAGGAAGCGAAGGATCTGGCTGAAGCCGGCGGCATGATCAAGGAAGCCGCTTCGAAGGACGACGCTGCCAAGTTCAAGAAGGACCTGGAAGCTGCTGGCGCGACTGTCGAAGTCAAGTAAGCAGTTCCTTGCCTCGCCACCGAATCACGGCGATGCAGCCAAGGCTGGGGGCGTAAGCCCCCGGCCTTTGGTCGTTTCACGCAACACCCGAAATACGAGCCCAACACGGGCTGCGGTCATCCCCGGTCACAGCGGCGCCCAGGCGCGCGGGCAGGGGAGTGGATGCAGACGAGTTGGCAGTTGGAAGTAGCGGGAGAAGGCGTGCTGGTGCCGGCAATACCAGCGACTTCCAACTGACAATTTCAGTTTCCCCTCGGGTCGTGGACGCACGATCCGCACAGCCAAGGTGATACCTCATGACGTCTTATTCGTTCACCGAAAAGAAGCGTATCCGCAAGGATTTCGGCAAGCAGCGCTCGATCCTCGAAGTGCCGTTCCTGCTTGCCATCCAGGTCGATTCCTACCGTGAATTCCTGCAGGAAAACGTCGATCCGGCCAAGCGCACGGACCACGGCCTGCATGCGGCCCTGAAGTCGGTGTTCCCGATTTCCAGCTACAGCGGCAACGCTGCCCTGGAATACGTCGGCTACAAGCTCGGCGATCCGGTGTTCGACGAGCGCGAATGCCGCCAGCGCGGCATGAGCTACGGCGCGCCGCTGCGCGTGACCGTGCGCCTGGTGATCTACGACCGTGAGTCGTCGACCAAGGCCATCAAGTACGTGAAGGAGCAGGAGGTCTACCTCGGCGAAATCCCGCTGATGACCGACAACGGCACCTTCATCGTGAACGGTACCGAGCGCGTGATCGTCTCGCAGCTGCACCGTTCGCCGGGTGTGTTCTTCGACCACGACCGTGGCAAGACCCACAGCTCGGGCAAGCTGCTGTACAGCGCCCGCATCATCCCGTACCGCGGCTCCTGGCTGGACTTCGAGTTCGACCCGAAGGACGCCCTGTTCACCCGTATCGATCGTCGCCGCAAGCTGCCGGTGTCGATCCTGCTGCGTGCGCTGGGTTACAGCAACGAAGAGATGCTGGCCGAGTTCTTCGAGATCAACACGTTCCACATCAACCCCGATGAAGGCGTGCAGCTCGAACTGGTGGCCGAGCGTCTGCGCGGCGAAACCCTGAACTTCGACCTGGCCGATGGCGACAAGGTCATCGTCGAAGCCGGCAAACGCATCACCGCGCGCCACGTCAAGCAGCTGGAAGCCTCGGGCATTGCCGCCCTGGCCGTGCCGGACGATTACATCGTCGGCCGCATCCTGTCGCACGACGTGGTCGATGCCAACACCGGTGAACTGCTGGCCCAGGCCAACGACGAAATCACCGACGAGCAGCTGCAGGCCTTCCGCAAGGCCGGCGTGGATGCCGTGGGCACCCTGTGGGTGAACGATCTGGATCGTGGCCCGTACCTGTCCAACACCCTGCGCATCGATCCGACCAAGACCCAGCTGGAAGCCCTGGTCGAGATCTACCGCATGATGCGTCCGGGCGAGCCGCCGACCAAGGACGCCGCGCAGAACCTGTTCCACAACCTGTTCTTCACCTTCGAGCGCTACGACCTGTCCACGGTCGGCCGCATGAAGTTCAACCGCCGTGTCGGCCGCAAGGCTGTCACCGGCGAAGCCGTGCTCTACGACCGCAAGTACTTCGGCGAGCGCAACGACGAAGAATCCAAGCGCCTGGTCGCCGAGCACGCTGACAGCTCCGACATCCTGGACGTGATCAAGGTCCTGACCGAGATCCGCAACGGTCGTGGCGTGGTCGATGACATCGATCACCTGGGCAACCGTCGCGTGCGTTCGGTCGGTGAAATGGCCGAGAACGTGTTCCGCGTGGGCCTGGTCCGCGTCGAGCGCGCGGTCAAGGAGCGCCTGTCGATGGCCGAATCCGAAGGCCTGACCCCGCAGGAGCTGATCAACGCCAAGCCGGTCGCCGCGGCCATCAAGGAGTTCTTCGGCTCCTCGCAGCTGTCGCAGTTCATGGATCAGAACAACCCGCTGTCGGAAGTGACGCACAAGCGTCGCGTCTCGGCCCTGGGTCCGGGCGGTCTGACCCGCGAACGCGCCGGCTTCGAAGTGCGCGACGTGCATCCGACCCATTACGGCCGCGTCTGCACCATCGAAACGCCGGAAGGCCCGAACATCGGCCTGATCAACTCGCTGGCCGTGTACGCCCGCACCAATCAGTACGGTTTCCTCGAGACCCCGTACCGCAAGGTCGCTGACGGCAAGGTGTCCGACGAGATCGAATTCCTGTCGGCCATCGAAGAAAACGAGTACGTCATCGCCCAGGCCAACGCCCTGACCGATGCCAAGAGCATGCTCACCGAGCAGTTCGTACCGTGCCGCTTCCAGGGTGAGTCGCTGCTCAAGCCGCCGGCAGAAGTCCACTTCATGGACGTCTCGCCGATGCAGACCGTGTCGATCGCTGCCGCGCTCGTCCCGTTCCTGGAGCACGATGACGCCAACCGCGCACTGATGGGCGCCAACATGCAGCGCCAGGCCGTGCCGACCCTGCGTGCCCAGAAGCCGCTGGTGGGTACCGGTATCGAACGCGCCGTGGCCCGTGACTCGGGTGTGACCGTGAACGCCCGTCGTGGCGGCGAGATCGTGCAGATCGACGCCGGCCGCATCGTGGTCAAGGTCAACGAAGTGGAGATCACCGACGCGAGCGATGCCGGCGTGGATATCTACAACCTGATCAAGTACACCCGCTCCAACCAGAACACCTGCATCAACCAGCGTCCGCTGGTGGAAGTGGGCAACGTGGTGGCGCGTGGCGACGTGCTGGCCGATGGTCCGTCCACCGACATCGGCGAACTGGCCCTGGGCCAGAACATGCTGATCGCCTTCATGCCGTGGAACGGCTACAACTTCGAAGACTCCATCCTGCTCTCCGAGCGCGTGGTGGAAGAGGATCGTTACACCACGATCCACATCGAAGAGCTGACCTGCGTCGCGCGTGACACCAAGCTGGGGCCGGAGGAAATCTCCGCCGACATCCCGAACGTCTCCGAGCAGGCACTGAACCGCCTGGACGAGAGCGGCGTGGTGTACATCGGTGCGGAAGTCCGCGCCGGCGACATCATGGTCGGCAAGGTCACCCCGAAGGGCGAGAGCCAGCTGACCCCGGAAGAGAAGCTGCTGCGCGCGATCTTCGGCGAGAAGGCCTCGGACGTGAAGGACAGCTCGCTGCGCGTGCCCCCGGGCATGGACGGCACCGTCATCGACGTGCAGGTCTTCACCCGCGATGGCATCGAGAAGGACAAGCGCGCCCGTCAGATCGAAGAGTCTGAAATCAAGCGCGTCAAGAAGGACTTCGACGACCAGTTCCGCATCCTGGAAGGCGCCATCTACGCCCGTCTGCGCTCGCAGATCGTGGGCAAGGTGGTCAACGGCGGTGCCAACCTGAAGAAGGGCGACACCGTTACCGACGCCTACCTGGACGGCCTGAAGAAGGCCGACTGGTTCGTGCTGCGCATGAAGGATGAGGACGCCTCGGAAGCCATCGAACGCGCCCAGAAGCAGATCCAGGCGCACGAGAAGGAATTCGAGCGTCGCTTCGCCGACAAGCGCGGCAAGATCACCGCGGGCGACGACCTGGCGCCGGGCGTGCTGAAGATGGTCAAGGTGTTCCTGGCCGTGAAGCGTCGCATCCAGCCGGGTGACAAGATGGCAGGCCGCCATGGCAACAAGGGTGTGGTCTCCAACGTGGTGCCGGTCGAAGACATGCCGTACATGGCCTCGGGCGAGACCGTGGACATCGTGCTGAACCCGCTGGGCGTGCCGTCGCGTATGAACATCGGCCAGATTCTGGAAGTGCATCTGGGCTGGGCCGCCAAGGGCCTGGGTCGCAAGATCCAGGGCATGCTGGAAGCCCAGGCCGCGATCAGCGACCTGCGCAAGTTCCTGGACGATGTCTACAACCACGACAAGACCCAGCACGCCAACCACGTCGACCTGACCCAGTTCAGCGACGAGGAGCTGCTGCGCCTGGCCGACAACCTGACCGACGGCGTGCCGATGGCAACGCCGGTGTTCGACGGTGCGACCGAAGCCGAGATCAAGCACATGCTTGCCCTGGCCGACCTGCCGCTGAGCGGCCAGACCCAGCTGTATGACGGCCGCACCGGTGAGGCATTCGATCGCCACACCACCGTGGGCTACATGCACTACCTGAAGCTGAACCACCTGGTCGACGACAAGATGCACGCCCGTTCGACCGGCCCGTACTCGCTCGTTACCCAGCAGCCGCTGGGCGGCAAGGCGCAGTTCGGTGGCCAGCGCTTCGGTGAAATGGAAGTCTGGGCGCTGGAAGCCTACGGCGCGGCCTACACCCTGCAGGAAATGCTGACGGTGAAGTCCGATGACGTGCAGGGCCGCAACCAGATGTACAAGAACATCGTCGACGGTGAGCACGAGATGGTCGCGGGCATGCCGGAATCCTTCAACGTGCTCGTGAAGGAAATCCGCTCGCTGGCCATCAACATGGAACTGGACGGCAACTGATCGTGCAGGCGCGGCTGCCCCGGCAGCCGCGCCGCCGGATCTGAACCGACAGCCCCATCGACAAGATTTCCTCCTTTCGGAGAAACACCATGAAAGACTTGCTCAACCTCTTCAACCAGCAGCGCCAGACGCTGGACTTCGACGCGATCAAGATCGCGCTGGCCTCGCCGGACCTGATCCGTTCGTGGTCCTTCGGCGAAGTGAAGAAGCCGGAAACCATCAACTACCGTACGTTCAAGCCGGAACGTGACGGCCTGTTCTGCGCCGCCATCTTCGGACCGGTCAAGGACTACGAGTGCCTGTGCGGCAAGTACAAGCGCATGAAGCACCGCGGCGTGGTCTGCGAAAAGTGCGGCACCGAAGTCACCCTGGCCAAGGTGCGTCGCGAGCGCATGGGTCACATCGACCTGGCCTCGCCGGTCGCGCACATCTGGTTCCTCAAGTCGCTGCCGTCGCGCATCGGCCTGATGCTGGACATGACCCTGCGTGACATCGAGCGCGTGCTGTACTTCGAAGCCTACGTGGTGACCGAGCCGGGCCTGACCGCCCTGGAACGCCGCCAGCTGCTGACCGAAGAACAGTACCTGCAGGCCCGCCAGGAACACGGCGACGACTTCGATGCCGCCATGGGCGCCGAGGCCGTGTACGAGCTGCTGCGCACGATCGACCTGCAGTCGGAAATGACCCGCCTGCGCGAAGAAATCGCCAGCACCGGTTCGGAAACCAAGCTCAAGCGACTGACCAAGCGCATCAAGCTGGTCGAGGCCTTCCTCGAGTCGGGCAACCGTCCGGAGTGGATGGTCATGACCGTGCTGCCGGTGCTGCCGCCGGACCTGCGTCCGCTGGTGCCGCTGGACGGTGGCCGCTTCGCGACCTCCGATCTGAACGACCTGTACCGCCGCGTCATCAACCGCAACAACCGCCTGCGTCGCCTGCTCGAGCTGAACGCGCCGGACATCATCGTGCGCAATGAAAAGCGCATGCTGCAGGAATCGGTCGATGCGCTGCTGGACAACGGCCGTCGCGGCCGTGCCATCACCGGCACCAACAAGCGCCCGCTGAAGTCGCTGGCCGACATGATCAAGGGCAAGCAGGGTCGCTTCCGCCAGAACCTGCTGGGCAAGCGCGTCGACTACTCGGGCCGTTCGGTCATCGTGGTCGGTCCGTACCTGCGCCTGCACCAGTGCGGCCTGCCGAAGAAGATGGCGCTTGAGCTGTTCAAGCCGTTCGTCTTCGCCAAGCTGCAGCGTCGTGGCCTGGCCACCACCATCAAGGCCGCCAAGAAGCTGGTCGAGCGCGAAGAAGCCGAAGTCTGGGACATCCTGGAAGAGGTCATCCGCGAACATCCGGTGATGCTGAACCGTGCGCCGACCCTGCACCGTCTGGGCATCCAGGCGTTCGAGCCGGTCCTGATCGAAGGCAAGGCCATCCAGCTGCACCCGCTGGTCTGCACCGCGTTCAACGCCGACTTCGACGGTGACCAGATGGCCGTCCACGTGCCGCTCTCGCTGGAAGCCCAGCTGGAAGCGCGTGCGCTGATGATGTCCACCAACAACATCCTGTCGCCGGCCAACGGCGAGCCGATCATCGTGCCGTCGCAGGACGTCGTGCTGGGTCTGTACTACATGACCCGCTCGCTGGTGAACAAGAAGGGCGAGGGCATGGCCTTCGCCAACATCGCCGAAGTCAAGCGCGCCTACGACAACCGCGTGGTGGAACTGCACGCGCGCGTCAAGGTCCGCATCACCGAAGTGGTGACCGACGAGGAAGGCAACAAGCAGAACAAGACCTCGATCGTGGACACCACGATCGGTCGCGCCCTGCTGGCTGAAATCCTGCCGGAAGGCCTGCCGTTCGCGCTGGCCAACACCGAGCTGACCAAGAAGAACATCAGCCGCCTGATCAACTCCAGCTACCGTCAGCTGGGCTTGAAGGACACGGTCGTGTTCGCCGACAAGCTGATGTACACCGGCTTCGCCTACGCCACCCGCGCCGGCGTGTCGATCGGCATCGACGACATGCTGATCCCGGACGAGAAGCGCGGCATCCTCACCGAGGCCGAAGCCGAAGTCCTGGAAATCCAGGAGCAGTACCAGTCGGGCCTGGTCACCGCCGGCGAGCGCTACAACAAGGTGGTCGACATCTGGTCGCGCACCAATGAGCGCATCGCCAAGGCGATGATGGACACCATCGGTACCGAGAAGGTGGTCAATGCCGAAGGCGAGACCATCGACCAGAAGTCGATGAACTCGCTGTACATCATGGCCGACTCCGGTGCGCGTGGTTCGCAGGCGCAGATCCGTCAGCTGGCCGGTATGCGCGGCCTGATGGCGCGTCCGGATGGCTCGATCATCGAAACGCCCATCAAGGCGAACTTCCGTGAAGGCCTGAACGTGCAGGAGTACTTCAACTCCACCCACGGTGCCCGTAAGGGTCTGGCCGATACCGCGCTGAAGACGGCGAACTCGGGTTACCTGACCCGTCGTCTGGTCGACGTGGCGCAGGACGTGGTCATCACCGAGGTGGATTGCGGTACCACCGAAGGCCTGACCATGACCCCTATCGTGGAAGGCGGCGACGTCGTGGAGCCGTTGAAGGACCGCGTGCTGGGTCGTGTCGTGGCCGAGGACGTGTTCCTGCCGGGCAACGACGAAGATCCGATCGTGACCCGCAACACCCTGCTCGACGAAGCCTGGGTGGCCAAGCTGGAAGATGCTTCCGTGCAGTCGGTCAAGGTCCGTTCGACCATCAGCTGCGCCTCGCCGTTCGGCGTCTGCGCACACTGCTACGGTCGCGATCTGGCCCGTGGCCACATCGTCAACATCGGCGAAGCGGTCGGCGTCATCGCCGCGCAGTCGATCGGTGAGCCGGGTACCCAGCTGACCATGCGTACGTTCCACATCGGTGGTGCGGCGTCGCGAGCTGCTGCGGTCGACAACATCACCGTCAAGACCACCGGTTCGGTGAAGTTCAACAACCTGAAGTCGGTCGAGCACGCCAGCGGTTCGCTGGTGGCGGTCTCGCGTTCGGGCGAAATGTCGGTGCTCGATGCCCACGGCCGTGAGCGTGAGCGTTACAAGCTGCCGTACGGCGCGACCATCACGTCCAAGGACGGCGATGCGGTCAAGGCTGGCCAGACCGTGGCCAACTGGGACCCGCATAACCACCCGATCGTGTCGGAAGTGGCAGGTTTCATCCGCTTCATCGACTTCATCGACGGCGTCACCGTCATCGAGAAGACCGACGAACTGACCGGCCTGGCATCGCGTGAAATCACCGATCCGAAGCGTCGTGGTTCGCAGGCGAAGGACCTGCGCCCGATCGTGCGCATCGTGGACAAGAACGGCAACGATCTGACCATTCCGAACACGGATCTGCCGGCGCAGTACCTGCTGCCGCCGCGCTCGATCGTCAACCTGCAGGACGGCGCCGCCGTCGGCGTGGGTGACGTGGTCGCCAAGATCCCGCAGGAAGCGTCCAAGACCCGCGACATCACCGGTGGTCTGCCGCGCGTCGCCGATCTGTTCGAAGCACGCAAGCCGAAGGATCCGGCGATCCTGGCCGAGCGTTCGGGCATCATCAGCTTCGGCAAGGACACCAAGGGCAAGCAGCGCCTGATCATCAAGGACACCGATGGTTCGGAACACGAAGAGCTGATCCCGAAGTACCGTCAGGTGATCGTGTTCGAAGGCGAGCACGTGACCAAGGGCGAAACCATCGTGGACGGCGAGCCGAGCCCGCAGGACATCCTGCGTCTGCTGGGTGTCGAACCGCTGGCGGCCTACCTGGTCAAGGAAATCCAGGACGTGTACCGCCTGCAGGGCGTGAAGATCAACGACAAGCACATCGAGGTGATCACCCGCCAGATGCTGCGCAAGGTCGAGATCACCGACCAGGGCACCAGCAAGTTCCTGAATGGCGAGCAGGCCGAGCGCCAGCGCGTCATCGAGGAAAATGCCCGCCTGGCCACCCGCAACGAGCTGCCGGCCCGTTTCGATCCGGTCCTGCTGGGTATCACCAAGGCTTCGCTGGCGACCGAGTCGTTCATCTCGGCGGCGTCGTTCCAGGAAACCACCCGCGTGCTGACCGAAGCGGCTGTTCGCGGCACCTCGGACAACCTGCGCGGCCTGAAGGAAAACGTCATCGTCGGCCGTCTGATCCCGGCCGGTACGGGCCTTGCGTACCACGCCAACCGACGTCGCAACGCCTCCGGGCTGACCGACTCGGAAATGCAGACCCTGTCCGGCAGCACGCCGGCCGTGGCTGAAGTGGCCGCAGTGGCCGCCGTGGCGGTCGAGCCGACCGAAGCTGAACAGGCTCCGGGCAGCGACGAGTAATACGCAGTCCCGGCTCCGGCCGGGACCGCGGCAGGGCAGGGCGCCGACTCCGGTCGGCCCCTTCCCGGCAAATCGACGGCACCGGCCACTGGCCGGATGCCTGCCGATGAGGTAGGATGCCCGCCGGTCTTTCAACGGACCGGCTTGACAACCTGAACGGGGGGCATGGAAAAGGCTCCCCTGTAACGGCCCGGGATCAGGGCTGGCTTGGCGCGTGCGCATTTGACTGCGTTTTCGCCGGGTTGCTACAATCGTCTGTCTCAGCAGGCCGGTCTTTCGCCTGCTCGCACATTTCCGCATTCATGGCCAGTCTTTTCATTGGCCTCTCTCAGAAGAACATACTGATGGCGACGATCAATCAGCTTGTCCGCAAGCCGCGGCAGGCAACCACTTATAAGAGTGCCTCCCCGGCGCTCGATAAGTGCCCCCAGCGCCGTGGTGTCTGCACGCGCGTGTACACCACCACTCCGAAGAAGCCGAACTCGGCGCTTCGCAAGGTTGCCAAGGTTCGCCTGACCAACCAGGAAGAAGTGATTAGCTACATCGGCGGCGAAGGCCACAACCTGCAGGAACACTCCGTGGTCCTGATCCGTGGCGGCCGCGTCAAGGATCTGCCGGGTGTGCGTTACCACACCGTGCGTGGCTCGCTGGACGCCTCCGGCGTTGCCAAGCGTCGCCAGGGCCGTTCCAAGTACGGCGCCAAGCGTCCGAAGAGCTAAGGGAAAGTACACATGTCTCGTAAAGGTAATACGCCGCAGCGCTCTGTCCTGCCGGATCCGAAGCACGGAAGTGAAACCATCGCTCGTTTCATCAATATGGTGATGCTGAGCGGCAAGAAGTCGGTCGCTGAAAAGATCGTCTACGGTGCCATGGACGTGATCGGCGAAAAGAACCCGAATTCCGTCGAGCTGGTTCAGAAGGCTCTGGAAAACGTGGCTCCGTCGGTCGAAGTCAAGTCCCGCCGTGTCGGTGGTGCGACCTACCAGGTGCCGGTCGAAGTGCGTTCGTCGCGCAAGATGGCCCTGGCCATGCGTTGGCTGATCGACTCGGCTCGCAAGCGTGGTGAGAACACCATGCCGAAGAAGCTGGCTGCCGAACTGCTGGACGCCTCGGAAAATCGTGGTGGCGCCATCAAGAAGCGCGAAGAAACCCACCGCATGGCCGAAGCCAACAAGGCATTCGCCCACTACCGCTGGTGAGTTTGACGGCCTTGCAAAACAGGCACGGCAGCACCATCTAGGTGCTGCCCCGCGGCACCTGGGGTGTCGCGCCAATCCGAAGGCCGCCGAAAGGCGGCGTTCGGCCATCCGAATTCCAAGAAATCGAGAGGCTCCCGTGGCCCGCACCACTCCCATCGAGCGTTACCGCAATTTCGGCATCATGGCCCACATCGATGCCGGCAAGACCACCACGTCCGAGCGCATCCTGTTCTACACCGGCAAGAGCCACAAAATCGGTGAAGTGCACGACGGCGCTGCCACCATGGACTGGATGGAGCAGGAGCAGGAGCGTGGCATCACGATCCAGTCCGCTGCCACCACCGCGTTCTGGAAGGGCATGGACAAGTCCCTGCCGGAGCACCGCTTCAACATCATCGACACCCCCGGACACGTCGACTTCACCATCGAAGTGGAGCGCTCGCTGCGCGTGCTTGACGGTGCCGTCTTCGTGCTGTGCGCCGTTGGTGGCGTGCAGCCGCAGTCGGAAACCGTGTGGCGCCAGGCCAACCGTTACAAGGTGCCGCGCATCGCGTTCGTCAACAAGATGGACCGCACCGGCGCGAACTTCACCAAGGTCGTTGGCCAGCTGAAGGCCAAGCTGGGTGCCGTCGCGGTGCCGATGCAGCTGCCGATCGGCGCTGAAGACAACTTCAAGGGCGTCGTCGACCTGATCAAGATGAAGGCCATCCATTGGGATGAAGCCTCGCAGGGCATGAAGTTCGAGTACCTGGAGATCCCGGCGGACATGCAGGCGGAGGCCGAAGAGGCCCGCACCTACATGATCGAAGCCGCGGCTGAAGCCAGCGAAGAGCTGATGGAAAAGTACCTGGGCGGCGAAGAGCTGACCGAGGCCGAAATCGTCGAAGCCCTGCGCGTGCGCACCCTGGCCACCGACATCGTGCCGATGTACTGCGGCTCGGCGTTCAAGAACAAGGGCGTGCAGGCCATGCTGGACGGCGTGGTGCAGTTGCTGCCGTCGCCGATCGACGTGCCGGACGTGACCGGTACCGACGTGGACGATGAAACCATCGCCCTGAGCCGCAAGTCCGATGACAAGGCACCGTTCTCGGCGCTGGCCTTCAAGATCATCACCGACCCGTTCGTCGGCGCGCTGACCTTCTTCCGTGTCTACTCGGGCACGCTGAATGCCGGCGACCAGCTGCTGAACTCGGTGAAGGGCAAGAAGGAGCGCATCGGCCGCATCCTGCAGATGCATTCCAACGATCGCGAAGAGATCAAGGAAGTGCTGGCCGGTGACATCGCCGCGGCGGTGGGTCTGAAGGACACCACCACCGGTGACACCCTGTGCTCGCAGGACCACCCGATCATCCTGGAGCGCATGGTGTTCCCGGAGCCGGTCATCTCGATGGCCGTCGAACCGAAGACCAAGTCCGACCAGGAAAAGATGGGTCTGGCCCTCGGCCGTCTGGCCCAGGAAGATCCGTCGTTCCGCGTCAAGACCGACGAAGAATCCGGCCAGACCATCATCTCGGGCATGGGCGAGCTGCACCTGGACATCATCGTGGATCGCATGAAGCGCGAGTTCAACGTTGAAGCCAACGTCGGCAAGCCGCAGGTTGCGTACCGCGAAACCATCCAGGCCGCGGACGTCAAGTCGGACTACAAGCACGCCAAGCAGTCCGGTGGTAAGGGTCAGTACGGTCACGTCGTGATCGAGCTGTCGCCGATCACCGCCGAAGATCGTGCCGACCCGAAGATCGGGCCGCTGATCAAGGACGACTTCCTGTTCATCAACGACATCACCGGCGGCGTGATTCCGAAGGAATTCATTCCGTCGATCGAAAAGGGCCTGCGCGAAACCATCACCAGCGGTCCGCTGGCGGGCTTCCCGGTCGTGGACGTCAAGGTCAAGCTGGTGTTCGGCTCGTACCACGACGTCGACTCCTCGGAAATGGCGTTCAAGCTGGCCGCCTCGATGGCCTTCAAGCAGGGCTTCTCCAAGGCCAAGCCGGTCCTGCTGGAGCCGATCATGAAGGTCGAGATCGTGACCCCGAGCGACTATCAGGGTGACGTGATGGGCGACGTCAGCCGTCGTCGCGGCATGCTGCAGGGTTCGAGCGTGACCGGTGACGGTTCGGCTGAAATCATCAATGCGATGATTCCGCTGGGTGAAATGTTCGGCTACGCGACCTCGCTGCGTTCGCAGACCCAGGGTCGTGCAACGTTCACGATGGAATTCGACCATTACGAGCCGGCTCCGTCGAACATCGCCGAATCCGTGGTCAAGAAGTCCTGAGCATAAGCTCAGGACTCCACCTCATTCTTTTCTGATATCCAAGGTATACAACAATGGCAAAGGGTAAGTTCGAGCGCACCAAGCCGCACGTCAACGTCGGCACTATCGGTCACGTCGATCACGGCAAGACCACGCTGACCGCTGCACTGACCAAGATCGGTGCCGAGCGCTTCGGTGGCGAGTTCAAGGATTACTCCTCGATCGACGCCGCGCCGGAAGAAAAGGCACGTGGCATCACGATCTCGACCGCACACGTCGAGTACGAATCCACCGAACGTCATTACGCCCACGTCGATTGCCCGGGCCATGCTGACTACGTCAAGAACATGATCACCGGTGCTGCCCAGATGGACGGCGCGATCCTGGTCTGTTCGGCTGCTGACGGCCCGATGCCGCAGACCCGTGAGCACATCCTGCTCTCGCGTCAGGTCGGCGTGCCGTACATCGTCGTCTTCCTGAACAAGGCAGACATGGTTGATGACGCCGAGCTGCTGGAACTGGTCGAAATGGAAGTCCGCGAGCTGCTGAGCAAGTACGACTTCCCGGGTGACGACACCCCGATCATCTCGGGTTCGGCCCGCCTGGCGCTGGAAGGCGACCAGAGCGACATCGGCGTGCCGGCCGTGATCAAGCTGGTCGAGGCTCTCGACAGCTGGATCCCGACCCCGGAGCGCGACATCGACAAGCCGTTCCTGATGCCGGTGGAAGACGTGTTCTCGATCTCGGGCCGCGGCACCGTGGTGACCGGTCGTATCGAGCGCGGCGTGATCAAGGTCGGCGAAGAAATCGAAATCGTCGGTATCCGTCCGGTCCAGAAGACCACTGTCACCGGCGTGGAAATGTTCCGCAAGCTGCTCGACCAGGGTCAGGCAGGCGACAACGCCGGTCTGCTGCTGCGCGGCACCAAGCGTGACGACGTCGAGCGTGGCCAGGTCCTGGCCAAGCCGGGTTCGATCAAGCCGCACACCACCTTCGACGCCGAAGTGTACGTGCTGTCCAAGGACGAAGGCGGCCGTCACACCCCGTTCTTCAAGGGCTACCGTCCGCAGTTCTACTTCCGTACCACCGACATCACCGGCGCTTGCGAACTGCCGGAAGGTGTGGAAATGGTGATGCCGGGCGACAACGTGAAGATGGTTGTCACCCTGATCAACCCGGTCGCCATGGATGAAGGCCTGCGCTTCGCGATCCGCGAAGGCGGCCGTACCGTCGGCGCCGGCGTGGTCTCCAAGATCATCGCGTAATCTGCTAGAATCTGCGCCCCGATGTTGCCTGGGTAGGGCATCGGGGCGTAACCAAACGGGAAAAGAGGCGCAGGATGCTCCTCGTGTTCCCCAGACCAGGAAGGGTCGCGCCATTCAGGCTTTGTCAACAGTACCCCTGTTGACTGCCAACTTGTATGCGCGCTATACTTTTTGTCTGGGCAGATCGGGAGACCGGTCTGCCTCGATTTTTGAGGTCTACGGAAAGATCTTGTCGCCGCGCAGGAATGTGCGGCGTCTGCATTCAGGATATTCATGGGACAAGGCAACCCAGAGGCCTTGTCCGTCGCTCTTTTAACGAAGGAACCCACCGTCATGGCGGACCAAAAGATCCGGATTCGGCTGAAGGCGTTCGATCATCGTTTGATCGACCGTTCGGCCAGCGAGATCGTAGAAACGGCAAAGCGGACCGGCGCGCAAGTGCGTGGCCCGATCCCCCTGCCGACCAAGATCGAGCGTTACACCATTCTCGTCTCGCCGCACGTCGACAAAGACGCGCGTGACCAGTACGAGACCCGCACGCATAAGCGCGTGCTCGATATCGTTGACCCGAACGACAAGACCGTGGACGCGCTGATGAAGCTCGAACTGGCTGCCGGCGTCGACGTTCAGATCAAGCTGACCTGAGGACTACGACCATGACGAAGAAATATTCGTTGGGCTTCGTGGGCCGCAAGGCTGGCATGAGCCGCGTGTTCACCGAAGATGGCCAGGCCATCCCGGTAACCCTGATTGAAGCTACCCCGAACCGCATCGCGCAGATCAAGACCGTCGAAGCTGACGGCTACAGCGCCGTGCAGGTGACCGTCGGCGCGCGTCGCGCTGCCCTGGTCAACAAGCCGGAAGCCGGTCACTTCGCCAAGGCGAAGGTCGACGCGGGCCGTGGCCTGTGGGAATTCCGCGTTGAAGACGCGCAGCTCGGCGATTTCGCCGTTGGCGGCGAAGTCAAGGCGGACATCTTTGAAGTTGGCCAGAAGGTCGACGTCCAGGGTGTCACCAAGGGTAAGGGCTTCCAGGGCACCATCAAGCGCTACAACTTCCGTATGGGCGATGCAACCCACGGTAACTCGCTGTCGCATCGCGCGCCGGGTTCCTTGGGCCAGCGCCAGACGCCGGGTCGTGTTTTCCCGGGTAAGAAGATGTCCGGCCACATGGGTTCGGTGCAGCAGAGCACCCAGAACCTTGAAGTGGTGAAGGTCGATGTCGAACGTGGTCTGATCGCAATCCGTGGTGCCGTTCCGGGCGCAGCGGGTGGTGACGTGATCGTTCGTCCGGCTAGCAAGGCATAAGGAGAGATGACGATGGAACTCGTTATCACGGGTAGCAACAACAAGGTCTCGGTCTCCGATGCCGTGTTCGGTCGCGATTTCAGCGAAGATCTGGTTCACCAGGTCGTCGTTGCTTACCGCAACGCCGGTCGCGCCGGCACCAAGGCACAGAAGACTCGCTCTGAAGTGGCTGGTACCACCAAGAAGTCGAAGAAGCAGAAGGGCGGCGGCGCGCGTCATGGCGCACTGACGGCTCCGATCTTCGTCGGCGGTGGTGTCACCTTCGCGGCCAAGCCGCGCAGCTTCGAGCAGAAGGTCAACCGCAAGCAGTACCGTGCAGCCATGTGCGCGATCCTGTCCGAGCTGAACCGCCAGGGCCGTTTGACGATCGTGGAGTCCTTCGATGTCGAAGCGACCAACACCAAGTCGTTGATCGCCAAGCTGGCCGGCCTGGAAGTGGGCAAGCGTCCGCTGATCGTCACCGAAGATGCTTCCGAGCACCTGTACCTGTCGGCCCGCAACATTCCCTACGTGGAAGTGCGTGACGTGCAGGGCCTGGACCCGGTGTCGCTGGTCGGTGCCGACACGGTCGTCATCACCGCTGATGCGGTCAAGAAGGTCGAGGAGTGGCTGGCATGAGCAGCAACGAAAAAGTCTTCAGCGTGCTGCGCGCTCCGCGAGTCTCCGAAAAGACCGCGCGCCTGCAGGAACATTCCAACCAGTATGTCTTCGAAGTTTCGAACGAAGCCACCAAGGCCGATGTAAAGGCCGCGGTTGAGCAGCTGTTCGACGTCAAGGTCGAGTCGGTCAACGTGCTGAACGTGAAGGGCAAGAACAAGTCCTTCCGTAACCGCACCGGCCGCCGCGGCGATTGGCGCAAGGCGTACGTGCGTCTCGCCGATGGCCAGTCCATCGATGTAACGGCCAAGGCCTGAGGTCCATCCCATGCCATTGATGAAATTCAAACCCACTTCTCCCGGCCGTCGTTCGGCCGTGCGCGTGGTCACGCCCGATCTGCACAAAGGCGCGCCGCATGCTGCGCTGCTGGAGCCGCAGAGCAAGTCCGGTGGTCGTAACCACCACGGCCGCATCACCACCCGTCACGTGGGTGGTGGTCACAAGCAGCACTACCGTGTCATCGACTTCAAGCGCAACAAGGAAGGCATTCCGGCGCGCGTGGAACGCATCGAATACGATCCGAACCGCACCGCCCATATCGCCCTGCTGTGCTACGTCGACGGCGAACGCCGCTACATCATCGCACCGAAGGGCCTGAAGGCCGGTGACCAGGTGATCGCGGGTTCGGATGCGCCGATCAAGACCGGTAACACCCTGCCGCTGCGCAACATCCCGGTCGGTACCACTGTCCACGGCATCGAACTGAAGCCGGGCAAGGGTGCCCAGATCGCGCGTGCCGCCGGCGCTGCCGTGCAGCTCGTCGCTCGTGAAGGCATCTACGCCACCCTGCGCCTGCGCTCGGGTGAAATGCGTAAGGTGCCGGTCGAGTGCCGCGCCACCATCGGTGAAGTCGGCAACGACGAACACAACCTGGAAAAGCTGGGCAAGGCTGGCGCCAAGCGCTGGCGTGGTGTCCGCCCGACCGTTCGTGGTGCTGCCATGAACCCGGTTGACCATCCGCACGGCGGTGGTGAGGCGAAGGCCGGCCAGGGCAACCCGCATCCGGTCACCCCGTGGGGTGTCCCGACCAAGGGTTACAAGACGCGCCATAACAAGCGCACCCAGCAATTCATCGTCCGCGATCGTAGGGGCTAATCGACCATGGCACGTTCACTCAAGAAGGGCCCGTTTGTCGATCACCACCTCATCAAGAAGGTGGAAGCCGCTGCGGGTAGCAAGAAGCCGATCAAGACCTGGTCGCGCCGTTCGATGATCCTGCCGGAAATGGTAGGCGTCACCATCGCCGTTCATAACGGTAAGAACCACGTTCCGGTGCTCGTCAACGAGAACATGGTCGGCCACAAGCTCGGCGAATTTGCCATCACCCGGACCTTCAAGGGTCACGGTGGTGACAAGAAGTCGGGCAAGTAAGGAGAGATGACAATGGAAGCGAAAGCAATCCTGCGCTCCGCGCGCATCTCTGCGCAGAAAGCCCGCCTGGTCGCTGACCAGGTGCGTGGCCTGCCGGCCGAGCGTGCGGTCAACCTGCTGAAGTTCTCGGACAAGAAGGCTGCCCACCTGATCAAGAAGGTGGTGGAGTCGGCTATTGCAAACGCCGAGAACAACCAGGGCGCCGACGTCGACGAGCTGAAGGTACAGACCATCATGGTAGATGAAGGTCCGACCCTGAAGCGTTTCATGGCGCGGGCGAAAGGCCGCGGCACCCGCATCCTCAAGCGCACCAGCCACATCACTGTGGTTGTGGGCGCCGGCAAGTAAGCGGAAAGGAAAACACCATGGGTCATAAAGTTCATCCGATTGGTATCCGCCTCGGCATTTCCAAGGACTGGAACTCCAAGTGGTACGCCAACAAGGCCGAGTTCGCTGGTTATCTGGCAGCCGACCTGAAGGTGCGGGAAATGCTGCGCAAGAAGCTTGCGCAGGCCGGCATCAGCAAGATCCTGATCGAGCGTCCGGCAAAGACCGCTCGCGTGACGATCCACACCGCCCGTCCGGGCGTGGTGATCGGCAAGCGCGGTGAGGACATCGAGAAGCTGCGCAAGGAAGTGAGCGAAATGATGGGCGTCCCGGCGCACATCAACGTCACCGAAGTGCGTAAACCCGAGCTGGACGCACAGCTGGTTGCCGAGTCGATCGCGCAGCAGCTGGAGCGTCGCATCATGTTCCGCCGCGCGATGAAGCGTTCGGTCGGCAATGCGATGCGCCTCGGTGCCCTGGGCATCAAGGTCAACGTCGGTGGCCGCTTGAACGGCGCGGAAATCGCCCGTTCGGAGTGGTACCGCGAAGGCCGCGTGCCGCTGCATACGCTGCGTGCCGACATCGACTATGGCTTCGCTGAAGCCAAGACGACCTACGGCATCATCGGCATCAAGGTCTGGATCTACAAGGGCGAAGTCTTCGATTTCTCCCAGGTTGGCCAGGAAAAGCAGGACGACTCCCCGCGCAACGATCGTAACGATCGCGGCGACCGCGGTGACCGTCCGTCGCGCCCGGCTCGTGAAGCGAGGTAACGACAATGTTGCAACCCAAGCGAACCAAATACCGCAAGGTACACAAGGGCCGTAACGATGGTCTGAGCTGGAGCGGCAACGCTGTCAGCTTCGGCGAATACGGCCTGAAGGCAACCGCTCATGGTCAGCTGACCGCGCGTCAGATCGAAGCGGCCCGCCGCTCGATCAGCCGCTACGTCAAGCGCGGCGGCAAGATGTGGATCCGAGTGTTCCCCGACAAGCCGATCACCAAGAAGCCCATCGAAGTCCGAATGGGTTCTGGTAAGGGCAACGTGGAGTACTGGGTAGCCCAGATCCAGCCCGGCCGCATGATCTATGAAATCGAAGGCGTCGCGGAAGACGTGGCACGTGAGGCGTTCCGCCTGGCGGCCGCCAAGCTCTCCGTGACCACCACTTTCGTGACCCGGACGGTGCTCTGATGGATATCAAACAACTTCGCGAAAAGTCGGCTGACGACCTGAAGAGCCACCTGATCGACCTGCGTAAGGAGCAGTTCTCGCTCCGTATGCAGCAGGTCACTGGCCAGCTGCCGAAGACCCACGAAACCCGCCGGGTTCGCCGCGAGATTGCTCGCGTCAAGACCCTGCTCGGCAGCACCAAGTAAGGATGGCCGCGATGAGCGAAAATACTGAAAACAAAACGCTGCGTACGGTCGAAGGCCGTGTCGTCAGCAACAAGATGGACAAGACGGTCACCGTGCTGGTGGAACGCCTGGTCAAGCACGCCCTGTACGGCAAGTACATCAAGCGTTCGACCAAGCTCCATGCACACGACGCCGACAACACCTGCAACGAAGGTGATGTCGTCCGCGTGACCGAGATTGCTCCGATGTCCAAGACCAAGAACTGGCGCGTGGTGGAAGTCATCACGCGTGCGGCTCAATAAGGAGATCTGAATCATGATCCAGATGCAGAGCTACCTCGAGGTCGCGGACAATTCCGGTGCCAAGGAAGTGATGTGCATCAAGGTGCTGGGCGGCTCCAAGCGTCGCTACGCCCACATCGGTGACATCATCAAGGTCACCGTGAAGGATGCGATCCCGCGCGGCAAGGTCAAGAAGGGTGAAGTGTTCGACGCCGTCGTGGTGCGTACCCGCAAGGGTGTGCGTCGCGCCGACGGTTCGCTGATCCGTTTCGACGCCAACGCTGCGGTCCTGCTCAACAACAAGCAAGAGCCGATCGGCACCCGCATCTTCGGACCGGTGACGCGTGAACTTCGTACCGAGAAGTTCATGAAGATCGTCTCGCTCGCTCCCGAAGTGCTGTGAGCGACAGGAGATAATCATGGCTAACCGTATCAAGAAGGGCGACCAGGTCGTCGTCAACACCGGCAAGGACAAGGGCAAGCAGGGCGAAGTCGTCCGCGTCGACGGCGATCGTGTGATCGTCGCCAACGTGAACATCGTCAAGCGCCACACCAAGCCGAACCCGCAGGCAGGCGTTGCCGGCGGCGTGGTCGAGCGTGAAGCGTCGATCCATATCTCCAACGTGAATGTGCTGAACCCGGCTTCGGGCAAGGGCGAACGCGTTGGTTTCAAGGTGCTGGAGGATGGACGCAAACTGCGTGTGTTCCGCTCCAGCGGTGAGGCGCTCGACGCCTGAGGATGCGCTGATGAATACCCGTCTCGAAAAGTTTTACAAGGAAGAAGTGGTGCCGGCGCTGATGAAGCAGTTCGGCTACACCAATCCGATGCAGGTTCCGAAGCTGGTCAAGGTCACCCTGAACATGGGTGTCGGCGAAGCAGCCACGAACAAGAAGATCCTGGAAAATGCCGTCGCCGACATGGCCAAGGTCTCCGGTCAGAAGCCGATCGTGACCAAGTCCCGCGTCTCGGTGGCATCGTTCAAGATCCGCGATGGTTGGCCGATCGGCTGCAAGACCACGCTGCGTCGTGAAAAGATGTACGAGTTCATGGACCGTCTGATCAACATCTCGTTGCCGCGCGTGCGCGACTTCCGTGGTGTGTCGGGTCGTTCCTTCGACGGTCGTGGCAACTTCAACATGGGTGTGAAGGAACAGATCATCTTCCCGGAAATCGACTTCGACGCTGTCGACGCGATCCGCGGCATGGATATCGCCATCACCACCACCGCCAAGACCGATGCGGAAGCGAAGGCGCTGCTCGCAGCGTTCAAGTTCCCGTTCCGTAACTGATACGTCGAGGAATCCGAAATGGCAAAGACCTCCATGGTCAACCGCGACCTCAAGCGTGCGAAGCTGGCCGTCAAGTACGCCGGCAAGCGTGAAGAGCTGAAGAAGATCATCTCCAGCGCGACCGCTTCGTACGACGAAAAGGCCGAGGCCGTCATCAAGCTGCAGAAGCTGCCGCGCGATTCGTCGCCGAGCCGTCACCGCAACCGTTGCGAGCTCTCGGGCCGCCCGCGTGGCGTGTACAGCAAGTTCGGCCTGGGTCGCAACAAGCTGCGCGAAGCCACCATGCGTGGTGACGTGCCGGGCCTGCGCAAGGCCAGCTGGTAAGGGATTCGTCCCTTCAACTGCCCGGCGCCTTCACGGTGCAGGGCAGGGGAGAGGGGCCGGTTTACCGGCCCTGATCCCGGATTAAGGGAGCCCGACGCAAGTCGGGCTCTTTTTGCCGTATACTCCCGCGTCTTGCTCGCCCGCAAGGCGTGAGCAGTGTGTGAAGACGGGCCCTGGCCCATTCCAGGTAGACACAAGATTTTCGCGAAAGCGGATATCGGTGCACTCAAAGGTATCGACTATGAGCATGACTGATCCCATCGCCGACCTGCTGGTACGCATCAAGAATGCGGCCGCGGTTGGCAAGCAGACGGTGAAAGCACCGTCGTCCAAGATCAAGGTGGCAATCGCAGAGGTGTTGAAGGCCGAAGGCTACATCACCGATCTGCGCGTGACCAAGATCGAGAACAACAAGGCCGAGCTTGAAATCGTCCTGAAGTATTTCGAGGGCAAGCCGGTCATCGAGACCCTGAAGCGCTTCTCGCGTTCGGGTCTGCGCCAGTACCGTGGCAAGTCCGAGCTGCCGAAGGTCCTCAACGGCCTGGGTATCTCCATCATCTCCACCTCCAAGGGCATCATGACTGATGCGCAGGCGCGCCAGTTGGGCGTCGGCGGCGAAGTCCTGTGCTTCGTGGCCTAAGGCGAGAAGGAACCAACTATGTCCCGCGTAGCCAAGAAGCCAGTCAACCTGCCCAAGGGCGTTGAACTGAACATCCAGCCGGAATCCGTCAGCGTGAAGGGCCCGAAGGGCACCCTGTCGCTTGTCAAGGTTGCTGGCGTTGAAATCACTGTCGACAACGGCGTTGCCACCCTGGCCGCCAACGATGCCTCGCTGGTCGCCCTCACCGGCACCGTGCGCGCCATCCTGGCCAACATGGTCAAGGGCGTCACCGAAGGCTTCGAGCGCAAGCTTGAGCTGGTCGGCGTCGGTTACCGTGCCGCCATGCAGGGCAAGGATCTGAACCTGTCGCTCGGGTTCTCGCATCCGGTCCTGTTCGTGGCGCCGGAAGGCATCACCATCTCGACCCCGACCCAGACCGAAGTGCTGGTCCAGGGCACCGACAAGCAGCGCGTTGGCGAAGTTGCCGCCAAGATCCGTGGCTTCCGTCCGCCGGAGCCCTACAAGGGCAAGGGTGTGAAGTACGCCGGCGAAGTCATCATTCGTAAGGAAGCCAAGAAGGCCTAATTCAGGTCCTCAGCTTTCCAAGGAAAAAGATCATGAACAAGAACATCGCTCGTCTGCGTCGTGCCAAGTCGACCCGTGCACACATCCGTGTGCTCGGCGTGCCGCGCCTGTCGGTGCTGCGCACCGGCCAGCACCTGTACGCCCAGGTCTTCACCGCCGATGGCTCCAAGGTGCTGGCGTCGGCCAACACCACCCAGGCCGACGTCAAGGAAGGCCTGAAGAACGGCAAGAACAGCGACGCCGCCACCAAGGTCGGCAAGCTGGTCGCCGAGCGCGCCAAGGCTGCGGGCATCGAGAAGGTCGCTTTCGACCGCTCGGGCTACCGCTACCACGGTCGCATCAAGGCACTGGCTGATGCAGCCCGCGAAGGCGGCCTGCAGTTCTAAGGGATAAGGAAGCGGGGCTGGTCCCCGCTTCCACCTGCCTGCCGGCGCGGGTTGCGCCGGGCGACGTCCTTCTTCTGCAGGGGCTCTCGAATCACCGCTCCATCTCACAGCTATAAGCGGCCCTGAGCCGTACATACTCAATCAATCAAGGAATCAACATGGCAGAAGAACGTCAGCAGCGGGGTCGCGATCGCGATCGCCGCGAAGAGAAAGTCGACGACGGCATGATCGAGAAGCTGGTCGCGGTCAACCGCGTCAGCAAGACCGTCAAGGGCGGTCGCCAGTTCACCTTCACCGCACTGACCGTGGTCGGTGACGGCGCAGGCAAGGTCGGTTTCGGTTACGGCAAGGCGCGCGAAGTGCCGGTCGCCATCCAGAAGTCGATGGAACAGGCTCGCAAGAACCTGGCCGATGTCGATCTGAACAACGGCACGTTGTGGCACCCGGTGAAGTCCGGCCACGGCGCAGCCCGCGTGTTCATGATGCCGGCCTCCGAAGGTACCGGTGTGATCGCCGGTGGTGCCATGCGCGCCGTCCTGGAAGCCGTTGGTGTCAAGAACGTGCTGGCCAAGGCCGTCGGTTCGCGCAACCCGATCAACCTGGTTCGCGCCACGCTGAAGGGTCTGAGCGAAATGCAGTCGCCGGCCCGCATCGCGGCCAAGCGCGGCAAGAAGGTGGAGGATCTCAACCATGGCTAATGAAACCGTCAAGACCGTCAAGGTCCGCCTGGTGGCTGGCCTGCGTGGCACCCAGTCGCGTCACCGCCTGTCGGTGCGTGCCCTGGGCCTGAACAAGCTCAACGATGTGCGTGAACTGAAGGACAGCCCGCAGGTTCGCGGTCTGATCAACAAGGTCCACTACCTCGTCAAGGTTGAGGAATAATCCAATGACCATGCATCTGAATGAATTGAGCCCGGCACCGGGCGCTCGCAAAGAGCGTACCCGCGTCGGTCGTGGTATCGGCTCCGGCCTGGGCAAGACCTGCGGCCGCGGCCACAAGGGTTCGTTCGCCCGTAAGGGTGGCGGCAAGATCAAGGCGGGCTTCGAAGGCGGCCAGACCCCCATGCAGCGTCGTCTGCCGAAGGTCGGTTTCCGTTCCAAGATCGCCAAGGACACTGCTGAAGTGCTGTCCTACCAGCTTGAGCGTCTGGAAGCTGGCGAGATCGACTTTGCCGCGCTGCGCGCTGCCAAGCTGGTCCCGAGCACCGCTAAGCGTGCCAAGATCGTCATGAAGGGTGACCTGACCAAGGCCTTCACCCTGAAGGGCGTCGCTGCAACGGCCAGTGCCAAGGCCGCGATCGAAGCTGCCGGCGGCAGCGTACAGGAGTAAGACATGGCGCAAGCTGGCATTGGTAACCTCGGCGGCGGGCTCGGCAAGTTCACGGAACTCCGCCAGCGACTGCTGTTCGTCATCGGGGCATTGATCGTCTACCGCATCGGCTGTTATGTGCCGGTGCCTGGCGTCAATCCCGATGCCATGCTTGCGCTCATGCAGGCGCAGGGCGGCGGCATCGTGGACATGTTCAACATGTTCTCGGGCGGCGCCCTGCACCGTTTCAGCATTTTCGCGCTGAACGTGATGCCGTACATCTCGGCATCCATCGTGATGCAGCTGGCGGTCCACATCTTCCCGGCATTGAAGTCGATGCAGAAGGAAGGTGAGTCGGGTCGTCGCAAGATCACCCAATATTCCCGCATCGGCGCCGTGTTCCTGGCGGTGGTGCAGGGCGGCAGCATCGCGCTGGCGCTGCAGAACCAGGTGTCCCCGGGCGGTGCCCCGGTCGTCTACGCACCGGGCATGGGCTTCGTGCTCACCGCCATCGTCGCGCTGACCGCCGGTACCATCTTCCTGATGTGGGTTGGTGAGCAGGTGACCGAGCGCGGCATCGGCAACGGTGTGTCGCTGATCATCTTCGCCGGCATCGTCGCCGGCCTGCCGGGCGCGGTCATCCACACCGTGGAAGCCTACCGCGACGGCAACATGAGCTTCATCGCCCTGCTGCTGATCGTGCTGGTGGTGCTGGCCTTCACCTACTTCGTGGTGTTCGTCGAGCGCGGCCAACGCCGCATCACGGTGAACTACGCACGTCGCCAGGGTGGCCGCAACGCGTACATGAACCAGACCTCGTTCCTGCCGCTGAAGCTGAACATGGCGGGCGTGATCCCGGCCATCTTCGCCTCGAGCATCCTGGCATTCCCGACGACGCTGGCCATGTGGTCCGGCCAGGCCAGTTCGGCCACGTGGCTGCAGAAGGTCGCCAATGCCCTAGGGCCGGGCGAGCCGCTGCACATGATCGTGTTCGCCGCGCTGATCAGTGGTTTCGCGTTCTTCTACACCGCGCTGGTGTTCAACTCGCAGGAAACCGCCGACAACCTGAAGAAGTCGGGCGCGCTGATTCCGGGCATCCGTCCGGGCAAAGCCACCGCCGACTACGTGGATGCCGTGCTGACCCGCCTGACCGCGGCCGGTTCGCTGTACCTGGTGATCGTCTGCCTGCTGCCGGAAATCCTGCGCACCCAGCTCGGCGCCTCGTTCTACTTCGGCGGCACCTCGCTGCTGATCGTGGTGGTGGTGGTGATGGACTTCATTGCCCAGATCCAGGCGCACCTGATGTCGCACCAGTATGAGAGCCTGTTGAAGAAGGCCAACCTGAAGGGCGGCAACCGCGGCGGTTTTGCCCGCGGCTGATTGACCTGTTACACTAGTCTTCTTGTTGCGAAGGCCCTCCGGTTCCCGGACTGGCCTTCCAAATCGAAGGGCGGCCCCCGCAGCGGTTTCGGGTGGGGGTGTGATGTGGTGGTCCTGCGCGGGAGTAGCGCAGGCGACGGCGAGGGCAACCTCTGCAGTCAACGACATCCGGCGCCGGAGCATGGGCACACTCCCCACGCCGGGTCCATGGAACCGCCAGGTTCCACGGGCTTCAAAGTAAACCGAGACCTTGATAGAATCGCACGTTCATTTTTTGATCCATCCTGCCGGATTGGCGCGCCCATGGTGCGCTGTCGGCCATCACTCAGCTGGAGAACCGCGTCATGGCGCGTATTGCAGGCGTCAACCTGCCAGCCCAGAAGCACGTCTGGGTCGGGTTGCAAAGCATTTACGGCATCGGCCGTACCCGTTCGAAGAAGGTCTGCGACGCCGCAGGCGTGACCTCGACCACCAAGATCCGCGATCTGTCGGAGCCGGAAATCGAGCGTCTGCGTCTCGAAGTCGGCAAGTACATCGTGGAAGGCGATCTGCGCCGTGAAATCGGTATCGCGATCAAGCGCCTGATGGATCTGGGCTGCTACCGCGGTCTGCGTCACCGTCGCGGTCTGCCGCTTCGTGGCCAGCGCACCCGTACCAACGCCCGCACCCGCAAGGGCCCGCGCAAGGCGATCAGGAAGTAAGGGACCTAAGAAATGGCTAAGCCCGTCGCTAAGACCAAGAAGAAGATCAAGCGCGTCGTCACTGACGGCGTCGCCCACGTCCACGCTTCTTTCAACAACACCATCGTGACCATCACCGACCGTCAGGGCAATGCTCTGTCGTGGGCGACCTCCGGTGGCGCTGGCTTCCGCGGTTCGCGTAAGTCCACCCCGTTCGCTGCCCAGGTGGCTGCCGAGAAGGCCGGCCGTGCCGCGCTCGACTACGGCGTCAAGTCCCTGGAAGTCCGCATCAAGGGCCCGGGTCCGGGTCGTGAGTCGGCCGTGCGCTCGCTGAACAACGTGGGCTACAAGATCACCAACATCATCGACGTGACGCCAATCCCGCACAACGGGTGCCGTCCGCCGAAGAAGCGTCGCGTCTAAAGGAGCGATAAGAAATGGCTCGTTATATCGGTCCTACCTGTAAGCTCGCCCGCCGCGAAGGCGCCGACCTTTCCCTCAAGAGCCCGGCGCGCGCGCTGGACTCCAAGTGCAAGCTGGAGCAGAAGCCCGGCCAGCACGGCGCCACTGCCCGTAAGGGCAAGCTGTCCGACTACGCTACCCAGCTGCGTGAAAAGCAGAAGGTCAAGCGTATCTACGGTCTGCTGGAGCGTCAGTTCCGCAACTACTACAAGAAGGCCTCGACCAAGAAGGGCAACACCGGCGAGAACCTGCTGCAGTTGCTGGAAACCCGTCTTGACAACGTCGTTTACCGCATGGGCTTCGCAGTGACCCGTCCGGCTGCCCGTCAGCTGGTCTCGCACCGCGGTGTCACCGTGAACGGCAAGTCGGTCAACCTGGCTTCGTACCAGGTCAAGGCTGGCGACGCCGTCGCTCTGTCCGAGAAGGCTGCCAAGCAGCTGCGCGTCCAGGAAGCCCTGACCGTGTCTGCCACGCATGACCTGCGTCCGTCGTGGGTTGAAGTGGATTCCGGCAAGTTCGCCGGCATCTTCAAGGCCGTGCCGGATCGTTCGGACCTGCCTGCGGATATCAACGAAGCGCTGATCGTCGAGTTGTATTCGAAGTAATTCACATTGGAGAACCTCCGGGTCACACCGGAGGTTCGCAGGAGAACCCGCAACATGACGGTTACCGCCAACCAGGTTCTGCGTCCTCGCGGTCCGCAGATCGAACGCCTTACCGATACCCGCGCCAAGGTCGTCATCGAACCCTTGGAGCGTGGTTACGGGCATACGCTGGGCAACGCCCTGCGTCGCGTGCTGCTGTCGTCCATCCCGGGCTTCGCCATCACCGAAGTGGAAATCGATGGCGTACTGCACGAGTACACCACGCTTGAAGGCTTGCAGGAGGACGTGCTGGAAGTCCTGCTCAACCTGAAGGATGTGGCCATCCGCATGCATACCGGTGACAACGCTACGCTGTCGCTGTCCAAGCAGGGTCCGGGTGTCGTGACCGCTGCCGATATCAAGATCGACCATAACACCGAGATCCTCAATCCGGATCATGTGATCTGCCATCTCACCAAGGATGTGGCGATCAACATGCGTCTGAAGGTCGAGCGCGGTTTCGGCTATCAGCCGGCTGCTGCCCGTCGTCGTCCGGATGAAGAAACCCGTGCCATCGGCCGTCTGGTTCTGGACGCCTCGTTCTCGCCGGTCCGTCGCGTCGCCTATTCGGTGGAAGCGGCCCGCGTTGAACAGCGTACCGATCTGGACAAGCTGGTGCTGGACATCGAAACCAACGCCACGATCGATGCCGAGGAAGCCGTGCGCACTGCCGCCGACATCCTCAGCGATCAGCTGTCGGTCTTCGGTGACTTCACCCACCGCGACCGCGGTGCAGCCAAGCCGGCCAACAACGGCGTGGATCCGGTGCTGCTGCGCCCGATCGACGACCTGGAACTGACCGTGCGTTCGGCCAACTGCCTCAAGGCAGAGAGCATCTATTACATCGGCGATCTGATCCAGAAGACCGAAGTGGAGCTGCTCAAGACCCCGAACCTCGGCAAGAAGTCGCTGACCGAGATCAAGGAAGTCCTCGCACAGCGCGGTCTTTCGCTTGGCATGAAGCTGGAGAACTGGCCGCCGGCCGGTGTCGCCCAGCACGGCATGCTCGGCTGATCCAGCGCTACGCAAGATGCTTGACCCCGCACCTTCGGGTGCGGGGGCTTCACCCGCAACACCCCGCACCGACAGGTCGATAGCCTGCGGTGACGGCCAGCCAGGACGGCTGGCACCGGACCATCCGCAGTCCAAGCAGCAACGCCAGGATGGCGACAGCGATACCCAACCGATCCAACATTCACTTCAGGAATCACCGTCATGCGTCATATGAAGTCCGGTCGTAAGTTCAACCGTACCAGCGCCCATCGCGAAGCGATGTTCAAGAACATGGCTGCGTCGCTGTTCAAGCACGAGCTGATCAAGACCACCCTGCCGAAGGCCAAGGAACTGCGCCGCGTTGCCGAGCCGCTGATCACCCTGGCCAAGGTTGATTCGGTTGCCAACCGTCGTCTGGCGTTCGCTCGCCTGCGCGACAACGAAGCCGTTGGCAATCTGTTCACCACCCTGGGCCCGCGTTACGCGACCCGTCCGGGCGGTTACCTGCGTCTGCTGAAGTGCGGTTTCCGCGCTGGCGACAATGCGCCGATGGCTTACGTGGAGCTGGTCGATCGTCCGGCTGCCGTGGCTGAGGCCGTCGAAGAGTAATCTTCGAGCTACACCCGTAATTCGGTGAAGAACCCGGCCTTGTGCCGGGTTTTTCCGTTTCCGGGGGTTGGATCATCGCGACGGGGACGGGGACGGGGACGGGGACGGGGACGGGGACGGCGACGGCAACCGCAACCGCAACCGCAACCGCATGCTGCCGCGAGCGATGCGGGGGGGGCGTCGGCGCGGGTGGGTTGGCGGGACACGCCGTGAATCCATCCATGGAGGCTCATGTCGCGCCATCCATGGCGCTCATGGTCCCGCCAACCCACCCGCGCCAACGCCTGCATACATGGTCGGTGCGCATGGGGTGAAGCGGAGCATGCGCCTCTCGATGCGTGGGTAGTGCCGGCCGCTGGCCGGCTCCGCAGTACCGTCGCTACGTTCGGGTGGTTCCGCTTGGTGTACGGAACACGCTGTCCGGTCCGCTGCGCCGATGGTCGGCAGGTGCGCATGGACGTGGGCGGTCACGGCCCTGTTAATCTTGGGGCCTGGACTTTCACGAGTGTTGGCAATGAATCCATTGCGTTGGAGTTTCCGCGCCCAGTTCCTGCTGGGGTTCCTGGTCTGCGCGGCGCTGTTGGGGTATGCGATCTTCCTGCAGTTGAAGATGGGGCTGGAGCCGTGTCCGTTGTGCATTTTCCAGCGGATTGCGTTCGCGGCGCTGGGCCTGCTGTTCCTGATCGGGGCGCTGCATGGTCCGCGCGATCCGGCTGGGCGGAAGACGTATGGGGTGCTGGCTTTCATCGCGGCGGCGGTCGGGATCGGCATTGCCGGCCGGCATGTGTATGTGCAGCTGCTGCCGCAGGACATGGGCTCGAGCTGTGGGCCGCCGTTGAGCTTCCTCAGTGAGACGATGGGGCCGTTCGAGGTGTTCCGGACGGTGCTGACCGGTACCGGCAACTGCGGCAATATCGATTGGCAGTTCCTGGGCCTGACGATGCCGATGTGGAGCCTGGTGTGGTTTGCGGCGTTGGCGGTGTGGGCGCTGGTGACGGCGTTCCGTGCACGTCGGCGCCACTGAGGCCGGTCAGATCCGCCACCCGACCTGGCACGCGTTGCGCGGCCAGGTCGGGTGCGGCGGTCAGGGCTCCGCTCAGAAGTCCTGCTGCAGGCTGAGGTAGGCGCCGCGGCGGGGGCCCCATTGTGGGGCGAAGACGCCGATGCCGCCGCCGTCGCGCAGTGGGTAGCTGCGGTCCAGTGCGTTGACCAGGGCGAGCTGTGCGTGCAGCGGGTGGCCGCTGTCGGCGTTGAAGTCGTGGGCCGCGCTGAGGTTGAGCTGGAGGTAGGCGGGGAGTTCGCCGCCGTTGGGGACGCCGTCGGTGTCCGAGCGCAGGCCGCTGCCGAACACGTAGTCGGCGCCCAGCCGGTTGTGGCCGGCGAAGGCGTAGCTGATGCCGCCCGACGAGGTCAGTTTCTGGTCGTGGTCCAGGTGGATCCAGTTGTTCTGGACGTAGGCCAGTGCCTCGGGATCGAGGTTGTACTGGCCGGTGATGACCTGCTTGCCCATGGCCTTGTTGTAGGCGGCGTTGATGTAGGCGCTGAGCGGACCGTGGCTGTAGTCGGCGCTGAACTCGACGCCGTGGATGTGGCCCAAGCGGTAGTTGAAGGTGGAGTAGATGTAGGCGGCGCCGAACTGGCCTTCGTCCTGCAGGCGGTCGACCTTGCGGTCGTAGGCGTCCAGGCCGAGGGTGAGGTGTTCGCCGACCTGCTGGGAGACGCCGATGTCGTAGTAATCGCTGCGCTCGGAGAGTGGGGTGGTGCTGCCACCGGCCGGTTGCTGGTTGGTGGTGCCGTCGTAGAGGGCGATGTCGCTGCTGGCCACCAGTTCGCTTGCCGGCGGGGTGAAGTAGCGCGCGTAGCCGGCATGCACGGTGGTGCTGTCGCTGGCATTCCAGACGACGCCCAAGCGCGGGCTGAGCTGGCCTTCGGTGCCACCGAAGGCGGTGTAGCGGTCGCCGCGCAGGCCGTAGTTGACCGTCCAGTCCGCGCCGATCCGCCATTCGTCCTGCAGGTAGACCGCGGTGGTGGTGGCGTTGAAGGCGCTCGCCTCCGGGATGCGCCGTGGCGTGGTGCTGGCCTGCTGGCCGTCGGCGTCGACCGGGAACACCCAGGTGTCGCTGCCGGCCCGGGCGCGTTCGGCGTTGACGTACAGGCCATAGCGCAGCGTGTGGTTTTCACCGAGCGGAGTGGAGACATCGGCCTGCACGGTGTCGGCGCGATTGCTGCGCTCCACCTGCGAGGCGACGCCGTTGAAGATCAGGTCGCCGGCGAGGTCCGGGCGGAAGGACAGGTCGCTGTACCGCTGGCCGGCCGAGACCTGGTACGCCGTACTGCCCAGCGAGCCCTGCAGCACCAGCATGCCGAAGCGGGTGGTCTCGCGCTGGTTCTCGTCCAGCGCGGCCGAGTCCGCGTTGACGGTATCGAGGTAGCCGAACTGCGGCGTCTGGCCAGGGTTGACCGGGATCTGGAAGCGGTTGTTGGAGACGCCGGCGAACAGGCTCAGGCGCGTGTCTTCGTTGACCAGGTAGGTCAGGTCGGCAAACGCCTTGCCCTGGTGGGTGTCATCGTGGTCCGGCCTGCGCGAGGCGGTGGGGTTTTCCATGCCGGCCTGGTTCTGGTCGTAGTTGCCGGTCAGGTATCCACTCCAGCGGCCCTGGCTGCCCCACCACGAGGCGTTGGGGTTGAGCTTGCCGTAGGCGCCGGCGGTGAGGCCGGCGCTGCCCCCATTGCCCAGCTCGGCGCCGCTGCGGGTGGTGATGTCCACCACGGCGGCGGTGCGTTCGCCGAACTGCGCGGGGAGGGCGCCGTCCATCAGGCGGATGCTCTTGATCGCGCGGGCGTCCAGGGTCTGGCCGAAGCCGGAGATCGATTCGGGCAGCAGGACGCCGTTGAGCCGGTACTGGAGATTGGCGTGGTCGCCGCGCACGTGGACGCCGCCGTAGGAGTCCTGGACCACCCCGGGCGCCTGCAGCAGCACCTGGTTCAACGGGGTGGAGGCGCCCAGCGGCAGGTGCTGGATGTCTTCGGCGGTGATCTGGTACTGGCTGCTGCCGATATCCGGCGACAGCGCGTTGCGCGCCTGGTCGAGCTGGGCGCTGACGGTGACCGCGTCCAGATCGGTGACCGCGGGGGCCGGGGCGCCGCTGGCGGGGGCGGCGGCGAGGGCGGGCAGGCCGGTCAGGGCCAGGGAAACAGCAATACCGGTAGCAAGCAGGGAGGGCTTCATGGGGATGGCTTGGCTGGGCAAAGGGAGGAGGGGCCGGCCTGGCGAGTGTTACTCCGTAACAAATCATGCGCCTGTCCCGCGCCGGTGGACCATGCGCGATCTGGCCGATCGCCGTGGCCTTTCTTCGGCGTTCAGCCTTGCCCGGCATGGCCGCCCCTTTGCGTCGGGGGCGCGCTCTGCGACCATGACCGGCCCCACACCCCGGAAGTCCGTGATGAGCCTGTCCGCCCCGCCCGTAGCCGATCCCGCCGCGACCGCTGTCGACGCTGCCTGGTCGCCGGAGAGCTGGCGTGGCAAGCCCGCGCTGCAGCTGCCGACCTATCCGGACCCGCTGGCGCTGGATGCCGCCCTGCACGAGCTGAAGCGGCTGCCGCCGCTGGTGACCTCCTGGGAGATCCTGGCGCTCAAGCAGCAGCTGGCCGAGGCCCAGGAGGGCAAGCGCTTCCTGCTGCAGGGCGGTGATTGCGCGGAGAACTTCAGCGACTGCGAATCCACCACCATCTCCAACCGGCTGAAGGTGCTGCTGCAGATGAGCCTGGTGCTGGTGCACGGCATGCGCAAGCCGGTGATCCGGGTCGGGCGCTTCGCCGGGCAGTACGCCAAGCCGCGCTCGGCCGATACCGAAACCCGCGACGGCGTGACCCTGCCGAGCTACCGCGGCGACGTGATCAATGCGCCGGAGTTCACCGAAGCGGCCCGCCTGCCGGACCCGCGCCGGATGCTGCAGGCGCACGCGCACTCGGCGATGACGATGAACTTCGTGCGCGCGCTGATCGATGGCGGCTTCGCCGATCTGCACCACCCCGAGTACTGGAACCTGGAGTGGGTGCGGCATTCGCCGCTGGCCACCGACTACCAGAAGATGGTGTCCTCGATCGGCGATGCGGTGCGTTTCATGGAGACGCTGTCCGGCGCGCAGGTGTACAACCTCAACCGGATCGACTTCTACACCTCGCACGAAGCGCTGCTGCTGCCGTACGAGCAGGCGCTGACCCGCCAGGTGCCGCGCCAGCAGGGCTGGCTGAACCTCAGTACGCATTACCCGTGGATCGGCATGCGCACCGCCGCACTGGATGGCGCGCACGTGGAATACCTGCGTGGGGTGCGCAATCCGATCGCGATCAAGGTCGGGCCGTCGGTGCAGCCGGACCAGCTGCTGCGTCTGATCGATGTGCTCAATCCCGATGACGAGCCGGGCCGCCTGAGCTTCATCCACCGCATGGGCGCGGCGCAGATCGCCGAGAAACTGCCGCCGCTGTTGAACGCGGTCAAGCGCGATGGCCGGCGCGTGCTGTGGGTGTGCGATGCGATGCATGGCAATACCGAGAGCACCAGCAACGGCTACAAGACGCGTCGTTTCGACAACGTGCGTGGCGAGGTCGAGATGTCCTTCGACCTGCACGCAGCGGCCGGCACCCGGCTGGGCGGCGTGCATCTCGAGCTGACCGGTGAGGACGTGACCGAATGCACCGGCGGGGCACGTGAGCTGACCGAGCGCGATCTGGAGCGTGCCTATCGCTCCTCGGTGGATCCGCGCCTGAACTACGAACAGTCGCTGGAGATCGCGATGGCGATCGTGCGCAAGCAGGCGCACTACGCCGACTGATATCGGTGCGTGTCCTCGACACGCACCTTACATTCGCCTGACACCATGGTCATGGCGGCATCGGCATCCTGTGGACTTCCCCGCGAAGAACACAGGAGCGTGCCGTGACCGTCGACTGGCAGCAGGCAGCGCTGTATCTCTGGCCCATCTCGATCGCGCTGGCGATCGGGATCAGCGGCTGGTGGTTGCTGATGGCGTTGACGCGTCGTCTGAAAGACCGTGATTACCGCCGTGCCCGCATCGCGCGGGTGATCAGCCGGCCCTTGGCGTTCGCGCTGCCGCTGTTGCTGCTGATTCCGGCCCTGGAGGCCACGCCGCTGCAGGAGCACCGGCTCGAGCAGGCACTGCGGCTGCTGCATATCGGCCTGACCGGCTGCTTCATCTGGCTGCTGGTACGCGCGGTGGCCGCGGGCGAGCAGGCGATCCTGCGCGATCACCCGATGGAGGTGGCCGACAACCTCGAGGCACGCCGCATCCAGACCCAGACCCGGGTGCTGAGCCGTGTGCTGATGGGCGCGATCATCCTGGTGGGTGTGTCGCTGATCCTGCTGACGTTTCCGATGGTGCGCCAGATCGGCACCGCGCTGCTGGCCTCGGCCGGCATCATCGGGCTGGTCGCGGGCATCGCGGCCAAGCCGGTGTTCGGCAACCTGATCGCCGGTCTGCAGATCGCGTTGACCCAGCCGATCCGGCTGGACGATGTGGTCATCGTCGAGGGCGAATGGGGCCGCGTGGAAGAGATCAACAGCAGCTACGTGGTGGTGCGGATCTGGGATGCGCGGCGGATGGTGGTGCCGCTGACCTGGTTCATCGAACACCCCTTCCAGAACTGGACCCGGCGCAGCGCCGATCTGCTTGGCACCGCGTTCCTGTGGCTGGATTACACCGCGCCGATCCCGGCGATCCGCGCCGAACTGGAGCGGATCTGCAAAGGCGAGGCGCTATGGGATGGCCAGGTCTGCGTGACCCAGGTGACCGAAACCAGCGAGCACACGCTGCAGGTGCGTCTGCTGGTGAGCGCGCGCAACTCTGGTGATGCCTTCGACCTGCGCTGCATCGTGCGCGAGCGCATGCTCGACTTCCTGGCACGCGAGCATCCGCAGGCACTGCCGCGCACCCGTGCCGAGCTCAACCAGGAAGCCACGCCGACGCGCCGCGCGCGTTCGCAGCCAGCCGAGGATGTGCGCTCGCCCGGTGCCGAGGATGGTGAGCCGGCGATCCTGCCGGACCCGGGCGATGCGACCCGGTAGGTACCGACCGTTGGTCGGTACACGCCCTCAGGGTGCGACCCCGTTCGTCAGCAGGGTATCGGTCTGGAACCGCGGCGGACGGCGTGCGCGGGTCCGTTGCTCATAGGCGTAGCCCAGCTCGATCAGGCGCGGCTCGCTCCACGCCGTCCCCATGAACAGCAGCCCCAGCGGCAGGCCGTCCACGTGCGCCATGGGCACGGTCAGGCTAGGGTAGCCGGCCACCGCCGCGGCGCTGTAGCTCTCGCCGGGAAAGTCATCGCCGCTGCCCGGCCGGATCGGCCATGCCACGCCGGTGGTCGGTGCCACCAGCGCATCCAGCTTCTGTTCGCGCAGCACCGCATCGATGCCTTCCGGGCCGGCCAGCCGGCGGGCATCGCTGCGCGCGCGGATGTACTCGGGCGTACCCAGGCCGCCCATCGTCGCGGCGGTGTCCATCAGGTCCTGGTCGAACAGCGCCAGTTCCTTGCCCGCATGCTGGCGGTTCCAGGCGATCACGTCGTCCAGGTTGCGCACCGGCGCCCGGTAGGTCGTGAAGTAGCGCTGCAGCCCGGCCTTGAACTCGTGCATGAGGACGATCCGTTCGGCGTCCTGCCACTGGCCCTGGGTCGGCAACTGCACCGGCACCACGGTCGCGCCGGCATCGCGCAGCACGGCCACGGCATGCTGCAGGGCCGGGGCGATGCCCGGCGTCTGCATCAGGTCGCCGTACAGCACGCCGATCCGCGCGCCGCGGAGGCCATCGGCGTTCAAGCGCGAGGTGTAGTCGTAGACCGCACGTCCGGGCATGGTCGCGGTGGCCGGGTCGGCCTCGTCGCGGCCGGCCATGGCGGTCAGCAGGGCGGCTGCGTCGGCCACGCTGCGGGTCATCGGGCCGGCGGTGTCCTGGCTGAAGGAAATCGGGATGATGCCCTCGCGGCTGACCAGTCCGACCGTCGGCTTCAAGCCGACCACGCCGTTGACCGCGGCCGGGCAGACGATGCTGCCGTCGGTCTCGGTGCCGATCGCCGCCACCGCGAGATTGGCCGAGACCGCCACCGCGCTGCCGCTGCTGGAGCCGCACGGGTTGTGGCTGAGCCGGTACGGATTGCGGGTCTGGCCGCCGCGGGCACTCCAGCCCGAGATCGATCGGCTGGAGCGGAAGTTGGCCCACTCGCTCAGGTTGGTCTTGCCCAGGATCAGCGCGCCGGCCGCGCGCAGGCGCTGGACCAGGAACGCATCGTCCGGGCGGAACCCATCCAGGGCCAGCGAGCCGGCGGTGGTGCTCATGGGGCTGGCGCCGATGTTGTCCTTGAGCAGCAGCGGGATGCCGTGCAGCGGGCCACGCAGCTGGCCCTGGCGACGCTCGGCGTCCAGCTGTGCAGCCTCGCGCAGCGCATCGGGGTTGAGCTCGATGATCGCGCGCAGGCGTGGGCCGGCCCGGTCGAGGCGGGCGATGCGGTCCAGGTAGGCGCGGGTCAGGGTGACGCTGTCCAGCTCGCCGCTGGCCATGCGCGACTGCAGATCAGCGATGTCGGCTTCGGCGTAGGCAAACGGAAGCGTGGCGACCGGTGAGGGCGCAGGCGCAGGCGATTCACGGGCATGCAGGGGCGCCGGGCCCGGGCTGCAGCCGGCCAGCGCGATGAGCATCAGCGATGTCAGTGTCAGGCGCATGCCTGTCCCCCCGAACCGGCCGTCAGGCTAACCAGCGCGGGCGTCGCTTGGCAACTCAAGCCGTTTGGGCGGCCGTGCCATGGCGTTTGCGGATATCGCGGGCGAGCACGCCGACCACGATCAGATTGATCACCAGCACCGTCCACGAGGCCCAGCCCGGGTGACGGAGAATGGCGTAGATATCGAACGGCAGGTAGATGCCGGCAGTGACGCAGCCCAGCCAGGAGGCCCAGGCCTTGGCGCGCCAGAGGCCCCAGGCCTCGAAAAGGTGCAGGACGCCGTAAGCGACCATTGCAGCAGCCGCCAGATGCACTGCATCGGGGCTGATCATGTTGAGCAGCGAGGGCAGGGTGCCGTGATCCGGGTCCAGACTGAACCGGCGGATCAGGGCATTGACCGCATCGCGCAGGGGCTGCGGGCCGAGCATTTCCAGCCCGGTCGCAGCCAACAGCGCCAGAACCGCCTTGCTGGCTTCCAGCAAGGCGATCAGGTGAAGCCCCGGATGCTGGTGAGGATCCGGGTTGTAGGGCTTGTCGATCACGACAATGGGTCCGATCAGCCGCCGCGCGATGCCTTCTTGCGGTCGCTTTCGGTCAGGCCCTTCTTGCGCAGGCGGATTTCCTTCGGGGTGATCTCGACCAGCTCGTCGTCTTCGATGAAGTCCAGGGCCTGTTCCAGCGAGTACTTGATCGCCGGGGTCAGCTGGATCGCATCGTCCTTGCCCGAAGCGCGCATGTTGGTCAGCGGCTTGGTCTTGATCGCGTTGACGGTCAGGTCGTTGTCCTTGGAGTGGATGCCGACCAGCTGGCCTTCATACACGTTGTCGCCTTCAGCAGCGAACAGCTTGCCGCGTTCCTGCAGCGGGCCCAGGGAGTACGCCGGGGTGGCACCCGGGGCATTGGCGATCATCACGCCGTTCTGGCGCTTGGCGATCGAACCCTGTTCCTTCGGACCGTAATGGTCGAACACGTGGAACAGCAGGCCCGAACCCTGGGTCAGGGTCTTGAACTCGTTCTGGAAACCGATCAGGCCACGGGCCGGGATCTGGTATTCCAGGCGGACACGGCCCTTGCCGTCCGGCTCCATGTTCTTCAGCTGGCCCTTGCGGGTGCCCAGCTTTTCCATGACGCCGCCCTGGTGCTGTTCTTCGATGTCCACCACCAGCTGCTCGATCGGCTCCATGGCCTGGCCGTCGATCTGCTTGATGATCACTTCCGGACGCGACACGGCCAGCTCGTAGCCTTCACGACGCATGTTCTCGATCAGCACCGACAGATGCAGTTCGCCACGGCCGGAAACCAGGAACTTGTCGGCGTCTTCCAGCTGTTCGACTTTCAGGGCCACGTTGTGGACCTGCTCGCGATCCAGGCGGTCCTTGATCTGGCGGCTGGTCAGGAACTTGCCACCGGACAGGTCCTTGTTGCCGGCGAACGGCGAGTTGTTGACCTGGAAGGTCATCGAGATCGTCGGTTCATCGACGGTCAGCGCCGGCAGGGCTTCCGGGGTATCCGGGTGGCACAGGGTGTCGGAGATGGTCAGTTCCGGAATACCGGAGATGGCGACGATGTCGCCGGCTTCGGCGGTGTCCTGCTCGATGCGCTCCAGGCCCAGGAAGCCCAGCACCTGCGCGACCTTGCCGTTGCGCTTCTTGCCTTCACGATCGATGACCGCGACCTGCATGTTCTTCTTCAAGGTGCCGCGCTGCACGCGGCCGATGCCGATCACGCCCACGAAGTTGTTGTAGTCCAGCTGGCTGATGCGCATCTGGAACGGACCTTCCGGGTCCACTTCCGGCATCGGCGCGTGCTGCATGATCGCTTCGTACAGCGGGGTCATGTCGCCGTCGCGCACGGTGTCTTCCAGGCCAGCGTAGCCGTTCAGGGCCGAGGCGTAGACGATCGGGAAGTCCAACTGCTCATTGGTGGCGCCGAGCTTGTCGAACAGGTCGAAGACCTGGTCGATCACCCAATCCGGACGCGAGCCCGGACGGTCGACCTTGTTGACCACGACGATCGGCTTGAAGCCCATCGCGAAGGCCTTCTGGGTCACGAAGCGGGTCTGCGGCATCGGGCCGTCCATCGCGTCGACGAGGATCAGCACGGTGTCGACCATCGACAGCACGCGCTCCACTTCGCCGCCGAAGTCGGCGTGTCCCGGGGTGTCGACGATGTTGATCCGGTTCTTGATACCGGTCTTCTTGTCTTCCCAGGTGATGGCCGTGTTCTTGGCCAGGATGGTGATGCCGCGTTCCTTTTCCTGGTCATTGCTGTCCATCACGCGCTCGGCGAGCACGGTGCGCTCGGAGAGGGTGCCGGACTGCTTGAGCAGCTGGTCGACGAGGGTGGTCTTACCGTGGTCGACGTGGGCGACGATGGCGATGTTGCGAAGATTTTCGATAGACATGCGAAAGGGGGCCAGTCGGCGCCGGATTTGGAAAAAGAAGTCCAACATTATACGGCCAAGATGACCAATCGCGAAAAGTGCGTCGCAAGCCTTGCCGGACGGGCATTCAGGTAGTGCCGGCCGCTGGCCGGCAACCCCATGATCTCCGGCAGGTTCTGCCTGGCTGCCGGCCAACGGCCGGCACTGCCGCTGTCCCTGAGGCATTCAGCAAAGCGTTTCCGTGTCGGCGCGGAGGTGCCTGGGCGCGTGGCGACGCGTTTGTCCAACAGGCGCCCGTTGGTCAGGGGGCGCGGTGTATCCTATGGGGCTAACGACAAACCCCCGTACCCCAAGGATTTGCATGTCCCTCATCGCCACTTTCGACACCACCCAGGGCCCGATCAAGGTCGAGCTGTTCGCCGACAAGGCCCCGCTGACGGTCGCCAACTTCGTCAACCTGGTCAAGCACGGCTTCTACGACGGCCTGGTCTTCCACCGCGTGATCCCGGACTTCATGATCCAGGGCGGCTGCCCCAAGGGCCAGGGCACCGGCGGCCCGGGCTACAAGTTCGAAGATGAAAAGAACGGCGTGAAGCACCAGGTCGGTTCGCTGTCGATGGCCAATGCCGGCCCGAACACGAACGGCAGCCAGTTCTTCATCACCCACATCAAGACCGATTGGCTGGACGGCAAGCACACCGTGTTCGGCCAGGTCCTCGACGGCCAGGCCATCGTGGACTCGGTCAAGCAGGGCGACGTGATCCACTCGATCACCCTGGAAGGCGACACCGACGCCGTGCTGGCCGCCCAGGCCGAGCGCGTGGCGGAGTGGAACAAGCTGATCCCCACCGCCTGATCCGATCCCGACGGCCCCCTGTGAAGGGGGCCGTTTTTACGTTTCTTAGCAGAGGAAATCCCCATGAAAGCACCTGTTCGTGTTGCCGTGACCGGCGCCGCCGGCCAGATCGGCTACGCCCTGCTGTTCCGCATCGCCTCCGGCGACATGCTGGGCAAGGACCAGCCGGTCATCCTGCAGCTGCTCGAGCTGCCGGTCGACAAGGCCCAGGCCGCACTGCGCGGCGTGATGATGGAACTGGAAGACTGCGCCTTCCCGCTGCTGGCCGGCATGGTCGGTACCGATGACGCCGAAGTGGCCTTCAAGGACGCCGATATCGCCCTGCTGGTCGGCGCGCGTCCGCGCGGCCCGGGCATGGAGCGCAAGGATCTGCTGCTGGAAAACGCCAAGATCTTCACCGCCCAAGGCGCGGCACTGAACAAGGTCGCCAAGCGTGACGTCAAGGTGCTGGTGGTCGGCAACCCGGCCAACACCAACGCCTACATCGCCATGAAGTCGGCGCCGGACCTGAACCCGCGCAACTTCACCGCCATGCTGCGCCTGGACCACAACCGTGCGCTGAGCCAGCTGTCGGCCAAGCTCGGCAAGCCGGTCGGTGGCATGGAGAAGCTGATCGTGTGGGGCAACCACAGCCCGACCATGTACCCGGATTACCGTTTCGCCACCGCCGAGGGGGCCTCCATCGCCGAGGCGATCAACGACCAGGAATGGAACGCATCGACCTTCATCCCGACCGTGGGCAAGCGCGGCGCGGCGATCATCGAAGCCCGTGGCTCGTCCTCGGCGGCCTCGGCCGCCAATGCCGCCGTCGACCACATCCGTGACTGGGTGCTGGGCAGCAACGGCAAGTGGGTCACCATGGGCGTGCCGTCCGACGGCTCCTACGGCATCCCGGAAGGCGTGATCTTCGGCTTCGCGGTCACCACCGAGAACGGCGAGTACACCCTGGTCAAGGATCTGCCGGTCGACGACTTCAGCCAGAAGTACATCGACAAGACCCTGGCCGAGCTGGAAGAAGAGCGCTCCGGCGTCGCCCACCTGCTGGGCTGATCGAGCTGCACCAGGTGCCGGCTGCTGGTCGGCACGGATTGGAAAAACGCCGGGCACTGCCCGGCGTTTTTTTGTCCGCACCGTCGGTCGCCTATTCCCGGTAGTGCCGGCCGCTGGCCGGCTCTCCAGGTCCCCGGCAGTGCAAGGAGCCGGCCAGCGGCCGGCACTACGTACGACCAAGGTCGGACGGCCCGCGCGCCGCCATCGGACTATGCTCGATCCCATGACTTTGTCTGGGAGGGCTGTCATGCGTTACGAAGATGTCTATCGACGTTCGGTCGATGAACCCGAGGCGTTCTGGGGCGAAGAGGCCCAGCGCATCTACTGGCATACACCACCGCAGCAGATCCTCGATTACAGCACCCCGCCGTTCCGGCGCTGGTTCGTCGGCGGGGAAACCAACCTCTGCTACAACGCGGTCGACCGCCATCTGGTCGATCGCCCGGATCAGCTCGCGCTGGTCGCGGTCTCCAGCGAAACCGGCGTCACCCGCGAGATCACCTACCGCGAGCTGCACCGTGAAGTGAATGCCTTCGCCGCCGTGCTGCAGCGGCTGGACGTACAGCGTGGCGACCGCGTGGTGATCTACATGCCGAACATGGCCGAAGCCGTGTTCGCGATGCTGGCCTGCGCACGCATCGGGGCGATCCATTCGGTGGTGTTCGGCGGCTTCGCCGCGCACAACCTGGCACTGCGCATCGATGACGCCGAACCGAAGCTGCTGATCGCCGCCGACGCCGGCAAGCGCGGCGGCAAAGTGATTCCGTACAAGGCGATGGTCGATGCTGCCTGCGCCGAAGCCGCTTCGCCGCCACCGCACGTGCTGATCGTCTCGCGCGGCCTGGACCCGGCCGAACCGAAGGTGCCCGGCCGCGACGTCGACTACGCCACGCTGCGTGCCGAAGTGGGCGACCAGGATGTGCCGGTGGTGTGGCTGGAATCCAGCGAGCCGAGCTATCTGCTGTACACCTCCGGCACCACCGGCAAGCCCAAGGGAGTGCAGCGCGATGTCGGCGGCTACGCGGTCGCGATGGCGCAGTCGATGGAGACGGTGTTCGACTGCAAACCCGGCCAGGTGATGTTCTCCACCTCGGATGTGGGCTGGGCGGTCGGGCATTCCTACAACGTCTACGGCCCCCTGATCGGCGGCTGCACCTCGCTGCTGTACGAAGGGCTGCCGACCAATCCGGACCCGGGCATCTGGTGGGCGCTGTGCGAACAGTACGGCGTGCGCACGCTGTTCTCCTCGCCGACCGCGATCCGCGTGCTCAAGAAGCACGATGCCGATTTCATCCGCCGCCACGATCTGGAAGCACTGAAGTACGTGTTCCTCGCCGGCGAACCGCTCGACGAGCCGACCGCGCACTGGATCAACGACGCACTCGGCAAGCCGATCATCGACAACTACTGGCAGACCGAAACCGGCTGGCCGGCACTGACCCTGCTGCCGGGCGTGGACATGAAACCGGTGCGCTTCGGCTCGCCCGGTTTCCCGAACCTCGGCTACCGGATGAAGGTCATCGATGAGAACACCGGCGAGACCGTCGCGCCGGGGCAGAAGGGCGTGCTGGTGATGATCCCGCCGCTGCCGCCGGGCTGCATGACCACGGTCTGGAAGGACGACGCGCGCTTCATCCAGAGTTATTTCAGCCACTTCAAGGAACTGCTGTACAGCTCGCTCGACTGGGCGATCCAGGACGAAGACGGCTACACCTTCATCCTGGGCCGCACCGACGATGTCATCAACGTGGCCGGGCACCGCCTGGGCACGCGCGAGATCGAAGAGTGCATCGCCGGCCATCCGCTGGTGGCCGAGGCTGCCGTGATCGGGGTCAAGGATGAACTCAAGGGCCAGGTGCCACTGGTGTTCGTCACCCTCAAGCAGCCCCTGCAGGGAGACGGCAGCGCCGTGGCGGCCGAGATGATGCAGCGGGTGACCAACACCCTCGGCGCGGTCGCGCGGCCGGCGCACATCCATATCGTCAACGCACTGCCCAAGACGCGCTCGGGCAAGCTGCTGCGGCGCTCGCTGCAGGCGCTGGCCGAGGAGCGTGACCCGGGTGATCTGTCGACCCTGGATGACCCGGCGGCGTTGGACGAGATCCGGCGCGCGCTGGGAACCTGAGGTGCTGCAGGTCAGCCCGGTCGTGTAGTGCCACGCCATGCGTGGTCGCGATGCGCACCGGCATTTGACGCGTTCCCCAAGGCCCGTCCTCCTCGGAGAGACGGGCCTTTTTCCTGCGTGTGAGGGGCGGCCGCCGGGCCCATGTTGCAGTGCATTACCGAGGACGCGAGCGCTCGGGTAAGCTCCGGAGGTGATCGCTGGGGACGCGGCGCGCCTGGGGCGGCCACCGACGCCCATCGGCCTGGAAGATGGGAAAGGGGGCGCGTACGCGTCGGCGAACGGCCGGCGCGACGCGCGATGATGCACCACGTGAAAGGGGGAGCACATGGCGTACATCCATGCGAAGACGGCCGCTGGCCGTCAGGAAATCGAGGATCGTGCACGGCGCCTGCCGCCGGCGCTGCGGTCCATTCTGCTGATGGTCGATGGTCAGCGCGATGACACCGCGTTGACCGCGCTGTTGCCGGGCCTGCGTGCGCCGGATGACGCGCTGGCGCAGCTCTCGGCGATGGGCCTGATCGAGATCGTCGGCGGCAGTGCTGCACCGGTCGTCGCCGCGGCACTGACCGCCGGGCGCGAGCAGGACCCGGAGCTCTACAAGCGTCTGTACGACTGGATGAGCGAATCAGTGCGCAGACACCTGGGTCTGAAGGGCTACTTCATGCAGTTGAAAGTCGAGCGCTGCACCGATGCCGGCAGCTTGGAGAAACTGTGGCCGGACATGGCCACCGCGATCAGCAAGGCGAAAAGCCCGGCGCTGGCCAACCGCTGGCTGGAAGAGACGCGCGCGTTGCTGCAGAGCGAGCCCCTGATCGCCTGAGCCGGTACGTCGACGGCGGCCAGGCAGCACGCTGTTTAGAATGCGTGCTGTTTCGTGTGCGGGAGAGTAGCGATGGTGGATGAGATCGAGGACGACGGCGCACCCGGGTGGAATGCCATCGATGCCGCGTTGAAGGCGGTGTATCCCACGCAGGCGCCGCAGCATTACGGCCCGGTGCTGCGCTCGCTGCTCGGTGGCGAGGAGCCGCTGGACGGCATCAGCGCGTACTGGAACGATGCGCCGCTGCCGCACTGGCACTTCGTCAGCTACGGCTTCTCCGAGCTGTATGAAAAGGAGAGCGATGATCCGGCCACCAGTGGCTACGGCTTCGAGCTGAGCTTCCGGGTTGCCGCGGCGGCGGGCAGCGAGCCGCCGGCGTGGGCGATGAACTTCCTGCAGAACCTGGCGCGCTACGTGTTCGCCAACGGCAAGGTGTTCCAGCAGGGCCACTACCTCAACGCAGGCGGGCCGATCGCGGCCGACACCGATACGCTGCTGCGGCACATCGCCTTCATGCGCGACCCGCAGCTGCCGCCGCGCGAGACGCCCAACGGTTCGCTGGAGTTCCTGCAGGTGATCGGGCTGACCGATGACGAGATGGATGCGGTGAAGCGCTGGTCGAGCACCGGCGTGCTCGAGGCGCTGCTGCCGAAGATGCCGCTGTGGATCACCGATATCGCGCGTGGCTCGCTGCTGGACGACCCCGCGCTCGCTGCCGCGGTGGCAGAGGGCGCGGCACGCGAAGGCTCGCAGACGGCCTATCTGTTCCTGGAGAAGCTGGGTTGGTCGGTGCGGGGCGAGGGCGCGGGACAGCAGTTGACCGTGACGCTGGGCGCGCGCCAGGTGGAATCGCTGCTCGCGCTGCTGCCGGCGCGGTTGCTGTTCGGGCAGCCGTTGACGCTGGTCAGCAACGATCGGCAGATCACGCTGTCGCCGGCCGCGGTCAATGCGCTGGTGGTCGAAGACGAAGCGCTGGACTGCCAGCTGGCACCGGCCACGGTGCAGGCGCTGGTCGCCACGGTCATGCCACGCCGCGGGACCTATGCGATCCCGGGCTGGCCGGCGCTGCAGGTGGTGGTGGAGCCGAGCGAACGGCGCGATGCCGAGGGCAATGTAGTGCGTACGATCGGGTAGGGCCACGCCATGCGTGGCTCCTTGTCCGGCCGGACGCGTGTGCTCCGGCCGGACCGCCTGCAGCCACCCATGGGGTGGCTCTACAGGAGGCCTTCCGCCTTCAGTGCCGCCTGCACGCCGGTATCGGCTTCCATCCGCTGCTTGAAGGCGGCGAGGTTGTCCAGGCCGCTCAGGTCGATCTTCGCGCCCGCGGCCCAGCGCAGGGTGATGTAGAAGTACGGATCTGCGAAGCTGCGGAAGCCGGCCAGCCACGGGCGGTCGGCCAACTGCTTGTCCGCGCGTTCGAACAAGCCGCGCAGGCGCTTGCGGGCGGTGGCGCGGAGCGCGTCGTACTGGGTGTCGTCTTCGATGAAGGTGCCCGGCCCGAACAGCGGCTTGAACGCCGGGTGCAGGTCGGAGTTGACGAAGGACAGCCAACGGGTGGCTTCGGCGCGCTGCTTCGGGCTGCCGTCACCGGTCAGGCCGGCCTGCGGGTAGGTATCGGCGATGTAGCCCAAGATGGCCGCGTTCTGGGTCAGCACGAAATCGCCATCGACCACCACCGGCACCGAGCCGGCCGGATTGAGGGCCAGGAACGGCGGCGCCTTCAGGGTGTCCTTGTCGAGCAGTTCCACCTCGAACGGCTGGCCGGTCCACTGCAGGGCGATGTGGTCGGCGGTGGAGCAGGCTCCGGGCTTGCTGTACAGCTTCATGGGAACTCCGTTGCGGATGGGTGGAAGGTGAGCCGCCCACTATTCCAGAGCCGGCCCCGCATCCTCAACGGTATGGCCGTAACAGATCGTTACGACGCGCGTGGCTTGAGTTTCTGCACGCGGTAGAAGGTGTGATCGCCGATCGTGGCCACCTGGTAGGCATTGCGCCAGCTCGGGTTGGCGATCGCCAGGGCCGCGAAGTGGCTGGCGCCGGGAACGATCTCCTTGCGCTCACCGGCCGGCAGGGCCCAGTTGCGCTCGGCATCGAAGGCGACGGTCATCGCTTCCTGCCAGGCATCGGCGTTGCCGAGCTGGGTGCCGGGCGCGACGATGGTCGGGGCGAACTGCTTGCGGGCGGTCACCACCTGGCACATCGAGTCGCCCCAGAGGCCGCTGTCCAGGCGGCGCAGGGCCACTTCCGCGACGGCTTGCTGGCCGCGCAGGGTCTGGTCACGCGCTTCGAGGTAGACGGTCGTGCTCAGGCACAACGAATCGGCGGCAGGCTGCGGCAACAACTGTGACAGCCAGAGAATCCAGGCCAGTTTCATAAATCTCCTTGCTCCGTGTGGGCCGCACCTGGCTGTTCCATCCGATCGTGCGGACGGGGCGTGGGTACGACTTGGCGTCATGGGGAGGCGGCCATCGGGGCCGCCCGGGGGCGGACCCGAAAGAAGACGTGGGGTCCGCGCGCTCACTCGAACTGGGTGGTGAGCGGGAAAGTTGGCGCACGATAGGGGGGGATTTCCCAATGCATCCTGAACCCGAAAGCTTGACATTCAGGTTCGGAGGTCGGGCTGAATCGGTGGTTCAGCCCCGTATTCAGGTCCGTTTGGACCCGGATCAGAGGGCAGCGGCGACCCGGCTGCCCTGATCGATCGCGCGCTTGGCGTCGAGTTCGGCGGCGACATCCGCGCCGCCGATCAACTGTGCCTGGATGCCGGCTGCCTGCAGCGCGGCGTGCAGATCACGGCGCGGTTCCTGCCCCGCGCAGACCACCACATGGCTCACCGGCAGCAGCTGTTCCTGACCGTCCACGCGGATGCGCAGGCCGGCGTCGTCCACGCCCAGGTACTCAACGCCACCGAGCATGCTCACGCCCTTGGCCTTGAGCGTGGCGCGGTGGATCCAGCCGGTGGTCTTTCCCAGGCGGGCGCCGGGTTTGCCCGGGCTGCGCTGCAGCAGCCAGACCTTGCGCGCGGGGGCTTCAGGTGCCGGTTTGGCGAGCGCGCCGCGGCCCTCGAACGTCGGGTCCACGCCCCACTCGGCCATCCAGCGCGCCGGGTCCAGCGCGGAGGAGGGCCCCTCGTGGACCAGGAACTCGCCGACATCGAAGCCGATGCCGCCGGCGCCGATGATCGCGACCTGCTCGCCCACCTGGACCCTGCCGAGCAGCACATCCAGGTAGGTGACCACCTTGGGATGGTCGGCGCCGGGGAAATCGACCCGGCGCGGGGTGATGCCGGTGGCGATCACCACCTCGTCGAAACCGGCCAACGCGGCCACGTCGGCCACCGTATCCAGCCTCACCTCGACGCCGGTCTCGCCCAGCTTGTGGCGGAAATAGCGCAGCGTCTCGTGGAATTCTTCCTTGCCCGGGATGCGCTTGGCGACATTGAACTGCCCGCCGATTTCGCTGCCGGCATCGAACAGCGTCACCGCGTGGCCACGCTCGGCAGCCACGGTCGCGCAGGCCAGCCCGGCCGGACCGGCGCCGACCACGGCGATGCGGCGCGGGGCGGTGGTCGGGCGGTAGACCAGCTCGGTCTCGTGCACGGCGCGCGGGTTGACCAGGCAGCTGGCCGTCTTGTTCTCGAATACGTGGTCCAGGCAGGCCTGGTTGCACGCGATGCAGGTGTTGATCGCCTCCGGGCGACCGGCGCGCGACTTGTTGGCCCACTGCGGGTCGGCCAGCAGCGGCCGCGCCAGCGAGACCATGTCGGCACCGCCCGCGGCGAGGATGCGCTCGGCAACGTCGGGCATGTTGATGCGGTTGGTCGCGATCACCGGCACGCGGACATGCGGCTTGAGCTTGGCGGTGACCCCGGCAAAGGCGCCGCGCGGGACCGAGGTGGCGATGGTCGGGATGCGCGCCTCGTGCCAGCCGATGCCGGAGTTGATCAGGGTCGCGCCCGCCGCTTCGATGGCCTGCGCCTGCTGCACGATCTCGGCCCAGTTGCTGCCGTCGGGCACCAGGTCCACCAGCGAAAGCCGGTAGATGATGATGAAGTCCGGCCCACAGGCCTCGCGGATGCGGCGCACGATCTCCACCGCGAAGCGCATGCGCTGTGCCGCGTCGCCGCCCCAGCGGTCGGTGCGCTGGTTGGTGCGCGGCGCGATGAACTCATTGATCAGATAGCCTTCCGAGCCCATCACCTCGACGCCGTCGTAGCCGGCTTCGCGGGCCAGCCGCGCGCTGCGTGCGTAATCGGCGATATGGCGGTCCACGCCGCGCGCGGACAGCGCCCGCGGGGTGAACGGGTTGATCGGCGCCTTCAGCTTGGAAGGTGCCACCGAGAGGGGGTGGTAGGCGTAGCGGCCGGCGTGCAGCAGCTGCAGGCAGATCTTGCTGCCGTTGTCGTGCACGGCCCGGGTGACCTGGCGATGCGGGCGCACCTCCCAGGGCCAGGACAGCTTGCCGCCGAACGGCTTGAGCCAGCCGACCACGTTGGGCGCGAAGCCGCCGGTGACGATCAGGCCGACACCGCCGGCGGCCCGCTCGGCGAAATACGCTGCCAGCCGCGGGAAATCGCGCGCGCGGTCTTCCAGGCCGGTGTGCATGGACCCCATCAGGACCCGGTTGCGCAGCTGGGTGAAGCCCAGATCGAGCGGGGTGAACAGATGTGGGTAGGCGGTGGATTCGGCGGCTGGCGACATGTGGATACGCTTGCGTACGGAAGCCCGCAGGGTGCCGCGAATGCTTCTGAAGAGCAAGCGGCGGCGCCTGGCCGATGCCGACGCCCGGTCGACACCGGCGCTGTTATGGCGCGACGGCGGCCGGGGCGGGCTTGCGGATGCCGAACAGCGGCAGGGTGACCCCGCACAGCGGGCCGATCAGCAGGGCGAAGGCGAGGGTGCCCACGCCGACGTTGCCGCCCAGCCACCAGCCGATCAGCAGCACGGTGCCTTCGATCGCGCTGCGCACGATCCAGATCGGCCAGCCGGTGCGGGCATGCAGGCCGGTCATCAGGCCGTCGCGGGGGCCGGGGCCGAAGCGCGCGCCGATGTACAGGCCGGTGGCGAGCGCGACCAGCAGCAGGCCGCAGACGAACATCGGGATCTGCCAGGCCAGGCCATGCACCTCCGGCAGCAGCCACAGCCCGAACTGCGCGCTGGGGCCGATCAGCATCACGTTGAGCACCGTGCCCAGCCCGGGCTTCTGCCGGATCGGCCACCACAGCAGCAGCACCAGCGCGCCGATCACATTGGTGGCCACGCCGAAGGACAGCGGCGTCTGCAGCGCGATGCCCTGGGAAAGCACATCCCAGGGCGCCACCCCGATCGCCGCGCGGATCATCACCGCCGCGCCGAAGCCGTACAGGAACAGACCAAGCAGGAGTTGCAGCAGGCGCAGGGGCAGGGACGTGGGCATGGCGGATTCACCGGAAGGGCCACTGACTGTAGGCGGCACCGGGCGCCGCCGACAGATACAGATGAAGGCGAATGCGCGCTGACACGTTGCCGCGCGACTACGCCCAGCCGGACAGCACCAGCTTGCCGATCACGCCGCCACCTTCCAGCCGGCGGTGCGCTTCACGCAGGTTCGCGGCATTGATCGTGCCCAGGTGCCTGTGCGCGGTCGTGCGCAGCTCCCCGGCGTCGATCAGGCTGGCCGCACGGCTGAGGATGCGGTGCTGCTCGATCATGTCCCCGGTCTGGAAGCGCGCGCGCGCGAACATGAATTCCCAATGGATGCCGATGCACTTGGCTTTGTAGGGATCGCCGATGCGCAGCGGCCCGCGTGGCTCGACGATCAGGCCGACATGCCCCTGCGGTGCCAGCAGCTCGCCCACGGTCTCCCAGTAGTGATCGGTATCGGCAAGGTTGAGCGCGACCTGCACCTGCGCGATGCCCAGCGCCTGCAACTGGGCAGCCAGTGGCTGGCGATGATCGATCACGTGGTCGGCGCCCATCTGCAGGCACCACGCGCGGGTTTCCTCGCGCGAGGCGGTGGCGATCACGGTGAAGCCGGCATGCCGGGCCAGCTGGATGGCGATCGAACCGACACCGCCGGCGCCGCCGATGATCAGCAGGTGCTGGCCACGATGGCGGCTGTCTTCAAAGTGCAGCGGCATGCGCTGGAACAGCAGTTCCCATGCGGTCAACGTGGTCAACGGCAACGCCGCGGCCTCGGCGAAATCCAGCGTGGTCGGTTTGCGTCCGACCAGGCGCTCGTCCACCCAGTGATACTGCGCATTGCAACCGGAGCGGGTGACGTCGCCGGCGTAATACACCTCGTCGCCCGCAGCGAAGGCGGTGACGTCAGGACCGACGGCTTCAACGACGCCGGCCGCGTCATAGCCCAGCACGCGCGGCGGATCCTCCTGCTGCGCGCGCGGCGCGCGCTGTTTGGTGTCCACGGGATTGACCGAAACAGCGTGTACCCGCACCAGCAGGTCACGTCCCTGCGGGCTGCCAGGCGGGGCGATGCTGAGGTCCTGCAGCGCGGCGGGGTCTTCAATCGGAAGATACTGGGTCAATCCCACGGCTTTCATGTCGGCTCCGTCATCGGGGGGAATGATCTTCATCATACGGATCACGCCGTCGCTGTTTCTGCGCTGAATCAAGGCGCACCGGTGATTTGAACCCTAACGTGAAAAATGTGTCGCGACGTCGCCTGAATTGCGCAAAACCCTTGTCATTGCTGGGTCTTGCGGAATTTCATCAACCTGTATAGGGTGCCACCAGCTGGACCCGGTAGAGGTCTGGCGGTCGTCTTCACATGTTACGGGACTGTTAACATCACCTTCACTCGCCTGAGCATAATGTTCGCGGCGGTGGCGTGCTGAATCGGCAGTCTGAAAACGACGCAGTAGTGCTGGCCCATGCCTCTACCGGTTTCATACCCCCGAAATAGGAGCTGTACTCAATGAACAAGAAGATCCTTACTGCCGCGCTGCTGGGCGGTCTGGCTTTCGCCCAGGCTGCATCGGCGCAGGATTTTGACGACCGCTGGTACCTGACCGGTTCGGCCGGCTTCAACTTCCAGGATAGCGACCGTCTGACCAACGACGCTCCGTTCGTTACCCTGGGCCTCGGTAAGTTCATCAGCCCCAACTGGTCGCTGGACGGCGAGCTGAACTACCAGAACCCGAACTTCGATGCCAACCAGGATCTGAACTGGAGCCAGTACGGCGCGTCCGTCGATCTGCGTCGCCACTTCATCCAGGAAGGCCGCGGCTGGAACCCGTACCTGCTGTTCGGCCTGGGTTACCAGAAGTCGGAAGAAGAGTACGCAGCGCTGGACACCAACGGTCCGCGTGAGCGCAAGGACGGCAACTTCGCCGCCAAGCTCGGCGTCGGTCTGCAGACCACCTTCGAAAAGCGCGTCGCCGTGCGTGCCGAAGTGGCCTACCGCGCTGACTTCGACGACCAGAGCGTTGCTGCTCCGAGCGAAGACTGGTTCGGCGACGTGCTGGCTTCGGTCGGTGTCGTGATCCCGCTGGGCCCGGCCCCGGTCGCTGCCGTGCCGGCTCCGGCTCCGGTTGCGCCGAGCTGCGCCGATCTGGATGACGACGGTGACGGCGTCAACAACTGCGACGACAAGTGCCCGAACTCGCAGCCGGGTCAGACCATCGGTCCGGACGGTTGCCCGGTCCCGGTGTCGATCGATCTGAAGGGCGTGAACTTCGACTTCGATAAGTCGAACCTGCGTCCGGACGCGGTTGCGATCCTGAGCGAAGCTTCGGAAATCCTGAAGCGTTACCCGGATCTGCGCGTTGAAGTCGCCGGTCACACCGATTCCAAGGGTTCCGACGCTTACAACCAGAAGCTGTCCGAGCGTCGTGCTACCTCGGTGTACAACTACCTGACCCAGAACGGCGTTGACGCTTCGCGTCTGGTCGGTCCGATCGGTTACGGCGAGAGCCGTCCGATTGCGCCGAACACCAACCCGGATGGTTCGGATAACCCGGAAGGCCGCGCCAAGAACCGTCGTACCGAGCTGAACGTCCAGAACTAATCCTTCTGGCGGTACAGTCTCACCAAGCAGGGCCCGGCATTGCCGGGCCCTGTTTTTTTTGTGTGTCCGGGGCGGTTGGATCCCGGAATTCAACAATAAATCCAATAAGTTGCCGTATTCATTGAAGGTGGCGCTTGAAAGACGTTGTGGCGCTGTTAAACTCGCCGCGTCGACCCCTTCCTGGATGCATCCCATGCAGCGTTTTGCACTGGCCGCCGCGCTTGGCCTGGCCCTGGTTCCCGCCGCCCACGCTGCCGTGGACTGTTCGGCACCTGCCAGCGCATCGCCGCTGCCGCTGCCGGCCACCGCGATCGCACCGGTTGCCGAAGAGCTGTACATCCGCAACGTCCAGCTGGGCATGCCCGCCGGCGTGCTGACCTCCAGCTTCGACCGGGAACAGTCGCTGGATCGCGTGCTGCAGCGCCTGCGCATCGACGGCTGCCAGAACATCGCCAAGGCGATTCCCAGCGCACCGGTGATCAATCCGAACGATCCGGCCGCCTACAAACCGCAGACCGAGTTCGACAACACGCCGTGGCGCTTCGACATGAGCCAGAACGGCAAGCGCATGACCGCTGAAGAATTCGACGCGTGGATGAAGGCGCGTGGCGTGCGCGTGGTCAAGGCACGCCCGGCACCGGCTGCCGTGCCGGCCGCTGCCGCCGAAGCACCGGCTGAGACCAAGCCGGCGGACAAGAAGTAAGCCGCCCGGGCGGAGCACGATGACGACACGCCGGCCACCCGCCGCGACCGCGTCCCGACCACGCCGCCCCGAGCGGCGTGCGAGCCCTGCAACAGGCACCCGCAGCACCGCCGCGAAGGCAACTCCAACCACACCGCGCCATGGCCTGGCGCGTGTGCTGTCCAAGGCCGGGCTGTGCTCGCGCACCGAAGCCGCGCGCTGGATCGCCGACGGCCGGGTCACGGTCGACGGCCGTGTCATCAACAACCCCGAATTTCCGATCATCGACGGTCGCCATCACGTGCGCGTCGATGGTCAGCCGCTGGATGCGCCCAAGCGCGTGCACCTGATGCTCAACAAGCCGCGCGGCCTGGTCACCACCGCGCAGGATGAGCGCGGCCGCGACACGGTGTACCGCTGCTTCGATGCTGCCGGCCTGCCGTGGATCGCGCCGGTCGGGCGCCTGGACAAGGCCAGCGAAGGGCTGCTGCTCTTCAGCAACGATCCGCAGTGGGCCGCGCGCCTGACCGATCCGGCCACCGGCCCGGACAAGACCTATCACGTCCAGATTGACGCCATCCCCGATGCCGCGCAGCTGCAGGCGTTGTGCGCGGGCATCGAGGACGAGGGCGAGCTGCTGCGCGCGCGCCGCGCCACGCTGCTGCGCAGCGGCGACAAGACCGCCTGGCTGGAAGTGGTGCTGGAGGAAGGCCGCAACCGGCATATCCGCCGCCTGCTGGCCGCGTTCGACATCAACGTGCTGCGCCTGGTGCGCGTGGCGATCGGCCAGCTGCCGCTGGGCGAGCTGGGCAAGGGCGCCTGGCGCGAGCTCAGCCAGCACGATCTGGATCTGCTGTACGCCGTGGCCGACAGCGCCGCGGCCACACCGTGACCTCGTGGCCTGCCGGCATGTGGCAGGCCAATCGACCCGGGCAATGGATGGCCTTCGAAGGGACGTTCCGTTCAACACCGGGAGTAAGACCATGCACATCCGTAGCCTCACCCGTTCCCTGTTCCGCGGCGCCTGCCTGTTGTTGCCGGCCGCGCTGCTGACCGCCTGTGGCGGCCACAAACAGATCGCCAAGCAGGATCCGCCGGTGACCGACAAGGTGGTGGAGATCAAGATTCCCGAACTGGACGGCCGCGGCAGCTACCGCTTCATGATGAGCGATGGCGACAAGCGCATGAGCGCCGACGAGTTCGACGCCTGGATGAAGGCCAACGGCATCCGCGTGGCCAAGGGCAACGGCCAGGACGGTCCGGTCGCCGCGCCGGTGGTGGTGGCCAGCAAGGAATCGGCCAAGGACAAGAAGAAAAAGAAGAAATAAAAAAACGCCGGGCATGGCCCGGCGTTTCGGGGGGACGGCGCGCCAGGCGCCGTCGTCCGCTCACCCCTTGATGACGCCCAGCTCCAGGCCGATCCGGGTGAAGGCATCGATCGCACGGTCCAGGTGCGCACGGGTGTGCGCGGCGCTGATCTGGGTGCGGATGCGGGCCTGCCCCTTGGGCACCACCGGGAAGAAGAAGCCGATCGCGTAGATGCCTTCTTCGAGCAGGCGCTCGGCGAACTTCTGCGCCAGCGGCGCGTCGTACAGCATCACCGGGCTGATCGGGTGCACGCCCGGCTTCACATCGAAACCGGCGGCGGTCATCTTCTCGCGGAAGTAGGCGGTGTTCTGCGCCAGGGTGTCGCGCAGGTCATCGGCGGCGGCCAGCATCTCGAAGGCCTTGATGCCGGCGGCGACCACGTGCGGCGGCAGCGAGTTGGAGAACAGGTACGGGCGCGAGCGCTGGCGCAGCAGTTCGATCACTTCGGCGCTGGCGCAGGTGAAGCCGCCGAGCGCGCCGCCCATGGCCTTGCCCAGGGTGCCGGTGATGATGTCGATCTTCTCCAGCACGCCCTTGACCTCGGCCGAGCCGCGGCCGGTCGCGCCAAGGAAGCCGGTGGCATGGCACTCATCGATGTGCACCAGGGCGTTGTACTTCTTCGCCAGCGCGGTGATCTCGTCCAGCGGGGCGATGAAGCCGTCCATCGAGAACACGCCGTCGGTGGTGATCAGCTTGGTCCTGCAGCCGGCGGCATCGGCGGCCTGCAGCTGGGCTTCCAGATCGGCCATGTCGCAGTTGGCGTAGCGGAAGCGCTTGGCCTTGCACAGGCGCACGCCATCGATGATCGAGGCATGGTTGAGCGCATCGGAGATGATCGCGTCGTGCTCGCCCAGCAGCGGCTCGAACAGGCCGCCGTTGGCGTCGAAGCAGGCCGCGTACAGGATGGTGTCCTGCTTGCCGAAGAACTCGGCGATCTGCTTTTCCAGCTGTTTGTGCAGGTCCTGGGTGCCGCAGATGAAGCGCACCGAGGCCATGCCGAAGCCGTGGGTATCCAGGGCGTCCTTCGCGGCCTGGATCAGGTCCGGATGGTCGGCCAGGCCCAGGTAGTTGTTGGCGCAGAAGTTCAGCACCGTGCGGCCGTCGTCCAGGGTGATCTCGGCCGACTGCGGGCTGGTGATGATGCGTTCGGACTTGAACAGGCCCTGGGCGCGGATCGCCTCCAGTTCTTCAACGTAGTGCTGGGTCAACGAGGCGGTGGTGGCGTCGGTCATGGCAGGCAGTCTTCGGCACGGGAAACCCGGGATTTTACCTGTCGGGGGCGACGGCGGGGTTGCCGCGGGCGGCCGATGGGCGGGGCAGGCCGGGAGAAGGTTGCAGACGTGATTGTTGCATCGCAATATCAATCAGGTTAAAAAACTGTAAACCGCGCCGTTCCGCCCACCCCCACCCACGTCTGGAGAGACCCCGCATGAACCACGCCACGCGCTGTACCGCCGCCGCTGTGCTCTGCGCCGCCCTGCTTGCCCCGTTCGCCGCCAGTGCCCAGGACGAGGACGAGGACGCCTCTCCCTTCAGCTGGAGCGTCACCGCCGTATCGGATTACGTGTTCCGCGGTGTCTCCCAGACTGACGAGGACCCGACGATCCAGGCCGGCTTCACCTATACCTCCCCGGTGGGCCTGTACGCCGGTGTCTGGGGCTCGGGCGTGGACTTCGGGCCGGGCGACCCAAGCACCGAGATCGACTACCTGATCGGCTACGGGGTGGATGTCACCGACGGCGTCAATTTCGACGTGCTGCTCAACCGCTACACCTATCCGGGCGCCAGCGAGCTGAACTACAACGAGCTGATCACCACCACCACCTTCGCCGAGCAGTACAAGCTGACGGTGGCCTACACCGACGACCTGTCCGGGTCCGATACCAAGAGCTGGTATTACGCGGTGGGCGGCGAGTGGGGCCTGCCCAATGATTTCACCCTGAGCGCGAACGTGGGCCGCACCTCGCTCGAGACCGATTTCGGCAAGGACTACACCGACTTCAACGTCGGCGTGAGCCGCCAGTTCGGCCTGTTCAACCTGGGCCTGGGGTACCACGGCACCGATGGCGCCGGTCGCGACAACAACGGCAAGTTGGCGGACAACCGCGTGGTGTTCACCGTGGCTGTTGGCAAATGACCTGACGCTGCGATGGATATGGAAAAGGCGCCGAAAGGCGCCTTTTTCGTTTGCCGGGCGCGTACCGACCAACGGTCGGTACCTACCGGGGCCATGCCACGTCCGAGGCGCGTACCGACCAACGGTCGGTACCTACCGGGTAGATCACGACCGTTGGTCGTGACACCGGCCGGCGCGCCAACGGCGCGATGCCTCAATTCCAGCTCAGTACGACCTTGCCGGCCTTGCCCTGTTCCATCAGGTCGAAGCCCTTCTGGAAATCGTCGATCGGCAGCTGGTGGGTCAGCACCTTGCCGAGCGGGAAACCGGACAGCACCAGCTGGGTCATCTTGTACCAGGTCTCGTACATCTTGCGGCCGTAGATGCCCTGCACGGTCAGGCCCTTGAAGATGATCTTGTCCCAGTCGCAGCCGGCGCCCTTGGGCATGATGCCGAGCATGGCGATCTTGCCGCCGTGGTACATGCAGTCGAGCATGTCGTTGAACGCGCGCGGGTTGCCGCTCATTTCCAGGCCCACGTCGAAGCCCTCCATGTGCAGGTCCTTCATCACGTCCTTGAGCGAGGTGTTGGCCACGTTGACCACGCGGGTGGCGCCCATGTCGGCGGCCAGCTTCAGGCGGAAATCGTTGACGTCGGTGACCACCACGTTGCGTGCACCGATGTGCTTGCAGATGCCCGCGGCAATGATGCCGATCGGGCCGGCGCCGGTGATCAGCACGTCTTCGCCGATCACGTTGAACTCCAGCGCGCAGTGCGCGGCGTTGCCGTACGGATCGAAGAAGGCGGCCAGCTCGGACGGGATCTGGTCGGGGATCGGCCACAGGTTGCTGGCCGGCATCACCATGTACTCGGCGAAGGCGCCGTTGACGTTGACGCCGATGCCGACGGTGTTCGGGCACAGGTGCGGGCGGCCGCCACGGCAGTTGCGGCAATGGCCGCAGACGATATGGCCTTCGGCCGAGACGCGCTGGCCGACTTCATAGCCGGTCACGCCCGGGCCGATTTCAGCGATGCGGCCGACGAACTCGTGGCCGATGGTCAGGCCCGGCTTGATCGTGCGCTGGCTCCACTCGTCCCACAGGTAGATGTGCAGGTCGGTACCGCAGATGGCGGTCTTTTCCAGCTTGATCAGGACCTCGTTGGGACCGGGGGTGGGGACCGGAACCTCTTCCAGCCAGATGCCCTTGGCGGCTTCACGTTTGACCAGGGCCTTCATTGTTTGCTGCGCCATCGGGGTGGAACTCGTCTGGGGGAAAACGCGGATTATAGAGCCGCCGGCGGTTTTCCCATGTTGCAGCGCGGGTGGTTTGGCGGCGCAGCGGCTGGGCTAGAATCGGCGGTTCTTTCACCAGGGGCTGCTCTATGCGCTCGAACCTGCTTGCTTTCTCCGTCGTCGCCAGCCTTGGGCTGGTCCAGGTCGCCCATGCCGCAGAAGGCATGTGGGTGCCGCAGCAGCTGCCGGAAATCGCCGGTCCGCTCAAGCAGGCCGGCCTGAAGCTGTCCCCGGAGCAGATCTCCAACCTGACCGGCGACCCGATGGGCGCGGTCGTGGCGCTGGGCGGCTGCACCGCCAGCTTCGTCTCCCCGAAGGGCCTGGTGGTCACCAACCACCACTGTGCCTACGGTGCGATCCAGCTGAACTCGACGGCCGAGAAGAACCTGATCAAGGACGGCTTCAACGCGCCGACCCTGAAGGACGAGCTGAGCGCCGGCCCGAACGCCCGCGTGTTCGTGCTGGACCAGATCATCGACGTGACCGACCAGGCCAAGGCCGCGATCGCTGCCGCCGGCAAGAACCCGCTGGCCCGCACCCGCGCGCTGGAGGCCTTCGACAAGGCCCAGACCGCCGCCTGTGAAGCCGATGCCGGCTTCCGCTGCCGCCTGTACAGCTTCTCCGGCGGCAACACCTACCGCCTGTTCCGCAACATGGAAATCAAGGACGTGCGCCTGGTCTACGCGCCCCCGGGCAGCGTCGGCAAGTTCGGCGGCGACATCGACAACTGGATGTGGCCGCGCCACACCGGCGACTTCTCGTTCTACCGCGCCTACGTGGGCAAGGACGGCAAGCCGGCCGCCTTCTCCGCCGACAATGTGCCATACCAGCCCAAGCACTTCCTGAAATTCGCCGACCAGCCGCTGGGCGCCGACGACTTCGTGATGGTGGCCGGCTACCCGGGCCGCACCAACCGCTACGCCCTGGCCGGTGAGTTCAATGAAACCGCCAGCTGGACCTACCCGACCATCGCGCGCCACTACAACGCGGTGCTGAAGATGATCGACGAGGCCGGCAAGGCCGATCCGGACGTCAAGGTGAAGTACGCCGCCACCGCGGCCAGCATGAACAACGTGGCCAAGAACTACGCCGGCCAGCTGGAGGGCTTCAAGCGCATCGACGCGGCCGGCCAGAAGCAGGCCGAGGAAGCCGCCGTGCTGGCCTGGCTGAAGAAGCGCGGCGCCGCCGGCAAGCCGGCCCTGGCCGCGCATGCGCAGCTGATCCAGCACCTGGACACCAGCAAGGCGACGCGTGAGCGCGACCTGTTCGTCAGCCAGTTCAACAGCACCTCGGCAGTGGGGGCGGCGATCAACCTGTACCGCCTGTCGATCGAGCGCAGCAAGCCCGACGCCGAGCGTGAAGCCGGTTACCAGGAACGCGACCTGCCGTCGATCGAAGGCGGCCTGAAGCAGATGGACCGCCGCTATGTCGCGCGCATGGACCAGCAGCTGCAGACATACTGGCTGAGCCAGTACGTGGCACTGCCGGCCGCGCAGCGCAGCAACGAGGTGCTCAACCAGTGGCTGGCGGGCAGCGACGCGGCCGCCGTGCAGGGTCTGGTCGGCAAGCTCTCGGCCACCAAGCTGGGCAGCCTGGATGAGCGCCTGACGTGGTTCAAGGCCGACCGCGCGGCGTTCGAGGCCAGCACCGATCCGGCGATCCAGTACGCGGTGGCGGTGATGCCGGCGCTGCTGAAGCAGGAAGAGCAGAAGAAGACCCGCGAAGGCGAGTCGCTGGTGTCGCGCCCGCTGTACCTGCAGGCCGTGGCCGACTACAAGAAGAGCAAGGGCGAGTTCGTCTACCCGGACGCCAACCTGTCGCTGCGCATCACCTTCGGCAACGTCATGGGCTACGGCAAGGACGGCGTGAACTACACCCCGTTCACCACCCTGGAAGGCGTGGCGGCGAAGGAAACCGGCGAAGATCCGTTCGATTCACCGAAGGCGCTGCTCGATGCGGTCAAGGCCAAGCGCTACGGCGGCCTGGAAGACAAGCGCATCGGTTCGGTGCCGGTGAACTTCCTGTCCAACCTGGATATCACCGGCGGCAACTCCGGTTCGCCGGTGCTGGATGCCAACGGCAAGCTGGTCGGCCTGGCCTTCGATGGCAACTGGGAGTCGGTGAGTTCGAACTGGGTGTTCGATCCGGTGATGACCCGCATGATCGCGGTCGACAGCCGCTATATGCAGTGGATCATGCAGGAAGTGGCGCCGGCGCCGCAGCTGCTGAAAGAGCTGAACCTCAGCAAGTAAGCCGACACGTCGGTTTCCAGAACCCCGCAGCGAAATCTGCGGGGTTTTTTTTATGGTCCGCTATACCTCCAACTCGTGGCGTCTTGTTTTTCCCTGAGGGAGCGCGTCGGGCAGGGCTGGGCGAGACACGCCGTGAACCCATCCATGGGGGCTCGTACGACCGCATCCGTGCGGTCGAACGGTCTCGCCCAGCCCTGCCCGACGCGCTCTGGACAGATGCCTGCGTGCGGACAAAAAAAGCGAAGCGGCACTGCACCTGCTCTCTGCGTCCGCTTCAGCGACAAACCTTGTTGGATGAGGCCGGGCAGCCTCTAGCAGGACCGTTGTACGGACGGAAAAGCAGCGGCACTGCAGTTGCTCTCGTGTCCGCGTCAGCGACGGAAACCTTGGTGGATGAGGCGGGGCAGCCTCTGGCAGGACCGTTCGACGGCATGGATGCCGTCGTACGAGCCCCCAGGGATGGGTTCACGGCGCGTCCTGCCAGAGGCTGCCCCGCCTCAGCCTGCGCGGGCCAGTCAGGCGCCAACGCTCTACGAGCCATCCGTCAAAGACAAAAGAGCCGCGCAGCTTCACCGCCGCGACCGGGTATGATCCCCGTTCGGTGTGGTTTCACAGGATGTGAACGAAACGCCGAAACCTCCTCCCCCCAAGGAACCCTTGTCCGCATGCGCATCCTGCTTGCCCGTCACGGCGAAACGCCGTGGAATGCCGAAGGCCGCTACCAAGGCCAGATCGATATCCCGTTGTCGCCGATCGGCGAAGCCCAGGCCAACGCGCTGGGCGAACGGCTGAAGTCCGTGGACATCACCCGCGCCGTCGCCTCGCCGCTGGTGCGCGCCCAGCTCACCGCCCAGCTCGCTCTTGGCGCCGAGCGGGCCCCGATGCTGCTGACTGAACCGGACCTGCAGGAAATCGCCCACGGCGAATGGGAAGGCCTGCTCGCCAGCGAAATCCATGACAAGGATCCCTCCCGCCTGCGTGCCTGGCGCGAAGAGCCGGACACCGTGCTGATGCCCGGCGGCGAATCGCTGCGCCTGGTGCTTGAGCGCAGCTGGCGTGGCCTGGCGCGTGCCGCCGAAGGCCTGGGTGAACATGACACCCTGCTGGTCGTCGCCCATGACGCCGTCAACCGCGTGATCCTGTGCCGCATCCTCGGCCTGCCGATCTCGCGCCTGTGGACCTTCCGCCAGGCACCGACCACCCTCAACCTGCTCGAAGGCCCCGACCTCGACCAGCTCGAAGTGGTGCGCCTGAACGACTGCGCCCACCACACCCCGTTCTTCGGCGAAGCCAAGCACCGCGCGCTGTAAGCGGTGTGCGTCTGGACGCGACGGCTCGGTCACTGGCTGGCGAGCCGCGCAGGGCCGCCTGTTCCGCCCCATCGTGGGGTGCCGTGGGCGACCGGTGGACTGGCCGTGGCGTCGCTGTTGGGGTGGTGGGTCGAGTTCCTGCCGCGTCCTGTCCTGTATTCCCCGGCCTGCGTGGCGGCGTCTGCGGTACTCGGCGCCGGCACCGCGTTCTGGCTGTGCCGCCGCGCACTGACCACGGACGAGGTGCAGCGCACGCTCCGGGCAACCCCCGGGCGATTGCTGCTCGGGTATCTGGCCACGCCGTTCCTGCTTGCCGCGATGTACTGGTGCACCGCCACGCGCACGCTGCCCTGGCTGTATACCGCAGTGGCCGGCCAGCCCTATGCCGAACTGCACCAGGTACGCACCGACCACGGCGGTCGCCGCTGCGCCTCGATCCGCGGTGAGAGCCTGAAGCAGGGCCCGCGCGATCGTGTCTGCATCGACCGCAGGCTTTATCATCGCTATCCGCATCAACCCGTCACTGCCCATCTGACCGGCAAGCGCTCCTGGCTGGGGGCCACGGTCAAGCAGATCCACCTGGAACCACCGTCGTGCCACAACGTCCCCTGACCCTCTCCGATTGGCTCAGCTACATCGAGCAGCAGCACCCCGCCACCATCGACATGGGGCTGGACCGGGTGCGTACCGTGGCGCAGGCGATGGGGCTGGGCGCACCGGCCGAGCGCAGCATCGTGGTCGGTGGCACCAACGGCAAGGGCTCCACCGTCGCCTTCATCGAAGCGATCGCCCGTGCCGCCGGCTGGAAGGTCGGCGCGTACACCTCGCCGCACCTGCTGCGCTACAACGAGCGCGTGCGCATCGATGGCGAGGACGCCAGCGACGAGGCACTGATGGCGGCGTTCAATGCCATCGAAGATGCCCGTGGCGACACCACGTTGACCTACTTCGAATACGGCACGCTGGCCGCGCTGCACCTGTTCGCGCAGGCCGGGCTCGACCTGGCCGTGCTGGAAGTCGGCCTTGGCGGCCGCCTGGATGCCGTCAACATCGTCGACAGCGACGTCGCGGTGATCACCACCGTGGACATCGACCACAGCGACTGGCTGGGCGAGGACCGTGAAGCGATCGGCACCGAGAAGGCCGGCATCATCCGCGGCTGGAAGCCGGTCATCCTCGGCGAAATCGACCCGCCCTCGAGCGTGCTCGCGCGTGCCTATCTGGTGGGGGCCAACGCCATCCGGGGTGGCAGTGACTTCTTCGCCGACGACATCGATGGCGAACGCTGGCGCTGGCGCGATGTCGGCTTCCGTCTCGAACTGCCGTACCCGACGCTGCGCGGTCCCATCCAGCGCGCCAATGCCGCCACCGCGATCGCCGCCCTGCGCGCGCTGGATCGCCCACTGCCGCGCACGGCCTTCATCCAAGGCGTTGCCGCCGCGCGTATCCGCGGCCGTCTGCAGGCCTTCGATCGTGACGGTGTCGAGGTCCTGGTCGATGTCGGCCACAACCCGCAGGCCGCCCGCGAACTGGCGGGGGCACTCAAGGCCGCCCGCGTCGCCGGCAGCAGTACCCTCGCCGTGTTCGCCGCGCTGCAGGACAAGGACGCGGCCGGCGTCGTCGATGCCCTGGCCGACCAGGTCCAGCAGTGGCATCTGGCCGGGCTGGCCGGTGCCCGTGCGCAGAGCGCCGGGGAACTGCAGGCACGCCTGGACGGCACGGCAGCGGCCGGCGCCACACTCCACGCCACCGTTGCCGACGCCCTGCAGCACGCCCTGCAGCAGGCCAAGGCCGGTGATCGGCTGCTGGTGTTCGGCTCCTTCCATACCGCTGCCGAGGCACTGCAGACCCTGGATCCCGGCACCTGAGGGGTCTTTGCAGCGCCGTTCAGCCGCATCAGCCGCCGCACACGCGCGCACCCGTATAATCCCCGTGGCATTCCGCCGCGCCGCCTGCCTGCCTTCACGTGGATACTCCTCTGAAACAGCGACTGATTGGTGCCATCGTCCTGGTGGCGTTGGCCGTGATTTTCCTGCCCATGCTCGTCAAGGGTCCCGCGCCTGACAGTGGCGTTGCCAACGTGCCGATCAGCGCACCGGCCGCGCCATCCGATGGCCAGTTCGAAACCCGCGAGCTGCCGCTGGTCGCACCGACCGGTGGCGCCACCGGCCTGCAGAGCGGGGCATCGACCACCCAGCCACTGGCCGACAGCGCTGCCGCCGCCGATCCAGCGCCGGCCGATACCTCGCCGGCCGTGGCCGCGGGCAACTACGCCGTGAGCTTTGGCGCCTATGCCAGCGAGGCCGATGCCGACCGCGTCATCGCCACGCTGAAGAGCGCCCAGCTGGCGGGCTTCCGCGAGCCGGCCACGATCAATGGCCGCCAGGCCTGGCGTGTCCGCGTGGGCCCCTATGCCGACCGCGCGCTGGCCGAAGCCGGCCGCCTGCAGGCGGTGAAGGTACGCAACGACGTCAAGGCCGAAGTCATCACCCTGGACGCGCGCGCCGATACCGCTGTCGCCGCCACCCCGGCGGCCGCTGCGACGGCGCCGACCGCCTCCAGCGCCGCCGCTGCGCCGTCCGGCAACACCGTGAAAACCGAATCCCTGCCGGCCGAACCGGTCGCGGCTGCCAAGCCGGAACCGAAGCCGGTCGCGCCGAAGCCCGAGCCCAAGCCGGCCCCGGCACCCAAGCCCGAAACGGCCGCCGCGCCACCGGTCGCGGCCCCGGCTGCGCCGGCGGCCAGCAGCGTCGGCTTCGCCGTGCAGCTGGGTGCCTTCGGCCAGGCAGCCGAGGCCAACGCGCTGCGCGACAAGGTCCGTGCCGCCGGCTTCAGCGCCTTCGTCGAGCAGGTCCGCACCGACAAGGGCACCCTCAACCGGGTCCGCGTCGGGCCGGTCGCCAACCGCGGTGATGCGGAGAACCTCAAGGCCCAGGTGGCTGCCAAGGTCGGCGTCGCCGGCATGGTCCGGCCGCATCCCTGATGCCGGCCATGCGCCCGTGCCGTGAGGCCCGAACGTTCCTCCCCGGAGGACGCGCGTGATCGATTTCGTACTGTTGGCGGTGATCGGCATCTCGACCCTGCTCGGGGTGATGCGCGGCTTCGTCAGCATCCTCATCAGCACCCTGTCCTGGCTGCTCGGCAGCTGGGCGGCGCTGATGTTCGGTACGGCGGCCGCAGGCTGGTGGTCGGCGCCGGCCGCGCCCGGTACCTGGCACCTGTTCGCGGGCTACCTGAGCGTGTTCCTGCTGGTGATGGTGGCGGTGTGGGCCATCGGCCTGGTAATCCGGCAGGCCGTGCGTTCGACGAGCCTCAACGGCGCCGACCGGATGCTGGGCGGCGTGCTGGGCCTGGCCCGGGGCGGCCTGATCGGTTGTGTGCTGCTGCTGATCGCCTCGTATACGCCGTTGCCGCGCGAGGCAGCTTGGCGTGATTCCAACCTGCGCGCGATGCTCAGCCCCGGTGTGGGCTGGATGCAGGCCAGGATGCCGCAGATGCCCGACATGCCGCAGCTGCCCAACCTGCAGGGCATGCCGATGGCGCTGCCTGACGTGAACATGGCGCAACTTCCCGGCTCGGAGTTGGGCAAGCCGCTGCTGACAGGCGATAATGGTGTGCTTGACGGGCTGCTGGCCGGGCGCGGATGGCCGCGACCGCTGGACGAGACGCCAGAGCAGGGGGGAGACCCCGCCGACGTATCGGCGCGTGGGTCTCACCCAGGCACCCCCGACAACATCGATCCGGCGCTCGTGCGCCCGGATCCCACCGATCCGGCACGGAGCGGTTCCCCCGGCCAGGCACGGCCACCTTCACAGTAAATGGGCGCAGCCCAGCGGAGATTCGCACCATGTGTGGCATCGTCGGAATCGTCGGCAACCAGAACGTCGCCGGGCAGTTGTATGACGGCCTGACCGTCCTCCAGCATCGTGGCCAGGACGCGGCCGGCATCGCCACCGCCGACGGCACCCGCCTGCGCGTGCAGAAGGCCAATGGCCTGGTACGCGATGTGTTCGATGCCAAGCGGATGTCCACGCTGGAAGGCCGTGTCGGCATCGCGCACGTGCGCTATCCCACCGCCGGATCGGAAGGCATGGACGAGGCGCAGCCGTTCTACGTGAACTCGCCGTACGGCATCGCGCTGGCCCATAACGGCAACCTGATCAATACCGAAGCCCTGCGCCAGCAGGTGTTCGAGCAGGACCGCCGCAACGTCAACACCGACTCGGACAGCGAAGTGCTGCTGAACGTGTTCGCCTTCGAACTGGATGCGCAGCGCCAGCTGACCCCGGAAGCGGCGATCCGTGCCGTGGCCGCCGTGCACCGTCGCGTCAAGGGTGGCTATGCGGTGATCAGCGTGGTGCTGGGCCTGGGCCTGGTCGCCTTCCGCGATCCGCACGGCATCCGTCCGCTGGTGCTGGGCAAGCGCGCCCACGCCGAAGGCGACGAATACATCGTGGCCTCCGAATCGGCCGCACTCGACGTGCTCGGTTTCCAGCGCGTGCGCGACGTGCGCCCGGGCGAAGCGCTGGTCATCACCGCGCGCGGCGAGCTGTTCTCCGAAGTCTGCGCCGAGCCGGTCGAGCACAGCCCGTGCATCTTCGAGTACGTGTACTTCGCGCGCCCGGACTCGATGATCGACAACGTCTCGGTGCACAAGGCGCGCATGCGCATGGGCATCAAGCTCGGCGAGAAGATCCTGCGCCTGCGCCCGGACCACGACATCGACACCATCATCCCGATCCCGGATACCTCGCGCGATGCCGCGCTGGAGATCTCCAACACGCTCGGGGTGAAGTACCGCGAAGGCTTCATCAAGAACCGCTACATCGGCCGCACCTTCATCATGCCGGGCCAGGGTGAGCGGGTGAAGTCGGTACGCCGCAAGCTCAACCCGATCCACCTGGAGTTCCGCAACCGCGTGGTGCTGCTGGTGGACGACTCGATCGTGCGCGGCACCACCAGCCAGCAGATCGTGCAGATGGCGCGCGACGCCGGTGCCCGCAAGGTCTACCTGGCCAGCGCGGCGCCGCCGGTGCGCTACCCGAACATCTACGGCATCGACATGCCGGCCGCCGAAGAACTGGTCGCGCACAACCGCAGCATCGAAGAAATCGAGAAGCACCTGGGCTGCGACTGGCTGATCTACCAGGACATCGAGGACATGGAAGCGGCGGTCAGCGAAGGCAACCCCGAGCTGAAATCGTTCGATTCCTCGTGCTTCAACGGCGTCTATCCGACCGGCATCGAGCCGGGCTATTTCGAGCGCATCCAGCAGCTGCGTTCGGACGATGCCAAGCACAAGCGTCGCGCCTGAGGGCAGGGCATGAGTGATGTGTTGGATACCGCGGCCGGCGATCTGCTGCAGGCCGCGCAGCACTGCCTGGCCGAGCCGGATCCGCTGCGCAAGGTTGCGTTGACCCAGCACTACGCCGTGCAGTTCCGCGCCGGTCGCTTGAAGGCACCGGCCGATGCGCCGGCACCGGACCCGATCCGGATGCCGGGGCGGCCCGCCAAGCCGACCCTGGTCCACCCGCGCGATCTGCCGCGGCGTGGCCTGGGCAGCGTGGAAGGGCGTGCGGCGTTCGTGCACGCCATCGCGCACATCGAACTCAACGCGATCGACCTGGCCTGGGATGCGGTCTACCGCTTCCGTGGCCTGCCGACCTCCTTCCATGCCGACTGGGTCAGCGTGGCCGATGACGAATCGCGCCACTTCATGCTGCTGCACGATCGGCTGCAGGCCAACGGCTATGCCTACGGCGATTTCGACGCGCACAACGGCCTGTGGGAAATGCGAGAAGACGGCGCACGATGGGCTGGCCCGCATGGCGCTGGTGCCGCGCGTGCTCGAAGCGCGCGGGCTGGATGTCACGCCGGGCATGATCGTGAAACTGCGCGCCGGGGGCGACCACGCCACCGCCGATGTGCTGGAAATCATCCTGCGCGAAGAAGTGGCGCACGTCGCGGCCGGCTCGCGCTGGTATCGCTGGTACTGCACGCGCGAAGGGGTCGAGCCGCGGCCGCGGTTCATGGCGCTGCTGAAGGAATACGCCGGCGGCTTCCTGTATGGCCCGTTCAACCTGGAAGCGCGCCTGCTGGCCGGCTTCGACGAGGAAGAACTCGCCGAGCTGATCGAACAGACCGAACTGCGCGGTCAGGTGTTGGCCAGCACCACGCGCTGACCGCTTGCGGTCGGCCGGTTGATGTAGAACAACCCGGGACCCGGCCGATACGGCAGTTCCCGGGTGCCCGCATCGGCGGCATAGAGCAGGGCGGTGTCGCCCAGCGCATCGAAGTTCCAATGCGCCGACTGCATCAGGTAGCGCTGGCGCAGCAGGCGTTCCTGCGCGGGATCGAGCGGCGTGCCGGCCAGCAGCCGGGCGGCGATGGGCTGCAGGTCCGCTGGCAGCGCCAAGGCAGGCAGTGCGTCCGGAGAGGTTGTCCACGCCACGCCGGCGGCCGCGGCACGCTGGTGCAGCAGCCGCAGCGCGATGAACTGGTAACGCGAATCGATCTCGCGGCGCAGCACCACTGCCGCATACGCACGCAGGGTGGGCTGCGGCAGGACGCTGCGGCTCCCGACGCGGCGTTGCGGCTGCCACTGATGCCACACGTCGACCCAGATCGCGTCATCGCCCAGGCCGAGTGCGCGCTGCCAGCGACGGCACGTGGCCTGTGCGCTGCGGTACACCGTGGTCGCGCGCAGCAGCGCCAACGGCGGCACCGCGCCGGGCGCCAATTCGTTGCCACGCAGCAGCTGCCCCTGCGGACGGCTGAGCAGCTTGGGTCCTTCGACGCGCTGGTCGTAGCCGCCGCCGATGTTGGCGTGGACGCCCGGCAGCGCGATCTCTTCATGTTCGGGCGCGACGCTGGTGAGCGCGAAGTGCTCACGGTGTTCGTCACGCGCGACCAACTGCACGACCTTGTCCGCGCATCCTGCGGGAAGCGCGACCGCCGGTATCTCGTCGCGATGCTGACGGCCGATCGCCACGACGGTTTCGAGCAGCCCCACGAAGCGCACCGGACGCGCGGTGCCGGGAAACGCCGGTGCCAGCGTCCAGCCTGATCGCACCAGCTGTTCGCGCAGCCATGCGGCGGCGGCGGGCGCGTTGAGCACGTTCACCGCATCGCGCGCGCTGGCCGCGCCGCGCGAGTAGCCGAACAAATCCACCCGCACGCTGCCCAGCGTGCGCCCGGGCTGGGCGCGGGCGAGCTGGCGCAGCGCCTCGGGCAGCAGCTGCTCCAGCGCCTGGCGGCGTTTGGCGCGCACGCCCGTGCGGCCGATCCCGAATGCCAGCCCCATGAGATCGTCATCCTCACCGGTGCGCGTGCCCACCCCTTCGATGTAGAGCGACAGCGCCAGCGTGTCGTCCACCGGCGGCATCTGCCGGTGATCGGGGTACAGCGCCTGCAGCCGCGCGATGTTGGTCAGGCCATTGCTGTAGCTGCTGGTCAACCGGCTCTGGTAGGGCGATGCATCATCGGCGATCACGGCGGGCGGCCGCGGTGCGGGCGTGGTGGCGCCGGCCGGGCGCGACGCGCGCTGCAGGTTGTCGGCGTTGTTGCGGGTGCCGTCGAAGAACAGGCCGATATGCAGCGACACCGTGGTCGCCGTTGCGGGTTGGGTAGCTGCCACCGCGATGTCGTCCCTGTTCCCCGAGGATGCCTGGCTAAGGTAGCGCGGAATCCACGCGCCGCGACAGCACCGGCGGGCCGTCATGATCTCCCTGAACCAAGATGCGGTCGATCACAGTTCCGGAATCCCATCTGCAATTGCTATTGAATTCACACGACCGCGTCGCGCCAGATGGGCAGGCCGGCTCGCCCGGCGGATTGCAGCAAACCGACTCCACTCCGTTTTTCACTCAAAGAGAGGCGACATGATGTCCAGTTCGATGAGCAAGGCCGCAGGTGTGATCGCGTTGTGTCTGTTGGGCGCCGGTGGCGCCGCCGCCGCCCCGTTGTTCGAGCCGGTCACGGTGCTGACCCGGGCCGGCACCGCCCAGCAACCCGCCCTGCAGGCGCTGATGGGCGCGCCGTCGACCAGCGCGGTGCAGGAGGTGCGCGTGGATGCGGCGGCGGTGGCGTCGGCGCAGAAGCAACTGGAGTTCGAACTGCTGGGGCAGCCGGTGCAGGCCCTGCAGAGCCGGGTGGAGACGCTCGCCGACGGCGGCAGCATCTGGTACGGGCAGATCGGCACGCGCGCCGGCGCGCGGCTGCTCAAGGCTGGCGCCCCGGATCCGATGAACGCGGTGATCCTGGTGCGCAACGGCGACACGGTGACCGGCTCGATCCGCAGGGACGGCCAGCTGTACCGGCTGCGTCCGGTCAGTGATGGGCGGCATGTGCTGGTGGAAGTGGATGAGGCGCGCATGCCGGCCGACCATCCGGCCGACTACAACAGCCTGCCCACCATCGCGATGCCGGCCAGTGACCGGGCCGGTATCGCCGCGGCTTCCTCAGGCACCCCGGCCACCATCCGGGTGCTGGTGGTGGCCACCAACGGCGCTGTGGCCGCGTACGGCGGCAACATGCAGTCGCTGGTGCAGCTGGCCGTCGCGGAATCCAACCAGGGCTACAGCAACAGCAATGTCGGCATCACCCTGCAGCTGGCCGGGTACGAGACCACGCCCTATGTGGAATCGAGCAGCTTCTCCACCGATCTGGCGCGCTTCCGCAACACCAGCGATGGCGTGATGGACAGCATCCACGCCAGCCGCAACACCACCCGCGCAGACGTCGCGGTGCTGGTGATCAACAACGCCAGTTCGTGCGGGCTGGCCTCGGGCATCGGCTCCACCGCGGCCACCGCGTTCGCGGCGGTGCATTGGGACTGCGCGACCGGCTACTACTCCTTCGCGCACGAGATCGGCCATCTGCAGAGCGCGCGGCATGACATCGCCACCGACTCCAGCACCTCGCCGTATACCTACGGGCACGGGTACCGTTACCAGCCGGCGACCGGCACCGGCTGGCGCACGATCATGGCCTACAACTGCACCCGCAGCTGCCCGCGCCTGAACTACTGGTCCAACCCGAACATCACGTACAACGGGATCCCGACGGGCATCGCCAGCAGCGCCGACAATCAGCGCGTGCTGGTCAACACCAAGGCGGCGGTGGCCGCTTTCCGCTGATCTGCGCCTCCCCGCGGCGGCTGTACGCCGTCGCGGGTATCAGCCGGCCAGCGCGTCCAGCGTCCAGCCTTCCGGCGTGACGCGCAGCACCGAGCCCTGCTCGTACCAGTCGCCGAGCACGATGCGGGTGCAGTCGCGGCCGCCGGCCTGCAGTGGATGGATGGCCGGGCGATGGGTGTGGCCGTGGATCATCGTGTCCACCCCATAGCGGCCGAAGGTGGCATCGACCTCCGCGGGGGCAACGTCGGTGACGGTTTCGAACTTGGCGCGGTCGCCCTGCTTCATGTCCGACTGCCGCGCTTGGCTGGCGTCGCGCGCCTTCTGCGCGAACGCGATGCGCGCGGCCAGCGGCTGCGACAGGAACTGCGCCTGGAACACCGGGTCGCGGGTCTGCGCGCGGAACTGCTGGTAGGCGACATCGTCCGTGCACAGCAGGTCGCCGTGCTGCAGCAGCACCGGACGGCCATACAGATCGATGACGCTCGGGTCGGGCAGGATCGTGAACCCCGCGCGCCGCGCGTAGTCCTCGCCGACCAGGAAATCGCGGTTGCCGCGGATGAAATACACCGGCACGCCGGCATCGGCCACGGCATGCAGCGTGATCGCCACCGCATCGGCGGCCGGGGAGGGCGTGTCATCGCCGATCCAGGCTTCGAACAGATCGCCCAGGATGTACAGGGCATCGGCCTGCATCGCTTCATCGCGCAGGAAAGCCAGGAACAGGTCGGTGATGGCTGGACGACTCGGGTCCAGGTGCAGATCGGAGATGAACAGCGTGGTCATGCCCACATTGTAAAACGGGATCACGGGACGAGGCATCGCTGCAGGGTGAAGAGCCCGCGTAATTCAGGGGCGCGCGGCGACAGCCGCTACAACGGCAGCCACTGGAGGCTGGCGGCGGCCAGCAGCGCGGCGATCCCGGTCGCGGCCAGCACATCGCTGGGATAGTGCAGGCCCAGCACCACCCGCGACAGCCCGATCAGCGCGGTGAACGGCACCAGCAGCGGTGCCAGCCACGGGTAGTAGGCGAGCGCCACGATCGTGAAGGACACCGCATGCAGGGTGTGCCCGGACGGGAAGCTGAACTCGTCCAGCGGCGCCACCCAGGCACGGATGCGCAGGTCGGCGGCGAACGGCCGCGGGCGTCGCGTCCAGCGCTTGAGCCCCTTGTACAGCAGCAGGGCCATCAGGCCGGTGGCGGCCATGTGCAGCGAGGCGCGCAGACCGTCGACGCCGTCCAGCAGCACCAGCCCGGCCATCAGTGCGTACCAGAACACGCCATCACCCAGGCGGCTGATCACCGCAAAGGCATGCCGGACACGGCGGCGCCGGCAGTAGTGGTTGGCACGTCGGCACCAGCGCGTTTCGTGTCCGCGCAGGGCATCAAGCGGCGTGGTCGGCATGCGGCCTCCGGGCCTGGGCCAGTTCGGCGAGCAGGGCATCGAACTCGGCCACCACCTGCTGTGGATGCAGCCGCTTCATCGCGGTGGCGGCGTTGCGGCCGAGCCGGTGGCGCAGGGCGTCATCGCCGGCCAGCTGCACGGCGGCGGTCACGAATTCGGTGTCGTCGTTCACGGCGATGCCGTTGTCATCGGTGCGCAGGTACTCGCGGGCGGCGCCGTAGTCGAAAGCGACCGTGGCCACGCCACTGGCCATCGCTTCCAGGGTCACGTTGCCGAAGGTCTCGCTGCGGCTGGGAAACAGGAACAGATCGCCACTGGCGAAGTGGCGCGCCAGCGCATCGCCGCGCTGCACGCCGCAGAAGATGAAGTCCGGGTTGTCGTGGGCAAGCCTGGCCCGCGCCGGTCCATCGCCGACGAACACGAAGCGCGCCTTGGGCCGCACCTGCTGCAGCCGGCGGAACGCCTTGACCGCCAGCCCGAGATTCTTCTCCGGCGCGATGCGGCCAACGTAGATCGCGGCGAAGCCATTGCCATCGATGCCCCATTCCTCGCGCAAGGCCGGGTCGCGGCGCTCGGGCTCGAACTGGCTGCTGTCCACCGCGCGTGCCAGCAGGCGGACCCGGTCGAAGCCCTGTTCGCCGAGGAACTGCTGGAGTTCCTGGGTGGGCACCAGGGTCGCATCGGCCTGGTTGTGGAAGCGCCGCATCCAGCGCAGCGCGGCGGCCTGCAGCCAGGCCACGCCGTAGTCGGGGAGGTATTCGTCGAAGCGGGTATGGAAGCCGGTGGCGACCGGAATGCCCAACCGGCGTGCCGTGCGCAGGGCCGACCAGCCCAGCGGCCCCTCGGTCGCGATGTAGATCGCATCCGGGCGCTGCTGCTGCCATTGGCGGGTCAGGCGGGACGGCGCGGGCAGGCCGAAGCGCAGGCCGGGATAGCGTGGCAGGTTGGCACCGGTGACCAGGACGGTGCCGTCGGCCGCGTCGACATCCGATGACTGCCGCGGGCGGACCAGATCGACCTGGTGGCCGGCGGCGCGCAACCCCAGTTCCAGGCCCTGCACGGTCAACGCAACGCCGTTGACTTCAGGGGGATAGGTTTCGGTGACGATGGCATAGCGCATGGCGGGCCTCCGGTATGCCATGCATGCTGGGGCCGGGCGATGTAGCCGACATGACCGCCGTATGACGCCGGCATGACGCCGCTCCCTGGCCGGCAGCCTCACGGCCCTGCAGGGCCGTGTCAGTCACGCGGTCAGGCGACGAAGGGGCGGAACTGCACGCCGAGCCCGGCCATGCCCTCGGTTTCGCCGATCAGATCCGCGCGCAGCAGCGGACGCGCATCGATGTACGCCTGCGGCAGGATCAGCGACAGCCGGGCGTCATCCGCGGTCAGTTCCAGCGCCGGCATCGGGGTGTCTTCGTGCGCACGGTTGAGCAGGACCGCCAGGCGCAGCAGCGCGGTCATGCGCCGTGCCGGCTGCAGCAGGCGCTCGGGCAGCGCGTCGAAGGCGGACTTGGAAATATTGCGGCGATGGCTGCGCACCAGTGCGGCGAGCAGCTGCTGTTCCTGCCGCGAGAACCCGGCGATGTCCGAGTTCTCCAGCACGTAGCTGCCGTGCACGTGATAGCCGCTGTGCGCGATCATCAGGCCGAGCTCGTGCAGGCGCGCGGACCAGCCGAGCATGCGCGCATCGTCCGGGTCCAGCTGCCAGCTTTCCTCGACCTGGGCGAGCAGGTTCATCGCGGTGTTTTCCACGCGGTCGGCCTGCACGGTATCGATGCCGTAGCGCTGGGTCAGTGCGGCGACCGACTCGTCGCGCAGGTCGTTCTCGCTGGCGCGGCCGAGGATGTCATACAGGATGCCTTCGCGCATGGCCGCTTTGCTGACCAGCAGCTTCTGCAGCCCCAGCGCCTGGAAGGCCGCTTCCAGCACCAGAATGCCGCCGGCGATGATCGGGCGGCGATCGGCGGACAGGCCGGGCAGGTCGATGTCCTCGATGCGCTTGGCCTTGAGCAGTTCATCGCGCAGCTGCGGCAGGGCTTCGGCGGTGATCGCGCCCTTGCTCAGCTTCATGGTGGCGCAGATTTCACTGATCGCCTTGTGGGTGCCCGACGAGCCCAGCGCTTCGTGCCAGCCCAGGGCGCGGTATTTGTTGGCGAACTGCTGGAACTCGGCGCCGATTTCGGTCAGCGCATCCTTCCAGCGCTTCTTGCTCAGCTTGCCGCCGGGGAAGAAGCGGCGCGTGCTGGCGATGCAGCCGGCCTGCAGGCTTTCGCGCTCCAGGGTCTGCATGCCCTGGCCGATGATGAATTCGGTGGAGCCGCCGCCGATGTCGATCACCAGCCGGCGCTGGTCCGGCTTGGGCGGCTGCGCATGGGCCACGCCCAGGTAGATCAGGCGCGCCTCTTCGCGGCCGCTGACCACTTCGATGGCATGCCCGAGCGCGGTTTCGGCCGGCATCAGGAAGGCCTGCGGCGAGCGCAGCTGGCGGACCGTGTTGGTGGCCAGGGCGCGGACCCGCACCGAGGGGATCGCGCGGATGCGCTGGCCGAACCTGGCCAGGCACTCCAGCGCGCGCTGGCGGGCCTCGGCGGACAGGCCGCCCTTGCCATCCAGGCCATCGGCCATGCGCACGGTCTCGCGCAGGCGGTCGACCACCCGCAACTGCCCGAGGGTGTATCGCGCGATGACCATGTGGAAGCTGTTCGATCCGAGGTCGATGGCGGCGAGCAGGTCGCCATCCTGCAAAGCGGGCGGAGTCGTGGAGGTATGCGGCATTTGCGAATGTTAGCCGAAGGGTGGGGCCTCGCGTCACCGCGCGGCCTTCACAGGGGATGCGACGCGGGGTCGCAGCCTACAGACCCTGCAGCAGGGCCATCTGCGCCGCGTGCGGCGGCTCGTCATGGCCCGGCGTGCACTTGATGTAGCTGCCGTCGGCCTGCAGTTCCCAGGCGTTGAGGTTGTCGTCCAGGTAGTTCTGCAGCACATCGCGGTAGACCTTGCGCGCCAGTTCCGGGTCCAGGATCGGGAAGCAGGTCTCGACCCGGCGCAGCAGGTTGCGCTCCAGCCAGTCCGCACTGGCGCAGAACAGCTCGGAGGCGCCGTCATTGCCGAACCAGTAGACCCGGCTGTGCTCGAGGAAGCGGCCGACGATCGAGCGCACCCGGATGGTGTCCGACACGCCGGGGACGCCCGGTCGCAGCGTGCACGCGCCGCGCACGATCAGGTCGATCTGCACGCCGGCCTGCGAGGCCGCATACAGGGCGCGGATCATCTGCGGTTCGTTGAGCGCGTTCATCTTGGCGATGATCCGCCCCGGACGGCCACTGGCGGCCAGGCGGGTCTCGCGTTCGATCCGCTGCAGCAGGCCCGGGTGCAGGGTGAAGGGCGACTGCAGCAGGCGCTTGAGCTTCATCCGCGGGGCCAGGCCGGAGAGCTGCTGGAACAGCAGGTGCACATCGTTGCCGATGTCCGGATCGGCGGTGATCAGGCTCAGGTCGGTGTAGGCCCGTGCGGTACCACTGTGATAATTGCCGGTGCCCAGATGCACGTAACGGCGCAGCTTGCGGCCTTCGCGGCGCACGATCAGCAGCATCTTGGCGTGGGTCTTGAACCCGACCACGCCGTAGACGACCTGCACACCGGCTTCCTGCAGGCGGTCGGCCAGGCCGAGGTTGGCTTCCTCATCGAAGCGCGCGCGCAGCTCGACGACGACGGTGACGTCCTTGCCATTGCGTGCGGCCTGGATCAGCGCATCGACGATCAGCGAATCCTTGCCGGTGCGGTACAGGGTCTGCTTGATCGCCAGCACGTTCGGGTCGACCGCGGCCTGCTTGATCACATCCAGCACGGCGGTGAACGCATCGAAGGGATGGTGCAGCAGCACGTCCCGGCGCGCGACGATCTCGAAGATGCCATCGCTGTCGCGCAGGACACGCGGGCTCAGCGAGGGATACTTCAGTTCCGGCCGCTGGATCACGTCGTACAGCTGGATCACGCGGTTGAGGTTGACCGGACCGTCGATGCGGTAGACCGCGTTCTCGGTCAGCCCGAAGTTCTGCAGCAGGGTGCGCACGATGTCGCGCGGGCAGTCCTGCGCGATCTCCAGCCGGACTGCCGGGCGGTAGCCGCGGTCGACCAGTTCGTCGCGTAGCGCCAGGGCCAGGTTCTCGACTTCTTCCTCGTCCACCACCAGCTCGGAATTGCGGGTCACGCGGAACTGGTACGCGCCCTGGACTTCCATGCCCGGGAACATCTCATCGACGAAGGTCGACAGCACCGAGGACAGGAACACGAAGGTCTGCGGGCCGCCGAGTTTTTCCGGCAGCTGGATGATGCGCGGCAGCGACCGCGGCGCCCGCACGATCGCCAGATGCCCGGCGCGACCGAACGCGTCGGTGCCCTTGAGCACCACCACGATGTTCAGCGACTTGTTGAGGATCTTCGGGAACGGATGCGACGGATCCAAGCCAAGCGGCGACAGCACCGGCATGATCTCGTTGCGGAAGTACGCACGCAGCCAACGCTTCTGGCGGTGGTTCCAGGAGTGCCGGCCGAGCACGTCGATGCCGGCCTCGTGCAGCGCCGGGCGCAGTGTCTCGTTCCAGCAGCGGTATTGCTGGTCGACCAGCTGTGCGGCGCGGTCGTGGATCGCGTTGAGGATCGCCTGCGGGGTCATGCCGTCCGGTGCGGGCGGCAGGCCGAACTCCTGCGCATGGCGCACCGCGGCCGCGCGGATCTCGAAGAACTCATCCAGGTTGGTGCAGGAGATGCACATGAAGCGCAGGCGCTCCAGCAGCGGCACCTGCGGGTCCATGGCCTGGGCCAGCACGCGGAAATTGAAATCCAGCTGGGACAGTTCACGGTTGATGTACAGCGCGGGATCGCGCAGCGGATCGCCGTCCACAGGCACGGCGACGGGAACAGGAGTGCTCATGCGGAAAAGTCTTCGGAAGAAGGAAGGGAGACGGCCTCGGTGCGCGCACGCACCTGGTCGGCATCGAAATGGCAGGAGAACGTGCTGCCTTTACCCACCTCGCTCTGGATCTCCAGGCGGGCATGGTGCAGGCCGAGGATGTGCTTGACGATCGACAGCCCCAGCCCGGTGCCGCCGCTCTCGCGCGAGCGGCTGCTGGAGACGCGGTAGAAGCGTTCGGTCAGGCGCGGCAGATGGTTGGCCGGGATGCCGTAGCCGGTGTCGCGTACCGACAGCACCACGCCATCGCCTTCGCGCGCGAACTCGACTTCCACGCGGCCCCCGGCGGGCGTATAGCGCACCGCGTTGGTGACCAGGTTGGAGAACGCGCTGTGCAGTTCCTTGTTGGAGCCCTGCAGGTCCACGCCGGCGGTGTCGATGATGCTGATCTGGTGGCGGCCCTGGCTGTGCGCTTCGGCTTCGCGGCGCAGCGTGGCCAGCATCGGGGTCATCGCCACGGCTTCGGCTTCGGTGTGTTCCTGCGATTCCAGCCGCGACAGGGTGAGCAGGTCTTCGACCAGCTGCGCCATGCGCTGGGATTGCTTGCGCATCTCCTCCAGCATCGGGCCGGTGCCGGGGAAGTCCTCCGGGTCCATCATGTCCAGGTAACCGTGCACCACGGTCAGCGGCGTGCGCAGTTCATGCGAGACGTTGGCAACGAAGTCGCGGCGCACCTGCTCCAGTCGCAGCAGCTTGCTGACGTCGCGTGCGATCAGCAGCCAGTAGTCGGGCGAGTAGGGAATCAGGCGCAGGTTGAGGCGGATCGCCGGGTCGACCGGCGAGGGCACATCCAGGATCGGTTCGGCATTGCGGCCACCGGCCAGCCAGTGCGCCAGCGGCATCGGCTGCAGGCGTTCGACCAGGGCTTCGCCGAGATCGCCCGGATGGTGCAGGCCGAGCAGCGAGGTCGCCGATTCGTTGAACCACTGCACGCGCTGGCTGTTGCGGTCGACCACCACCACCGCGTCGGGCAGGGCGGCGGCGGCGGCGCGATAACTGCGCAGCATGTCCAGCAGGCGCCGCTTGCGCGTGCGCATTTCCCACTGGTTGCGGTAGAGCAGGCGGTCCAGTTCGTTCCACACACCGGTGCCGTCACCCATGTCCCAGCGATGGCGCGCGGTGAGCCCGCGCAGCACCCGGCGCAACCGCCAGTAATGCCAGGTCAGCGCACCGATCGAGGCCAGTGCGATGCACATCCAGACATGTCCGACCGCCAGGCCCAGCAAGCCGGCCGCGAGCAGCAGGGCGGCGAGGGTGGCCAGCGTTTTCAACCAGGCAGAACGGATGTGGCGGGGCATTGCGGTCTCGCAGAAAGTGCGGGCCTCGGAATCGATCCAAGGTTATAGCAGGAGTGGCCGGAACCGGGCATGCGCGCCCGGTTCCGGCCCGGCGAGACTCAGGTCGAGGTGGAGAACCGGTAGCCGGCGCCACGCACGGTCTGCACCATGTTCTCTGCGGCGAACGGCTCCAGCGTCTTGCGCAGGCGGCGGATGTGCACGTCGATGGTGCGCTCCTCCACGTACACGCTGCCGCCCCAGACGTGGTCCAGCAGCTGGGCACGGGTGTAGACACGCTCGGGATGGGTCATGAAGAAGTGCAGCAGGCGGTATTCGGTCGGACCGATCGGGACCGGCTGGTCGCCGGCGAAGACGCGGTGAGCGGCGCCATCGATGCGGATCGTACCGACGGCCACGCTGCCGTCTTCGTCATCGTCGCGGGCACGGCGCATCACCGCACGGATGCGGGCCAGCAGTTCGCGCGCCGAGAACGGCTTGACCACGTAATCGTCGACACCGGCCTCCAGGCCACCGACGCGGTCGTTCTCTTCGCCGCGCGCGGTCAGCATGATGATCGGCACCTCGCGGGTGAGGGCTTCTTTGCGCCAGCGCCGGGCCAGGTCCAGGCCGCTGGTGCCCGGGAGCATCCAGTCCAGCAGGATCAGGTCCGGGACGCGATCGGCGATGGCGGTCTGCGCCTCGCGGGCGTCGCCGGCATGGATCGGGTCGTAATCGCCCTTGCGCAGGGCAAAGGCGACCATTTCGCGGATCGCGGGTTCGTCATCGACGATCAGGATGCGTTTCTGCACATGCCCACCGTATTACTCATCAGATCGGGATTGAGCCCAGTAGACTACGGTTTCATGACAGGTTTGTGACGGGGTGCCGGACGGCCCTCAGCGGCGGTCCAGCTCCGGGTCGTCGATGCCCTGGCGGCGCATCTCCAGCACGGTCGGGGTAATGCTCTCGATCCGGGCGTCCACACGGGCGCGGCCGACATAGTCCAGGTTCGGCTGCCGCTTCAGCGCCTGCAGCTGGATCAGGGCCTGTTCCGGGCGGCCGCTCAGGAAGGCGGCCTCGGCATAGGCCTCGCTGGCCCGGGTGGTGTCGCCGGCCAGCTCGCTGGCGCGGGCGAACCGCTGCTGGAAGACCGGATCATTGCCGCTTTGCGACAGCATCGGGCGCAGCATCGCCTGCGCGCGCTGGCCGGCCTCGCGTCCGCCCTGTTCATTGAGGATGGCCGCATAGGTCAGCGCCACCGGCCGGCTGCCCGGGTGCTGGCGCATCAGGGCTTCGAACCGGGCGTTGGCCTGCGCCGGCTGGCCGCTGCGCGACTCCGCCTCACCCAGCGCCAGCGCCACCCAGACATTGTCCGGGTGGTCGCGCAGCAGCTCGCCCAGGTCGCGGCTGGCCTGGGCGGCCGCGCTGTTGCGCAGCCGGCCCAGGGCCAGGCCGTAGCGCTGCGGCTCGGTCAGCCCGTTCTTCTGCGCGCGCTGCAGGCTCTCGTACTCACGGATCACATCGCCGGGCGTGTCGGCACTGAGCACGCGCAGGCGCTCGCGCGCCCAGTCGAACTGGCCGGTGCTGCCGCGGCTGAGTGAATTGACCGAAATCTGCATGGAGGCGGGCAGCAACGGGTTGCTCCGCCGCACCAGCGGGTCCGACAGCGCCGGATCGGCCGGGTTGACCCGCTCCTGGCGGACCCCGCCGGGCACTTTGGTGGTGAGCAGCACCGTGTCCTTCTTCATCTGCTCGGCGCGGGCCTTGGCCTCGCTGATGCGGGTGGTCGTGACCGGGTGGGTCTGCAGGAAGTCGGGGACGCTGTAGCCGCCCTGGTTGCCGCGCATCGAGGCCGACATGCGCTCGAAGAAGCCGGCCATGGCATCCACGTCGTAGCCGCTGCGGGCCAGGGTGCGGATGCCCAGGCGGTCGGCCTCGGATTCGTTGGACCGGGTGTAGTTGATCTGGCGCTGCTGCATCAGCCCCATGCCGGAGGTGATCGCGGCCATGGTGGCGTCGCCGGAGGAATTGCCGCCGGCCTGCTGCGCGGCCACGATCGCGGCGAGCATGCCCAGCAGGATCGGGATCTGGTCGCGCTGGGCCCGCTCGACCCCGCGCAGCACGTGCTGCTGGGTGACGTGGGCGATTTCGTGGGACAGCACCGCGGCCACCTCGTCTTCGCGTTCGGCGGTCAGCACCAGGCCTGCATTGACGCCGATATAGCCGCCCAGGGTCGCGAAGGCGTTGATCTGCCGGTCCTTGAGCATGAAGAAGGTGTAGGACTGGCGCGGCTGGGCGCTGTTGGAGCCCAGCCGGGCGCCCATGGTCTGCAGCCAGTCGTCGACCAGGGGATCGTCGAGCAGATAGCCGTAGTTGCGCAGTTCGCGCAGCATCATCCCGCCGTACTCGGCCTGCCGGGCCGGGGTCAGCAGCTCGCCGGCCGAGGAGCCGATGTCCGGCAGCTTGTTTTCCTGCGCCCCGGCCAGCGGCACGGCCAGAGCCAGGGTCAACGCGGCAGAGAGCAGCAAGGGACGCAAACGAAGCTCCTGGGGGGAAGGCGGGCAACAGCGTGACAGAGCGACGGCAACCTGCAGTTAAACCACAGTGTTGCGACGGTGACGTGGAAAATCCAGCGGACCGCTACCATATACAGACCAACGTTCCGCTGTGGAGTTTCCCGTGAGCCAAGATGCTGTTTCCACCCCCGGTGGCGCACCCGCCATCACCATCTACTCGACCGCGGTGTGCCCGTACTGCGTGGCCGCCAAGAACTTCCTGAAGAGCAAGGGCCGCGACTGGACCGAGGTCCGGATCGACCTGGACCCGGTCGAGCGCGAGAAAATGATGGCCAAGACCCGCCGTACCAGCGTCCCGCAGATCTTCGTCGGCGAGGTCCATGTGGGCGGCTACGACGACATGATGGCCCTGCACCGCGCCGGCAAGCTGGAGCCGCTGCTGGCCGGGCAGGGCCCGGCATGAGCGCGGCCGATGACGGCAGCAAGGACCGCATCGCCGAATTCACCGAGTTCCGCCAGCGCATGAACCAGCGCATCCTGGGCGAACCCAACCAGGTCGTGCGCCGCTTCTTCGCGCTCGACACCCAGACCTACCAGGCCGGCGCGCTGGACGTGAAGACCAAGGAGCTGCTGGGCCTGGTCGCCTCGATGGTGCTGCGCTGCGATGACTGCATCAGCTACCACGTGGCCCAGTGCAAGGACGCCGGCGTGACCCGCGAGGAGTTCTTCGAGACCTTCTCCGTGGGCCTGGTGGTCGGCGGCTCGATCGTGATCCCGCACCTGCGCCGCGCCGTGGATTTCCTGGACCAGCTCGAAGGCGGCGCCGAAGCGCCGGCCGTTCACGAGCATTGAGGTCGGGGCCGTGAGGGCCCCACCCCGGTAGAAGCCGACCGTTGGTCGGCTGCTTGGGTGCCCCAGCGACGTCGGCGCCCGGCAGTGCGCCGCTCATGTTCGAGACCCCGTTCCCACCGACCAACGGTCGGTGGCTACCCGGGTTCAGCCGCCCCTGGTTGCCGGCCAGCGGCCGGCACTACCGATGGCGTGTCTGGAGAAGAGCCCCCTTCTGTTGAAGGGGGCGCGCCAACGGCGCGGGGTAGAGGAGGAATGCGCGGGCAATTCTGCCTTACCCGCCTTGGACCAATGGCCCATTTGGGGTCCATTGGGCGGGTAAGGCATAATTGCCGATGAAACTTCCCTTGCGCCCGCGCTTCGCGCACCTCACGGACGGCGCTCCCCCCTCGGTTCGGAATACACATCAATGACGCAGAAAATCACGGTCATCCGCGGTGACGGCATCGGCCCGGAGATCATGGACGCTACCCTGTTCGTGCTCGGCAAGCTGGACACCGGCTTTGAATACGAAGACGCCGACGCGGGCCTGGTCGCGCTGGAAAAGCACGGCGATCTGATGCCGGCCTCCACCCTGGAGTCGATCGCACGCAACAAGATCGCGCTGAAGAGCCCGCTGACCACGCCGGTCGGTGGTGGCTTCACCTCGATCAACGTCAGCCTGCGTCGCCACTTCGACCTGTACGCCAACGTGCGTCCGGCCGTCTCGTTCCCGAACACCAAGTCGCGTTTCGGCGACGGCGTGGACCTGATCACCGTCCGTGAGAACACCGAAGGCGCGTACCTGGCCGAAGGCCAGGAAGTCTCGGCCGATGGCGAGACCGCCTTCTCCGGCACCCGCATCACCCGCAAGGGCTCCGAGCGCATCGTGCGCTACGCCTTCGAGCTGGCCCGCAGCACCGGCCGCAAGAAGGTCACCGCCGTGCACAAGGCCAACATCATCAAGTCGACCTCGGGCCTGTTCCTGGCCGTGGCCCGCGAAGTGGCGGCCAAGTACCCGGACATCGAGTTCCAGGAAATGATCGTCGACAACTGCTGCATGCAGCTGGTGATGCGTCCGGAACAGTTCGACATCATCGTGACCACCAACCTGTTCGGCGACATCATCTCCGACCTGTGTGCCGGTCTGGTCGGCGGCCTGGGCCTGGCCCCGGGTGCCAACATCGGTGAGAACGCGGCAATCTTCGAAGCCGTGCACGGTACCGCACCGGACATCGCCGGCCAGGGCAAGGCCAATCCGTGCGCGCTGCTGCTGGCCGCCGCACAGATGCTGGACCACGTCGGCCAGGTCGAGAACGCCGAGCGCCTGCGCAAGGCCATCGTGGCCACGCTGGAAGCCAAGGATTCGCTGACCGGCGACCTGGGTGGCACCGGCAACACCATGGGCTTCGCCCAGGCCATCGCCAGCCGCCTGTAAGCGCGCGGGGCGTACGTCCAGAAAGCGGGGCGCTTCGGCGTCCCGCTTTTTTGTTGCCTGTCGTGCGGGTCGCGACAGGCGGCGGAGGCATGAAAAAGGCGCCTTGCGGCGCCTTCGTCATGTCATCGCGGGTGCGTGGATCAGCGCTGCTGGATCTTGGACAGCAGGCGCAGGAATTCCACGTACAGCCACACCAGCGTGACCATCAGGCCGAACGCGCCGTACCACTCCATGAACTTCGGCGCGCGCGCCTCGGCACCGGTTTCGATGAAGTCGAAATCCAGCACCAGGTTCAAGGCCGCCACCACCACCACGAACAGGCTGAAGGCGATGCCCAGCCAGCCACCTTCGTGGATCATCGGCACGTTGATGTTGAAGAAGCTCAGCACGAACGAGGCCAGGTACAGCAGCGCGATGCCGCCGGTCGCGGCCACGACGCCCAGTTTGAAGTTCTCGGTGACCTTGATCAGGCCGCTGCGGTAGACCGCCAGCATCACGAACATCGTGCCGAAGGTCAGCATCACCGCCTGCATCACGATGCCGGGGAACTTGGCATTGAACATCGCCGAGATCGCGCCGAGGAACAGGCCTTCCACCAGCGCGTACATCGGCGCGGTGACCGGCGACCATTCCTTCTTGAACACCGTCACCAGCGCCAGTACCAGGCCGCCGATCGCACCGACCAGCGTGTACAGCATGGCGCTGGAAGTGGGCAGGCCGTTCGCGTCGACCGACTGGCTCCACGCGAAGGCGGCCGTCAGCACGGTGAGCAGCAACAGCAGGCCGGTCTTGTTGACCGTGCCGTTGATGGTCATCGCCTGGTCGGGGCGGGCCACGACCGAGCCGCTGGCCAGGTCGAGGAAGGTCGACTCGGAAAGTGCGGGATTGCCGCTGCGCATTGCCAATCTCCTTGAAGGGGTAGGGGTTCGGCCATCCGGCCGCTGACCCGAGCATAGCCCAAGCCGCCATCGGCAACGACGGGATGTGAATTGATGTGTGAAAACCGTTGACAGATGCCACACCGATTCCCACAATAGGCGGCTCTTTCGGGGGGAACCCCGGAGGGAAACAAACCGCCGGGGTATAGCGCAGTCTGGTAGCGCGCCTGCTTTGGGAGCAGGATGTCGGGGGTTCGAATCCCTCTACCCCGACCAAGCCCGCTGCTCAAATCGGGATTGGAGTGCGACAATCCGGACCGAGCGCCCGTAGCTCAACTGGATAGAGCACCGGCCTTCTAAGCCGGCGGTTACAGGTTCGATTCCTGTCGGGCGCACCATCCGGTGCAAGCGGTAGGAAACAAAGGTTTTCAGTGGTGGCTGTAGCTCAGTTGGTTAGAGTTCCGGATTGTGATTCCGGTGGTCGGGGGTTCGAGTCCCCTCAGCCACCCCACTGATTCAAACTGGTTCGCCGAAAGTGAATCAGGGTTGCAAAAGGCAGCACACACGCTACAATGTGCGCCTGAGTTTTCAGGGCTGTTAGCTCAGTTGGTAGAGCAGTTGACTCTTAATCAATAGGTCCAAGGTTCGAATCCTTGACAGCCCACCAAGACAGAAGCCACCGGGTCCGCCCGGTGGCTTTTTTCTTGTTCGAGACATCGCGTTGAACGAACGGGTCGTTGAGCGTCTGCGGACGCCATTCGCCCTCCATTCAAACAAAACGCTTGCGTCGCGTGCAGGAATCCTGCATAATTCGCCTCCCGATTTTCGGGCTGTTAGCTCAGTTGGTAGAGCAGTTGACTCTTAATCAATAGGTCCAAGGTTCGAATCCTTGACAGCCCACCAAGACAGAAGCCGCCTGGTCAGCCAGGCGGCTTTTTTCTTGCCCGGCGCTTCTGCTTTCGGCCCGGTCCTGCAACAATGCGCGCCTGAGTGGAAAAACTCGCGAAAGTGGCGGAATTGGTAGACGCCCTGGATTTAGGTTCCAGTGCCGCAAGGCGTGGGGGTTCGAGTCCCCCCTTTCGCACCAGTGCAGGGCGTTTTCGCCGGCACCATGACCATGGGCACGTCCCGGATCGGGGAGACGGCCACATGCTGGGCCCGTGGTGGCCCCGGACGTTCTCGGCCCGTGCTGGCGGCGCTGGCGTTTATCGGCGAAACTACAGGGCTGCGGCGGGCATGCGCGTCCACGACCCCGCGTCCAAAACCCGTTTCATCCATCACATCGTGCCGGGGCCCATGCCGCCGGTGGCAGGAGTCAACATGCAAGCTTCGATCGAATCCACTGGCAATCTGGAACGCCGCCTGACCTTCTCGCTGCCGGAAGACCGCCTGCAGACGCATATCAGCGGCCGTCTGGGCGAGATCGCCCGCACCACGCGCATCAAGGGCTTCCGCCCGGGCAAGGTGCCGGCCAAGGTGATCGAGCAGCGTTTCGGCCAGCAGGTCCGCAGCGAAGCCGTCGACGGCCTGCTGCGTGAAACCTTCGATGCCGCCCTGCGCGAGCACGAACTGCGCATCGCCGGTACCCCGCGCATCGACAAGGGCGAGGGCGAGCTGTCCTTCGTGGCCACCGTCGAGCTGGTGCCGGACTTCGGCGACGTGGACGTCAGCAAGCTGACCGTGGTCCGCCACACCGCCGAGATCAACGACGCCGACATCGACCAGATGATCACCAACCTGCGCGAGCAGCGCCGCAGCTGGAGCCCGGTCACCCGTGGCGCCCAGGACGGCGATCTGGTCGCCCTGGAAACCTGGTCGCAGGCCGGCGATGAGCGCCTGCCGGCCGAAGGCACCGAAAAGGGCAGCGTGATCGTGGGCCAGGGCATGATGTTCGAGCAGATCGAGCAGGGCCTGGTCGGTCTGGCCGCCGGTGAAGAAAAGACCCTGGACGTCGAGTTCCCGGCCGATTGGCGCGTTCCCGCGCTGGCGGGCAAGCAGGTCAAGGTCACCGTCAAGGCGGTGGACGTGTCCGCGCCGGTGCTGCCGGAGGTGGATGCCGAGTTCATCAAGAGCTTCGGCGTGAAGGGTGGCGACGTGGAGCAGTTCCGCAAGGACATCCGCGCCAACCTGGAGCGTGAGCTCAAGGGTGCCCTGATGAACCGCCTGCGCCGCGAAGTCGGTGAGCAGCTGATCGCCGCCTACGCCTCGGTGGAAATGCCGCCGCGCCTGGTCGAGAACGAAGCCCGCGCCATGCTGGCCCAGCAGATCGAGCAGATCCGCCGCAGCGGCCGCAACCCGGGCGACGTCCCGGCCGACGCCCATGAAGGCTTCAAGGACGCCGCTGCCAAGCGCGTGCTGGTCGGCCTGCTGGTCGGTGAGGTGGCCCGCAAGAACGACCTGCGCCTGGACCCGAAGCGCCTGAATGAAACCATGCGCCTGATCGCCTCGACCTACGAAGAGCCGGAGCAGGTCATTGAGATGTACCGCAATGACCCCCAGCTGATGACTGGGCTGCAGAATCGCGTGATGGAAGAGCAGGTGATCGATTGGATCGCCGAGCGCGCCCAGCACACCGAAGAGAAGCTGTCGTTCCAGGACGCGATCCGCCAGTAAGTGGCCCGCGTTTTACGCCCCGCGCCCCGGCGCGGGGTCGTTCCCCCCAAAATAGGTGCCTCACTAATGGACAACCGAACCACAGCCCTGAACATGGTTCCGATGGTGGTCGAACAGACCAGCCGCGGCGAGCGCGCCTATGACATCTATTCGCGCCTGTTGAAAGAGCGTCTGATCTTCCTCGTGGGCCCGATCGACGATCACATGGCCAACGTGGTGGTGGCGCAGCTGCTGTTCCTGGAAGCGGACAACCCGGAAAAGGACATCAGCATCTACATCAACTCGCCGGGTGGCGTGGTCACCGCCGGCATGGCGATCTACGACACCATGCAGTACATCAAGCCGGACGTGAGCACCATCTGCGTCGGCCAGGCGGCCTCGATGGGCGCCCTGCTGCTGGCATCGGGCGCGCCCGGCAAGCGCTATGCGCTGCCGAATTCGCGCGTGATGATCCACCAGCCGCTGGGCGGCTACCAGGGCCAGGCCTCGGACATCGACATCCACGCCCGTGAAATCCTGACCCTGCGTTCGCGCCTGAACGAAGTGCTGGCCAAGCACACCGGCCAGTCGCTGGAGACCATCGCCCGGGATACCGAGCGCGACAACTTCAAGAGCGCGGCCGATGCAGTGGCCTATGGTCTGGTCGACCAGGTCCTGGAGCGTCGTCCGGAAGAGTCGATCCAGCCGGCGTAAGGTTGTACCAGGCCGGGAAACCGGCTTGTTTCCACCGGGTCGGGCAGGACTGGCGTCCTCCTGACCCTGTGCTATTCTCGAATCGAACCCCCGTTCAGTCGGGTGGGGTAACTGGGTAAGCGAAGCATGAGCGAAGACCGCCAAGGTCGTTCCACGGACACCGGCAAGATCCTCTACTGCTCCTTCTGCGGAAAGAGCCAGCATGAGGTGCGCAAGCTGATTGCGGGTCCGAGCGTATTCATCTGCGATGAATGCGTCGAGCTGTGCAACGACATCATCCGTGAGGAGCTGGAGGAGAAGGCGCAGTCGGCCCGCAGTTCGCTGCCCAAGCCGCGCGAGATCCTCGAGGTCCTGGACCAGTACGTGATCGGGCAGAACCGCGCCAAGCGGACCCTGGCCGTGGCCGTATACAACCACTACAAGCGCATCGAGAGCCGCCAGAAGAACGACGAAGTCGAACTGGCGAAGTCGAACATCCTGCTGGTCGGTCCGACCGGTTCGGGCAAGACGCTGCTGGCCGAGACCCTGGCCCGCCTGCTCAATGTGCCGTTCACCATGGCCGACGCCACCACGCTGACCGAAGCCGGTTACGTGGGCGAGGACGTGGAGAACATCATCCAGAAGCTGCTGCAGAAGTGCGACTACGACGTCGAGAAGGCACAGCAGGGCATCGTCTACATCGATGAAATCGACAAGATCTCGCGCAAGAGCGAGAACCCGTCGATCACCCGCGATGTGTCCGGCGAAGGCGTCCAGCAGGCCCTGCTGAAGCTGATCGAAGGCACCGTGGCCAGCGTGCCGCCCCAGGGCGGTCGCAAGCACCCGCAGCAGGAATTCCTGCAGGTCGACACCAAGAACATCCTGTTCATCTGTGGCGGCGCGTTTGCCGGCCTGGACAAGGTGATCCAGCAGCGCTCCAACGATTCGGGTGGCATCGGGTTCGGTGCCAAGGTGAAGAGTTCCGAGCGCAAGCAGGAAGTGGGCAAGATCCTGGCCGAAGTCGAGCCGGAAGATCTGATCAAGTTCGGCCTCATCCCGGAGTTCGTCGGCCGCCTGCCGGTCGTGGCGACCCTGGAAGAGCTGGACGAGGCTGCCCTGGTGCGCATCCTGACCGAGCCGAAGAACGCCATCACCAAGCAGTTCAAGAAGCTGTTCGAGATGGAGCACGTCGAGCTGGAGTTCCGTCCGGACGCCCTGGCCGCGATCGCCCGCAAGGCGCTCAAGCGCAAGACGGGTGCCCGTGGCCTGCGTACGATCGTCGAATCCGTCCTGCTGGACACCATGTATGACCTGCCCTCGGCAGAGAACGTCAGCAAGGTGGTGGTGGACGAATCGGTGATCGAACACAAGTCCGAACCGTACCTGATCTACCAGACGCCACCGGCGCCTGAACAGAAGGCGGCTGGTGCTGAATAATCAGTTCAAGTAATTGAATTGAAAGAAATTTTTCAGAACAGCTTGCATCTAGAAGCCGATGGCCCCATAACGAGGCCATCGGCTTTTTTTGTATCCGGGCGAGGCGCCCGGAGGCCATCCCCACTGTTCCACTGGAGCCCACATGGCCCGTTCCCCAACTGAGACTCTCGACCTGCCGGTACTGCCGCTGCGTGACGTGGTGGTGTTCCCGCACATGGTCATTCCGCTGTTCGTCGGCCGTGACAAGTCCATGCACGCGCTGGAGCAGGCGATGGAGGCCGACAAGCGCATCCTGCTGCTCGCGCAGAAGTCCGCTGAGACGGATGATCCGTCCGCCGCCGATCTGTACCAGGTCGGTACGCTCGCCCAGGTGCTGCAGCTGCTGAAGCTGCCCGATGGCACCATCAAGGTGCTGGTCGAAGGCCTGTCGCGCGTGAACGTGACCGAAGTGACCGAGCGCGATGGCTCGCTGCACGGCGTGGGCATGGAAATCGAATCGGACGAGTCGCGCGAGCCGCGCGAGATCGAGGCGATCGCCCGTTCGCTGATGTCGCTGTTCGAGCAGTACGTGAAAACCAACCGCAAGCTGCCGCCGGAGCTGCTGCAGACCCTGGCCGGCATCGACGAGCCCGCGCGCCTGGCCGACACCATCGCCGCGCACATCAGCGTGCGCCTGGCCGACAAGCAGCGGCTGCTGGAAACGCTGCAGATCGGCGACCGCCTGGAAATGCTGGTCGGCCTGGTCGATGGCGAGATCGACGTCCAGCAGATGGAAAAGCGCATCCGCGGCCGGGTGAAGTCGCAGATGGAAAAGAGCCAGCGCGAGTACTACCTCAACGAGCAGATGAAGGCCATCCAGAAAGAACTGGGTGACCTGGACGATGCGCCGGGCGAGATGGACGAGCTGGCCCGCAAGATCGCCGAGGCGGGCATGCCCAAGCCGGTGGAGACCAAGGCCAAGGCCGAGCTCAACAAGCTCAAGCAGATGTCGCCGATGTCCGCCGAAGCCGCGGTCGTGCGCAACTACCTGGATTGGCTGCTGGGCGTGCCGTGGAAGAAGCGCAGCAAGGTCCGCAAGGATCTCAAGGCCGCGCAGGACACGCTGGACGCCGATCATTTCGGCCTGGACAAGGTCAAGGACCGCATCCTCGAATACCTGGCGGTGCAGTCGCGCGTGAAGCAGATGAAGGGCCCGATCCTGTGCCTGGTCGGCCCGCCCGGCGTGGGCAAGACCTCGCTCGGCCAGTCCATCGCCAAGGCGACCAACCGCAAGTTCGTGCGCATGAGCCTGGGTGGCGTGCGCGACGAGGCCGAGATCCGCGGCCATCGTCGTACCTACGTCGGCTCGATGCCGGGCCGCATCGTGCAGAACCTCAACAAGGTCGGCAGCAAGAACCCGCTGTTCGTGCTCGATGAGATCGACAAGATGTCGATGGACTTCCGTGGCGATCCGTCCTCGGCGCTGCTGGAAGTGCTCGACCCCGAGCAGAACAACGCGTTCAACGATCACTACCTGGAAGTGGACCTGGACCTGTCCGAAGTGATGTTCGTGGCGACCTCCAACTCGCTCAACATCCCCGGCCCGCTGCTGGACCGCATGGAAGTGATCCGCATCCCCGGCTACACCGAGGATGAGAAGCTCAACATCGCCATGCGCTACCTGGTGCCCAAGCAGATCAAGGCCAACGGCCTGAAGCCGGAAGAGCTGGAGATCGAGGCGGACGCCATCCAGGACATCGTGCGCTATTACACGCGCGAGTCCGGCGTGCGCAACCTCGAGCGCGAAGTCGCCAAGATCTGCCGCAAGGTGGTCAAGGAGATCGCGCTCGCCGGTCCGGTCGCGCCGGCCAAGGCTGCGAAGCCGGCCAAGGCCGGCAAGAAGGCCAGCGCGAAGAAGAAGGCGCTGGTGGTGGTCAACGGCAAGAACCTGGACAAGTACCTGGGCGTGCGCCGTGTCGATTTCGGGCGTGCGGAAGAACAGAACGAAGTGGGCCTGGTCACCGGCCTGGCCTGGACCGAAGTGGGCGGCGATCTGCTGCAGATCGAATCCACGCTGGTGCCGGGCAAGGGCCAGCTGATCCTGACCGGCCAGCTCGGCAACGTGATGAAGGAATCCGCCTCGGCGGCCCTGTCGGTGGTGCGTTCGCGTGCCGAGCGGCTGGGCATCGACAACGAGTTCCTGCAGAAGCACGACGTGCACGTCCACGTGCCCGATGGCGCCACCCCGAAGGACGGTCCCAGCGCGGGCATTGCGATGGTGACCTCGCTGGTCTCCACGCTGACCAAGGTGCCGATCCGGGCCGAAGTGGCGATGACCGGCGAGATCACCCTGCGGGGCCGCGTCACGGCCATCGGCGGCCTCAAGGAGAAGCTGCTGGCGGCGCTGCGTGGCGGGATCACCACGGTCATCATCCCCGAGGAGAACCGCAAGGATCTGGCCGATATCCCCGCCAATGTCACCCGTGATCTGAAGATCGTGCCGGTGAAGTGGATCGAGGAAGTGCTCGACCTGGCGCTGGAGACGCCGCTGACCGCGCCGAAGCCGAAGAAAGATGGGCAACGTGTCACGGTACGCGGCAAGTCCAAGACAGCTTCCACCACGCGCGTCAAGCATTGACGCGCGCTGTCCAACTGCCCGAAACCCGCGTCGTTATTGGCTTTTCAGCTTGCGCGGGTAGGGGGGCACTGGTATAAAAGCACCACTCGCGAGTCAGCGTAATTCTGAATTCGGCGAACAGAGAACTTCACTGGCATCCGCCGGCGCATCGTCGTCGGGTGTCTCAATGTTGAATCCGCGGAATCCCCGCCAAAGGAGCTGTAGAGAATGAACAAGACCGAATTGATCGACGCCGTTGCTGAAGCCGCCGACCTGACCAAGGCCGAGTCCAGCCGCGCCGTTGATGCCGTCATCGCTTCCGTCACCAAGGCCCTGAAGGGCGGTGACGCGGTGACGCTGGTGGGCTTCGGCACGTTCCAGGTCCGCGACCGCGCTGCCCGTACCGGCCGCAACCCGAAGACCGGCGACACCATCAAGATCGCTGCGTCGAAGAATCCGTCGTTCAAGGCTGGCAAAGCCCTGAAGGATGCCGTAAACTAAGCGGCTTGCTGGGGTGCTTAGCTCAGCGGTAGAGCGTCTCCTTTACACGGAGAGGGTCGGGGGTTCGAAACCCTCAGCACCCACCAGGCACTGCCAGTAAAAAGGTTTGAAATGTGGAGCGGTAGTTCAGCTGGTTAGAATGCTGGCCTGTCACGCCGGAGGTCGCGGGTTCAAGTCCCGTCCGCTCCGCCAGTTTCAATAGGGCCCCTGAGCGATCGGGGGCCTTGTTTTCTCCAGCGACGCAGGTCGCGGCGGAAACAAAAGCGGTTTAGTGCGGAGCGGTAGTTCAGCTGGTTAGAATGCTGGCCTGTCACGCCGGAGGTCGCGGGTTCAAGTCCCGTCCGCTCCGCCAGTTTTACAAAAACCTCGAAAAAAGCAGCATTTCGGGGTGGGCAATCTGAATATCTTCGGATAGAATGAGCGTCTGCAAAGTTTCAAGTGCGGAGCGGTAGTTCAGCTGGTTAGAATGCTGGCCTGTCACGCCGGAGGTCGCGGGTTCAAGTCCCGTCCGCTCCGCCAATCTTTGAAGAGCCCTTGGTGAAAACCAAGGGCTTTTTTTTGTCCCCGATCCAGCAGGTCGATCGGCTTCGCATTGCCGGTCGTCCGCCAGCCGCCGATGCGCCGGCGTGGCACCGGGCGGATCGCGCGCAGGGGCGCGGCGCGCGGACTTTTGGAGCCTGCCGCGAAGCGGGTTACACTGCCGGGCTCGCCAATCAGGCCTTGATTTTTCCCATGCTGCAGAAACTTCGCGACAAGACCTCGGGCTGGATCGTTACCGTGATCCTGGGGCTGCTGATGATTCCGTTCCTGTTCGTGATCGACTCCAGCTACCTCGGTGGCGTCGGCTCGCAGAACGTGGCCAAAGTGGCCGCACCGCCGACCTGGTGGAAGTCCGCCCCGTCGTGGTGGCCGGTCTCGTTCCTGTGGCAGCACCATGAGATCAGCTCCAATGATTTCCGCGTGCGCTTCGAGCAGGCGCGCCAGCAGGCACGCCAGGAACAGGGCGAGGACTTCGATCCGCGCCAGTTCGAAAGCACGGAAAGCAAGCTGGCCGTGCTGGACCAGATGATCGACGAGCAGGTCGTGCGCCTGGCCGGCGAGCAGTCCGGCATCGTGATCGGCGATGGTGCCGTGCGCGAGTACATCGCCTCGATCCCGGCCTTCCTGGATGCGAACGGCAAGTTCAACCAGGACAACTACCGCATCGCGCTGGCCAGCGGCAATCCGCCGCGCACGCCGACGCAGTTCGAAGCGCTGGTCCGCGAGAGCATCCAGCAGTCGATCATTCCGTCGGCCCTGCAGCGTTCGGGGTTCACCACCCAGAGCGAAGCCGAGCGCCTGATGAAGCTGCTGGGTGAAACCCGCGACGTCGAGCTGGCCGCGCTGCCGGAAATCCCGGCCGATACCGCCGAAGTGACCGACGCGCAGATCAAGCAGTGGTACGACGGCCACACCAAGGATTTCCGCCAGCCGGAAACCGTGTCGCTGGAATACGTCGAGATCAACGGCGCGAACCTGCCGGCTGCCGCCGCGGCCGACGAAGCCACGCTGCGCAAGCGCTATGCGGACGAGAAGGCACGCTTTGCCACGCCGGAACAGCGCCTGGCCTCGCACATCCTGATCGCCGTCGACGGCAGCGATCCGGCCAAGCTGAAGGCAGCCGAAGCAAAGGCCACGCGCATCGCCGCCGAAGCCAAGGCACCGGGTGCCGATTTCGCTGCACTGGCCAAGGCCAACTCCGAAGATCCGGGTTCCAAGGACACCGGCGGTGACCTGGGCTGGGTCGAGCGCGGCGCGATGGTGAAGCCGTTCGAAGACGCGCTGTTCGCCATGAAGGCGGGCGAGATCACCGGTCCGGTCAAGACCGACTTCGGTTTCCACGTGCTCAAGCTGCGCGAGACCAAGGGCGGTGAAGGCCGTTCGTTCGAAGACGTGCGTGACCAGCTGGTCGCCGAGCAGGCCAAGGCCGACGCCGATCGCGTGTTCACCGAGCTGAGCGGCCGCCTGGTCGACCTGGTCTACAAGAACCCGACCTCGCTGGAAGGCCCGGCCAAGGACATGAGCCTGCCGGTGCAGACCCTCGGCCCGTTCACCCGCACCACCGCCAGTGGCATTGCCGCCAACCCGGCCGTGCTGCGCGCGGCGTTCTCCGACATCCTGACCCAGGATGGCACGGTGAGCGACCCGATCGAGCTGGGCCCGAACCACACCGTGATGATCCGCGTGACCGAGCACAGCCCGGAGCAGGCGATGCCGCTGGCCAAGGCCCGTGAGCAGGTCATCGCCGCGATCCATGCCGATCGCACCCGCCAGGCCTCGGAGAAGGCCGTGGACGCCGTGCTGGCCAAGCTGAAGGCCGGTCAGACCCTGCAGGCGCTGGCTGCCAGCGAGAAGCTGCAGATCAGCCCGCTGCCGGGCCTGCCGCGCACCCAGCCGGTGCCGACCCCGGAGATCAACCGCGCCGTGTTCAGCGCGCCGCTGCCGGCCGAAGGCAAGCCCAGCTACGGCAAGGTCGCCGTGCAGGGCCGCTACGTGATCTATGCGGTCACCAAGGTCAGCCCGGGCAACGTCGCCGAAGTGGACGCCGCCCAGCAGCAGCAGCTCAAGGAACAGCTGAGCCAGATCGACGGCATGGCCGCCGCCAAGGCCTACGTCGACGCGATGCGCAAGCACTTCAAGGTGCAGACCGAAGAAGCCAACCTCTAACCGGGTCGGCTTCTGCAGGAAAACAAACAGCCCGGCACTGCCGGGTTTTTTGTTGTTCGGACGTTCAATGCCCGGAAACGACAATGCCCGGCAGAACCGGGCATTGTCGTCACCGCGCGATGCCCGGCTGCGTGGGGTCAGTCTTCGACCCGCAGCACCGCACCCGGCTTCAGCACGCTGCTGCCGCTGAGCCCATTGAGCGACAGCAGGGCCTTCAGCGGCATCCCGTAGCGGCGGGCGATCGCCCAGGCCGACTCGCCATCCCGCACGGTGTGGCGGCGGCTGCGCGGGCGATCCGCGCTGGCCACGGCGCGGGTGGCCACCGGGCCGGGCGCAGTACGCGCGGCCGTGGTGTCCGTCGGCGCGCTCGGCGCCACCGCGATGGCGGCCACGCTGGCGCTGGCATCCACCGGCGCGTGCGCGGTAGGGGCCAGAACCGTCACCTGGCCGGCCGGACGGCCCTTGCCACTGGCCAGGGCCGGATTGAGGCGGGCGATCCGTGCCGGATCCAGGTCGCGCTGCTGGGCCCACTGCTGGACGCTGGTGCCGGCCGGCAAGGTATGACCCTTCAATACCGGCACGGTGCGGTCCAGCGAGGCCATCACCGCCGGCTCGGTTTCCGCGTCTTCCAGCACGCAGGCCAGGGCATGCAGCTTCTCGACGTAGGCATAGGTAACCGGCGAGAGCCCCGGCAGTTCGGCCGGACGCGCGTTCTGCGCATTCATGCCGGCCTTGCGCAGCGACTGCAGCACGCGGTACTCGCCGGCGTTGTAGGCCATCGTGGCCAGGCGCCAGTCGCCGCCGAACATGCCGTGCAGGGTCTTCAGGTAGCGCACCGCGGCCTGGGTCGAATCCACCGCCGACAACCGGCCGTCATAGCCCGGGGTCATCTGCACGCGGTGGTTCTTGGCGGTGGTGGCGATGAACTGCCACAGGCCGGCCGGGCCACTGCCATTGCGGGCGTTGGGCCGGTAGCCGCTTTCCACGAAGGGAATCAGCGCGAACTCAGTCGGCAGGTCGGATTTGCGCAGCTCTTCGACCACGTAGCCGAACAGCACCAGGGCGTCATCGTCCTGGTTGGCCAACCGCGAGGGCGCGTGCGCGAACTGCTTCTGCCAACGCGGGCTGGTCGCCTCGGCGTTGCAGGTGGGTTCGGCCAGGCCAGCGCGGAAGCTGGCGAAGATCTCCTGCCCGTTGCGCACCGAGGCCGGCGGCAGGGCCGCAGCGGTCAGGGGAAGGGAGGACAGGCCGGCCACGTTCTGCGACATGCCGGCGGTCAACGACTGGGCGCCCGCGCTGCCGGCCACGGCGACCGCCAGGCCAAGCGCGAGCGGCAACAATCGCCGACTCATGTTCGAAATCCGTCTTTCCAGTGTCGCAGGCCTGCGACAACATCGACTTCATCGGTAACGGGACGCCCGAGATGGGCGCTGACGGCCGCCTGGATGGCGGGGGTGTTCGTACGCAGGAACGGATTGCATTCCAGCTCGCTTGCCAGTGAAACCGGCAGCGTGGGCAGGTCATCGCGGCGCATGGCCAAGGCCTCCTCATGGCGCTGCGACAGCGCAGCGTTGGTGGGGTCTACATGCCGCGCGAAGACGGCATTGGACAGGGTGTACTCGTGGGCGCAACAGACCATCAGTTGCGCTGGCAGGGACGCCAGCTTCCGCAGGGATGCCAGAAGCTGGGGAGGCGTACCTTCGAACATGCGCCCACAGCCCAGGCTGAACAACGCATCGCCACTGAAAAGGTGTTCAGCGGTGTGAAACGCGATATGGCTCCGGGTGTGCCCGGGCACGGATACTACGTGGAACCCCAGCCCCAATGCCTGAACGCATTCACCTTCAGCCACCCGCTGGGCAGGGACCGCGATGCGCGGTTCCACCGGTGCGTACACCTCCACCGCGGGGAAACGGGCCTGCAGCTCGGCCACGCCGCCGATGTGGTCGTCGTGGTGGTGGGTCAACAGAATGCTGTGGGGAACCCATCCCTGCTGCGCTGCGGCGGCCAGGACGGGGTCGGCCTGGCCGGGGTCGATGACGACGGCGCGGCCGTCGTCGGCGACCAGCGCCCAGATGTAATTGTCCGCAAACGCGGGTAGGGCGGTCAGTCGCATAGAATTGGACCATGCCCCTCGTGCCGAGCCCCCGTCAAGCGACCGTCGCATCCTGGTTTGATACTGAAGCGGCACACGCCTTGTGCCGTCTGGAATCCGAGCGGTTGCGCAGCCTGCTCGCCGAGCGCCCGGTGAACCCCTGGCTGTGGGTGGCACCGACGCCCGGCTGGCTGGAGCGGGTCGAACTGCCCGGCCGCGGCCTGCGCCTGTTCCGGGACGGGGCGGCCTACGCCGGTGACGTGCACTGCGGCCTGCCGTTGCCGCTGCCGGACGAGAGCGTCAATGCGATCGTCCTGCAGCACGTCACCGCGCGCGATGCCGAGCAGCTGATCGCCGACTGCGCCCGCGTGCTGATGCCGGGCGGCCGCCTGTGGCTGTCCACCCTCAACCCGTTCAGCCCGTACCGCCGCCAGTGGCGCCACCACGGGCTGGTCGTGCGCAGCCCGCAGCGGCTGCGCCACACCCTCACCCAGGCCGGCCTGAGCTGCGAGGACCTGCAGTACCTCGGCCCGATGTGGCGCGACCGCTCGCCGGCCCGGCGCGACCTCGCCCCGCTGCGGGCCGCCTGTCTGTTCACCGCTGAAAAACGCACTCTGGCCCTGCCGGGACCGACGCCCGTGGCCGTGCCACGCTGGCACGGGACCGTGGCCACCTGATCTGGAATGGAATGAAGACGATAGAAATCCACACCGACGGTTCCTGCCTTGGCAATCCCGGCCCCGGCGGCTGGGCGGCGTTGCTGCGCTACAACGCGCACGAGCGCGAGCTGAGCGGTGGTGAAGCGCATACCACCAACAACCGCATGGAACTGATGGCGGCCATCTCGGGGCTGGAAGCGCTCACCGAGCCGTGCAACATCGTGCTGTTCACCGATTCGCAGTACGTGCGCCAGGGCCTGACCGAGTGGATGCCCGGCTGGATCCGCAAGAACTGGAAGACCGCCGGCGGCTCGCCGGTCAAGAACCGGGAGCTGTGGGAGCGCCTGCACGCGGCCACGCTGAAGCACACCATCGACTGGCGCTGGGTCAAGGGCCACTCCGGCGACCCGGACAACGAGCGCGTGGACCAGCTGGCGCGCGACGCCGCGATCCGGATCCGCGCCGCCGGCCCGGTACACTGAGCCCATGCGTCAGATCATCCTTGATACCGAAACCACCGGCCTGGAATGGCGGAAGGGCAACCGCATCGTCGAAATCGGCTGTGTGGAACTGCTCGAGCGCCGCCCCAGTGGCAACAATTACCACCAGTACCTCAAGCCGGACTGCGAGTTCGAGCAGGGCGCGCAGGAAGTCACCGGACTGACCCTGGAGTTCCTGGCCGACAAGCCGGACTTCGCCCAGGTCGTCGATGACTTCCTCGCCTACATCGACGGCGCCGAGCTGATCATCCACAACGCGGCGTTCGATCTGGGCTTCCTGGACAACGAGCTGTCGCTGCTCGGCGACCACTACGGCAAGATCACCGACCGCTGCACGGTGATCGATACGCTGAAGATGGCGCGCGAGCGCTTCCCCGGCCAGCGCAACTCGCTGGACGCGCTGTGCCGACGCCTGGGCGTGGACAACGCGCACCGCCAGCTGCACGGCGGCCTGCTTGATGCCCAGATCCTGGGCGATGTGTACATCGCGCTGACCTCGGGCCAGGAAGAAATCGGCTTCGGCTCGGCCGACGACCACAAGCCCGGCAGCGCCCACGCGCAGACCTTCGACACCTCGCGCCTGCTGCCACGCCCGCGCGTGGTCGCCACGGCCTCGGAGCTGGAAGCGCACGAAGCGCGCCTGGCCAAGCTGCGCAAGAAGGCCGGCCGCGCGATCTGGGATGGTGAACCGGAAGCGGTAGAAGCGGTCAGCGCCTGAGGACCCAACCCCGGCGGTAGGTCCCGACCGTTGGTCGGGACGGTGGTATCAGTGACACCGCACCAGGATCACCGTGATGTTGTCCGAGCCGCCGCCATCCAGCGCGGCGGCGACCAGGGTATCCACGCATTCCTGTGCACTGGCATCGTCGAAGGCGAGGGTGCGCGCGATGCCCCCGTCCTCGACCTCCTCGGTCAGACCATCGCTGCACAGCAGCAGCTGCATGCCCGGGCGCAGCTCACCGGTGGTGGTCGCCACATTCAGGTGCGCCGGATCGGTCACGCCCAGCGCCTGGGTCACCACATTGCGGTGCGGATGCGCGCGCGCCTGCTCGGCGGTCAGATTGCCCTGTGCGACCAGCTCCTGGACCACGCTGTGATCCTGGCTGAGCTGGGCCAGCGTGCCGTCGCGCCACAGATACGCGCGGCTGTCACCGACCCACGCCACCTCGTATCGATTGCCCTGCACCCGGGCCGCCACCACGGTGGTGCCCATCGGCAGGCTGTCGTTGCGGCGGCGCGAGGTGCGGATGATCTCCTCATCGGCGATCCGGATCGCATGCGCCAGCGTCGCGCCGCGGCGGATCTCGCGCACGATGGTCTCGCGCGCCAGCGCACTGGCCACCTCACCACAGGCGTGCCCGCCCATGCCATCGGCGACCAGCCAAAGCGCCAGTTCGCCATCGCCGTAATACGTATCCTCATTGAGGTCACGGCGCAGGCCGGGGTGGGTCAGGTGTCCGAATTCGATCATGAAGGCGCGGGCCGGTGAGGATTGCGAGGGATAACGGCATGATCGCGGCCCGCCGGACATCCGGCAAGGCATCCATACAGAAGAAATTCACTTCTTTGCCCGCAATGACTTGTCGCCAGCGCGTCCTACCCGTATCATTCGCGTCCCGGTTCGCCGGGACCATCTGGAGAGGTGGCAGAGCGGTTGAATGTACCTGACTCGAAATCAGGCAGGCGTTTATAGCGCCTCGGGGGTTCGAATCCCCCCCTCTCCGCCAGATAAAAAGAAAAGGGCTGCCCATCGGGCAGCCCTTTTCTTTTTATCTGCCTGATGGGCGGATGAGAACCCCCGACGGGGGTTCGACGGATCTGCAGGAGCAGATCCGGACAGACGCACGTCTGGCCCTGGAGCGCGCAAGCGCGGAAGGGCGGGGTGCATGGATGCACCCCGCAATCCCGGCAACGAAGCAGCCACCATCGTTTCCGGTTCGACCACCCGCGGACAGGCAACACCCCCGCCCCACACCCGCCCAACATACGCTCCGCTAAACTGCCCACCTCACGTAACGGATCCCCACCATGACCGCTGAAATCCTCGTCCCCGTGTCCTTCGGTGAACTGCTCGACAAGATCTCGATCCTGCAGATCAAGTCCGAGCGCATCAGCGACGAGGCCAAGCTGGCCAACATCCGCACCGAGCTGAGCGCGCTGGAAAAGACCTGGATGGCGCACCCGGCCGGTGTCAAGGACATCGCGCGCCTGCGTGCCGAGCTCAAGGCCGTCAACGAGCGCCTGTGGGACATCGAAGACAACATCCGCCTGCAGGACAAGGCGCAGGCCTTCGACGACCATTTCGTCGAACTGGCCCGCAGCGTCTACCAGCAGAACGATGAGCGCGCCCGCATCAAGAAGGACATCAACCTGGCGCTGGGCTCGCTCTACGTGGAAGAGAAGTCGTACAAGGATTACGCGCCGCGCGGCGTGTAATCGGCGACATACCGCTCGAAGGCGGCAATGCCGTCCTCGACCGTGATCAGCTGCATCACGTCGTCGAACTCGACCTTCGCGCCCCACTTAAGTTCGCTGGCCGGCTTGCCCAGGAATCTGCGCGCGGCATCGTCGTAGCGGTCCACGCAGTAGCGGCGGTCGGAATAGGGGCCGCTGCGGTGCGGGTTGCTCGCCGCATGCAGGCCGAGCACCTTGGTGCCCATCGCGTTGGCGATATGCATCGGGCCCGAATCGGGCGTCATCACCAGCGCGGCGCGCGCCAACAGGGCCGGCAATTGCTTCAGCGTGTCCTTGCCGACCAGATCCAGCGCCGGCGTGGTGAGCTGTGCTTGGATGGCATCGGCCATGCCGCGCTCAAGCTCGCTGCGTCCGCCACACAGCACCACCCGCCAGCCGCGTGAGGTGGCGTGGTTGGCCACGGCCGCATAGCGGTCGGCGTACCAGTTGCGGCGCACGTGGCTGGAGCACGGCGAGATCATCAGCACCGGGCGGCCGTCGTCGGCCCACTGGGCGTTGGCCCACTCGAACGCCGCTGGCGGCACGGCCAGGTCCCAACTGACCTCGGTCTGTTTCAGGCCCAGTGGCTCGCAGAAGCTGCCGATCGCATCGAGCACGTGTATGCCCGGGCGGTCGGGAATGCGCTCATTGATGAAAAGCCCGTGAAGGTCCTTGGAGCGCGATCTGTCGTAGCCGATGCGGCGCTTGGCGGGTACGAAGGCCGAGAGCACGTTGGCGCGGAAGGCGACCTGCATCTGCAGCAGCGCATCGAAGCGCCCGGCGGGAAGGCTGTCGCGCAGGGCCCGCATGCCAGCCAGGCCGGTCTTCTTGTCGTAGCTGTGGAAGGTCACGCCGGGCAGCCCGTCGAGCAGCTTGTGGCCGGCCTTGTCGATGATCCAGTGCAGCGACACCCCGGGATCGGCCTGCTGCAGCGTGCGCACCAGCGGCACCACATGGGTCACGTCCCCCAGCGCGGACAAACGCAAAAGACACAAGGAAGAGGACGTTGGTGCCATGGTGTTGTTAGACTCGAAGGAATGGTCGCATTCGACGCCACTGAAGCGCTGACGCCCTGCCGCGATGGACGCGGTATCGGTGCCATTCTGTTCGACCGCGAAGCCCTGCGGCAAGCCGAGATGAGCCTGTTCTCGCCGGCCCACTGGGGCGAGCGGGCGCGGCCGGTCGGCGATGGCGGCCGCGGCGGCGCCTGGTTCGTCGATGCGCCCCTTGGCCACGCCGTGTTGCGCCAGTACCTGCGCGGCGGCCTGGCGGCCAAGCTGAGCCGGGACCACTACATCTGGCGCGGCGCCAACCGCACCCGCAGTTTTGCCGAATTCCGGCTGATGCGTGCCCTGCACGCGCAGAAGCTGCCGGTGCCGCGACCGATCGCCGCGTTCTACATGCGCGAAGGCCTGCGCTACAAGGCGGCGATCCTGATGGAGCGGCTGGAGGGCGTGCGCTCGCTGGCCGACCGCGCGCTGGTTGCCGGGCGCGGCGCCCCCTGGGAAGAGACCGGCCGGCTGATCGCGCGCTTCCACCGCGTGGGGCTGGATCATGCCGATCTCAACGCCCACAACATTCTGTTCGACGCCAACGGCCACGGCTGGCTGATCGATTTCGATCGTGGCGTGCTGCGCATCCCCGCCACCCGCTGGCGCGAGCGCAATCTCAAGCGGCTGCTGCGTTCGCTGATCAAACTGCGTGGTGAGCGCAGCCATGACGACGTCGAGAAGGACTACGCACGGCTGCGCCGCGCCTACGATCTGGCCTGGAACCGGGGTTACTGATGGACTGGGCATTGCGTTTCATGGGGGTCGGCAATGCGTCGGCCGTGCAGCTGGGTTCGCCGATGGCGGTGATCGAGCGCGATGGCCGCCCGTGGCTCACCATCGATTGCGGCGGGGAAGGGCTCACTGCATTCCAGGCTCACTATGGCCACGTGCCGCAGGCATTGTTCGTCACCCATGTGCACCTGGACCATGTCGCCGGTTTCGAGCGCCTGTTCGTGGATGGGTACTTCTCGCCGCAGCGCCGTGGGCGCATCCGCGTCTACGTGCCGGCAAGCGTGGTGCCGCTGCTGCACAAGCGCGTAGCCGATTACCCGAACGTGCTGGCCGAGGGCGGTGCGAATTTCTGGGACGCCTTCCAGCTGATCGTCGTCGGCGACGCGTTCTGGCATGACGGTGTGCGCCTGGAGGTGTTCCCGGTGCGCCATCACTGGCCGGAAACCGCCTATGGCCTGCGCCTGAAGGGGGCGGTCACCTGGAGCGGCGATACCCGTCCGATTCCGGAAATGCTGGCGCGCTACGCCGACGACAACGAGCTGATTGCCCATGACTGCGGCCTGCACGGCAACCCGTCGCACACCGGCGTGGACGACCTGGAACGTGAGTACACGGCCGAGCTGCAGGCGCGGATGATGCTCTATCACTACGCCAGCGAGGCCGACGGCGAGGCATTGCGCCAGCGTGGCCATCGCGTGGCGCTGCCCGGTGAACGTGTGGCGCTGGCGACTCCAACCGCCATGCACGTGCTGGCGCAGGATCCTCCCTGAGCATGGACGACGCGCTGGCCGCCCATCTGCAGGCGCTCGAGCGCGCGTTGCACGAGCCTGCGGTCCGTGGCGATGTCGGGCAGCTGGCGGCATTGTTGGATGACGACTTCAGTGAGATCGGCAGCTCGGGTGCGTGTTTCGATCGGGCTGCTACGCTGGCGGAGATTCCGCGCGAGCGCGCGCAGGTCGAGATCGTGTCCACCGACTACCACGTCGTGTTGCTGGCCCCGACCTTGGCACAGGTGCGCTACCGCAGCTGGTATGTGATCGAGGGCGAGCGCCAGCGCGAGGTGCTGCGCAGTTCGCTGTGGCGACGGCGTGGCGAGGCGTGGCGGGTGGTGTTTCACCAGGGCACGCCCGCGGCGCCTTGAGCGGCAGCATCGCGAAGGAAAACAAGGGGCCCAAAAAGGTGGCGGCCCCGCCGGCTGACCTCGGCGCCCGCGTCGATCGATACCGTTGCTGCCTTCCGGCCCTGGCGGGATTTTCGACCTAGCGTCGCGAGGGGCCGACGGGGCCACCATAGAGACGTTCCGGCTGCTGGGCGATCAAGGATCAGCCAACCGCAGGCGGAAGCTGCAGCGCAGGAGCAGGTCCGGCAGTGCAGTCGCGCATTCTAGCGCATGCGCGGCATGCAGTGCCAGACGCGGAGGCTGAATCCCGTGTAGCCCATTGCCGCAGGCAGCGGCCAATCCGTGGGCGGGTTGCTAAAATACGCGGCACAGGAGGAACGGCCTCCCCCATCTCGGGACCCACTGACCAGGACGGCCTGGCCCCCATCAAGGAGGGCCGCATGGCCTGGATCTATCTGTTGGCAGCCGGTGTACTGGAAATCGTCTGGGCGTTCTCGATGAAGCAATCCGAGGGGTTCAGTAGGCTCACCCCCTCGATCATCACCCTCGTCACCATGATCGCCAGCTTCTGGCTGCTGTCGCTGGCAATGCGCACGTTGCCGCTGGGCACCGCGTACACGATCTGGACCGGCATCGGTGCGGTCGGCGCGTTCGTCATCGGCATTACCTTCCTCGGCGAGCAGGTCAGCGCGATGCGGATTGCCGCGGCGGTGTTGATCGTGAGCGGGTTGGTGTTGATGAAGCTGTCGAGCACCTGAGGCGTTGAAGCGCAGGCTGCGGCTTCAAGGGTAGAGCCACGCCATGCGTGGCTGACGCCCGGCCGACCCGATCGAATCGCTGGCGCCGCTCAGTGCGGCGCCAGCTCTAGCGCCATCTCCACCGCATCCAGCCCGGGACCATGCCCATCGGGGGTGATGTGGGTGACGACGAAGCCAAGGCCGGCGTAGAACGCCTGTGTGTGCTGGCTGGTGCTTAGCGTTACGCGCTGGGCGCCGAGCGTTTCTGCGTGGGCCAGGCGTGCGTGGGAAAGCTGCGTGCCGAGGCCTTGGCGATGCCGGGTGCGGTCGACCATGCCCCAGCAGAAGGCGGCGGTGTGTTCGTTGTCGAGGGCGAGGCCACCGCAGGCGACGAGCTGGCCGTTGTGGTCGATCACGAGGTAATCGTGGGTGCGCTCCGGGTGGAGCAGGTAGGTGGCGAAGTCCTGGCGTTCGTGTGGGGCGAAATAACGCGGCACGTTGGTGTCGAACAGTGCGAGGCAGGCGGGGGCGTCTGTCGGGGTGTAGGGGCGGAGGTTGGGCATGATTCGCTCCTGGCGGATCCTTTGGGATGGTGAACTATTGGGCGATTGGGAAGACGAGGAGCCGGAAATCCCACCGGAAGGGAGGCGTTTGGGCTCTGATAGCATCATTTTATGAAGATCAGATACCGGTTCACCTTCGTTTGGGATGAGTCCCGAGGCTCCAAGCTTGCCGCTTTGGGTTTGAAGGTGCTCGCGCCCGCCGAGCCTCGCCCGGAGGTGGGGGGCATCGCGGTGAGTCATGCCGTGGAGGGTGACCCTGGGTGGAGTGAGGCGTGCCATCTCATCCGCTCATGGAAGGGTATGACTACCGTCACCACTGAGTTCACGCCTGCAGAGTTTGCTGGTGCTGATCACTGTGCGCTTCACGTCGTTCATGCCAGCGGCTATCCACAGCCAGAGCAGGATTTTTCCTTTCGAGAACGTGCCTACGACCTAAGCAACTGGTGCTCCAAATGCGGGGAGGGGGCGGTCCAAGTGGCACCCTTCAGGATCAAGCGATCGCTCAAATGGGGAAGAAACGCGTTTTTGAAGCTGCACTGGGTCGAGGAGGCTTACTTCGTGCAGACCTCTGTCTGGGCAGAGCATCTCGCAAGCCTGGGCATTGCTCGGCTACCGGTGGAGGACAGCAGGGGAGAGGTATTGGACGACGTCGTTCAGCTTGATCCAGGCCCTGCACTTCCACTCTCCCTGGAAGAGGAAGAAGGAATCCGCTGTGGACGGTGTGGGAGAGTGCGTTATCCATGGCACGAGCGCGGGTTCTTCCCAGCGCCCGTGTTGTCGCCGGAAGTTCCACTGTTCCGCAGTGCTCAACGTTTTGGCGTAGAGCACCAATCGGCCAATGCCATTGTTGTGAGCGCCACGGTCGCTGCGGCCATCAAGGGCGCCGGCTTGAGAGGGGCGGAATTGTGGCCCTGTGTACCTTCGACGCAGATCGCTGGAGATGGTCGATAGTCTGATTCCGTGGTTCGCGGCCGGATGCGTAGGCGATGGCGCTGAGGGCTTCGGATGCGGGCTGGCCGCGTCATTGGGATTGCTGGGTGCATCCATGCACCCAGCCCTTCCGCGCTGACGCGCTCCAGGGCCAGCCGTTCGGCTGTCCGGATTCGCTCCGGGCGAATCCGTCGAACCCGTTGGGGTTCTCGGCCCCCATGCTGTCCGTCGCACAAATAAAAAGGCCGCCCCTGAGGGCGGCCTTTTTATTTGTGTGGCGGAGAGAGGGGGATTCGAACCCCCGAAGCGCGGTTTAGACGCTTACACACTTTCCAGGCGTGCTCCTTCAACCGCTCGGACACCTCTCCGGACCTGCTGCGATAACCCGCTGCAGGGGCGCAGATTCTAGCGGGGGAATTGGAATCGCACAAGCGGTTCGTCACAGGGGGCAGGGGGGCTGGACAGGCGTGGCACAATGGTCGTCCCGATGAAGACGGTGGCCTGATGTCCTATCTCGTCCTTGCCCGCAAGTGGCGTCCGAAGCGTTTTGCCGAGCTGGTGGGCCAGGAACACGTGGTCCGTGCGCTCAGCAATGCGCTGGACAGCGGCCGTGTGCACCATGCGTTCCTGTTTACCGGCACCCGCGGGGTCGGCAAGACCACTATTGCCCGTATTTTCGCCAAGTCGCTGAACTGCGAGCAGGGCACCAGCGCCGATCCGTGCGGCCAGTGTCCGGCCTGCCTGGATATCGACTCCGGCCGCTACATCGATCTGCTCGAGATCGATGCTGCCTCCAATACCGGTGTGGATGATGTCCGCGAGGTGATCGAGAACGCCCAGTACATGCCCTCCCGCGGCAAGTACAAGGTCTACCTGATCGACGAAGTGCACATGCTGTCCAAGGCGGCGTTCAATGCGCTGCTGAAGACGCTGGAAGAGCCGCCGGAGCATGTGAAGTTCCTGCTGGCCACCACCGATCCGCAGAAGCTGCCGGTGACGGTGCTCTCGCGCTGCCTGCAGTTCAACCTGAAGCGGTTGGACGAGGACCAGATCCAGGGCCAGATGACGAAGATCCTGGCCGCCGAGGAGATCGAGTCCGACCCGACGGCGATCGTGCAGTTGGCCAAGGCGGCCGATGGCAGCCTGCGTGACGGCCTGTCGCTGCTGGACCAGGCAATCGCCTACGCCGGCGGCGCGCTGCGCGAGGATGTCGTGCGCGCGATGCTGGGCACGGTCGACCGCACGCAGGTCGCGGCGATGCTGGATGCGCTGGCCGATGGTGATGGCCCGCGCCTGCTGCAGACCGTGGCCCTGCTGGCCGAGTTCTCGCCGGACTGGAGCGGGGTGCTCGATGCCCTGGCCGAAGCCCTGCACCGGATCCAGGTGCAGCAGCTGGTGCCGGGCGCCGCGACGGCAGGCGAGGGGATCGATGCCGAGGCCTTCGCCCAGCGCCTGCGCCCGGAAGTGGTCCAGCTCTGGTATCAGATGGCCCTGGGCGGTCGCCGTGACCTGCACCTGGCCCCGAGCCCGCGTGCCGGGTTCGAGATGGCCGTGCTGCGCATGCTGGCGTTCCGTCCGGCCGCCGCCGTACCGCCGGTGCCCCGCGATCCGGGCACCGGCACCGAAGTGAACAGTGGTGGCCAGGCCAGCGGCCAGGGCACCGGCATGGCCGCTGCGGCCGCGAGCGCGGCTCCGGCCGCGGTGCCGACCAGGGCCAGCGCCCCCGCCGCTCAGGCGGCCGCTATGGCCCCCGTCGTTGCCGCGGTTTCCGCGGCGCCCGAGGCGACCGAGGCACCCAAGAAACCTGCCCCGGCCCCGGCAGCCGCCGAACCGGTGAAACCGGCCAAGCCTGCCGTCGCAGCCCCCGCGGCCGACGACGATCTGCCGCCGTGGCACCGTGAAAGCGACGCGGCTGATCGCGACGAAGCGCTGGCCGCTGAAATGGCCACCCCGGATGCGGCCATGGTCGCCCCGTGGGAAGCGCCGCCCGAGCGGACCGTGGCACCTGCTGCTCCCGCGCCTGTACGGGATGCCCCGGCCCCGGTGGTCCGCCCGCAGGGCATCGCCATCGCACCCTCGGCGCCGGAGACCGCGCCCTCGGAGGCACAGGGCGACCTGACCGCCGAAGCGTGGCTGGAACTGGTCGCCGGCAGCCAGCTCAATGGCCCGTCCAAGCAGCTGGCCGCGCACTCGGCGTTCATCAGCTACCAGCACGGCGTCTTGAAACTGGCGATTTCGCCCGGATTTGAGTACTTGAGTTCGGACCGCTCGCAGGCGGCGCTGATCGCGGCGTTGACCGGCCCCCTGGGGCAGGCCCCGCGCCTGGTGATCGATACCGGCGCGGCCGGTGCCGAGACCCTGCATCAGCGCGCTGACCGCCAGCGTGGCGAACGCCAAACGGCGGCGGAAGCCGCTTTCATGGCCGATCCGTCGGTGCAGTTGCTGGTCCAGCAACATGGTGCCCGGGTCGTCGCCGATTCCATTCGTCCTTTTGAAGAGTAAAGACCCATGCGCGGCAATATCGCCCAACTGATGCAGCAGGCCCAGAAGATGCAGGAAAACCTGCAGAAAGCCCAGGAAGACCTCGCCAAGCTGGAAGTGACCGGCAGTGCCGGCGGCGGCATGGTCAGCGTGACCCTGACCGGCACCAAGGAATGCCGCAAGGTGCGCATCGATCCGTCGGTGCTGGCCGATGCGGAAATGACCGAAGACCTGGTGGCCGCCGCGTTCAACGATGCCTCCAACAAGATCGATGCCGAGTCGAAGAACCGCATGGGTTCGGCGACCGCCGGCATGCAGCTGCCCCCGGGCATGAAGCTGCCGTTCTGACCCACCGCCTGCGCCGGGTGCCCGCCTGGCGCGACCGTGGTGACCGCGCCGCGAAGCCTTCGGGCTTCGCGCGCTTGTTTCTGAGATGAGCGATCCGCCATGAGCCTGCCCCTGCTCGAACAATTGATCGAGGCCTTCCGCGTGTTGCCGGGCGTGGGCCAGAAGACTGCCCAGCGCATGGCGTACCACGTGCTCGAACGCGAGCGCGAGGGCGGCCAGAAGCTGGCCGAGGTGCTGGCCAAGGCGATCGAGCGGATCGGGCATTGCGAACAGTGCCGGGATTTCAGCGAGAACGACATCTGTGCGGTCTGCGCCAACGGCAGCCGCGAGCGCCAGCAGCTGTGTGCGGTGGAATCACCCGCGGATCGGCTGGCGATCGAAACGGCCACCGGCTACCGCGGGGTGTATTTCGTGCTGCAGGGGCGGCTGTCGCCACTGGACGGCATCGGCCCGCGCGAACTGGGCCTGGATCAGCTGGAGGCGCGCCTGAAGCAGGGCGAGGTCAACGAGTTGATCATCGCCACCAGCGCTACCGTGGAAGGCGAAGCCACCGCGCATTACCTCGCGCAGATGGCGCGCGGCTACAAGGTGCGGCCGAGCCGCCTGGCGCAGGGCCTGCCGCTGGGCGGCGAGCTGGAATACGTGGATCGCGGCACGCTGTCGCACGCGTTCGGTACGCGGACCGAAGTCCAGGAGTGACGCCGCGCAGCGCACGGCAATGATCGAAACCGGACGCGCATCCGCGCTACTCTCCAAAGCCCTGTTCCACGAGGTGCCCTCATGAGCCACGACACCCTGTTCGGCAAGATCATCCGCCGCGAAATTCCGGCCACCATCGTCTACGAGGACGAGGAGGTGCTCGGTTTCAAGGACATCGCCCCGCAGGCGCCGGTGCACGTGCTGTTCATTCCGAAGCACGAGGCGATCCCGACCCTGGATGATGTGCGGCCGGACCAGGCGCACCTGATCGGCAAGCTGGCCATGGCCGCCGCCGAGTACGCGCGCCGCGAAGGTTTCGCGCAGGACGGCTACCGCATCGTCATGAACTGCCGCGAGCATGCCGGGCAGACCGTGTTCCATATCCACCTGCACCTGCTGGCCGGCGCGCAGTTGGGTCACTTCGGTACGCCGAACGGCTGAGCCGGTCAGGCGCAAACAAAAACGCCGCCCGAGGGCGGCGTTTCTGCGTCAGCGTGTTACCACCAGCCCCAGCCGCGGTAGCCCCAGCCCGGACCCCAGCCCGGGCCCCACGGGCCGTACGGGTAGGCGGGCACCACATCGACCTGGCGCTGTTCCGGCCACAGGTAGATGACGTCGGCGTCCAGCTTCGGCAGGCGGTAGTCGTACTCGCCGATGCGGGTGTTCTCGTAGCCGCCGATCTTGCCGATGAAGGTCACGTCGCGGCCCGGCTCGAACACCGCCGGATCGTAGAAGCCGGCACGGCAGGCGATGAAGCGGCCGTCACTGGCGTCGGCCGAGGTGGTGCTCGGGCGGCCGCTGCCGTTGAGCGGGCGCGAGATCATCTGGAAGCAGGTCTGGCCCTGGCCCGGATTGGTTTCGATGATGCGACCACCCCACCGTACCGGGGTGCCCACCTGCTGGGTGGGAACCGCGTCGCGCGGGCTGACCATACTGAACTGCCCCTGCAACGGCTTCGGCGCGGTGGCGCAGGCAGCCAGTGCCAGAGAGGCAGCAAGGGGAAGCAGGATTTGAATCTTCATGGGGATGCTCCGGAGGTCGGGCGATGCCTGCGCAGGTCGCGCAATAATGAAGTGAGGTCGACGTCAGCGCCAGCGTAGCGCGCCTGGACGAAACGCGCGCTGAGCGACAGCAGCGCAGGATCGGGTCGCTGCCGGTCCACCCGGCGCGCCCACTCGCCAGCGGGTTCGGCGCTGGCGCGGGACAGCCCATAGCGTGCGTAACGGCGTCCCAGCCGATGCCAGGCCCGCAACAGCGGGTCGCGCTCGCGTTCGCCGCGGGCCAGCAGCCATGCCATCCAGCCTAGCGCGGCCAGCGCGAAGACGATGAAAATTCCGACCAGTTGGCCCGGATCCAGCCGTTTGAAACCAAACGGTTCAAGAAGCTGCTGCTGGCGGTTGGCATCGAAGGACAGGACCAGGTCGTTCCAGCCCCGGCGCAGCCAATCGCCCATCTGTCCGATCTGCAGCCAGCGGCTGTCGAACGTGGCGCCGGCCGCGCCGGCGGCCAGCCGGTCTTCGAGCGTGTCGTAGACGCGCTCGGGCGCCACGGCGGCGGTCGGGTCGACCCGCACCCAGCCACGCCCGGGCAGCCACACTTCGGCCCAGGCGTGCGCGTCCATCCGGCGCAGCACCCAGTAGTTGCCGTAGGGATTGCGCATGCCGCCAGCGAAGCCGGTCACCACCCGCGCGGGGATGCCGGCATTGCGCATCAACACGACGAACGAAGAGCTGAAGTGCTGGCAGAAACCGGCCTGCTGATCGAACAGGAATTCGTCCACGCCATCGCGGCCCGGCTCGGGCGTATCCAGGGTGTAGACGAAGCTCGCCCGGACCCAGTCGAGCGCGCGCTGCACGATCACCGCATCGTTGCTGCCGGCCTCCTGTCGCCATTGGCGGGCCAGCACGGCCGTACGCGGGTTCACGCCGGCGGGCAGCTGCAGCGCCAGTCGGCGTTCGTACGGCGTCAACGCTTCGGTATAGGCCACGGCCGGCGCGGAGGTCAGCCGCCAGCGGGTCAATGCGTTCAGCGGCGCGCGGCTGCGCAGGCTGTGGTTGGCATCCAGCTCGCTGCCGGGCGGCGCCTGCAGCGGCAGGTCCAGCGCGACCAGCTGGCGGCGGTCGGTCGGCTCGTAATCGATCTGGTACTCCCACTGGGTGGCGGCATGGGTCACCGCGGCGGGCGCGCGTTCGCTCTGTCGCGTGTCCTGTTCCCAGCGCTGGCCATCGAAACGGGTCAGTACCGGGCCGCGCCAGTACCGCTGCTGCGGCGCCGGGATCGCACCGAAGAACTGCACGCGCAGCGCCGGGGTGTCATCGGCCATCAGGTCCAGCCACTGACCGGGCTCCATCGTGTCCGACAGCCCGGGCTTGCCGACCGCGCGGTCTGGGATGCCCCACAGCGGTTCGCTCAAGCGCGGGAACAGCCAGAAGCCGGCCAGCGCCAGTGGCAGGCCGAGCAGGACCAGCCGGCCGATGCCGCGCAGTTGGCGCTTGAGCGGCGCCGGCGGTGCCTGGCCCTCCAGGTGCGCCAGCCGCTGCAGGGCGAGCAGGGCGACCAGGCCGGCCAGCACCGCCAGCGCCATGGTCAGCGGGCCCTGGTCGAGCAGGAACGCGGCGAACGGGCCGAACAGGCCGAAGCCGACCAGGCTGCGGGCATCGCGCAGGCTGCGCAGCTCGCTGGATTTCAGCGCGAGCATGGCTGCCAGCAGCGCGCAGCCGGTGTCGCGGCCGGGACGCGGGCCCATCTGCCAGTAGATGGCGGCGAGCATCCCGAGCACCAGCAGCAGGCGCAGCGCGCCCGGCAGCAGGCGCTGGCGTGAGGCGGCGGCGGTGAGCAGGGCGACACCGGCGATGACGGCGGCCAGCACGGTGGGCAACTGCAGCAGCAGCGGCACCAGACCCAGCGCCGCGCTGGCCAGCGTCCAGGCGCGCGCCCCGGGGCTCAGCAGGGCGGCGGGCGTGTCACTCATGGGGCAACAGCGCCAACGCGCGCTGGCACAGATGGTGATGGGCGCTGCCGTTGCCGGGACCGAGCACCGGTTGGCCCGGCAGCTTGAGCGTGTAGCGGCGGCCTTCGCGTTCGGCCAGGTCGACCCAGCGCGCCATCCGCGCGATCCGTGCTTCGGTGCCCAGCGGCGCCAGGCGCCACCAGTCCAGCACGATCTCCACCCCGACCGGTTTTTCGTACTCGCGCACCAGCAGGGTGTCGCGCCGCGCCGAGTGCTTCCACGCGATGCTGCGGGTGGGGTCGCCGGCGCGATAGGGGCGCAACTGATGCAGCTCGTCGCCGCTGGCGTGCACGCGGGTATGCAGCGGATCGCCGCCGCTTTCCGGCAGTGCGGGGGCGTGCGATTCCGGTGCGGCATAGACCAGCAGCGGCGTCTCCGGCCACACCCACGACCACGCCCGCACCAGACCGAGCGGTTGGGTGGTGGCGAGGCGGATCCGCGCCAGGTCGAACCAGCCGCGCTGGTGGGTGGGCAGGTCGAGATCGACTTCGATCTGATCGCTGTCGACCAGATGCCCGAACGCGCTGACCCCGGCGTGCTCCACCTGCAGTCCGCGACGGGCGCGGGTATCGGCGCGGGACAGGCTGATGCGCAGGCGCAACGGCGCGCCCGCCGTCACCGGTTCGGCCGAGACCGCATCCACCTGCAGGCCGGACAGCTGCAGGTGCGCGCTGATCGCACTGGCGATGCTGACGGTGGCCAGCAGCAGCGCCAGCAGCAGGGCCGGGTTGTTGTTGTAGTTCAGTGCGCCGATCAGCATCGCCGACAGCAGCGCGGCGACGAACAGGCCGAAGCGCGTCGGCAGCACGTAGATGCGGCGCCGGTCGAACCGGCACGGCAGGTGCTCCGGTCGGCGCGGCCGCGCCAGGTGTTGCAGTTGCTGCCAGCGGGCTCCCCAGCCGCGGCGCATCTCAGTCGACCTGCACGGTCTGGAGGATGGCGCGGGCCAGCGCGGGCCCGTTGCCGGCTTCGGCCTCCGGCACCAGGCGATGCCCGGCCACCGCGACGAACAGCGTCTGCACGTCTTCGGGCACCACGTGCGCGCGGCCCAGCAGCAGCGCATGCGCCTTCGCCGCGCGCAGCAACGCCAGGCCGGCGCGCGGCGACAGGCCGACGCGCACCCCGGCGTGCTGGCGGCTGCGGGCGAGCAGGGCCTGCACGTAGGTGATCAGGGCTTCGCTGGCATGTACCTGGCCGACCGCCTCGCGCAGCGTGCGCACCTCGATCTCGCTCAGGCGCGCGGTGGCCTGCGCGATCAGATGGCGGCGATCGGTCCCGCGCAGCAGCTCGCGCTCGGATTCCGGATTGGGGTAGCCCAGCGCCAGCCGCAGCAGGAAGCGGTCCAGCTGGGAGTCCGGCAGCGGGAACGTGCCGGACAGGTCGACCGGGTTCTGGGTGGCGATGACGAAGAACGGATCCGGCAGCGGATGGGTCACGCCATCCAGGGTCACCTGCTGCTCGGCCATCGCTTCCAGCAGCGCGCTCTGGGTGCGCGGTGGCGCGCGGTTGATCTCGTCGGCCAGCAGCACATGGGTGAAGACCGGGCCGGGGTGGAACTGGAACTGGCGGCTGCCGGCGTCGTACACCGAGACGCCGAGCACATCGGCAGGCAGCAGGTCGGAGGTGAACTGCACCCGCTGGAAGCCCAGCCCGAGGCTGGAGGCCATGGCATGGGCGAGGGTGGTCTTGCCCAGCCCGGGCAGGTCCTCGATCAGCAGATGGCCACCGGAGAGCAGCGCCACGAAGGCCAGCCGCACCTCCTGCGCCTTGCCCAGCACCAGTCCGTTGACCTGATCCTGGGCGGCGCGAAGGGACTGGCGCAGTACATCGGTTAGCATGGCTGGCACGGGGGGCGAATGATCCATGTCCGTCTCGATTCGATGATTCCACTGATTCTATAGAGCAATGCAGGGCGAACAACGCGCACGCACCATATTCCTGTTGTTGTGGACGCTGGTCACCGCCGTCAAATTGGTGGTGGCCGCACGTCTGCCCTTGTTCGTGGACGAAGCCTTCTACTGGCAGGAAGGCCAGCACCTGGCCGCGGCCTATTCGGACCTGCCCGGGCTGACCGCATGGCTGGCACGTCTGGGCGTGGAGGTGGGCGGCAACCATGTGCTCGCGCTGCGGCTGCCGTTCCTGGCGATCGGTGCCTGGCTGCCCTGGCTGGTCTCGCGCATCGCCACGCGCTGGTTCGGCGCGGTGGCCGGGTGGCAGGCCGGCAGCCTGACGTTGCTGATGCCGCTGTCGGCCACGCTGGGCATGCTGGCCGTGCCGGATGTGCCGATGGCGCTGGCGGCGGTGCTGTGCCTGGATGCCGGCGCGCGCCTGTTGCGCAGTGTCGATGCGGCGGCGGCAGTGAAGCTGGCCGCCGGCCTGGCGATCGGCGCGCTCAGCCATTACCGCTTCATCGGCGTGATCGTGGTCGGCTTCATCGCGCTGCTGGTGCTGCCGCAGGGTCGGCGCATGCTGCGCGATCCGCGCGTATGGGTCGCACTGGCGGTCGGCGTGGTGGCGTGGCTGCCGCTGCTGTCGTGGAATGCCGACAACCATGATGCGGGCCTGAAATTCCAGGTGGTCGAGCGTCACCCGTGGGCGTTCGAATGGAGCGGGCTGTGGTTCCTGGTGATCCAGCCGATGCTGGTCACCCCGATCCTGTGCATCGCGATGTGGAAGGTGGCCCTGGCCGGCACCCGCTCCGGCGGTGGCGCGCGCGCGCAGTGGCGCTACTTCGGCCTGATCGGTGCGGTATCGACGCTGTCCATCTTCGGCCTGGGCTTTTTCACCGATGTGGAGCGCATCAGTTTCCACTGGCCGCTGCCGGGTTATCTCGCGCTGCTGATCGCGGTGCCGGTGGTGCTCAACGGCTGGCCGCGCTGGCTGCGCCGCACCGGCTGGTGGTTGGCCGGTGCCGGCCTCGCCCTGGCCTTCGGCTACTACCTGATGGTCTCCATCCCGAGCGTGCGCGAGCAGCTGGCGGGCTACAAGTATTACCCGCGCAATTTCGCCGGCTGGGAGCCGTTGGCCGGCGCGGTGCGCGAAGAACTGAAACGCATGCCGCCCGGTACGCGCGTGCTGGCCGGCAACTTCAAGGTCGGCGCGGAACTGGGGTTCCAGTTGCGCGATGCCTCGATCGAGGTGCTGCGGCATCCGTTGAACGACAAACATGGCCGCAGCGCGCAGCTCGGCCTGTGGGGATTGCTGCACGACGGCCAGCGCGATACGCCGATGCTGCTGGTGCTCTCGCCCAGCGATCAACGCTATCGCGATCTGCTGGAGCGTTACCACGCGGTCTGCGAGCAGGTGGGGCCGCTGCCGCCGCCGCGCGTGGTCAGCAACGATCACGGCTATCAGCGCTTCCTGCTTTTCAGGCTGCCGGCCGAGCGCGCCGAAGGGCCGTGCGTGACCCCGGCGATGGCCTGGGTGGATGCGCCGCAGCCCGGCGCGGCAGTCGGCGACACGCTCGAGGTGCGGGGCTGGGCCTTCAAGGATGGCGTCGGCATCGATCGGGTCGAGCTGCTGATCGATGGCACGCCGGTTGGCGATGCGGTCTATGGGCGCGTGTATGACATCACCGGCGCCTGGGAGATTTCCACCGATCCGCAGCACCCCAACGTGGCCTTCGATGCCACGCTGAAGACCGACCACCTTGCGCCCGGCCGCCATTGGCTGGGCATGACGCTGCACGGCAAGGACGGCAGCGTGGAGCAATGGCAGGAACAGGCCTTCACCGTCCCCGCGCGCTGAGCGCACATGCTCTTCCATGGATGAAACCGTCATGCGCACTACGTCGCAGGAATCTGCCCCCTTGTCTGCTGTCTGCCCGCCTGCTGCCCACGCGCCTGCCGCGAAGGTATCGCCCGTGCTGACGCGCCTGCTGTGGTGCGCGGTCGCGGCCGTCGTCGGGGTGGGCCTGGCGGCCATGGCCTGGCTCTCGCCGCGCGTGCCGTACGCCGATCCGTGGCGCTTCACCCAGAAGCTGCTGGAGATGCCATGGCCGTCCAACGTGCTGGTGTCGGACAACGGTCACCGCGAAATCCTGCCGAACCTGGTGCGCTACGCCGAGCTGTGCTGGCTGCACGGCAATCAATGGCTGCAGATCGGCACCGGCATGGTGTTGGCGCTGGCGACGGTGTGGCTGCTGGCCCGGATCCTCAAGGCCGATGCGCTGGCGCCGTCGGTGCGCGCCGCGGCAACTCTGGTCGGCGTGTTGTCGATCTTCTGGCTGGGCAGCCAGCGTGTGCTGACCCATGGCAACGAGTCCGTGCATGCCTACCTGATCACCGTGGCGCTGATGGCCGGTGTCGCCCTGCTGCTGCGTGGGGATCGCCGCGGTGCGGTGCTGGCCGCCGTGTGTGGCGTGGCGGCGACGTTCTCCTTCGGCAGTGGCGTGGCGGTGTTCGTCGGTCTGGCGGCGGTGCTGGCGGTGCGTCGTGCGCCGGTGTCGCACTGGCTGCCCTTGATCGCCGGGCTGCTCGCGGCGGTCGGCCTGCACCTGGGCATGGGGCGCACCGGCATGCCCTCGCAGATGGGCCTGATGCCGTTGGCACAACTGGACGTGCTGCTGCGCTGGCTGGCCTCGCCCTTCATATATCTGGCGTGGCCGGCACTGGATCCGGCGGCCGCCCAGCAGCTGCCGTTCGCGCCGCTGCGCAGCGCGGTGCATGCCGTGGCCAGCGCATACCAGTCGCTGTTCGGCCCGGTCATGACCTCGCGCTGGCCGCATCTGCTGATCGGCGCGGCCGGCGTGGTCGGCCTGCTTGGCATGACCTGGCGCAGCGGGCAGCGCGGACGCAGCGCCGGGGCAGGCGAATCCGTCGCGCTCGCGATGGCCTGGTTCGGTCTCGCCGTGGGGGGGCTGGTTGCGCTCAGCCGCTGGTCGTATTTCGCCGACTTCCCCGCACAGCTGGCCGCGCCGCGCTATGTGCCCTGGTCGTGGCTGTTCTGGTCCGGCCTGCTGCTGTGGACGATCGTGCGCGTCGGCCCGCGGCGTCCCCGCGCGGTGGCTTGGGCGGCGCTGCTGCTCGCGCTGGCGGCCCTGCCGAGTACGGCATGGATGGCCTACCTGGGCGCCAGCATGCAGCGCGTGGCCAACATGACCGCCACGGCCGCGGCGGCCGGCGTGGTCGATCCGGACCAGACCCATGGCGAGAGCGTGCCCGCCGAAGTGCAGGCTGCGCTGCCCAGCCTGCGCGCGCACCGCAGCGCGATGTTCGCCTGGCCGGAAACCGTCTATCTGCAGGAGGCGCGAACGGCGACAACGACCGTGGCCGTCCCGATCCGCGATGTGTCCCTGGTGGCCGTGCGCAACACGCTCGGTGGCACGGCGTGGCGCATCGACTTCGCCGCGCAGAGCAGGGCGCCGCGGCTGGTCCTGCACTGTGCGGGACGGCCGGTGGGCCTGGCCATGCCCGTGGCCGGGCGCTGGGTCGGCTGGGCGACCGGCGACCTCGATGCGGGCTGCCTGCAGGCGCGGCAGCTGCGCTGAGACTCAGGGCAGGGTGTAGCCGGCCTGGCGCAGCAGCTGGCTCAGCGCGATCAACGGCAGCCCGATCAGGGCGGTCGGATCGCGGTTCTCGATCGCCTCGAACAGGGTGATGCCCAGGCCCTCGCACTTGAAGCTGCCGGCGCAGTCCAGCGGCTGCTCGGCGGCCACGTAGCGGGCGATCTCGGCTGCGCCCAGGGCCCGGAAGTGGACCCGGGTCAGGTCGCAGGTCTCCAGCGCCTCGCCATCGCGCACCAGGCTCACCGCAGTGTGGAACGCCACCACCTGCCCGGACATCGCGGCCAGCTGCGCGTGGGCAGCGTCGACCGTGCCCGGCTTGCCCAGCGGGGCGCCGTTCAGTTCCGCGACCTGGTCCGAGCCGATCACCCAGCGGCCGGGGTGGATCCGGGCCACCGCCTCGGCCTTGGCCCGCGCCAGGCGCACCGCCACGGCGCGTGGGGCCTCGCCGGCGGCGGGCGTCTCATCCACCTCGGGGCGGGCGGTCTCCAGGGGCAGGCCGAGCCGCTCCAGCAGCTCGCGGCGGTAGCGGGAAGTAGAGGCAAGCAGCAGTGGGGTCATGCGACAATACCGGCACGGAAGGTCGGCAGTCTGGGCCCTTCGGGCGGGGATCGGCAACCTGACTGCGCAGGTATTTGACAGCAGCCCGGACGATCCTTAACATTCAGCGGCTTATGTCCGCAAACGTGCCCGAAATGCTGGATGCTTGGCGGATGGTCGCAGCACGCAGGTGCTTCGACGGCCAGGTGGATCTAGCGGAATTGACCCGCCTCCAGGGCCTTGTCGCCGATACCGAAGGAACGTGCACCTATGCACTGGAATTCGCGCACGACGACATCCTGCAGGTATCCTATGTTGAACTGTCCATCGACACCGCGCTGCCGCTGATCTGTCAGCGCAGCCTGCAGCGTTTCCTGTTGCCGGTATCGATGGTGCAGCGGCTCGGCCTGATCCGCAGCGAAGAGGAAGAGTCCTCGCTGCCGGAAGGCTGGGAACCGTGGCTGGTGCCGGAAGACGGCATGCTGCGACCGCTGGAACTGGTCGAGGACGAACTCGTCCTGGCCGTGCCCGTCGTGCCGCTGTCTCCCGATGGTGAGGCCGTGGACAAGGACTGGGCACCGACCGAAGAAGAAATCAGCAAGGCCAATCCGTTCGCGGCATTGGCGGCACTGAAAAAACAATAGCAGCCGGATTGTCGTCGGCGGCTGCGGCGAAAGCGAAAACTGTGCTGGGCGCTGGCGTCCTGCGCGACGATACGACGAAGCAAAACGAACCGAGTTTGGAGCAATCCCATGGCTGTGCAGAAATCCCGTGTCACCCCGTCCCGCCGCGGTATGCGCCGTGCGCATGACGCCCTGAGCGCCAAGCAGCTGTCCACCGATCCGACCACCGGTGAAGTGCATCTGCGTCACCACATCACCGCTGACGGTTTCTACCGCGGCAAGAAGGTGATCACGACCAAGTCGAACTCGGCCGTCGAAGAAGATTGATTTGTGAAGGCCGCTGCCCGGTCGGGTGGCGGCCTTTGCCCCATTCTTCCCGATCACCACGTTTGGTGATCGTGCTACAGGACATGCAATGAGCAAGCGGATCTACTCGAGGATCGCGGGCACTGGTAGTTATTTGCCCGAAAAAGTGTTGACCAACCAGGATCTGGAGAAAATGGTCGACACCAGCGATGAGTGGATTCAATCGCGCACGGGTATCCGCGAACGGCACATTGCGGCCGAAGGCGAGACCACCAGCGACCTCGGCTACCACGCCGCGGTACGTGCGCTTGAAGCGGCCGGTATCGACGCTTCGCAGCTCGACATGATCGTGGTGGGTACCACCACGCCTGACCTGATTTTCCCGTCCACCGCGTGCCTGATCCAGGCCAAGCTCGGTGCGACCGGCTGCCCCGCCTTCGACGTCAACGCCGCCTGTTCGGGCTTCGTGTTCGCGTTGAGCGTGGCCGACAAATTCATCCGCTCCGGTGATGCACGCCACGTGCTGGTCATCGGTGCAGAAACCCTGACCCGTATCGTCGACTGGACCGAGCGCACCACCTGCGTGCTGTTCGGCGATGGCGCGGGCGCCGTCGTGCTCAAGGCCGACGAAGACACCGGCATCCTCAGCACCCACCTGCACTCGGATGGCAGCAAGAAAGAGCTGCTGTGGAACCCGGTGGGTGTCTCGGCCGGCTTCGGCGAGGGCGAGAATGCCCGCGGCGCGATCCTGATGAAGGGCAACGACGTGTTCAAGTACGCCGTCAAGGCGCTGGACTCGGTCGTCGACGAAACCCTGGAAGCCAACGCGCTGACCAAGGACGACCTGGACTGGCTGATCCCGCACCAGGCCAACCTGCGCATCATCGAAGCCACCGCCAAGCGCCTGGACATGTCCATGGACCAGGTCGTGGTGACGGTGGACAAGCACGGCAACACCTCCTCGGCCTCGGTGCCGATGGCGCTGGATCACGCCGTCCGCTCCGGCCGCGTCGAACGTGGCCAGCTGCTGCTGCTGGAAGCCTTCGGCGGCGGCTTCACCTGGGGTTCGGCTCTGCTGCGCTATTGATAGAGTCAGTTACGACAACGTGACGCTGTCGTTACGGCCCCATTACGGGGTCGTATGCATTTCAGGAGAACTGTCATGGTTGAGCCCATCGTCATTGAAGGGCAGCGCGCCTGGCTGAAGCAGTACGGCGAAGGAAGCCGCGTGGTCGCGCTGGGCCTGCTGAATTTCATCGCACGACGCTTCCAGCTCGATGCGCTGCGCCCGCCGCCGCACCGTGGCGGCGACGCCGCCCGCAGGACCGAAGCCCGCCGCCTGTCCGAACTGCAGGCCCAGGGCGTCAACGTCCCCAACGTCATCGGCAGTGGCCACGCGGCCCTGGTGCTGGGCGACAACGGCTCCTCGTTCAACACCTGCCTGCGCGACGCCGACGACGCCGGCCGCGACCGCCTCGTGTCCGCGGCCATGCATGCGATCGCCCAGGCGCACGGCAAGGGCGCCTATTTCGGCCAGCCGCTGCCGCGCAACCTCACCTGGGATGGCAGCGCCATCGGCTTCATCGATTTCGAGGAAGACCCCCTGGAAGTCATGGACCTCGCCCAGGCCCAGGCCCGCGACTGGCTGATGTTCGGCTACGGCGTCGCCAAGTACTACGAGGACCGCCCGCAGCAGCTCCAGACCCTCATGGCCCAGGCCATGGACGGCGCCGAAGCCCCGGTCCTCGCGCATGCCCACGACGTCACCGGCCGCCTGCAGGGCCTGGCCCGCGCCAGCCTGAAGATGGGCCGCTCCGCCCGCGCGCTGGCCCACTCCATCCTGATCGTCCACGGCGCCACCACGCTGGGCGTGCTGATGGTCGTGGCCCTCTGCTTCGATTTCTTCACCGACGGCGACCTGGACATCCTCCAGCTGTTCACCTGACGAAGGGCCCGACATACGCGGCAGTACAGACGAAGGGCGACGTTCCCCTTTATCATTCGCCGTTCGATTTTTGCAGGCGGATGATCGCGTGACCGATACCAATCTCGCATTCGTGTTCCCGGGCCAGGGCTCGCAGTCGCTGGGCATGCTGGCCGAACTGGCCGAGCTGCACCCGCAGATCCGCGAGGCCTTCGCCGAAGCCTCCGACGGCGCCGGTGTCGACCTGTGGGCGCTGTCGCAGGGCGGTCCCGAGGAAATGCTCAACCGCACCGAATACACCCAGCCGGCCCTGCTCGCGGCCAGCATCGGCGTGTGGCGCGCCTGGAACGCCGTGGGTGGCACCCAGCCGGCCGTGCTGGCCGGCCACAGCCTCGGCGAATACACCGCCCTGGTGGCCGCCGGCGCGCTGACCCTGCGTGACGGCGCGCATCTGGTGCGCCTGCGCGGCCAGCTGATGCAGGAAGCCGCCCCGACCGGCGTCGGTGCCATGGCCGCCGTGCTCGGCGCCGAAGACGCCCTGGTCGCGGAGGTCTGCGAGCAGGCCGCCGGCAGCCAGGTCGTGGTGCCCGCCAATTACAACTCGCCCGGCCAGATCGTCATCGGTGGCGACGCTGCCGCCGTGGATCGTGCGCTGGCGCTGCTGGCCGAGAAGGGCGTCCGCAAGGCCGTCAAGCTCGCCGTCAGCGTGCCCTCGCACACCCCGCTGATGCGCGAAGCCGCCAACCGCCTGGCGGAAACCATGGCCGGCCTGGACTGGCGCGCTCCGGCACTGCCGGTGGTGCAGAACGTCGATGCCCGCGTGCATGACGGCGTCGACGCCATCCGCCAGGCGCTGGTGCAGCAGCTCTACCTGCCCGTCCAGTGGACCGGCTGCGTGCAGGCCCTGGCCGGCCGTGGCGTCACCCGCGTGGCCGAATGCGGCCCGGGCAAGGTACTGAGCGGATTGATCAAGCGCATCGACAAATCGCTGGACGCGCGCACACTGTCCACGCCCGCCGATTTCGAGACGGCCCGCGAGACCTGGGCCGCCTGATGTCTTCCGATCGCGTCCGTGCTGGAATGGCTTCGTGCCAGGCCGGCCGGACCGGTCCCGTTTGAGGAAATGAGATGAGCAAGCCCCTTCAGGGTGAAATCGCACTGGTCACCGGCGCCAGCCGGGGTATCGGTGCCGCGATCGCCGACGCACTGGCCGCGCAGGGCGCGATCGTCATCGGCACCGCCACCACCGACGCCGGTGCCGCCGCCATCGGCGAACGCCTGGCCGCTGTGGGTGGCCACGGCCGCGCGCTGAACGTCACCGACGCCGCTGCGCTCGAGGCCGTCCTCGACGGTATCGCCAAGGAATTCGGCGCCATCAGCATCCTGGTCAACAACGCCGGCATCACCCGCGACAACCTGTTGCTGCGGATGAAGGAAGAAGACTGGCAGGCGATCCTGGACACCAACCTGACCAGCGTCTTCCGCACCTCCAAGGCCGTCATCCGCGGCATGATGAAGGCGCGCAAGGGCCGCATCATCAACATCGCCTCGGTGATCGGCGTGACCGGCAATGCCGGCCAGGCCAACTACGCCGCGGCCAAGGCCGGCATCATTGCCTTCTCCAAGTCGCTGGCCAAGGAAATCGGCTCGCGCGGGATCACCGTCAACGTGGTCGCGCCGGGCTTCATCGATACCGACATGACCAAGTCCCTGCCGGAAGAGCAGCGCACCGGCCTGGTCAAGTCGATCGCCCTGGAGCGGCTCGGCGAGCCGTCCGATATCGCCAACGCGGTGGCGTTCCTGGCCGGTCCTTCGGCCAGCTACATCACCGGCGAAACCCTCCATGTGAACGGCGGCATGTACATGCCGTAAGCATGTGGCGCATGGATTGCGCCGCAAGTGGTTGATCCGTTTGATGTTTTGCTGCAATGCAAGGTGTCGCTGGTTTCCACTACACTATCCCACGGTCATCCCTCACCGGATGGCGTCATTTTTGAACCACTACTCCATCTGGAGCGATATCCAATGAGCACCATCGAAGAACGCGTCAAGAAAATCGTCGTCGAACAGCTTGGCGTCAAGGAAGAGGAAGTCACCAACAGCGCATCGTTCGTCGATGACCTGGGCGCTGACTCGCTGGACACCGTTGAACTGGTGATGGCGCTGGAAGAAGAGTTCGAGTGCGAAATCCCGGACGAAGAAGCCGAAAAGATCAGCACCGTGCAGGCTGCGATCGACTACATCAACGCCCACGTCAAGGCTTGATGTCAGGCGGCTCGCGCGCGGCCGTGGCGATTGCCGCGACCGCGTGCGGCAAACCCATGGGGCCGCGCTTGCGGCCCTGTGCTTTTGAGCGTTATACCGCGTGATACCCGCAACATCCGGGTCAGGAGAATCTGCAATGAAGCGTCGCGTCGTCGTTACCGGCATGGGCATGGTCTCGCCATTGGGCAATGATATGGCCAGCAGTTGGAAGGGCATCACCGAAGGCCGTTCCGGCATCGGTCCGCTGACCAACGTTTCGCAGTCCTACCTGGACCGTTTCACCACCAAGATCGCAGGTGAGGTCAGGGACTTCGACATCACCGCCGACAACGAACAGTTCGGCAAGTTCCGGGTCACTGGCAAGGATGCCAAGAAGATGGACCCGTTCATTCATTACGGCCTCGGTGCCGCCTTCATGGCCTTGAACGATTCGGGCCTGGAAATCACCGACGGCAACGCCGAGCGCATCGGCGCCATCGTGGGCGCGGGCATCGGCGGCCTGCTGGGCATCGAAGAGCAGACCATCGATTTCCACGAGGGCAAGAAGATCTCGCCCTTCTACGTGCCCAAGACCATCATCAACATGCTCCCGGGCCAGCTGAGCATCATCACCGGCTTGAAGGGTCCGTCGTTCTCGGCGGTGTCCGCCTGCGCGACCTCGAACCACTCGATCGGCACCGCGATGCGCATGATCCAGTACGGCGATGCGGACGTGATGGTGGTCGGCGGTGCAGAGCGCGGCTCCTCGCCGACCGCCCTGGGCGGCTTCTGCGCGATGAAGGCGATGAGTACCCGCAACGATGCGCCGGCGGAAGCCTCGCGCCCGTGGGACAAGGAACGCGACGGCTTCGTGCTCGGCGACGGCGCCGGCATCCTGATCCTGGAAGAGTACGAACACGCCAAGGCGCGTGGCGCGCGCATCTATGCGGAGCTGGCCGGTTTCGGCGCCAGCTCGGACGCGTACCACATGACCGCCCCCAGCGAGAACGGCGAAGGCGCGGCACGCTGCATGACCATGGCGTTGAAGGACGCCGGCGTGACCCCGGACCAGGTCGGTTACCTCAACGCGCACGGCACCTCCACGCCGCTGGGCGACCTGGGCGAAACGATGGCCATGAAGACCGCGTTCGGCGACCACGCCTACAAGATGATGGTCAGCTCCACCAAGTCGATGACCGGCCACCTGCTCGGCGCGGCCGGCGGCGTGGAAGCGATCTTCTCGGTGCTGGCGCTGCGCGACAACATCATTCCGCCGACCATCAACCTGCATGAAGCGGGCGAGGGCTGCGACCTGGATTACGTGCCGAACACCGCACGCGAGGCCAAGGTCGATGTGGTGATGTCCAACGGCTTCGGCTTCGGCGGCACCAACGGCACGCTGGTGTTCAAGCGCGTCTGACCGCCCGTTCCGTGTCCTCCCACCCGGGCCGCCATCATGGCGGCCTTGGTGTATCTGGCCCCCGCGCACGCTGCGCCCTTCCGGTGTCCTGTCATGTTCCAGACGCTTCCGCTGCCCGCCACCACCGACCTGCTGGCCCTGCAGCGCCTGGCCCCGCAGCGCTACCCGCTGCTGATGGAGTCCACCGCCTCGGGCACCGCCCAGGGGCGCTGGGATCTGCTGCTGATGGGCAACGGTGAAGCGCTCGCACTGCACGCCGACGGCGTGGTGCGCGATGCGGACGGCGTCGCCCATGACGGCCGCTTCCTCGACGTACTGGACGCGCACTGGGCCGCGCTGCGGCTGCCGCGCGAAGCGACCACGCTGCCGTTCCGCGGTGGCTGGGCACTGATGCTGGATTACGAACTGGCTGGCCAGATCGAGGACGTGCTGGCCTTGCCGGCGCGCGCCGATGGGCTGCCCGCCGCGCTGGCCCTGCGCTGCCCGGCGGCGGTGCTGCATGACCGCGTGCTCGGCCAGTTCCACGCCGTCTGCGAGACTGGACAGGCGGCGCTGCTGCAGACCCTGCAGGACGACCTCGCCGCGGCCGCCACGTTGGCTCCGCTGCCGACGTGGCAGCCACCGGTCGCGATCGGTGAGGACGCGCCACAGCGCTTCACCGATGGCGTCGGCAAGGTGATCGACTACCTGCGTGCGGGTGACGTGTTCCAGGTGAATCTCTCGCGGCGCTGGAATGCGCAGTTCGCCGGGACGCTCTCGCCGCAGGCGCTGTACGCGCAGCTGCGCGTGGCCAATCCCGCGCCGTTCGCCGGGCTGTTCATGGCGCAGGGCAGGGCGGTGGTCAGCTCCTCGCCCGAGCGCCTGGTCTCGGTGCACGGCGATGACGTGCAGACCCGCCCGATCGCCGGCACCCGCCCACGCTTCGCCGGCGATGACGATGCCGCGCGCATCCAGGAGCTGGTCGGCCATCCCAAGGAGCGCGCCGAGCACGTGATGCTGATCGATCTGGAGCGCAACGACCTCGGCCGCATCTGCGCGCCGGGCAGCGTGGAGGTGGATGAGCTGATGACCGTGGAGAGCTACGCCCACGTCCACCACATCGTCAGCAACGTGCGTGGCCGCCTGCGTGCGGAGATCAGCCCCGGCCAGGTGATCGCTGCGACCTTCCCCGGCGGCACCATCACCGGCTGCCCCAAGGTGCGCTGCATGCAGATCATCGCCGAGCTGGAGCAGACCGCGCGCGGTGCCTATACCGGCGCGTTCGGCTGGCTGAACCGCGATGGCGATCTGGACCTGAACATCCTGATCCGCACCGCCGAAGTGGCCGCCGACACCGCCAGCTTCCGCACCGGGGCCGGGATCGTGGTCGATTCGGTCGCCGACAAGGAGCTGGACGAAACCCGTGCCAAGGCCCGCGGCCTGCTGCGTGCGCTGGGCAGCGATGCCTGAGCCGTTTGGCGGTGTGCAGTACCCGCGCGGTATGCTGCGCGGCGAAGAATTTCATTCGAGGTGACCATGGCGGGTGCGAAACGCGGATGTCTGGCCGTACTGGCCGTGCTGCTGGTGGTGGCCCTGCTGGTCGCGGCCGCGGGCGCATGGTTCTGGCATCGCCAGGGCACCTTTGCCGATGCGCCGGTCACCCCCAGCGCCGAGAGCATGGTGATCGCCTCGGGCGATGGCTTCAGCACCGTGCTGGGCAAGCTGCGCCAGGCCGGCGTGGACGAGGGCAGTGACACCCAATGGCAGCTGCTGGCGCGCCAGCTCGACGCCGCCGGCAAGCTCAAGGTCGGTGAATACGCGCTCGATCCCGCGCTGACCCCGCGCGAGCTGCTGACCCGCATGCGCCAGGGCCGCGTCCTGCAGCACCGCGTCACCATCGTGGAAGGCTGGAACATCCGCCAGCTGCGCGCCGCGCTCAAGCGTGCCGATCCGCTGGTGCACACCACCGATGCGCTGGACGATGCCGCGCTGATGAAGGCGCTTGGTTTCCCCGGCGAACATCCGGAAGGCCGCTTCCTGCCCGAGACCTACGTCTACCAGCGCGGCGACAGCGACATCGACGTGCTCAAGCGCGCGCATGCCGCGATGGAAAAAGAACTCACCGCAGCGTGGGACAGCCGCGTGGACGATCTGCCGCTGAACTCGCCGTATGAGCTGCTGATCCTCGCCTCGATCATCGAGAAGGAAACCGCACTGCCCAGCGAGCGCCCGCAGATCGCCGGCGTGTTCATGCGCCGCCTGAAGATCGGCATGCGCCTGCAGACCGACCCGACCGTGATCTACGGCATCGGCAGCAGCTACGACGGCAACATCCGCAAGCGCGACCTCACCACCGATACGCCGTACAACACGTACACGCGCGCCGGCCTGACCCCGACCCCGATCGCCATGCCCGGGCGCGATGCGCTGCATGCGGCCGCGCAGCCGGCCAAGGGCGATGCGCTGTACTTCGTGGCGGTCGGCGATGGCAGTGGCGCGCACATCTTCTCGGCCACCTACACCGACCACAACGCCGCCGTTGCCCGCTACCTGCAGCAGCTGCGCAGCAAACGTACCCAAGAGGCCGCACCCCGATGAGTCCCGCGCTGCACCGGCACCCGCATTTCGTCAGCCTGGAAGGGGGCGAGGGCGCCGGCAAGACCACCGCCATCAACGCGATCCGCGAGGCCCTGCTGGCCCGCGGGCATGAGGTGGTGCTGACCCGCGAGCCCGGCGGGACCGCGCTGGCCGAGCGCATCCGCGCGCTGGTGCTCAAGCCGGACGCGGAGATCGCCGCCGAGCCGCTCTCGGCCGAGGCCGAGCTGCTGCTGGTGTTCGCCGCCCGCGCCCAGCACGTGCGCCAGGTGATCGCCCCGGCGCTGCAGCGCGGTGCCTATGTACTGTGCGACCGCTTCACCGATTCCAGCTACGCCTACCAGGGTGGTGGCCGCGGCCTGGACCCGGCGTGGATCGCCGATCTGGAGCGCCGCGCCGTCGGCCTGCTGCCCGGCCTGACCCTGCTGCTGGATGTGGACGTGGCGGTCGGCCGTGCGCGCGCCAACGGCCGCGACATGTGGCCGGACCGGATTGAAAGCGAGCACGATGATTTCTTCCAGCGGGTGCGCGCGGTATTCCGCCAGCGTGCCAGCGAAGACCCCGCACGTTACCGCCTGATCGACGCCGGCCAAGACCAGGCCGGCGTCGCCGGTGCGGTGGTGGCGGCCGTGGATGCATGGTTGGCACAGGAGCCGGATCGTGGCTGAACCCTTTTCCCCCTGGCAGCAGCGCGCCTATGACCAGACCGTGGCCGCGCTCGACGCCGGTCGCCTCGGCCATGGCCTGCTGTTCTGCGGCCCGGCTGGCCTCGGCAAGCTCGGCGTCGCGCTGCGGCTGGCCGAGCACGTGCTGGGGCAGGGCGAGCCGGCCGCGGCCAAGCGCAGCGCCCAGCTGCTGGCCGCCGGCACCCACCCGGACCTGCAGCGGATCTCGTTCATCCCCAACAAATCCGGCGACAAGCTGCGCACCGAGATCGTGATCGAGCAGATCCGCGAGGTCTCGCAGAAGCTCTCGCTGACCCCGCAGTACGGCGTGGCCCAGGTGGTGATCGTCGATCCCGCCGACGCCATCAACCGCGCCGCCTGCAACGCCCTGCTCAAGACCCTGGAAGAGCCGCAACCCGGCCGCTACCTGTGGCTGATCAGCGCCGACCCCGCGCGCCTGCCGGCCACCATCCGCAGCCGCTGCCAGCGCCTGGAGTTCAAGCTGCCGCCGCGCGAGGAAGCGCTCGCCTGGCTGCAGACTTTGGGCCACAGCGAGGCCAGCGCCCGCGAAGCACTGGACGCCGCCCGCGGCCACCCCGGCCTGGCCGACCAGTGGCTGCGCGAGGATGGCCTGGCCCTGCGCCGCCAGGTCGCCACGGATCTGGAAGCCCTCGTCGCCGGCCGCTCCGGCGCGGTCGAACTGGCCCAGCGCTGGACCGCCGACGACAACGCCGCCCTGCGCCTGCGCCACGCCGCCGATCTCGCCCTGGCCCAGGCCACCGGCGGTGGCTTGACCGATCCCGATCGATTGCACAAGCTGGCCGCCTGGTTCGATGCGGCCAACCGCACCCGTGACCTGCTGCGCACCACGGTGCGCGCCGATCTAGCGGTGGTTGAGCTGCTGCTGGCCTGGGGAAAGGTCAACGAACGGCACGCCAAGGGGAATAGAGCATGAGCGCCACCAACGCCCGACAGGGCATCCTGTCCCTTGCCGTCAAGGACAAGGCTGCGCTGTACAGCGCCTACATGCCGTTCGTGAAGAACGGCGGCATCTTCGTGCGCACGCCCAAGCGCTACTTCCTGGGCGATGAGGTGTTCCTGCTGCTCACCCTGCCGGACTCCAGCGAGCGCCTGCCAGTGGCCGGTAAGGTGATCTGGGTGACCCCCGCCGGGGCCCAGGGCAACCGTGCCGCAGGCATCGGCGTACAGCTGGCCGACGGCGCCGAAGGGGAGGTCGTTCGCCACCGGATCGAGACCCTGCTGGCCGGCATCCTGACTGCGGACAAGCCCACGCACACGATGTGAAGAAATTTCGGCGAAACCGTTGACGTCGAAATTTGCCGCTCTATAATGAGCGGCTCAGCAGCATCGGGCGGTTAGCTCAGCGGTAGAGCATTGCCTTCACACGGCAAGGGTCACAAGTTCGAACCTTGTACCGCCCACCACGCTGCAACATGAAGAAGCCGGCCGTTTGGTCGGCTTTTTTGTTTGCGGCGCCCGGCGATCCCGCGGGTACATGCCCGGTCAAGGAAGATCCATGCAGCCACGCCAAGCCCCGCTTGAAGCCCAGCACTACGCGCAGTTCCTGGAAGACCGCCAAGCGACGATCGCCTTTTTCCAGGAACACCGCTTCCAGTCCGATTCGGACACGGAAGAACGCTCGCTGCGCGCGCGCTGGTTCCAGCGCCTGGCCGCCGAGCACCTGTACATCACCTACACCGCCGGCCACCCGGTCGAGTCGCTGCCGCCCCTGCTGGAAGCGCTGGTGGAACACGTGGAGCATCGCCAGCAGATGCTTGCCCAGTACGAGCGGCAACCGCTGATTGCGCCGTTTGCGATCGATCACTGGCCGGATGAATACCTGGAATGCACGCAGCTGTTCGCGCTGTGCATCCTGTTGGGGCGTCCGGACCTGCTGGCGCGCGTGGCCGCCTTGATGGACCAGGCCAACTTCGTCGCCAGCGATACGCTGTATGAAGACCTGCTGATGCGCGTGCTGCCGGACCGGCATGATGTCGACGAGTGGTTCCACGACTACTGCACGCCGCTGGTCCAGGCCATCTACGCCGATACACCGGAAGAGGCCAGCACGCTGCTTGCCACCTACTGCGAGGGCTGGTACGCCGCCTTCGAGCACGCGCCCTGGCATGACAGCCATGTGGACGACGATGGCCGCTTCGTCGGCTACTGGGCGTTCGAGGCGGCCGCGATCGCGTATCTCTACGATATCGACGACAGCGCCATCGACCATCGCGTCTATCCGCGCGACCTGGTGGACTACGCGCGCCGCCAGCGCCCGCGCTGAGGCCGGCCAGTCATGCGCAAGACGTTGATCTGGACGATCACGGTGCTTTCGCTGGGGCTGGTCGCGTGCGCGCCGCGCGCGCCTGAAGCGCCGGCGAGCACACCCTGGCCTGGTACGGTTGATGAAGCCGTCGATCGACTTCTGGGCGAACTTCCCGCCGATGACGTCGATTGGATGCGGCGCAACCCAAAGGACGCTGTCATCAGCCAGCTCTACATGGGATACGGCACAGGCGTGCGCAACCAGTTCGGCTTGTGGGGTGGCAACGATGCCCTGCTCAGGTCCTGCGGAACGGACGATCCGGAGGGGTGTTCGATCGTCATCCTCGAGGGACTGTGGGACAGAGTGCAGGCGCAGACAGATCCCGTGTTACGCGCATCCCTGCACTGCCAGTTCGCGACGATGCACAAGATCCGGATCGACACGACGGGTTGGTATCTGCTCACCATTGGAGAAATGCTTGACGCCATGCAGGTGCAGATCGATCGCCAGGTGGCCGACGCGGCTGCGCCTGGCTGCCCCACTCAGTTGCACATCGTGCCCGTGGGCGACCTGAACCGCCAATGCTTCGTGCGTGCGGAATTCGAGCAGGAACAGCCGCTGGACACGGCGCTGATGTGGCTCGGGTTCCGAAGCGGACTGACGCCTCGCCATGCACCGCCGAATCTGGAGTTCACGTTCAACAAAGCATGCGCGTGGCCCGAGCGGCCGATGCAGTTTGTGCCTGAGGTCAAAGCGTCCATTCGGTGATGGGAGGGGGCGGAGGGAGTCAATATGTGCTTCTGCTTGATTGCGGAAGTTGGCTTCGGCCCGAGCGTTGTGAGAGTCTTGAGAGCCGCAAAGGGCTGCGGGCCTACGCATTCCGCAACTCAAATCCCACCAACATATTGCAAGTCCATCCTAGTGAGCTCTTGGGTCGTCCCCATCAAACTTGGGGGCGACAGCAAATAGTGCCTCAGCCCCAACAGCCACTGGGAAATAGCGAACTCCGCGTGTATCTAGATCAAGGTGCTCATACGCTAATGATTCAATGCGAGTAATTTCTAGATTTCCAGGCTCGCCATGTGCTATGCCTCCTAGAACGTCCTGAAGATTAACGCGCGTCTGCAGGTAGGTGGGCCCGGTACAGTCAATGATTATTCCCGACCCAAGTGCGATCCAAGTGTGGAAATCAACAATTGAGGGACGCGCTTTCAACCAATCTCTGAATTTCTCGCGAGAGAAGTTGTAGAGCGTCTTGTTGTCGACGCCAAATTCCCCGATGGTCAAATTTGGGCGCATATCACCATAGTGGGCTTGGATGAACCCAAGAATCGCGTAGTGGGTGTTGGCGCATTGAGCTCCGAACTCATGAACTGGCTCCCGACTCTGTCCAGAAAGCTGGTCTAGAATTTCTGGAATTCTGTGTGAAAGCTCAACAATCAACTCACTGAGCATCGGTAGCGTCGTCGCCAGTTTTTCGTTGTCCACAGAAAGACCCTGCTCTCTCGAAAAGTTCATAGCAGAATGGAAATCGCGCCGATACGTGAACACTGGGAAGCGCATCTGCAACAGTCGATGTGGATGTCGCATAGATAATATAACTCCTGAATTAATCCGGTGCGCAGAGTGGGGCCGCTCTCAATTGATGAGTGGCTACCAGCATCGGCCCCTGGTGCCTGCCTGACTAATGTCCGCTTACCAAGGAGATGTTGTGCCGCCAAAATCTGGCCGCAAGCCTTTCCTGTAGGTCGCCCTCAAAGTGGATCTGTCTACTGCGTGGATAGTGCAGCAGCGTTGAAGCTTGAATGATTCTACCGTGTCTCCAGGTACTCGAGAGGCAAGGAAAGTTCGTCTTCGTAACACTGTTTTAGCCCTCTGACTTAAGCTCACTGTGGAACCAGTTCTTGTTTAAGTGCACTGGGCGGATCTGAGTCAAGGCATTGGTAGGTCTTCTAGTAAGTGTCCGTGAAGACAGGGCATCCCTTAGCGGACAGCGCTATGCCGATAGCGAGACTCTGATGTCTGCCTTTTGTGCTTTCCTGGAAGCCTCCAGACCAGGCGAGCCGGCCTTCGTAACGCGGCGCCAGCGAAACTTAGCAGGAAGTATGCTGCCGTCGGGACCCCAAGAATTATCGGAATCCTTACGCCTGCGTCTAATTGCTCCCACCTCGTACTACTAAGTCGTTTTCCATTAAGAATGAGATAGTCAGCTCCGCCTTCAATCAGTATGGCGGGGCCATCTGTACGGGCGTACATTTTCCCGCTTAGCTGGAGCGTGCTCGTTGCCCCCGTGGGAACTGCCTGTCCATCGATAACCAGATCTCTCACAACCCCAATTAGCGACAGCTGTGAGATCCTGCCTGGCGTAATCGCCTCATGGAAATTCTCTTTGCGGTAGCCAATACTCTTTATCCAGCCATTTGCTCCAGAAACGGTAACGTGACTAGGTTTGCCGAGTTCCTCCAGACTAAGTTGCTCCGGAGCTTCCAGGGATACCACTAGGCTGACGTACGGGACGTTCGTAGCTGCCGACATTTGCTCACCATGCTCGAACACTTCCAAGGCTTCGCAGGAAATGGAAGCCTGTGCCCGTATCATTTCTGAGGCCATCCTAAAGTTAATCACTCGCTCATCATCACCGTTGATCGAGTAGGTCACGCTTCGTGCCTTGAATGCGGCGCCTTCCTCATTTCCAGTCAAAGGAATAAGTCCAAGCACGAATGTTGTTTTGGTGAAATTATTAGCAACTTGGATGGTTCCATTCCCAAGGAATCTACTCACGTCAATCTTCTCAGGATCATCGCGTGATGGATTGACCCAGAACTGGGTGATGCGATCATCTGAAACCGTGACTTCATTGAGCTTCGGATGAATGACGCGAAAATCAGATAGTCCTTCATCCGCTGTAAGTGATAGATTGCGAATCTCGCCAGTGTATATAGGGGGCGACTTGATTGCATCTTCATAGGGAGCATTTTCTCCCACGCAGCCTTGCGTTGCCCACAGAGAGCCTCTTGTCGAGCCTTCGGTAGTCCTCGACCATCCAATTTTTAGGCCGGCTCCACCGCCAATGAAATCAGTTCTGCCATTCTCTGCCTCGCTAAAGTTTCCTAAGAATGAGAACTTGCTGTGATCCTTCCCGTCCACTGAACCACATTGCTTCGACTCGTCCTGGTTACCAGCCCGGCACTGCTGTTCTTCCTCTGTGACGTAGTAGCCGTTGAGAGAGGGCTCGAGCCGAAAGCTGACGGGAGTTGTCGGCACTGTAGTCAAGAATCCGAGAACGCAGAAAAGGATCGTCGCCAGGGCAAAATATCCTATCGCTGGAGCGAGTAGCCAAACGATTCGCTCGACCTTTGCGTTGCCGTTAGCTATGCGCCGGACTATCCTGTTGTCTAGGACTAGAACTAAGGTCAAGGTTGCCAGGATTGCGCCCGCTGCAAAGTTGCAGAGGATGGATGCCGCCAATCCATCCAGCACACCTGACGACAAGTCTATGGCTGTTAGAGAGAGGCCAATCGCTACTGTCCCGGAAGCAAATACGGCTCGCTTTGTAGAAGCTAGCAGCATTGCAGCTGCCGAGAACACTCCAGCTGCCAGATAGGGCGGCCACAAAGCCGAAGTCAGATATGCCTTGACATTAACGAGTTGGCCAACGTTCTCACTGTCGTAAAGTGACGATGTTTCTCCAGATACGAGCGCAACCGCGATAGCTTGCACAAGCGGACCTAGAGCAAACAGAGAAGCCAATGCCAGCCCAGACAGTATAGTCGGCGCGGCATAGGCCCAAAGGGTCGCGCCTCGTGCTTTTCGGAACGAATGCCAACGTTGTGAAAACCTGGATTGCATCTCCCCCCCCCCATTGTAGGTCGCTTCAATGCTAGCAGGAGCGTATCTTCAAAGGCAGCAGTATCTGTTTTGAATTGCTCAGAGTTTTGTAGGGGTCCTTTAGTGCAACAGATGTCAGCTTTTGGCCGAACGCGGACATTGGTACTACAGCGTTTCCCTCGAAAAGCTCATCTCGACCCGAGCTCTCCACGCACGTCCTCAACAAACGCCCGCCCCACCGGCACCTCAGCCCCATCATTCAACACCAACCAGTAACGGCTCCCCGAAGCAGCATGCAGCGTCCGCACATGCGTCAGATTGACCAGATACGACCGATGGCAACGCACAAAGTCCGGCGGTAGAACGGCAGTAAGACTCGCCAGCGACTTGTCATGCAGTTCACTCCGCCCATCGCGCATACGTACTTCGCTGTAGTCCCCATCAGCACGAATCCAAAGCACATCGGCCAGCTCCACCATCGCCGTCCCCTGCGCATGCCAGATGCCCAGGTAACGCGCCGCCCCAGACCGATACCGCCCAACATCCAGCAGCCGCTCCAGCGCCTGCCCCAGCCGTTCGCGAGAGAAAGGCTTCGGCACGAAGTCCAGCACCCCATGCTCAAACGCCTGCAGCGCCCGCTCCCGATGTGCGGAGACGACCACGCAGTGATAGCGCCCAGCCACCACGCGCTTCAGCAGGTCGAAGCCATCCTCTCCACCCAGATTCAAATCCAGCAGCAGGCCGTCATACACGCTGCGCTGCAGCCGGTCACCCGCGGCGTCCAGGTCGGCCACGGCATCGAATCGGGCGCGGCTGCCAGCCAGTTCGGTGCACATCCGCAGCAGCCGCTGGCGGACCAGCAGTTCGTCCTCGACGATCAGGATGCGCATGACAGCTCCATGCGGCCGCACCAGTCGTTGCCATCGGGGCGTTGCTCAAAGCGCCAGCCCTCCGGGCAGGTGGCGGCCAGGCTGGCCTCGATGTAGCGTGTGCCCGTGCCTTGCCCGCGATGCGGGGCAGTGCCACGTGCACTGCGCAGTTCCAGCAACCAACGGTCGCCCTCGCCTTGAATGCGCAGGCGGAACGGATGCTCGGCACACGGCCCCGCCCCCGCATGGGTGAGCGCATTCTCGACCTGCGCATGCAGCACGCCGGGCGGCAGCCACAGGCCCGTGTGCTCGCCCTCGACCTCAAAGCCGATGTGGCGATCCAATGCGAGCCCGACGATGTCCAGGTGGTTGCGGCACAGCGCCAGCTCTTCCTCCAGCGGCACGCTGGGGCGGGTGCTGCTCTCGCGCAGGCGGTCGAACTGCTCGGCCAGGGATTCGACCATGCGGCTGGCGCGCATCGGAGCCTGTTCGATCAGTTCCTGCAGGCCGGTGAGGGTGTTCATCAGCCAATGCGGCTGGATGCCCCGCTGCAGCAGCTGCAGCGAGAGGCGGGCACGCTCTTCGCGCAGCTGCGCGTTGTGGTGGTCCAGCGTCCGCAACTGGGCGGCGTGGCGGATCAGCAGGAAGCCCATCAGCACGGACAGGAACAGGAAGTAGGGGCCGTCGAGGAAAATCCCGCCAGCGAGCGGCACGGCGAGTGCACCGGCCACTACGAGGGTCAGGATCGGCCAGCGCTCGTCGGGCTCGCCGCGGGCGCGCAGCAGCACGTAGGTGGAGGTCAGCAGGCTGAGCAGCAGCAGTGCGGCACCGCGGCCGTCGAAGCTGGGCACGAAGGCGGCCAGCGCCAGCAGTGTGGCGAGATAGGCGATGCGGGCTGTCTTCGGCACCGCGACGCCGAAACGACGCGCCAGGTAAGCCGGCAGCAGGATCGCTGCGGCGAGGTGCAGCAGAAGCAGCATGAGCAGTCGCGGGCCGTGCCACGGATAGGCATAGCCGACCAGCGGACGCCATGCTTCGACGACGGGCAACGCAAGGCCGACGACACCCAATGCGAGCAGCAGGCGCGCACCCGGCACCCGTGGCCGGCCGCGCTGTGCAGCGAGGAAGTAGAGGCAGGCCGCACCCAGCGCCCCCGTGGCAAGCGCGGCGATCAACCACGGTCCAAGGCTGAGGCGGTAGATCGAGGCGGCTGGCCCGACCGCAACGAAGGCATCCGCGCCCCGCAGCTTGAACCACTGATGGTGGCTGGAGGCGAGCAGCACCAGCGCGTCGGTGCCGCTTGAGGCAGAGGGCGGCAGCACACGGATGATGTCCACCTGTCCCGGCCGCTCTTCGCGTGCGTTTCGGCCGACGGTGCCATTGGCGGCCAACGGCTGGCCGTTCCAGAAGGGCTGGCTCGCGGCGCGTACCGAGATGCGCAGTGCACGGTCGGTCGCGTCGTGTGCTGGCTGCGCAGGAAGGCGCCAGCGCAGCCAGTAGGGGCCGCGCCACTGCACCAGTTCGCGCTGGTTGGCCGGTTGCCACGCCAGTGTCGTTGGCGGAGCGGTGGGGAGTGCGCCGTCAGCGCCCAGCGTGGCGGGTGCCATCTCCTGGGCCTCGTAGTAGTGCACGCCCGGTGGAGGCGCGACCAGCAGCAGCCACGCGGCGACCGCGATGAGCAACACGACGAGGGCGGTCAGGGTGCGTGGCATCTGCATGTACCCATCGTATCGGTTGCACGGAGTCACTGGACCCCCGCCTGGAGCTGTTCGGCGGACGGGCCATCCTCGGCTGGCGTGGGGAAGGTGATGCTGGCGGCGTGGTGCATGCGCCGTCACTCGGCGCTCGATTCCCTTACCTCCCACCCGGAGTCCGTCATGTCCAACGTCCCGATGTCCCTGTTCCGTTCTCCTGCTCCCGGCCTGTGCCTGCGGGTCACGCGGTGGGCAGCGCTCTGCCTGACCCTGGTCGGTGCGGCACCCGTGCTGGCAGCTGATGCGCCGGCGCCGTTGGTGTTCACCCCGTATGCGCTCGAGACACAGAAGCACGGCACGATCGCGGCCGAGGCGGGCTACCTGGAGGTGCCGCGCCGACATGCCGATCCGAACGGACCGCGCATGCGCCTGCGGGTGGTACGCCTGCCGGCGACCGGTGGCGATGGCCGCGCCGCACCGGTGGTGTATCTGGCCGGTGGTCCGGGTGGCTCGGGGATCGGGACCGGGCGCGGACCGCGCTGGCCGGTGTTCGATCAGGTCCGGCGCGAAACCGACGTGCTGCTGCTCGATCAGCGTGGGGCGGGTGAGTCCGAGCCACCGCCGGCGTGCCCGCATGTGCACACGTTCGATGATGCGCAGCCACTGCAGCGCGATGCCGCGCTCGCCGCGCTGCGTGATGTTGCCGCCCGCTGCGTGGCGTACTGGCGGGAGGCGGGTGTGGATCTGGCTGCCTACACCACCGCCGAGAGTGCCGGCGATCTGGAGGACCTGCGGCGCGCGTTGAAGGTGCCGAAGATCAGTCTGTGGGGCATGAGCTACGGCACGCATCTGGCGCTGGCCACGGTGCGCCTGCACGGCGCAGGTCTCGAGCGCGTGGTGCTGATGGGGAGCGAGGGGCCGGATGACACGTTGAAGCTGCCGCTGTCGGCCGATGCGTTGCTGGCGGAGCTGGGCGTGCTGGCCAAGGCGGCGGGATTCGATGATCTCACCGGCTCGGCCACGCGTGTCCTGGCAGCACTGCGCGAGCGGCCGCGGCAGGGCCGCAGTGCCATGCACGGCGGCAAGGAGGTGACCATCGGCGAGTACGACGCACAGCTGGCGATCACCGCTTGCCTCGGGCGCCGCATGACCCAGCAGTGGCTGCCGTTGATCCTCCGTGACGCCGAGCACGGCAACTACGATCTGCTGGCGGCGATGGTGCTGCTGCTGCGCAGTGAGCACGGCAGCTACAGCGCGATGTCGCTGGCGATGGATGTGGCCTCCGGCCAGACCCCGCAGCGCCGCGCCCTGGCCGAGGCGCAGGCCCGCGAGAGCCTGTTCGGTGATGCGCTGAACTTCCCGTTCCCGCAGCTCGGCGATGGCCTGGGGCTGGTCGACCTCGGCGACGCTTTCCGCGGGCCGCTGCGCAGCAAGGTGCCCGTGCTGTTCATCAGTGGCACGCTGGATGGGCGCACACCGCCGGCCAACGCCGAGGCGCTGCGGCCGGGCTTCAGCGACAACCGCACGCTGCGGGTGCGTGGCGCCAGTCACGACAATGAACTGTGGGTGGGGAACCCTGCCATCGCCATGAGCATCACCAACTTCCTCGCCGGTCGACCGGTGCAGGACCGCGCGCTCGAGGTGGCCGCGCCGGCGTTCGCCAAGAGCAAAAGCGATCTGGTGGATCCGCGCGGTCGCTGAGGACGATCCGATGTCGTCCGTGTGTGCAGGTGCTGGGAACCGGCCGAGGTGTATGGTTTCGGCTGACCCCGGCGCGCTGCGCCAACACAGGAGGACGCGATGACCGATCCAACGGTGGATTCCGTGCACGGCACGCCGGACGACTATGGCGACACGCTGTACCGGGTGTACTTCGAAGTGGGCGAGTGGGAGGGCATTGCTCGCGATGCGATCATCACGTTCCTTGTCGAGCGCGCCAGCGGCAACCCTGCCTTTGATTTCGACGCCTCTATGCTGCACCCGCGTCCGCACGGCTACGAAGTGGACCTGCCGATGCAGCTGATTCCCGAGGTGGTGCGCGCGCTGGCAGAGCAGAACGTGGCGGTGTACCAGGTGGTCAGGCTCGGCGGGGTATAGGGGCGTCGGCAGGCGAGTGGACGTCACATCCATGCGCGCCTTGGCGCTATCCTTCCGCCACCTCCAGCCGCACCCTGCGCGCTGGCCTGACCGATGCACGCACCCTGGATAGAGGCAGCAATGGCGGATCCTTACAACAGTGGCGGCCGCGCAGGCCCGGCAACCCGGCTCGATGATTCCATGGTGACCACGGCGATGGAGCTGCCGGGTTTCCGCGTTGTGCGCAGTCTGGGCGTGGTGCGTGGCATCACCGTGCGTTCGCGTTCGATCGTGGGCAACTTCCTCGGCGGGCTGCAGACCATCTTCGGCGGCAACATCACCATCTACACGCAGCTGTGCGAGCAGGCGCGCGAAGAGACCTACCGGGACATGTCCAACCATGCGCGGCTGCTCGGCGCCAACGCGATCATCGCGATGCGCTATGACGCCACCGACGTGATGACCGGCCTGACCGAAGTGCTGTGCTACGGCACGGCAGTGATCGTCGAGCCCACGCACCTCTAGGGATCTCGCGCGCGATACGCCCTGCGTATCGCAGCAAGCTCTCATCGGTATTGGCATCCGCGCGGCCCAGGGCGGAGGCTGTCCGCATGACGATCAACGACACCCTTTCTTTCGCCGGGCAGGTCGCCCTGGTCACCGGCGCCGCGGGTGGCCTCGGCTTCGCTTACAGCCGGTTGCTGGCGCAGCGCGGCGCACACGTGGTGATGCAGGACGTGGGCGCCACGCTGGACGGTACCGGCCGCGATCCGCAGCGGATCGATCACGCTGTTGCGCGTCTGCGTGCAGAGGGGCTCTCTGTCGAGGCCAGCCGCCAGGACATCCAGACCCGCTCCCTGGCCGCCGCGCTGGTCGCCGATATCCTGCAACGGCATGGCCGCCTGGACGTGATCCTGCACAACGCGGGCTGGGTCGAGTACCAGCGGATCGATGCGCTGGACGAGGATCGTTTCGACCACATGATGGCGGTCGCGGCCAAGGCGCCGCTCTGGCTAGCCCAGGCCGCATGGCCGGCCATGCAGGCGCAGGGCCATGGCCGCATCGTGCTGACCACCTCCGACCGCGCGCTGTATCCGCAGTACGTGCAGCCCGGGCTGGCGGCGTACGCGGCGGCGAAGTCGGCCGCGGTCGGGATCGTCAACGTGCTGGCGGCCGAAGGTGCGGCGCATGGCATCGTGGTCAATGCGGTATCACCGGTGGCCAAAACCCGGATGTGGGGCGTGGAAGGCGAGCCGGACGAGCTGCACCCGGAGGCCGTGGCGCCGGGCGTCGTGTTCCTGGCCTCGCGCGCCTGCATCGAGGGCGGCTGGATCCTGCGCGCCAGCAACGGCCAGTTCCATGCCACGCGACTGACCGAGGCCGAGGGTGTGCACTACCCGCGTGATCTGCGGGCCGTAGTGGCTGGAAACATCGAGGTGGTTGCCAGGCAGTGGCCGCAGATCGCCACGGCGGCTGTCGAGCCACGCTGACGGCGGCGTACGCCTGCTGGAGCGGCCGATTTCATCTTTCTGACCCATTCCATTCACGGTTTCCATGCCGGCGCGGCAGTAGCGTAGATCGTCCCCACACCGGTTGGAGACATGCCATGAATCCCCTGCAGACGGCGGCCCGCGCCATGCGTAACGGACTGGAAGAAGTGGCAGCGCTGCTGGTCGGCCAGCGCGCCGAGTCACTGCGCGAGGACGATACAGCCGCACCCGGGGTGGGTATTCCGATGCCGCGCCGGCTGCCGCTCAAGCGCCCGCTGCTGCATGGGCGCAAGGGCATGGCCCCGTGGCAGAAGATCGGCCCGGGCCGCGAGCGCCGCTAAGCGCGGGTCGCATCGGACGGGTGGTTGACCCCGTCGTTGACCGGTACCTCGCCGATGTCGAACGGATTGACCCCGTCCAGGCAGCCGACGTTGTAGCCGTATTCGTCGGGCAGGTAGAGGCGCAGCACCACGGCCCCGCAATGGCAGCGCAGCAGATGGTGGCGCTGGATGGGCACTCCGCCCACGGTGGTCAGACCCTGCATGCTTGGCGCTTACCTGATGGCCGTTGATCGCGCAAGTATGCGACCGGCCCGGCGGGAAGAGCCAGGCGGTGCCGGGTCCCGGGGTGAACGGCGGCCCGAAGCTGAACAGGCTCGACATGCGGCGGACACAGGGGTTATGGCTAACTAGCGCCCCGGATAGACGACGGATCGATGCGTGAAGAAGGCAGGACGATGGGGGCTGGCGCTGCTGATGCTGCTGGCGGCGCTGTGGATCACCGGTTTGCTGGCCTACCAGCTGCCGGGTCCGGGCTGGGTGAGGTATCTGCTGATCGGGGTGTGGGCGGTGTTCGCCGTCACCGGGGCGGTCGGCGTGGCGCGTGCGCGCGCCGGGCGCTGGCCGGGCGTGCTGTACGGCGTGGCGCTGGTGATCTCGGGCATCTGGTGGCTGCTGCTGACCCCACGCCAGGACCGGGTCTGGGCCGATGATGTCGCCCAGCGCCTGAAGGTGGTGCAGGTTGATGGTTCGCGCGTGGTGCTCGACAACGTCCGTGACTTCACCTGGCGCAGCGAGACCGACTACGACGCGCGCTGGGTGCGCCGCGAGTACAACCTGGACCAGCTGCGCTCTGCCGACCTGATCCTGTCCTACTGGATGGGCCCCATGATCGCGCACACGCTGATCTCGTTCGGCTTCGATGACGGCCGTTACCTGGTGTTCTCGCTGGAGATCCGCAAGGAGCGCGGCGAGTCCTTCTCCGCGCTCGGCGGGTTCTTCCGCAAGTTCGAGATGACCCTGGTCGCCTCGGAGGAAACCGACATCGTGCGCACGCGCACCAATGCTCGGGGCGAAGATGTCTATCTGTACCGCCTGCACGGCATGACCCAGGCGCAGCTCAAGGCACTCTTCATGTCCTACCTGGGCGAGGCCCGCAAGCTGGATGCCGCGCCGGCGTTCTACAACACGCTGACCAGCAACTGCACGACCATCGTGTACGAACTGGCCAGGCAGATCGCGCCGGGCCTGCCGATGGACTACCGGCTGCTGGCCTCGGGCTACTTCGCCGAATACGCGCGCGATCTCGGTGTGCTCACGCCGGGCGTGCCGTTCGAGACGCTGAAGGCGCGCGGGCGGATTACCGATCGTGCGCGGGCGAGCAATGAAAACGATGATTTTTCACAGGTGATCCGCCGGGATGTTCCGGGGACAGGGCAGGTAAGCGTTCCATGAGATCCATTGTGAAACTGCTTGCGCACCGCGCGGTGCCGATGACGTCCGTGGTGCTCTCGCTGCTGCTCTCCAGCGGCTGTGCGATGGTCACCATGAAGCAGGTGGCCCCGACCGAGTACCTCGCCAACAAGCGTGGCGACGTGCTCACCTCGGGCAAGCTCAGCGCCGCCTCGCAGGAAACGCTGAGCGTGATCGGCATGGACGTGGCGCAGTGCGAAAAGGATGTCACCGCCTGCCAGAAGACCCTCGCCGATACCGATGTCCTGCCGGAGGAGCAGCGCTTGTCGGCGCAGTCCGAGCTCTGGGTGAAGACGGCGCTCGCGCTGACCCCCAAGCCCAAGGACCGCGAGAAAACGCCGATGTCCGATGCCGCGCTGGATGCGTGGCTGGAAGCGGCGCGCTATGCCTATGCGTACCTGTTTTTCAGCGGGCGCACGCCGTCCGACCGCGCCTTCGAGGATCGCCAGACCCAGGTCCGGGATTACTACAACTACGCCGCCGAGCAGACCGCCGCGGTGGTGTTCAAGCGCAGCCGCGAAAGCGCGCTCGAGGGCGAGGACTACAACGCCGCGGTGGCCGGTGAGCGCTGGACGCTGACCTCCGATTTCGATGAGCTGCGCATGCAGAGCATCCCGACCCGGATGGTGTCCGCCTCGGCGGTGAGCTTTGCCGGCCTGCGCAGCACCTATCGGCGCGACGGCTTTGGTGCGGAGCTGGTGGTGATCATGGACCCGCCCACGCTGGTGGCCCCGGCCGATGGCGAAAGGGCGGAGATTCCGCAGTACAGCGAGATGTCGGCGATCAACGCCACCGCGCTGCTGCGTTTCAAGGGCAACGACCTGCGGCAGGTGCTCGATACCACCCAGGTGCTGTTCGATGTGTACTCGCCCGAGTCCACCGAAAGCGTGGACCTGCACGGTGAGAAGGTGCCGCTGGCCGGCAACTTCACCGCCGCCTACGGTATGTGGCTGGCGCAGTCCGGCTTTGCCACGCAGTCGCTGCGCACGCTGTTCGGCCTGAGCGAAGGTATCGGCGCGCCGCACATGTACCTGATGCAGCCGTGGGATCCGAACCGCCGCATCATCTTCATGCTGCACGGCCTGGGCAGCAGCCCGGAGGCCTGGGTGAACGTGGCCAACGAGATCATGGGCGATCCCGAGCTGCGCCGGCACTTCCAGGTCTGGCAGGTGTATTACCCGACCAATGCCCCGATCGCGCTCAACCGCCACGAGATCAACCAGGCCTTCGACAACACGCTCAAGCACTTCGATCCGACCGGCAGCACGCCGGCCGCCAAGGACATGGTGTTCATCGGGCACAGCATGGGCGGCGTGCTCGCGCGCCTGCTGGTGACGTCTTCCGGTGATGTGCTCTGGAACGACCTGCTGGCCAACTACGACCTCAAGGGCGAGCGCCTCAAGCGGGTCGAAACCAAGCTGGGCCCGCTGCTGCACTTCACGGCCGAACCGAACGTGGAGCGGGCGATCTTCATCGCCGCCCCGCACAAGGGCACGGATATCGCGGGCAATCGGGTAGGGCGTCTGATCGGCCGGCTGGTGCGGCTGCCGATCACCATCCTGGGCAAGTTCGAGGATGTGTTCCTGACCCTGCAGGAATCCGAATCGGCCAACAGCACCACCAAGCTGCAGATTCCCAACAGCATCGACAACCTCAAGGCCAGCGATCCGTTCGTGAAAGCGGCCGGTGCGCTGCCGATCACGCCGGGCCTGAAGTACCACTCGATCATCGCCCAGCGCAAACCGGACGTGCCGCTGCTGCAGTCCGACGATGGGCTGGTGCCGTACTGGAGCGCGCACCTGGACGGCGCGGTCTCGGAGAAGGTGATCATCTCCGGGCACAGCGTGCAGGAAACCCCGCAGGCCGTGCTGGAGATCCGCCGCATCCTGCGCGAGGATCTGAAAGAGGTCGGCGACACGCACCCGTAAGGGGCGTGTCCGGTGACGGTCAGATGCGCCGCGCGACGACGACGCTCGACAGCGCCAACACCAGCATGATCGCGAAGGTCAGCAGGTAACCCAGCGCTTCCCGGCCGTCGAGGAACAGCGCGAACAGCGAGCCGGACACGGCCAGCGTGGTCGCGACGGCAAGGGCCTCGCTGAGCTGCAGGGCGGAGGTATTGGCACCCTGCTGTGCCGGCGGTGACAGCGACAGGGTGAGCACCGAGAGGCTGGGATAGATCAAGCCCATGCCCAGCCCGGTCAGCACCCAGCCGACCATCGCCGACCACAGCGGCATGCCCGGCTGGATCGCCAGCGACGTGGCCAGGATGCCCACGCACATCAGCAGCGCGCCGGCCTGCAGCAACTGTCGGCGCGACCAGCCACGCTGCTGGTGGCCCTGCAGCCACGAGCCGGAGAACCAGCCCAGCGCGCCCAGGCTCAGTGCGATACCGGCCACGACGGGCGTCAAGCCACGTTCGCGCTGCAGCAGCAAGGGCAGGAATGCTTCGCAGCCGAAGAACGCGGAGGCCGCGATCCCGCGCAGCGCGATCACGCTGGGCAGTCCGCGACGCAGGGTCAGCGTGCCGGTCGGCAACAACTTCCAGCTGCACAGCGCCAGCACGCCCAGCGCCGGCATCAGCAGCGCCACGGCATGCCATCCCTGCTGCTGCCCGCCGATGTACAGGGCCAGCGCGCCCAACGAGGCCCCCACTGCCCACGGCACGACGTTGCGGCCGGTGCTGCCCGCTGTCACTACGCCGACCTGCCGCAGGGCGGGGCGCAGCAGCATCGCGGCCGGGATCGCCAGCAGCGGCACGATCAGGAACACCCAGCGCCAGCCGAGGTGCTGCACGATCAGGCCGCTGATGCTGGGGCCGATCAGCGACGGGACCACCCAGCCGGCGGAGAACGCCGCGAAGACGCGCGGCCGCATCGGCTCGGGAAATGAGCGTCCGACCAGCACGTACAGCGCGACCGAAATCGCACCGGCGCCCAGCCCCTGCATCAGGCGCCCGAACACTAGCATCGGCATGTGCTGGGCGAAACCGGCCACCAGCAGGCCCGCGATGAAACAGGCCAGGCCCAGCCACAGCGGCCGCGCCGGGCCGCGCTGGTCGCTCCAGCGCCCGGACAGCGTCATCCCGATCACGCTGGTGGCCAGGGTGCCGCCGAACGCCAGGGCGTACAGGCGCAGTCCGTCCAGGTCGTGGGCCACGGTCGGCATCGCCGCGGCCACGGCCAGGGCCTCGAAGGCATGCAGCGAGATCAGCGCGACCATGCCGATCGTGGTCGCGCGATAGGCCGGCGACAGGATCGACGGAATAGGGGCGTCCTCCACCGGAGCGGTGGCGGGCGGGGAGGAAGCGTCAGCGGACATGCGGATTCCAGACATCGGGAGGAGGGCCGGGCTTGCAGTACACCCCCGGCGGCGCGCAGGATGCCACCTGAACCATGGTTGAGGTCAAGCAGTGATCGCGCAGGAACTGAGTGTAGGCGAAGTCGCCAAGCGGAGCGGCGTGGCCGTCTCGGCGTTGCATTTCTACGAGCGCAAGGGGCTGATCCGCTGCCTGCGCACGGCCGGCAACCAGCGCCGTTTCGCCCGTGATGTGCTGCGCCGGCTGGCGGTGATCCGCGTGGCCCAGCGGGTCGGAATGCCGTTGGAAGCGGTGGCGACCGCCTTTGCCGCCCTGCCCGAGAACAAGACGCCGACCAAGGCCGAGTGGGCCAAGATGTCGGCGCTGTGGCGCAGCGAGCTGGACCAGCGCATCGAGCAGTTGCTGCTGCTGCGCGACCAGCTCACCGACTGCATCGGCTGTGGGTGCCTGTCGTTGAAGCGCTGCCGGCTGACCAATCCCGGCGACACGCTGGGCGATCAGGGCGATGGGCCCCGCCGCTGGGAGTAGTGCCGGCCGCTGGCCGGCACCGCCCTCACCAGACGGTGAACACCTGCCCGCTCTGTATCCCTTCCACGCTGCGCTGGTACGCCAGCGACGCGCGCTGCGCCGTCACCGGTTCAAAGCCCGGGAAATACGCACCGTAGTCGTCCATCGACTCGGCCAGCACGTTCGGGCTGACTGCATTGATGCGCAGTCCGCGCGGCAGCAGTTCGCAGGCGGCCGCACGCACGAACCCTTCCAGCGCGGCGTTGGCGGCCGTGGCGTTGGCACCATCGCGGATCGGCTGGGCGCTGATGATGCCGCTGGTCAGGGTGATCGAGCCGCCGGTGTTCAGGTGATGCTGGGCGGCCAGGCTCAACCGCACCTGCCCGAGCAGCTTGTCCTGCAGCCCCCGATTGAAGTCGGCCGGCCGCATCTGCGCCAGCGGACCGAAGTGCACCTGGCCGGTGGTGGCGATCACCGCATCGACCTTGCCCACCTTCGCGAACAGCGCGTCCACGCTGGCATCGTCGGTCAGATCGACCTGCACGTCGCCGCCGTGGCGACCGGCGCGGATCAGTTCGTGGTGGACGCCGAGTGTGTTGGCGACCGCCTGGCCGAGGGTGCCGCTGGCACCGACAAGCAGGATCTTCATGTGCATGTCTCCCGTAAACGTAGGGGGTAGCGCCACGCCATGCGTGGCTGCGTCTGGTCGTCAATCATTCGCCGCCGACAATGCCTGCCCGCGCGTCGTCGCCGCGTCGATCGCGCGCGCGACCATGGCTTCGAACCCGTCCGCCTGGAAGCTCTCGATCGCGGCCTGGGTGGTGCCGTTCGGCGAGGTCACGCGGCGGCGCAGTTCGGCGGGGGCTTCGCCGGATTCATCCAGCATGCGCGAGGCACCGAGCAGGGTCTGCACGACCAGCGTGCGGGCCGCGTCGGCGGGGAGGCCCTGGGCGATGCCGGCGGCTTCCATCGCTTCCGCCAGCAGGAACACGTAGGCCGGGCCACTTCCCGAGACGGCGGTGACCGCATCCATGCGCGCTTCGTCATCGATCCACACGGTGCGCCCGGCGCTGGCCAGCACGGTATCGGCCTGCGCGCGCTGCGCGTCGCTCACCGCGGCGGTGGCGAACAGTCCGGTGACGCCGGCGCCGAGCAGGGCCGGCGTGTTGGGCATCGCGCGGACGACGGCCTGGCCGCCACCCAGCCACCGGTCCAGCTGGCCGCTGGTGATGCCTGCGGCGATCGAGACCACCAGCGGCTGCTTGCCGTGCGCGATATCGGTCAGCGACGCGCAGACATCGCGCAGCACCTGGGGCTTCACGGCCAGCACCCAGACCGTGCCCTGCGCGGCGGCTTCGCTCGCGCTGGCGTACGTCCTGATGCCGAACTCGGCAGTCAGCTGCTCACGCAGTTCGGTCACCGGCTCGGCGACATGGAGGCTGGCCGGGGCCACGCCCTGGCGGACCAGGCCGGCGATCAAGCTGCGGGCCATGTTGCCGCCGCCGATGAAGGTTATGGGGAACGTGCTCATGAACTCTCCTTGGAACGGGCGGGGCGCTCAGGCCGGTCGCGGGCGGGCGCCGAACAGCGCGGTGCCGATGCGGACCATCGTGGCGCCATGGGCGATGGCTTCAGGGTAGTCGCTGCTCATCCCCATCGACAGCGTATCCACCTGCGGATGCGCTGTGGCCAGGGTGGCGAACAACGCGGCCATGGTGGTGAAGGCCGCCTGCCGGCGGTCCGCCTCCGGCCAGGGCGCCGGGATCGCCATCAGCCCGCGCAGGCGCAGCTGCGGTGCGGCGGCGATGGCAGCGGCGAGGGTCTGGATGTCCTGTGGGGCGCAGCCGTGCTTGCTGTCCTCGTCATCGATGTTGACCTGGATCAGCACGTTCAGCGGCGGCTGGCCGGCCGGGCGGTGCGCGGCCAGCGCGGTGACCAGCTTGAAGCGGTCCACGCTCTGCACCCAGTCGAAATGGCGGGCGGCCAGCTCGGCCTTGTTGGACTGCAGGTGGCCGATCAGGTGCCATTCCAGGCCCAGTGTCGCCAACGCCTCGATCTTGGCCACTGCTTCCTGCACGTAGTTCTCGCCGAAGGCCCGCTGGCCCTGTGCGGCCAGGGCCTGCACGGCCTCGGCCGGCTGGGTCTTGGAGACTGCCAGCAGGGCGGGATCTGGCCGCCCGGCGGCCACCGCCGCGTTGTGCAGGTTCGTCAGGATGGCAGGCAGGGTCTGGGTGGTCACGGCGGGTCCGGTGGATCAGGGGCTGGAGCGTATTGTGCACATCTCGCTCTATACTGCCGCCCGGGGAAAGAACCTTCCAGTCGTAGCAGTCATGGGGAGTAGCAGCGCATGGATATCGCCGAACTATTGGCGTTTTCTGTAAAGAACAAAGCGTCGGATCTTCATCTGTCGGCCGGCCTGCCGCCGATGATCCGCGTCGACGGCGATGTCCGCCGCATCAACATTCCGGCCCTGGACCACAAGCAGGTCCACGCGCTGGTGTACGACATCATGTCGGACAAGCAGCGTCGCGATTACGAAGAATTCCTCGAGGTCGATTTCTCGTTCGAGATTCCCTCGCTGGCGCGCTTCCGTGTCAACGCCTTCAACCAGAACCGCGGCGCGGGTGCGGTGTTCCGTACCATTCCGTCCGAGGTGCTTACGCTGGAAGACCTGGCCGTGCCGCCGATCTTCCGCGAGCTGATCGACCAGCCGCAGGGCCTGATCCTGGTCACCGGCCCGACCGGTTCGGGCAAGTCGACCACGCTGGCGGCGATGATCGACCACATCAACAAGAACGAATACGGCCACATCCTCACCGTCGAGGATCCGATCGAATTCGTGCACACCTCGCAGAAGTGCCTGATCAACCAGCGCGAAGTGCATCGTGATACGCATGGCTTCAACGAAGCGCTGCGCTCGGCCCTGCGTGAAGACCCGGACATCATCCTGGTCGGCGAACTGCGCGATCTGGAAACGATCCGCCTGGCGCTGACCGCTGCGGAAACCGGCCACCTGGTGTTCGGTACGCTGCACACCAGCTCGGCGGCCAAGACCATCGACCGCATCATCGACGTGTTCCCCGCCGGCGAAAAGCCGATGGTGCGCTCGATGCTGTCCGAGTCGCTGCGCGCGGTGATCTCGCAGGCGCTGCTGAAGAAGGTCGGTGGCGGGCGTACCGCGGCCTGGGAAATCATGGTCGGCACCCCGGCCATCCGCAACCTGATCCGCGAAGACAAGGTCGCGCAGATGTACTCGGCGATCCAGACCGGCCAGCAGATGGGCATGATGACCCTGGACCAGCACTTGCAGGACCTGGTCAAGCGCAGCCTGATCACCCGCAACCAGGCGCGCGAGTACGCCAAGGACAAGCGGATTTTCGAATAGTGGTAGTGCCGGCCGCTGGCCGGCTCCTGAAAACCTTCGGAGTACACCGCGATGAGCACCACCACCATCGACTTCACCTCGTTCCTCAAGCTGATGGCGCACCAGAAGGCGTCGGACCTGTTCATCACCGCGGGCATGCCGCCGGCGATCAAGGTCAACGGCAAGATCTCGCCGATCACCCAGACCCCGTTGACGCCGCAGCAGAGCCGCGACCTGGTGCTGAACGTGATGACGCCGGCGCAGCGCGAAGAGTTCGAGAAGACCCACGAATGCAACTTCGCCATCGGCCTGTCCGGTGTCGGCCGCTTCCGCGTGAGCTGCTTCTACCAGCGCAACCAGGTCGGCATGGTGCTGCGCCGGATCGAGACGCGCATTCCCACCGTGGAAGAGCTCAACCTGCCGCCGATCATCAAGACGCTGGCGATGACCAAGCGCGGCATCATCCTGTTCGTGGGCGCCACCGGCACCGGCAAGTCCACCTCGCTGGCGGCGATGATCGGCTATCGCAACCACAACTCGACCGGCCACATCATCACCATCGAAGACCCGATCGAATTCGTGCACAAGCACGAGGGCTGCATCATCACCCAGCGTGAAGTCGGCATCGATACCGACAGCTGGGAAGCCGCGCTGAAGAACACGCTGCGCCAGGCGCCGGACGTGATCATGATCGGCGAAGTCCGTACCCGCGAGGGCATGGACCACGCCATCGCCTTCGCTGAAACCGGCCACCTGGTGCTGTGCACGCTGCACGCCAACAACGCCAACCAGGCGATGGACCGCATCATCAACTTCTTCCCGGAAGACCGCCGCAACCAGCTGCTGATGGATCTGTCGCTGAACCTCAAGGGCGTGGTCGCCCAGCAGTTGATTCCTTCGCCGGATGGCAAGTCGCGCAAGGTGGCGATGGAGATCATGCTGGGCACGCCGCTGGTGCAGGATTACATCCGCGACGGCGAGATCCACAAGCTCAAGGAAGTGATGAAGGAGTCGGTGCAGCTGGGCATGCGCACCTTCGACCAGAGCCTGTTCGAGCTGTACCAGGCGGGCGAGATCAGCTACGAAGACGCGCTGCGTTACGCCGATTCGCAGAACGAAGTCCGCCTGCGGATCAAGCTCTCCCAAGGCGGCGATGCGCGCACGCTGTCGCAGGGGCTGGATGGGGTGGAGATCTCGGAGGTCCGCTGAGCGGGGCGGTGGGGCGCACGACCAACGGTCGTGCGCTACCGGTGCCACGCATCCCGGGTAGGTGCCGACCGTTGGTCGGCACACGCCTCACCCGCGGATGAACGCCAACAGGTCCGCGTTGATCACGTCCGCATGGGTCGTACACATCCCGTGCGGATAGCCCTTGTAGACCTTCAGCGTGCCGTGCCTGAGCAGCGTGATCGCCAGCTCCGCCGAATCGGCGATCGGCACGATCTGGTCGTCGTCGCCGTGCATCACCAGCACCGGGACGTCGATCTTTTTCAGGTCTTCGGTGAAGTCGGTTTCCGAGAAAGCCTGGATGCAGTCGTAGTGCGCGTTGATCGCGCCCATCATGCCCTGCCGCCACCAGTTGTCGACGATGCCCTGCTGCGGGGGCGTGCCCTCGCGGTTGAAGCCGTAGAACGGAATCGGCACCTCGCGGTAGAACGCCGCACGGCCGGCCACCAGTGCCTGCCGGAAGCCATCGAAGACCTCCTTCGGCGTGCCGCCCGGGTTGGCGTCACTCTTGACCATGATCGGCGGCACCGCCCCGATCAGCACGGCCTTGGCCACGCGTCCGGGTTTGGCCTGCGCCACGTAGTGCGCGACTTCGCCGCCCCCGGTGGAATGCCCGATGTGGATCGCATCGCGCAGGTCCAGGTGGTCGGCCAGCGCGTTGACGTCGGCGGCGTAGGTGTCCATGTCATGCCCACCACTGGTCTGCGATGAGCGGCCATGGCCGCGGCGGTCGTGGGCGATCACGCGGTAGCCCTGCAGCAGGAAGAACTGCAGCTGGGTATCCCAGTCATCGGCGCTGAGCGGCCAGCCGTGATGGAACACGAGGGGCTGACCCTTGCCCCAGTCTTTGTAGAAGATCTCGGTGTTGTCGGCGGTGGTCACGTAGGGCATGGCACGGAACTCCTGAGGGAGGGAGGGGCACAGCGGGGTACCCGTGCATGCTGCAGCTGCAGGGTGTTCAGCCGGGATGAACGGCGGATGTCGATTTCGCGTCCCTGGGCCGGCTGAATCGATTTCAGCAGCATCTGTCACGCCGATCGTGTCTAATACCGCTCCCCACGTCACACCCCCCACCCCCATGTCCCTTGATTCCCATGGCCCCGCGCCGTGCGACGACGCCGACGGCCACCTGGTCACCGCAGGTCCGCTGACCCCGCCACCGGACAGCGCCGGCACCGTGGCCGACGAGAAAGCCCTGCGCCATTCCGTGGCCGAGGACGTGCAGGGCATGGTCCTGGCGACCCTGGTCGCCTCGCTCGGCCTGGCGATCTTCGCCAAGGGCGGGCTGATGATCGGTGGCATGGCCGGGCTGGCGTTCCTGGCCCACTACGCCTTCGGCTGGAACTTCGGCCTGGTATTCGTGCTGGTCAACCTGCCGTTCTATTGGGTGGCCGTGCGGCGCATGGGCTGGGAGTTCACCCTGAAGACCTTCGCCGCGGTCACCGCCTGCGGCGTGCTGACCGACCTGCTGCCGCGCTGGGCCGATTTCGCCCACATGAGCTCGCTGTACTCGGCGATCGTCGGTGGGGCGCTGGCCGGCCTGGGCATCCTGTTCTACATCCGCCACCGGGCCAGCCTCGGCGGCATCGGCATCCTGGCGGTCTACCTGCAGCGCACCCGCGGCTGGAGCGCCGGCAAGGTGCAGATGTCCTTCGATACGCTGCTGATGTGCGTGGCGTTCTCGGTGCTGTCCCCGTCCAAGGTGATGTACTCGGCGATCGGCGCGGTGGTGCTCAGCCTGGTGCTGATGTTCAACCACCGCCCGGGCCGCTACATGGGCGTCTGACGCCCGGTCATTCCCCCTGCGGCGGGACCGGCACGAGGGTTACGCCGGAGACCCAGCGGCGGCTGCGCAGGTCCAGCGTGGCCACCTGCTCGCCGGGGCCGCGGTACAACCACAGCTGGCAGCACAGCGCATGGTCGCCGGCATAGCTGCTGCGCAGGGCGATGAGGGTGGCGCTGTAGCACTGGCGGCCCGAGCGGATCACGGTGTCCGCGGCGGTGTCGAAGGTGTAGCTGCCCGCGCCCCGCCACGGCCAGATCTCCGCTTCACCGGGGTCGGTGCCGGCCGGAACCGGGCAGCGTCCCTGCTCGTCGCCGAAATGCGCGCCGCCGTCGCCATCGAGGGTCAGCGCGCCCAGCAGCCGCTCGATGTGCCGGAGCAGGCGGCGGTCGGCGGCGATCGCCGTCGCCCGGGCATCCAGCGGATCGCCGTCGATATGCATGACCGGATCGGCCAGCCGATGCTCGCGGCCGTAGCGCACCTTCAACTGCTGCGTGGGGCTGCGCTCGCGCGGGTCGGCCGACAGCGGCCGGTTCAGCAGCAGGGTGTCGCCGTAATAGTCGCCGTCGCGGTAGGCGATGTAGCTGACCCCGTCGATGCGCAGCCAGTACAGTCCCTGATCGGCGCCGCGCCCGCTGAGCCCGTACTGGCCCTGTGCCCAGGAGCGCTGCGGGTCCAGGCTATCCGACACGACGAAGCCGCGCTGCGGATCCCGCCGCAGCATGTCCACCTGCGTGTACAGGCCGGTGCCGCCGCTGTAGGCGCTCTGCACCAGGTCGCGCTGGCCGTCGCCATCCAGATCGAGCAGGGACAGCGACAGCTCGCCCATCTCCACCGGCACGGTGTGCTGGGCATCGGTCTCGCGCAGGTAGCGGCTCACCGCGTCCCAATCGGCCGCGGTGACCGTGGGCGGACGCACCAGCGCGGGCAGCGGCGCATCGCTGTCGCCGGCCACCGGAATCTGCAGGTCGATGCCGGTCTCATCGCGGTAACGGGCCAGCACGGTGTCGATCGGGGCGGGGTCGTCGGCCGGCATCGCGGCGATTTCCGCGCGCAGGCGCGCCAGCACGTCGTCCAGGCCGGTGGCGTTGGCCAGCGAGGGGAGGGTGAGAGCGGCGAGCAGCGCGGCCCGCAGTGCGGTGTGCCTCATGCCCGGCGCCACGCGGGCTGGAGGGTGTCGATGCGCTTGAACACGGGGCAGTCCGGGCTGTGCGCGCCGGGCAGGTAGCCCAGGCTCATCAGGAACTCGCCGGTGATCTCCCCGCCGGTGAAGCGGAAGGTCTTCTTGAACAGCTTCACCCAGCCGGCCTTGTCCAGCGGATGGTGGGCATCCAGCCAGGCGACGAAGCTGCCGTGGCTGGCCCGCAACTGCTGGATCACCTGGGCGTTGTGGACCGCCGCATGGACCTTGAGCCGGTTGCGGATGATCCGGGCATCGTTGAGCAGGCGCTCGATGTCGCGCTCGCCATAGGCGGCCACCGTGTCCACCTCGAAGCCGTCGTACGCGGCGCGGAAGCCCTCGCGCTTCTTCAGGATGGTTTCCCAGCTCAGGCCGGCCTGGTTGATCTCCAGGATCAGCCGCTCGAACAATTCGCGCTCCTCGCGCTGCGGGAAGCCGTATTCGTGGTCGTGGTAGTGGCCGTGGACCGGATGGCCGGGGGCGATGAGGCAGTAACCGGACACGTGCAGCTCCTTGCGATGGCGGATCAGGCGCGCGGGCCGGGGCACGTGCGCAGGCCTGCATTATGTCAGCGCGAAAGCGCACATCACGGCCAGCGGCTAGAATAGGGACATGTCTGAACTGTCCACTTCGCTTGCCCACCACCTGCTGGTCGCGCTGCCGTCGCTGACCGACCCCACCTTTGCCCGTACCGTGGCGCTGATCTGCCAGCACGACGAGAACGGCGCGATGGGCGTGCTGGTCAACCAGCCCTCTGAGTACACCCTCGGCGAGGTGCTGGCCCAGATGGACATCACCACCACCAGCGACACCCTGCGCAGCCAGGTCGTGCTCAACGGTGGCCCGGTGCATCCCGAGCGCGGCTTCGTGATCCATGACGATGCGCGCAGCTGGGATTCCAGCCTGGCCGTGGGCGAGGGCGTGTTCCTCACCACCTCGCGCGACATCCTTGAAGCAATGGCCCGCGGCGAAGGCCCGCGCAATGCGCTGGTCACCCTGGGCTGCGCCGGCTGGAGCGAAGGGCAGCTGGAAACGGAACTCGCCGAAAACAGCTGGCTGGCCGTGCCGGCCGATGCCGAGCTGCTCTTCAGCACCCCGTTCGACGAGCGCTGGCAGGGCGCGGCGGCACGCATCGGCGTGGACCTGTTCCGCCTCACCGATTACAGCGGCCATGTCTGAGCCGGCGACGCCAGCGCCCGCCGCGGCCGCGCCGCCGACCATCCGCCGGGATGGCACGGTGCTCGGCTTCGACGTCGGTTCGCGCCGGATCGGCGTGGCCATCGGCAGCTCGTTCGGCACCCATGCGCGCGCGATCGCGGTGGTGGATGTGCACGGCAACGGACCGGACTGGACCGCGGTCGAGCGCCTGATCAAGGAATGGCGGCCGGACGGCCTGGTGGTCGGCGATCCGCTGACCCTGGACGGCCAGGACCAGCCCAACCGCAAGCGTGCGCAGGGCTTTGCCCGCCAGCTGCGGGAACGTTTCAAACTACCGGTGGTGCTGGTCGACGAGCGCTCCAGCTCGGTCGAGGCGGCACGCCGGTTCGCGGTCGAGCGCGCCGAAGGCCGCAAACGCCGCCGCGATGCCGCTGCGCTGGACGCCGTCGCCGCGGCGGTCATCATCGAACGCTGGCTCTCCAGCCCGGATGACGCCACCCCCGTTTCCTGACCCTCAGACCCTGCCCATGACCGCCTCGCAACTCGATTCCGATGGACGCCTGCGCCACCTGCTGACCCTGGAAGGTCTGCCCCGCGAAACCCTGCTGCAGTTGCTCGACCGCGCCGGCCAGATCCGTGATGCGGCCGTTGGCCGGGTCGGCAACAAGCGCCACGTGCTCGGCGGTTCGGCGGTCTGCACGCTGTTCTTCGAACCCTCCACGCGCACCCGCAGCTCGTTCCAGCTCGCCGCGCAGCGGCTGGGCGCGGACGTGCTGAACTTCGATGCCTCCACGTCCTCCACCCGCAAGGGCGAGACCGCCTGCGACACGCTGAAGAACCTGGAAGCGATGGGCGTGCGCGGCTTCGTGGTACGCCATCCCGATGATGGCGCGGTGGCGGCGCTGGCGGCGGCGGCGGGCGAGGGCACGGCCCTGGTCAACGCCGGCGACGGCCGCAGCTCGCACCCGACCCAGGGCCTGCTGGACATGCTCACCCTGCGCCAGGCCAAGGGCAGTGATTTCTCGAAGATGAAGGTCATCATCGTCGGCGACGTGAAGCACTCGCGCGTGGCCCGCACCGATCTGCATGCCCTGCGCACGCTGGGCGTCGGCGAGATCCGCGTCTGCGGCCCGCAGTCGCTGCTGCCTGACGATGACACGCTCAAGGGCTGCATCGTCGGCGATGATTTCGACGCCATGCTCGAAGGCGCCGACGCGCTGATGATGCTGCGCCTGCAGCGCGAGCGCATGGAAGAAGGCCTGGTGCCCTCGCTGGAGCAGTACCACGCCCAGTACGGCCTGGATGCCGCGCGCCTGAAGCGTGCGGGCACCGATGCCGCCGTGCTGCACCCGGGCCCGATCAACCGCGGTGTGGAAGTCACCGACGAGGTGGCCGACGGCCCGCAGTCGTGGGTCCTTCGCCAGGTCGCCAATGGCGTCGCGGTGCGCATGGCGGTGCTGGAAACGTTGCTGGGGTAAAACGTCTCGGCCCACGGGAGGCCCACGGTAGGCATCGACCGTTGGTCGATGCGTGCGGTTGGCGGTACCCACCTGCGGTGGGTACCTATCGGTCATCCATGGGCCATCTGCACCAGGCGAAGGGATAGTCACCCATCTTCGTTGACAGTCCTGCCCTGATGGGATTGCCAACAATGTACATCGCATGCCTGCGCAGGGAATCTTCCGAGCGGACGGCATGGTCGTGATAGCCGGATTGCCACACCGGACCGGTTCGTCCGTGCAGTCGGTTCAACAGCAGCGCACTGCGTGATTTGATCCGTTGGGCGACGTAAGGCAGCGGGTGCGCGCGCAGCTCCAGCAGCCAATGAATGTGATCAGGCATGACCACCCATGCAAGTGACCAGCTCAGCCCCTGCTCGTCGAGCTGTGGAAACAGTCCCATCATGGTGGTCGCGTTGCGAGGGTCACTGAACCAGGGGCGGCGGTGCAGGCATGCCATGGTGAGAGTGTAGGACTGGCCGGCGATGGATGATCGCCCCAGCCTGAGGCGCGGACTGTTCATGCCGCCATCGTCTCTTCGTCAACGCACGGCGGGCATCGCTAGAACGCATGACGTTGCGTCGGGGAAAGTACCGACCAACGGTCGGCACCTACCTGAAGGTGTCAGGATTTCTGCGGAGCCGGCCAGCGGCCGGCACTACCGGAAATGCGCATCACCGCCGCTGCGCCCACATCCATTCCCACATCGCGGCATCGGCATACGTCGCGTCCCACGCGTTGTGGTTGCCGTCGGGGTACTCGGTGTAACGCACATCTTTTGCCCCGGCCTGCTGGAACGCGGCGTGCAGTTTGCGGTCGTCCTCCGGCGGCACCACGTCGTCCAGCGCGCCATGGAACATCCAGATCGGGACGTTGCGCAGGCGCTGGGCGATGGCCGCGTACGGATCGGCTTCGTGGGCGACGGCCTCCACGAACAGGGTGGGGCGCACCGCGCGCGGGGCCAGCACCGCGCCGCACACCGGCACGATCGCGGCGAAGCGCTGTGGTGCGTCCAGCGCGATGTTCCAGCTGCCGTAGCCGCCCATCGACATCCCGGTCAGGTACTGCCGCCGCGGATCCGCACCGAATTCGGCGATGGCGGCATCCAGCGCGGCCAGCGCGATGCGGTTGTTCCCGCCCGACCACTCCTGGTCGTCCGGGGTCTGCGGCAGCACGACCAGCGCGGGGAAGGTGGCGGCGTGCTGGCGCAGGTAAGGCCCGAGACCGGCCTGGGTCTGGCGGCGGCCGTCGCGACCCCGTTCGCCGGAGCCATGCAGGAACAGCACCACCGGCAGGTCGCCGCGCGAGGCGGCTGCCGTGCGCGGTACGAACACCTGGTAGTAGGCGGTCTGGCCATCGACCTTGACCGCACGGCCGACGAACCGGCCCCCTGACGTGTCCGGGCTGCTCGCACAGCCGGCCACCGTCATCATCGCCACCGCCCACAGCAGCCATCCACCCCAGCGTCGCGCCATTGTCGTGCCTTGATTGAAATCGATTTCAGTCTAGGCCCGGTGGTGCGCCGGGGCATCTTGCAGTGCATCAGTGCGGGCGCGGTACCGAGGCGAGGATGTCCAGCTGTTCGATCGCCTCGGGGTGACCCTCGGCGGCGGCGGCCTGCACCTGGGCCAGGCTGGGATGAACCACCAGCAGGATCGGGTTCTCGCACTGCGGGCAGTCGAACTGCGCTTCGTCTTCGTGCAGTTCCATCGGCATCTGCCGCGCGCTGCCCTGCCATTCGCAGGCGGCGCAGGTATAGGTCGCGTCGCGCCAGCCGGGGACGAAGTAATTGTCGAGGGTCACGGCCATGCGGGGGTCCAAGGGTCAGTGCAGCAGGATCAGGCTGGCCAGGCCGAGGAAGCTGAAGAAGCCCATGACGTCGGTGACGGCGGTGACCACCACGGTACCGGCCACGGCCGGATCGACGTTCATTCGCTTGAGCAGCAGCGGCAGCAGGACGCCGGCCAGGGCGGCCGCGCAGAAGTTGATGATCAGCGCCATCGTGATCACCAGCGAGAGCAGGAAGCTGTGGAACCAGAGGTAGGCGATGATGCCGACCACGGTGCCGATCAGGGTGCCGTTGATGAGCGCAACCCGCGATTCCTTCCACAGCAGGATGCGCGCGTTGCTCTGGCCGACCTGGCCCAGCGCGATGCCGCGCACCATCAGGGTCAGCACCTGCACGGCCGCATTGCCGCCGACGCCGGCGACGATCGGCATCAGCACAGCGAGGGCGACCACCTTCTGCAGGGTCAGCTCGAACTGGCCGATCACGCTGGCCGCCAGGAACGCGGTGCACAGGTTGATGCCGAGCCAGACCACGCGGCCGCGCACGGCGCGCTTGATCGGCGAGAACAGATCTTCTTCTTCGTCCAGACCGGCCGCGCCCAGCGCCTGGTGCTCGGCCTGCGACCGGATGATGTCGACCACGTCATCGATGGTGATGCGGCCGAGCAGGATGTTGTTGTCGTCCACCACCGGGGCGGAGACCCAGTCATGATCGGAGAACTGGCGCGCGACTTCCTCGGCGCTCTCGCCGACGTCGATCGCCGGCTGTTCGTCATCGATCAGGCGGTTGATCGGGGTGTTGTCCTCGTGCGTCACCAGCGCGGCCAGCGACAGCCGGCCCAGGTACTGATGGCGGCGGCTGACCACGAACAGGTGATCGGTGTGGTCCGGCAGTTCGCCGCGCAGGCGCAGGTACCGCAGCACTACATCGACGTTGACGTCGGCGCGCACGGTCACCACGTCCGGGTTCATCAGGCGGCCGGCGCTGTCCTCGGGGTAGGAGAGCACCTGCTCGAGCCGCTCGCGGTTCTCGCGGTCCATCGACTTGAGCACTTCATCGATGACCGTGTCCGGCAGGTCTTCGACCAGGTCGGCAAGGTCATCGATGTCCAGGTCTTCGACCGCGGCGATGATCTCGTCCGGGTCCATGTCGGCCAGCAGGCTTTCGCGCACTTCCTCGCCGACGTGGACCAGCACCTCGCCGTCGTCTTCCGGATCGACCAGACCCCAGACAATTTCGCGCTTGCCCGGGGGCAGCGATTCGAGCAGGTTGCCGATCTCCGCCGGCGCCAGGGTATTGACCAGCCGGCGCACCGGACCCAGTCGCCCGCTGTCCAGTGCATCGGACAACAGCCGCAGCTGGCGTGCCGTCTTGTCGTGGCGTACGGCTTCGGCCATGCACAGCTCCTGCGGGAAAAGAAAAAGGCCGCTATCCGGTAGAGGATGCGGCATGGGCGGTGGTCACCGCGTCATTATCGCGTGCTTGTGTGTCAATCGGGTAGGGCACGACCGTTGCGGTGCACGGATGCATGCATGGGACGGAGTGCTCCGGTAGTGCCGGCCGCTGGCCGGCAACCACGCATACCGATCCGAAGGTTCATGCGGAGCCGGCCAGCGGCCGGCACTACCGGGCCTTCTCGATCCAGCGTTCGATGCCGCGGCGGTCGCGCGCCTGCAGCAGCTTGGGCGCCATCGCCTGCAGCACGGACAGGTCGCTGTCGCGCACCGCGCGGCGCACTTCCAGCAGCGTGCCCGGGTGCAGGCTGAATTCCGTCAGGCCCAGCGCCAGCAGCAGGCGCGTCATCATCGGGTCGCCCGCGATCTCGCCACAGACCGCCACCGGGATGTCGTAGGCCTGGCCGGTGCGCAGGATATGCGCCAGCAGCCGCACCACCGCCGGATGCAGCGGCGAATACAGCTCGCCCACGGCTTCGTTGTTGCGATCGGCGGCGAGCAGGTACTGGACCAGGTCGTTGGTGCCGATCGAGAGGAAGTCGACCAGGTCGATGAAGCTCTCCAGCGCGATCGCTGCGGCCGGGACTTCGATCATCGCGCCGAACGGGATGTGCTCGGCCACCTCGTGGCCCTCGGCGCGCAGCAGCTCGGCCTGCTTGTGCAGGCGCCGGCGCACGGCGAGGATTTCCTCGCGGGTGCTGACCATCGGGATCAGGATGCGCAGCTTGCCGTAGGCCGACGCCCGCAGGATCGCGCGCAGCTGGGTGTCGGCCACTTTCGGCCGGGCCAGCGACAGGCGCACGCCGCGCAGGCCCAGCGCGGGATTTTCTTCATTGCTCAGGGTCAGCCCGGTGCGGTCGGCCTTGTCCGCGCCCAGGTCCAGGGTGCGGATGGTGACCGGCCGTCCGCTCATGCCGAGGGCGGCATCGCGGTAGGTCTCGAACTGTTCCTGCTCGTCCGGCAGCTCGTTGCGCTGCAGGAACAGGAACTCGGTGCGGTACAGGCCCAGCCCGTGTGCGCCCAGCGCATGCGCCTGGGTGACGTCCTCGCTGGATTCGGCATTGGCCAGCAGGGCGATGTCGACGTTGTCGCGGGTGCGGCTCGGCTTGGTGCGCAGGCGGCCGAGCTCGCGCTGTTCGCGCGCGTGTTCGCGCAGCCGCACGCGGTAATCGCGCAGGTCCGGTGCCTGCGGGTTGATAGTGACCGTGCCGTCGCTGCCGTCCATGATCAGCACGTCGCCGTCGGCGACCTTCTGCAGCACGTTGGGGACGTTGACGATCAAGGGCAGGTGCAGGCTGCGCGCCAGGATCGCGCTGTGCGACAGCGCGCTGCCGCCGGCGGTGACGATGCCGACCACGCCGTGGGCCTGCAGCTGGGCCAGCTCGGAGGGGGCGATGTTGTCGCAGATCAGGATCTCGCCGGCCATGCCTTTGACGTCCGGCGGGCGCTTCTGCAGGAAGGCATGGATGCGCCCGATCACATGGTCCAGGTCGTCCATGCGGCTCTTCAGGTAGGCATCGTCCATGCCATCGAAGACCTTGGCCAGCCGATCGCGCTGCACGCGCAGGGCGTAGCCGGCGCTGTACGGGCCACTGCGGATCAGCTCGTCCAGTCCGAACAGCAGCTCGGGGTCATCGAGCAGCAGGGCATGCAGGTCGAGGAACTCGCCGACCTCCTGGTTGAGCGCGCCATGCAGGCGCTGTCGCAGATCGTGCATTTCGCCGCGTGCCGCTTCCACGGCCACATGCAGGCGCGTCAGTTCGGCGTCGATCTTGGACGTGGGAATGCGCTGCTCGGCGACTTCCAGGGCGTGCGGCAGGCGCACCCGGGCACGGCCCAGGGCGTTGCCGCGCGAGGCACCGTGGCCGGACAACAGCATCGCCCCGGACGCGGTCCGGGCCGGTGCGGAAGATCCCGATCGCGGCTGCCCCCCCATCCTCAGTTGTCCTCGTCGAAACGCCGTTCGAACAGGGACACCACCGCGTCCATCGCGGCGGCTTCGTCTTCGCCGTCGATGCGCACGGTGACCGGGGTGCCCTGGCCGGCGGCCAGCAGCATGACGCCCATGATGCTCTTGGCATTGATCTCACGGCCTTTGGCGGCCATGGTCACGTTGCAGCGGAACGGCGCCAGCTCCTGCACCAGCTTGGCAGTGGCGCGGGCATGCAGGCCCAGGCGGTTGGATACGGTGAGTTCACGTTCAAGCATCGTCGACAATCGCTCCATTGCGAGTGCCTGCCGCGGCTGTGGCAGGCAGTTGATCCAGTCCCTGTTCCGGATAATTCATCACCCGCATCAACATCGGCAGGCTCAGCGCCGAAACCCGGCGCGCCGGGGTGCCCAGACGCGCCAGTTGCCCGGCCAGATTGCTGGGGCTGGCACCGTACAGGTCGGTCAGGATCAGCACGCCCTGGCCACTGTCCACCCGGCGCAAAGCGGCCGAGGCGAGCGGGAGCAGGACGTCCATATCTGCGTCGAACGGTACTTCGAAAGCTTCGGTCTTCAGCGGCAGGTGCCGCAGCAGCCGTGTCGCCACGTCCAGCAGGGCCGTGCCGACACCGGGATGAGTTACGAGGAGAATGCCACAGGTCATTCCCGAACGTTAACAGGTCAACATGAATTGGCGATAGCACGCGTGAAAGACTGCTGTGTTCCGCGGTTCAGCGTGCCGATGGCCGGTCCCGGGTCGGGGCAGGACAGGGCGGTCCGGAAGCGACCCGTTCAGTCCAGTTCCCGGTGGAAGGTGGCCACTTCGGGCCAGCCCTGGTCGCGGGCATGCCGGGCCATGCGCTCGGCCATGTAGACAGAGCGGTGCTTGCCGCCGGTGCAGCCGAAGGCGACGGTCACATAGCTGCGGGTGTCGTTGCCCAGCCGCGGCAGCCAGGTATCCAGGAAATCGACGAGCTGGGCGGCGTAACGCTGCACATCGGGCTGTTCGTCCAGATGCTCGCGCACGCCGGCATCGCGGCCGGACAGCGGGCGCAGCTCCGGGTCCCAGTGCGGATTGGGCAGTACGCGCACGTCGAACACGAAGTCGGCTTCGGCCGGGACGCCGCGCTTGTAGGCGAACGATTCGAACAGCAGCGACAGCTTGTTGCCGTGGGCGAGCGCGAATTCGGTCACGACCTTGCGGCGCAGCTGGTGCACGTTGAGGCTGGTGGTATCGATCACCGCATCGGCGGCGCGGCGCAGCGGCGCGGTCAGTTCGCGTTCGCGGGCGATCGCTTCGGGCAGCGACAGGCCAAGCTGGCTCAGCGGATGGCGGCGACGGGTATCGGCGTAGCGCTTGAGCAGGCTTTCATCGGTGGCATCGAAGAACAGCAGCTGCGCATCCAGGCCGGCGGCCTTGGCGTCTTCGCGCCAGTGTGAGAGCTGGGTCAGGTCGCTCTGCGCGCGTACGTCGATGCCGACCGCGAGCCGTCGCGGGGCTTCGCGGCCCGGATCGCCGAGCAGGCTGCGCACGAAATCCGGCAGCAGGTCGATCGGCAGGTTGTCCGAGCAGTAGTAGTCGAGGTCTTCGAAGGTCTTCAGCGCGACCGTCTTGCCGGAACCGGACAGGCCACTGACGATGATCAGGGTGGCGGCGGTCGGGGCGGAGGCGGGGGTGGTCATGGCGTGCGGCGTTCCAACATGTTGCTGTGGCGGGCGATGAACATCGCGGCCGGGTCGATGCCCTTGGTCCGCAGGATGTGCAGGCGCGTGGCGGCTTCGGTCAGCACGGCCAGGTTGCGGCCGGGCATCACCGGCAGGGTGATCAGCGGCACGTCCAGGTCCAGCACGTGGCGGGTACCCGAGTCGCCGGTCAGGCGTTCATAGCCGTAGGGGGTGGGCTCGGTCATCGGCTTGGTCAGGTGGACGATCAGCCGAAGGTACTTGTTCTTCTTTACAGCCGTGTCACCGAACATCTCGCGCACGTTGAGCACGCCCAGGCCACGGACTTCCAGCAGGTCCTGCAGCAGCTCCGGGCAGGTGCCGTCGAGCACGTCCGGGGCGATCTGGGTGAACTCGGGGGCATCGTCGGCGACCAGCCGGTGGCCGCGGCTGAGCAGTTCCAGCGCCAGCTCGCTCTTGCCCGAGCCCGCCTCGCCGGTGATCAGCACGCCGATCGAGTAGATCTCCATGAACACGCCATGCAGGATCACCCGCGGCGCGAGCGTGCGTGCCAGGTGGTAGGACAGGTGGTTGAGCAGCTCATGACCGCGCTTGGGCGAGATCCACAGTGGCGTCTGCGATTCGTCCGCGGCCGCGCGCAGGTCTTCCGGGCAGGACTGGTTGCGGGTGATCACCAGCGCCAGCGGATGCGACTGCATGATCCGCTCGATGGTCTCCCAGCGCTGGCGCGAGTCCAGCGAGTCCAGCCAGGACAGCTCTTCGGTGCCCAGGATCTGCACCTTGTTCGGGTAGATCGCGTTGAGGTAACCGGCCAGCGAGGGGCGGCGCGAGACCTTGTTGCCGGCTTCCAGCTCACGGCGCTCGCCTTTCTGCCCCGCGATCCAGCGCAGGGCGAGACGGTCACGCTGCTGCTCGAACAGTTCGCGCGCGGTGATGCTGGTATTCATGCGGCACTCGCCGGCGGGGGGAATTCGATGACCCGACGCAGTGCGTCGCCGTCGCGCGCTTCGCGCAGCGCCTGGCGGATGGCCGGCTCGGAGAACAGCTCGGCCAGCTCGGACAGCAGCATCAGGTGTTGATGGGTGTAATGCGCGGGAACGGCAATCGCGAAGACCAGGTCCACCGGCTCATCGCCGCCGAACTCCACCGGCGACTCCAGCCGCAGCAGCGCGCCGCGGGGGCGTTCGAGCAGGGGCGCACGGCCGTGCGGGATGGCGATGCCATGGCCGATGGCGGTGCTGCCCAGCGTCTCGCGCTGGCACAGGTTCTGGTACAGCAGCTCGGCGTTGGCTTCGCGGCAGGCCAGCAGACGGGCTGCGGCCTTCAGCACGCTGTCGCGATCGGCGGCCGGCAACACTTGCGTGCGGACGGCCGCCAGAAGATCAGTCAGAGGCATGTCGGGGTGGAAACGAGGGCATCAGCCCTCATTGTCGCCCACCGGCAGCGGTTGCGGTGCGTGCTGCTGCTTTTTCTCTTTGTGCTTGATGACCAGGCGGTCGAGCTTGTCGGCCAGGATGTCGATCGCGGCGTACATGGTGGGGCCGCTGGCGTCCGCGTGCAGAGTCTGCCCGGGAACATTCACACTCGCATCGGCATGGTGCTCCGGCTTGCGGATCGACAGTTGCACGCGAACCTCGCAGTGCTGGTCGAAGTGCTTCCTCAGCCGTTCCAGCTTGGTCTCCACGTACTCGTTCAGAGCCGGGGTGATCTCAAGGTGGTCCTTGCCAAACGTCTCGATGTGCATCGGGTTTCTCCTTTGTTCGGATGTGCCAATGAACCTTCCCGCCGGGCGCGGTGGAGCGTCAGACGATTCTTACCCTTTCGTGCGAGGCGGAAATGTTCATGGCTTCACGATACTTCGCCACGGTGCGTCGCGCCACCGGTATTCCCGAGGTCTTGAGCAGGTCAGCCAGCTTGGCGTCAGAAAGCGGCTTGCGCGGGTTCTCGTCATCGATCAGGCGGCGCAGCATGGCCTGGATGGCGGTACTGGAGGCTTCGCCACCGCTGTCGGTATCGATGCCCGAGGCGAAGAACCCGCGCAGCGGCAGGGTCCCGCGCGGCGTGCGCACGTATTTGCGGGCGATCGCCCGGGAAATGGTCGATTCGTGCAGGCCGAGCTCGCCGGCCACTTCGCGCAGGGTCAGCGGGCGCAGCGCCTGTTCGCCGAACTCCAGGAAGGCGGCCTGCTGGTCGAGCAGGCAGCGCATGACCCGCAGCAGGGTCTCGCCGCGGGCCTCCAGGCCCTTGAGCAGCCAGCGCGCCTCCTGCAGGTGAGCGCGCATGTAACCGGCGTCGGCCTCCCCGCAGCGGCGGATCATCTGTTCATAGCCCCGGTGGATGACCACCCGGGGCCCGGCATGGCCGGCCAGTGCCGCGCGCCAGACGCCGTTCTGGCGCCAGACCACGCAGTCCGGCACCACGTAGCTGTCGTGGGAGAGCTCGCCGATCTGGGTGCCCGGGCGCGGGTCCAGCGAGCGCAGCAGCTGCACGGCGACCTCGACCTCGGCAACCGGCTCGCGCAGTTCGTGGGCGATGCCCGCCACGCCGCTGCGCGGCAGGCGCTCCAGTGGCCCATCGGCGATGCGCCGGGCCAGGGCCAGCCCGGGGGTGTCGGCGGGCAGCACCAGCAGCTGCAGGTCCAGGCATTCGCCCAGCGAGCGCGCACCGACCCCGACCGGGTCGAAACGCTGGATCTGGTGCAGCACGGTCAGGATCTCGGCCTCGTCGGCCTGGATGCCCGGGCGCAGGGTCTCGGCGATGGTCGCCAGCGGCTCGCGCAGGTAGCCGTCGTCTTCGAAGGCGTCGATCAGGGCCGCGCCGATGCTGCGGTCCCGGGCCGAGAGGTGGGACAGGTGCAGCTGCCAGAGCAGGTGGTCGGCCAGCGATTCGGTCTCGGCCACGCGCTCGGCGGCGCTGCCGTTGTCGTCATCGTCGAACGAGCCGCCGCTGCTGCCGCTGGTCCAGTCGCCTTCGCCGGGCGACCAGTCATCGCTGGCCGAGACCTGGTGCTCGCCATCGGCGTGGGTATCGGTGGGAGCGGGCGGGGGCGCGTCTTCGCCGGGACTGGCCTCGAGCGCCGGTTCAGCGTTCTCGGCCCAGTCCAGCAGCGGGTTGGTCTCCACCGCCTCGTTGATTTCCAGCTCCAGCTCGGCGCTGGACATCTGCAACAGCTTGATCGCCTGACGCAGCTGCGGCGTCATGACCAGGTGTTGCCCCATCGATGTCTGCAGCCGTGCTTTCATGCCTGTGCCGAACGGAAGGAAGGCGTTGCGGCGGCCGCTGGATCAGAGCTTGAAGGTGTCCCCAAGGTAGACGCGGCGGACGTCGGCGTTGGCCAGGATCTCGTCCGGCGCGCCCTGTGCCAGCACGCTGCCCTCGTTGAGGATATACGCGCGGTCGCAGATTCCCAAGGTTTCGCGGACATTGTGGTCGGTGATGAGTACCCCGATCCCGCGCTGCTTGAGGTGGGTGACGATGCGCTGGATTTCACCGACCGAGATCGGGTCGACGCCGGCGAACGGTTCATCGAGCAGGATCAGGCGCGGCTTGGCCGCCAGCGCGCGGGCGATTTCACAGCGGCGGCGCTCACCACCGGACAGGCTCGCGCCCAGCTGGTCGGCCACGTGGTTGATCTGCAGCTCGTCCAGCAGGCTGGCCAGTTCCTTTTCGCGGCCGGCCTTGTCCAGGTCCTCGCGCAGTTCCAGCACCAGGCGCAGGTTGTCGGCCACGGTCAGCTTGCGGAACACCGAGGGTTCCTGCGGCAGGTAGCCCACGCCCTGCTTGGCGCGGGTGTACATCGGGTCGCTGGTGATGTCCTTGCCGTCCAGCACGATGCTGCCGGCGTCGGTCTCGACCAGGCCGACGATCATGTAGAAGCAGGTGGTCTTGCCGGCACCGTTGGGGCCGAGCAGGCCGACCACTTCACCGGCCTCCAGGGTCAGCCCGAAATCCTTGACGACTTCACGCTGCTTGTAGCGCTTGCGCAGGCCTTTGGCGACGAGCATTACTTCTTGCTCCCGGGGGTCGGTACGGTGGTCTTGGCGGCCGGCGTGGCCGGCGCCGCGGTCTTGTTCTTGGGCTGGATCACGGTGCGCACGCGGGTGCCGTCGCCACCGCTGTTCATCTCGCCGGTGCGGGTGTTGTACGTCATCTTCTGGCCGGCATTGGTGCCGCGCGCGCTCTTGACCTGGTAGTTGCCGGTCATGGTCAGCACTTCGGCCTTGATGTCGTAATCGATGCGGTCGGCGCTGGCGTCCATCCAGCTGCCGTCATCAAGCTGCTGCTTGAGCTTGGCCTGCTTGCCGGTGAACACGGCGCGCACCGCTTCGCCGTCCTTCATGTAGATCTCGGCGTCGGCGCTGCGCAGATCGAGCGTGCCCTGGGTGACCACCACGCCCTGGGACAGCGTGGTCTTGCCATCGCCCACCAGCGTGCCCGACTGGGTGCCGGCATCGATGGTCATCGGTTCATTGCGGTCGGTGGACTTCGCGCTGGCCGCGAACGCGGGGGCGAGAAGACTGATCGCGCAGGCGGCTGCAAATAGGATCTTCATTGAATGGGTCTGTCCTGCCAGAGTAGGGGTCGTGACCAGCGGTAAGCCTGGCCGGTGAATCGGGGTTCCTGTGCAGCCGCCGCCGGTCGGTGGACGTCGCCGGGGCTGCCGTGGCTCAGCGCTGGGGCGTGTAACGGCCCTTGGCCTGACTCAGGAAATGGTAGGTCTTGGTTTTGGAATCCAGCTCGAAACCGACGCCGGACTGGCTCATGCCCGGGCGGGTCATGGTGACCAGGGCATCGGTCTTGGCGCGGCTTTCGTTCGGGAAGACATCCAGGTGATCGGTGCGGAAGGTGGTGGGCGGCACGCTGGCGATCTTCGGGCTGTCGCCGCTGACGTTGCCGACCAGCTTCAGCTGATCGCCCTTCGCGCTGACCCAGCCGGTATCACTGCGCAGTTCCCAATGATTGCCGTCCTGATCGGGCAGCAGGAACAGGGGCGTGGTGATGTTCATCGTCTCATCGCTGCGCGCGCGTTCCAGCAGCGGGGCGCGCAGGGTGGTGGATTCCTTGCCCTGTTCGTCCAGCGCCACGATCTGGAAATCATGCAGCACGTAATCCTTGGTGGCGTCGTCCCCCACCTCGGCCGTGCCCTTGTCGCGATCATGCAGCGCCAGCCAGCCGGTGAAGGCGGCAGCCACCAGCAGACCGATGCCGAGGGCGGTACGCAGGTTCATGCGCCGAACCTCGCCAGCACCGCGTCCACATGGCCCTGCGCGGCCAGCAGCACATCGCAGAGCTCGCGCGCAGCGCCCTGGCCGCCGTCGCTGCGGGTCTGCCAGTGCACGCGTTCGGCGATCCACGGGTGGGCGTTGGCCGGGGCGACCGCCAGGCCGACCGCGCACAGCGGCGCCAGGTCGGGCAGGTCATCGCCCATGAAGGCCACCTGGTCCAGGCCGATGCCGTGCTGCCCGCACAGCGCCTTGACGCTGGCCAGCTTGTCGCCGACCGCGATCTGGGTATCGATGCCCAGGTCCGCGCCGCGCCGGAGCGCGGACTGGCTGTTGCGCGCGGTGATCAGCACCGGGTGGATACCCTGCTGCTGGAGTAGTTTCAGGCCGAGTCCGTCCTGCACGTAATACGCCTTGCTCTCGTTGCCGTCCTTGTCGTAGTAGAGCCGACCGTCGGTGAGCGTGCCGTCCACGTCGAAGCAGGCCAGCCGGATACGGCCGGCAGCGGCATGCAGGTGGGACGGGAAACCGGGCAACGGGGAGTAAGGCATCGTCTGGGGGGAGCTCAGCTGAATGGAGGAAGACAACTGTGGTTTAAACCACCCGGGCCCGCAACAGGTCATGAATGTTGAGTGCGCCGACCAGGTGGCCCTCGGCATCGACCACCAGCAGGCCGGTGATCTTGTGGGCTTCCATCAGCTGCGCCGCCTCGGCCGCCAGCTGATCGGCGCCGATCGTGCGCGGGCCACGGGTCATCACATCGGCGATCCGCGCGCTGCGGACGTCCAGGTCGGTATCCAGCGCGCGGCGCAGGTCGCCATCGGTGAACAGACCGATCAGGCGGTTGTCCGCATCCACCACGGCGGTCATGCCCAGGCGCTTGCGGCTCATTTCCACCAGGGCCTCGCTGAGGCTGGCATCGACGCCCACGCGCGGCAGCTCATCGCCGCTGTGCATCACATCGGTGATGTGAAGCAGCAGGCGGCGGCCCAGGCTGCCGGCCGGGTGCGAGCGGGCGAAATCGTCGGCGGTGAAGCCGCGGGCATCCAGCAGGGCCACGGCCAGTGCATCGCCCATGGCCAGCGAGGCGGTGGTGCTGGAGGTCGGGGCCAGGGCCAGCGGGCAGGCCTCGGCCGGCACGCTGACATCCAGATGAACGTCGGCGGCGGTGGCCAGGCTGGACTGCGGCCGCCCGGTCATCGCGATCAGGCGGTTGCCCTGGCGCTTGAGCACCGGCAGCAGCATCAGCAGCTCGTCGGACTCGCCCGAGTAGGACAGCGCCAGCACCACGTCGGCGCTGGTGATCATGCCCAGGTCGCCATGCCCGGCTTCACCCGGATGCACGTAGAAGGCCGGGGTGCCGGTCGAGGCCAGCGTGGCGGCGATCTTGCGCGCCACATGACCGGACTTGCCCATCCCGGTGGCGACCACGCGGCCCTTGCTCTGCAGCATCAGCTGGCAGGCCTGGCTGAACGCCTCGCCCAGCCGGTCGGCGACCGCGTCCAGCGCATCGCGCTCGATCTCGAACACGCGGCGGCCGCTGGCGACCAGTGCCGCAGCGTCGGCCGGATGGGGGAGTTGGGGCGAGACAGCCATGCGAGCGCCACGTGGAAGAGTAGAATGAGCGCTCATTTTATTAGGAAAGCCCGTTGGACGCCGAGACCATCCGCAATCTGATCGAAACCGGCCTGCCTGGCGCCCGCGCGGACGTGCAGGGTGACGACGGCGTGCACTTCGAGGCCACCGTGGTCTGCGACGCCTTTGCCGGCAAAATGCCGCTGGCGCGCCACCGCATGGTCTACGCGACCCTGGGCGATCTGATGGGCGGGGCGATCCACGCGCTGGCGCTGAAGACCGTCACCCCGGCCGAAGCGGGCTAGTCAGCCGAGTGATGGTTGGCTATACCTCACCGATTCAATCAGCCGACCAACGGTCGGCTCTACCTCATTCCAAGTAGATTCCATGGCCAAGATCGTAGTGACCGGCGGCAAGCCGCTGCACGGTGAAGTGAACATTTCCGGCGCCAAGAACGCTGTCCTCCCCATCCTGTGCGCGACCCTGCTGGCCGATGCGCCGGTGGAGATCACCAACGTGCCGCACCTGCACGACGTGGTCACCACCGTGAAGCTGCTCGGCGAGCTGGGTGCCAAGGTCACCATCGACCAGGGCACCCTGTCGCGCGGCAGTGCGATCGTGGTCGACCCGCGTTCGGTGGACCAGCACGTGGCCCCGTACGAGCTGGTCAAGACCATGCGCGCCTCGATCCTGGTGCTGGGCCCGCTGCTGGCCCGTTTCGGCGCGGCCGAAGTGTCGCTGCCGGGCGGCTGCGCGATCGGCTCGCGTCCGGTTGACCAGCACATCAAGGGCCTGCAGGCCCTGGGGGCGGAAATCACCGTCGAGAACGGCTTCATCAAGGCCCAGGCCAAGCGCCTGAAGGGTGCGCACTTCACCTTCGACATGGTCAGCGTCACCGGCACCGAGAACGTGCTGATGGCCGCCGTGCTGGCGGAAGGCACCACCGTGCTGGACAACGCGGCGATGGAGCCGGAAGTCACCGACCTGGCGCACTGCCTGATCGCGCTGGGCGCGAAGATCGAAGGCCTGGGCACCGCCCGCCTGGTGATCGAAGGCGTGGAGAAGCTCTCCGGCGGCCGTCATGAAGTGCTCCCCGACCGCATCGAAACCGGCACCTTCCTGGTGGCCGCGGCGATGACCGGCGGCAAGGTCACGGTCAACCGCGCGCGCCCGAACACCATGGATGCGGTGCTGGCCAAGCTGGTCGAGGCCGGTGCGAAGATCGAGACCACCGAAGACAGCATCACCCTGGACATGGAAGGCAAACGCCCGCGCGCGGTCAATCTGACCACCGCGCCGTACCCGGCGTTCCCGACCGACATGCAGGCGCAGTTCATGGCGCTCAACTGCGTGGCCGACGGTGTGGGCGTGATCAACGAGACGATCTTCGAAAACCGTTTCATGCACGTCAACGAACTGCTGCGCCTGGGCGCGGACATCCAGGTGGAAGGGCATACCGCGATCGTGCGCGGTGCCGAGCAGCTCAGCGGCGCGCCGGTGATGGCGACCGACCTGCGCGCCTCGGCCTCGCTGATCCTGGCGGGCCTGATGGCCGAGGGGGATACCACCATCGACCGCATCTACCACCTCGACCGCGGCTACGAGAACATCGAAGAGAAACTGTCTTCGCTGGGCGCCACCATCCGGCGTGTCGCGGCATGATCCTGCGCGGCCGGTTCACCCGCCGCCGCAAGGCGCTGCTGGTCCTGGTGCTGATCGTGCTGGCGTGGCTGGGCTATGCCTGGTACGCCGGCATCGCGATCACCCAGGGCATCCAGCAGGAAGACATGGACTGGAACGCGGACGGCACGGTCAGCCGTACCGAGGTGTTCCAGTCGTTCTATGCGGTCGGCGTGGAGAAGAAGGTCGACGGCAACCGCCACTGCAGCACCTACTACTGGCGCGACACGCGTCAGCAGATCCGGGTCGACTGCAAAACGGTGTTCGGCGAAGCCAAGCCGGAATGAAAAAAACGCCCGCGCAAGCGGGCGTTTTTCTTGGTCAGTTCATGCCCTTGATCGTCAGATCCAGCGCATCCTTGCCACTCTCACGCTGCAGCAGGCGCGCCGGCACCGGGAACTCCGGCACGATCCAGGCGATCAGTTCCTTGTTGCCATCCACGCGCGAGACCTTGGTGGCGTCGTAGGACTTGCCGCCCACCGTGATCTTTTCCTTGCCGACCACCTTGTAGGACATCGGCTTGATCCGGCCTTCGTCGACCATGCGGTAATTCAGCGGCTTGCCGGCGGCCAGATCGCGCGCGATCGCCAGGTTGATCAGCAGGGCATCCATGTCACCGGCCTTGAGCGCGACCGGACCACGGCGATCCGGCTTCACGTCGCCGGTCCAGGTGGCCTGGTTGCTGTTCCAGTTGTAATTGGCATCCACGTTGCGCTTCTTGACCAGCAGCACCGAGCGGTCATTGCTGCTCAGCGGGCGCAGGCGGCCGTTGGCTTCCTCGAACACGGTGCTCTGGCTGAGATCGGCCAGCTGGTTCTTCACGTTGAGGCTGTAACGCCACTTGTTGGCGCCTTCGCTGGTGAGGGTCATGGTGCCGTTGGCCTGCATGCCCATGTAGCTGGCCTGGTAATCGGCCTTGAACGGCTGCAGGGCCATCGCGGGCAGGCTCACCACGGCAAGCGCGCCAGCGGCGATCCAGGTCAGCGGACGGTTCAGTGTGGTCATGCTCAGACTCCTTGGTATTCGATCAGGCGCAGATCAATCCGATCTTCGCCGTCTTCGCGTTGCAGGATGCGCACCGGCGTGGGGACACCGTTGGCGATCCAGAGGATGGTTTCGTCATTGCCGCCGTTGGTGCGATACACCCGCAGCGCGTTGTAGGACAGATCGCCGACCGGCACGTTTTCGGTGTCCGGCGCGGCCTGGTAGTCGTGCTGGCGGACGCGGCCCACGTCCACATAGCGGTAATGCATCTGCCCGCCGGGGCGGGCGTCGCGCATGATCGCCAGGTTCAGCAGCAGCGCGCTCTGGTCGCCGGGCTGCAGCGGAATCGGCTGGCGGCGTTCCTTCTTCAGGTCGCCCAGCCACTGCGCGGTGCCGGCCTTCCAGTCATAGGTGCCGGTGACCTTCTTGCCGAGAAACAGGCCTTTGCGCACCGTGCTCTGGCTCAGCGGCACATAGGTGCCGTTGCGGTTCTCGAAGACGGTGCTCTGTTCCAGGTTCAGCCCGAGCACGCTGGCAAAGCCGCTGCGGCCGATCACCTGCATGTCCACGCGCCACTGGTCGCCGCCGGTGTGGGTGACGCGCATGGTCGCATCGCCGGCCTGCTTGCCCTTGTAGATGGCCTGGTAGGTGGCGGTGAACGGCTGCAGCGGCGGCGCCTCCCAGTCCATGGCAGGCAACGCGGGCAGCGGTGGCGTGGGCGTCTCCTGCGCGTGGGCAAGAGCAGCGGTGCACAGCAGGGATGCCATCAGCAGCACGGGCTTGAACACAGGCGTTCTCATGCGGGCCGGTCGGGGGAGGAGGGGGAAAGAATGCCAGCGCCGGGATCAGCGGCGCGTGTGCGCGGCGCTTATCGGTTCAGCTGTCCGGCGCAATCTAGGCGTAGCGGGCTAAACAGGGGGTGACCATCGAGCTGGAGCTGACCTGCCTGTTCAGTTACGCGGCCGCTGACCAGCAGCGAGAGGCTCGCAATCAGCAGCGGATGCTCCACCGCCAGCACCCGCAGAGCCAGCGCTTCGGCGGTGTCGCCGGCCTGCACCGGCACCCGGGCCTGGGCCAGCACGGTGCCGGCATCGAGTTCGGGCACCACGAAGTGCACGCTGGCGCCGTGCTCGGCATCACCGGCCTCGAGCGCGCGGGCATGGGTGTGCAGGCCCTTGTACAGCGGCAGCAGCGACGGATGGATATTGACCAGGCGCCCGTCGAAACGCGCCACGAAGTCCGGGCCGAGGATGCGCATGTAGCCGGCGCAGACGATCCAGTCCGGGGCGAAGGCCTCCAGCGCCTCGGCCATCGCCGCGTCGAAGGCGGCGCGGTCGGCGAAGTCCCTGGGCGAACGTGCCCAGCGCTGCTCCGGGCCGACCTTGAGCAGGGCCGAGGCCTCGGGCTTGTCCGAGAGCACGGCCACAACCTGCGCCTCCAGCCGCTGCGCGGCGATGGCGTCGAGGATGGCCTGCAGATTGCTGCCCCGGCCGGAGGCGAGTACGGCGATACGGCTGCTCATGCGGTTTCGAAGGCCGCCTTGACTGCCGGGCGTGACAGCACCACCAGGGTGAACACCCCCAGCGCGGTGCCGAATGGCATGAAGATGCAGGCGATGCCGGCCACGACCATGCACAGCAGGTAGCGTCGGCGCTGCGCCAGGCAGCGCCCGGCGTAGGCCATGTAGCCGGCCAGGACCAGTCCGGCCGCGCAGCCGAGGCCGCCGATCAACACGAACACCCAGCCGATCAGGCGCGGATCGAACGGCGGCGGCGCCTCACCGGGCGCCAGCGGGGTCGGCGCGGCGAAGATCACCGCCACCCCCATCAGCAGGTAGATCAGCGGGAACAGCGAGAACAGGGCGGTCAGGCCCGCCACCACATAGTGGAAGACCGACAGCAACTGCAGTTGCGAGGTGTCACCCGTGGTGGCCGGCAGGGCCGGCGCCGCTGCGACGGGCAGCGACGGCGGTTGAACAGCGGCCTCCGGGCGGGGCTCCATGACCAGGCTCAGCCGATCTTGACGCGTTCGGCGCCGTCGGCGGTGGTCACTTCACCGATGGTCCAGTGCTCCAGGCCCTGCGCGGCCACGGCCGCACTGACCGCGGCGACCTCGTCGGCGGCCACGATCAGCACGAAGCCGATGCCGCAGTTGAAGGTGCGCCACATTTCGCTGTCGGCCACGGCGCCTTCTTTCTGCAGCCACTGGAAGACCGGCGGCAGGGTCCAGGCATTGGCCTGGATGTCCAGGCCCAGGCCCTCGGGCACCACGCGGATGATGTTCTCGGTCAGGCCGCCACCGGTGATGTGGGCCATCCCGTGGATCGCCGCGCCGTGGGTCTTCAGCAGCGCCAGGATCGGCTTGACGTACAGGCGGGTCGGCGCCATCAGCGCATCGACCAGCTTGACCCCGCCCTCCAGCTCCAGGTCGGCCGGCTGGCCGGCGCGGTCGTAGATGCGGCGCACCAGCGAGTAGCCGTTGGAGTGCGGGCCGGAGGAGGCGATGCCGATCAGCACGTCGCCGGCCGCCACGCTGGCGCCGTCCTTCAGTTCGCTCTTCTCGACGCCGGCGACGGTGAAGCCGGCCAGGTCGTACTCGCCCGGGGCATACATGTCCGGCATTTCCGCGGTTTCACCGCCGATCAGCGCGCAACCGGCCTCGGTGCAGCCGTTGGCGATGCCGCCCACGACCGCCGCAGCGGTGTCGATGTCCAGCTTGCCGGTGGCGAAATAATCCAGGAAGAACAGCGGCTCGGCGCCCTGGACCAGCACGTCGTTCACGCACATGGCGACCAGATCGATGCCGATCGTGTCGTGGCGGCCCAGCTGTTGTGCAAGCTTCAGCTTGGTGCCCACGCCGTCCGTACCCGAGACCAGGACCGGCTCGCGGTACTTGTTGGACAGGTCGAACAGGGCGCCGAAGCCGCCCAGCCCGCCCATGACTTCCGGGCGGAAACTGCGCTTCACCAGCGGCTTGATGCGCTCGACCAGCGCATTGCCCGCGTCGATGTCGACACCGGCGTCGCGGTAGGTCAGGGGAGAGGGATGGGACGGGGAATTGGTCACGGGCGTCGGCGCTGCGCTGGGGTGAAAGCGCGATTTTAACAGGCCACGTTGGCGCGCAGGCCCTATTCGGGCAACAATTCCCCCCGGATACGCTCAATGGAAGTCCTGATGCGCCGCAGCCTCTTTTTCATGATGTTCCTCGCGCTGTGCCTGCCGGTGGCCTCGATGGCCCAGAGCGGCCTGCGCACCGAAGGCGATGTGGCCAGTGCCAGTGGCGCTTACGAGGCCGAGGTCCCGGTCAACAGCCAGGCCGATTCGGACCGCAACGGTGCCCTGGCCAGGGCGCTGGGCAACGTGCTGGCCAAGCTGTCGGGCGACCGCAGTGTGATGAGCCGCCCGGGGGTGATGCAGGCCCTGCGCAATGCCAAGGATTACGTGGCCAGCTATGACTACCGCCAGGACCAGAGCACCTCGGCCGGTGGCGCGCCGAGCTACCGCACGATCCTGGTCGCCCGGTTCCGCGAGGATGACGTTGACGGCCTGATCTCGGCCCTCGGCCTGCCGCTGTGGCCGCAGCCGCGTCCCAAGCCGGTGATCTGGCTGGCCATCGACGACGGCTCCGGCCCGCGCCTGGTGACCGTCCAGCAGGCCAATGCGGCCCGCCCGCTGCTGAATCGCGCCATCGAGCGCGGCTACAAGCTCGGCCTGCCCTCGGGCAGCGCGGCCGAGCAGGCGCTGGTCGGCGCGATCTGGCGCCAGGACACCGCGTCTGTCGCCCGTGCCTCGGCGCGCTACGCCCCGCCGATGCAGCTGATCGGCAAGCTGTACCGGCAGGGCAGCGGCTGGGTCGCCGACTGGGTGTTCGTCGACGGTGGCAAAGAGCTGAACAAGTGGACGACCAAGGACAGCGATGCCCGTCGCGCCATGGCCAGTGGCGCCGACGGTGCCGCCGATGCGCTGGTGCGCCGGTACGCCAAGGCCGGTGCCGCCACCGGTGCCGCCGGCACGTACACCATCGTGGTGCTGGGCCTGAACAGCGCCGAGGACTACATGCGCCTGGCCGCCGGCCTGCGTGAGACCGCCGTGGTTCGTAACGTCACCCCGGTGCGTGCCTCGGGCGACCGCCTGGAGCTGTCGCTGGAGATGACCACCGGCCTGGCCGGCCTGAACCGCATGCTGGGCGACAACGGCGTGATCGCGCCGACCGCGCCGCTGCCGGTGCCGATCGATGAAACCAGTCCCTCGGCCCTGCCGCCGCCTGCCAGCAACGAGTACCGCCTGCGATGATCCTCACCCCCGAAGCAGAAATCGCGCAGTTCCTCCGACGGTTGAAATTCGTACTGGTGGCGCTTTTCGCCGGCTGGGTGATCTGGCTGCTCGGCCCGATCCTGACCCCGTTCGTGCTGGCGTTGGCGCTGGCGTGGCTGGGCGACCCGCTGGTCGACCGGATCGAGGCCACCGGCCGCTCGCGCAACACCGGCGTGGTGCTGGTGTTCGTGGCCATGATCCTGCTGATCACCGCCGCGCTGCTGATCCTGGTGCCGATGATCGAACGCCAGATCGCCACCCTGGTGGCGGCGATCCCGCAGGCACAGCAGTGGCTGATGGAAAAAGGCATCCCGTGGTTCGAGCAGAAGACCGGGCTGGAGATCATGCAGTGGATGGACCCAGACCGCCTGATCGAATGGGTGCGCAGCCACTGGCAGCAGGCCGGCGGGTTCGCCAAGACCTTCTTTGGCTACGTGCAGCGCTCGGGCTTCACCATGGTGACCTGGGTGGTCAACATCCTGCTGCTGCCGATCCTGGCGTTCTACTTCCTGCGCGACTGGGACAAGCTGGTCGAGCGCGTGGCCTCGATGATTCCGCGCAACCATGTCGGCACCATCACCAAGCTGGCGCGTGAGTCGGACGAGGTGCTGGGTGCGTTCATCCGTGGCCAGTTCCTGGTGATGATCGCGCTGGGCGTGGTCTACGCCGCGGGCCTGTCGCTGGTCGGCCTGAAGCTGGGCCTGTTGATCGGGCTGGTCGCCGGCCTGATCAGCTTCATCCCATACCTGGGCGCGACCACCGGCATCGTGATGGCGGTGGCGGCCGCGCTGGTGCAGGCGCAGGGCTTCGATCTGAAGCTGCTGATCCTGGTCGGCGTGGTGTTCACCGTGGGCCAGCTGCTGGAAAGCTACGTGCTGACCCCGCGCATCGTCGGCGACAAGATCGGCCTGCACCCGGTGGCGGTGATCTTCGCGGTGATGGCCGGTGGCCAGCTGTTCGGTTTCCTCGGCATGCTGCTGGCGCTGCCGGTGGCGGCGGTCAGCAACGTGCTGCTGCGTTACGCGCACCAGCGCTATCGCCAGAGCGATCTGTATGCCGGTGAAAAGTCGGCGATCGTGCTCGACGCCTACGTCGACAAGCCCGAGATCGTGGTCGTGGGCAACCCGAAGGGGCCGGACGCGCAGTGAGTGTCGTTCCGCAGTTGCCGCTTGCCCTGCGCTACCCGCAGGACGAGCGGTTGGAGACGTTCATCGGTGCGCCGGATGGTGCGCTGGCGCAGCTGCGCGCCATTGCCGTGGGCGCCGCGCACGACTGGGTGTACCTGGAGGGCGCGCCGGGCACCGGCAAGACCCATCAGGCGCTGGCGATGTGCTCGTTGGCCGAACAGGCCGGCCGCCAGCCGACCTACCTGCCGCTGAAGGCGGTGGTCGGGCGCACGCGCGCTGCGCTGGAATCACTGGAAGGCCGCGACCTGGTCGCGCTGGATGGGCTGGATGCCGTGGCCGGGCAGCGCGACGACGAAGTGGCGCTGTTCGATTTCCACAACCGTGCGCGCGCGACGGGGATCACCCTGCTGTACACCGCGCAGCACGCACCGGACCAGCTCGGGTTGGTGTTGCCGGACCTGCGTTCACGCCTGCAGCAGTGCGTGCGCGTGGTGCTGCAGCCGCTGGACGACGAAGGCCGCGCGGCGGTGCTGCGCGAGCGCGCGGCGCGACGTGGCCTGGCGATCGATGAGGCGGCGATCGAATGGCTGCTGACCCGCACCGGTCGTGAGCTGGGCAGCCTGGTCAGCCTGCTGGACTGGCTGGACCGCGAATCACTGGCGGCGCAACGCCGCATCACCGTGCCGTTCCTGCGCCAGGTTCTGGAAGACGGTCCGCACCTGTTGTAAGGGCAGGGTCAGGCGTTCAGTTCCGCATCCAGCTGCGCCAGGCGTTCGGGCGTGCCCACATCGGTCCATCGCCCGCGATGGTGCTGGCCGGTCACGCGGCCCTGCGCCATCGCATGCCGCAGCAGCGGGGCCAGGCCGAACTGCGGGGGCGTTGCGGCGGCGCCGACGGTCGCGCCGATCACCGCGCGCCACCCGTCGATGATCGCCGGGCGATACACGCCCACACCGGCATAGGTGAGTCGCGCGCTGTCGCCGTCATCGCTGACGCGACCATCGGCGTGCAGGATGAAATCGCCGCGCGGATGCTGCGCGGGATTGTCGACCAGCACCAGATGCGCATCACCGGCGGGCGTGCGCGGCAGCGTGGCGACATCCACATCCGTCCACACATCGCCGTTGATCACCAGGAACGGTGCCTCGCCGAGGATCGGCAGCGCGTTGAGAATGCCGCCGCCGGTTTCCAGCGGCACCGCGCCTTCGTCGATGAAGTGAAGCCGCAGGCCCCAGCGCGCACCGTCGCCGAGCGCGGGCGCGAATTGGTCGCCGAGCCACGCGGTATTGATTACCACCTCATCGATGCCGGCCGCGGCGAGCCGTTCCAGGTGCCAGACGATCAGCGGCTTGCCGCCAGCGACCAGCAGCGGCTTGGGCGTGTGCAGGGTCAGCGGGCGCATGCGCTCGCCCCTGCCGGCCGAGAAGATCATCGCTTTCATGGGCGCGCCAGCACCGGCTCGGCGATGCGGGCCAGCGCCGGTTTGATCCGCAGCTCGAACAGAGCGTGCAGTGGTGCCAGTTCGGGATGGCGGGGCAGCACCTCGTCGAGATACTGGATGAAACGGGGGGCGTCGTCGAAGTAATGGCCCTTGCCGTCGCGGTCGCGCAGGCGCACGAACAGGCCGAGGATCTTCAGGTGCCGCTGCACGCCCATCCAGTCGGCATCGCGCAGGAACTGCGGCCACGGCCGGACCGGCAACCCGGCGGCCAAGGCGAGCGCGTGATAGCGCGCCAGCCAGGTATCCACCCGCGCGATCGGCCAGCTCAGGAACGCGTCCTTGAACAGGCTGACCGGGTCGTAGGCGATCGGCCCGCGCACCAGATCCTGGAAGTCCAGCACCGCCGGGCCACCGTCGATCGGCATCAGGTTGCGCGGCATGAAATCGCGGTGGGTCAGCACCTGCGGCTGCTGCAGCGCGTTGTCCATCAGCAGGCGATGCATGCGCTGCAGGTTCTCGATTTCGCCGCAGTCCAGTTCCAGACCGAGGTGACGCTGCAGGAACCATTCGTCGAACAGGCCGGCGTCGCGCTGCAGCAGCGCCTCGCCGAAGCTGCCCATGCCCTCCGGCACCGGGATCGACTGCAGCCGGATCAGCTGTGCGAACGCGGCATCGAACCAGGCATCGGCGTTGTCGTTGTCGATATGGCGGGCCAGGGTGGGGCCGCCCAGGTCTTCCAGCAGCAGGAAACCGTTGTCCTCATCGCGCGCCAGTACCTGCGGCACGCGCACGCCATGGGTCTCGAGCAGGTCGTGCATGCGCAGCCACGGCCGCACGTCCTCCAGCCCCGGCGGGGAGTCCATCACGATGTGGCTGCCGCGCGCGCTGGTGGCGCGCCAGTAGCTGCGGAAACCGGCGTCCACCGAGGCACGGTCGAGCGCGGTGGCCGGGTCGCCGAGGGCGGCGCAGGTCCACTGCCGGCGGAGTTCGGCGCGCAGCGGATCGGAAGCAGGATCGTTCATGGACGGGTACGTCGAAGCGGCGCCGGGGGGCGCGCGGGAAAGAAGAGAGGGGCGGTGCTCAGCGCTTGCTGCTGAACAGCCGGAGCACGGCCAGGACCACGACCGCGCCGAGGATGGCGCCGATGAACCCGGCGGGCTCGCCGCGCGCATACCAGCCCATGTACTGGCCGAACCAGCCGGCCAGCAGGGCGCCGACGATGCCGAGCACGATGGTCAGCAGGCAGCCCATGCGGTTGTTGCCGGGCATGAAGAAACGCCCGAGCAGACCGACGACGAAGCCGACCAGGATGATGTAGAGCCAGCTGGTGCTGCCAAACAGTCCGTTCATGCCAAAGACGTCAGTAGAGGGTGGACGCAGCCTAGCAAGGCCAGGCTGCGTCCGCCAACGTCAGCAGCAGCCGTGGCCGCCGTGACGGGTGCCGCTGTCGGCGGCGACCGGCGAACCGCTGGTCTCGCCACGCAGGCTGGCCGCGTAATGCTCGCTGATCACCTTGGACACGCACGCGGTCACGCGCTTGCCCATCGGGATGTGCAGGAACTCGTTCGGGCCGTGTGCATTGGAGTGCGGGCCGAGCACGCCGGTGATCATGAACTGCGCGCCCGGGAACTTCTCGCCGAGCATGCCCATGAACGGGATCGAGCCGCCTTCGCCCATGTACATCGCCGGCTTGCCGAAGAAGGTCTGGCTGGCATCGTCGATCGCCTGGGTCAGCCACGGCGCCATCGCCGGGGCGTTCCAGCCGCTGGAGGCCTTTTCCAGGTCCAGCTTCACTTCCGCACCGTTCGGCGGATCGCGCAGCAGGGCTTCCTTGAGCAGCTCGCCGCAGGCCTTGCCGTCCGCGGTCGGCGGCAGGCGCAGCGACAGCTTCACCGCGGTCTGCGGACGCAGCACGTTGCCGGCAGACGCCAGCGGCGGCAGGCCGTCCACACCGGTAACCGACAGCGCCGGGCGCCAGGTGCGGTTGAGCACCAGTTCGGCCAGGTCGTCGTTCATCGGGCGCAGGCCGTCGACCATCGGGAATTTCTCGAAGATCGCGGTGTCGACCACTTCGGCGGCACGCTTGGCCTGTTCCTGGCGCTCGGCCGGGATCTCGACGTTCATGCCGTCGATCAGGATGCGGCCGGTGTTCTCGTCCTCGATGCGCGAGATCAGCTGGCGCAGCAGGCGGAAGCTGGACGGGATCACGCCGGAGGCATCGCCGGAATGCACGCCTTCGTTGAGCACCTTGACCGAGAAGTTGCCGCCGGTCAGGCCGCGCAGCGAGGTGGTGCACCACAGCTGGTCATAGTTGGCGCAGCCCGAATCCAGGCAGACGACCAGCGACGGCTTGCCGATGCGGTCGGCCAGGTGGTCGACATAGGCGGGCAGGTCGTAGCTGCCGGATTCTTCGCAGGCTTCGATCAGGATCACGCAGCGCGCGTGCGGAAGGCCCTGTTCCTGCAGTGCCAGCACGGCGGCCAGCGAACCGAACATCGCGTAGCCGTCATCGGCGCCGCCGCGGCCATACAGCTTGTCGCCGCGCAGCACCGGAATCCACGGGCCGAGATCGTCGTCCCAGCCGGTCATTTCCGGCTGCTTGTCCAGGTGGCCGTAGAGCAGGATGGTGTCGTCGCCGGTCTCGGCGCCGGAGGCCGGGATTTCCAGCAGCAGCAGCGGGGTGCGGCCTTCCAGGCGCACGACCTCGACGGTCAGGCCCGGCAGCTTCTGGGCCTTGGCCCAGGTTTCCATCAGGGTGACGGCCTGTTCCATGTAGCCGTTGGCGACCCAATCGGCGTCGAACATCGGCGATTTGTTGGGGATACGGATGTAATCGACCAATTGCGGGACGATCTCGTTGTCCCACTTTTCACTGACGAATTGGCCGAGCTTGGCGCTGTCCATCTGAACTCCGGAGTGCTTTTGACAAGTCCCGCCATTCTACGCCTGCGCTGGGGTAGGTATTTCCCTACACCACGTCGGGTGTTAGGCCTGCTGTGTGAAGGTGCCGTGGACGATAGGCTGTGTGTATGTGGCGAGGGACGCTGGAACCTTCGACAGGATTGCCGGCAGGGGCCGGTTCCGAGCCACAAGGAGTTACACAGTGGGACCTTGGTTTTCGTGCAGGGCGCTGGTGCTGGGACTGCTGTTGAGCGGAATGGCCTTCGCGGCCGATCGGATCAACATCAATACGGCGGATGCGTCGACGCTGCAGCAGGGATTGGCGAACGTGGGGCCGATGAAGGCCGAAGCGATCGTCGCGTACCGGCGACAACACGGACCCTTCGAACGCGTCGAGGATCTGGCGCGGGTGAAGGGGATAGGGACAGCAACCGTCGAACGGAATCGACAACGGATGACGACCGGCGCCAGGCAGGCACCGGTCGAGGCACCGCCCAGGAGGGCAGCGCCGGCCTCCGTACCAAGGCGCTGAACAACAGGACGGGTCGGGACAGGCAGGACGCCGGTCACTGGTCGCCACGGCAGGACGCCGCGGCGGCACCGACAGCTGCAGGACGCAGCACGCACGGAAGCGGCGCGGAAGGATTGGCGCGGACCCACCAGGACGGTGGCATCCAGACCCCGGGAAGGGCTGTGATGGCGGAAGCATATACGGCCGAGTGCACGGAGCATGGCCGGCACCCAGACTGGGCAGGATGCACAGGGGGAAGGCGGGATGCCGACAAGGATGTATCGATTGCCTGGTCTGCACAGGGATGTGTGGCCGGGCAATTACTTTTTGTGCTCCCCTGTTTTCGCGAACGCATGCAGGCAGTTCGTGTAGCGTGGCGGCATCTCTTCGAATGGATGCACGACATGGCAGTACGCAGCACGCTGTTGAGTCTGGCGCTCGGGACGCTGCTGGCGACCGGGATGCTTCCCGCCACCGCCGCCAACACTGCGCCCACGGCCACCACGGCCACCACGGCCACCACGGCCACCGAGGCCCCGCGCGGCCCGACCGATCTCAAGCCCGGCGAATTCCTCTGGCACCCCGAGATCTCCCCGGCCGGCCCGATCGTGCTGGTGGTCAGCCTGGATGAGCAGCGCGCCTACGTCTACCGCAACGGCATCGCGATCGGCATGAGCACGATCAGCTCGGGCAAGACCGGGCATGAAACGCCGACCGGTGTGTTCACGATCCTGCAGAAGGACAAGGACCACAAGTCCAACCTCTACAACAGCGCGCCGATGCCTTACATGCAGCGCCTGACCTGGGATGGCATCGCGCTGCACGGCGGCAGCCTGCCCGGGCATCCGGCCTCGCACGGTTGCGTGCGGCTGCCGCAGGCGTTCGCGCAGAAACTGTTCGGTGAGACCCATCGCGGCGATACGGTGGTGGTGGCCGATGCCAAGAGCGCACCGATGACGCTGGCCTATCCGGCGGTGCTGGCACCGGTCAGCAGCACCGGCAAACCGCTGGTCGAGAGCACCGACGCCCCGGCGCATTACTGGAACGATGCGGCGGCCCCGGCCGGCCAGGTGGGCATCCTGGTCAGCCTGCACGACCAGCGCCTGTACGTGCTGCGCGACGGCGTGCTGATCGGTGAGTCGCGGTTGGAAGCCAAGGCCCTGCCGGCCTTCGAGGGGACGACCCTGTTCGTGATGGGCCAGGGCTACCAGGACAACCCCAGCCCGCTGGACCCGCACCGCCCGCTGCACCGCTGGACCGCCTATCCGCTGCTGGGCCAGACCGCCGCCAATGCGACGCCGGACCTGCTCGCCACGCCGAGCCTGCCGATGGCGCTGCCGCCGGAATTCGCCGAGCAGCTCTACAGCGTGCTGGTGCCTGGCACCACGCTGCTGGTCACCAGCCTGCCGGCGGTACGCCCGGTGGCCGATGAACAGAACCTGCAGCCCGTCTTGGAATCCGACGCCGGTGGGTCCACTTTGTAAGGGTTGCCTCCGGTTGGCGTGCTGCCCATGTCCGTTGTGAAATTGCTGCCCGCCGCGTTCTGCGGTCTGATCGCGTCCGCCACGGCGGGCGCGGCCAGCCCTGCGCCGGCCCCGACCACCAGCCCGGTGCAGATGGCCGAGATGCTGGCCAAGGCCGCGCCGGCCGCGGACAAACAGGTACTGCAGCTGGCGGCCCGTGCGATGCGCTGTGCGTTGCGCCGGCCGGAGCTCGGCATCGACCCGGGCAAACTGAGCGTGATCGATTACTCCCGGCCCTCGACCGAACCGCGCATGTGGATTTTCGATCTCACGCGCCAGCGGCTGCTGTTCGAGGAGTGGGTCGCGCATGGCCGCAACAGCGGCGACAACCGCACCCAGCATTTCTCCAACAAGGACGGCAGCTTCATGTCCAGCCTGGGCGCGTTCACCGCCAAGGAAACCTACATGGGCGGCAACGGCTATTCGCTGCGGCTGGAAGGGCTGGAACCGGGCTTCAATGACCATGCCCGCGACCGCGCGATCGTCATCCACGGCGCGCCGTACGTGAATCCCGCGATCGCGCGCCTGCAGGGGCGCCTGGGCCGCAGCCTGGGCTGCCCGGCGGTGCGTCTGTCCGTGGCCCGGCCGCTGATCGACAGCCTGCGCGGCGGCACGATGGTGTTCGCGTATTACCCGGACAAGGATTGGCTGGCGCGTTCGCGCCTGCTCGAACCCGATTGCGGCGGCGTGTCCTGACCGCACTGCGGTGCGCCGCTCAGGCACACTACGCGCATGTCGACCGATACCGTCCTGGGCGCGGCCAGCCGCGTCATTCCCTCCTTCGAGTACCGCCGCGAACGCTGGCGCAATGGCCTCGGCTGGACCCGCGAGATCCTGCGCCTGCCCGACAACGACGACTGGCAGGTACGCCTGTCGATCGCCGAGATCGAACAGGACGCCGCGTTTTCCGCGTTTCCCGGCATCGACCGCGAACTGGTGCTGCTGCGTGGCGAAGGCCTGCGCCTGCGCTTTGCCGATGGCGCCGTGCACACACTGATGCCGCCGCATGAGCGCCTGCGCTTCGCCGGCGAAGCGCAGGTCACCGGCGAACTGATCGATGGCGTGACCCACGATTTCAATCTGATGTGGCGGCGCGATGCCGTGCAGGCCGAGCTGCTGCACCGGCCGCTGGTGGGCAGTATGTTCTTCTTCACCGAGCCCGAGGCGGCGTGGGCGATTCATCTGCTTGCCGGGCAGGCCGAATTCGAGGGCGAGCCGTCGCTGGCACCGCTGGCCGCCGGTGATACCGCCTGGTTGGCGGCCGGTGAGCGCCGTCGGTTCGCATTGCACGGCGGCGGGGAATTGCTGGCGATCCGCGTCAGTGCGGGCGGCCGCAACGCCTGAGGGTCTGCAGGCGACCCTCAGTACACGTCGCGCCGGTAGCGCCCGGCCACGATCAGCGCTTCTTTGCCGTCGCGGCCCAGCGCCTGCTCGATCACCGCATCCACCGCCGGCGCCATGCCCTGCAGGCTGCCGCAGACCAGGATGGTGGCCCCGTCATGCACCCACTGCTGCAGTTCGCCGATGTGCGCCTGCAGACGGTCCTGGATGTAGTGATGCTCGCCACCATCGCGACTGAACACCGTATCCAGCTGCGCGATCCAGCCATCGCGCTGCCAGGCGCGCAGGTCGTCGCCGAAGAAGAAATCGTGCGCGGCCGTGCGTTCGCCGAACAGCAGCCAGTTGCGGCGCGCGCCGGCGCTGATGCGCTCGCGCAGGTGGGCGCGCAGGCCGGCGATGCCGGTGCCGTTGCCGATCAGGATCAGCGGCGTCGCGGCGGCCACACCGTGGAAATTCGGATTGCTGCGGAAGCGCAGATCGATCTGTCCCTCCAGCGCGGCGTGATCGCACAGCCACCCGCTGCCCAGCCCCGGCGTACCATCCGGACGCAGCTGGCGGCGCAGCAGCAGCTGCACCTGGCCTTCGGCGGGCAGGCTGGCGATCGAGTACTCGCGGTGCGGAAGCGGACGGAGTGCGGCCACCAGTGCGGCCATGTCGGCCGATGCTGGAATTTCATCGGCGTGCGGGAGGTGCGCACGCGCGAGATGCGCGCGCAGCGGCTGTCCATCGATGTCCGCATCGCCCTCCCACCCGGTATCCCGCAGCCAGGCCTCGACCTCGGCCGGTGCATGCTGCGGTCCGATCTCGACCACGTCGCCGGCCTGCCACACCGGCATCACGCCGTCGGACGGCACCAGCGTGATGCGGTAGGTCGGTGCGCCCGGGCTGCCCGGGTTTTCCAGGTGCCGCGCCTGCAGTTGCCACGGCAGGTACTCGGCCGGCGCCCAGTCCGGCAGTTCGGTGGCTTCACCGCCCAGCTGGCCGAGCAGTTGCTGCCAGTGGCGCAGTGCGCCGGGATCGGCGTTGTCCACCTCGACCGTGTCGAACAGCGGATGCGCGCCGTGCTGGCGCAGCCACGCATCGAGCTGGTGGCCGAACGCGCAGAAGTGCCCATAGCTGCGGTCGCCCAGCGCCAGCACGCCGTACTGCAGCTGTGGCAGGGCCAGCGCCTGCGGCATCACGTTGCGCAGGAAGGGCAGCGCATGATCCGGCGCATCGCCTTCGCCGGTGGTGCTGACCACGAACAGCACCTGCCCGCTGCGCTGCAGAAGCTCGGCCGTCACCGCATGCAGCGCGCGGATGCGGACCGGCAGTCCGGCAGCGCGCAACGCGTCCGCACTGCGTTCGCACAGCTGCTGCGCGAAGCCGGTCTGGCTCGCCCAGACCAGCAGGATCGGGGCGGGTCCGTCATCGGCCACGCGCGCCTCGCGCGGTCGTCCACGCCACCAGATCAGCGCGCAGAACGCCGCATACAGAACCAGGCTGCCGGCGGCCCAGCGCCACTGCGAGGCCAGGGGTGCGCTCTGCCACCACGCTTCACCCAGGTGCAGCCGCAGCAGCGCCCAGGCGACGGCCGCCAGCACCAGCATCACCGCCAGGTTGCCCAGCCACGCACGGGAAGGACGCAGGCTCATGCCGCGTCCACGCGATCGTCGGCGAGCAGGTGCTCGAAGGCGGGACTCATGTGTTCCTCGATACCGTGCGTCCCCCGGCTGACAAAGCGTGCGGCCAGCGCATGGGTGCGCGCAAATGCCATGCCGTCGTCGGCGCCCATCACCGTCAATGCGGTAGCCCAGGCATCGGCCTGCATGGCGCTGTCGGCAACCACGGTGACTGCGGCCGCGGCGCGTGTGACCGGCGCACCGATGCGCGGATCCAGGGTGTGGCTGTACTGCTCACCGCCGTGCTCGAAATGGTGCCAACGATCACCGGAGGTGGCGACCGCACGCTCCGTCAGCGCGAGCACGCGCGGCGGATGGTCTGCCTGTGCATCGTCTTCCGGCGCGGATTCCACCAGCACGCGCCACGGCTGACCGTCGGGCTTGTGGCCGAACCCGTGCAGCTCGCCGCCGACCTCCACCAGCGCTGCGTGCACGCCGTTCTGGCGCAGCCACGCGCTGACCTGATCGACCCCAAAGCCTTTGGCGATCGCTGAGAGATCCAACGCCAGCCCACCGGGTTGCCGGAGGCGACCGGGCTGCCACTGCAGGCGTTGCCAGCCACACCGCGCACGGGCCGCGGCGAGGGTGGCCGCATCGGGAATCTGCCGGGCCTGCGCCTGTGCGCCGAACCCCCACAAGGCCACCAACGGGCCGATGGTCGGATCGAAGGCGCCGCCACTGCGCTGTGCGATCTCCAGCGCGCACTGCATCACCGTGTCGAACAACGGCGGCAACGCCTGCCATTCACCGGCGGGCGCCCGGTTGAAACGCGCGATGTCGCTGTCGGCTTCCCACGTGCTCATCTGCGCCACGATGGCGTCCAACTGCGCCTGGATGCCGACGTGCAGCGGGTGCAGGTCGCGGCTGCGCGCCACGGCCAGCTTTACCTGCCAGGTGGTGCCCATGGTGTGGCCGCCGAGGCTGGCGATGTCGAGATCCGGGTTGTTCATGGAGGTGGGCACGTCGGGGCCTAGTAAGCCCGATGGCCGGACTGCGTCGGGTGAAAAGTCCCCGTCGTGTCGACGGGGGCGGGTGAGGTGGAGGGCGCGTGCAGCGCCCGCGCCGCAGGCGGTTACTCCGGCAGCACTTCCAGCGTGGCCACGTAGCTCAGGCGACGCTTCCTGGCTTCCTTGATCGAGGTCTTGCTGTCTTCGGTGCCGGTTTCCAGCCAGTACATGCCCGCTTCCGGCCAGGTGACGGCGAACTCGCCCTTGGCATCGGTGCTGACCTTGATCTCGTCCTGCGCGTTGCGGTACCGGGTGCCGCCGCGGGTGATCTCGAACGCCAGGCCGGCGGTCGGCTTGCCGTCGACCAGCACGCGGAAGCGCGCGGCTTCACCGGCGACCAGATCGTTCGGGTGGGCCAGCGCGATCATCTCGATGCCCTGGTTGGTCGGCTTGAGCGCGGTGTCGTTCGGGGTGCCGTTGGTGACGAAGGTTTCCACGCGGCCGACCGACTGCGAGACCTGCAGGTTCTTCGCGTTCTTCGGCACCTCGGTGGCGAAGGTGGCCGGGGTACCCCGCCAGCGCTTGGGCTTGCCGTCTTCTTCCCAGCTGGCCGACAGGCCGTTGTTGATCGTGGCCAGGCGGTAGGTGCCCTGCTGGGTCAGCTCGACATCGAACACGCTGCGGAACTTGCCGGTCGCCGCGTTCTGCGGCTGCACGGTGCTGCCATCGGGCGCGGTGATGACCAGGTTGTCCAGGCGAAGCGGCACGTGGTTGAAGTAGAACAGGTCGTTGGAGACCGCCGCATCGACGGTGATCCACGGGTGGGTGCCTGCGATCACGGTCTGCGAGGGCTGCAGCCAGGCCTTGTGGGCCAGGGCGGAGAACGGAAGTGCGGCGGCCATGGCGGCGGCGAGGACGAGCGTGCGCTTCATCGAAAAACTCCAGGTGGATGGGGTATCAGGGCTTGGCGGACAGGGTGACCAGACCGAGTTCGGTCGCGCCCTGGGCCTTGCCCGTCTGTGCGGCCGTGACCGGCCAGGTGAAGGGGATCTTGAGCAGTTCGCGGCCGCCGACTTCGCGCACCGCTTCCACCACGAGGGTGTAGTTGCCCGGCGCGAGTGCCTTGAGCGCCGGCTGCCTGTCGTTGAACGACAGCGCATGCTTGCCGACCGGGCGGGTCGGACCGGTCACGCCGTCCACCGGCACCTCCAGGGTGCGGCCGCTCTTGCGCCACCACTGGCGCAGGTCGGGCAGCCACTTGGTGCCATGGCCTTCGCTGTTGCCGGTCTGCTGGTACCAGACCGACAGGTTGGCGGCGACCTTCTGGTCGGCGCCTTCCAGCCACATGGCCACATATGGGCGGTGGTACTCGGCCACGTTGAGCTTGGGCACCTCGACGTTGATGTCCAGGGTGGTGGCATAGGCCGGCGAGGTGGCCAGCAGGCCGCTCAGGGCGATGGTCAGGGTGACGCGCATGGTGCGGCTCCGGGAAGGGAAGGTCAGTGGATGAGGATCAGGGCGATCAGCAGCGGGATCAGCAGGCCCAGGCCGACCAGCGGCCAGGTCATGCGGCGCTGGCGGGCATGCAGGTGCAGCAGGAACAGGCCGGTGATGCAGAACACCAGGCAGGCCACGGCGAAGATATCCAGGAACCAGCCCCAGGCTGGCCCGGCGTTACGCCCTTTGTGCAGATCGTTGAAATAGGACACCCAGCCGCGCGCGGTGGATTCGTACTCCACAGCGCCCGATTCGCGGTCGATGCTCAACCAGGCATCGGCTCCCGGGCTGGGCAGGGACAGGTAGATTTCGCCATCGGACCACTCGGCCGGGCGCCGCCCGATCGAAATGCCGAGCTGCGCATCCAGCCAGCGGGTGGCCACGCGGGGAATCGGTGCGTTGCCATCGGCGCGGTCGCCGAGCTTGCCGAGCAGGTCGGCAGGCAGCGCCAGCTGGCGGCTGACCACCTCCGGCCTGGCTTCGATCCTGGACGCGTGGTTCAAGGTGATGCCGGTCGCGGCGAACAGCAGCATGCCGATCAGGCACACCGCGGAGCTGATCCAATGCCACTGGTGCAGCGTGCGCAGCCAGAAGCCGCGGCGTTGTTGTTGCACGCTGGAAGAGGGAGCGCTGGTGGCCACGGTCGCAGGAGGAAGTGCTGAGGGGCGAATTACACCATTGATGAGAATGATTCGCAATTTGTGGGCAAAAAAAAGGCAGCGGACCGTTGCCGGCGCGCTGCCCGAGGTCAAGTCCGGTGCCTCAGAACTTGGCGTTCACTGAAATCCAGTAGCTGCGACGCTGGTCCTTGGTGGCGTAGTCGTCCACGCAGTTGAATTCGCTGTCGCTGATCAGCACGCAGGACTGCGAGACGAAGTCCTTGTCGAACAGGTTGTTGACCCGCGCGTTGACCGTCAGCCAGGTGTTGATGTCCCAGCTGCCGCCCAGGTGGAAGATCGTGTAGTCCTCGTAGTAGCGGGTCTGCGAGCTGCTCACGCCGCCGACGTTGCTGACCAGCGTGTCGCGGTAACGGTCGTAGCGGCCTTCGCCGATCAGCGACAGGCTGACAGCCTCGCTGATCTGCCAGTTCAGGCTGGCATTGGCCATGTGCCTGGCCGGGTTGCCGGTGATGGGCAGGCCCTTGCCGGTGCCGCTGGTCTGCTCGCTCCTGGTCCAGGTGTAGTTGCCGCGCAGCTGGAGGGTGTCGAGCAGATCGACCTGGGCAGCCGCTTCCACGCCGCGGGTTTCGGCCTTGTCGATGTTCACGCTCTGGCCGAAGGTGCTGTAGCCCAGCTCGGCCCAGCCCGGGCCGATGTCCACGCAGTAGCTGCCATCGTCCGGGGCGACTTCGCAGTTGGCGAAGGTGCCGCCGCTGGCGATCTTGTCATCGAACGTGTTGAGGAAGCCGGTGACGTTGAAACCCCAGCGATCGCCCTCGTAGTACGCGGCGATTTCGTAGTTGGTGCTGGTTTCCGGCTTCAGGTTGGGCGAGCCGACCAGCGGGGTCACGCCCTGGCCACCGAAGCCGACGATGCCCGGGAACAGCTGGTCCGGACGCGGGGTCTTGTAGCCGGTGCTCACGCCGCCCTTGAGGGTCCAGGCATCGTTGGCGTTCCATACCAGGTAGGCACGCGGGCTGACGTGGCTGCCGAAGATGTTGTGGTCGTCATAGCGCACGCCGACGGTGGCGGTCAGGGTGTCGGTCAGCGACCAGTTGTCCTCGGCGAACAGCGCCCACATGCGGTGCTGCTGCTTGACGTTGGTCTTGTAGCCGTTGCCGTCCATGCCGAACACGCCATCGACCATGTCGGTGTCGTTGTACTGGCCGCCGACGGTCAGCTTGTGCGCGCCGAAGGTGAGATCAAGCATCGTGTCCAGCACGTTGCCCTTCAGTTCCATGGTGCGCAGCGGGCGCGGCAGGAAGGCCTGCAGGCGCGCCAGCTCGGCGGCGTTGAGCGCACCCAGCCCGTTGCGCGCGCCGGCCGCGCAGTTGGCGGCGGCGCCGGTGCGGCGGCAGACGTCGTTCCACAGGCCCTGCAGATCCGCGCGCTCGTCCAGTGTCAGCGGCAGCGAGCGGCCGAGGTTGTTGCTGGTGATGTGGGTCAGCGTGGTCTGCCAGGTGCCGAATTCATAGCGGCCCTGGTGGGTCAGCGCCAACTGGTCGCGCTCGTAGCGCTGGTAGGCGGTGTAGCCCACGCGCGGCTGCACCACGCGGCGGCTGACGGTGCCGGTGCCATTCGGGTTGGGGATCGTCGCGTTGCCGACGCGCCACAGGCTGGCGAGGCTGTCCAGGGTGCCGGTCTGGCCTTCGCTGTTGTCGTACTTCTGGCGCGACACGTCGTAGTCCAGCCACAGCTCGTGGTCGTCGTTGACGATGAAGTTCAGGCGCAGGCCGGTGGTCCAGTTGGTGTTGGCCACCGCCTTGCCGCCGCCACCGAAGCCGATGCTGCGCGACCACAGCGTGCCGTCGGGCAGCTGGAGGTCGTCCCATTCCGGGTTGGAGGCGTTGGCGTCGTAGTAGCTGCCGCGCACCGACAGGCCCAGTCGGTCCTTGATCAGCGGGCCGCTCAGGTAGACATCGGTGCTGCGGGCGTCACCGAACTGATCGTCCTGCTGCACGGTGAAGCCCTGGGTGACCGCGCCATGCCACTCGCTCTGGTTGCGGCGGGTGATGATGTTGATTACCCCGCCCATCGCATCCGAGCCGTACAGGGTCGACATCGGGCCGCGCACCACTTCGATGCGTTCGATCGCATCCAGCGGCGGCATGTACGAGAACTGGCCGCCGCCGAAGTTGTTCGGATACAGGTTGCCGGCGTTGCTCTGGCGGCGACCGTCGATCAGCACCAGGGTGTAGTCCGACGGCATGCCCCGCATGGAGAGGGTGGCGCGGCCGTTCTTGTCGGTCGGCTCCATGCCCACGTCGATGCCTTCCACGTCGCGCAGCGCATCCACCAGGCTGGTGTACGGGCGCTTGCTCAGTTCTTCGCGGCTGATCACGCTGATGCTGGCCGGCGCATCGGCGATCTTCTGCTCGAAGCCCGCGGCGGTGACCACCACCTTGTCCAGCGTGGTCGGACCGGCGGCGTCGCCGTTGGCGAAGGCCGGGGCGCTCAGCGCACCGAGCAGGGCGAGGGACAGGGTGCAGCGGGACAGGGACGTGCGACGACGATGGCGCTGGGCCATGGGGGCAACCTCGGAAAGGAGAAAACGGACGCGACGTGGCAGGCCGCAGGGCGGCAGCACGCGCAGGTATCAGGGTCGCCCGGGGCGGGCGGAACACGCAGGACCGGAGGCGGGCGCGATGGCGCCGCCGGCGGTCGGAATCAGCCCTGCGGTGGGGCTTGGCCGCGCTGCACGCGCAGGCCGGGTGCGGCAGGCAGCGGCGTGGCCGGTGCCGAATCGATGGCGGGGACGATCCGTGGCGGCTGTGCCACCAGGGTGGCCATCAGCGAATCCAGGGATTCCACGACCGGCGGCAGTGAAGGCGGCTGCGGTGGCGTCGCGGCAGGGCGCGCGCTGGCGACCCGGCGCGGCTTGGCCGGGGCTTCTTCCTGCGGAGTGGTTTCCCCACCGCCGCCCGGGCGCTCGTCCATCGGCATCTGCAGGACCATGACGGTGCTGCCGGGGGCTGCCCGTTCCAGCACCGGCAGGCCGGTAAAGAGCATCGCCAGCACTGCCAGCCACGCCAGCACCACGGGCAGCGCAGGGCGTTGCCCGCGCACGGCGGTGGCGAAGCTGCGATGGCGGTGAGGGTGGCGCAAAAGGAGGCCCGGTAGCGGCGGACCGGATGTCCGGTGCGCAACGCGCCGAGATTGTAGTGAGATATGTTCCCAGGCGCAAATGGGAATGATTTGCGATTGCGAAAGCCTATGGCGCCAGGCTCAGATCTCGCTCCAGCGTCGCAGGAGATTGTGATACACGCCGGTCAACTGCAGTACGGCCGCGCTGTCGGCACCGGTGGTGCGCAGCGTTTCGATCGCACTGTCCATCTCCAGCAGCGTGCGCCGCGCGCTGTCATCGCGCACCATGCTCTGCACCCAGAAGAATGAGGCCAGCCGCGACCCACGGGTGACCGGGTTGACGCGATGCAGGCTGCTCGAGGGATACAGCACCAGATCGCCGGCGGGGAGCTTCACCTCGTGCTCGCCGTAGGTATCGCTGATCACCAGCTCGCCGCCGTCATAGTCGTCCGGCGCGGTGAGGAACAGCGTGCACGATACGTCCGAACGCAGATGACTGCGCTGTCCGTCCAGCGGGGTGATCATCACCGCCCCATCCACGTGGAAGCCGTACTCGCCGCCGCCCTGGTAGCGGTTGAAGCGGGGCGGCAGAATCCGCAGCGGCAATGCCGCCGCGAAGAACAGCGGATGCCGGTCCAGGGCGCCCAGCACGATCCGGCCCAGCTCGGCCTTCAGCGGCGAGGCGTCGGGCAGTTGTTCATTGCGCTTGACCTGTGCGCCCTGCGCGCCGACGGTCTCGCGCCCATCGGCCCATGCCGCCTCGGCCAGCGCGCGCTGGAGGTGGGCCAGTTCATCGGCGCTCAGTACGTCGGGAACATGCAGCAACATGACAGGGTCCTTGTGCGACGCAGGGGAGGGCTCCCCTGCGCCGGCCGGTGGTCAGAAGCGGACGTCCGCACTGAACAGGACGGTGCGCGGGGCACCCGGGGTGTAACGGTAGCCGCTCTTGTTGATCGCAGCCACGTACTGCTTGTCGAACAGGTTGTATGCGTTCAAGCGCAGCACCAGATGCTCGTTGATCGCATACGAAGCCACCGCATCGTAGACCGTGTAGGACTTGGTGAAGGCCGGGGTACCGACCGCACCGTCCGTGCCGCGATGCATCTGGCCGGCGTAGCGCACGCCGCCGCCGATCGTCAGGCCGGACGGGAAGGCATAGCTGGTCCAGCTGGTGAAGGTGTCGCCCGGGGTGTAGGTCAGGTTGCGGGTGCCGTCGGCGGCGACGTTGGCGCCTTCGTCCACCTCGGTATCCAGATGGCTGTAGCCCGCCGAAACCGACCAGTTGTCGGTGATGCGGCCCACGGTGGAGACCTCGATGCCCTGCACCGACTTCTTGCCGGTCTGGGTGGGGTTGCCCGCATCATCCAGGACCTGCGTGTTGATCTCGTTGCTGACCTCGGTCTTGAACAGCGCCACGTTGAAGGCGAGTGCGTCATCGAGGAAGGCCCACTTGGTCCCCACTTCGATGGTCCTGGCCTTCTGCGGATCCAGGCTCGGGTTGTCGGCGCTGCTGGCGGAGCTGCTCAGCTGGAAGTTGCTGCCGCCCGGCGGCTGCTGGGAGAGGGCGTAGTTGGCGTACAGGCTGACGATGTCATCGACCTTGTAGACCGCGCCAAGCTTCCAGTTGAGCAGGGTGTCCGAATGTTCCAGCGAGGGATTGGCGATCACCGTGCCGACCGGGTTGGCGCCACAGGCCGGACCACGGCCGCCGCACACCGACGCACTCTGGTACTCGGTCGTGTAGTGGTCCGCGCGCAGGCCCGCGGTGACCAGCAGGCTGTCGCCGAAGTTGAGGGTGTCGAACAGATAGACCGAGGAGGTGGTGGTCTTGCCGTGGCTGTCGGCGCCGTTGTGTGCCCAGGTCAGTCCGGTCGCGTTCCAGTCCGGGGCATACAGGTTGGCCGGCGACCAGGTGGTGCCACCGGTGGCGGCCTGGCCGAAGCTCTTGAGCTCCTCGCGGGTGAATTCCAGGCCGGCGCTCAGGTTGTGCACGATCGCCCCGGTGGTGATGTCCGCGCGCAGGTTGAGCTGGTCGGTCAGGATCGTGTTCTGCTGGTCCTTGAAGGTCGGCAGGCTGCGCGCGATGGTGTAGCTGGCGGGATCGGCCGGGTTGGTGAAGCGGATGTTGCCGGTCGGTGCGCCATTGGCACCGCGCGTGCCGGTACCCATGAACGCGGTCAGCAGGTAATCCTGGTCGGTGCGGCCCCAGCGGGCGGTGTTGGTCACGCGCACGGCGTCGTTGACGTCGTGCTCGATGCGGAACGTCGCCATCTTCGCGGTGACATCGTCGTGGTCGGCGCGGGTGCCGTAGAAATTCTCCGGATCGACCGGCTGGCCGGCCAGCCGCTCCAGGCTGGGCTGCGGCGTCCAGCCCGGCAGGCCCAGGGTCGGCACGCCGCCGTCGGGCACGTTGTCCTGGTCCACGTAGAGCAGGTTGAGGAAATAACGGGTGCTGGTGCCGAGGCCGAACGCCAACGACGGTGCGATGCCCCAGCGGCGGTTGTTGACGTGGTCGCGGCCGGGCTGGTCGCTGTCCTGCCACATCGCATTCACCCGCAGCGCACTGGTCGCGCCGAGGGCCTGGTTCCAATCGGCGGTGCCGCGCTGCTGGCTGTCGGTACCGGCCGAGACCGTGCCCGACACGGCGTTGTGCAGGTTGGCCTGTTTGCTGACCATATTGATCGCACCCGTCGGTGCCGAGCGTCCGTTGTCAGTGCCGGCCGGGCCCTTGGCCACCTCCACCTGCTCGGTATTGAACACATCCCGCGAGATCGAGCCGAGGTCGCGCACGCCATCGACGAAGATGCTGCTGGAGGTGTCGAAGCCGCGCATGAAGATGCTGTCGCCGGTGTTGGTGTTGCCGTTCTCACCCACGTAGAACGTACCCACCCCCGGGCTGTTGCGCAGCGCATCGGTCAGCGTGGTCGCACCCTGCTGGTTGAACAGGTCGCTGGTGATCACCTGGATCGTCTGCGGGGTGTCCTGCAGCGACTGGGTGAACTTCGGGGAAGCGACCTTGTCGGCCTTGAAGCCGCGCACGCCGCGCACATCGATCTGATCCAGGGTCTGCGGCGTATTGCCGCTGGACTGTGCGTGTGCGATGACTGGCAGGACAGCCAGGCTCAGCCCGGTGACCAGGCCGGCAGTGGCGCGGCCGGCAACGGTGCGCGGAAAGGAAGAATGCTTGCGGCTCTTGATCATGGTGTGGACGATCCGGGAAGGGAAAGACAGGCGGCGCGGTGTGCGCGGGGCACAGCGACAGGCAATGGAGAAGCGGGCACGCGAAGCTGTTCGCACTGCGCACAGGCGCAGGCACGGCACGCCCCACGCGGTGCGCGGGGCAGGGATCAGGCGTGGGGAGGCGCGTGGCCGGGGTTGAGCCGCAGCGAAGGTTCCAGCCGCTGCCGCCGCAGCGCATCGGACGGCCACAACGGGACCAGGGCCGTCCAGGCGGTACGCCGCTGACGCAGGGGCATGCCGACGTGGCTGAGTTCGGGATCGGGGCCGGACTCGGCGGCCGGCAAGGGCTCTGCCGCCGGGAGTTCGGGCAGCGGCGTATCCGGGGCGGTCGCCGTCGGCGAGAGGTCCCAGGCGAGCGAGGTCTTTGCCGGCGCGTTGCCTGGCTCAGCGCCGACCGGCGTTCCGCTCAGCCCGCGGCACGCCAGCAGCACCACGCAGAGCGTGGCCCACAGGGCGAGAGCACCAAGAAGAGAGCGGTGGGCGGACACGGGCTACCGGACAGGCGCGACCGGCTGGCCGCAATGCCTATCGTAATAGGAATAATTCGCGTTTTCAAAACGCCGGCGTTCAGCCCGGGTCAGTCGCGGTCGTCGCGGGCCCAGACGGCGTCGTGTTCCCGCTTGACCGGGAACTTCGCCACCGGTGAGTAGGCCGGGGCGCACAGCGCGGCGCCGTCGCGGATGTCGAAGCGGGCCCCGTGCAGGACGCACTCGATGCTGGCCTCGCCGGTATCGAAGGTGCCCGAGGACAGCTCGAACTCGTCGTGGGTGCACTGGTCTTCCAGCGCGTACAGCTCACCGTCCAGGTTGAACACCACGATCGGCGTGCCGGTCACTTCATCGAAGGTGCTCTTCATTTCGCCGGGCAGCAGCTCGGCGCTGGCGCAGACGAAGGTCCAGGTTTCGCTCACGCGGGCACCACCAGCGGCTTTTCCAGGATCTCGAAGCGCAGATCGTCGCGCTTGGGAATGCCGAACCGCTCGTCGCCGTAGGGGAAGGGCTTCTTGATCCCCGTGCGCTGGTAGCCCCGGCGCTCATAGAAGGCGATCAGCTCGTCGCGGATGTCGATCACCGTCATCTGCATGACCGATACGCCCCACTCGCGTGCGGCGTGGGCTTCGGCGGCCAGCATCACCTGCTTGCCGATCCCGCCGCCCTGCTGGGCCGGATCCACCGAGAACATCCCGAAGTAGCCCTTGCCGTGGTCATCGGCCACATGCGCGCACGCCAGCAGCTGGCCGTCGCGCTCGGCGAGCAGGATGGTGCTGCGCGGGCGCTCGAGGTCGGCCTGCAGGCCCTGCGCGTCGATGCGGGCGCCATCAAGGATGTCGGCCTCGGTGGTCCAGCCGGCGCGGCTGGCATCGCCCCGGTAGGCGGAGGTGACAAGGGTGATCAGGGCGGGGATGTCGGCCGGCGTGGCGGCGCGGTAGGTCAGGGTGCTCATGCCGACATTCTAGGCGCGGCAGGCGGGCACGGGGAGGGGGCGGTGTGCCGCGACAGCGACCGCGACCGCTCATGGGTGACGGTAGTGCCGAGCCATGCTCGGCAGCCTCCGACATTTCAACCCCCCGTATCCAATCACCACGCACCACTAACCGAACGATAAAAAAGAAACGTCAGAGAATTCCTACATCCTGAGACGCAGTTATCGAAATTCACAGCGCCGCTTGTAAGAATCATTGAAATACGCCCGACATTTTGATTAAGCGCTTGACCCATCGCGCAGCGTCATTCATAACTACGCAACATCGGGTCGCCGGTATCCGCGCTGTGGTCATGCCTGGTGAGCTCCTTCAATTTGAGCCTGTGCCATGAATCGAATGATCTATTTTCCGATTATCTTTGTGTTCGCATGTTCGGCCTGTAGCGACGCCACGGAAATTCAGGAGTTCTACGATGCACTGCGATCAGAAGACTCGTCGCTATTAGACGCGAAGTTGGCGCAAGGTGTTGACGTGAACAATGCGCGCTTGGATGGCTGGCGTCCATTGCCATTCAGTGTCGCTAACAGAAAGGCGGTGTCGGCAGTGTGGCTGTTAGAAAATGGTGCGGGCGCGAACTCGATGGATGGCGGTGGAAATAACGCAATATTTTGGGCCGTCAAAGTCAGGGATGAGCGCTTGATCACCTTGTTGCTTCACAGGAGGGCGAGCCCTTGTCAAGCTGGGGTAAATGGTGAGACAGCTATGTCCATGGCTGCCGAGTATGGAAATGTGGCACTTTTAAAGGAATTGGGGCGCTGTCAAGATGAGCATTGAACTTCCAACGGTCAAGTCGAATTGACTGGAATTTACGTTGGCTAGTCAGGCTCAAGGAGCGGGGTGTTGGCCCAGGGAAGTAATGTTAGCGACCACGGATATGGAAATAGAAAGTGAGCAAAATCCTGCTAAATATTTCGTTGCGGGTGTGGCATCCAGCTCTCCCGCATGATTCGATCTCTGATCGGATAGGTCTTCCTGAGAGATTCGCTCATACCGCAGGGGACGCGAGAACTTCTCCCTCTGGATCTCCCTTGGATGGAGTCTATGAGGGTACTTATGTATCAATGCAGATGGTGAGAAAAAAAACGGTAGAGCTCGGTGATGAGATCGAGAGCTGCTACAGCATCATCGAGGTGCATGCTGATTTCATCAAGAGCATTGTGGATACTGGAGGAAAGGTGGAGTTTTATGTAAGTGCTTTCCTCAAGGATCTCGGTGGATTTGAGCTCGATTCGCTGCTACTCAAGCGATTGGCAGACACGGGAATAGGATTTGCTATTGAGCTTTATCCCGAAGAAGCTTAGTAAGCCCATAGTGGGCGCAAACCGGGTGCGTTCTGCCGTATCGCACTGCATCGTTACGGGGTCATCGGTATCGCCGTCGTTCCGGGATGGGGATGGGATGGGCAGCGCCGATGGCGTCGCAGCAGAACGAGCGCCTGTGCTCGGTGCGCCGCTACACCGCACCCATTGAAGAGATGCGCGCCCCCAACGCGATTGGAATGGCGCGATGAATCGACCAACGATAGTTCATTGAAATACTGCGTTGGCGCAGGCCTTCAGGCGCGCCTACGATGGCTTGGCTGCCTTTAAAACACGGTGGGTGACGCAATCGCATCGCTTACATCGGGGCACTGGCGAGGCGTCGTGTGGTGCTGCCATTCCCTTCTGTTTCTCTGGTGCCTTATCGATGAAACGGTACTCGCTGCTGTGTCTATTGTTGCCTGCCCTGGTCGCGTGCCAGAACGCCCCGCCCACCGATTCTGTCTACTTGTCTGCCGATGAAAAGGCGGCGGTGCTCGCGATGGCGAAGACCGATGACCTGGCGGCGATCAGGCGCTTGATCGCCCATTACGAAGCCGGCCCTGCCGAAGCGGTGGCGGTGGAGAACTGGCGGGCGCGCGCGCGCAAGCTGGGCGACCCGCAGGAGCTGTACCACCACGCGGCGCGCCGTTTCGCGCAGGCGCAGGATGAGCCCGATCCGGAGCAGCGCGCGGCATTTTTTGCAGAGGCACTGGCCGCAGCACAGAAGTCGCATGCCGGCAGTGGCGATCCGTCAACGATGCTGTTGGTCGCGCAGATCGAGCGTGCGCAGGAGCAGGACGCACTGCCGGTGCCCTCGCCCGACGTGGATCGAAGTCAATAACCAAGGGGTCGTCTGAGCACGCGATGGCGCAGCAACGCCGGTCGTGCAGCGTGGCGCCAATGCAGAACGCCGCGATCTCTCGCGGCGTTCTGCAGGGTCCCGCCCGGTGCCGCAGGCTCAGCCCAGCAGCTTGCGCACCTTGTTCAGCGCCACGATGAAGCGTTCGATTTCTTCATGCGTGTTGTAGAACGCCAGCGACGCCCGGCAGGTCGCCGCCACGCCGTAGTACTGCAGCAGCGGGTGCGCGCAGTGCTGGCCGGACCTGACCGCGACGCCTTCCAGGTCGAGCAGGGTGGCCAGGTCGTGCGAATGCGCGCCGTCCACCAGGAAGGAGACCACCGCCGCCTTGTCCGGCGTGGTGCCGAAGATGCGCAGGCCGTCGATCTTGTTGAGCTCTTCGGTGAAGTGCGCCAGCAGCTCGCCTTCGCGGGCTTCCACGTGCTCCAGGCCCAGCGACTCCAGGTAGTCCACCGCCACACCCAGCCCGATGAAGCCGGCGATGTTCGGGGTGCCGGCTTCGAACTTGTGCGGGGCATCGTTGAACACGGTGCCCTCGAAGCTGACTTCCTTGATCATCTCGCCCCCGCCGAGGAACGGCGGCATGGCATCCAGGTGCTCGCGCTTGGCCCACAGCGCACCGGTGCCGGTCGGGCCGCACATCTTGTGGCCGGTGATGGCGTAGAAGTCGCAGCCGATCGCGGGGATGTCGACCTTGCGGTGCGGCACGGCCTGCGAGCCGTCCACCACCGTGATGATCCCGCGCTTGCGGGCCTCGCGGCAGATCTCGCGGACCGGGTTGACCGTGCCCAGTACGTTGGACACGTGGGCGACCGCGAGCAGCTTGACCTCGGGGGTCATGGCCCTGCGCAGCGCGTCCAGGTCCAGCGCGCCGTCCGGGGTGATCTCGGCCACGCGGATGGTCGCGCCGGTGCGCTGGGCGACCAGCTGCCACGGCACGATGTTGGCATGGTGCTCCATGCGCGAGACCAGGATGACATCACCGGCCTTCAGCCGCGGCAGCGCCCACGAATACGCGACCAGGTTGATCGCGAAGGTGGTGCCGCTGCACAGCACCAGCTCGCTGGCGCGTACGTTGAGGAAGCGCGCCAGCTTGTTGCGCGCGCCCTCGTAGGCATCGGTCGCTTCGGTGCCGAGTGCATGCACCGCGCGGCTGACGTTGGCGTTGTAGCGGCGGTAGAACTCGTCCACCGCGCCGATCACCTGCACCGGCTTCTGGCCGGTGTTGGCGTTGTCGAAGTACACCAGCGGCTTGCCGTGCACTTCGCGCATCAACAGCGGGAAGTCCAGGCGCACGCGGTCCCAGTCGGGCGCGGCGCCGGTATCGGCGACCGGGCGCGGCGTGGACAGGTTCATGCGACGCCCGCCAGGGCCAGCGCGTGGCTGAGCTGGGCGGTGAGCTGCTCGGTCAGGCGTGCGTCGAGGACGTTCAGCGGTTCATGGCAGAACGCCGCGCTCAGCAGCTGCTGCGCGCGATCGGCCGGCAGGCCGCGTGAGCGCAGGTAGAACAGGGCATTCGCATCGAGCTGGCCGACCGTGGCGCCGTGCGCGGCCTTCACTTCGTCGGCATCGATCACCAGCGTGGGCTGGGTATCGATCTCGGCGTCGGCGGAGAGCAGCAGGTTCTTGTTGGACAGGTTGGCGTCGGTGCCATCGGCGCCTTCGCGGATGTGGATGCCGCCGTGGAAGACCACGCGGCTGCGGTTGGCCGCCACGCCACGCCAGACCATTTCCGAGCTCGTGTCGCGTGCGATGTGCTCGATGCCCAGGCGGGTGTCGACATGGCGACGGCCGTTGCCGAGCAGCACGCCGTTGGCGGTCAGCTGGGCGTTGTCGCCTTCCAGGCGGACGTTGAGCTCATGGCGGCTCAGCGCGGCGCCCAGCTCCAGATCGACGCGGCGGTACTGCGCGTTGCGGGCCAGCACGGCGTCGGTGCGCAGCAGCGAGGTGGCGCGGGTGGCGTCGGCCTGCACGCGGGCATGCGAGAGCACGGCGTCCTGCGCGAGGTGGACGTGCACCAGGGTGTTGTCCAGGTGCGCGGCATCCCCGACATGCAGGTGATGCTCGACCACGCCCAGCGCGGCACCGCTGCGCAGTTCGATCAGGTGGCGGTGGTGCCAGGACAGATCGGCATCGCCGGCCACGCTGATGAAGACCAGCTGCAGCGGCGCCTCGACCTGCACGCCTTCCTCCACGCGCAGCAGCACGCCTTCATCGGCAAGCGCGGCGTTGAGGCGGGCGAACACTTCCTCGCTGCGCTCGAATCGGCGGCCAAGGAAGCGCGCGGCTTCATCGCCGGCAGCCAGCGCCGAGGACAACGTGGACAGCTGTACGCCGGCCGGCACTGCCGCGACATCGCTCAGCGCGCCGGACGGCCGGCCGTTGACGAACACCAGCCGCGGCGACGGAATGTCGGCCAGCAGGGCGGCATCGACCACGGCCGGGGCGAGCGGCGCGGGATGGAAGCTGCGGCGCTCCAGCTGGCGCAGCGAGGTGTATTTCCAGGCTTCGGTACGCGGGCCGGGCAGGCCGGCCTGCAGCGCGGCGTCCAGCTCGGCGCGACGTGCATCGCTGCCGCAGAAGCCGCTGGCGAGGGAATCGAGCAGGGCGCTCATCAGACCGCTGCCTCCGGCACCACGCGGTCCTTCAGGAAGTGGTAGCCGTGGGCTTCCAGTTCCAGGGCCAGTTCCGGGCCGCCGCTCTGCACGATCTTGCCGTCGGCCAGCACATGCACCACGTCCGGCTTGATGTAGTCGAGCAGGCGCTGGTAATGGGTGATCACGATGAACGAACGGTCCGGCGAACGCAGCGCGTTGACGCCGTCGGCCACGCTCTTGAGCGCATCGATGTCCAGGCCGGAGTCGGTTTCATCCAGGATCGCCAGCTTCGGCTCGAGCACGGCCAGCTGGAAGATCTCGTTGCGCTTCTTCTCACCGCCTGAGAAGCCTTCGTTGACACCACGGTGCAGCAGCTCGTCCTTCAGGTGCAGCACGGCCAGCTTCTGGCGGACCAGCTTGAGGAACTGCATCGAATCCAGTTCCTCTTCGCCGCGCGCCTTGCGCTGGGCGTTGAGCGCGGCGCGCAGGAAGTAGGTGTTGTTCACGCCGGGAATTTCCACCGGGTACTGGAAGGCCAGGAACAGGCCGGCGGCGGCGCGTTCTTCCGGGGCCAGATCGAGCAGATCCCTGCCTTCGAACTGCACGCTGCCTTCGCTGACGTCATAGCCTTCGCGGCCGGCCAGGACATTGCCCAGGGTGGACTTGCCGGCGCCGTTGGGGCCCATGATGGCGTGCACCTGGCCCGGCTTCACATCGAGCGAGAGGCCCTTCAGGATGTCTTTTTCGCCGATGCGTGCGTGGAGGTTGTCGATCTTCAGCATGTCGATAATCGTCTTGTCAGATAGGGGAACTGGAGGCAGCGCGACTCAGAGGTCGTATTCGCTGCGCTCGAGGAATTCGTTGCGCAGGTAAGCGGTACGCGTGGTGGTCAATGCCGCCTTGGCGCCGGAGTACAGCATCGGGTACATCGAGCCGTACAGGAAACGCGGATTCTCATCCGCGCCCACCGGGTAGCGCGCTTCCAGGTCGGCGTCACGCAGCTGCACCCACAGCCGCTGTGCCGCTTTCACCTTCGCCAGCGCCACGGGCTCGCCGGCAAGCCGGGTCACGATCTGGCGGTAGACGGCATTCAATTCGGCATCGGCCTTCTTGAATTCCTGGTCGGCGCAGGCATTGAGTTCGAGCTGATTGCCGCCGGGATTGCACACCACGTCCTGCGCGAACGCCGGTGCCGCCGCGCACAGCAGCACGGCCAGGGTGAGCAGGCGCTTCATCCGACCGAGCCTTCCAGGCTGACGTCCAGCAGCTTCTTGGCTTCCACCGCGAACTCCATCGGCAGCTCGCGGAAGACCTGCTTGCAGAAACCGTCGACGATCATCGAGACCGCGTTTTCCTGGTCGATGCCGCGGGCGCGGCAATAGAACAGCTGGTCGTCGGAGATCTTGGACGTGGTGGCTTCGTGCTCGACCGTCGCGCTGGGATTCTTCACCTCGATATAGGGGAAGGTGTGCGCGCCCGACTTCTTGCCGATCAGCAGCGAATCGCACTGGGTGTAGTTGCGCGCACCCTCGGCGCCGCGCTCCATCTTGACCAGGCCGCGGTAGGTGTTCTGCCCGTGGCCGGCGCTGATGCCCTTGCTGACGATCTTGCTCTTGGTGCGCTTGCCGATGTGGATCATCTTGGTGCCGGTATCGGCCTGCTGACGATGGTGGGTCAGCGCGACCGAGTGGAACTCGCCGACCGAATCATCGCCGAGCAGCACGCAGGACGGGTACTTCCAGGTGATCGCCGAGCCGGTCTCGACCTGGGTCCAGGTGACCTTGCTGCGCGCGCCACGGCATTCGGCACGCTTGGTGACGAAGTTGTAGATGCCGCCCACGCCGTTCTCATCGCCCGGGTACCAGTTCTGCACCGTGGAGTACTTGATCTCGGCATCTTCCAGCGCGACCAGCTCGACCACCGCGGCGTGCAGCTGGTTCTCATCGCGCATCGGCGCGGTGCAGCCTTCCAGGTAGGACACGTACGCCTTGTCCTCGCAGATGATCAGCGTGCGCTCGAACTGGCCGGTATGGCCGGCGTTGATGCGGAAGTAGGTGCTCAGCTCCATCGGGCAACGCACGCCCTTGGGGATGAACACGAAGCTGCCATCGGAGAACACCGCCGAGTTGAGCGCGGCGAAGTAGTTGTCGCCGACCGGGACCACGGTGCCCAGGTACTGCTTGACCAGTTCCGGGTGTTCCTTGATCGCTTCGGACATGGAGCAGAAGATCACGCCCTTCTCGGCCAGTTCCTTGCGGAACGTGGTGCCGACCGAGACCGAATCGAACACCGCATCCACGGCCACGCCGGCCAGCCTGGCGCGCTCATGCAGCGGCACGCCGAGCTTGTCGTAGGTGTCCAGCAGTTCCTTGGGCACATCGTCCAGCGAGGCGTACTTCGGGCCCTTCGGCGCGGAGTAATAGCTCAGCGCCTGCAGGTCGATCTGGGCGATCTGCAGCTTGGCCCAGTCCGGCATCGGCATGGTCAGGAAGTGGCGGTAGGCATCCAGGCGCCACTGCGTCATCCATTCCGGCTCGTCCTTCTTGGCCGAGAGGGCACGGATGGTGTCCTCGTCCAGGCCGGGCGGCAACGAGTCTGATTCGATGTCCGTGATGAAGCCCGCCGAATACTTGCGGCCGAGCTGCTCATGGATCTCGCGGTTGGGGGTATCGCCGGTGGCGACGGTATCAAGGGTATCGGTGGCCATGGGGGCTGCCTGATCAGGAGACGACATCCGCCGCGATCGCGCGGCGGTGGGCGTCAACAAGGGGAAGAGGGGGCAGGATCTGCGCCAGGGTGACCGCGCGCAGCGCTTCGGACACCACGTCGTTGATCATCCGCCAGCTGCTGCGCGCGCCACACTGCAGCTCGCGGCCGCACTGGCTGTGGTCGTGGGCGCACTCGGTCAGGCCAAGCGGCCCTTCCATGGCTTCCACGATCTCGAACAGCGTGATCTGGTCCGCCGCGCGGGTCAGCCGGTAGCCGCCGCGGACGCCGCGCAGGCCTTCGACCAGACCGGCCTGGGCCAGTGGCTTGAGCAGTTTGCTGACAGTCGGCGGTTCCAGACGGGCAAACTCGGCCAGTTCAGTCGCACTGAGCACCTCGCCCGGACGGGCGGCGAGCACGGTCAACACGACGGTGGCGTAATCGGTAAGCTTGGTGACGCGGAGCATGGTGGGGTGCAGAACCATAAAGCGGACTGAAATTGTACGCTTTTCTCAGGCGGCATCCAACCCGCCCGTTCAGGCGCCCGCAGGGCGGCCTTGGACGCCTATTGGACCGCATCGCTTTGGCAATCACAAAGATTAAGCGAGAATCGGGGCTTCCCACCGCAACGGTCAGCCAGATGCCCAAGAAGATCCAGGCCCGCAAGTCCACCATCCATGGCAATGGCGTGTTCGCGCTGGCGCCGATCAAGAAGGGCGAGCGGGTCATCCAGTACAAGGGTCTGCTGCGCAGCCACGCCGACGTGGATGCCGACGACACCGGGGATGTGGAGAGCGGTCATACCTTCCTGTTCACCCTCAATGACGACTACGTCATCGATGCGAACTACAAGGGCAACGACGCGCGCTGGCTCAACCACAGCTGCGACCCGAACTGTGAGGCCGTGATTGAAGAAGCCGAGGGCGACAACCGGCGCGAGGACAAGGTCTTCATCGAGGCGATCAAGGACATCAAGCCGGGCGATGAGCTGACCTACAACTACGGCATCACGCTGGCCGAGCGCCACACCGCGCGCCTGAAGAAAATCTGGGAATGCCGCTGCGGCTCGAAGAAGTGCACCGGCACCATGCTGCAGCCCAAGCGCTGATCCCGCTGGTAGCCACCGACCGTGGGTCGGTGGCTGCGCCGACACGCTGTGCACATCGTGGTCACCGTCGCCCAATGCGCGCGTGGCCACACTGGGCGCTCCTACTTACTGGAGCCGCTCCATGGCACACGCACTCAACGGCAAGCACGTCGCGATCCTCGCCACCGATGGTTTCGAGCAGTCCGAGCTGCAGGAACCCAAGCGCCTGCTGGAATCCTGGGGGGCCTCGGTCAAGGTGATCGCGCCTGGCGACGCCAGCCAGATCCGCGGCTGGAAAGACAAGGACTGGGGGGAGAACGTGAAGGTCGATGCGCCACTGAAGGGCGCCAAGGCCGACGATTACGACGCGCTGGTGCTGCCGGGCGGTGTGATCAATCCCGACAAGCTGCGCATCGACACCGACGCGATCGCCCTGATCAAGGCATTCGGTGCGGCAGGCAAACCGGTCGCGGCGATCTGCCACGGCCCGTGGCTGCTGGTCGAGTCGGGCCTGGCCAAGGGCCGCAAGGTCACGTCCTGGCCCTCGCTGAAGACGGATCTGGGCAACGCCGGCGCCGAATGGACCGATGCCGAGGTTGTCGTGGATGGTGGCCTGATCACCAGCCGCAAGCCGGGCGACATTCCGGCGTTCGCCGATGCGGTGGCCAACGCGTTGGCCGGTTGAGCGTATAGGCACCGATTGAGCGTGCAGGCACCGACCGTTGGTCGGTGCCATCCCGGTTATTTGCCCAGCACCCCGGCCGGCACGAGTGCGCCGAGATCCTGGTTGAAGGTGACCACCAGCTTGCCGTTCTCGACCTGGGCCGACTGCACCTGCAGCGCGCCGAGCAGGGCGCCCACGCTCGGGTCGATCTTGTAGATCGGCTCGCGCTGGGCGTAATCGGCGAGCCAGGCGTTGAGCAGGCTGCGCGTGCGTGAATCCAGCTTGCCGCCGTTGTTGGCCGGGGTGAAGTCATCGACCGTCGGCTCCTGCAGATGGAAGCCCTGGGTCTGCGCGTCATAGCGCAGGCCGCTGCTGAGCTTCACCTTGCCCAGCGGTGCCGGGCTGCTGCCGGCCGTGGCCATGGCCACATCGAAGCCCAGGTCCAGTCGGCTGCCCTGCGGCAGGGTCAGCTGCGGGTGACTCATCGTCATCGCGATCAACCCGCCCAGCGCGTTCTGGGTACGCGGGAAACTGCCATCGAGATACTGCTGCACATCTGTGGCACCGACCGACAACTGGCGGCCGGAGACGCTGGGCGCGGCCTGCGCGCCGATGGCGGCGGCGAGCAACACGGTGCAGGCGGCGAGGCGGGACAACAGCGGGCGAACATTCATGGCGGCAGGCCGTGGGGAGTGAGAGGCCAACAATAGCGCGTGCGGCTGAATCCAGCTTTGACGTACGCGCCCGTAGATCAACGTCCTTTCCGCTGCGGTCAGTTCATCACCGGCTGGATCGAGGCGCCATGGATTTCCCAGCCGCTGCCATCCACGCGGGGCTGCAGCCGATACCAGCCCTCGAAGCGCAGCGTGCCGCTTGCCGTGCCGACCCGGATCTGGACCGGGACTTCGCGCAGCCGCGAGGGCGTGGCCGTGTCGCGGGCGATCGGCGCCTGGGTCTTGATGCGCAGCCCGCGGAACCCGGGCAGTACACGCAGGACCGCGTCGTCGGGATGGCCACCCGGACCGCCGCCGGTCCATTGGGCATCGGCGGTGGCGAGGTCGCCCTGCGCCAGGGCGCTGATGTAGCGGTGGACCACCGCGGGCTCATCCAGCGCGTCGGCAGCCACCGCGCTGGGGGCGGCGGCGATCGGCGTGGAGAGGGGCGGTGATGGCGATGCGTCCTCGCCCGACGCCTCTGCTGCTGCGGCGCTGTCCGCCGCCACGACGGCATCGGGCGCAGGGGCATGCGGCTGGCAGGAGCAGCCGTGCAGGATCAGCAGCGGCAGTAACAGGACGGCACGGCGCATGCAGGAGTCTCCCCGGAGAGCCCCGAGTGTAGCGCCGCAGCGGGCGCCCGGTTCAGGGCGCGCCCTGGATCGATTCCAGCGCGGCCAGTACCTCGTCCAGCTGTGGCTGCAGCACGGTCAACGGATGGTCGGGTTCGTCGGCGTGGCGCCGGGCGAGATCGCGCAGCAACTGGGTGGCGACGATCGCCGCGGCACGCTCGTCACCGCTGAGTCCGGTGGTGCGCCGTGCGGTTTCCAGCAGGCGCATCCAGTCCTGCTGCGCGCGATGTTCCAGCTCGATGGTGCAGCGCCCGCTGCACTGCAGGCCGTCCTTTTCGATCGGGGTGACGGTGATGCGGTAACGCTGGGAAGAAGAGCTGGCCATGGCTGCCTGCACGGTGGGGGACAAGGCCACCATAGGCTGCGATCCGTAGCGCGACGACAGGCGCGGTCGCACGCAGTGTTCCACCCTGTGCGTTCCGGTGGGTTCTGCCATGCCGTGGATCACGGCAGGACAGGCATCTGCGCGGGAAGCAGGCGGCGCGAACGTCTTTGGAAACGCTGTGTTTCGCTGCGACTCGAATGGCAGAACCTTCAAAAAAAGACGGGACGGCATATGCCGTCCCGTCCGGGTGCTGCAGGAAGCGCGCGGATTAGAGCGCAGCGTCCTTGAGCTTCTTGAGCGGACGCACCTTCAGCTTGGTGGAGGCCGGCTTGGCGGCGAACCACTGCTCTTCCTTGGTGAACGGGTTGATGCCCTTGCGCTTCGGCTTGGCCGGCACGCTGACGGTGGAGATCTTCAGCAGGCCCGGCAGGGTGAAGCTGCCAGCGCCCTTCTTGTGCACCGAAGCGGCGACGGCGCCTTCCAGCGAGGCGAGCACGGCGCGCACGTCCTTGGCGACAACGCCGGACGCTTCAACGATGTGTGCAACCAGACCAGACTTGCTCAGCACTTCCTTGATCGGCTTGGGAGCGGCCGGCTTCGCGGCTGCCTTCGTAGCGACTTTCTTTACTGCCTTCTTCGGGGCAGCCTTCTTAGCGGTCTTTGCCATGGTTTCCTGTTCCGTGAACGGTTGGTTGTTTGGTCGCGCCGAACCCCGTCGGCAAGCGAAATGTAGGGCAACTATGGGGCGCCGCCAATAGGCAAACGCATAAAAATTCGTGATTTCCACGCCCTTCGTTACCGCAGTGCATCAGGTCATAGCCAAAAAACAGGGTCCGCCCTCGCGGCGGAGGCCATCGGTCATGGACCGTCGCACCCCGACTGTCGCACGAAAACCACTTGAAAACAGCATCCGTCTTGAGAGCCGATTCAGCTGGGGCGACGCTTGCCGATCACCTGACGGCAGCCAGACACGGTGCTAACGCGGACCGGTCTAGGCTGGCCAGGCCATTCATCCCGCAGGAGATCAACGATGGGTATTTCGCGTCATGCCACCGCGCATTGGGAAGGTGACCTCAAGACAGGCAAGGGACAATTGAGTACGCCCCAGAGCGGCTTGATGGACAAAACCCGCTATGCCTTCAGCAGCCGCTTCGGCGATGAGAAGGGCACCAACCCGGAAGAACTGATCGCCGCCGCGCACGCCGGCTGCTTCACGATGGCACTGTCGGCCAAGCTCACCGAGGCCGGTTTCGTGCCGACCTCGCTGGATACCGAAGCCAAGGTCGACCTCTCGATGGAGGGCGGCCCGCAGCTGTCGCAGATCACGTTGAAGGTGAAGGCCGTGGTGCCGAACATCGAGGCCACCCAGTTCCGCGCCATCGCCGATGACGCCAAGCAGAACTGCCCGGTGTCCAAGGCACTCAGCGCGGTACCGATCACGCTCGAGGCGGAGCTGGCCGGCTGATCCGCGCTGACGGATTGGTGCACAGCAGATTGTGATGGGAAAGCGGCGGCCGCATAGTCGCCGCTTTCCTGTTGTGGGGTCTCCGCATGCGTCCGACCGCTCTTGCCGCCCTGATCGCCTGCCTGCTGGCCGGCACCGCGCAGGCCGATGTCCGCCTGCTGACCGCTGCGACCATCCACACCGGCGATCCCGACGCACCGGCCGCCACCGCGCTGGCCTGGGATACCGATACCGGGCGCGTGCTCGCCGTGGGTGACAAGCAGGCGATGCTCACGCTGTATCCACTCGCGGCATTGACCGACGTCGGCCAGACAACCGTGATTCCGGGCCTGATCGACGCGCATGCCCACCTGATGTTCCTCGGCGGCACCCTGATGCAGGCCGACCTCACCGGCGCGTCCAGTACCCGGGACGTCGTCGCGCGGCTGCAGCGTTTCGCCGCTGACAATCCCGAGGGCTGGCTGCTGGGCAGCGGCTGGGACCAGAATCGCTGGCCGGACAAACAGTTCCCGACCGTGGCCGATCTCGACGCGGCGTTCCCGGACCGGCCGGTCTGGCTGGGTCGCATCGATGGCCATGCCGGCTGGGGCAACAGCGCGGCACTGCGTGCCGTCGCACGGCAACCCGGGCAACGCGGATTGAAGGGCAGCTGGCAACCGGCCGGCGGGCGCATCGTGCGCGATGCCAAGGGGCAACCGAGCGGGGTGTTCGTCGATGAAGCGATGTCGCTCGTGCAGGCCGCGATCCCGGCGCCGAGCGAGGCCGCGCGCGAGCAGATGCTGGCCCGCGCGCTGGACAAGGCGGTCAGCCAGGGCCTGACCGGTGTGCACGACATGGGCGTATCGCGCGCCGATCTGGCCCTGATGCGCCGCTTCGCCGATGCCGGCAGGCTGCCCCTGCGCATCGATGCGTATGCCGATGGCAATGGCGATGCCCTGGCGGATCTGTGTGCACAGGGCGCGTACCAGCACGCCGGTGGCCGCCTGGAAATGCGCGGGGTGAAACTGTTCATGGATGGGGCGCTGGGCAGCCGCGGGGCCGCGCTGTTGGCCGATTACAGCGACGACCCGCACAACCGTGGGTTGCTGGTGACCTCGCCCGACGACTTTGAAACGGCGGTGCGCAGGGCCGATACCTGTCATGTCCAGGTCGCCACGCATGCGATCGGGGATCGTGGCAACCGGATCGCACTGGACACCTATCAGAAGGTGCTGGGCGAGCGTCGCGGCACGGATCATCGCTGGCGCATCGAGCATGCGCAGGTGGTCGCGCTGGAGGACATTCCGCGCTTCGCCCAGCTCGGCGTGATCGCCTCGATGCAACCCACCCACGCCACGTCGGACATGGGCTGGGCGCAGGACCGGGTCGGTCCCGAGCGCATCCTCGGTGCCTATGCGTGGCGACGGATGCTGGCCTCCGGAGCGCGGCTCGCGCTCGGCTCGGATTTCCCGGTCGAGCAGGTGGATCCACGACTGGGCCTGTATGCCGCGGTTACCCGCCAGGACCGTGCCGGCCAGCCACCAGGCGGCTGGCAGCCGGATCAGCGCCTGAGCGCGGCGGAAGCACTGCGGGGTTTCACCGCCGATGCCGCCTGGGCAGGGCATGACGAAGCCCAGGTCGGCCGGTTGCAGCCGGGACTGCGCGCGGACTTCGTCGTGCTCGACCGCGACCCGCTCAGCGTTCCGCCGGCCGGGCTGGCCGACCTGCAGGTGCGCTCGACCTGGGTCGATGGCGCACCGGTATACGAGGCGGCGCGCTGAGGCGCGGCGGGTTTACCAGTCCAGCGTGCCGCGGATGACGGTCTGCACCTGGCCGCCGGACCAGACGTCACCATGGTCATCGATGCGCAGGGTCAGGCGCGCATCGTGGCCGACTTCCCGGCCCTGGCTGACGACGTAACCGTGGGCGGTGCCCGGCAGCGCGTCGCGGCTGTCCAGCCAGGCGGCGAGCACGGCATTGGCTGCACCGGAAGCGGCATCTTCAAAGCGACGGCCATTGCCGACGAAGGCGCGTACCGCGAGGTCCCAGGCCTGGCCCTGGCTGCGCGCATAAGCGAACACACCCATGCTGTCGGTCGCCTCGGCCAGCGTTGCCACGGCGTCCCACTCCGGGGTGAGCGCGCGCAGGGCGGCTTCGTCAGCCAGTTCCACCACCCACCAGCTGCGGCCACCGGCCATGCGCGCCGGCGGCAGGCTGCCCAGCGGCCAACCGGCCAGGACGGCCTGCAGGCGGGGATCGGCGGCGGTGGTCACTTCGGCCACGGCCGCGCGCGGGGTGCGGATCGCGATGGTGCGGGCCTCACCGCTGCCGTCCACGCGCAGCGGCAGGGCCCCGGCGATGCCGTCCTGGATCAGCACGCCCTCCACCGGCGCGGCCACGCCCAGTTCCAGCACGGCATGGGCGGTGCCCACGCTGGGATGGCCGGCGAACGGGACTTCCTTCTGCGGACTGAACATGCGGATGCCGTAGCTGGCGCCCGGGGCCTGCGGCGGGAACACGAAGGTGGTCTCGGGCAGCCGGGTCCAGCGGGCGATGGCCTGCATCGCCGCCTCGTCCAGGCCCTGCGCATCGAGCACCACGGCCAACGGGTTGCCGGCGCCGGGGTAGGGCGAGAACACATCCAGCTGCAGGAAACGACGGGAGGTCATGGCGGTACGCTCGACGAAAACGGGCGGGCAGCTTACCAACCGGCGCCCCCTCCTGGGCCGTGTGCGGCGGCGCGTGGACCGGTGTCGGCACAAATCCGGCCCGCCTGGGCCGTCCGGGCCCTGCAACGGCCAGGCTTGGCATAGAATCGGGGGTTCGGCCCGGCGTGCCGGGCGATCCCCCTCACTACCCAAACCTCCACCTCCATGTCAGCTTCCCCCCTTGTCGATCGCTGGATCGTACTGAAGTTCGGCGGCACCTCCGTGTCGCGTCGTCACCGCTGGGACACCATCGGCAAACTGGCGAAAAAACGGGCGGAAGAGACGGGCTCGCGCGTGCTGGTGGTGGTGTCGGCGTTGTCCGGGGTGACCAATGAACTCACCGCGATCGCCGATGGCGCCGCCGACAGCCGCGACCGCGTCGCCGCGCTGGTCGCGCGCCACCGTGAATTCCTGACCGAACTCGAGCTGGACGCCACCGCGCTGGACGTCCGCCTGGCCGCGCTGGCCGGGCTGCTGGACGATCCGCGTGCCGCCGGCCGGCCGTTGGAGTGGCAGGCCGAGGTGCTGGGCCAGGGCGAGCTGCTGTCCTCGACCGTTGGCGCCGCCTACCTGCGCGCCAGCGGCCTGGATTTCGGCTGGATGGACGCGCGCGAGTGGCTAGATGCGCTGCCGCCGCAGCCCAGCCAGAGCGAGTGGTCGCAGCGCCTGTCGGTGAATTGCCAGTGGCGTGCCGAGACCGACTGGGCCACGCGTTTCCGCGCCCAGCCGACCCGCATGCTGATCACCCAGGGCTTCATCTCGCGCCACGCCGATGGTGGCACCGCCATCCTCGGTCGCGGTGGTTCGGATACGTCCGCGGCGTACTTCGGTGCACTGCTCGGCGCGAGCCGCGTGGAGATCTGGACCGATGTGCCGGGCATGTTCAGCGCCAACCCGAAGGACGTGCCGGATGCGCGCCTGCTGACCCGCCTGGACTATTACGAAGCGCAGGAAATCGCGACCACCGGCGCCAAGGTTCTGCACCCGCGTTCGATCAAGCCGTGCCGCGATGCCGGCGTGCCGATGGCGATCCTGGATACCGAACGCCCCGAGCTGCCGGGCACCAGCATCGATGGCAACGCCGCGGCGGTGCCGGGCGTGAAGGCGATCAGCCGCCGCAACGGCATCGTGCTGGTCTCGATGGAAGGCATCGGCATGTGGCAGCAGGTCGGCTTCCTGGCCGACGTGTTCGGGCTGTTCAAGAAGCATGGCCTCTCCGTCGACCTGATCGGTTCGGCCGAAACCAACGTGACCGTCTCGCTGGACCCGTCCGAAAACCTGGTCAGCACCGATGTGCTGGCCGCGCTGTCGGCCGACCTGTCGCAGATCTGCAAGGTCAAGATCATCGTGCCGTGCGCGGCGATCACCCTGGTCGGCCGCGGCATGCGCTCGATGCTGCACAAGCTCTCGGACGTGTGGGCCACCTTCGGCCGCGAACGCGTGCACATGATTTCGCAGTCATCCAACGACTTGAACCTGACCTTCGTCATCGACGAGGCCGATGCGGATGGGCTGCTGCCGATCCTGCACGCCGAGCTGATCGACAGCGGCGCGATGCCGGTGGAAGAGGGCGAAGTGTTCGGCCCGCGCTGGCGTGAAATCGCGGGCACCCTCCGCCCGCGCGAAACCGCCTGGTGGCGCGGCCAGCGCGAGCACCTGCTGACCCTCGCCCAGGCCGGCACGCCGCGCTACGTCTACAACCTGGCCACGGTGCGGGCGCGTGCGCGCGCGCTGAACGCGATCAAGGCGATCGACCAGCGCTACTACGCGATCAAGGCCAACTCGCACCCGGCCATCCTGGAAGTGCTGGAGCAGGAAGGCTTTGGCCTGGAGTGCGTCTCGCACGGCGAGCTCAAGCACGTGTTCAACACGCTGCCGGCGCTGTCGCCCAAGCGCGTGCTGTTCACCCCCAGCTTCGCGCCGCACGCCGAGTACGATGCCGCGTTCGCGCTGGGGGTGACCGTCACCCTGGACAACGTGGAAGCGCTGCAGCGCTGGCCGGAACTGTTCAGCAACCGCGAGCTGTGGCTGCGCGTGGACCTGGGCCGTGGCGAAGGCCACCATGCCAAGGTCCGCACCGGTGGCAAGGACTCCAAGTTCGGCCTGCCGATCGCCCGTGTGGATGAGTTCGTGCGCATCGCCGGCGAGCTGGGCACCCGCGTGGTCGGCCTGCATGCGCACCTGGGCAGCGGCGTGGAAACCGCGCAGCACTGGCGCCTGATGTGCGATGAACTGGCCGGGTTCGCCCGCCGCATCGGCAGCGTCGAGACCATCGACATCGGCGGTGGCCTGCCGATCCCGTACAGCGCCGATGACGAGCCGTTCGATCTGGAGGCCTGGGCCGTTGGCCTGGCCGAAGTGAAGGCGGTGCACCCCGCGTTCCGCCTGGCGATCGAGCCGGGTCGTTACCTGGTGGCCGAGTCCGGCGTGCTGCTGGCGCGGGCCACCCAGGTGGTCGAGAAGGACGGCATCCGCCGTGTCGGCTTGGATGCGGGCATGAACACCCTGATGCGTCCGGCCCTGTACGACGCCTGGCATGACATCGAGAACCTCAGCCGCCTGAGCGGCTACTCCGAAGCGATGTTCGATGTGGTCGGGCCGATCTGCGAATCCAGCGATGTGTTCGGCAAGCGCCGCCGCCTGCCGGCCTCGACAGCGCCGGAGGATGTGATGCTGATCGCCGACGCGGGCGCGTACGGCTACGTCATGGCCAACACCTACAACCAGCGCGAGCTGCCGCGCGAGGACGTCATCGATGAGGGTCCTTGAGTGCTGCCAGCCGCCTTCCAAACCGGATACACCATGACTGCTTTTGATAAACACCAGGTTGCCGTCTTCCGCTTCGTCCGCTGCGAATTCGCCGCAGACACCGGCGTGGCGCAGCTGGTCTACGCCTTCGATGACGGCCCGGAGCTGATCGAGACGGTGACCATCCCGGGCGCGCCGTTCGTGCTCGAGGGTGACCGCGCCGAGGCGGTGCAGCGCGCCCTGCGCCTGCTGCACCTGATCGCCGGCGTGAGCTACTACAAGGCCGGCGTGCCCGAGCAGGTGCGCATCGACAGCTACACGATCGATGCGGCGACCGCGGCGCTGGTCGAGACCGTGTACCTCAACGGCCTGGGCGAATTCGCCTACCGCAATGGCCTGAACCTGCGTGGCCGCTTCCGCCTGCCGGTGGAGGGCGAGGCCTTCGCGGCGCCGGCGTTGGGCCTGCGCGAACACGCGCTGGTCGCCATCGGCGGCGGCAAGGATTCGCTGGTCAGCATCGAAGCGCTGCGCAGCCTGGGCATCGCCGAAACGGTCACGTGGATCGGCGGCTCGCAGCTGATCCGCGCCTGCGCGGAGCGCACCGGCCTGCCGATCCTCAACATCGGCCGCACGCTGGCCCCGGAGCTGTTCGAGCTCAACCGCCAGGGCGCCTGGAACGGTCATATCCCGGTCACCGCGGTGAACTCGGCGATCATGATGCTGGCCGCGCTGCTGCAGGGCGTGGACCAGGTGGTGTTCTCCAACGAGCGCTCGGCCAGTTATGGCAGCCAGATTCCGGGCACGGGCGAGGTCAATCACCAGTGGTCGAAGGGCTGGGCGTTCGAGCAGGCCTTCGGCGAGCATCTGGAACGGCACGTCGCGGCAGACCTGCACTATTACTCGCTGCTGCGCCCGCTCTCGGAGCTGGCGGTGGCGCGTCAGTTCGCCAAGAGCGATGTTTACGACGCGCATTTCTCCAGCTGCAACCGCAATTTCCACATCCTGGGCGAGCGCCCGGTGAACCGCTGGTGCGGCGTCTGCCCGAAGTGCCACTTCGTGTTCCTGGCGCTGGCGCCGTTCATGCCGAAGATGCGCCTGGTCGGCATCTTCGGCCGCAACCTGCTCGACGATATCGAGCAGGCCCCGGGCTTCGATGCACTGTTGGAATTCCAGGACCACAAACCGTTCGAGTGCGTGGGCGAAGGCCGCGAATCGCGCGCCGCGATGGCGACCCTGGCCGCGCGCCCGGAATGGAATGAAGACGCGCTGGTGAAGCGCTTCGTCCACGAGATCCGCCCGCAGCTGGATGCCACCGAACTGCAGATCGAGCCGCTGCTGGCGCTGGAAGGCGAACACCGCATTCCGCCGGCGATCTGGGAGCGTCTGCGTGCGAATTTCGCAGCTTGAAGGCAAGCGCGTTGCGTTGTGGGGATGGGGGCGTGAGGGACGCGCGGCGTTCCGCGTCCTGCGGCAGCGGCTGCCGTCGCTGCCGCTGACCCTGTTCTGCCCGGTGGCCGAGGCCGCCGGTGCGCACGAGGAAACCCACGGCGCGCTGACGGCCCGTTCGGATGTCACCGGCGAGGCACTGGCCGCGTTCGAGGTGGTGATCAAGTCGCCGGGCATCAGCCCGTATGGCGAAGCTGCGTTGCACGCCACGGCGCAGGGCACGCAGTTCATCGGCGGTACCTCGCTGTGGTTCGCCGAACAGGCCGCCGCCGACGGCATCGTGCACGACACCGTGTGCGTGACCGGCACCAAGGGCAAGAGCACCACCACCGCGCTGCTGGCGCATCTGCTGCGTGCTTCTGGCGCGCGCACCGGGCTGATCGGCAACATCGGCCTGCCGCTGCTGGAAGTGCTGGACCCGCAGCCGGTGCCGCGGTACTGGGCGGTGGAGCTGTCCAGCTACCAGACCGGCGAGGTCGCGCGTAGTGGCGCGCACCCGCAGGTAGCCATCGTGCTGAACCTGTTCCCCGAGCACCTGGACTGGCACGGCAGCGAGGCACGCTACATCGAAGACAAGCTGCGGCTGGTCACCGAGGCCGCGCCGCGGATCGCGGTGCTCAACGCCGCCGACCCGCACCTGGCAGGATTGTCGCTGCCGGAGAGCGAGGTCATCTGGTTCAACCAGGCGCAGGGCTGGCACATGCGTGGCGATGTCGTGCATCGTGGTGAGCAGGCGGTGTTCGACACCTCACATACGCCCCTGCCGGGCCGGCACAACCGCGGCAATCTGTGCGCGGTGCTGGCGGCGATCGAGGCATTGGGCCTGGACGCGGTGGGGCTGGCCCCGGCGGTGCAGGATTTCCGCCCGCTGCCGAACCGCCTGCAGACGATCGGCGTGCGCGACGGCATCACCTTCGTCAACGATTCGATCAGCACCACGCCGCACGCGAGCCTGGCCGCGCTGGAGTGTTTCGCCGGGCGACGCATCGCGCTGCTGGTCGGCGGACATGATCGTGGCCTGGACTGGCACGACTTCGTCGCGCACATGGCGCACGACGTGCCGCCGGTGGAGATCGTCACGATGGGGGCCAACGGGCCACGCATCCACGCGCTGCTGCAGCCGCTGGCCGATGCCGGCCGCTTCGGGCTGCATGCCGCTGCCGACCTGCCCGAGGCCATGGACCTGGCCGGCAAGGCGCTGGGCGGGCAGGGTGGGGTCGTGCTGCTGTCGCCGGGGGCGCCGAGCTATGGCGTATACCGCGACTACGTCGCCCGTGGCCGCCACTTCGCTGAACTGGCCGGCTTCGATCCGGACCAGATCACGGCGATCCCGGGCATCGGGATCGCCTGAGTCGCGTCAGACCTCTTCCTCATCGATGAAGGCGTAGTCGTTTTCGATGAGCTGCTGCAGGTACGCATCGAAGCTCGGCGCGATCACCCGGTAGCTGTCGGGATCGTGCAGATAGCGCACCACCTGGCCGACCGTGCCACCGGGGGCGGGATCGAAATCCAGGTACAGCATCGAAGTGCCGCCGTTGTTCATGCAGTGCGAGAAGCACAGGCGCTTGCCCATCGGCAGCTCGGCATCGATGCCGTCGCCGAGAATCTCGGGGTCTTCCTCCAGCCATTCCTCGTAGATCGAGCGGATGCTGTCATCCCACTGCGCGCTGTCCTCGAACATCTGTTCCACCGAGCGCAGGTAGTAGGGGTAATGCCCCTCTTCGACGTCCGAGCCCAGCATCAGCACCACGACCTCGCCACCCGGGTAGGCGCGGAAATGCGTGCCGTCGACCCGCGCCAGCAGTGCGAGCAGGCTCTCGGGCACCTGCGGCCAGCGCTCGCGCAGGCGCGCCAGGTCGGCGGCGCTGGCCCCTTCGACCCAGGCCCACATCCGCGCATCGTCTTCGGGCAGGCGCGGCACCAGGCCGGACAGGAAACGGTCGACAAGGCTCATGAAGTGTTCCGTAAACAGGGCCGGCCAGCCTGCCATAACAGGGACGGAGGTAGTTAATTCAATAACAGGGACGGAGGTGGTTAATTCAGATGAGGTCGGGCGCGGCCGGCCTGCCGGATCAAGGGGGCGGGGGGGCGGGGGGGGCACGTGGACCCCGCGCTTCTACACGGTCCCGTCAACCGGCCGTCATACACTCGGGGCTCTTTCTGTCGGGAGCAGACGCATGAACAGGCAATGGCGGTGGGGTGCGGCGGTGCTGTTGGGGATGACGGCGCTGCCCGCGCTGGCGGCGATGCAGGCCAAGCCCGTGGAGTGGACCCAGGATGGCACCACCTTCAGTGGCGTGCTGGTCTACGACGACGGTGACAACGACAAGCGTCCGGGGCTGGTGATGGTGCCCAACTGGAAGGGCGTCAACGACTCGGCCATCGCCAAGGCCAAGCAGCTGGCCGGCGACGACTACGTGGTGCTGGTCGCCGATGTGTACGGCAAGGGCGTGCGCCCGAAGACCGATGCCGAGGCCGGGCCGGTGGCGACCAAGCTGCGCAATGACCGTCCCGTGCTGCGGGCGCGTGCGCTGAAGGCGATCGAGGTGCTCAAGGCCCAGGCGGGGAAGGCGCCGCTGGATGCCAGCCGGATCGGCGCGGTCGGCTTCTGCTTCGGCGGCACGACCGTGCTCGAGATGGCGCGCGCCGGTGCGCCGCTGGCCGGTGTGGTCAGCCTGCATGGCGGGCTGGGCTCGCCGCTGCCGGCCAAGGCCGGTGGCACGCATCCGTCCGTGCTGGTGCTCAATGGCGCCGACGACAAGAGCGTGAGCAAGGATGACATCGCCAGCTTCGAGCAGGAAATGAACGCGGCCAAGGTCGACTGGGAATTCACCAATTACAGCGGCGCGGTGCACTGCTTCGCCGAATCGGACGCCAACAGCCCGCCGGGCTGCGTGTACAACCCGCGTGCGGCCAAACGTGCGTGGAAGGCACTGGATGAGTTCTTCGACGAGCGGTTCGAGACGCGCTGAGACGTCCTGAGACGCGGGGGATCGGCCAGCGCTCGGTGGGTAGTGCCGGCCGCTGGCCGGCAGCTCTGCGGAGCCGGCCAGCGGCCGGCACTACCGGAATGCGCGCGTCAATGCCGATCCGCCCGGTAGGTGCCGACCGTTGGTCGGCACGCTTCCAATCAATGCGAGCGCTGCACCGCGTAACGGGCCAGTCCGCGCAGGGCGGCGACCGCATCGTTGTCGGCCAGGCCGTCGAGCGCACGCTCGGCGGCGTCGGCGTATTCCTCGGCACGGGCGCGGCTGTAGTCCAGCCCACCGGTGGCATGGATGGCGGCCAGCACTTCCGGCATCGCCGTCGCATCGCCGTTCTGCACGATCTCGCGCAGGCGCTCGCGGGTGGTCGCATCCGAATGCGCCATCGCGTGGATCAGCGGCAGGGTGGCCTTGCCCTCGGCGAGGTCATCGCCCAGGTTCTTGCCCAGCTCATCGGCATTGGCCGAGTAGTCCAGCACGTCGTCGGCGATCTGGAAGGCGTAGCCCAGGTGCATGCCGTAGTCGTACAGCGCCTGCTGGGTGGCCTCATCGACGCCACTGGCCAGGGCGCCCAGACGGGTGCCCGCGGCGAACAGCACCGCGGTCTTGCGCTCGATCACGCGCAGGTAGGCGGCCTCGTCCGTATCCGGGTTGTGGACGTGCAGCAGCTGCAGCACCTCGCCCTCGGCGATCCGGTTGGTGGTGTCGGCCAGGATGCGCATGACCGGCATGCGGTCCAGCTCGACCATCAGCTGGAAGCTGCGCGAGTAAAGGAAATCGCCGACCAGCACGCTCGGGGCGTTGCCCCACAGCGCATTGGCGGTGCTGCGGCCGCGCCGCAGGCTGGATTCGTCCACCACGTCGTCATGCAGCAGGGTCGAGGTGTGGATGAACTCGATGATCGCCGCCAGCTGGTGGTGCTCGGGTCCGGCCTGGCCGACCGCGTGGCCAGCCAGCATCACCAGCATCGGCCGCAGGCGCTTGCCGCCCGCCGAGATGATGTGGTCGGCGATCTGGTTGATCAGCACGACATCCGAGGACAGTCGACGACGAATCAGCGCATCGACGGCGTCCATGTCGGGCGCGGCGAGCGTCTGGATCTGGGGCAGGCCCAGCGCGGGGCGGGTGTCTTCGGTGATGGTCATGCGGTCTGACTTTCAGGCTTGGGTGGAATTATAGGCGGTGCCGTCGTATTCCGCCCGCGAAGACGTGGCGGGGCGCTGGTTCGACGGGGACGGCCGTGGGCAGACGGGACGGAACGGTGCCGATCCGGGACGCTGCCACGTCGTCCCGCGCGGGACGGGCGGCCGCATCACGGGGGGGGGAGATGCGTCCGGAGGTGCCCCGCCCGGCGTGAATACGTATGCATGCGACCCCACCGCTGGAGGCGCGCCGCTAAGCTTGTCGGGTTCGTTTCTGGCCCCCCTCGCGGGTGCCGTGGAAGCCCGAAGGGGGGCCCCAATGTCGCAGTCTCCATGGTGGCGCGGTGCCGTCATCTATCAGATCTACCCGCGCAGTTTCCTGGATGCCGACGGCGATGGTGTGGGCGACCTGCCCGGCATCATCGAGCGCCTGGACTATGTCGCCGCCCTGGGCGTCGACGCGATCTGGGTCTCGCCGTTCTTCAAATCGCCGATGGCCGACTTCGGCTACGACATCGCCGACCACCGCGATGTCGACCCGATGTTCGGCACGCTCGCCGATTTCGACCGGCTGCTGGCCGAGGCGCATGCGCGGGGCCTGAAGGTGATGATCGACCAGGTGTTCAGCCATACCTCGATCGACCACGCCTGGTTCCAGGAGAGCCGCCAGGACCGCACCAATCCCAAGGCGGACTGGTACGTGTGGGCCGATCCGCGCGAGGACGGCACCCCCCCCAACAACTGGATGTCGATCTTCGGGGGCGTGGCCTGGCAGTGGGAGCCGCGCCGCGAGCAGTATTTCCTGCACAACTTCCTGGCCGACCAGCCCGACCTGAACTTCCACAACCCGGCAGTGCAGCAGGCCACGCTGGATTACGTGCGGTTCTGGCTGGACCGTGGGGTGGATGGCTTCCGCCTGGACTCCATCAATTTCTGCTTCCACGACGCCCAGCTGCGCGACAACCCGGCCAAGCCGCTGGAGAAGCGCCTGGGCCGTGGCTTCAGCGCGGACAACCCGTACGCTTACCAGTACCACTACTACAACAACACGCAGCCGGAGAACATCGGCTTCATCGAGCGGCTGCGCGTGCTGCTGGATGAGTACCCGGGATCGGTCAGCCTGGGCGAGATTTCCGCGGAGGATTCGCTGGCGACCACGGCCGAATACACCGCGCCGGGCCGCCTGCACATGGGCTACAGCTTCGAGCTGTTGGTGAAGGACTTCAGCGCCGGTTACATCCGCGACACCGTGTCGCGGCTGGAAGCGACGATGACCGAAGGCTGGCCGTGCTGGGCGATCTCCAACCACGACGTGGAGCGCGCGGTGACGCGCTGGGGCGGTCATCCGGCCCAACCGCGGCTGGCGCGGATGCTGGTGGCGATGCTCTGCTCCCTGCGCGGTTCGATCTGCCTGTACCAGGGCGAGGAGCTGGGGCTGGGCGAGGCGGATGTGCCGTTCGAGGCGCTGCAGGATCCGTATGGCATCACCTTCTGGCCGAACTTCAAGGGCCGCGATGGCTGCCGCACGCCGATGCCGTGGCTCGATGCGCCGAAGGCGGGGTTCACGACCGGTGAGCCGTGGTTGCCGATTCCGGCGGAGCATCAGGCTGCGTCGGTGGCGACGCAGGAACATGATCCGCAGTCGGTGTTGAACGCGTTCCGTCAGTTCCTGGCGTGGCGGCGGACGATGCCGACGCTGTTGGTGGGGGAGATCCGTTTCCTGGATTCGGCCGAGCCGGTGTTGATGTTCGAGCGGGTGCACGGGGAGGAGACGTTGCTGTTGGCGTTCAATCTGTCGGCTGAGCGCGCTCAGGTGTCGCTGCCGGTGGGGGAGTGGCGGGCGATGCATGTGCCGGGGCCGGATGTGGGCGAGGCGGTGGATGGCGAGCTGGTGTTGCCGGCGCAGTCGATGTATTGCGCGCGACGCGGCTGATTCGATTTCCGGTGGTATTGAGAGGGCGGGGCCGAGTGCCTCGCCCTTTTTTTGTTTTGCGCTTGTGCGTTGGTGTACGTCAATCGCTACGGCAACTGCAACTGCAACGGCAAGGGCAAGGGCAAGGGCGCTTGGGGCTGCGCTTGTGGCGGTTTGGGCGGGCACGGGTGGGTTGTCGGGACCCGCCGCAAGTACGTCCGTGTAGCAACTGTGTTGTTGGAGGGACTTCGGCCCCTCCAGCAGACGGGCGCGGTAGTGCCGGCCGCTGGCCGGCAGCCTTTGGAGATGTGCCCGG
>NZ_JACCCI010000005.1:0-148656 GCF_013409105.1 Stenotrophomonas sp. JAI102
CGATCCCATCCCGAACTCGGAAGTGAAACGCAGCTGCGCCGATGGTAGTGTGGCCTAAGCCATGCGAGAGTAGGTCATCGCCAGGGTTTTTACCCGAAAACCCCGCTGCTCATGCAGCGGGGTTTTCTTTTTTTGCAGGCACCTGGTTTTTACAGGTATCTGTTTCTCGGAAGAGACCTCTGCCGAGCTGGCGCAATGCGCTGCTCCAACCGTCTCCCTGGTGAAATTAGCGCTGTGGCACCACCCGATCCCATCCCGAACTCGGAAGTGAAACGCAGCTGCGCCGATGGTAGTGTGGCCTAAGCCATGCGAGAGTAGGTCATCGCCAGGGTTTACACCCAAAACCCCGCTGCTCACGCAGCGGGGTTTTTTTTTGTTCTCCGCTTGGGTTCGAAAAGCAGCAATCAAAATGAGGCTTCGGGGTGTCTACAGACGCCGGGGCGATTCACGTCGTTACTGAGACCGCAACGCTTTCCCGTGAACAGTCCCTCGGCCATATAGAACCTGGTTTGTTGTGAGCTCTGTCACTCCAACTGCTTGTTCTGACTGTTAGCCTGCTTTTTCTCTGGCCGTTGGAATGGCTTGGGATCAACCCACAGGGACACGCAGACCCCTATGAAATGGACGCTTCTAGGTTGTTCTATCGCTCTTTGCCTGACCGCCAACGTATGGGCGCAGGTGCCCGACCCGGACTCGGAGCTGGGCGAGGAGATGCAGACGCTGGTGAAGAGTTACATCACTCGGAATCCCGAAGTGTCCGTCGACGATGCCATCACACGGCTTGCCGTTCAGACCGAGATCATGCAATCGATGGAGGACTTGCGGCAGGAGTTCTCAGACAGGTTGACGGAGATCTCCCTTCAGCATACCCCCGACCAACACATTCTTGTCGAACTGAAAGGTGCAGGCGCCGTCGCAGACCGTGTCGTCCGTACTGAAAGTGGCACGACCCGGGTGGTTTTTGAGACGGGACACACGTACACCAAGCAAGAGTTCTACGCCATCCTCGATAAACACATGGATCTTCTCTACAGCGCCATACCTGGCGCCACCGGGTTCCTAGGTTGGCCAGGTGAGGATCGGCTGGTGATCTACATCGAAGGAAATGAGCAAGAGGCGGAAGAGCTTCAGACCACGGTCAAGAAGCTTGAGCGGGTTCTGGGCTTCGCAATCACTCTCAGACCAAACATGTCCACGTCACGCAATGTCGAGTACATCCAAGGCGGCGCGGTGCTTCAAACCAACAATTCGTTTTGCACGACGGGTTTTCCCGTCAAGCACACGGCCACAGGAAGAAAGGGGATCACGACAGCGGCGCATTGCCCCAACGACCTCATCTACGGCAACTACGGCACTGGGGAAGGGAAGTTCTCGACGCCCCTGACCTATGTGGACGGCATTGACGACGCAAGCCACGACGTGCAATGGCATACGGCAGGGGTTCACACCCCGCTTCGGTCCGTCTATGCCGTTTCAACCTCGGACTACAACACGCGCTCAATCATGTACATGTGGGCGGGTGCAGAGCTTGGGCAGGAGCTTTGCTTCCGGGGGGGTAGATCCGGCTGGAGTTGCGGCAAAGGGGTCGGTCGTTCGCCTTCTCCCCTCAGGTGGGAGAAGACCCAAGAAAAACGGCGCCCCGGAAGGCGCCGTTTTCATCAAACAAAGATCACCTCACAGCAACCAACCGCTCAGCGCGCAGACTCCGCAGCCGGCGCCTCGGCGCCCTTGCCCTTCATCATGGCATCCCGTGCCGCCTTGAACGGATTGCCCTCGTACCAGTTCGGCCAACGGTCGCCGCCAGCCAGCTCCTGGCCAACCCCGTACAGCAGCTGCAGGTCCTCGACCGTGCCATCCAGCTTCCAGGTCGCCGGATCGAACTCATCCTTCGGGCCGTGGTAACGGTTGCTGCCGTAGTCCTCGGCGGCCTTGCGGCCAGCCTCGGCACCGCCGTCGCGCAGATCCTCACCACCGTCGGCATACAACGCCGGCACACCCGCCTTGGCGAAGTTGAAGTGATCCGAACGGAAGTAGAAGCCGCTCTGCACCGCGGTCTCGCCATGCAGGGTACGGCCTTGGTTCGCCGCCAGCGGCTTGAGGATGTCCTCCAGCTCGGAGCTGCCGAAACCGGTCACGGTCACGTCCTTGGCACGGCCCGCCACCGACATCGCATCGATGTTGATCACGCCGGCGATCTTGTCGAGCGGGAAGGTCGGATGACTGACGTAGTACTTCGAGCCCAGCAGGCCCGACTCTTCCAGCGTCACCGCCAGGAACACCACTGAACGCTCTGGTGCCGGCTGCTGGTGCACCATCGCGTCGGCGACTTCCAGGATGCCGGCCACGCCCGTCGCGTTGTCGATCGCACCGTTGTAGATGTTGTCGCCCTGCTCACCCTCGTGCTTGCCCAGGTGATCCCAGTGCGCCATGTACAGCACCGCCTCGTCCGCCCGCTTGCTGCCCGGCAGCACGCCGACCACGTTGCGCGACTTCTTCTCGGCGATGGTGCTCTTCAGGTCGAACGACACCTTGGCCTTCAGCGGTACCGGCTTGAAGCCACGCTTGCTGGCGTCCTTGTAGGCCTTGTCCAGATCCAGGCCGGCCTCGGCGAACAGCTGGCGGGCGGCATCGGCGCTGAGCCAGCCCTGCGCCGGCAGGCGTGCTTCCGGATCATCCTTGGCGGGTAGATCGTATTGCGGACCGGCCCACGAGTTCTTGACCACGTCCCAGCCGTACGACGCGCCGGCGGTGTCATGCACGATCAGCGCGGCGGCCGCGCCCTTGCGTGCGGCTTCTTCGAACTTGTACGTCCAGCGCCCGTAGTACGTCATGCGCTTGCCGTCGAACAGCTTCCCGTCGTTGACGTGGAAACCGGGGTCGTTGACGAACATCACGACCGTCTTGCCCTTCCAGTCCTGGCCGGCATAGTCGTTCCACTTCTGCTCCGGCGCGTCCACGCCGTAGCCGACGAACACCAGGTCACTGTTCTCGACCTTCACCTCCGGCTGGCCACTGCGGGTGCCGATCACCATGTCGGTGCCGAATGTGAGCTCGCGGGTCTTGCCGGCCTGGTCGAGCTTCAGCACGGTCGACTCATCGGCCGTGGTCTCGGTCATCGCGACATCCTGGAACCAGCTGTCGCCATTGCCCGGCTGCAGGCCGATGCGCTGCATCTGGTCGCGGATGTAGTTGACGGTCAGCTCTTCGCCCTTGCTGCCCGGCGAACGGCCTTCGAACTCATCCGAGGCCAGGGTCTTGACCAGCTCGGCGAAGTCGTCGGCGTTGATCTCCGGCGAAAACGCGTGGCTGGGCGCGGTCGGCGCCGCGTCGGTGGCGGGCGCGGCGGCAGGCGCCGCGGATTCGCCCTTGCACGCGGTCAACGCAGCGGCAGCGGCAAGGCACAACAGAAGTTTGCGGGGCATCATCGGTTCCTGGAACGGGAAAGGCGGGTGCGCATCGCACCAGAGAGCACAATATCAATCCTGCGGCGCGGTGTCGGTATCGAACGGCACGGCCACGGCACCACTGACCGGTCCCACCCGCGCGGTGCGGTGGACGTAGAGAGTGACCTCGCGTTCGAACTGCAACGGTCCGTTGACCGACGCATTCGGCCCGACGATCACGCGTGGCTTGCGGCCGGGGGTCAGCGTCAGGTTGAAGTTCGGTTTCTTCACCTCGATCCCGCCGTCGACCTGCGAGCCCACGCCGACCGTGATGTCGCCGTTGACCGTCTCGATGCCGCCCGCCACGCGCGTCTCGACCAGGCCGATGCTGCCGTTGACGGTCTCCAGACCCCCGTCGATCTGGCTGCCGCGATCCAGGAAGATGCCGCCGTTGACCGTGTCCACGCCGCCGCTGGCAATCACTTCACGCCCGACCCGCACGCTGCCGTTGACCGTGGAAATACCGCCGGTCCGCGCGCGATCGGCGACGCGGATACCGCCGTTGACGGTTTCGATGCGACCGGTGATGGCGCCTTCGGCGACCTTGATGCCGCCGTTGACCGTCTCCAGATTGCCGTAGCTCTGGCCGGCCTCGGCGGAGATGCTGCCGTTGACCTTGCTGATGTTGTCGCCTGCGAAGGCCGGCGCACAGGGCAGCGTCAGGGCCAGCAGCAGCGGAAGCAGGGAGCGTTTCATGGGAACCTCGATGGTGGAGCGCGGCTGGCAGGCCGCCTGCAGGAATGTCACCATGCATCGTTGCAATCCGCATCTGCCTGAAGTCACTGGAAAGCCCTTGCGCCACAACGCCTTCTCCTCACGCCGGGATAACAATCCGACCGACGGACGCGGTCGCTCGCAGTGGCTGACCCCGACGTTGCGTGCGCTGCTGCTGGCGGTGGCCGTGCTGGGTGCCAGTCCGCTCGCCGCGCAGTCCTCCAGGGAAGCCGAGCGCAAGCTGCAGAAACTGCGCAGCGAGCTCAAGGGCGTGGCCCAGGAACGGCGGAACCTGGAAGGTCAGCGCGGGCAGGCCTCGCGCCAGCTGCGCGAAGCCGATGAGAAGGTCGCCCGCACCGGCCGGGTACTGGCCCAGACCGAAACCGCGCTGCAACGCGAAACCCGCGCCATGAACGAGCTGCAGGCCAAGCGCGATGCACTGCAGGCCGGGCTGGAACAGCAACGGTCGGAGCTGGCCTCGCTGCTGCGCGCGGCGTACCGCATCGGCAACAACGCACCGTTGAAGCTGCTGCTGTCGCAGGATCGCGTCGCCGATGCCAACCGCAGCCTGGCCTATCACCGGTATCTGCAGCGCGAGCGTGCGCAACGCATCCAGTCGCTGACGGCCGACCTCACCGAACTGCAGCGCGTGGAGACGGAGATCGTCGAGCGCCGCAAGGCGCTGGAAGGCACCCGGCAGCAGCAGAAGCAGCAGGTTGCCACGCTGGCCGATGACCGCCGCGAACGGGCGGCCACGGTGGCGACGCTGGATGAGCGCTACAAGGATCGCAGCGAACGCGAGAAGGCGCTGGGCCAGGACGCCAAGGCGCTGGAAACTCTGCTCGCCAACCTGCGTGCCGCCGCTGCCCGGGCGGAGGCCGAACGCCGGGCTGCCGCGCGACGTGCCGCCGCGGAGAAAGCCGCTGCCGACAAGGCCGATCGTGCCGCCGCTGCCAGTGGCACGCGCCCGCCGCCGCGCGCGACCAAGACGCCGCCTGCGGTCGCTTCCGCGCCGCCGCCGAAGGTGGGTGGGCTGGGCTGGCCGCTCTCCGGCAACCTGCTCGCGCGCTACGGCGGCAAGCTGCCCGATGGTCGCACCAGCAGTGGCGTGCTGATCGGTGCGCCGGCCGGCAGCACGATCACCGCCGTCGCCGATGGCACCGTGGTGTTCTCCGACTGGATGACCGGCTACGGGATGATCCTGATCGTCGATCATGGCAACGGCTACATGAGCCTGTACGCCCACAACGACACCCTGCTGCGCGATGCTGGCGCCACGGTGAAGAAGGGCGAGGCAGTGGCCAAGGTTGGCAATTCGGGCGGGCAGGGGGTGACCGCGCTTTACTTCGAACTGCGCCGCAATGGGCAGCCGGTCGATCCGGGCAGCTGGCTGCAGCGGCGATAAACCGCGCCCAACCTGGGCGCGCCGCCGTGCACGGGATTCAACGGGAATTTATCGTCGCTTCGCGCATAATCGGGCGACGCACCGCGGTGCGTGGATAACCGTCCCCCGCTCATCCTGGAGTGCTTCATGCGCGTAGCCCGTTCCGCCACCTTGCTGCTGGCCCTGTTGCCCGCGGTGTCCTGGGCGCAGCAGACCGCTGAAGCGCCGGCACGCGGGGCCGATGCGGCCACCACGGAAGAAGCGGTGACCTCACGGGTTCCGTTGGAAGAAATCCGCCGCTACGTCGCCGTGTACAACGCGGTGCGCGCGGCCTACGTCGATCCGGTCGACGACAAGAAGCTGATGCAGTCCGCCATCCGCGGCCTGCTGCTGGACCTGGATCCGCACAGCACCTACTTCGACAAGGAAGACGCCGAGGCCTTCGATGAGCAGGCCAACGGCGCTTACGATGGCATCGGTGTGGAGCTGCAGCAGCAGCCTGACAACAGCAGCCTGAAAGTCATTTCGCCGATCGACGATACCCCGGCGACACGTGCGGGCATCCTGGCGGGCGATCTGATCATCGCCATCGACGGCAAGCCGATCAGCGCGATCGAAGCGACCGAACCGCTGCGTGGCGCCGCGGGCACCAAGGTCGTGCTGACCTTGGTGCGCGAGGGCAAGCCCAAGCCGTTCGATGTCACGGTGACCCGCGAGACCATCCGCGTCACCAGCGTGCGCAGCAGGATGCTTGAACCCGGGTATGGCTACATCCGCCTGAGCACCTTCCAGGCCGACACCGGTGCCGATTTCCAGAAGCATGTCGCCCAGCTGCAGCAGCAGGCCGGTGGCAAGCTCAAGGGGCTGGTGCTGGATCTGCGCAGCAACCCGGGTGGCCTGCTCACCGCCGCCGTGCAGGTGGCCGACGATCTGCTCGAGAAGGGCAACATCGTCAGCACCCGTGGCCGCATCTCGATCAGCGATGCGCGCTTCGATGCGACCCCGGGCGATCTGCTCAAGGGCGCGCCGGTCATCGTCCTCGCCGACGCCGGCTCGGCCAGCGCCTCCGAAGTGCTGGCCGGTGCCCTGCGTGACAACGGTCGTGCCCGCGTGGTCGGCAGCCGCACGTTCGGCAAGGGCTCGGTACAGACCGTGCTGCCACTGGACAACGGTGATTCGGTGAAACTCACCACCGCGCGGTATTTCACGCCGAGCGGCAAGTCCATCCAGGCCACCGGCATCATCCCGGACGTGCTGCTGCAGCCGGAGAAGCGCGCCGGGGATGACGAGCTGCCGGCCAGCCTGACCGATTACAGCGAAGCCACCCTTCCGGGCCACCTGCGTGGCGATGAAGAAGGCACCGAGGGTTACAAGGCCGGTGACGTGCTGCCCGGCGATGGTCCGATCAACGATGCCCTGGCCGAACTGAAGCAGCCGGGTTCGGTGCTGGCCAGGCAGAAGGCCGAGGCGGCGAAGAAGCCGGCGGCCAAGCCGGCAGGGGCGGCGGCGGCAAAGCCTGCAGAGGCAACGGTCAAGCCGGCAGAAACGAAGTCGTCAGATACGAAGCCGGCAGAAACCAAACCGGCCGAACAGCCTGCGGCTGCACCGGCTGCACCGGCTGCGCCCGCACCGGCCAAGCCCGAGGCCCCGGCCTCGACGGCACCGATCAAGCCCTGATCGGTAGTGCCGGCCGCTGGCCGGCTCCGCATGAAGCCCATCAGGTAGTGCCGGCCGCTGGCCGGCTCTGCTCGAATCCAACCCTGCGTGGAGCCGGCCAGCGGCCGGCACTACCCGTTGGCCGACCTGTCGGCCGACCCTACCCGTTGGCCGACCCGTTCCCGGTCATGGCCTCAGAACCCGTGCCGCTTGCGCAGCCGCCGCGCGATGGCCGCGCGCACATACACGCCGTAGCCGAGCCCGAACACGAAGCCGGCGATATGCGCCCACCAGGCCACCATGCCGAAGGTCGGGCCGATGTAGGCGAACACCACCTGCAGTGCGGCCCAGACCCCGATCAGCAGATAGGCCGGGGCGCGGACGAATTCCAGGAACAGGCCCAGCGGGATCACCACGCCCAGCCGCGCGCCCGGGAACAGCGCCAGGTAGGCGCCGATCAGCGCCGACACCGCGCCGCTGGCCCCGATGATGATCTGGTCCGGGCTGCCCATCGTGTAGATCGCGGTCAGGTTGGAGATCGCCCCGCCCACCAGGAACAGCAGCATCAGCCGCCACGGTCCCAGCACGCGCTCGGCCGGCAGCCCGAAGATCAGCAGGAACACCAGGTTGCCCAGCAGGTGGGACCAGTCCGCGTGCAGGAACAGCGCGGTGAACAGCCGCAGCACACTGCCGTCCTGCAGGGTCGCCCACCAGTCCAGCGGGTGGGTCAGGCCGGTGGACAGCGCGCCCCAATCCATCCACAGGCTGCGACGGGCATCGTCCGGGCGGGAGATCGACCACAGGAAGGCCGTCCACAGCGCGGCGAACAGCAGGGGGGTGGCCCAGCGGTAAGCGGCTTTCTTGCGGGAGGGGGTCGACACGAACATGCGGGCACTAGCCTAGCGCGGTGGCCGGGCTGACGGGGATATGTCGTGTTCAGCATGAATAGCCACAAGGGCGACACACGTTATTGTTTCATTAACCGCTCTCGGTATACTCGCATACGGCGTCGTATGTCGGGAGGGGAATCCGGCGCGTTGTCCTGACCCATCAAGGGGAGGGGCGGCGCAGGCGCGCGTTGCCAACATCACCGCTTTCCGGAGAGAAACAACAATGCATACCGCTTCCACTCTTGCCCGCGTCACCGCCCTGGCCGTCGGCATTGCCGGTGTCCTGGCCGTGGGCCACGTCAACGCTGCCGCCTTCCAGCTGAAGGAAAACAGCGCCAAGGGCCTCGGCCGCGCCTTCGCCGGTTCCGGCAGCGCCGCCGGCGACGCCTCGATCATGGCCGTCAACCCGGCCGGCATGCGCCAGCTCGAAGGCATGCAGGTCCAGGGCGACCTGAGCGCCATCAGCTTCTCGGCCAAGTTCAAGGGCACCGGCCGCAAGCCGACCGGCCAGCCGCAGACCGGCGGTGACGGCGGCGACGCCGGCATGATCGCCCCGGTCCCGGCCGCGTACTTCCACATGCCGATCGGCGAGCAGGCGCACTTCGGCGTCTCGCTGACCGCCCCGTTCGGCTTCAAGACCGACTATGACAATGGCTGGGTCGGCCGTTACAGCGGTCTGAAGACCGACATGAAGGCCATCGACCTGGGCTTCGCCGCGTCCTACGACGTCAACCCGTACGTGTCCTTCGGCGCGTCCGTGTTCGTCGAGCACCTGACCATCGAACTGAGCAACCAGATCGACTTCGGCACCGCGCTGGCCCAGGCCCGCGTTCCGGGCTTCGCGCCGGGCAGCGCCGATGGCAAGCTGACCGTCGAAGGCGACAACAACGCCGTGGGCTGGACCGTCGGCGGCTTGTTCAGCCCCGATGAGAACACCCACATCGGCATCAGCTACCGCTCCAAGGTCGAGCACAAGATCACCGGCGGCGACGCCACCTTCGACGTGCCGACGAACGCGGCTGCCGTGCTCGCACGCGCCCAGCCGGGCAACTTCGTGAGCACCTCGGGCAAGGCCACGCTGACCCTGCCGGCCTCGGCGACCCTGAGCGTCACCCACAACGTCAACGACCGCTGGACCGTGATGGGTGATGTCACCCGTACCGCCTGGTCGACCGCGTTCGACCAGGTCACCATCGACTACGCCTCCAGCCAGCCCGATTCGGTGCTGGAGTTCGGCTACCGCGATACGACCTTCGTCTCGCTGGGTGCCGACTTCAAGCTGAGCGACACCGTGACCCTGCGTGGCGGTATCGCGCTGGACCAGACCCCGACCACCAACGCACACCGCGACGTGCGCGTGCCGGACACCAGCCGCAAGTGGCTGTCGATGGGCGTGGGCTGGACCCCGTCGGCGAACACCGAATACAACTTCGGTTACACCCACCTGTTCACCAAGGATCCGGACGTGATCATCGGTGGCACCACCAACAACCAGGGCAACTCGCTGAACGGCAAGTACAAGGTCCGTGGCGACGTCCTGGCCGCTTCGTTCAACTACAAGTTCTGATCGACGCAGCTGCACCGGTTGTTTGAATGGCAAAAGGCCCCGCGCAAGCGAGGCCTTTTGCTTGTTGGGCGCCATCAACGACGTTGTCATCACCCGCCAGGCTGACCAAATGCAATGACCGAGCAACCAATGGATCGTCGTTACAGGAAGAAGATGGACGCGTACTGGTCGCGCGAGGAGCGCAAGGCAGCGCTCAGGGTAGAGGACTGGGCGAGATCAGAGTGGTTCAACTACTCCCATACGCACCCGGATTGGCGGGGAAAAGGCAACAGATCCATCGAGGATCGCGTATCGGCGGCGAAGATTGCGATCCGCTTGCTTGGCAGGTTGGACGAAGCGCTCCGCGAGCGCGAGCTCAAGACGCAGTGTTGGGTCATGCTGTGCGCAGACACCGCCTATGATGCGGTGTTCGTGCACTCGCCGAATCCATACGAATCCGTTTTCCCTTATGTCTTCCCTGATGCACGTTGGGACCAGGATGTTCCGGAATGGCTGGAGCGGATTGTCTCAGCGGAGCAGTACGTCATCGGTGTCGGCGAGCGGGAAGCCAAACCCTGTTACTTCATCCGCCCGCGGGGCGAAGCGTCCCATCAGGGGGAGGCGGCCTGAAGAAGTGCGTGCTCGATTGCTTCAACTGCGCGGCGCGGTCGACCAACAGCGCGGATCGGACGGCGTTGCCGCGCGCGCACTGGGCGCGATCAAGGACACCAGAAACAGGCGCGGGTCGTTGCGCACGGCCGGACACCGCTATGGATCTCATCCGTGGCCGCACGGACTTTTCGCGTACCGCCCACGCAGGTGCAACGCGTACAATCCCGCACCGATCCGCGCATGGCGCGGGTCATGACTGCTGACAAGGATCTGTATATGTCGTCTCTGCTTCTGCGCTCCGCGCTCGCTCTTGGCCTAGCCGGTCTCTCGCTCCCGGCCCTCGCTGCACCGGAGTTCGCCGCCTGTTTTACGTTGACCCCGGGCCTGTCGTGGTCCACCAGTGATGAAACGCTGACCATCGAGAAGGCCACGTTTGCCGGCCAGGAGGCGATCAAGGTAAACAGTGCCGGCGGTGGTGTCGGTAGCGCCAGCTACTACGATGCGAGCGGCCGCCAGCTCCTCGGCCAGGAGCGCCTTGGCATGTCCGCCTGGGGTGGCGACGGCGCCAAGCCGGTGATGACCGACGTGTTCAAGCCCGCGCCGACGTTCCCGGCGAACGCCAAGCCGGGCGATCGTTTCGACGTCAACGGCAAGGGCGAGCGCACGAACCATGCCGAAGACACCGTCGAGGCGATCGACTATGACGGCTTCTCCGACTACACCTTCGTCGGCTTCGAGGACGTGGAAGCGCAGGTCGGCTACCAGCCGCGTACCTTCAAGGACACCTGCCACGTCACCGCCACCTTCGAAGACAGCCGCATCGAGGCCTGGTACGCCGCCGGGTTCGGCCGCATCCGGTTCGAGCGCTACATGGGCAACGAGCTGCTGATGCGCGACGAGATCGAGTCGATCGGAGAGTAGTGCCGGCCACTGGCAGGGCTTCTTTGGCACCCGCCATGATCCAAAAAAAACCCCGCTTTCGCGGGGTTTTTCGTTCAACACAGGACGCCGGGAATCAGTCGCCCAACGTCAGCAGCGACGCATTGCCGCCGGCCGCCGTGGTGTTGACGGTGACGGTTTTTTCGGTGGCGAAGCGCAGCAGGTAGTGCGGACCGCCGGCCTTCGGGCCGGTGCCCGACAGGCCCTGGCCGCCGAACGGCTGCACGCCGACCACCGCACCGATCTGGTTGCGGTTGACGTACACGTTGCCGACATTGATGCGCGAGGAGATGCGGTCGACGGTCTCATCGATGCGCGAATGCACGCCCAGGGTCAGGCCGTAGCCGGTCGCGTTGATCTGGTCGATCACCGCGTCGAGCTGATCGCCCTTCCAGCGGATCACGTGCAGCACCGGCCCGAAGATTTCCTTGTGCAGCTGGTCCAGGTTCTTCAGTTCGTACGCACGCGGGGCGAAGAAGGTGCCGTGCGCGGCTTCTTCGCCGAGCGTGGCAGCGGCGATCAGACGGGCGTCCTTCTCCATGCGTACCGCGTGATCCTTGAGGATCTGCAGCGCGTCGGCATCGATCACCGGGCCGACATCGGTCGACAGCAGGCCGGGGTCGCCGACCTTCAGTTCGGCCATCGCACCGGACAGCATGGTCATCACCTTGTCGGCGATGTCGTCCTGCACGAACAGCACGCGCGCGGCCGAGCAACGCTGGCCGGCCGAGGTGAACGCCGAACCGATCGCATCCTTGACCAGCTGCTCCGGCAGCGCCGAGGAGTCGGCGATGAAGGCGTTCTGGCCACCGGTTTCGGCGATCAGCACACCGATCGCGGCGTCGCGTGCGGCCATCGCGCGGTTGATCGCACGGGCGGTGTCGGTCGAGCCGGTGAAGGCCACGCCGGCCACGCGCGGGTCGGCGGTCAGGGCCGCACCGACGGTGGCGCCATCGCCCGGCAGGAACTGCAGCACGCCTTCGGGCACGCCGGCGTCGAGCAGCAGCTTCACCGCGTAGTAGCCGATCAGGTTGGTTTGTTCCGCCGGCTTGGCGATCACGCTGTTGCCGGCCGCCAGTGCGGCACTGACCTGGCCGAGGAAGATCGCCAGCGGGAAGTTCCACGGGCTGATGCAGACGAACACGCCGCGGCCATGCAGCTGCAGCTCGTTGGATTCACCGGTCGGGCTCGGCAGCTTTTCGGCATGGCCGAACTGCTCGCGGGCCTGCTTGGCGTAGTAGCGCAGGAAGTCGACCGCTTCGCGCACTTCGGCGATGCCGTCGGGCAGGCTCTTGCCGGCTTCCTTGACGCACAGCGCCATGAACTCGGGCAGACGCGCTTCCAGCTGGTCGGCCGCGTGCTCCAGGATTGCGGCGCGGCTGGCGGCCGGGGTACGGTTCCAGGCCGGCTGCGCGGCCACCGCATTGGCCAGCGCCTTCTCGACGGTGGCGCTGTCGGCCGGCTGCCACTGGCCGACGACCTGGCGGGTGTCGGCCGGGTTGGTCACGTTCAACAGCGCGCCGGTCGGGTTGGCACCCGGCACCAGCGGCGCGGCGTGCCACGGCTTCACGGCGGCGTTGAGCTGCTCGGCCAGAGCGCGCAGATCGTTGTCGTTGGCGAGATTGACGCCCATGGAGTTCTTCCTGTCATGGTTCTGGCTGCGCAGCAGATCGACCGGCAGCGGGATTTTCGGATGCGGGATGGACGCGAACGCGGAGACCACTTCGACCGGATCGCGGATCAGGTCGTCGATGGCCACGTTGTCGTCGGTGATGCGGTTGACGAAGCTGGAGTTGGCGCCGTTCTCGAGCAGACGACGCACCAGGTACGGCAGCAGGTCTTCATGCGAACCGACCGGCGCGTACACGCGGCACGGCACGTTCAGTCGGTCGGCCGGCACCACTTCGGCGTACAGGTCGTCGCCCATGCCGTGCAGCTTCTGGTGCTCGTACTGGCCGCCCTTGGCGATCGCCTGCACCGCCGCGATGGTGTGCGCGTTGTGCGTGGCGAACATCGGGTAGATCGCATCGCTGTGCGTGAACAGACGCTTGGCACAGGCCAGGTAGGACACGTCGGTGTTCTGCTTGCGGGTGAACACCGGATAGGCCGGCAGGCCCTCGATCTGTGCACGCTTGATTTCCGCATCCCAGTACGCGCCCTTGACCAGGCGGACCTGCAGGCGACGACCGATGCGACGGGCCAGGTCGGCCAGGTAGTCGATCGTGTACGGGGTGCGCTTCTGGTACGACTGCACGACCACACCGAAGCCTTCCCAGCCGGCCAGCGAGGCATCGCTGACCACGGTGTCGATGATGTCCAGCGACAGCTCCAGGCGGTCGGTTTCTTCGGCGTCGACGGTGCAGCCGATGCCGTACGATTTGGCCAACTGCGCCAGTTCGAGCACGCCCGGGACCAGGTCGGCCATGACGCGTGCGCGCTTGGCGTGCTCGTAGCGTGGGTACAGCGCGGAGAGCTTGATCGAGATGCCCGGAGCCGAATTGACGTCGCCATCCGGACGGCCGCCGCGGGCCTTGTGGTCGCCACCGATCGAGTGGATCGCGCGACGGTAATCTTCCAGGTAACGCTTGGCATCCTTCATGGTCAGCGCGCCTTCGCCGAGCATGTCGAACGAATAGCGGTAGCTGGCGTTGTCGCCCTTGTGCGAGCGCGACAGCGCTTCGTCGATGGTGCGACCCATGACGAACTGGTGGCCCATGATCTTCATCGCCTGGCGCACGGCCAGGCGGATCACCGGCTCACCCACGCGGCCGATCAGGCGCTTGAACGCGCCCGGCACGTCGGCGCGGGTGGAATCGTTGATCTGGACCAGGCGGCCGGTCAGCATCAGGCCCCAGGTGGAGGCGTTGACCAGCACCGAGTCGCTGCCGCCCATGTGCTTCTTCCAGTCGGCGTCGCCGAGCTTGTCGCGGATCAGCTTGTCGGCGGTGTCCTGGTCCGGAATGCGCAGCAGGGCTTCGGCCACGCACATCAGCAGCACGCCTTCCTCGCTGCCCAGGTCGTACTGGCGCATGAAGGCTTCGATCGCACCCTGGTCCTGCGCACGCACGCGCACGCGCTTGACCAGGTCGGCGGCAGTGGCCTGCACCTTGGCCTGCTCGGCGGCCGGCAGGCGTGCCTGTTCGAGCAGCTCGCGCACATGGGTGGCCTCGTCCTTCAACCAGGCATCGGTGATCGCCTGGCGGAACGCATTGGGAACGGCCGGCAGCTCAGGGGACAGCAGCGGCGGGCGGGCGGCGCCGGACGATGCCGGGGCAGGGGGAAGGACAGAAGATGCAGTCATGCCGGTCGGCTCGTGGAGAACTTGACCATTTTAATCGTTTTTTGGGCGAGTCAAGTGCTTTCCGTGGCCGGCCCCATCCGTCCCATAGCCTTTCATACAGGGGGATTCGGCGGATTCGACCCGGCCACTGTTTATTGTGCTGTTTTCGTCAAAACGGCCGCCGCAGTCGATGCTGTATTGCACCATTCCCGAAACTGTGAATGGACCCTTGCTACTCGCTGGAGAGCAGGGCTACCATCGAGACGTTTCCCGCGGCAGGAAAAACGCGGTTGCGACATGATCGAGGTGCTCATCGCTCCGGACGGATCAGGGACGCAACTGCGGCTGCGTCCCCCACGGGCGCTCGATGCCCGGCAGTTCGTCCTGTTGTTTGTGGTGTTGGCGGGGGTGATGTGGCTGGCGGCCGGCCTGGGCTGGTTCACCGGCAACGTATTCGCCCCCGTGTTTGCTCTGCTGTACAGCGCGTTGCTGGCAGTGGCGCTGCGCACGGTGTGGCGCAGTGGAGAACGGCAGGAAGAGATCCGGGTAGTGCCGGCGTGCGTGGAAGTGATTCCCGCACCCGGGCATTCGCCGGTGTTCAGCGCCCACCCGCACTGGGTGAGGCTGATCGCCGATGAACGCAGAGTCCGGCTGGCATCCAGCGGTAGGCAGGTGGACGTGGGAAGTTTCCTCGCACCGGCCGAACGCCAGGTACTGGCTCAGAAACTAGAAGGCTTGCTCGCGGCCAATGACGGCCGCAACCGACGACGCTAAGGGTCTAGGCAATGAAGCAATGCAGAAAGTGGGGCAGTACGTTCGGGAAGACAGTGTTGAGCGGGGTCGCGCTGCTGGCGCCGGCCATGGGCTGGGCCCAGGCGGCCGACCCCAAACCGTGGCAGTTGAACATGGGCAAGGGGGTGACCCAGAGCTCGCGGTTGGCGTGGGAGTCCAACCTGTTCTCACTGTGGGTCTGTACCGTGATCGGGGTGCTGGTGTTCGGCGCGCTGTTCTACGCGATCTTCAAGTTCCGCAAATCCAAGGGCGCGGTTGCCGCCACCTTCAGCCACAACACCAGGGCCGAGGTCATCTGGACCGTGATCCCGGTGATCATCCTGGTGGTGATGGCGTGGCCGGCCACGGCCAACCTGATCAAGTTCTACGACACCCGCGATTCGGAAATGACCGTCAAGGTCACCGGCTATCAGTGGATGTGGAAGTACGAATACCTCGGCGAGAATGTCAGCTTCACCAGCCGCCTGGACCGTGAGTCCGACCGCGTGCGCCAGAGTGGCGTCGTGCCGACCCGCGACAGCCATCCGCACTACCTGCTGGATGTCGACAACCGCCTGGTGCTGCCGGTCGATACCAAGGTGCGCTTCGTGATCACCTCCGACGACGTGATCCACGCGTGGTGGGTGCCGGCGCTGGGCTGGAAGCAGGATGCGATCCCCGGCTTCATCAACGAGGCCTGGACCAACATCGAGCAGGTCGGCGTGTACCGCGGTCAGTGCGCCGAGCTGTGCGGCAAGGACCATGGCTTCATGCCGATCGTGGTCGAGGCGGTCTCCAAGGAGGACTACCAGAAGTGGCTGGCCTCGAAGAAGCCTGCCCCGGCACCTGCGCCCGAGGCGGCTCCCGCTCCTGCGCCGGCCGCCCCGGCCGAGGCCACCCCGGCACCGGCCAGCGAGCCGGTCGCTGCAGCAACAGACAGCAACGCCTGAAATCGAGCCGCGTCCGCCAACCGGCGGATGCGGGTACCACCGGATACAGTGAGGTGTAGTTGCGATGGCGCATTCCGCAGTTGACCACGACGGGCATCACGGGCATCAGCAGGGGTTCTTCGAGCGTTGGTTCTTCTCGACCAACCACAAGGACATCGGCACGCTCTACCTGCTTTTCAGCTTCATCATGTTCATCATCGGCGCGGCGATGAGCGTGATCATCCGCGCTGAGCTGGCGCAACCGGGCCTGCAGTTCGTCAAGCCCGAGTTCTTCAACCAGATGACCACCGTGCATGCGCTGGTGATGATCTTCGGTGGCGTGATGCCGGCCTTCGTCGGCTTGGCCAACTGGATGATCCCGCTGCAGATCGGCGCGCCGGACATGGCCCTGCCGCGCATGAACAACTGGTCGTTCTGGCTGCTGCCGGTGGCCTTCAGCCTGCTGCTGCTGACCCTGTTCCTGCCGGGCGGCGCCCCCGCCGGTGGCTGGACGCTGTACCCGCCGCTGTCGCTGCAGGGTGGCTACAACGTGGCCTTCAGCGTGTTCGCCATCCACGTGGCCGGCATCAGCTCGATCATGGGGGCGATCAACATCATCGCCACCGTGCTCAACATGCGCGCCCCCGGGATCGACCTGCTGAAGATGCCGATCTTCTGCTGGGCCTGGCTGATCACCGCGTTCCTGCTGATCGCGGTGATGCCGGTGCTCGCCGGTGCGGTGACGATGCTGCTCACCGACAAGTTCTTCGGGACCAGCTTCTTCAATGCCGCCGGTGGCGGTGACCCGGTGATGTACCAGCACATCTTCTGGTTCTTCGGGCACCCGGAGGTCTACATCATGATCCTGCCGGCGTTCGGCGTGGTCAGCGAGATCATCCCGACCTTCAGCCGCAAGCCGCTGTTCGGCTACCAGGCCATGGTCTACGCGATCGCCGCGATCGCCTTCCTGTCCTTCATCGTCTGGGCCCACCACATGTTCACCGTGGGCATGCCGCTGGGTGGCGAGATCTACTTCATGTTCGCCACGATGCTCATCTCCATCCCGACCGGGGTGAAGGTGTTCAACTGGGTCAGCACCATGTGGCGCGGCTCGCTCACCTTCGAAGCACCGATGCTGTGGGCGGTGGCCTTCGTGATCCTGTTCACCATCGGCGGCTTCTCCGGCCTGATGCTGGCGATCGTGGTGGCCGACTTCCAGTACCACGACACCTATTTCGTGGTCGCGCACTTCCACTACGTGCTGGTCACCGGTGCGGTGTTCGGGCTGATCGCCGCGGTGTACTACTGGTGGCCGAAGTGGACCGGGCGCATGTACAGCGAAACCTGGGCCAAGGTGCATTTCTGGTGGTCGATCGTGTTCGTGAACCTGCTGTTCTTCCCGCAGCATTTCCTCGGCCTGGCCGGCATGCCGCGACGCATCCCCGACTACAGCGTGGCCTTCGCCGACTGGAACCTGATCAGTTCGATCGGTGCGTTCGGCATGTTCATTACGCCCTTCATGATGGCCGCGATCCTGTGGCACTCGCTGCGCCACGGCGCGAAGGCCGCGGATCGTTGCTGGGAAGGCGCACGTGGCCTGGAGTGGACGATTCCCTCGCCCGCACCGGCGCATACCTTCACCACGCCGCCGACCATCCGTCCGGGTGATCTGGCCCATGACGACATCACCCATTGAGGTCGCTCATGACCAGCACAACGCGTACTCCGGATGAGCAGGCCCTGCAGCGTCGCCGCGCGCATCGCACCGCGTGGGCGGTCGGCATCGTCGCGGTGATGGTCTATGCCGGCTTCATCCTCAGCGGGGTGATCGGGCGATGAGCGATCCGCGCCCGGCCGCCCCCGCACGTCATGCGGGCCTGCCCCGCCTGATTGGGGTGGCGCTGGCGGTATTCGTGCTCACCTTCTCGCTGGTGCCGTTGTACCGCATCGCCTGCGAGAAGGTGTTCGGCGTGCGCCTGGAGCGTGGCCCCGGCGCCGCTGCGTCCGCGGCGGCGACCACCGGCAAGCGCACGGTGCGGGTCGAGTTCGATGGCGGGGTGAATTCCAAGCTGCCCTGGGCCTTCCATCCCGAGCAGCTGACGATGGATGTGGTGCCCGGCGAGCTCAACGAAGCGCTGTACTTCGCACGCAATGACAGCGACCGCGCGCTGGTCGGCAGCGCGGTGCCCTCGGTGGCGCCGGCCAAGGCGTCGGGCTACTTCAGCAAGACCGAGTGCTTCTGCTTCACCGCGCAGACCCTGCAGGCCGGTGAGAAGCGCGACATGCCGGTGCGCTTCATCGTCGATCCCGACCTGCCGGCCAACATCACCACGATCACCCTGTCCTACACCTTCTACAAGAACGACGCCTTGTCCGCGGAGCTGGCCCCGGCCAGCCTGCCGACCGGCGCGCGTGCAGCTCCCTGATCCGGACCGGACCCAAGACCATGGCCCAGCAAAGCCCCGATGCGAACGTGTACTTCGTGCCCACGCACAGCAAATGGCCGTTCATCGGTTCCATCGCGATGATGGTGACCATGGTCGGCGTGGCCAGCTGGCTCAACGATTCGGGCTGGGGCAAGTGGACCTTCTACGCCGGTATCGCGATGCTGGTGCTGACCATGTTCTGGTGGTTCAGCGACGTGGTGCGCGAATCGCAGGCCGGCAGCTACAACCGCCAGGTGGACGGCTCGTTCCGGATGGGGATGGTGTGGTTCATCTTCTCGGAAGTGATGTTCTTCGGCGCGTTCTTCGGCGCGCTGTTCTACACCCGCAACCTGGGCCTGCCGTGGCTGGGCGGTGCGGGCGACGGGGTGATGACCAACGAGTTGTTGTGGGACGGCTATTCGGCGGCGTGGCCGACCAATGGCCCCGGCGCGATCGGTGGGCACTTCCAGACCATCCCGGCGTGGGGTCTGCCGCTGATCAACACGCTGATCCTGCTCACTTCCGGCGTCACCCTGACCATCGCGCATCACGCGCTCAAGGCCGGTCACCGCCGCCAGCTGCTGGTCTGGCTGGGCATCACCGTGCTGCTCGGCGTGGGCTTCCTCACCCTGCAGGCGGAGGAGTACATCCACGCCTACAAGGAACTCAACCTCACCCTGGGCTCGGGCATCTACGGCTCGACCTTCTTCATGCTCACCGGCTTCCACGGCGTGCACGTGCTGCTCGGCACGATCATGCTGGCGGTGATGTGGCTGCGCTCCTCGAAAGGGCATTTCACCCGCGACAACCACTTCGGTTTCGAAGCCGCCGCGTGGTACTGGCACTTCGTCGACGTGGTGTGGCTGATGCTGTTCCTGTTCGTCTACGTGCTGTAGCGTCGGTGCGACGTCCTGCCGCATCGACGCCGGTGCGGCCTCAGCCGCCGATGCCGTGGGGCTTGATCCAACCGCTGTAGATGCCGATGACCACCAGCACGATCAGCGCCACCGACACCGCGATGCGGCGGGTGAGGGCATTGACGGTGCGCTTGGTCTGGCCGCGATCGACCAGCAGGTAATACAGCCCGGCGCCCAGATTCCAGACGATGACGATCAGAAACGCGATTACCAGCAGGGTTTTCAACGAATCATTCATGCGCGGCTCGATGGCGTGGCGGGTGTGCCTATATCACCGCGTTTTGCCGGCGTTGTCATGATGCGCAAGCACACACGCCTGATCGGCTGGATCGCCGCGCTGCTCGTCATCCTCGCGTTCTGCCAGCTGGGCCGCTGGCAACTGCAGCGCATGCATGAGAAAGAGGCGTTGCTGGCCCAGCAGGTGCCCGCGCGCGCGCAGTCGCTCACGCTGCGCCAGGCCCAGACCGCGCCGCCGCAGCTGCGCTGGGTGGAGGATCGCGGTCGCTTCCTGCCCGGCACGATCCTGCTCGACAACCAGACCCGCGAAGGCCGCGCCGGGATCAAGGTCTATCAGCCGTTCCAGAGTGATGACGGCGCACAGGTGCTGGTCGATCTCGGCTGGCTGCCGATGCCGCCTGATCGGGTGGTGCCGTCGATCACCCCGCGTACCGGCCACACGGCCATCAGCGGCCTGCTGGCGCCACCGCCGGCCACCGGCTTGGCCCTGGGGCCGGCGCTGTCGCCCGTCCCGCAGGCGGGCGTGTGGCTGGCCAGCCGGATGCCGCCCGATGACATGGCGCGCGCGCTGTCGCTGCCGCCCGGCAGTCTGGCCGTGCGCGTGCTGCGGCTGGATCCGGCGTTGCCCGGCGGTTACGCGCGCGATCTGGAGCTGCTGCCCAATACCCTGCCGCCCAGTCGCCATCTCGGCTACGCCGTGCAATGGTTCGGGCTGGCGTTGACCGTGCTGGTGGTCGCGCTGGTCCTGGAATTCCGTCGCCATCGCCGCCGGCGTGGCACTCCCCGGCGCTGACCGGCTCAACATGAGAAAATGCCGCCCATGAATGCCACTTCCCCGGCACGGCTGCCGTCCCGTTCACGCGGCCGCTGGACCCTGATCGCGTTGTTCGGCGTGTTCTTCGGCGCCATGGCGCTGGCGGGCGTGCTGCGCTTCTCCGGCTGGCAGCCGACCGCGCACCGCAATACCGGGGAGCTGCTGCAGCCGCCGGCCGATCTGCGCGCGCTGCCGCCCACCCTGGCCGATGGTCAGCCGTACCCGTGGAACCCGAACGATCGCACCTGGCGGATCCTCGTCGCCCCGTCTGCCAGCTGTACCAGCGAGTGCGTCACTTTGTCGCAGGGATTGGGCAAGGTGTGGCAGCTGTTCGGCCATAACGCCGATAATGTCGAGATCCTGTGGCTGGGCACGCCGCCGGCCGAGGTCCAGGGCATGCCCGCACTGCGCGCGCTGCGCGCCCAACCGGACCTGCGTGCCGCTTTGCCCGCCGTGGATGACGCCGCCGGCACGCCTGTGTATGTGATCGATCCCAATGGATTCGTGATCATGCGGTACGCGCCGGGATTCGATATGGCCGGTCTGCGCAAAGACCTGGCCACGCTGCTGAAACTGAAGTGAGTTCCATTTAGATGAGCCTCTCCGCACGCCCGGTGCTGCACCGCAATTTCCACCGTCTGGCGTGGTTTGCGCTGATCATGACCGCCAGCACGATCATGTTCGGTTCGTTCGTGCGTCTCTCCGATGCGGGCCTGAGCTGCCCGGACTGGCCGACCTGCTATGGCCGCGTCACCTGGCCGCAGCACGCCGTGGACGTGATCGGCCACGAGGCCGCCAAGATCCGCCCGCTGGAAACGCACAAGGCGTGGCGCGAGCAGGTTCACCGTTTCCTGGCTGGCGCACTCGGCATCGAGATCCTCACCCTGGCGCTGCTGGCCACGCGCCGTCGTCGCTGGGGCAGCACCGCGGTGATCACCGCCTGTGTGCTGGTGGCGACCGGCATACCGCTGTACATGATGGGGATGCACGTTCCGGCGAGCATCCTGGCGATCATCGGCGAGGCGATCCTGCTGATCGCCGCACTGCGATGGACAAACATCGACCTGGCCCGCGCGGCCCTGCTGACGCTGGCGGTGGTGATCTTCCAGGCCCTGCTCGGCATGTGGACGGTCACCTGGCTGCTCAAACCGATCGTGGTGATGGGCCATCTGCTCGGCGGCATGCTGATGTTCGGTCTGCTGGTGTGGATGGCGTGGCGCGCCACGCATATGCCGATCACTCTCGCCGAAGCACCAAAGCTGAAATGGCTGATCCGCGCCGGCGTGGCCGTGCTGGTCGCGCAGATCGCCCTCGGCGGCTGGGTCAGCGCCAACTACGCCGCACTCGCCTGCGGTGGCGGCAGCGCCTCGCTGGACAACTTCCCGCGCTGCGTCAGCCAGTGGTGGCCGCCGCATGACTTCAAGGAAGGCTTCACCCTGTGGCGCGGCATCGGCGTGGATTACGAAGGGGGCGTGCTCGATGGCGCGTCGCGCATCGCGATCCAGATGGCGCACCGGCTGATGGCGATCGTGGTGGCTGTCTACCTGCTGTGGCTCTCCGTGCGCCTGTTCCGCCTGCCGAGCATGCGCGGCTGGGCGAGCGCATTGGGCCTGCTGGTGGTGCTGCAGATCACCCTGGGCATCCTCAACGTGAAGCTGGCGGTGCCGCTGGAAGTGGCCGTCGCGCACAGCGGGGGCGCCGTGGCGCTGTTGTTCGTGCTGGTGACGCTGCTGGCGCGCCTGCGTGCGCCGGATGCCGATGGTGGCAAGGCCAGCGCTGCGTCCCCTGCCGTGCAGGCAGGCTGACGGCATGGCCAGTTACCGTCAGTACTGGGATCTGACCAAGCCCAAGGTCGTCGCCCTGATCGTGTTCACCGCGCTGGTGGGCATGTTCCTGGCCATCCCCGGCGTGCCGACCGCGCAGCAGGCGCTGGACGGCGCCCTCGGCTTCCTCGGCATCTGGCTGGCCGCCTCGGCCGCCGCGGCGATCAACCAGCTGCTGGACGCGCGCATCGATGCGCAGATGGCGCGCACCTCGTGGCGCCCGCTGGTGGTGGGCAAGGTCAAGCCGTGGCAGGTGCTGGTCTTCGCCGGCCTGCTGATCGCGCTGTCGATGACGATCCTGGTGGTCTGGGTCAACGTGATCACCGCCGTGCTGACCTTCGCCTCGCTGATCGGTTACGCGGTGATCTACACCGTGTACCTCAAGCGCGCGACCTCGCAGAACATCGTCATCGGCGGCCTCGCCGGCGCCACCCCGCCGATGCTGGGCTGGGCCGCGATCACCGGCATGCAGGGCCCGTGGGACTGGGCCTACGCGTCGCTGCTGGTGCTGATCATCTTCATCTGGACCCCGCCGCACTTCTGGGCGCTGGCGATCTTCCGCCGCGAGGATTACGCCAAGGCGGAGATCCCGATGCTGCCGGTGACCCATGGCGTGGCGTACACCCGCAAGTCGATCATGGTCTATTCGATCGCACTGGCCATCGTCAGCATCCTGCCGGTCGTGTTCGGCATGAGCGGTATGTTCTACCTCGGCGGCGCGATCGTGCTCAACGCGGTCTTCCTCTGGTACGCCTGGCGCATGCTCAACCCGCCGGACGAACTGTTCTCGATGAAGATGTTCGGCTACTCCATCGTCTACCTGATGGCGTTGTTCGCCTTCCTGATGGTGGACCACTGGATGCTGCCCTGGTTGTAGGGGCGGGTGCGCTGCGACACATTGAATTTCCCGCAAACGTCGCCATTGCTGTCATGACCGAACAGGACGTGACGGCATGAAACGATGGATGCGAAGTGCAGTACTGGCCATGACACTTCTGTGCAGCGCGGCGATTGCCGCGCCTGCACGCGATGAGACAGCCACGCAGATCATGCGGCATGCAGGCGATGCGCGCCTGATCGTGCTGGGCGAACTGCACGGTACGCGCGAGATGCCGCAGCTTATCCAGGAACTTGTCCAAGCTTATGTCGCGCAGGGCACCCCGCTGCACCTTGGGCTGGAACTGCCGGCGACCGAGAACGCCCGGCTGGCCACCTACCTGTCCTCCAACGGTGATGCCGCAGCACGCCAGGCGGTACGCACTACCTCCTATTGGCGGACCGCCGGTAAACCGCACGACGGCCGCCGCAATGAAGACACGCTGTCGCTGATCGAGGCGGTGCGGGTGCTGCGCGCGCAGGGCCACGATGTGCAGGTCTTTGGGTTCGACCAGGTGCTGCCGGCGGCACAGGCCGGTACCGGCGCGCGTGATGCGGCGATGGCGGAAGCACTGCGCGCACACCACGCAACGTTGCCTTCCGATGGGCGGCTGCTGGTACTGACCGGCAATGTGCATGCCATGCGCACTCAGCCAGAGGGGCTGCCGTGGCCGCCGATGACCGCCTTGCTGCTCGCGCTCCAGCCCTATGCGGTCCGCGTGGATGCTCGCAGCGGAGAGGCGTGGGCCTGCGCGCAGCATCGGCAATGCGGTGCGCGATCGTTGGTGGCATACACCGGGCCTTCGCCGCTGCAGAAGACGGGCACCGACCGTTCATACGATCTGCAGATATGGGTGCCGCGATTCAGCGTGGCGAGATGGGTGGACTAGCTGCTTGCGGCTGGGATGGCCCGCGCCGCAGCGTCAGGCAGTTGAGCGAGCTCAACTGCCTCCGTCACCCTTCATCGGTTCCACCGGATCACGCGCATACCGCTGCGCGATCATCGCGCAGACGATCAGCTGGATCTGGTGGTAGATCATGATCGGCAGCACGATCGCACCGAGGCTGCCGCCGGCGAACAGCACCTTCGCGATCGGCACGCCGGTGGCCAGGCTCTTCTTCGAGCCGCAGAACAGGATGGTGATTTCATCCTCGCGGTTGAAGCCCAACCGGCGTGCGATGAAGCGGATCAGCGGCATCGCGATGCCGAGCAGTACCGCTGCCACCACCGCCACGCTCACCAGCGACAGCAGCGGGGTCTTGCTCCACAGTCCTTCGCTGACGGCTTCGCCGAAGGCAGAGTAGACCACCAGCAGGATCGTGCCCTGGTCGGTGTAGCGCAGCAGGGCGCGCTGCTTTTCCACCCAGCGGGCGATCCACGGGCGCAGCAGATGGCCGGCCACGAACGGCACCAGCAGCTGCAGCATGATGCTGACGATGGCCTGGCCGGGGTTGTGCATGCCGCCTTCGGTACCGGCCAGCAGCGCCAGCAGCAACGGGGTCAGGAACACACCCAGGATGCTCGACAGCGAGGCGCTGCATACGGCCGCCGGCACGTTGCCGCGCGCGATCGAGGTGAACGCGATCGACGACTGCACGGTGGACGGCAGCGCGCACAGGAACAGCACGCCGATGTAGAGCTCCGGTGTCAGCAGCCAGCCGTCCAGCGGTTTGAACATCAGCCCCAGCAGCGGGAACAGCACGAAGGTGCAGGCCAGGATGGTCAGGTGCAGGCGCCAGTGCAGCAGGCCGGCGACGATCGATTCCCGCGGCAGCCGCGCACCGTGCAGGAAGAACAGCGCGGCGATGGCGACGTTGGTGACATCGTCGAGCACCATGGCCGCGGCGCCGTGCATCGGCAGGAAGGAGGCCAGCAGCACGGTGCAGAGCAGGGCGAGGGTGAAGTTGTCCGGTCGCAGGCGCGACCACCAGCGGGTCATGGTGGGCAGGCTCCTGTAGAGCAGGGAAGTAAGCGGGGGAAGAAGGGCACGATCAACGCGCGGCGTCCTGCTCCAGCAGGACACGGGTCGGTGCTTCCAGCGAGGTCATGCCGGCGGCGCGGCCGAACGTAAGGGCATCCTCCACCGAGGCGCCCTCGCGCGCCTGCAGCAGCGCCAGCAGCGCACCGGCGCGGTTGCCGGAGGCGCAGTGCAGCAGCACCGGCCCCTGGCTCTGCGCGAGCGCGGTACGCAGGGCCTGCGCATTGGCCTCGGTCAGGCCGGCGGCACCGGCAACCGGGATGCGCACATAGCGCAGGCCCAGGCGTTCGGCAGCGGCGGTTTCATCGAAGCCACGCGCTTCGTCGGGCTGGCGCAGGTCGATCAGGGTGGTGACCCCGGCCGCGGCGGCCTGCTGCAACTCGGCGGCGCTGGGCTGCCCGGCGGTGTAGAGCTGCGGTCGTGGCTGCGCGAACGGCAGTTCCGCGGCCCAGGCGGGCAGGGCCAGCGCGAACAGCGCAGCGAAGATGCCAAGGCGAAGCAGGCGGACGATCGATGCGGCAGGATTCACGATGTGGGAAGCCACGACTGCTCCGTCGGTCAGAAGCGGAGGGTGCTGCGCGCCTTGAGCAGTTCGCGCAGCTCGTACTTGTCAGTATCGTCCAGACCCTGCTGGCTCTGCTTTGCCTGAAGCTCATCGAGGCGTTGCATCAGCAGCTGTTTCTCCAGCTGGGCGACCGCGTCATGCAGCTCCTGGGTCCACATCGCCTCATCGCCGGGCAGGGTCTGCGCGGCCAGCTTGTGCAGTGATTCCTGCTCCTCGCGGCCCTCGAAATGCTCCAGCAGCGCGCCCGTGCTGATGTCCGGGCGCTGCTCGACCAGGGTCAGCAGCTCGGTCAGCAGATCGATGCCGGGCAGGCGCAGGCCGGTGAAATGGTGGCCTTCCAGCGTCATCGCCAGCGAGGGCTGCTGCAGCAGGATCGCGATGGCTGCGCGCACCAGGCTGCGGCGCTGTGCCGGCGCCACCGCGCGCTGTGGTTGCCGCGAGGGCTGCGCGGATGCACTGGGCTTGGCACCCAGGCCGGTCAGCGTGGTCAGCTGCTGCTTCATCAGGTCGCCGAAGGCGCCATCGGGAATCTGCGCCAGCATCGGCTTGGCCCGTTCGGCCAGGCGTGCCTTGCCGTCGAGCGTGCCCATGTTGACTTCACGGGTGAGCTCGTCGAAGAAGAACTGCGACAGCGGCGTGGCCTGCTGCAGGCGCGCATCGAAGCCCTCGCGGCCTTCCTTGCGCACGATGGTGTCCGGGTCTTCGCCATCGGGCAGGAACAGGAAGAAGGCCTGGCGGCCGTCCTTCATGCGCGGCAGCACCGACTCCAGCGCACGCCAGCCGGCGCGACGACCGGCGGCATCGCCATCGAAGCAGAAGAACACGTCCGGCGCGTTGCGGAACAGCAGCTCGGCGTGGTCCGGCGTGGTCGCCGTGCCCAGCGTGGCCACCGCCTGGGTGACGCCGAACTGGAACAGCGAGACCACGTCCATGTAGCCCTCGACCACGATCAGCCGCTCGATCTTCTGGTTGGCCTGGCGCACCTGCCACAGGCCGTACAGCTCGCGGCCCTTGTGGAACAGCGCGGTCTCGGGCGAGTTGAGGTACTTCGGTCCGTCATCTTTCTCCATCACACGGCCGCCGTACGCGATCACGCGGCCGCGGCGGTCGAAGATCGGGAACATGACCCGGTCGCGGAACTTGTCGTAGACGTGGCCGCGGTCGTTCTTGGAAAACAGCCCGGCGCGGTCGAGCAGCTTCATCCGCCGCTCGTCCTTGCCCAGCGCATCCTTCAGCGCGCTGTAGCCGTCCGGTGCGTAACCGATGGCGAAGCGCTCGCGGTTCTCTTCATCGACACCGCGCTGGTCCAGGTAGGCGCGCGCCTTGTCGCTGCCCTTCAGCGCGGTCTGGAAGAACCGCGTGGCCGCGTCCAGCGCCGAGTACAGATCGCGGCTGTCGTCCTGCTGCTGCGCGGTGCGCGGCTGGGAATCGCGCGGCACTTCCATGCCGACGCGCTTGGCCAACTCATCGACCGCGTCGAGAAACTCGAGGCGGTCGTAATTCATCAGGAAACTGATCGCCGTGCCATGCGCGCCGCAGCCGAAGCAGTGATAGAACTGCTTGGTCGGCGAGACCGTGAACGAGGCCGAGCGCTCGTCATGGAACGGGCAGCGCGCCGCATATTCCTTGCCTTGGCGCTTCAACGGCACGCGGCTGCCCACTACCTCGACAATGTCGGAGCGGGCCAGCAGGTCGTCGATGAATGCGTCGGGGATACGGGCCATGGGCAGCAGGCAGGGGCATGGCCGGTCACGGCCACGCGCGGAAGCGGGGGTGCCGCTAGTCTACTAGGTGCCGACCGGTTCGCCCGGTTTCGGCGGCTCGACACCGGCCTGGGCCAGGAAGGCGCGGGCACGCAGGCGTTCGTCGATCACCGAGGTCATCAGCGCCCCGACGAAGAACACGACGGTGGCGTAGTAGATCCAGACCAGCGAGATCACCAGTGCGCCCATCGAGCCATACGCGCTGCCGGGCGCGACCGTGGCGATGTACAGGCCGATGCCATAGCGGCCGAGCGCGAACAGGGCCGAGGTGATCGCACCGCCGATGAAGGCCTGGCGCCACGCCACGCGGCGGTCGGGCAGGTAGTGGTAGAGGAAGGCAAAGCCGACGGTGTAGAGCGCCAGGCTGGTCAGGTAGCCGATCGCCGGCAGTACCGAAGGCAGGTGCGCGAAGACGACCTGCAGCAGGGTGGTCGCGGTCATCGACAGGATCAGCAGGAAGCCCAGCGCCAGCACCACGCCGAACGAGAACACGCGCTTGCGCAGCCACGCCACGATGCCGTCCAGGCGCTCGCCGCTGGTGTTGAAGATCAGGTTCAGGGCGTTCTGCAGCTGGGCGAACACCGCCGTGGCACCGATGAACAGCAGCAGCGTGCTCCACACGCCGGCCAGTGTGCCGATGTCCGGCTGGTTGTTGGCATTGCTGAGCACGGTCTCCGCCACCGAGGCGGCACTGGTGCCGGCCACATCGTTGATCTGGCCCAGCAGCGCCTCCTGCGCGGGCGGGTACAGCGAGGCCGTCAACCACAGCAGCAGGACCAGCAGTGGCGCCATCGAGAGCAGGGCGTAGAACGCCAGCGCGGCGGCCTGCGTCATGACGTCCGCATCGATGAAGCGGCGCAGCAGCACGGCAGGAAAGCTCTTCTCCAGCCGCGCCATGTGCTTGCGGACCTTGGACAGGGAGTGGCTGGGTAGGTGCATTGACGGCGTCGGATCGGGGCGAGGCCCCCGTTCTAGCAAATTGCCGGACTGCACTGGGTGAAGTCGGGGATCGGGTTCTGATCGCAACACCGCACTTGCTGGAACGGAAAAGGCCCGCATGATGCGGGCCTTTGCACTGCGGCATGGCGGCGAAATCAGCCGGCCAGCTGCTGCTTGACCAGCTTGGACACCAGGCCCATGTCGGCCTGGCCGGCCAGACGCGGCTTCAGCGCGCCCATCAGCTTGCCGATGTCGGCCGGGGTGGTCGCACCGGTTTCCGCGATAGCGGCCTGGATGGCGGCCACGATCTCGGCCTCGCCCAGCTTGGCCGGCAGGTACTGGTCGATCACCACGATTTCCTCGCGCTCGATCACGGCCAGGTCTTCACGATTGGCGGCTTCGAACTGGGTGACCGAGTCCTTGCGCTGCTTGACCATCTTTTCCAGCACGGCGAGCACGGCGGCGTCGTCCAGCTCGATGCGTTCGTCGACTTCGCGCTGCTTGATCGCGGCGTTCATCAGGCGGATCACGCCCAGGCGGTGCTTCTCGCCGGCCTTCATGGCGGCCTTCATGTCATCGGTGAGCTGCTGCTTCAGGCTCATGGGAACACCTCGTGTCGGTGGAAAAGGAAAGCGGGGCGCCGAAGCGCTGGAACGCAAAAAGCCGGTAACGCTCGCGCGTTCCGGCTTCGGCTCCGTCACGACAGGCCAAGGCCTGCCGTATCGAAGTTGCGTCCGATCAGTACAGGCGCTGACGCTTGGTGACGTCGCGCGACGAACGGCGCAGCTGACGCTTCACAGCAGCGGCAGCCTTACGCTTACGCTCCTGGGTCGGCTTTTCATAGAACTCGCGCTTGCGGGTTTCGGCCAGCACGCCGGCCTTTTCGCAGGTGCGCTTGAAGCGACGGAGCGCAAACTCGAAGGGCTCGTTCTCGCGGACTTTAACGCTGGGCATGGAATCTCCGGGACACAGTAGAACCGGGTCTCGCCCGGTGAGAGCCGCACATTATAGCGGCGAGAAAAGAAGTTGCAACCCACCCCGGCGAACTTCTTGGCCACGGGTGATGCAGAGACAGGCCAGCGTACGTCTGCCGGGGCCTGAAGAGGTCCATAATACCCCGTATGCGAGTCCTTGGTATCGAATCTTCCTGCGATGAGACCGGCGTGGCGGTGTATGACACCTCCCTGTCCGGGATCGACGCCCTGCGCGCCCATGCGGTCTACAGCCAGATTGCCCTTCACGCCGAGTACGGCGGGGTAGTGCCCGAGCTGGCCAGCCGCGACCACGTACGCAAGCTGCTGCCGCTGATCCGGCAGACCCTGGCCGAGGCCGGCATGACGGTCGCCGACATCGGCGGGGTGGCCTACACGGCCGGCCCCGGCCTGGTCGGCGCGCTGCTGGTCGGGGCGGGCGTGGCCCGTTCGCTGGCCTGGGCGCTGGAGGTGCCGGCGGTCGGTGTACATCATATGGAGGGCCATCTGCTGGCCCCGCTGATGGAAGACGACCCGCCGCAGGCGCCGTTCGTGGCCCTGCTGGTATCCGGCGGGCATACCCAGCTGGTGGCGGTGGACCGGATCGGCCAGTACCGCCTGCTGGGCGAGACCCTGGACGATGCCGCCGGCGAGGCCTTCGACAAGACCGCCAAGCTGATGGGCCTGCCGTATCCGGGCGGGCCGCAGCTGGCCGCGCTGGCCGAGCGCGGCACCCCGGGCCGGTTCAAGTTCACCCGCCCGATGACCGATCGCCCGGGGCTGGATTTCAGCTTCTCCGGGTTGAAGACCCAGGTGCTGCTGGCCTGGCGCGACAGTGACCAGAGCGAGCAGACCCGCGCCGATATCGCGCGGGGCTTTGAAGACGCCGTGGTCGACACCTTGGCGATCAAGTGCGAGCGCGCGCTGGATGCGGCGGGCACCGATGTCATCGTGGTGGCCGGCGGCGTGGGGGCCAACAAGCGCCTGCGCGCCAAGCTGCAGCAGATGGCCGCCCGCCGCGGTGGGCGTGCCTGCTTCCCGCGCCCGGCGCTGTGCACCGACAACGGCGCGATGATCGCCTTCGCCGGTGCCCTGCGCCTGGAAGCCGGCCAGCACAACCCGCCGCAGGTGCAGGTCACCCCGCGCTGGGACATGGCGACGCTGCCGGCGGTGTGAGGTTGGCTGGCGCGGAAACCTTCCTGCCACGGCCAGAGGGCACCGTGCTGCTGCGCTACTGCTTCAGCCACCGCGTTGCGGATGACTACTTCGCAGGTATGGAGTGGCAGTAGAAATGCGCCGCTGACACGCATGTTCCATCGATACAGCTCAAATGGATGGGCGCGCAGTTGGGCGCGTGCGACAAAGCGCTTGGGCGGTGGTGAGCACCACGTCGTAAATCCGGGTTGCGGCCATTGACCCTTTTGGGCTTCCCCAGTACCGTTGCCGTGTGTGCCACCGGGATCAGCTGATGGGTCAGCCCATTTCCCCCGGGGACAGTGGTGGTAAGCAAAGGGTCCCGCGCGGGGCCCTTTGTCTTTTCTGGCATCGGTGCAGATGCCCACTCACCCCGATTCCCGGCACATTCCGGACAGCCCCGTTACCATGGTCGCCATCTTCCACGTGGCATGGCTATGGACAAGGTATTCATTGAAGGGCTCGAGATCGATGCCCTGATCGGTATCTACGACTGGGAACGGCGGATCCGCCAGACCCTGCGTTTCGATCTGGAAATGGGCTTCGACAACCGCCGCCCGGCGGCCAGCGACGACATCGCCGACACCCTCAATTACAAAGCCGTCAGCAAGCGCATCGAGCAGTTCGTGCGTGACTCGGACTATGGCTTGGTCGAAACCCTGGCCGAGCGCATCGCCGAGATCGTGCTGCGTGAATTCAACGTGCAATGGCTGCGTCTCAAACTCAGCAAGCCCGGCGCGGTGCGCGGCGCGCGCGCGGTCGGCGTGATCATCGAGCGCACCCGGCAGGACCTGGCAACGCCCTGATAACCCCGATAGGAGAGCGACACACGATGTTGGATGCGGTAGTGGCAACCCGATGGCTGGACAGTGTCCAGCGGACCCTCGAACCCTGGCCCTGGGCCTACACCCTGCTGGTGCTGGCAGCGCTGGCCCTGGCGGCCTGGCTGGCCAACTTCGTCACCAAGAAGATCCTGCTGCGCGGCCTGCGCAAGCTGGTCAGCCGCCTGCCTGGGCACAGCGCGGGCAATGAAGGCGGCAACAACCTGCGGGTGATCTCGCGGCTGTCCAACGTGGTGCCGAGCATGGTCATCGCGGCCGGCATCCGGATCGTGCCGGACCTGCCGCCGGAACTGGTGGACTTCGTGATCGGGGCCTGCCGGGCGTGGGCGGTGCTGACCGTTGCGCTGGCCGTCTCGCACGCGCTGGACGCGGCCAACGATCTGTACGAGCGCCGCCCGGATGCACGTAACAAGCCGATCAAGGGCTACCTGCAGGTCGTGAAGATCATCGTCTTCGTGATCGCCGGCCTGTCGATCGTGGCGACCCTGCTGGGCGTGAAGCTCGGCCCGCTGGTCACCGGCCTCGGTGCGGCCACCGCGGTATTCATGCTGATCTTCCAGGACACCATCCTGTCGCTGGTGGCCAGCGTGCAGATCAGCGGCGATGGACGCGTGCGGCTGGGCGACTGGATCGAGATGCCGAGCCAGAACGCCGATGGCGACGTGATCGATATCGCGCTGCACACCATCACCGTGCAGAACTTCGACAAGACCATCACCACCATCCCGACCAAGAAGCTGGTCACCGAGTCGTTCAAGAATTGGCGCGGCATGCAGGAGGCGGGCGGACGCCGGATCAAGCGCGCGCTGTACCTGGACCAGCACAGCGTCGGCTTCGTCGATGCGCCGATGCTGGCCGAGCTGCAGCAGTTCGCGGTGCTCGGCGATTACCTGCGCGAGAAGCAGGCCGAGCTGCAGCAGTACAACGCCGGACTGCAGGCCAAGGGCATGGCGGCGGTCAACGCGCGTCGGGTCACCAACCTGGGCACGTTCCGTGCGTACGTGGAGCGCTACCTGAAGCAGCATCCGGGCATCCATACGGAGATGACGTTGCTGGTACGGCATCTGCAGCCGACCACCGAAGGCCTGCCGCTGGAGATCTATTGCTTCACCCGCAGCACCGCCTGGGGCGAGTACGAAGGCGTGCAGTCCGACGTGTTCGATCACCTGCTGGCGATCCTGCCGGCGTTCGGGCTGCGCGTGTTCCAGGCCTCCAGCGATGCGATGCTGATGGCCGGACAGCAGCGGCTGGCGGCGGAAGAGTAAGCTCCTGTGCCCCCGTCGGCGCGCCGGCGGGGGTGGAGATCTTCCCCCGGGGAAGAAAAATGAACGCAAAAGTCATTCACAACCGCCTCGGGAACGCTAGAATCCCGGGCTTGTAAACGTTTTCATAAGGACCGCCGGTGGCCGCCGATCGTATCGAAACCCTCATTGCCCAGATGACCGTCGAAGAAAAAGTCGGCCAGCTGGGTGTGTTCGCCGACATGGTCCGCCCGTTCGCCCCGGACGTGAACCCGGAAGCCAACGTGCTCAACGCCGACCAGGTGCTGCAGCAGGTGCGCGAGGGCAAGGTGGGCTCGCTGTTCAATGGGGTCGGCGTTGAAGCCGGTCGCCGCATCCAGCAGGTCGCGCTGGAAGAAAGCCGCCTGAAGATCCCGGTGATCCTCGCCGCGGACGTGATCCACGGCATGCGCACCGTGTTCCCGATCCCGCTGGGCGAGGCCGCCAGCTTCGAGCCGGACCTGGCCGAGCGCACCGCGCGCGCCACCGCGGTGGAAGCCACCGCTGCCGGCCTGCACTGGACCTACGCACCGGCCGTGGATATCGCCCGCGACCAGCGCTGGGGCCGCGGTGCCGAGGGCGCCGGTGAAGACGTGGTGCTGGGCTGTGCGTTCGCCGCCGCCCGCGTGCGCGGCTTCCAGGGCCCGGACCTGCGCGCCGACGATGCGCTGCTGGCCACGCCGAAGCACTTCGCCGCCTACGGCGCGGTGATGGCCGGCATGGAATACAACATGGTCGACATCTCGCCGCAGACCCTGCGCGACGTCCACCTGCCGCCGTTCAAGGCCGCTTTCGATGCCGGCGCGCTGACCGTGATGTCCTCCTTCAACGACATCAACGGCGTGCCGGCCAGTGCCAACGCCGAGCTGCTGACCGACATCCTGCGCGGGGAGTGGAACTTCCCGGGCGTGGTGATCTCCGATTACACCGCCGACATGGAACTGGTCGCGCACGGCTATGCCGCCGATGACCGCGATGCCACCGCCAAGGCCTTCACCGCCGGCCTGGACCTGAGCATGCAGAGCGGTTTCTACGCCGAGCACCTGCCGGGCCTGATCGAGAGCGGCGAAGTGCCGATGGCCACGCTGGACGAATCGGTGCGCCGCATCCTGCGCCTGAAGGAGGCGATCGGTCTGTTCGACGATCCCTACCGCTCGCTGGACCTGGCGCGCGAAGCGGATACCTCGCACATCGCCGCGCATGATGAACTCTCGCGCGATGCCGCGCGCCGCTCGATCGTGCTGCTCAAGAACGCGGATTCGGTACTGCCGCTGAAGAAGACCGGCCAGAAGATCGCGCTGATCGGGCCGTTCGTGCAGGACCGCGAGAACATCGAAGGCTGCTGGACCCTGTTCGGCGACAAGTCGCGTTACGTCACCCTGGAAGCCGGCGTACGCGCGGCGATCAGCGATGAAACACTGCTGGAAATCGTGCCGGGCTGCGACCTGGAAGCGGCCGTGCAGGATGGCATCGAACAGGCCGTGGCCGCCGCGCTGCGTGCCGACGTGGTGGTGCTCGCCCTGGGCGAGCCGCAGCGCTACAGCGGTGAAGCGCAGTCGCGCGTTGAGATCACGTTGCCGCCCGCGCAGCAGGCGCTGGCCGAAGCGGTGGCGATGACCGGCAAGCCGCTGGTCGTGCTGCTGCGCAATGGTCGCGCGCTGGCCCTGCAGGGCGCGGTGCGCAATGCGCATGCCGTGGCGATCACCTGGTACCTGGGCACGCAGACCGGCCACGCCGTGGCCGATGTGCTGTTCGGCGATTACAACCCGTCCGGCCGCCTGCCGGTGAGCTTCCCGCAGGTGTCCGGCCAGCAGCCGTACTTCTACAACCACGCCCGCACCGGTCGCCCGGAACTGCCGACCATGTCCGAGTTCAAGGCACGCTGGCGCGAGATCCCGAACGAGCCGGCGTATGCGTTCGGCCACGGCATCGGCTACACCACCTTCGCCTATGGCGTGCCGCAGCTGAGCAGCGCGACGCTGGCCTGGGACGACACCCTGACCATCACCACCACCCTGACCAACACCGGTGCGGTGGCGGGTGAGGAAGTGGTGCAGCTGTACATCCACGACCGCGTGGCCAGCCGCGTGCGGCCGGTGCGCGAGCTGAAGGGCTTCGACAAGATCGCCCTGCAGCCGGGTGAGAGCACCGAGGTGCAGTTCACGCTGGATCGCCACGCGCTGGGCTTCACCGGTCGCGACGGCGTCTTCCGCGCCGAGCCGGGCCAGTTCGAGCTGTGGGTGTGTGCTTCTTCGGCCAGCGGCGAGCCGGTGATCTTCGAGCTGCTGGCCGCCTGAGCCGGCAAAGCGTCACCCGGTAGTGCCGGCCGCTGGCCGGCACCATCGTGATCCATCATCGGCGGCTGACGTTTTGGCGGGTACGCTGGCTCCCTCGTGAAACCGATGGAGCCACCCATGCGCCTGTCCCATACCCCCCTGCTGCTGGCCCTGGCCAGCCCGTTATGGCTGGCCGCCTGCAGCCCGTCGACGCCGCCGCCGGCCGATACCGCGGCGGCAGACCCCGCACAGGGACCGGCCACGGCCATTCCCGAAGGCCGCCCGACACCCGGTGACACCGTGCCGTCCTCGGGCCTGTCACCGGATGCGGTCACTGCGGGCAGCCCGGCGCCGGATGCCGCTGCGCCTGCTGCGGGCGATGCCGCTGCCGCCACACCCGCCGCACCGAACACCGCTGCCACCAGCGACGTCCGCCAGCGCATCGAGCAGGTGCTCGGCGATGCGGCCCAGTACGAGACCGTCTTCAACGCCTTCCAGAAGGCCGTCAATGGCGGCGATCGCGCCGCCGTGGTCGAGGAAGTCCGCTTCCCGTTGAACATTGCCAATGGCGCCAAGATCACCGGGCCCGGTGAGTTCCAGCGCAACTACGAGCGCATCCTGACCCCGGCCGTGCGCAAGGCCATCGCCGCGCAGACATTCGACGACGTCATGGTCAACCAGCAGGGCGTGATGATCGGCGATGGCCAGGTCTGGCTCAACGGCACCTGCCTGGACCAGGCGTGCAGCCGCACCGAGGTCAAGGTCGTGACCATCCAGTAAGCACGGGTGTCACGCAGGCTGCCGGCGGTGCGCCGGCAGCCTGTCTGGCTCAGGCCTTCGGCGTGAGCTTGAGCAGCTTGCCGTTGCTGCCGTCTTCGAGGAGCCAGATCGCGCCATCCGGGCCCTGTTCGATCTCGCGGATGCGCTCGCCCATGTCGAAGCGTTCGGCCTCGCGGGCGTTGTCGCCATCGAAGGCCACGCGCACCAGCGCCTTGGACGACAGGCCGCCGATGAAGCCGCTGCCGTTCCAGTTCGGGAACTGCTTGCCGCTGTAGATGATGAAGCCGGCCGGGGAGATCACCGGCGTCCAGGTCACCTTCGGCGCCGCGAACTCAGGGCGGGTGGCATGGTCGGGAATGTCACGGCCATCGTAGTGATTGCCGTTGGAGACGATCGGGTAGCCGTAGTTGGCGCCGCGCTGGATCAGGTTCAGCTCGTCACCGCCGGCCGGGCCCATCTCATGCACCCACAGCGTGCCGCGCGCATCGAAGGCGATGCCCAGCGCATTGCGGTGGCCGAGCGACCACACCTGTGCGGCCACGCCACCCTGCGAGGCGAACGGGTTGTCGGCGGGGACGCTGCCGTCGTCATTCAGACGGATCAGCTTGCCGAGGTTGCCGCTCATGTCCTGGGCCGGATCGAACTTCTGGCGCTCGCTGGAGGTGATCCACAGCTTGCCGTCCGGGCCGAACGCGAGGCGATGGCCGTAATGGCCCTTGCCGCTGACCTTCGGGGTCTGGCGCCAGATCACCTTGAGGTCTTCCAGCGTGCCACTGCCATCGGCGGCCAGCGCCAGGCGCGCACGCGCCACCGCGGCGCCACGGGTGTCGCCGTCGCCTTCCTCGGCGTAGCTGAGATAGATCAGCTGGTTCTTCGCGAAGTCCGGGTGCGGCAGCACATCGCCGAAGCCCCCCTGGCCGCCGTACGCCACCTTGGGCACGCCGGTGATGGTGGCCGTCTTGCGGGTCTGCACGTTGAAGTGTTTCAGCGCGCCTTTCTTCTCGGTGACCAGCAGGCTGCCGTCGGGCAGGAAGCTCATCGCCCAGGGCTCGTTGAATCGGGCGAACTCGGTAGCGGCGAACGGCCACTGTGCCTTCGCCACGACCGGCGCGCCAGCGTTGTCTGCAGCGACGCAGGCGGTGGTGAACAGGGCGGGGGTGAGGCTGATGGCAAGGGTGAGCAACAGCTTGCGGGTCATGGAGGTCTCCGTCGGGGAGGCGATGGCCAGCCCCTGTTGTACACCATGCCCATCAACGGCGCGTGGACCAGACGTCCTGCGGACACGAAAACGGCGACCCGAAGGCCGCCGTCGTCGATGTGCCGTGGCTGCAAGCAGGCGCGATCAGGTGCCGCGCGGCACGCCCTTGTCCAGATGCGCCTGGCGCAGCGCGGTGGATTCATCCCAGCCGCGGCGGACCGCGTTGCGTGCCTGCTCCCAACTCAGCTTGCTCTGGCCACGTTCCTGCGCCCAGCGGGTCTGCAGCTCGGCTTCCACTTCTTCGTAGGCGCGGATCATGTCGTCGGCGCGGGTGCGATGGCCCAGCTGGTAGGCCGGCTCATAGTCATCGAAGAACTGGTTGTTGTCGTAATACGGTTCGCTCGGAAAGCGTTCACGCCAATAGTCCGATACCGCCTGGCGCGGGACACCGTCTTCCGGCACCCGGCCGGGAATCTGATAGTCAGTGCTCATGTGTTGGCTCCGGTGGGGTGAGGCTTCACCGTACCCAGGGCCGGGTTAACGCCATGGACCCGCGAGGTGAATGACACATCAAGCGCCATTCACCTGCGCAGCTTCTCAGCCCTCGTGATCGCGGCGCGGGAACCTGTAGATCACCGCACCGACGGCAAACGCGATGCCTGCCGCGGCGATGTTCTGCCAGCTAGCACTGGCGAACAAGGCCAGGCACAGCACCAGCGCGAGGATCGGAATCACCGGGCCACCCGGTAGCTTCAGCGCGCCCGGGCGATCGCGGAACCGACGCGCCAGCACCAGCACCGCTGCGGCCGTGCCGATGTAGGCGAACAGGCGCGTGGTCATCGACAGCAGCGCCAGCTGCACGAACGAACCGGACAAGGCCAGCGCCAGCGCGATCAGGCCCTGCGCGATGATCGCCGCTGCCGGCGTGCGGAAGCGTGGATGCACCTGCGCCAGGATCTTCGGCCCGTAGCCATCGCGCGCCAAGGCGAACAGGAAGCGCGGGCCCATCATCATCGTGTTGCTGTTGGTGCCGAGGATGGAGATCGTCGCGCCGACGGTCAGGATCAAGGCGAGCGTAAGTCCGCCGAAGCTCGCGGCGGCATCGGCCAGCGGCGTCGGCGACGCGGCCAGCCCGGCCAGGGTGCCCTGTGCGATGAACTGCACCGCGCCGTAGATCACGGTGACGGTGATGATCATGGTGATCAGCGCAAAGGGAATATCGCGGCGCGGGTTCTTGTACTCCCCGGCGGCAGCCGGGATGTTCTCGAAGCCGGCGTAGGCATACAGCAGCAGGAGCGCGGCCTCGCCCATGCGCTGCAGATCGTGCGGGTCCGGGCGCACGCCGGAGAAGGCCAGGTCGGTATCGACGTAGAACGCGCCGATCGCCACGAACAGCAGCAGCGGCAGCAGCTTGCCGATCACCAGGATCACCCCGGTGCGTGCGGCCGAGCGCACCCCGGCCACGTTCACCGCGGTGAGGAAGCCCAGCGACACCACGATGATCGCGATCCGGCCGATGTCATGCCCGGCCCACGGCCAGAACCGCGCCACCGCATCGGCCAGCGCGTTGCTGAGCGCGGCCGCCGAGCTGATCCGGGTCAGCCAGATCATCCAGCCGATCTCGAACCCGGCAAACCGGCCGAACGCCTCGCGCGCATACAGATAGCTGCCACCGGGCTCGTCGAAATAACTGGCCGCCTGTGCGTAGCAGAGCACCAGCAGCGCCACCACGATGCCGGCGGCGACCACGCCCCAGAGGCTGAAGGGGCCGAGCAGGGCGACGGTGGCGGCGGGCAGCAGATAGATGCCGCTGCCGATCACATCGTTGATCGAGAGCCCGACGATCTGCCAGCGGCTGACCGCGCGTTCGAGTTGCGGATCGGGCGGGGCGCTCAACGCTTCGCTCCACTCAGGGCCGGCAACTCCCATACGACCTGCAGATCCTCGTACTCGTCCTTCGGCAGCAGCACGAATGCCGGGCGGGTATCCGGCTTCAGCCAGGCCAGCAGGGCCTTCATGTGCTGCGGCTGCATGGCCGTGCAGCCGGCAGTGGCCTCGCCTGGCGTGCGCCAGAGGTGGGCGAAGATGCAGCTGCCGGCGCCAGGGGTGTGGTTGCTGTTGTGCTCGATTACAAAGCCCTCGCGATAGCGCACATCGCCCTTGTTGTGCAGGTCCAGCCGCATCGGTTCGGTGGACCCTTTCACTGCGGCGACGCCGACGTCCTGGGCATCGACGATGCGGTTGTAGTAACGCGAACCGGGTACATCCATGCAGTAGTGGCTGGCCGTCATCGGCTGGTAGGGCATGGCACTGGCGATCGTTGGTGCGTACCCGAATGCCGGGCCGATCTCGAAGATACCGGCGGGGCTGCGCCCGTCGCCTTCCTTCTTCTGTGGCAGCTGGTTGCGCAGCGACGCACGGCCGAGGCCCCAGGCACTGCCGTTGCGCCCAACGGCTACGGTGAAGGCAGGGCCGTGCGGGCGCCAGGCGCCGTCGATGCTCTTGCGCTCATAGGCCTGCAGTCGGCCGTGCGAGGCATCCCAGCTGTCGGTGACCACCACGATGGCCTGCCTGCTGTGCGCCATCGGCGGCGCCGGGGTGAGTGCAGCGGCCGGCAGCGCGGCGGCGAGAGCGGTAACGGCGAGGGCGGTACGCAGCAACGGCAGCATCGTTTACTCCGGCAATCAGGTATCGATCAGGTGTTCGATCCGTTCCAGGTTCACCCCGAGCTGGCGGTGGCGGTCCGGGTTGGCGTGGCACAGCAGGACGAAGACGACGTCCAGCAGGGACTGCAGGGAAGAACGGTACAGCAGTTGCGCCACGTGCGGCGCCGGGTCGTGGGCGCACAGCACCAGGCTGGCATCGGCATGCGCGCGCAGCGGGTTGGCGCTGTGGCGGGTGATCGAGACCACCTTGCCGCCCATGTCCTGGAACTGGCGGGAGAGCTGGAACAGCTGCGGCAGCTTGCCGAACTCGGAGAACACCAGCATCGCATCGCCCGTGCGTGCCGCCGAGAGGTTGGCCATCATCAGGATCGGGTCGGCGTGGTGCACGGTGAGCATGCCCAGCAGCGACAGGCGCATGGCGAACTCGCGTGCGTACAGGCCATCATCGCCCAGGCCATACACGAACACCTTGGGCGCCCCGTCGATCAGCCGCACGATGGCTTCGATGTCGGCCTGCGGATTGGCCAGCCAGGTTTCCTCTTCGGCGGCGGCCTTGCTCACGCGCAGGCGCTCGGCGATCTGGGCGTAGTCGTCGGCGGCCTCGGGCGCGGGCGGCCGGCTGTGCGGATCGTTGCCGGCGCGGGCGACGGCCTCGCCGATGGAGTACTTGAGGTCGGGGTAGCCCTTGAAGCCGAGCTTCTGGCTGAACTTGACCACGCTCGACTGGCTGATGCCCAGCGCGCTCGCCAGCTGCTGGGACGAGTAGTCGCGCAGCAGGTGGGCGTTGTCGAGGATGAAGTCGGCGATGCGACGTTCGATCGCCGACATGTGGTCACGCTCGGAGCGGATTTTCACCAGGGGCGGCATGGGGAGGGCGTCAGGTCCGGTAGAGCCACCCCATGGGGGGCTGCGGCAGGTGGGATTGCGCGAACGGCAGCCACGCATGGCGTGGCGCTACCGTAGGCGACCGGCGAGGCGGATACAACGCTCACCACCGCCGCGGCGTGATCATTTCCAGCCCACGTACTTCGGTGATGCCCAACCCGGGCGCATCGCTGATGGTGATCTCCGATTCGTTGAAGTTGACCCCCCCGGTGACCGGGTTGAACTGGCCCAGCGACGGCCCATCCAGATCGACCTTGGTGATGATGTCGCTCTTGGCGACGGCCAGGTGCACGGCGGCGGCCACGGAGATGCTCGATTCGATCATGCAGCCGATCATGCACGGCACGCCGTAGATCGCGGCGATGTCGGCGATGCGGATCGCATTGGACAGGCCGCCGGTTTTCATCAGTTTGATGTTGATGATGTCGGCGGCGCGCTGCTGGATCAGGTCGAACACCTGGCCGGGATTGAACACGCTTTCGTCGGCCATGACCGGCGTGTTGACCCGGTCGGTGACGTACTTCAGGCCGCTGATGTCGGCGGCCTTGACCGGCTGCTCCAGCAGCTCCAGCACGACACCGGCTTCTTCCAGCGCCTGCATCGCATGCACGGCCTGCTTGGCGGTCCAGCCCTGGTTGGCATCCAGCCGCAGCAGGGCACGCCCCTGCACCGCGGCATGGATCGCCTTGACCCGCTCGATGTCCAGGCCGATGTCCTTGCCGACCTTGATCTTCAGCGACTCGAAGCCGCGCTCGATCGCCGAGAGCGAGTCGGCCACCATCTTGTCGATGTAGTCCACGCTGATGGTGATGTCGGTGGTGATCACCGGGTCGCCACCGCCGAGCATGCGGTACAGCGGCGCGTTGTGCAGCTGCGCCCACAGATCGTAGACCGCGATCTCCACCGCCGCCTTGGCACTGGTGTTGCGCTCCATCGAGGTCTGGATCAGCCCGCAGAGCCGGTTGAGGTTGGCCACGTCCTCGCCGATCAGGCGCGGTTTGATGAAGCCGTCGATGGCCTCGATGATCGAGCCGTGGGTGTCGCCGGTGATCACCGCCGTGGCCGGCGCCTCACCGTAGCCGGTGTGGCCGCTGTCGGTACGGATCAGCACCACCACGTCTTCGACGGTGTCCACGGTGCGCAGCGCGGTCTTGAACGGGGTTTTCAACGGCACGCGCAGCATGCCGAGTTCGATGTCGGTGATCTTCATTCAGGGGGTCTGTGGCCGAAGGCGCTGGATGTTGGTGATGCGGTCGATGTAGCTCACGGTATCGCTGGCCATCATCGGCTCCAGCGGAGTGACCGACACGCCGTTGAGATGCGCCTGCACGCGCGTGCCGTCCGCGCCGAGCCAGCCGCCGCCGGCGGTGTCGTGGATCAGCCAGGTGCGGCCGTCGATGTGGCCGATGGCCATCATCACGTGGCCGGGGATATAGATCAGGTCGCCCACCTGCAGCTGCTTCACCGCGGCGTCGCGCGTGGCCTTGGCGTCCTTCGCGGTGAACGCGACGCGGTCCAGCGCCGGGCTGATCGCCTGCGCGCTGGTGTTGCGCGGCATCAGCACGCCGACGCTGCGGTAGATCTCTGAAATGAAGCCACTGCAGTCACGGGTGTCGTAATCGTGGCCCCAGCCGTAGCGCTCACCGAGGAACTTGAAGGCCTGGGTCAGCAGCGTGCGCGGAGTCAGCGGCAGGTAGTCGTCGGCGGTGTCCTGCGAACGCGGCAGCAGCGCCGGGATCAGTGCCAGGCGACCGTCGGCTTCGCGCACCGGCAGCTGCACCACATGCGCGGCGTGGGCCTGCTGGCCGTTGACCGTCTTGTCCAGCGGCCAGTCGGCGAGCACCGGCAGGCGCACGCCCATGTCCAGCTGCAGCCGCGATACGCGCGGTTCTTCCGGGGTATACGCGGTGAACGCCGTGGCGCCGGTGACCACCCGGTACGGCCCGTGCTGACCGTAGCCGAGCACGGTGTCGGCATCGCCGATGCCGACGAAGCGCTTCTCTATCCACGCCGAATAGCGCTCGCTGGTGATGAACAGCCAGCGTCCGTCCGCGCTTTCATGCAGCACCGCCACGGCGTCGCCGGGGAACAGCGCCGACTCCTGGAAGCGGTCGATGTCGGTGTCGCCCTGGCTGCTGAACACCCGCAGTGTGGTCGGGAACGCCCGCAGCGCGGCGCGATGGGTCACCAGGCCGTACTGCAGCGGGCGCTGCGCCGGTATGGACTCAACGGCGAGGTTGGCCAGCGTCTCACTGCGCTGCCGGTCGCTGATGGCCTTGCCATCCTGACCGTACAGCGTGCGCTCCGGCCACTTGGACAGCGACTGGATACTGCCCAGTACCTGAGCGCGTGGCAGCTGCGCCGGCAACGCGCGCAGGTCATGGATCGAGGCATCCTCGGCCCGCATCCGGGCGTTCTGCGCCGCGATACCGGCGCGATCGAGGATCACGCGGTCCGGATCGGGCAGGCGATCGGCCCAGAAGCCGGGGCTGAGGTAGGCCTCGCGCAGGGCGATGACCCCGCCGAAATCTGAGGTGGGCGCGGCAGGAGGCGCCTTGGCCCACAGGGGTGCCAAGGGAGTCGCAAGCACCGCCGCCAGCACGGCGCGGGACAGCCAGCGGGACCGCACGGGGCGGTGCGGGGAAGCCTGGATCATCACGCGGTCACCCTCCTCGGAAGCGTCAGGAATATTTATTCCTTTTTTCGGCGAAAGCAAGAATAAATTATTGACCGGCTATCAGGCCCGTGTTACACAGCGATTACCCCACCCGCACCTTGGGAAGTGTCGCCGTGGATCCTGTGATGCGCAAACCGCGATTGCCTCTGCCTGCTGCCTGGTACCTCTGCGCCAGCCTGCTGGCAGTGCCGTGGGGGCTGGCCGCCGCGCCGGCCGCGTTGCCGACGGTGATCGCCGGGATCGACCGTGGTGCGTTCGCGCAGGCCGAGGCAGCCATCGCGACGGCGTTCCAGGATCCCAGCCTGTCGGCTGCGGATCGCCAGGCCTATGCCTTCGAGCGCGAACGCATGCGTCGCATGCGCCTGGATTTCAGCCTGGATGCGGCGGCCGCCAAGGCACAGCTGCGGAAGCAGATTCCCGACCTTCGCGAGGACGAATTCGCGCGCTGGGACGCCGCCGGCCTGATCGAACACCTCGATATCGATGGCCAGCGCCGTTACTTCAAACGCGCGCCGTCCAACCTGTTCCGGGTCAGCGCCGAGGCACGCGCCCGGCGTGCACCTGATGCCCCGGTGCCGAAGGATGGCCCTTACGAGCATCTGCACCCGCACCACCAGGAGATCGTCGCCGCCGCCCGCGCTACCGACGCGACCAGCCTCGTGCCGCGCCGCGTCGAGGTGACCCAGTCGCTCGTGGTCAAGCCCGACGCCGTGCCTGCCGGCGAAACCATCCGCGCGTGGATTCCGTACCCGCGCGCCATTGCCGGCCAGCAGGAAGACATCACCTGGATCACGAGTACGCCGGCCGGTGGGCAGGTGGCCCCCGAAGGTACCCTGCAGCGCACCGCCTACCTGGAGCGCAAGGCAGTGGCCGGCACGCCCACGGAGTTCCAGATCCGCTACGCAGTGACTGTGTACGCGCGGCATGTCGCGATCGATCCGGCCAGGGTCCAGCCCACGCCGGAAGATCCTGCGCTGCAGCCGTACCTCGCCGAGCAGGCGCCGCACATCGTGTTCACCCCGGCGCTGCGCGCGTTCTCGACGAAGGTGGTGGGGACGGAGACCGATCCGTACCGGATCGTGCAGAAGCTGTTTGACGCGGTGGACGCCATTCCGTGGGCCGGTGCGCGCGAGTACGCGACGATCTCCAACATCAGCGATTACGCCCTGCACGCCGGCCACGCCGACTGCGGCCAGCAGACGCTGCTGTTGATCGCCCTGCTGCGCCTGAACGGCATTCCCGCGCGCTGGCAGTCGGGCATGGTCTATTCCGATGATGCGGTCGGCTACAACAACCTGCACGACTGGGGCGCGGTGTACCTGGCCCCGTATGGCTGGGTGCCGATGGATGTCACCACCGGGCGGCTGGACAGTCCGCAGCCGGCGCTGCGCGATTTCTATCTGGGCGGGCTGGATGCCTACCGCATCGCCTTCAACGACGACTACGGCCAGCCGCTGGTGCCGGCCAAGCAGCATTTCCGCTCGGACACGGTGGATTCGCAGCGCGGTGAGGCCGAGTGGTCCGGCGGCAACCTGTACTTCGATCAATGGAACTACGACTTCCAGTCGCACGTGGTGCCACTGGGGGCCAAGCGGTAAACGATAAACGGCGGTATCCACGGTTCCACATCTGCAGGAGAGAGCAGGGAATGAACGTAAATCGATTGAAGCGTGCGGCGCTGTATGCCGCGCTGGGGGTGTGTCTGGGGAGCCTGGTGCCGATGGGCGCCTCGGCACAGAACGTCAGTGGTGCCGTAGCCGGCCGTGCGACTGCCGGTGACCAGGTGACGGTCGTCAGCAACGGCACTGGCCTGACCCGTACGGTCACCGCCAGTGCCGATGGCAGTTACCGCTTGGGTCAGTTGCCGGTCGGCGATTACCAGCTGCAGCTCAGCCGTGATGGCCAGAAGCTGGGCGAGCCATTCGCGGTGAGCGTCGCGGTCGGCGGCACCACCACCGTCAACCTGGCCAGCAGCGGCGATGTGGTCAACCTCGATGCGCTGCAGGTGATCGGTGCCCGCGTGGTCAATCGCGTGGATGTGTATTCCACCGAGACCTCGTTCAACGTCAACCGCCAAGAGCTGTCGCGCCTGCCGGTGGCGCAGGACCTGTCGGCCGTAGCGCTGCTGGCGCCTGGCGTGGTCGGTGGCAACGCCTCGTTCGGTGGCCTGTCTTTCGCCGGTTCCTCGGTGGCCGAGAACGCGGTCTTCATCAATGGCCTGAACGTCACCGACATGTACACCCGTCGTGGCTTCTCCAGCGCGCCGTTCGGCTTCTTCAACGAATTCCAGGTCAAGACCGGCGGTTACTCGGTGGAATTCGGGCGTTCCACCGGCGGTGTAATCAACGCGGTGACACGCTCGGGCACCAATGAGTTCCAGGGCGGCGTGGAAGTCACCGCCGAGCCGAGTGCGTGGCGCTCCAGCCCGCGTGACCACTTCCACCGCGACGGCACCCCGCATTCCTATGCCAGCCGCGACAACAACTCGTTCCTGAAGACCAACGTGTGGGGTTCCGGCCCGATCATCAAGGACAAGCTGTTCCTGTTCGCGATGTATGAAGACCGTAACGATACCGGCCACAACACCTCGTCCGATGCACTGAGCTGGTTCAAGAACAAGAGCGACAACGGCTTCTGGGGCGCCAAGCTGGACTGGAACATCAACGACAACCACAGTCTGGCGCTGCTGGCGTTCTCCGATGAGGGCGACATCACCAACGGGTCATACAACTACGATTGGGACGACGACCAGATTGGTGCGTGGGGCGGCGACTCGGTCACCGAGACCGGTGGCAAAAACTGGTCGGCGACCTACACCGGTCACTTCGGCGAGAACTTCACCGCGCGCGCCATGGTGGGCGAGAACAACCAGCGGGCCTTCACCAACTCCTCGCTCGATGAGGCGTGCAGTCCGGTATTCACCGACGCCAGCTACGCGTCACGTCTGGGCAAGCTCAACGGCCTGCGTGCGGGCTGCCATCCCACCGGCGCCGCCGTTGCCGAACGCGACGATACGCGTGAGGTCGCGCGGCTGGACTTCGAATGGCAGCTCGGCACGCACCTGCTGCGCTTCGGCGTGGACCGCGAGCTGATGACGACCGAGCAGTCCACCCGTTACCCGGGGCCGACCCAGCTCAGCTACACCGCCTACGTGGCCCGCCCGGGCGATGAAGTGTGGGATGGCGCCAATGCCTATGTGCCGGCCGGCGTGACCGAGATGCTGCGTGCGCGCAACCGCGTTTCCGGCGGCACCTTCGAGACGGAAGCCAACGCGTTCTACCTGGAAGACATCTGGAACATCACCCCGAACCTGATGTTGAACCTCGGCGTGCGCTGGGACCGCTTCGAGAACCGCACCGCCGATGGCGACGCCTTCATCAAGATGGACGACCTGATCGCGCCGCGTTTCGGCTTCTCCTGGGACATGAAGGGTGACGGCAGCACCAAGCTGTTCGGCAACGCTGGCCGCTATTACCTGCCGGTGACCAACAACATCAACGTCAACTTCGCTGGCGGCTTGACCGACGAGTACTCCTACTACGTGCTCAATGGCTGGCAGCAGCAGGCCAACCCGGTCACCGGGGCGCCGTACATGGCACCGGTCATCGGCCAGCAGATCGGTCCGGTCGATGCGCGCATGAACACCGGCGCGGCCGACCTGCGCCAGAGCGTGGACAAGGATCTGAAGGCGGTCTACCAGGATGAGTACATCCTGGGCTTCCAGACCATGATCAACCAGGCCTGGTCGTGGGGCATCAACGCGACCTACCGCAAGATGGACCGCGCGCTGGATGACATGCGGATCAACCACACCCCGTGCGGGCCGACCGGCAGCACCCTGTGGCCGATCGCCAACCCGGGCGAGAGCCTGACGATCTGGGGCGACTCCAGCATCGGCTGCGCCACCGAGGGCTGGATCACCATCGATACCTCCAAGGACGGCTACCGCAAGGGCGGCAGCCTGGAGGTGGTTGGCTATTCCAAGCCCAAGCGTACCTACAAGGCGCTGGAATTCCAGATCGATCGCGCGTGGGATGAGAAGTGGCTGTTCAACGCGTCCTACCTGTGGTCGCGCAGCGATGGCAACTTCGAAGGTCCGGTCAACTCGGATACCAACTACGGCGATACCGGCATGGTCCAGCACTGGGATCATCCGTCGAACAACCAGCGCTATGGCCCGCTGTTCAATGACTTCCGCCATCAGTTCAAGTTCCGCGCGGCGTACGCCCTGAACGAGCAGTGGTCGTTCGGTACCACGCTGCAGGTCCTGTCGGGTGGTCCGATCACGGCGTTCGGCGTGATGTGGCCCAACGACACCGTGGCCGGTGGCAGCACCTCCAGTGAAGGCAGCGGTGGCGGTACCGGCTGGCTGTGCGTGGCGAACTGCTCGGGGGCGTACAACCAGCGCCAGTTCGAGTACAGCCCGCGCGGCGCCTTCGGTCGCCTGCCGTGGACGTGGACCATGGGCGCCAACGTCACCTGGCGCCTGCCGGTGGAGGGCATCGACCTGAGTGCGCGCCTGTCGGTCTACAACCTGTTCAACAACCAGACCGTCATCAACGTGCACCAGCGCTACGAGGCGCAGCCGGGCCAGGTGCGTGAGAACACCTTCAATACCGGCACCCGCTGGCAGGCGCCGCGTTACACGCAGCTGATGGTGACCTGGAACTTCTGATCCGGCCGAGCGTGGCAGGTGCCGACAGCGCGTCGGCACCTGCCTTCCATGGGCGGCCTTGGTTGCACGCCCTCCGGTCATGACGAGGGAACCCATGCCGTCACCCACTTCACCGCGTATCCCGTCCCGCCTTCTCACGCTTGGGCTTTCCTGCGCGCTGGCCATCGCGCCCAGCGCACGGGCGGCCGACCCGGCCGACACCTTCAACCGGCTGCTCGATCAGACCGTGGCCCACGAACACCTGCCGGGCATCGCCATGGCCGTCGTCGAGGACGGGAAGATTGTCTTCACCGGAACCCGCGGTGAGCGCCACGCGGGGCAGGGCGATCCCATCAACCCGGACACCCTGTTCAAGATCGCCTCCAACAGCAAGGCGATGACCGCCGCGCTGCTCGCGCGCCTGGTCGAGCGCGGCGCGCTGCGCTGGGATGACCCGGTCATCAAGTACCTGCCGCAGTTCCGCATGCACGACCCGTGGGTCACGCAGCAGATGCAGGTCCGCGATCTGCTGATCCACAACAGCGGCCTGGGCCTGGGGGCGGGTGACCTGATGCTGTGGCCCGAGCCCAATGCCTTCACCCGCCAGGACATCATCGCCGGGCTGGCGCATCTCAGGCCGGTCACCAGCTTCCGCAGCGGCTATGCCTACGACAACCTGATGTATGTGGTCGCCGGTGAAGTCGCCGCGACAGCCGGGGGCAAGCCGTATGATCAACTGCTGCGCGAGGACGTGTTCCTGCCGTTGGGCATGGATCGCTGCCAGGTCGGCGCGTGGTCGGTCACGGCGGTCGGCAACGTCGCCCAGCCGCATGCGCGGAAGGACGGACGCAACGTGGTGCGCGGTGCCGATGGTGAGACCAGCGCCGATCTCACCTCGATGGCCGCCGGCGGCATCCGCTGCAGCCTGCGCGACATGACCCGCTGGATCCAGGTGCTGCTCGATCCCACGCTGGTTCCCGGCTGGCTGGGCACGGCGCAGCGTCGCGCACTGTGGACCGCGCACATGCCGATGCCGTTGGGTGAGCGGCAGCGTCGCTGGGACAACGCGCACTTCTCCGCCTACGGGTATGGCTGGCGCGTGTCGGACCTGGACGGACAGTGGAAGGTGGCCCACACCGGCACTCTGTCCGGCATGTACTCCTCGCTGGCGTTGCTGCCGGACCGCAAGGTCGGCGTGGTGATCCTGATCAACAGCGATGCCGAGGACGCACGCACCGCACTGATGCAGGTAGCGTTGAAGCACTACACCGCACCGGACGACACGGCCGATGTGAGCCACTATCTGGCCTTGCTGGACCAGGAGCGCACTGGCCGCCGCGATGCCGGGCAGGTGCGCCCGGATACCGCCGCGCGCCGACCCGCCTCGCTTCGCACCACCGCCGCCGCGCACGGCCGTTATCGCGATCCGTGGCTGGGCGAGGCGCTGCTCTGCCCGGAGCAGGGTGCGCTGCGTTTCAGCGTCGCCAAGTCGCCGACGCTGCGCGGCCAGGTCATGCAGCTCGGCGCGCGCTGGCTGGTGCAGTGGGATACGCTCGGGGCTGATGCCGAGCCGTGGCTGCAGCTGCAGCCCGGCGCGCCACCCACGCTGCGCTTGGCCGCGATCGATCCGGAGATCGACTTCAGTTATGACTACCAGGACCTGCACTTCACCCGCATCGGCGATTGTCCGTAGCGCGCTGCTGCTGGCGTTGCTGGTCGGCAGTGCCCACGCGGCGGCGCCAGCGGTCACGATCTCGCCCGCGCGCGATGTGGCCGAGGCCGGACTGGTCGACATCCGCGCGCTGACACCGGCGATCGAACAGGACATCCGCTACGCCGGCCCGGACAACTTCACCGGGCAACGCGTACCCGGCTATGACGCGCCCAAATGCTATCTGCTCGCCTTGGCCGCCACTGCGCTGGCGCAGGTGGAAGCCGACCTGCGTGCCGAAGGGTTCGCGCTGCGCCTCTTTGACTGCTACCGCCCGGCCCACGCGGTGAAGGCCTTCGTCGCCTGGGCGCACGATCCGCACGAACAGTCGCGCAAGGCCCTGCAGTACCCCGACCTCGACAAGCCAGCCCTGCTGGGCGGCTATATCGCCGAGACCTCCGGGCACAGCCGGGCCGCCACGGTCGACCTGACCCTGCTCGACTGCCGCCAGGGTGCCTGCGCGCCGGTGGACATGGGCACCGAGTTCGATTTCTTCGGCCCGCGCGCGCATACCGATGCGCCGGAGATCAACACGGCGCAGCGCCGCCACCGCCAGCAGCTGCGCCAGGCGATGGCCCGGCGTGGCTTCGCCAACTACCCGATGGAGTGGTGGCATTTCACCCTGCAGCCCGAGCCGGCACCGACCACCGCCTACGACGTGCCGGTCCGCTGAGGCGCACCGCTACACTGTGCGCTGACCGCCGGATCGGACCACGATGAACCTGCCGCTGCACTTTGGATTGCTGGGAACGCTGGAGGCAGGGCTGATCGCGCTGTTGGTCGGGCTGCTGGTGTATGCGCTGTGGCACCGGCTGTGCCGGTGGGCAGGCTGGACCGACGGCCATGCGATCGGCTGGGCCTGCGTGATCGCGGTGGTGGCCTCGGCCGGCATCGATGCCTGGAACCTCTTCTACATGGGGATGATGCGGCTGGAGTCGCCGCTGTATGCACGGCTGTTCCTGGCCAGCATCCACGATCCGAACGAGCTGGGCTCGCGCGTGGTGCTCGAAGTGGCCGGTGCGATCGGCGGTGTTGCACTGGGGTGGCTTTTGTTCAGTTCCCGCTCAGGCGAAAAAAACAGCGACACCCCGTGAGATTGCGTTCGCTTCCGGTTAAATCCGGCCTCAATGAATGCGTGTGTTACCAATCACTCACCTGCGGCTAACCACTGCGGTAATGCACGCGTTTCCGCAGGTGGTTAAGGTCGCGTGCGCAGGGCGGTCGCGGGGCAATATCGATTCACAAACGGGGTGGCAGTGTGGGGCCGTGCGGAAACAACAGGCCGCGCAACAACTACCAAGGAGACCACCCCAATGACTACTCGCATCCGCAAGCCCCTGATCGCCCTGATCGTCGCCGCAGGCAGTGTGCTGGCCATTCCGGCGATGGCCCAGTCGGCCCAGCAGAGTGCCGCGCAGGCCCAGAACCAGGCCGCCCAGGCGCAGCAGGCGGCGGCGCAGGCCGGAGACGCAGCCGATACCGCGGCCAACGCCGCAGCGCAGGCCTCCGCGCAGGCCAACGGCGGCGGTGGCCAGACCTGGGCCAGCGTCGATACCGACGGCAACGGCACCATCAGCAAATCCGAGGCACAGGTGAACGCGGGCCTCGCCCAGGTGTTCGACCAGGCCGACACCAACAAGGACGGCGAGCTCTCGCCGGATGAATACAAGGCGTACGTGGCCGCCCAGCAGGGCAAGGCCGCCGATAACGGCGCCCAGCAGAGCAAGTAAGGACCGGGGACACCGGTAGCGCAGTGAGGGGGAAAGGGCGGCTTCGGCCGCCCTTTCTTTATGCGCCGGCATTTGGGGCCGCATGGCCGCTGTTGGTATCCTTGGCCGATGATGACTTCCCTGCCCACGCCGCAAGGCGCTATCGGCCTGGTTGGTTTTGACGGTGATGACACGCTGTGGAAGAGCGAGGATTTCTACCGCAAGGCCGAACAGGATTACCTCGACATCCTGTCGCGCTACATCGACGTGCATGACACGCAGACCGCGCGCCACCTGCTGGAAGTGCAGCAGCGCAATCTCGGTGTGTTCGGCTACGGCGTGAAGGGCATGACCCTGTCGATGGTCGAAGCGGCCATCGAGATCACCAACCAGACCATCAGCGCCCGCGACCTGCAGCAGATGCTGGACATCGGCCACGACACCCTGCGCCACCCGGTCGAGCTGATCGACGGTGTGCGGGAGTCGGTCACCGAGATCGCCCGCGACTACCCGGTCGTGCTGATCACCAAGGGTGACCTGTTCCACCAGGAAGCCAAGATCAAGGTGGCCAACCTGCGCGACCTGTTCCCGCGCATCGAGATCGTCTCCGAGAAAGACCCGGAAACTTACGCGCGCGTGCTGGAAGAGTTCGATCTGCCGATCAAGCGCTTCGTGATGGTCGGCAATTCGCTGCGCTCGGACATCGAGCCGGTGATCACCCTGGGCGGCTGGGGCGTCCATACCCCGTACGCGGTGACCTGGGCGCATGAGACCCAGCACGGCGTGGCCGACGACGAACCGCGCATGGTCGACGCGCCGACCGCCTTCGACTGGCCGCAGGCGCTGCGGACCATCGAAGCCAAGGCCGCACAGGCCGGATGATGCGCGCCGGCCTGCTCGCGCTGCTGCTGATGCTGCCCTGGGCGGCCGCGGCCGAGCAGACCCCGGAGAAGTCCGCCGCCTACGTGGTGGACACCGGCGATGCCTGGGTGGATACCCAACTGCAGGACATCAATCATTACGCCGAACGCTACCCGGACAGTTTCCTGGATGAAGTCTCGCGCTACGCCGGTGTCTCGCGCGGCTACGTCGCCGCGCTGATGCACACCCACGGCTGGCAGGCCGGCGACATCTATTTCGCCTGCTCCTGGGCGCATGTGATCGAACACTCCTGCCGCGAGAGCGTGCGGGCCTGGTCGCGCGCGGTGCCTGAGGAGGGCGAGGCCAAACGCTGGGAAGCGGTGGTCGCCGAGCTCCCGGTCACCCCGACCAACCTGCACTGGCGCGCGCTGCGCCATGCCATCGTCGCCAGCCACGACCACTGGGACCGCCCGGTGAAGCTCGACGCCACGCTGCAGCGCCAGCTCGGCAACCGTGAGCAGCGGCGCCGCACGGCCGCCAATCCGGCGGACGCGGCGACGCGCTGAGATACCGCGTATCCACGCCATGCATGGATGCTCTTCGCGCCCATCGCATTCCGTGCAGCCACCCATGGGGTGGCTCTACCCTGTCGCCCCTTTGCTGCTGTGCAGATCGCCGCGCGCGACCGCCTCGGCGACAATGGCGGACTGCTGTCCCTCCCCGTGATCCGTTGCCGAGTACGTCATGAGCACCGACCGTTTCGTTTCACCCGACGATATCCGCAGCCTGTTCGCCCAGGCGATGTCCACCATGTACCGCACCGAGGTGCCGCTGTACGGCACCCTGGTCGACCTGGTGGCCGAGATCAACGATGCCGTGCTGACCGCCAATCCGGCGCTGGCCGAGCAGCTGGACCGCACCGACGAGCGCGCCCGCCTCGACCAGGAACGCCACGGCGCGATCCGGGTCGGCACGGCGGAAGAACTGGCCACGCTGGGCCGCCTGTTCGCGCTGATGGGCATGTACCCGGTGGGTTACTACGACCTCTCCGTGGCCGGCGTGCCGGTGCATTCCACCGCGTTCCGGCCGCGTACCGCGCAGGCGCTGGCACGCAATCCGTTCCGGGTGTTCACCTCGCTGCTGCGGTTGGAGCTGATCGAGAACGTCGCGCTGCGCGAGCAGTCCGCTGCCATTCTCACCCAGCGCCGGATTTTCACCGATACCGCGCTGGCCCTGATCGCGCAGGCCGAACGCGAGGGCGGCCTCGACGAAGCCGATGCGCGCCGCTTCGTCATCGAGGCACTGGAGACCTTCCGTTGGCATGGCGACGCCACGGTGTCGCTGGACACCTATCACGCGCTGCATGACGCGCACCGGCTGATCGCCGACGTGGTCAGCTTCCGCGGCCCGCACATCAATCACCTGACCCCGCGCACGCTGGACATCGACGCCGCGCAGGCCGGCATGCTCGCGCGTGGCATCGATGCCAAAGCGGTGATCGAAGGTCCGCCACCGCGCCGCTGCCCGATTCTCCTGCGCCAGACCAGCTTCAAGGCGCTGGAAGAGACCGTGCACTTCCCTTCCGGCGACGCCGGCGATGCCGGTACGCATACCGCGCGCTTCGGTGAGATCGAACAGCGTGGCCTCGCCCTGACGCCCAAGGGCCGCGCGCTGTACGACCAGCTGCTGGCGCAGGCCCGCGACAGTGGGGGTGCCGGCAGCACCGGCCAGGATTACCCGACCCGCCTGGCCGCGGCGTTCACCGCCTTCCCGGATGACCACGACACCCTGCGCCGCGAAGGACTGGGTTACTACCGCTATGCCCTGACCGAGGCCGGTCGTGCCAACCCGGGTGCGGTGGGTGATCTGCCGGCCGAAGCGCTGATCGCCGCCGGCCTGGCCAGTGCCGATCCGATCGTCTACGAGGATTTCCTGCCGGTCAGCGCCGCGGGCATCTTCCAGTCCAATCTCGGTGGCGACGAGCAGCGTGCCTACGCCGCACATGCCAACCGCGATGCCTTCGAGCAGGCGTTGGGCATGAAGGTGGAGGACGAGTTCGCGATCTATGAGCGGCTGCAGGCCGAATCGCTGGCAACGCTGCGCAACGCGTAATACCCGGGCCGCGCGCGCCACGACCAACGGTCGTGGCCTACCGGTGAATCCCGCGGGTGGGTACCGACCGGTTATCCCCCGGTAGGTACCGACCGTTGGTCGGTACCGTGCAGCATCACGCCTTCATCGTCCCGGTATCCAGCCACCGCTGGTGCCACGACAGCGCTTCCGGCAGCAGGTGCGGGGTGTGCTTGCCGTAACTCTCGCGGCTCGCACGGTCGAAGTAATCGTTCAGCTGGTCGCGGAAATCCGGGTGCGCGCAGTTGTCGATCACCACCCGCGCACGCTTGCGCGGCGTCAGGCCGCGCAGATCGGCCAGGCCCTGTTCGGTGACGATCACCGAGACATCGTGCTCGGTGTGATCCACGTGGCTGACCATCGGTACGATCGCCGAGATGCTGCCGTTCTTCGCCGTCGAAGGACTCAGGAACGCGGACAGGAAGCCGTTGCGCGCGAAGTCGCCCGAGCCGCCGATGCCGTTCATGATCCGGCTGCCCATCACGTGCGTCGAGTTGACGTTGCCGTACAGGTCGGCCTCGATCATGCCGTTCATGCCGATGCAGCCCAGGCGGCGCACCAGTTCCGGATGGTTCGAGATCTCCTGCGTGCGCATGATGATGCGCTCGCGGTAGAAATCGATGTGCTCCTTGAAGGTCTCGTTCGCCTGCGGGCTCAGCGCGAAGCCGGTGCACGAGGCGTAGCTCAGCACGCCGTCGCGCAGCAGATCGAGCATGCCGTCCTGGATCACCTCGGTGAACGCACTCAGATCGCGGAAGCCGCTCTTGGCCAGCCCGGCCAGCACCGCGTTCGGAATGTTGCCCACGCCGCTCTGCAGCGGCAGCAGGTTGGCCGGCAGGCGGCCCTTGGCCACTTCGTGCTTGAGGAACTCGATCAGGTACTGCGCGATCTGCTCGCTGGTCGTATCGATCGGGCTGAACGGGCTGTTGCGGTCCGGGCCGTTGGTGCGCACCACCGCCACGATCTTGTCCGGGTCGCAGCGCAGTGCGGTCTCGCCGATGCGGTCGTTGGCGTGCACCAGCGGGATCGGCTTGCGGTGCGGCGGCAGCGCGGTGCCGTAGTAGATGTCGTGCATGCCGTCCACGCCGGCCGGCTGCCACTCGTTGACCTCGACGATCACCTTCTTGGCCAGATCCAGCCAGGTCTTGTTGTTGCCGACCGAGGTGGAGGGCACCAATGAGCCGTCTTCGCGGATCGCCGAGACCTCGATCACCGCGGTGTCGATGTCGCCATAGAAGCCGAACCACACGTGCTGGGCGACATGGCTGAGGTGGATGTCGATGTAATCCAGCTTGCCCTCGTTGATGCGGTTGCGCGCATCCGGGTCGCTCTGGAAGGGCATGCGCATCGCGATGCCATCGGCCTTGGCCAGCGCGCCGTCCAGCTCCGGCGCCGTCGAGGCGCCGGTCATCAGGCTGATCTGGAACGGCAGGCCCTGGGCGTGCACCGCCTCGATGCGCTGCGCCAGCGCGACCGGCACCGCCTTGGGGTAGCCTGAACCGGTAAAGCCGCTCATCGCGACGGTTTCACCCGGCTGGATCAGGGCGGCGGCAGCTTCGGCGGAGACAACGCGGTCACGCAGACGCGCGTTTGCAATGCGATCGACAGACATGACGACAACGTTTTTGGGGGGATCCCCATTATCGGCGATCCACGCAGGGGCAGGGGTTCTACCTTGGTGGGATGGCGTTTTCACATCGGCGCCTCCCTGTTCAGCTTTCCGGCCTACTTCTGTACCCGCAAGTATTGTTTTGCAGTGCAGCGTGCAAGTTCTGCGCCGACCCTAGAAGATCGACCTGCATCCCGACGTGGGGGAGGGAGCAGAGCCCGCTGGCAGTTCGCTGCAAGCGGGCTTTTTTATGTCTCGCCTCCGGAACATGCGGGCGCCGATGTGTTTCGCGCGTCGACACGCGCCCGGGCATCACCGCTCAACCGGTGAACGCGCTTCTGCCCTGCAGGGCGACCCGCGCCGGGCATAATCTCCTCCATGCCGATTTCCGACCTCGCCGCGCCCGCGCGCGTCCCCGACGCCCTTGTTCCCCTGGTCGACCGTGCCCTCGCGCGGCTGGCCCTGTCACTGACCGATGCCGGGCACTGGCCGCCGCCGGACCCCGTGCTGGACACGCTGCGCGCGCTGGCCGTCACCAGCGACTTCGCCATCGACACCCTGTGCCGCCAACCCGCGCTGTTGCCGCACCTCACGCAGGCAGGCTGCCCGCCGTTGCCGCTGCCCGAGCTGGACCCGCTGCAACCCAGCGAATGGCAGCAGCGCCTGCGCCGCTACCGCACCGCCGCCTCCACCCGGTTGATCTGGCGCGACCTGACCGGGCTGGATGACGTCCCGGCCACGCTGGCCGGCGCTACCCGGCTGGCCGAGGAGTGCCTGCAGTTGGCGCTGTCCGCGCTGGAGCAGGAATTCACCGGCCGTCATGGGGTTGTCCGGGCCGCCGACGGCAGCGCGCAGCAGCTGGTCGTATTCGGGCTCGGCAAGCTGGGCGGTGGCGAGCTCAATTTCAGCTCGGACGTGGATCTGGTCTACGCCTACCCGCAGGGCGGCGAATCCGATGGCGCGCGCCCGCTCGCGGCCGAGGAATACTTCGCGCGCCTCGGGCAGCGCCTCGCGCGGTTGCTGGATGACACCACCGTGGACGGCTTCAGCCACCGCGTGGATCTGCGCCTGCGCCCGTTCGGCAATGCCGGCCGTGTCGCGCTGTCGTTCGCCGGCATGGACCAGTACTTCCAGCGCGAAGGTCGCGACTGGGAGCGCTACGCCTGGCTGAAGGCGCGCGCCGTGGCCGGGGATATCGCCGCCGGTGAAGCCTGGCTGCAGACCCTGCGCCCGTTCGTCTACCGCCGCTATCTGGATTTCACCGCACTCGATGGCCTGCGCGACATGAAGGCGGCGATCACCGCCGAGGTCTCGCGCCGCGAGATGCACGACGACATCAAGCGTGGCCCCGGCGGCATCCGTGAAATCGAATTCCTTGCGCAGGCGCTGCAGTTGATCCGTGGGGGCCGCGAAGCGCCGCTGCGCGAACGCCGCCTGCTGCACGCGCTGCCGGCGCTGGTCGCCTCGGGCCAGATGGCCGAGCAGGATGGCGCCGACCTGCTGCATGCCTACGGCTTCCTGCGTCGGCTGGAAAACCGCCTGCAGATGCTGCGCGACGCACAGACCCACGCGCTGCCCACCGATGCCACCGACCGCCTGCGCATCGCCGCCGGCCTCGGTTACGAGGACTGGGACGCGCTGGTTGCCGCGCTCGATGTGCAGCGCGAGCGGGTCAGCACCGAGTTCGCCGCGCTGCTCGCACCGCGCCGTGGCCAGGCCGCGCCGGATGCATTGGCGAGCTACTGGCGTGGCCTGCCGGACAACGGCAGCGCCGAGGTACTGGCCGAGGCCGGCTTCTTCGATGCCGGCAGCGCCGATCAATCCCTGCGCGATTTCGCGCAGAGCTCCGGGGTGAAGTCGCTGTCCGATGCCGCGCGTGCACGCCTGGACCGCGTGCTGCCGGCGCTGCTGCATGCGGCCACCCGCTCGCCGCAGCCGGACGCCGCGCTCAAGCGCGTGCTCGGCCTGCTGCAGGCGATCCTGCGCCGCACCAGCTACCTCGCCCTGCTCGACGAACAACCCAGCGCACTGGCGCGGCTGGTCGACGTGCTGGCGCGCAGCGCCCTGCTGGCCGAGCGGCTGGCCGCCTATCCGTTGCTGCTGGACGAACTGCTCGACGTGCGTGTCTCCGGCCCGATGCCGGATGCCGCGGGCATGCAGGCCGAGTGCGATGTCGCGCTGACCGTCGATGATCCCGAAGGCGCGCTGCGCCTGCTCAACGAGACGAGGCTGGCGCTGAGCTTCCGCATGGCGATGGCCACGCTGGATGGCCGCCAGCGCGCCGTCGACACCACCCGGCAACTGGCCGAGCTCGCACAGGCGGTGGTCGTCACCGTGCTCGCGCTGGTGCAGGCCGACATGCAGCGCCAGCACGGCGGCATACCGGGCGGTCGTTTCGCGATCATCGGCTACGGCAGCCTGGGCGGACTGGAACTGGGCTTCGGCTCGGACCTGGATCTGGTCTTCCTGCACGATCACCCGGCCGGGCAGGACAGCAGCGACGGTCCACGCCCGCTCGATCCCGGCCGCTGGTACGCACGCCTGGCGCAGAAGGTGATGGCGATGCTGGGCGCGGTGACCGCCGCCGGCCGCCTGTACGACATCGACGTGCGCCTGCGCCCGGACGGAGGCAAAGGCGCCCTGGTGTCGTCGCTGGCCAGCTACACCGAATACCAGCGCGAACGCGCCTGGACCTGGGAGCACCAGGCACTGGTGCGTGCCCGCGCGATTGCCGGCGACGCCTCGTTGCTGGCCGATTTCGAACGGGTGCGCGCAGACACGCTGGCGCGCCCGCGCGACAACGCGGTGCTCTACGCCGATGTGCTGAAGATGCGCGCCCGCATGCGCGCCGAGCTGGACCGCAGCGACGCCGCGCGGCTCGATCTCAAGCAGGGCGCGGGCGGTATCGTCGATCTGGAATTCCTGCTGCAGACCGGTGTGCTCGACAGTGCCGGCATGCATCCGCAGGTGGTGCTGCCGCGCGATACCCCAAGCCTGATCGACGCGCTGGCCGATACCGCGTGGCTGCCCGGCGGCACCCGGGATGGGCTGCACGAGGCGCATGCGGCGCTGCTGGATGTGGGCCTGGCCTGCACGCTGGACCGCCGCCCGCGCCTGGCACCGCCGACGCCGGCACTGGAAGCGGCACGCGCGATGATCATCGCGGCGAGCGATGCGGCAGGGTTGCCGTTCCAGGTGCGGATCGACGTCGCGCCCTGATGCCGGTTTGCCAGGGCATCGACCTCGCACCGGTCTCGCACCGGTCTCGCACCGCTCTGGCAACGGTAGTGCCGGCCGCTGGCCGGCTCCCATGAACCCTGCAGAGCCGGCCAGCGGCCGGCACTACCGACAGCGATGTCCGACCGACCGCCATGTCCAACCGACAGCGCCTTCTCCGACCGATAGCGCCACACCGGGCGGCCGGCGCAGATGTCACACCGCGCGCGGCGCCATCTTCCACAGCAGCGCGCGGAACGGTGCCAGCAGGAACACGCCGATCGTCAGCTTCACCGCCAGATCGCCCAGCGCCCAGCTCACCCACGGCAGGCTGGAGCCGGCAAACGCGATGCTCCAGAAAATCGTCGTATCCAGCGTCGCGCTGCAGGTCGTCGCCACCATCGGTGCGCGCCACCAGTGCCCACGGCGCAGCCGGTCGAACACGGTGATGTCCAGCAGCTGCGCGGCGATGAAGGCCAGGCAAGAGGCCACCGCGATCCGCGGAGTGGCGATCCAGATCGACAGCAGCACCGCCAGCGCGAAACCCGCCCACGCCACCTTGCGCGCAGCCTGCGGCCCGAAGCGGCGATTGATGAGATTGCTCACCAGGAACGCCACCGGGTAGCTGAAGGCGCCCCAGGTCAGCCAATCGTTGATCGGGTACTGCACCAGCACGTTGCTGCCCAGTACCACCACGCCCATGGCCAGCACCGCCAGCAGCAGCGACGGCACGGTCAACGGGGCAAAGGCAATGGCAGGACGCGCGGACATGGCGAGCCGGGGGAGTGAGGGAAGCGGCGGATTATCCGGGCTTGGCCACCCCAGGGCCAGCCCGGGCCGGTTTGCCTACCAGCGTTCGCTCAGGTTGCTGGCGGCAGCGTCGGTGGTCGGCAGGAAGGCCAGGGCCGCACCGTCGACCGCAGTCACGGTCCAGCCGGCACCGGCCGGCGTCGGCTCGAAGGCCAGCACGTCGCCCACTGCCACGGCAGGCGCGGGAGTGTCGCTGCGGGCCGGCCACTGCAGCAGTGCCAGGTCGTCTGGCGCGTCGGGGTTCTTCAGCGCCACTTGGAAGCCGCCATCGGCCTGAGGCTCGATCCGCTCCACGGTCAGCGGCGGCAGCGGGCCGGCTTTTTCCGCGCGGGCGACGCGCGCCCGGCTGCGTTGGACCGATCCGTCGTGCAGCTTGCCGATCCCGGCGGAGGTCAGCCAGATCGGCGCGGTGACGACAACCAGGCTCACCACCGAAGTCACGGCCACGCTGCTGGCGACCGGGTGGCGGTAGACGGAGTACTGCGCCTGGGCCGGCGGGCTGGCGGCGAACAGCGCCATGACCAGTACCGGGGCGATCATGCGCGGTGAGAGCTGTTTCATGTGATCACTCCGTTCACAGAAAGAGGAGAGGGCTACGGACGCTTACCAGCGCTCGCTGGATTGCCCGGCGGCCGCGTCCGGCGTCGGCAGGAATGCCAACGCGGCACCGTCGGCGGCGGTCACCGTCCAACCCGCACCGACCTCGGTCGGCTCGAAATGCAGCACATCGCCCACCTTGAGCGTCGCGGCAGGATTGTCCGCGCGTGCCGGCCAGTCGATCAGCGCGGTCGCATCGGGGGCGTCAGGCCGCTGCAGCGCAACGTGGAAGCCCCCGTCGGGCTGGCGGTCGATCTGCTGCACGGCCATGGGTGGCAGCGGCGCGGCCTTGCCGGTATCTGGCTGGGTTCGCTTCGAACCTTCGCGGACGCTCTGCGACCCCTTGGCCACCAGCAACACCGGCGAGGCTGCAATGAACGAGACGGTGTAGACGCTGATCACCGCGCTCACGCCCGAGGCCTGATTGCCGTTGAGATTGCCGGCCGATGCAGGGAGCACGGTAAGCGCAGACACAGCGAGCAGGCCCGCACAGAGAAGGGATTTCGTCATGACGCAGGTCCTGGAGAGGGAAGGGGATGAAGCGCTCATGGTTTCGGCGCCGCGGCGCCGTCCACTGGCACGTGGGCCACGGTGAGTTCCTGCTGCAGCGCGTGACGCTGTGCAAGGAAATCAAACACGGACTCGACGGTCACCACCGAGTAATTGCCCGAGAGGCGTTCGCTGGCAGGATGATCGGTCACCGCAGCATTCGGCACGAAGAAGCGCGCGCCCAGCCGCTTGGCTACACCGATATGCAACGTGCTTGGGCGATAGTCGCGCCCCTTCAGCCAGGCCTGCGCCTGTGCGCGCTTGATCAGCAATGTCCCGTCGTCGTCATGCGCCAGTGCAGCGGCCAGCACCTCGAGCACCCACTGATTGGAATTCTGGTACTCGTCGCGGAACGGGTAGGCAACCACGCTGTAGCGTGGCTCATGAAGCGCACGCGCCTGGATGGCAGGCGGGGTGAGCATCGCGATCAACGCCTTGCGAACCGCCGGCGTCGGCACCCCGATGCGCAGATCGGTATGGCTGCCACTTTCACCGATGAAGGTACTTAGCCCTTCCCGGAACAGCTCGGACTGCGGTGATTTGCAATGGTTGAGCAGGTGCACCGCGCGCCAATTGCCATCGGCCTCACGCAACAGGAAGGCCAGGTGGCTATGGCGCAGGCCGTACTTGCTGAGGTCCTGGCCACCTCGGGCGATGATCACCACGTCCACGCCGTCCAGCGCGTCGAGTGTTTCCCCGGCGGTCAATGCCACATCGAACGTCGCCGCCAACGATTGCGGGGTGGGATGACGCTCCACGCACTGCGGCTCAGCCTGCGCGGTCAGTGCAGCGCCAAGCAGGACACCACACAGCAAAAGCGGGCGCAGGCGTATGATCTGGGCAGCGAAAGGTACGTCCATGTCACACAGTCTCCGGCGGCACCGGCCGCGGCCGCATCATAGCGCTGTGCTCAGCGCGCCGCGCCGCGGCGGCCCAGTTTCCGTTCACAGTCGGTCGCGGATCGGGGGCAGCTTGCAAGGACGTCAGGCCTGAATCCCCAGCCTTGCACGCACGTCCTCTGCAACGCGCGTAGTCTCGCGCAGCGGCTCGATGCGGCCGTCCTTCTGCCAGTCCAGCCAGCGCAGCTGCAGGCGGCCACGCTCGCGCAGCGCGCTCTGGAAGTGCGCCAGTCGTCCCTGCGCCTGGTCGGCCAAGGCGACGGCCACCGGCATGCGCGTGGCGCAGGCTTCGGAGAGCAGGTTCACCGAATCCGGCGAAACCACGACGCGATTGGCCCAGCCGAGCAGGCCGGCATACGGATTGACGCCATCACCGCCGTCGCCCCAGATCACGTTCGGCACATCGGCGAACGCACTGCGCAGCGCGCCGACCAGCGCCGGGGGCGTGCGTCGCGAGGTCGTGGCCAGCAGGCTGCCGCCCTCCGCGCGCAGCTGCGATGCCAACTGCTGGAATACCTGCACCATGTCCGGCTCATGCCAGGGCGCGTGCGGCGTCGGCCCGCCGACCAGCAGCGCGGTGCGCGGACCGGGCAGGGCGCTGAACGTCGCGAAGGCGGCACGGCCGCAGGCCAGCCAGTCATCGTTGACCGGATTGAGGCTGCCCAGCAGGGTGAGCACGTTGCTGCCGCGCAGGCGGTCGTGTTCGGGGACGACCAGCAGGTCCCAGTGGCGCGGGCTGAGGCGGGGGTCGAGAATCTGCACCACCCGGGTGCCGCGGCGGCGCAGTTCGCGCAGCGCCCCGGCAGCCTGGCGGCCACAGCCGATGGCCAGCTCCGGGACCTCTTCGGCCAGCGCGGCGAAGGCTTCGCCGTAACCCTTGGCGGCGCCCGGCAACCAGCGCGGGGCCAGCCAGCGCCAGGGCGCGCGCGGCGTGAGTACCAGCGGACGATGCGCCCCCAGCTTCAGTGCCGTGGCCAGAGCCACCGCCTGCCGCACATTGCCGGCACGGCCGTCAGTGATCGTCCAGGGCGGACTCCATCGTTTCACGTATGGCATTAATTCGTTTCAGTCAGGCTGGGTGTTGCAACTGTCGCGACACTCTACACTGCCAGCCTTCGCCGATCGCGCGGTTGCCCTGCCACGGTAGCCGATGCGCGAACGATTCCCCTTGTTTCCGGAGGCTTCATGTCCCACGTCCTTGACGATGCTGCGCTCGATCAGTTGTTCCGTACCGCCCGCACCCAGAACGCCTTCCTCGACAAGCCGGTCGAGGACAGCCAGCTGAAGGCGCTCTATGAGCTGCTGAAGTGGGGCCCGACCGCCGCCAATGGCAGCCCGGCGCGCTTCGTGTTCGTGAAGTCCCCGGAAGCCAAGGCCAAGCTGGCCCCGGCGCTGTCCGAGGGCAACCACGACAAGACCCTGGCCGCTCCGGTCACGGTGATCGTCGCCTTCGACGAAGACTTCCATGAGAAGCTGCCGTTCCTGTTCCCGCACACCGACGCCAAGGCGTGGTTCGACGGCCCGCGTGAAGGCCGTACCGAAGGCGCGTTCCGCAATGGCAGCCTGCAGGGCGCCTACCTGATCCTGGCCGCCCGCGCGCTGGGTCTGGATGCCGGCCCGATGTCCGGCTTCGACAACGCCAAGGTCGACGAAGCCTTCTTCAAGGGCACCGCGATCAAGTCGAATTTCCTCGTCAACCTGGGGTACGGTGACGCCTCGGGCCTGTTCCCGCGGCTGCCTCGCCTGTCGTTCGACGAAGCCGCCCGCATCGCTTAAGCGTTACCGCCGGATCGTGGCCCATCCGTGCGGATGGGCTGCATGACCTTTGCTTCTTTTCCCTTCGAATCGAGAGAGACCTGACATGACCGTGACCCGCAAACTGCTGCTGCCGCTCGCCCTGACCCTGGCCATCGCCGCCTGCTCCAAGCCGGCCGACGAAGCCGCTGCCCCGGCTGCCGACGCGCCGGCCGCCACCGAAACCGCCGCCCCGGCTGCGGACGCTGCTGCTGCCGCCCCGGCGGCCGACGCGATCCAGATCGCCTCGGGCACCTACAAGCTCGACCCGACCCACACCGACGTGCTGGTCCAGTGGAGCCACTTCGGCTTCTCGCACCCGACCGCCCACTTCGGCGCGGCCGAAGGCACCCTGGTGTATGACGCGGCCGACGTGACCAAGTCGACCGTCGAAGTGAAGCTGCCGCTGACTGGCCTGAACAGCTTCACCGCCAAGTTCGACGAGCACCTGAAGAGCGCCGATTTCTTCGACGCCGCCAAGTTCCCGGCCGCCACCTTCAAGAGCACCAAGGTCGAGGCCAACGGCACCAACAAGCTGACCGTCACCGGCGACCTGACCATCAAGGACATCACCAAGCCGGTGACCCTGGATGTCACCGTCAACGGCGGCGGCGAGCACCCGATGGCCAAGGTGCCGGCGGCTGGCTTCGATGCCACCACCACCATCAAGCGCAGCGATTTCGGCGTCGGCGCGTACGCCCCGAACGTCAGCGATGAAGTGAACATCCGCATCACCACCGAGGCCACTGGCGAAAAGCCGGCTGCCTGAGTTTCTCCTCACTCGTCGTGAGAAGGCAGAAAGCCCGCCAATCGGCGGGCTTTCTTTTTGTGCGGCTGCCGGTCGATACCCGGTAGTGCCGGCCGCTGGCCGGCTCCTCATCATCCTGGACGCAACGGCGAGCCGGCCAGCGGCCGGCACTACCGTTCCTGGCGCGGCTGCACGACGGCCTCGATCACCCCGCCGCCACCTGCGCACTCACCTTGCCCAGCCACAGCGTGGTGAAATCGGTCGGCGTCCGCCGTGCCGGCGCAGTCAACCCGCTCTCCCGCAGGAATGCATGCGTCGCCTGCGCGAACGCCTGGCGTGCCAGCAGCGCGGCCTGCTTCACCGAGGCCTGCTGCTTGCGCAGCTGCACGATCTGCAGGCTCGGCTTCCCGGGCATCGCGTACTTCTGGTAACGGCGCAGTTCGTCGGCGACCAGGTCGATATCGATGTTCGCCTGCACCAGCGCTGCCTGCGCGCGGGCCAGCGGGATCAGGGCGGTACGCAACGGGGCGATGTTCCCGCCCACGGAAGGCGCCAGCGCCGCCAGGGCGGCGTCCAGCGCGGGATCGGCGCGCTCGGCGCGGTCGATCAGATCGGTCAGTGCCGAAAGAGGAGAGGCTTGCATGAAAAGCACCGGCACAAAACGCGATTGTCGCATCCGTGGCCGGTGTCCGTCGCGGGCTCAGTCGTCGTGGTGCTCACTGCCGTGGGCCTTCCAGTAGCCGGTCGAGCGGATCCAGTCCTTCGGCACGCCCAGGTGACCCTCGATGTACTTGCGCATCATCCGGGCCCGGCGCGACTCGGCCGCGATCCAGTAGAAGGTGTCGCCGTCCGGTTCCTCGAAATCGGTCAGCACGTCTTCCAGCAGGGTGCTGCTGGCGGCGTCGAAGCCGTTGCGCTCCAGCCACGAGATGCGGATGCGGTCGTCCTCCGGCAGCTCCTGGCGGTCGCCGGATTCCGGGATCTCGATGTAGACATCGGCGTTCGCACCCTCCGGCAGCGTCTCCAGCCAGCGGCCGATCGCCGGCAGCGCGGTTTCATCGCCGATCAGCACGTAGGTGTCGAAGTCATCGGCGGTCATGTGCGAGCCGCGCGGGCCGCCGACGGCGATCGCATCGCCCGGCTGCGCGTTGGCGGCCCAGGTCGAGGCCAGGCCGTCGCCGTGCATGACGAAGTCCAGCGCCAGCTCGTTGCTCTCCAGATCCCACCAGCGCGGGGTGTAGTCGCGCGAGGGCGAGGGGGTCTGGCCGTCCGGGTAGCGCGGGCCTTCCGGGGTCATCGTCGGGACCACGAACTGGCCCTCGGCGTTGGGGAAGAACAGCTTGACGTGGTCGTCCGGCGAGGGCGAATCGAAGCCTTCCAGCGCCTCGCCCCCGACGATCACCCGGCGCATGCACGGGCTGATCTCTTCGGTGCGCAGCACCTGCAGGGGGCGGAACTTCACGGTATGACGGAGCAGTCGGTTTTCATGCAAAGCCATGGGATTACCTGGATCAGTGCCGCAGCGCGGCGTTGAGAGAGAAGGACCTGGCGGGCGGTGGCTGGCTGGGTCTGAAACGAAGAGGGAAGGTCAGCGGCCCTGCGCACGGATGTGCGCGGCGGCCTCGCGCAGCGCTTCGGCCACGGCGGCGGCGTTGTCGTCCTGCCAGCGGCCGTGGCACAGGCCCAGCGCGTGCTTGAGCTCGCGCAGCGCATCGCGCACGGACGGCGGCAGGTTGGCCTTGGTGATCGTGCGCGCGCTGTCGCGCACCCGGTGCACCGCGGCATCGACCTCGTCGCGCTGCGCCTCCAGCTCGGCCTGGCCCAGCGCGCTGAGCGCATACCGCTTGCGTCCACCGTCCTCGACCGCGCCGACCCAGCCGGCCGCCTCGAACTGCGCCAGCACCGGGTAGATCGAGCCGGCACTGGGCGTGTAGACCCGCACGAACATGTCGCTGATCAGCTGGATCAGCTCGTACCCGTGGCGCGGCTGGTCGGCCAGCAGTGACAGCACCAGCAGGCGCAGATCGCCGCGGCTGAGCGGCCGGGCGGTCAGCGGGCGGGCAGGGCGGTCGAGATCGCGTGGAGAGGTCATTTCGATATATCGAATGCAGTGACGGAACGATATATCGAAAACTCCCGTTCGGCCAGCCGCGGCGCACGCATGGCAGGGATGCGTTCAGGTGAATCCAGCGTGCGACGGTGCGTGCTTGTGATGGAACACTGCGCGCCCTCCTGGCCGACCAACGCGGCCGATGATCCACGCCGACGCGCACTGGAACGCCCTCGCTCAGCGCACGATCCGCGTCAATCGCCTGCGCCGCAGCGCCTGTGCTGTCCATCGGTGTCCTGCTGACGCGCCGGTGTCATCGCCACCGGGCAGGCTGAAATGCAGCGTGGAACCTTCCGGCGCGGCCCGCGCGCTGTCGCCTGCTGTCCTTCCGGACACGCCCGGATGGTTCCATACGCAACCGTAGCGAAGTAAGCAAACCCCTTGGTGCGCTACACTTTGCGGCTAGAAATCTAAAACAGTCGCGCGCGTGCGTGCGGTCATGGGAGCGCAAATGAACTGGTTGAACGAGGTGCTGAACAACGACCCGAATCCTGTGGAAACCCAGGAGTGGATCGAGTCGCTGAAGGCCGTAATTGATGTCGAGGGCCCCGAGCGCGCGCATCAGCTGTTGGAAGGCATGGTGGAACTGACCCGTCGTTCGGGTGCTTACCTGCCGTTCTCTCCCACCACCGAGTACGTGAACACCATCGCGCCGACTCTGGAGGCCAAGAGCCCGGGCAACGCCGAACTGGAATGGCGCATTCGCTCCATCATCCGCTGGAACGCGATGGCGACCGTCGTGCGCGCCAACCGCAAGCCGGGCGACCTGGGCGGCCACATCGCCTCCTTCGCCTCCGGCGCCACGCTGTATGACGTGGGCTTCAACCATTTCTGGCGCGCCCCGAGCGAAGACCACCCGGGCGATCTGCTCTTCATCCAGGGCCACAGCGCCCCGGGCATCTATGCGCGTTCCTTCCTGGAAGGCCGCATCGACGAAGCCCAGCTGGACAAGTTCCGCATGGAAGTCGACGGCGGTGGCCTCTCCAGCTACCCGCATCCGTGGCTGATGCCGGATTACTGGCAGACCCCGACCGTGTCGATGGGCCTGGGCCCGCTCGCCGCGATCTACCAGGCGCAGTTCCTGCGTTACCTGGAAAACCGTGGCCTGATCGAAAAGTCCGACCGCAAGGTGTGGTGCTTCATCGGCGACGGCGAGAGCGATGAGCCGGAAACCCTGGGCGCGATCGCGCTGGCCGGCCGCGAAGGCCTGGACAACCTGATCTTCGTGGTCAACTGCAACCTGCAGCGCCTCGACGGCCCGGTGCGTGGCAACGGCAAGATCATCCAGGAACTGGAAGGGGTCTTCCGTGGCGGCGGCTGGAATGTCATCAAGCTGCTGTGGGGCGGTTACTGGGATGCCCTGCTGGCCAAGGACACCAATGGCGTCCTGCGCAAGCTGATGATGGAAACCGTCGACGGCGAATACCAGAACTGCAAGGCCTTCGGTGGCGCGTATACCCGCGAGCATTTCTTCGGCAAGTACCCGGAAACCGCTGCGATGGTCGCCGGCCTGTCCGACGACGATATCTGGCGCCTCAACCGTGGTGGCCACGATCCGCACAAGGTGTACGCCGCCTACCACCAGGCCGTGAACACCAAGGGCATGCCGACCGTGATCCTGGCCAAGACGGTCAAGGGCTACGGCATGGGCAGCGCGGGTGAAGCACTCAACCCGACCCACCAGACCAAGAAGCTGGACGACGATGCCGTTCGCCACTTCCGCGACCGCTTCAACATCCCGGTGACCGACGCACAGCTGGCCGATGGCCAGGTGCCGTTCTACCACCCGGGCCCGGATTCGCCGGAAGTGAAGTACCTGCAGGAACGCCGTGCTGCCCTGGGTGGCTACCTGCCGCAGCGCCGCCGCAAGGCGACCAAGAGCTTCAACGCACCGAAGCTGGAAAGCTACGAGCGCCTGCTGAAGTCCAGCGGTGAGCGCAGCTACTCCACCACCATGGCCTTCGTGCAGAGCCTCAACATCACCCTGCGCGACAAGGAACTGGGCCCGCACATCGTGCCGATCGTGGCCGACGAAGCCCGTACTTTCGGTATGGAAGGCCTGTTCCGCCAGATCGGCATCTACGCCCCGTTCGGCCAGAAGTACAAGCCGGTCGATGCGGACCAGCTGATGTTCTACCGCGAAGACCAGAGCGGCCAGGTGCTGCAGCAGGGCATCAGCGAGCCGGGTGCGATCAGCTCCTGGATGGCCGCCGGTACCAGCTACTCAGTCTCCAACGTGCCGATGCTGCCGTTCTACATCTACTACTCGATGTTCGGCTTCCAGCGCGTGGGCGACATTGCCTGGCAGGCCGCGGACATGCGTACCCGTGGCTTCCTGCTCGGCGGCACCGCCGGCCGCACCACGCTGAACGGTGAAGGCCTGCAGCACGAAGATGGCTTCAGCCATATCGTCGCCGGTGGCATCCCGAACGTGCGCAGCTACGACCCGACCTTCGGCTTCGAAGTGACGGTGATCCTGCAGCACGGCACCAAGGCCATGATGGAAGATCAGATTGATGAGTACTACTACATCACCCTGATGAACGAAAACTACACCCACCCGGAAATGCCGGAAGGCGCGGCCGAAGGCATCGTCAAGGGCATGTACCTGCTCACCGACGCCGGCAAGCCGAAGAAGGGCGAGCTGCGCGTGCAGCTGCTGGGTTCGGGCACCATCCTGCGTGAAGCCATTGCCGCGGCCGAGCTGCTCGACAAGGACTTCGGCGTCACCGCCGATATCTGGAGCTGCCCGAGCATCAACGAGCTGCGCCGCGATGGTTTCGATGCCGAGCGCTACAACCGCTTCCACCCGGAAGCCGAACCGCGCAAGGCCTACGTGACCGAGCTGCTGGAAGGCCGCCAGGGCCCGGCGATCGCCGCGACCGACTATGTGCGTGCGTATGCGGACCAGATCCGCGCGTTCGTGCCGATGTCGTACACGGTGCTGGGCACGGATGGCTTTGGTCGTTCGGATACCCGTGCAAACCTGCGTCGCTTCTTCGAGGTTGACCGGTACTACATCGCGCATGCCGCGATTGCGGCGCTGGCTAAGGAAGGGAAGATGACCGGGAAGGATGTGGCGAGGGCGATCAAGCAGTACAAGATTGATCCTGAGAAGGCTAATCCTGTTGGGGTTTGATTTCTACTGCAGTTCGTAATAGAAGGGCGATCATCTGATCGCCCTTTTTTTGGGCGCACGAGGAGTAAAGGAATGCTCAGTACGGATGAAATTGCCGAAGTCACACGCTCCATGCGACAAGGTCAGCGAGAATCGTTCGAGGCCGTTCGTCGCTATCTTGCGCAGGATCATTTTGGATCAGCCTTCTTGGCCGTGATGCCCACTGGAGCTGGCAAGTCCGGGCTGATCGCCACCTTGTGCCAAGCTCACGAAAGCGGTCCGGTGCTAGTGCTCAGTCCTCGAGCTGCGGTTTGCCGCCAGCTTGCAACCGAAATTGCAGGGAAGTTTTTCTCAGACAGGGGCGTCGCAGTTGAGTCTCTCCGTCAAGTTGATGGTCTAAGCGGCGAACTGAAGAATGGCTGCATATATGTCGCCACATTCCAGAAGCTCATCCGAATGGAAGCGGAGGCGCTCGCGCACCTCGCGAGCACCTGTTCACTATTGATTGTTGATGAAGGGCATTCGGAGCCAGCCCCTCTTTGGGGGAAAGCAGTACGGGCGTTCGCTTGCCATAAAATAATTGTGACTGCAACGCCTTACAGGAATGATCTATTCCAGTTCGACATAGGAGCCGATGCGAACTACTGCTATACGTTCAAGAAAGCAATTGAACATGCTGTTATTGAACTCCCTGATTTTGAACAATGCACACTTGCAGAGGCTATAGCGCACGCAGGAAAGTTCTTGGATGAGCACCCCTCCGCCAAAGCGATCGTTAAGACAAAGAACCTTGATGAGCTTAAGCGCGCTAAGAGACTATTAGACGATGCGGGGTTGGAGAGTCTCGCCATCCATGAGCGCCTTAAGGACGATCCTATAGCGGGCACGAGTAGATCGGTTCCTTCAGACCTCCAGTCTCAAGAAGTTCGGGTGGTAGTCCATCAGCGGAAGCTAGACGAAGGGGTTGATCTTCCTTCAGCGAAGCTATGCATACTCACCTATCCGGTAGCGAGTGGACGCGAGCTTGTCCAGACTGTGGGAAGGATCGTGAGAAAGTTTGAGGGAATTCAGCCTCTCGTTCTCGACTGCAGTTCTTCAAGCAATGCCAAACTCTGGAAGAACTACCTCGAATTCGATTCTTACATTTCCACTGACTCGGGATGGAATAAGTTCGTAAACTCTCTTGATACGGCAAAGTTGATTGAGAGCTACTTGGAATCTTTTCCTAGCTACACCTATCTGGGCTCAAGCTTCCGGGAAAAGTTTGAGCTGTCGACGTTGCAAGTGGATCAAGACATTCGCGTTCCAATAGCGTCGGTCTGTTTCCTTGGGGTGGAGGAGGACTTTACAATCGAGGCATTTGTGGACGCGATGATGTGGCGACATCATCAATCAGGAGAGTTGGCCAGACCGTATGATTCTGCTCATGGGTTCAAAGTAATTGCTTCGATTAGGTTCGAGAGTTCGAAGTATCTTAGGAGCAAACTTCTGTTCGAGCCGTCACTCGAGATTGTGATTGCGAAGCGCGTAGGAGAATACCTTGCACTTTTTGATAGCCGTTCGATCAATCATGCTGGGGATGCTGGCCTGGGTACTAAGCAGCCAGTAGACTCAAAGCAGCTGTTTAATCTGTCCGCGCGCGGCGCTTTCACGCGAGTGAAAGAGACTCATGCACGTTCCATTAGTTCTACCCGCAAACGACCAGAGCGGGTTTCGCATATCGGGCAAGAGCTCACTCCGTCTATTTCTGGACAGTCTGCGGCTAGCTATGCCCTTTCGGTAACTAAGGTTGATAACCTTGACGCGACAAGTAGCGTGGAGAGTAGCTACTACCTAAGCGCTGGGTCTGGCAGGGTTTCTGACCAGAGAGCAAGCGCGCTCAGCCTTGAGGCGTTGTGTGACTGGGTTGCTGAAGTCGTGGAAGTTCTTGAACAGAACCCGTTGCCTCTGAGTCCTGTTATTGGTGCTTTTGCCTTGCCAATTGATCCGCAAAGTGTGACAGGGCCGTTGTCGCTAACGATTGATTTCACCGATCTCCCTCCAGGGGCAAAGGCCGTCCTCGGTGCGAAATCTTTCGCGATAGATTCGACTTTCGTATTTCTGGAATGCCCGGATTGGACCTTCAAGATTGGAACGGTGGAGCTGAAATTCGAATATTCGGAGCCGGAGCGGCGAATCAAGTTCACTTCTGATGCAGGAGCGGAGATGGTTTTCCCAGATGGAACGGTGAGATCTCTTGATGAGGACATCCGTACAACGCGTCAGACATTCGACCCGGACTCAGTATTTAGCTTCGTAGACAATATCGCACACGGCCGAGATGAAAGATTCTCCTCCATTGAGTACGCGGTAATTAGGAAGTTGATCCCGGATGTTGACCTGGTTCTCTGTACTGACATGGGTACGGAGGCGGCCGATTTTGTAATAACCTCCCCCAAAGCGCTCTGTTTTGTACATATCAAGTGTGGAAAGTCGCTAAGGCCGAATTCGCCGGCCGGAGCTCTTGCCGAGGTGGGTTCTCAGGCAATCAAAAATATTGAGTATCTAGTGTCCTCCGATGAGAAGCTTCCCTTCGGGAATGAGGGGATACTTGGTAGCCCATGGCCCAGCAAGAACGCGACCTATCAGCTCGACCATCGGATTAGATTCATGGCAAAGGACGGTATCGAGCGCTCGATTCCATCGACTAAGAAGGCATACTCCACACGAGTTGAGCAGGCACTTGCTACCATCAAGGCGCGTAGGAGATCCCTCGGATGCAGGAAGGAAGTCTGGATCGTTGCTGGCAACTCGTTCTCTTACGGCTCGTTCAAGAAGGAAATGGCAAAAGGCGCGAATGCCAAAGCAGAGTCGCTTCAGGCATATCAGCTGATAGATGCCTGGTTGGCGGTTTCCAGCGCGAACGATGTTGATCTTAGAATTATCGTGTCGCCCTAGACTTGGTAAGGTTGCACACGATCGGGAAGTCCTTCCATGCTCCACATCTTCCATGGCTGCAGATGTTCGCGCGAGTAGCATAAGTTCCCCTACGATGCTTGCGCTGCTCCTCTACGTGCGAGGAGCGTGTGGTGGTTCAACATCCAGTCAATGAGATAACAGTCAGGATTATGCTTTGTCGCCGTCCTCGGCGCAGGGCATCGCAAAAAATAGCCAGAGGAACCCATGTCGTCCGACAAGCCGCAAGTAATTGAGTATCTCTTTGACAGTCACTGGGATACGGAAAAGCGTGCACTCAGAAAGTCCATCATGTCACTGACTGATGTCAGTAAAGCTATTCGGGTATGCAATGAGAAGGACGGCAGGGAGAGGAGTGACCGAAATCCGGCGAACTTTCTCAAAGATGTCGTGCGGAACACTTCTGCAAACAAAATCTGGCCTGCGCGAATTGCGGCGCTCGGCTTTACGGGAGTCCAGCGAACTGGCCGTGGAGATTCATTCGAGTTCGTCCCCTACAAGACTGGTCAAGTTGAGCCGTTCCCCGATTTCTTTCGACACAGCGCAGGTACCAGGGCAGTTGACGTGGAGACGCTTAGCATCCCCGTTGCCTCCAAGTTGCTCGGACGTCGGGATGAGGCGTGGCTCGTCCAGACTGCAGTTAAGCTACGTCTCGTGGAGCAGCTACTTGCCATCGAGTCTTCTTTGCGAGTGACTGAGGTGACTCATCTGCAGATGAGTGTGAAGTTGCGCAGCACCGAAATTGATTCGCTGTACCTCTTGGGAATGGAGGGCGAAGAACTTGTGCTCGCGACGTGTGAGGCTAAGTTGGACAAACAGCGATTGCTTCCCGATCAGATAGTTGCGCAGGTTAAGGCGGCCTTTGAAGCGACGGAGGCAACATTGGTTGTACCAATGGCAATGAGGTCTGTGCCAGCACTTGGTGTCCATGTGATGCACTTCGACCCAGTAAAGCGAGCGGACGCCTCAGAATTCTCAGAACTATCGCTTGCCCATGAGATTCTGTGTCGGCTCAAGCCTGGGGTGAAGGGAATCTGTTAACCCAGCCTCTAGTGCTGAGAAGCGATGGGTGGCTCAGTTCGCCGCTCCCGTGTCGAGAATCCGTCAAGTGACGGGTAGGGTCACTTGACTAGGGTCGATGTTTCGCTGCTTTGTCTTCTTAGCCCCGCTCTTCCTATCTCTTTGGCCGATAGGGCTGGGTATGCCCCAGAAGGAGGCCGCCTGCGCCAAGCTCATTCTCAATAGTGCAGCTTCCCCAAGCTTGATCTTCTTCTGGGGGCGCCTGATATCCGCGCCAAGTGCCTTCATCACCTGAGTTGCTACGGCACGCGCCAAGGGTGGTGGTACCGAATTGCCAATTTGCCGAGCCCCATGCCACTTGGTCTCATTGAATCGGAACCAGTCCGGGAACCCATGTAAGCGGGCCATCTCTCGGACAGTTACACAGCGGTCCCACTTGTAGTGAATTGGACGCGGGCTGGTGAAGGCCCCTCTGGCGGAATCAGTGCCTGCTCTCAGCGTATTGCTCACGCCCTTGGGAGGTAGCTTCAGGAAGCGCGAAATAGGCTCTACCTCCCCTGGAATAGTCTCAGCAAAGCGTTCGCGTGTAATGTCGGTGTGGTTGGAGCGCATGCTAGAGGTCATCAGCAAGGGATCCCATTCGCGCTTGTAGCCGAAGCCCCAGCCGTCGGCCGTTTCACACCGCATCAACTCCGCGTACTCACTGGCCTTGCCATACTTCTTGACCCGAACCTCGTCGATAACGTTGAGGTCTGAGAAGCGCTCAGCATCTGGAAGATCTTCTAGCGCATCTTTGCAGGTCGGTGCGTACGGAAGTGTCGCATCCTTAGAGCCGGGCTTGGCAGTAAGGGGGGCAGGATACTTCGGCACGGCGAGCCCGCGCTTGGCGCCCATTAGGAACAGGCGCTGACGGTCCTGCGGCACGCCATAGGAGTACGCATTGAGCACCTTCCAGTCCTTGACGACGTCATAACCCGCCTCTTCGAACTCTTCAATGAGCTCTTCCAGGAACTTCCGGTGCTTGCCGAGCGTCAATCCCTTAACGTTCTCGAAGACGAAGTAGTTTGCGTCGAGCTCACGAACAATGCGCACGAAATCCTTAACTAGGGAATTACGCGGGTCGTCGATGGCGCGCTGCCCCATCAGGGAAAAGCCTTGGCAGGGGGCGCCACCGAAAACTACGTCGATCTCGCTGGCGCCCACCCCGGCGGCCTCACGAATCTGGTCGCCGGTTAAGTCAGTAACAGAGCGGGGGATCACCGCGCAGTTCGGGAAGTTGAAGGCGTGCACGGCCGCGTGGACAGGGTCAATCTCCACGGCAGCCACAACGTCGAAGCCTGCTTGCTCGAACCCGAGGCTGAGGCCGCCTGCGCCGGCAAAGAGATCGATTCCGATGGGTCTGGTCATGGTGGCAATTATAGATGGGACTAGGCTGAATGTTGATCGGAAAAGATGGCTGTCCGGGGTCGGAAAGCTGCTACTCCGGGGTCCCTATCCTGAAGGCAGTCAGTCTCAGTCGCTGAGAACCGGAGATGCCGTATGGACCGACTGACGCCCGAGCGCCGCAGTTGGCTGATGGCACAGGTGCGGTCAGCCAACACCAAGCCTGAGGTCGCGGTGCGGTCCCTGCTCCACAGGCTTGGCTATCGCTTTCGGTTGCACCGGCGCGATCTGCCTGGCACCCCGGACATTGTGCTTCCGGGTCGAAGGACGGCAATCTTCGTTCATGGCTGCTTTTGGCACGGCCACAGCTGCAAGCGGGAGAAGATGCCCAAATCGCGGCTGGACTATTGGGAACCTAAGATCGAGGCCAATCGCCGGCGAGACCGTCGGAAGCGCAAGGCATTGAGGGCTCTTGGCTGGCACGTGACCGAAGTGTGGGAGTGTGAGCTAAAGTACCCGGCACGGCTGGCGCGGAAGCTAGTGAGATCGCTGTCTGGTCGAGCTACTTCGCCTTAGAACTGCTGGCGCAACTGATTGTAAGGAAGCCTAGATGGGAAAGCCTGAGAAGGAAGCGAAGCTGAACCGGTACTCCGAGATCGTTGGAGAGGTCTTTCGGAAGAACTACACGCCAGGCGCGACATCCGTGCCGTTTGAGCGAGAACAGTTTCTCGAGGCCGCTGTTGAGCGCGGGGTTGTGTTGCCAAAGAACCTTGGGGACGCCATCTATTCCTTCAAGTATCGCAATAGCTTGCCTGCGTCCATCCAGGCTACTGCTCCGGAGGGGTTGGAGTGGGGCATCTATGGTGCTGGCCGCTCGAAGTACGAGTTCCGGCTGGAGCGGCCGCTCGAAATCGTGCCGCGTCTGAACCAGTTGGTCGTAAAGATCCCCGACGCTACCCCGGAGATCATCCAGGCCCATGCACTAGGCGACGAGCAGGCCCTACTAGCCAAGGTACGTTACAACCGCCTAGTCGACATCTTCCTAAGTATTACCGCGTCTTCGCTGCAGAACCATTTGCGTACGACTGTGAAAGGCATTGGGCAGATCGAGATCGATGAGCTTTACGTGGGCTTAGATCGACATGGGTGCCAGTACGTTGTCCCCGTCCAGGCCAAGGGAGGCAAAGACAAGCATGGTCGCCAGCAGACCGAGCAGGACATCGCCTGCTGCCGGGAAAAGTTCCCAGGTCTGGTGTGCCGGCCGGTGTCAGCGCAGTTCATCAATCCAAACAAGATCGCTATGTTCGAACTTGCACTGCAGGACGATGAAATTCGGGTGGTCTCCGAAGAACACTACGAACTGGTCACGTCGGCCAGCATCACGCCCAACGACCTGGCCATCTACGCGGGTCGCGGTCGCGGTTAGCGACCGCCGGTACGCGCGTTGTCTTGCCGAGACTTTGGGTGGGACTCCTCACTAAGACTCGTTGAATCGGTTCACTCTGTGCCACTCAAGATATGTGGGGTGAGGTCTGTCGCTGATCTTCTCAGGTACAGTCATCACGTCGCGAAGGGGTAGCGACGCAAGGGCGTCGTGGTGCTTCGCAGAGCGAAGTATGCTGAAGTCGTCGCCAATTGAAATCAGGCCTCTATCAAAGAGCCAGTGGACCGTCGCGGTCATGGCGATGCCATTGCGTACGCTGTCGGGTCCGTTCTCTTCGACAGGCCAGATATGTGCTCCCTGAACCTCCGGACGGCCCTTTCTATCAAAGAATCGCAGTCCGGTGATGGCGCAAGTGTTCGCGTACGCAATTCTGACGTGCCTGCGAAACGCCACGTCGCGAATCTTCCGCGTGATCGTAGTAGTGGCAGTTGGCCGCTCAATCAGGGGCGGAGCGGGCAGCGAGGGATCGAACCTGTGCTCGTCAGATTCACTGCGGGCCTCCTCGATTGAAGGTCCGAGACCAGCGGCGATGATTGCGGAAAACTCCACGTCCGGGATCAAACGCACGGAGTGGCCGAACGCCCCTTTGTTGGTAGAACCATCGTCCTTCCGCAGAAAGCTCTCCCAGTAGTGATCGCCGACTTTGAATGGAACCTTCAGGTCGAACTCCATGTACTCGGCCAGGTCGGCGAAATGATGATCTGGCCGATTCGGGTCTGGCCGAACGTTCACTACCCGCGCCGCTGCGAAATAGGCTTGCGCACCATCCGCGCTTGTCGGGCCGCTATTTCGCCTTGGTTGATAGAACACAACCTGGTCGCCGACGGCTTCGCAAACGCTTTTTAGATACATGTTTGGGAAGTGGTACCAGCGGTCCCTAACGTCATCGTAAATGGAGCTATCTGAAGCAGTGAAGACGACCTTGGGCATAGTTCCCCCCCCCTAATAGGCCTAGCCTATCGGGTGGGGTGCGATAAATTAAGACGCAAATGGCCAGCTGTAGCTTCGATTTGGGCATCATCGATCTATGGCCTTGGGCGCTGAGTGGGACGTGTTAGGTTGTTAAAGCCTAGGCATTCCGTCGGTTCCCGCGGAGCGGTAGAAGATCGGTGAGAGGGTGGGTAAGTTACCGTTTCGATCCGCTGCCGGTAGGAATCATCGGGATGGAACTGAGTCGCCTTCTGCTCGCGCTCCAGGCGGACCTCGCGCGTTTCGTTCAGTCCCTCGACCACCCGCGCATTGCGCTCCTGCATCGGGAGCCCACCTTCGGGGTGGTGGTGCCACGTGCCAGCCTTCTCGTCATACCCGTGGTACGAGCTGCGTATACCAATCACATTCGGATTGCTGGCAGGCAGGGCCTGGTCAGCCATGGTTGCTTCATAGAACCCGAGCTTGGCCACGTAGGCGGTTGCCTGTCCCCAGGGCATGGCGGCGTAGGCATGGCCCACCGTGTTCGTTGCGCGGCTCAGGCCCCGGTTGTCGTTGTTGAGCATTTGCTGCCAGACCTTCTCGGCGGCGTCCTCGCTCACATTCTTGCGGGTGGCTTCCAGAAGGATGCGCGGGGTCCAGCAGTTCGGGTCCAGACGATGTTCGACAAATGCCTTGTCGTGGGCTACCTGCACGTCGCGGCCAGGCAGGTTGAGCGCCAAGTCGGGCTTGCCTGCATCCAACCATCGCTCCCGCCGTTCCAGATCGCGCTGGAGCAGGGTTTGCCCGAAATGCTCCCACTCGCGCTCGGCCAGAACACGGTTGGGCAGCGCGGGGTTTCGTTCGTGCTGGTCGCTTGCCGCACCCTGGGCATAGGCATTGGCCACCTGTCCAGGCAGGTTGTCATTGCGTACCACGCCAAGCGTCAGAAGCCCGTAGCCATCAGATCCGTCCTTCTGCGCCAGGTAGCTCCAGTAACGCTCGCGATTACCTTCGGTCGCGTACGCACGTAGTATCTCGACGTCCTTCTGATTCAATCCGCTCACGCGGTGTTCCTCCTGAACAGTTCCGGATTACTGCACCTTGTAACGCGCCAACGTAGCGCGCGTAGCATCTTCCATCGCTTTCCAGTCCTTAAGCAGCACGCGCGGATAGAACAGGCTCACGGCAAGATTGTCTTTGCTGTCCACGAAGTAGTGCGTACAGCTGGCCACCTTGGGTGCGTCATCCGGCACCAGAAGATCACCCTTGATGACCAGACCTTCCTGGCCACCTTCAGGTTGGTCGCACTTGATGAAGGTCGCCAGTTGCCCATCCGCCGCGCGGGCGATGTACCACTCGTCTTCCATGCGTGGATTGCGCGTAGCGGGCTGTCCGAATTGCTTCTCGTACGCTTTGGAGAACAGCGCCATGCGCTGCTCATCGATGGCATACGGCGTGAGGCCAAACTGCTCGGCTACAGGTACCCGCAGGTCCAGACGGCGGCGGGGGTCATTGCGATTGACCGAGCCGCCTTCAGTAGTTGCTTCTGTGCTGGTCTGGCGCGGGAGCAAATCAGATGCAGAAATGGCATCGAGGTAATCGATCGATGCGGTGACCGCCCGGTAGTGGTCAGCCATGGTCCGTGTGGGGCGCGTGCCGGGTGGCGCCGCCTTCAGACCCGGCCACATCAGGGTAAGCGCCACGCCGCCACCAATGGAGGGGCCGATTTGGTCGTCATAAAGATTCGCCGGGAAGGCATAACGATGCGGGCCCAGCTTTGCTACTACCGGCGCCGTCGTATAGGTGTAGCCGTCAATCGTGCGGCTCTGGCTGGAATCTTCAGACATGGCAGCTTCCTTCTCTCCCTTTTCCGTGGGTGGAACCTTGGCACAGGCGCTGGCGCTGAGGGCGACGGCTAGTGCAACCGTCAGGCACCGCCCGGAGGACATCACGCTCATGGGGCCATTCCATTGCATTGAGTACGTTCAACTATAGGGATAGTGCCGGCACTCGGACGAGAACCGCATCGATCTGATCTGGGCGGCTCAGCTTGCGGCATCAACGGACCTTGGTGCGGTTCAAGACATCACGTATGGCCTGCTCCATGGCCTTCCAGTCTCTGAGAAACACGCGGTTGTAGTTGAGGCTGATGGACAGACTGTTCTCAATGTCCACGATGTAGTGTGTGCAACCTGCAATTGTTCCACCTGGGGCATCAATGATGTCCTTGCCCTTGATCGCCAAGCCATCGCCCGAATGCTTCGGACTGTCGCATTTGATGAAACTGGAGAGCGCGCCACCCGCTCCGCGCGAGATGTACCAGTCGTCCTCGAACGCCGGGTTGCGCGGAAGAGGGCGGCTATATTTGGCTTCATACGCGCGCGCATACTGATCCATCAGTGATTCGTTGATGGCGTATGGGGTCAGGCCTAGTCGCTCTGGCTGGGAAACCCGAAGATCCAGACGATCGGCAGGATTTCGCCGCTCCAGCCAGTCTTCCTCTGTGATCGCCACGTTGGAAGAGAGCCGCTCCAACACGCTGCCGATCGGAACCCTGTCGACGTAGCTGACGAGCACGCGAATCTCCTTTCGGAAATCATTTTTACGGCGCTTGGCGCGCGCTCCCGGTGCGGTGGGCTTCATGTCCGGCCACTCGATGACCAAAGAGACACCCTCACCAGGCCACGGCGCAATCTGGCTGTCCAGATAGTTGGCCGGAATCTCGAATGTGTTCGGCCCCAACGTCACCTCTACCGGTGCATCGGTGTAGGTGTGCCCATTGATGGTTCGACCGGTCTCTGTTGCAGCCGGGGCTCCTTCCTGCTCCGTAGGCGGCGCTTGTCCAGAGGCACTGGCACTTAGCACGACGCCGAGTACAACTGCCAGGCACCGTCCGGATGAAATCGACATCACACTCATGGGTAGTTCCATTGCTTCTAGCAGAGCGAAGCTGACGCAGTCAGGTGGCGGTCCCAGGGATGAATATCTCTGCCAGGACGACGGTGCCATCGGACGAAATGGCCTCGCGCGGAGTGGAAAAAATGCCGGCACCTGCCAAGGCTGTGGGCGTGGTAATTGCGATGTAGCGGACATCGTCAGAGGACTCTCCGCCCTCTTGTGCAGAGAAGAGAAGACCGTGCGCAAGAGAGCAAAGAAACTCGAAGTCGCCTTCGGCACTCTTGAATACGAACCTCGTTTCAAGCATCGACTTCAATGTCGCCACATGGGTCATGTCCAGCGAGTAGGTCCACTCCCGCCGCGGTTCAAGCTGAAAGCGATCTTCACCCCCGCTTAGACCCAGGGCCCCGACCCTCTCGCTGCCCTTAAGGAGCACGTACTCGTACTGGGCGGGATCGCTACCATCCGATAACGCGCCCTGCACTCTCGACAGCACGATTCTGATGCCACTATCGTTCTCGATGGAGGAGCGTGTTTCCTGCTGCGGCGTATTGGTGATTGGTATCCCTTCAAAAGAAAATAACTCCATCCGCATATTTTTCGGCTCAGCCTCACGCTGATCCTGCTGGCTGCCCTGCCACGACCAGCCGCTGCAGATTCCCGCGCGTGCGCGTTACTTGGCCTCGGTGCGTGCCAAGAGGTCCCGCACTGCGTCTTCCATGCGCTTCCAGTCTTTCAGGAACGCCCTTCTGTAGTCGAGGGTGATGGAGAGCTTGTTCTCTACATCGGCGAAGTAATGGATGCACCCGGCGGCAACGGTGCCCTGCTTATGGATGACCTGGTCACCTTCAAGCCGGACACCATCTTCGCGGAAGGTGGTGCTGTCGCACTTGATGAAGGTCGTGAGGTTGCCGGCCGGGCCGCGTGCCACGTACCAGTCATCCTCGAAGCCCGGATTGCGGGCATGCGGCTTGCGGTAGCGGGCTTCGTACTGCCCTGAGTACACGGCCATCTTCGCTTCGTCGATGGCGTAAGGAGTCAGCCCCATCGTCTCAGGCTGGGCGACGCGCAGGTCCAGGCGATCCTTGGGATTTCCACGCTCCACCGAGTCAGCCTCGGTGACAGCCTCATTGGAAGACAGCCGTTCCAGTGAGGTTTCGATGGGAGCGCTGTCGATGTAATCGATAGAGACTGCGATCTCCTTGCGGAAGTCATTCGTCCGGGGATTGGCCCGAGCGCCTGGCGCAGTGGGCTTCATGTCCGGCCACTCAAGGATCAGGCTCACGCCTCCACCGGGCCAAGGCGCAATCTGGCTATCCAGGTAGTTGGCCGGAATCCGGAAAGTACTCGGCCCGAGCTCCACATCTACCGGCGCATCGGTGTAGGTATGTCCATTGATTGTGCGACCCGCCTCCGCAGCTTCTGATGCATTCGACTTCCCATCCTGTGCAGTAGGCGGCGTCCGTCCACAAGCGCTGGCGCTCAGCGCGACGGCGAGTGCAACTGTGAGGCACCGGTCGGATGACACCCCGCTCATGGGCCATTCCATTCCATTCCATTGCATTGGATGGGGTCAACTATAGGCAATGCGCTGTCAACGCGAAAGGAGACCCTGCGCCCAAGCCGCTCTGTTCCATGCGACTCCACCACCATAGGAGACCTCCGAGGGGAACATTCGGAACTTTCCGATAGCCGGGGAAGGAGACGTCGTGGCAGGCTGCTCAGTCGCGACGGCTGCAGGCGTAGCAGTGGAGCCCAATACTCACCTCGGAGACGGTCGAGAGAGAAGTGCCAGCAATGACATTCCTGACGCCCCAGTGCCAGCGAAGCTCCGTCTAATGTTGCGCGGCCACCCGGGGTATATCGAGCGAATTCAGGCATCGCTATCCAGCGCGGTTGGCAAGTCTTATCTGCCTATTGCCGAGCAAAGGTTGGCCGACAATCGCGAGCATCCTCTGGGCGTTGCAGTCGTCGATCGGGGTGGCGCACAATCAACGTAATACCAAGGATTGACCATGCCCCTTAATTTTCAGCCCCGGTCACACTCTTCCTATGATCCCGTGAGCGACGTTTCGATACCGCGTCCTCGAATTCTGCCAACAACCCTTTCCAGCGGGCAGCGCGGAACGGAGTACCAGTATGCGTTTATCCGCGATGGAAAGCGTATCGGTGGGTTGGGATTTGAAGGGCCAGACGCAATCGTAGAGATAGAGGGACGTCGCGAGTGGGTGTTTACGTTTGATCTCACCCATGAGCAGACGATCAGGTCCATGCTCAGTTTTAAGGACGCGTTCGGAAGCACGGATGATGATCTGACCTACCTCAGAGACCTCTCGCTAGGCTTGGTTCTCGCGTATGCGGGGAGAACCGACAACGACCAAAACCTCCGATATGTGGCGATAACGACGTCCGAAGCGCTGGCCAGCGCTGGGGTCGTCATCTTCGACACCAGTTCACTAGTGCCAGAGAGCACGTTGGTTCTATCCGAGATCGCGATACCCGCGCGCGCTGACTGAGGCCACACATTGTGACCAATTTCATCTTCTACGACTTCGCGCGAACCACGCTCGGCGGCGCACAAAACGCCATTGATGGCAGCGCATTGTCTGCCCAGCAGCTTCATGAGGTGATCTCTTACCTCGAATCACCAGGGTCGGGCCCTGATGCTGCCACCAGCTATGCGGACTACCTTGCCGGGAAAATGCAGCAGCATCCGGCCCTGCTTCCAACGGGAATGGACTATCTTGGCTTCTCGGGAAGAGACAGCGCCGGCATCCCCAACGCTGACAATGCAATCCAGTATGCAAACGACGTCAACGGACGGGCGGGCATTATTGGAGATACCCCTTGGGGGCAGTTCGTTCACGACTTGGAGGTCAGTCCCGCTCGACACCCGGAGCTACAGGTCATGGAAGACGGCCTGAGGATCTTCATGAAGGCGCAGGGCACTGTGCCTTTCAATGGGGAATATGGCGCAGCCCTCCGCGACATCATGTGGAACGCCGGCAGCCCGCAGTATTTCGAAAACGCCATCGCCACCGGCAAGCCCATCCTGGCCTTTGTAGAAAACGCACCCATCAACCGTGGCTTCAGCAACTTCGAACTCACCACGGCGCTCCAACACCCCGATGCAAGGATCAACGGCTACCCTGTAAGCGCCTTCGGCCCTGACCCGCTCACCTTCGTAAGCAACTCGGCCGCCGAATATCAGACGCTCGAACGGGCCATCGCACAGCAAGCTTCCACCAACAGCGGTCATCCGGTGACGGTGGCGCAAGTGCGCGCCCATCTCAAGCCAATCGATGGTTACGACGCCGCTGATCGAACGCTGTTCAACCGCCCGCTGGACGATTTCAAGACCCTTCACTTTGGCGAGATGACGCATGCGCGTGCCGATTGGGTGGCCTCGCGCAACGGCGTGGCAACCGGTCCGCGGCTTTATGCCGATCTACCCGAGCCGATACCGCAGCGGCACAGCCAACCGGGTGCACCCCGCGGCCCACCGAATGCAGCCGCAACGATCGCCGAGGTGGCAGCGGATTCCACGCCGCATGGCAGCCGCGCCGGCATAAGTCCCACCATGAAGGTGGCCGGTGTTGCCGGCATGGCGCTACTCGCGCACGACTTCGCAACGTCCGGGCACAAGTGGGTGGAGCTCGATGCCCGAGGCAATGTGGCAGGCGCTGATTCCACCGCAGCCCACTTCGTCGGTCGCAATGTGGGCGGGGCGCTGGGCGGCTTTGTCGGCGGCGCCGGCGTTGGCCTCGCGTCGGGCTCGTGGGCGGGTCCGGGTGCCATCGTCGTCGGTATCGGCGGCGGCGTCCTTGGTGCCCACCTAGGCGAACGATGGGCTGAGCAGAAAGACATCGAGCGCATCTACACCCAAGTGGACCCCATGGGCCGCACCTGGACCCGCGACCCGGCCGACCCGGAAGGGCGCTGGCTGCGGGGCGCCCATCAGCAGCAGGTGCAGAGCAGCAACCTGGGCAACGGTGTGGAAGTGCGCCCGGTGCAGACCGCGCAGGGTGACGATGTCACCTTCCGCGCCAGCTATGTGGCCAGCGGCACGCTGGAGCGCCAGTTGAACTGGCAGGCTGCCAACGCTTCGTACGAGCTGGGGCTGGCCAATCCGCCGCCGCCGCAGGACCCGTACCGCTTGAGTGCCAGTGGCGAGCAGTCGCCACCGCGCGCACCCGTCGAAACCGAGCGGACGTTTGTACGTGACCCCATCTCCCGGCGGTGGGAACTGGAGATCAAGCAAGTGGTGGATGGGCGCGTGCCCGTCACACGGCACGAAGCCGTCTCGCCCGAGCGCGCGCAGGCGCTCGATGAGCAATCGCGGACCGTGATTGCTCAGAACGCTGCCAATACACCTGCTGCCATGGCGGCGCGCTACATGGTCGCCTACGAGCAGGGGCGCTGGAGCGACTTCGGCGACGCGGAAAACCCTTCCATTCCGCACGCCATCCAGCATGCACAAGCCAGTGCCGACACGCTGCAGGCCAGTGACGGCAACAGCTACACCCGCGAGCTGGACGGCCGCTGGATCAGCAAGGGTCTCGTCTTCGATAGCACCGCAAACCGCAACGTGAGCGAACAGCTGGATGTGACCTGGCAGAGCCAGCAAGCGGGCGTAGCCGGGTTGGATAGCGTGGCCCAGGAAATCAGGGCCAACGTGCAGGTGACGCCCGAAGGCATACGCGGCCAGGTCGCGGCGCTGTATGCGCACTACGGCATTGAACGAACCGAGGAGCAGCTGGCCGCAACGGCGGTGGCCGTGGAGCAGAATCTCGCCAGCAACGGCCGACAGGCCGACCTCGTTCTGGAGCTGATCCCTGACCCGCGCACCCGTGCGCCCAGCGCGGAGAGCGTCATCGCCGCGTTTGGCGATGCTGGCGGCAACCGGATGGTGCTCACGGCGACCACCACCATGGAAGACGTCGCGAAGATCCAGTCTTTGCGCCAGCAATCTGCTGCACCTTCGATCGCTCGCGTGGATACCGATATTCCAACGTTGGGGACAGTGGCCGTTACTGCGCCCAGGCCGGCGCAAACCGAGCCCGATGGCGTGGCGCACCGCGTCGCGTCGGCACAGCAGCAGGCGCCAATCCCGGACACCCCCGAACTCCGCATCGACAGGCTCTCTCCTCGAGAACAGGACGCGCATCAACAGGCCTTGCGCGAGGCAAATCGCCAGGGTGCCTCCACTGCCGAAGCGCAGCAGGCCGCGACCTTTGCGGCGATGGCTGCAGGTGGTGCGGACGTCGACGAGGCGCGAGCGCCCCAGCTTCCCGAGGATGTGGTCCAGGCCGTCCCGTCGCAGGCATTTGCCGCAGCGAGTGCAACAGCCGCGCCCGCGCAGAGCGCAGCGGCTGCCATCGCCGCCGCGCCTGCGCTCCCTGGTCACGACACACAGCCCAAGCAGCATGCCGCGCCCCGGCCGCCCACGGAGGACGCAGCTTCCACGGTGGAGCAACAGCGAAGCAGGGAAGACACTGCCCGCAACGCTGAGCATGCAGACCAGTTGCACCGGGAAGACAATGCGCTGCATCGTCAACAACAACCCGCGCCGCAGGCGGCGGATTTCGTCTCTATGCCAGAGCGATCAGAACGAACAGTGCTGCCGACAACTGAGGCGCCGGAGCGCGCGTCCGCGGCCGGCCAAGCGCAGGAAGCAGAGCTGCTGAAATCCCGAAACGAAGCCCCAACCCGCAACGAAAATGCCGAAGGCACCCGTCAGCTTCCGACGGCCACAAGCGAAGCGAGTGTCGCGCCTGAGACCGAAGGTCCGAGGCTTCACACAGCTGAAACTGCGGAGCTGCAGGCAGCCCGTTTCAACGCGGAGCCGTCTCCGACCGATGCAGCGGAGCACGAACGGCTGGCTGCGCCCGAGAATGCCCGCCCATCCGAAGAGCTTGCCAACGCACAGGTGGCGCCAACGGAAGTGCCTCCACCACAGGAAGCCCGGACCGAGACGCCAGCACCACCCGACAAGGCAGCACCCTGGACACCCGTCAACCCGCACCACCCGGACCATGCGCTCTACCAGCAGATCCGCAAGGAAGTCGCCAGGCTGGACGAGTCGCACGGACGCAGCTACGACCAGACCAGCGAGCGCCTCACCGGCAGCCTGTTGGTGCTGGCCAAGAGCAACGGTCTGGACCGGGTGGACCACGTGGCGCTGAGCAACCCCACGGCCCAGCAGCCCGGCGCGCATACCGTATTCGTCGTGCAGGGCGACATGGGCAACCCCGGTCACCTACGCGCGGGCATGCCAACCGAACAGGCGGTGAAGACCCCTTTTGAGGAATCGCTGGAGCAGTTTGACGTGGCCGCGCACGAGCAGGAACAGCGCAACCAGCAACTGAACCTCCAGCGGCAGTTTGAAGACGACAAAGTGCAGCATGACATGCAAATTGCGGCCGCCAGCGTAGGCGGCTAGCTCACCCACCTCCCGGCGCCGGCGCCTGGCTCAGCTGTTCAGCAGCAGCCCAACCGGCGGCCACACCACATGCGCGCGGTCCAGGTCGTAGTCGTTGCCGAACGCCAGCGCCGTCTCACCGTTTGGGACTGGGCCGAACCCGACACCCTTGGCCGCGCCTGTTAAGATGGCCGGCCAGCCAGCCTGTCCACGTCTTCCGATAGTGGTCGGCCGCTTCCAGCGGCCCGCGAGCCAGGACACCTCCCGTGCCCATCCAAGGAAGCTCGCATGCACCCTCGTTCCCTGTTCCGTTCGGCCGCCCTGGCCCTTGCCGTCAGCCTGACTCTCGGCACTCCGTCGGCCCTTGCTGCTGAGCCGACCACTGCCGCAGCCGCCACCAACGCCGCTGTCCAGCGCAAAGCCGTCGCCCAAGGCCTCTACGAGCTGGCTTTCAGCGCCAAGCAGAACGCCGTGTTCGTCGCTTCCTCGGGCGGCTTCGGTGATGCCGCCGGTCCGTCCCAGGTCCTGCGCCTGAACCCGGAAACCCTGGCCGTCGAAATCGCCATTCCGCTGGAGCGCAAGGCGTTCGGCGTGGTGTTGGACGACGCCAACAACCGCCTGTATGTCGGCAACACCGTCGATACCTCGGTCACCGTGGTCGACACCGCCACCAATAAGTCGGTCGGCATCGTGCAGCTGATGGAAAAGAAGGTCGGCAAGGATGGCAAAGCCGCCTACACCCACGATCTGCGCGAGCTGGTCGTCGATGGCGCCAACAACCGCCTGTATGTCACCGGACACTCCGGTGAGGGCAGCGTGCTGTTCGTGGTGGACACGAAGTCGCTGAAGGTCATCAACACCATTCAGGGCCTGGGCAATGCCAAGGCGCCGGGTCTGGCGCTGGATGCCAAGGCCAAGCGCGTTTACACCTCCAACCTGCTGGCCGAGGTCGTCACAGTCGGTACCGACAGCGGCAAGGTCGAGCAGCGCTTCAAGGTCAGTGCGGAGCAGCCGATGAACATCGCGCTGGACCCGGCCGGCAAGCGCCTGTTCGTGACCGACCAGGGCTCGGAGATGATCCGCAAGTACCAGGCCAGCAGCTCGGGCTTTGAATCGAAGCATCCGGGCCAGCGCGTGCTGGTGCTGGACCGTACCACCGGCAAGGAGCTGGCCAGCATCCCGACCGACGCCGGCCCGCTGGGCATCCTGCTGGATGCGCCGCGCAAGCGCCTGTACGTGACCAACCGCGATGGCGGCACCGTGACGGCGTACAACAGCGACACCTACAAGCAGGTGGCCACGTACGCGGTGCCGACGCACCCGAACAGTCTGGCGCTGGATGCCAAGAAGAACGTGCTGTACGTGACCGTCAAGAACGGTGACAGCGAGCCGAAGGGCAGCGAAGAGTCTGTTGCCCGGATTGCGCTGTAGCGCACCACCGTTGGAAAGGACCGGCCGCTTGGAGCGGCCGGTTTCGTACGCGTTGCATTGGATGGACTGTCCCCCGTAGGCCATGATGCGAGACTGGCGCAACGCCCTCGGCATCCGTACGCATGAACAGATCAAGGATGGCAGTTAGACCTATATCGACACACGAGGTGGACGTGGTCAGGCGCGCCGTACAGTCCGCGCCGGTGGAGGGCATGAAGCTCCCTTCACTGGAAGACCTGGAATCCCTCAACGTAGTAAGTCGTTGTGCCTGCGGCTGTGCATCCGTGGACTTCAAGCTCCTCGGGGCGGGAGAGATCGCCGAGCTGGTGGCCGACGCGATCGGCGAGACATCCAGCGGGGAGGAGGTGGGCGTGCTTGTCTTTGGCCTCAATGGCCGGATTACCGGCTTGGAGATCGTGGGGTACTCGGATTCTCCGGCGGACCTGCCCATTGCGTCGACGGTGCGTCGTCCGATTGAATCCGTCGACCGACGTCAATGAATCGTGGCATCAGCACTGTCTGAGACGCCTCGCTGTGCGACGCCCTGTCTACGGAACCGTGCGCCCACGCAACAACGCATAACTGGTGCAGCGCACACAACGCTCAGTCCACGGTGTTTGCCGCAGTGCAGCGCTCAATGCCGCGCGGGATGCGGGGTGCCCACCTAGGCCATGCAGCAGCAGGATGACGGTCAGCCCGCAGCAAGCGACCTCTTGAGGGCCGGGCAGCCCGGCTGGCGTGCCGGTGCCAGCCTCCGGCGTGATCTCATGACAATCCATGTACCGGCTCCCGCCCTCGACGATGCCCCATCGCAACTATCGTCCTGAGCTGTCGCAGATCCTGAGATCGTGGGCCCGGTTCCTCCCTCTCACCCCTGAACACCCCGGCCGGTATCAGTCAGCCCTGTGCACGTAACGTCAGCAACATCGCGCTTTCTTTCACGGCTCACCCAACCCCGTCTCCCTAGGATCGATTCTTCCTTCCCCATCGCTCCAAGGAGTTCCCATGGCTGCTTCCCGCGTTCGCCTGCACGTTGAAGATTCCGGTGGTACCGGCCGCCCGGTGGTGCTGATCCACGGCTGGCCGCTCTCGGCCGAATCGTGGAAGGCGCAGGTTCCCGCGCTGCGCGATGCGGGCTACCGCGTGGTGGCCTATGACCGCCGGGGCTTCGGGCGCTCGGACAAGCCGGCCGATGGCTACGAGTACGACACGCTCGCCGACGATCTGGCCGGTGTGATCGAGGATCTGGACCTGAAGGATGCCACCCTGGTCGGCTTCTCGATGGGCGGTGGTGAAGTGGCGCGCTATGTCGCCAAACATGGCGAATCGCGCCTGCACAGTGTGGTGTTCGCCTCGGCGGTGCCGCCGTACCTGCTCAAGACCAGCGACAACCCCGAGGGCCCGCTGACGAAGGAGAAAGCGGATGAAATGCGCGAGGGCCTGGAGAAGGACCGCGACACGTTCTTCGATGGTTTCACCAAGGATTTCTTCAGCGCCAACGGCGAGCTGAAGGTCAGCGAGGAAGAGCGCCAGGCCGCGATCACGCTGTGCAAGCAGTCCGACCAGACCGCGGCGCTGGGTTGCATGAAGGCGTTCGGCACGACCGACTTCCGTGGCGACCTGGAGAAAGTCACGGTGCCGACCCTCGTCCTGCACGGCGACAGCGACGGCACGGTGCCGTTCGAAGGCTCGGGCAAGCGCACGCATGAGGCCATCGCGGGCAGTGAGGTGGTGGTGCTGAAGGATGCGCCGCACGGCTGCAATGCCAGCCACGCCGAGGCGTTCAACAAGGCGCTGCTGGATTTCCTGAAGAAGTAAGTCGCAGGACGTCCGCAGATAGCGCCCGGCACGTTGCGATCACGTGTCGGGCGTTCTTGTAAGCTGCACTCGCTGAGCGGAATGCAGCGTTAATCCAGTCGAGACCGCACATGGCCCAGTCCCAGACACCGCCCTGGAAGAAGCCCAGTCCCAATGGGAAGAAAAAGTCGCAGCCGCTTTCCCAGGCACAGAAGGATGCGGCACGTCAGCGCGCCGAGGAAAACGGGCGGCGCTATCCCAATCTGGTCGACAACATGTGGGCGGCCAAATTGCCCCGGGGCAGTTGAGCGACGGCTGACTCAACGCTTGACCGCAAGCACCCCATCCATCGCCAGCTCGGCCTTGAACCCCGCTTTCTCCAGCCGCTTGGCGACCTCGCGCGGCACGTCGCGGCCGCTGGTCAGCTTGTTCGGCGCACCGGTGTAATGGAACATCCGGCCGCCCTTGCGGATGACGCGTGCGAGCTGGTCGTAGAACACCTGCGAATACAGCTCACCGGCAATGCCGAAGCGCGGCGGGTCGTGCAGGATCGCGTCGACCGAGGCGCTCTCCAGCCCTTCGATCTCCTGCGACACATCGCCCTGGCTCAGTGACAGCCGGCCGCCGCTGCTCTCCGCCTCCGGGTCTGGCGACCACGGGTTGAGCGTACGCAGCCACAGCACGTCCGGATTCTTCTCGAACGAGCGGATGCGGATGACGCCCCCTTCCAGGCAGCACGCGGCGAAATAGCCCAGGCCGCCGCAGGTATCGAGCACGGTCTTGCCGGCCGGGGCGATCAGCGCGACCTTGCGGCGGGCATCCTCGAACGGAGACACCTGCGCGCTGGGCAGCATCTTGATGCCGTCGATCTCGAAGGTCGGCGCGTCCCAGTCGGTCGGCACCAGTTTGATCAGCGCCGAGCCGAAGCGCGAGATCGCCAGGAACTCCTCGCCGTCCCAGTAGTACAGGGTGCGGTCCTTGGTCTTGCCGGGATAGGCATAGGTCTCGCCTTTCCACTGCCAGTGGTCGGCCGCCAGCAGGGCGGTGCCGGTGGAGCGGCCGAGGTCGAGCGAGCCGGTCCATTCCCCGGGGCCGGCATCGCGGGCGCGGGTCAGGGTCTCGGCGAGCGGGCGGGTCAGCAGGGGGCCGGTGTAATGGGGCACGGGATCGGGGCCGCGGCGCGGGCGCCAGGCGGTCTGTCAGTCAGGGGTGGGCATCGTACCTGAGAAGGCCGTCGCGGGCCCTGATGCACTCCCCCAGACCGGGAATCCGACCCTTCCGTGCGCGTGTGTCCGAGGCGCTGGCAGGGAGTGCGCTGATCGTGGCGGGCCGAGGACTTTGGATACTTGGGTCATGTCCTACGACCACCTCCTCTGGCCCACCGGCACCGCGTACTTCTTCAGTGCGCACCTGCGCGATCGCAGCAGCAGCCTGCTGGTGGAGCAGGCACAGGTCCTGCGGCTGGCGTTCCGGGTGGCGCAGCAGGCGCGCCCATTCCGGATCAACGCGATCGTGGTGCTGCCGGATCACCTGCATGGGGTGTGGACGCTGCCGGAGGGCGACGAGGAGGGCCATCGTCGCTGGTCGCAGATCCAGGCGATCTTCGACCGCCAGCTGCCTGTGGCCGAGCCGCGCCTGCAGCTGCGCCGGGATCGCAGTCTGCGGCCGCTGTGGCACAACGGTTTCCGCGAGCATCGGATCGTGGACGCCGACGACCTGCAGCGGCATGTGGCCTATGTCCACCACAACCCGGTCAAGCACGGGCATGTGCGCGATGCGACGCAGTGGCCGTACAGCTCGATCCATCGCGGTCGCCGTGATCCGGAGACGCCATGTTGAAGTACGGGGAGGGGATGCCCGCCTGTGTAGGCCTGCGGGTGGGGCGGTGTCGGGGATGGGTGTTGCGGGCCGGGCTACCGGTGCGGGCGGGCGGTGATCGCTGCCTGCCGCCGGTGGTCCGGCGGGTGGGGGTATCGAGCGCGGATGGTCAGGGGCATTTCACCGGGAACACCGGGCCGGCGCCGATCAGGACCAGGGCCATGTAGTCGCTGTCCTTGGCCTTGCCCTTGAGCGTGGCACCCGGATTGAACTTGAAGATGCCGAAGCCGCCACCGGGGCGGACCAGCGCTTTGTTGATCTGATCCGCATCGTCGCGGAAGAACTGTGCGATCTCGGCGCGGCTGGATTCCTGCAGCGGCGTGGCGTCGCGCTGCCATTGCTCATCGCGGTTAAAGGATACGTAGTACTGGCCGCTCTGCTGCTCGATGCGGAACTCGGCCGGCTTGCGCGCGTGGGTGGCATAGCAGCCCAGCATCGGATCGGAGGAGAACACGCCGGCGCTGTTGTCGCTGCCGCAGCCGGTCAACAGGAGCGGGGTCAGTAGGAGCAGGCAGGGGAGCAGGCGCATGGCGGATCCTGGCGGCGGGTGGTGGGGCATTGTAGGCACCGCCGCGCAGGATCCGGTGTAGAGATGCTTCGTCATCTCACCGAAATGGTACCGGTGCTTTGACCGCATTGCTTCGGTACACAGGCTTCCGTACCCGTGGAGACGAACCTGGGCTGGTGGACGATGCACACCACGCGAGCACTATGATCACCGGAGAACGGAGTGCCATAGTACTGGGAGAAATATGTGCTGCAGCGACCGTCTACTTGAACGCTTCCCCGTAGCGAACCGGCCTGCGAGCTCTGGAAGCGAGCTGATCCCGTTGAATAGAAGTTGACTCCAACAGCGGCGCTTCCGCTGGGGGCATTGGTGAACACGTAGTCCACTGATTTCTCTTGGTTGAGAGGCCTCTCCTTTTGGAGTGGCGGGGCATCTGGGTCGTACTCCACTACCCTGCTGCAGTGCCATCCTGTAGTACTACCGATAAAAACGGTCTCGCCGCCCATTGCCGGGAGCATTCCATCCTCGGCGCACAGCGTTTGATGGAATAATTGTGTGGAAGTGTTCTGCTGGTGATAGTCGTAGTGAAGGTTTCCGTCCTCATTCACGTACAATTTCTGCTCAACATTTACCGTTGTGCCCTTGAGGTCCGCCCACGGACTGGTGCGGATGACTACGCGTTGACCTCGTGAGTCGAACTCAATTCGGTCGTTTATCGTTGATTGCTCGTCTGCATGTGACGAGAAAGGGATGCAGGCAATCAGGAGAAGACTGAGAAATCGCATACTGACCTCGAACATAGTGGTTGTTGGAGTGTCCAGTCTGGTTCGTTGCCTACCGCCACGATGTGCCGAAGGTCAGACAATTGAAGCGGATGTGATTTGTGTTTCGGATCGCTTGCCTAGCGCACGTTCACCGGACCAATACTCTCCCTAGTGATGCAGTACATGGGCGGCGATCTACCATCGGCAATGCGCACGGGAGGGTGTAGGTTGGGGCTTCCCCAAAAGAGACATGCGCGTGCACGAAGAGAAGATTCGCCCCGTTCGATCCTCGGCGGCAGTTGAACGGCGTGCCCAGCGACTCCCGCTGCTCGGCCTCGTCAGCTTCCTCGGCCTCCCCATCGGCGCCTTCGCCGCACACATCGCCACCGCCGCCAATCACGGCGTCACCGCAGGCGCCAGCACCACCGGCGTGTCCATCGGCGTGCTCGCATCGGCCGCGGTGGGCCTGATCGCCACCGTCGGCTCGCGCGTGCGCCAGGAACGCTGGCCGTGGCTGGGCATCATCGGCGCGGTGCTCAGTGCAGCACCGCTGGTCCTGTTCCTGATCGGGATGATGTTCAAGCACTGAGCCGTGCGCTCAGTGCCGGTGCCGCCGCCACGCATTCCACACATGGGTGCTGGCCAGCAGCAGGCTGCCGACCACGGTCATCGGGGTCTCGGCCTCGTGGCTCGGCCAGCCCAGGGCGCCGGCCAGCAGCAGCAACAGCCCCGCCGCCGCGCCGGCCATCGCCCACGCAGGCAGCCTGTGCTGGCGGTGCGCGCGCCACAGCGCGAAGCCGGTCAGGGGCGCGGCGATCGCCACGAACAGGGCATGCACCCACTCGGCTTCGGCCCACACGCCCATCAGCGGGAGCATTGCCGCGAGCAGCGGCAGGGCCAGGCAGTGCAGCAGGCACAGGCCGGACAGCGCAATGGCGCCGGCATCCAACAGGGCAGAGGATCGCTTCATGGGACGTGGGGTCTTGGTCTGTGAATGTTATATAGTAACATTTCATTCCCCCTCCTGACCTGCTCCGCCATGACTGCCTCTGCTGCCCTTCGTGATTCCCGCCTGCCGGTGACGGTGCTGTCCGGCTTCCTCGGCGCCGGCAAGACCACCCTGCTCAATCAGCTGCTGTGCAACCGCGAGGGCCGCCGGGTGGCGGTGATCGTCAACGACATGAGCGAGATCAATGTCGACGCGCAGCTGGTCCGCGACGGCGGCGCTGCGCTGAGCCGCACCGAGGAGACGCTGGTGGAGTTCAGCAACGGCTGCATCTGCTGCACGTTGCGCGATGACCTGCTGCAGGAGGTGCGCCGGCTCGCGGCCGAGGGCCGCTACGATTACCTGTTGATCGAGTCGACCGGGATCGCCGAGCCGATGCCGGTTGCGGCGACCTTCTCGGTGCGCGATGAAGAGGGCTTCAGCCTCAGCGACATCGCGCGGCTGGACACGCTGGTGACGGTGGTCGATGGCGCGCGGTTCCTGCACGACTTCGGCTCCAGTGATCGGCTGATCGACCGCGGCCAGCAGGCCGGTGAAGACGACGACCGCGGTGTGGTCAACCTGCTTGCCGAGCAGATCGAGTTCGCCAACGTGATCGTGGTGAGCAAGTGCGATCTGATCGACGACGACACGCTGCAGTCCACGCTGGCCGTGCTGCGTGCGATGAACCGCGATGCGCGGCTGCTCCTGTCCGAACACGGCAACGTGCCGCTCCACGAGGTGCTTGATACCGGCCGCTACGACTTCGTCAAAGCACAGCTGGCGCCGGGCTGGATGCAGGCGCTGCGCGGCCAGCACACGCCGGAGACCGAGGAATACGGCATCACCAGTTTCGTCTACCGCTCGCGCCGGCCGTTCCATCCGCAGCGTTTCGCACAGCTGCTCGACACCGGGCTGGGCAGCGTGATCCGCAGCAAGGGCTTTTTCTGGCTGGCCAACCGCATGGACTCGGTGGGGGAGCTCTCCAGCGTCGGTGCGGCGACGCAGACCTCGGTCGCGGGGTTCTGGTACGCCGCGCGCGAGCGCATGGAGGCCGGGCTGGAAAACACCGTGCCGACGCTGCCGCCCACGCGCGTGCCGTATACCGATATGGGTTGGGCCCGCCAGCAGGCGGCCTGCTGGACCGCGCCGATGCCCAGCGTCGAGCAGGTCGGCGATGCCGGTGAGTACCAGGCCATGCGCAGGCTGTGGCATCCCTGGTGGGGCGACCGCCGGCAGGAGCTGGCGGTGATCGGGGTGGCGATGGACGAGCACGCGGTCCGCGCCGAACTGGATGCCTGCCTGCTCAACGATGAAGAACTGCGCGCCGGGCCGCTGCTGTGGCAGCTGCTGCCGGATGCGTTTCCGGCGTGGGCGCAGGCCTGACCGCCGGCGTTACACCGGGGTCAGCCGCCATCCCTCATCGGCCGCGTGCAGCGTGTGGGTCAGTCCGACCGCGTCCAGCAGCGCGCTGTCGTGCGAGACGATCATCAGCGTGCCGGTGTACTGGCTGAGCATCTGCTCGAGTGCGGTCAGCGAGGGCAGGTCGAGGTGATTGCCCGGCTCGTCCAGCAACAGCAGCTGCGGTGGCGTCTGCGCGTACAGCACCGAGGCCAGTGCGGCCTTCAGCCGCTCGCCACCGCTGAGCGTGGCCAACGGCCGCAGGCTGCGTTCGGCATCGAGCCCGAGCAGCGCCAACTGCGTGCGCAACGTGCCCTCGCCGGCCAGCGGATGCGCGTGCTGCAGCAGTGACAGCGCCGAGGCATCGCCCGGCAGCATCGTCAGCGACTGGTCGAGCAGGGCGACGCTGGCGGCCACCTCAACCTGCCCCGACACGGGCGCCAGCGTGCCGGCCAACAATCGCAGCAGCGTCGATTTGCCGCTGCCGTTGCGGCCCTGCACGCCGATCCGCTGTCCACGCTGCAGGGTGAGATCGAGGGTCTTCCACGGCGCCTGCACCCACGGCAGCCCGGCAGCGACTAGCTCGGCCACGCGCTGTGGGCCCGGCTGGCTGATCACCGGGGCAAGCAGGGCGATCTCGATGTCCTGCTCCACCTCGCTGGCGGCCTCGCGCACGCGCGCGTCCAGTTCGGTACGGCGCTCGTTCTGCTGCGCCTGCCAGCGGCCCGCGCTGTGCTCGCTGCGGTTCTTCATGCCACCGAGCAGGATCGGTGCCTGGTTGGCGGTGCGTGCATCGCGCGTCGCCCGCGCCTGGCGGTGCTCCATCCGTTCGCGCTGGTCGCGCAGCTCGGTCTGCTGCTGGCGGCGCTCGCGTTTACGCAGGGCAAGCTGCGCATCCGCACTGCGGCGTTCGTCCTGTTTCTGCGCGGCATAGAGCGCGTAGTTGCCGCCGTAGTGGCGGAGTCCGGCCGGTGACAGCTCCACGATGCGCGCCATGCTGTTCAACAAGGCACGGTCATGGCTGATCACAATCAGGCCGCCGTGCCAGCGCTGCAGCGCCGCGATCAGGCGCTCGCGGTGCGCGGCGTCGAGATGGTTGCTGGGCTCATCCAGGATCAGACCCTCGGCACCGGAGAGGAATGCGCCGGCCAGCGCTACCTGCACCGCCTGGCCACCGCTGAGCGTGGCGGCCGGCAGCAGGGGGTCCAGCGCTGGCAGGCCCAGCAGGTGCCACTGCGCCTGCAGCTGCTCGCGCAGGTCCCAGCGCTCCCCGACGCAGGTGAAGTCGTCCGGGTCGACGCTGCCGGCTTCGATGCGGTGGAGTGCGTCGAGCACCGGGCCGACACCGGCCAGATCGGCGATGCGGCCTGCAGGCACGCCGCTGTGCTGCGCGAGCAGGTGCACGGGGCCACTGCGCTGGATGCGGCCGGACGTGGGCGTGAGATCCCCGCTGAGCAGGCGGGCGAGCACGCTTTTGCCCACGCCGTTGCGCCCGACCAGACCGGCCGGGGTGCCGTCGAACGCGGCGGACAGTTCGGAAAACAGGACCCGGCCGTCTGGCAGGGTATGCGTCACGCGATCGAGCGTGAGAGCGAATGCGGTCATGCGACCTCCATGGATGCCAAGGACTCCCCTCCTGCAGGACAGGCGGGTGGAGACAGGCCGTCAGACGACGGCGGCATCAATGGCGCATGTAGGCCTACCTCGGCAACAAAGGCGACTGGCTGTCGCGCGGCCAGTATAAAACCGCCCGGCGGCCGGGCGATGAACGCGGCCTGCTCAGCAGCTCACCCCGGTCAGCCGCGCGCTGATGAAATCGATGAAAACGCGCAGCTTGGGCAGCACATGGCGGCCCGAGGGCCACAGCAGGTAGAAGCTGCCGCAGGCGTGGATGCGGTTGGCCAGCACCCGCTGCAGGCGGCCATCGGCCAGTGCCTCGCGCACCGAGTGCTCGGGAAGGTAAGCAATGCCACGCCCGGCCAGGGCGAAGGCAAGCCGCGCCTCGATCGTATTGCTGACCATTGAGATCGGCAGGACCAGCGGCGCGGCGCCCGGGGCCTGCGGTAGCGGCCAGGGTTCCAGCTTGCCGCTGCTGGGGAAGCGGTAGTGCAGGCAGTCGTGCTGCAGCAGGTCCTCGGGCACACGCGGGGTGCCGCGGCGGGCCAGGTAATCCGGCGAGGCGACCAGATAGCGTGGGAACTCGCCCAGCTGCCGCGCGCTCAGGCGCGAGTCGGCGGGCTCGCTGACCCGCAGCACGGCGTCGAAGCCTTCCTCGATCACATCGACCAGGCGGTCATCGAAATCCAGCTCCAGCCGGATGCCCGGGTAAGCGGCCATGAACTCGGTCAGCAGCGGCAGCGAGATGTCGCCGACCAGCGGCAGGCTGACCCGCAGCACGCCGGTCGGCGCCTCGGTCTGCTGGACCAGTTCATCGCGGGCGGCATCGCGCTCGTCGAGGATGCGCCGGCAGCGCACCAGGAAGCGCTCGCCCTCGGCGGTGAGGGTGACGCTGCGGGTGCTGCGGTGGAACAGCCGCACGCCCAGCGCCTGCTCCAGCCGCGATACGGTCTTGCCGGCGGCCGAAGCGGAGATGCCGAGCACGCGGCCGGTCTCGACGAAGCTGCGGGTATCGGCCACCTGCACGAAGGTCTGCAGATTGCCGAGGTTGTCCAGGGCTGACATGGGCGGCCATAGAGGAGGGAAGCGGCCACTCTAGCGGCCATCGGGGTGCGCAGGAGCACGGGCGCGCGCATCGGCTCGCAACACTGCGGTGCGCCATCGGTGGGTTCGGGCGCAGGACCTTGCAGGGCGGGCACCTTGCCGATTGCCGCCACCGAAGTCCGGAATGTGCGGAGCGCCGCCCGACTGTTTCCCCGGCGGCACAGGGCCTACGGTGGCGCTCCCCTCCTTCCGGCCGCTGCCCATGTCTGCTCGCCACGCCCCTGCCACGTTCTCCGCCCCCCGTACCGCTGCGTGCACGGTGGCCTCTCCATGAGCGGGCATGCGCTCGATCCCACCGCCGTCCCCCTCCCCGACGCCGCCACCCGCCTGCCGCTCGGCGGCCTGCTGGCGCTGGCCTGCGCGGGCTTCATCACCATCCTCACCGAGGCGCTGCCCGCCGGGCTGCTGTCGCCGATGAGCGCCGATCTCAGCGTCAGCCGCGCGCTGGTCGGACAGCTGGTCACGATCTACGCGCTGGGCTCGCTGGTCGCGGCACTGCCGATGACCGCGCTGACCCGGCGCTGGCCGCGGCGTCCGCTGCTGCTCACCGCCATCGCCGGCTTCGTGGTGGTCAACACGATCACCGCGATGAGCCACCACTACGGGGTGATGCTGGTCGCGCGTTTCTGCGCCGGGATCAGCGCCGGCCTGCTGTGGTCGCTGGTGGCCGGCTATGCCAGTCGCATGGTGGTGCCGCAGCTGCAGGGCCGGGCGATCGCAGTGGCGATGGTGGGTACACCGCTGGCGCTGTCGCTGGGCATTCCGGCCGGCACCCTGCTGGGCCAGACCATCGGCTGGCGCTGGGCGTTCGCGCTGATGTCGATCCTCAGCGTGGGCCTGCTGGTGTGGGCGCGGCTGGCCTTGCCGCCGCTGCCGGCACCGGGCGCGGCGGCGCAGCAGCCACTGGGCAGCGTGCTGCGCCTGCGCGGCATGCGCACCGCCTTGCTGACGATGTTCCTGTACGTGCTGGCGCACAACGTGCTCTATACCTACATCGAACCGTTCGCGGCGTTGTCCGGCGCGGCCGCATGGCTGGATCGCCTGCTGCTGGTGTTCGGCGTGGCCGCCCTGGTCGGCATCTGGATCACCGGCCTGCTGGTGGACCGCTGGCTGCGCGGGCTGGTGATCGCGAGCACGGTGGCCTTCGCGCTCTCGGCGGTGGCGTTCGGGCTGTGGCCGGGCTCGACGTGGGTGCTGGTGACCGGCACGGTGGTGTGGGGCGTGTCCTTCGGCGGTGTCGCCACCCAGTTCCAGACGGCCGTGGCGCGCCGTGCCGACGAGGCCGGTGACATCGCGCAGTCGTTCGTGGTGACCGGTTGGAACCTGGCGATCGCGCTGGCCGGCATCCTTGGCGGCGTGATGCTGGAAACCGTCGGCGAACGCTGGTTGCCGGCGGTCCTGCTGGTGCTGCTGCTGGCCACGCTGGTCGTGGTGCTGCGCCAGCCGCGGGCATGGGAACCGATCTCGCACTGAGCCCAGCCGCCGCACACGGCAAGGTGGGCCGCGATACCCGGCGCTATGCTGGGGCCGGGTATCGCGATGGGAGCAGCGGGTGCGCAAGGGAGTTCTTCGAAGTGCTGTGCTGGCACTGCTGTGCCTGGCCGGCATCGCCCACGCGGCGGCGCCGGATCGGCGCATCGCGCTGACCATCGACGATCTGCCCTGGCAGCGTCTGGACGAACGCGCCGAGCCCGAGCTTGCTGCCCGCCATGCGCAGCTGATCGCGGCCCTGAAGCACGCGGACGTGCCGGTGGTGGGCTTCGTCAACGAGGTCAAGCTCGAGGTGGATGGCCGGATACAGCCGGCGCGCGTGCAGATGCTGCGCGACTGGCGCGATGCCGGGTTCGAGCTCGGCAACCACACCTTCGGCCATGTCGATCTGCATGCGATCGGGCTGGCCGCGTATGAGCAGGACATCCTGCGCGGTGAGGCGACGTTGCGCCCGCTGCTGGCCGAGACCGGGCAGGCGCCGCGCTGGTTCCGGCATCCCTATCTGCGGGCCGGGCAGTCGCCGCAGGAACGTGCCGCACTCGGTGTGTTCCTGCAGCAGCACGGCTATCGGGTGGCGCCGGTCACGGTCGACAACAGCGAGTGGATCTGGGCGTTCGCCTACGACCGCGTGCGCGATACCGAGACCGATGCCGTCGCGCGCGAGGCCCGCCTGCGCCAGCTGCGCCGCGGCTATGTGCCGTACATGCTCAACAAGCTGGACTACTACGAACAGCAGGGGCAGCAGCTGCTGGGCCGGCTGCCGGCGCAGGTGTGGTTGATCCACGCCAACGCGCTCAGCGCCGATTGCGTGGAGGAACTGGTCGCGGCCACCCGTCGGCGCGGCTATCGCTTCGTTTCGCTGGAGGCCGCCCTGCAGGATCCGGCCTACCAGCATGCCGATGGCTACAACGGTGCCGGCGGCATCAGCTGGATCCAGCGCTGGGCCATGGCCGAGAACAGGCCCAAGGCCTTCTACGCGGGCGAACCCCAGGTGCCGGCGTGGGTGATGACGCTGGCCGGGCTCGATGCGGAGTAGCGTGGCCGCTCAGTCGGGCGTGTCGCCGTTGGGGTTCTGCATGTTCTCCGGTGCCTGCCCGTACTGCTGCTTGCGTTGTTCGTGGAATGCCACGAACTCCGCCGGCGGCAGCGCCTTGGAGAACAGCCAACCCTGGCCGAACTCCACCTGGCGTGCCTGCAGATAGGCCAGCTGTGCCGGGGTTTCCACGCCCTCGGCGACGGTAAACAGACCGAGCGTCTTGGCCATCTCGATGATGTGCGAGGTCACCGGACTGGTGGCGCTGTTGGTGCCGATCGCATCGATGAACGACTTGTCGATCTTCAACGCATCCAGCGGGAGCTGCTGCAGGTACTGCAGGCTGGAATAGCCGACCCCGAAATCGTCGATCGCCACGCTGTGGCCCATGCGCCGTGCATTGGCCAGGTGGGTGCGCGCGCGGCGTACATCCATGAAGCCGCGCTCGGTCGCTTCCAGCCATATCTGCTGGGGGTGGATGCCGGTGCCGTGCAGCTTGGCCGCCAGTACCTTCAGCGCCCGCCCACTGCTGACATCCTCGGCGGCCAGGTTGATCGCGATGTGCGCGCTGCGATCCTGCACCAGCAGGGTGCGCATGTCGGCGATCACGTGGTCGATGACCTGGTCGGTCAGCGCATCGATCAGTCCGGCCTCCTCGGCCAGCGGAATGAACAGGTCCGGCCGCACCAGGCTGCCATCGGGACGGCGCCAGCGCACCAGCGATTCGGCGCCCACGCAGATGCCGGTCGCCAGCTCGATGATCGGCTGGTAGTGCATGAAGAACTCACGCTTGCGCACCGCAGTGGCCAGTTCGCCGCGCAGCGACAGTCGCCGCCGCGACAGCCACACCACGCCGCCGATCGCCGCCAGCGCGCCGAGCACGCCCAGCGGAATGAACTGGCCGATCTGGTGGCGGAACGCGGCGACCAGGTCGGTGCGCGGTGCGGTGGCGATCGCCAGCCACTCCTGGTCCTGCGCGCTGGCATACAGGGTCTGACCTTCCAGGCCGCTGGCCGGCTCGCGCAGCAGCCGCTGCAGCAATGCCTGATCCTGGATGTCCTGCTGGGCGATCAGCCGTCCGTCGGGGCTGGCCACGGCCAGCCGCACGTTGGGATCGACGATCACGTCGATCAGCCGTGCCGGGTCCATCAGGATGTCGTAACGGCCGTAGCCGAGCGCCATCAGGGGCTGCTGCGGCGTGCCGGCGAGCGGGCGGACGTCCAGCGTGATGCCGGCGCCCTCGGCGGTGACGTAGGCCGGTGGCCGCTGCATGACCTCGGCCTCCATCGGCCCCCACGAGGTGCAGGCCAGCCGACCGTTCTCGAAGTAGCCGATCTGCTCGGCCGAATGCGTGAGCATCACCAGCCCGCGCATCAGCTGCAGGTGCGCGGGCGAGCAGGGCACCAGGGTGCTGCGGTTGAGCTCGCGCAAGGTGTTCAATGCACCCTCGTAGGCGCGGTGCGCGCGCTGCAGGGTGCGCTCGGCGGTGGTCTGCAACCGCACCTGCTCGGACTCGCTGGCGCGGCTCCAGGTGAAATAGAACACGGTGGCGTTCGGCACCAGGGCGCCGAGCAGGGCCAGCAGGACGGTGAGGGCGATGATCCTGGCGCGGTTCAAGCGAATCTCGATGCCTCGTCGAAAGGGGGGTTCCATGGCAGCCCGGCGGGCCAGGGCGGTCGCGGCCCCAGTCGCTATATGACCATCAGTGCGGTCGATTTGAAACCAGCGCGTCCAGGGCCGCCTGCCGAGCCGGCGCGGGCAGGGGGAAGATCACGGACCGAACTGGCTGATCCCGTCATGAGCCCGCCGGGACGGGCCCGGTATTCACCTTCGGTTCGCGCCGTCGGCCGGATGATCGCGCCGCACCCTTCCGTGCCCCGATCCGAGCCGATGAACCCGACCCTGCCTGCCATGTTGGCCCTGTTGTCGTTGCTGCTGCCTGGCCTGGCATCGGCGCGCACGGTCTATCGCTGCGTGCAGAGCAACACGGTCAGCCTGGCCACCGCGCCCGAGCCAGGGTCCCGCTGCACCCCGCAGCAGATCGAGGACAACGCCGTGCAGACGCCCAACCTGTGGGGCAACATGGGCGTCTTCAGCGGCACGCTGTACGAACGCGAGCAGGACGGTGCGCTGGTCTACTCGACGCGCAACCTGCCGGGCTCGCGTGTGTTCCTGAAGTTCACTGTTGCCACGCCGCCGGGCGAACCGGCGCATGAAGGCCTGGGCAAGGTCGGTACGCCGCAGTTGAACCGGCATGCCAAGCAGTTCAAGGCGGCGGCGAAAGCCACCGGGGTGGACGATGCCTGGCTGCGGGCGATCGCCCATGCCGAGAGTGGCTTCGACGCCGGCGCGATCTCGCCCAAGGGCGCGCAGGGCGTGATGCAGCTGATGCCTGATACCGCCACCGAATACGGCGTGGCCGATCCCCTCTCGGCCGAGCAGTCCATCGGTGGCGGTGCGCGTTACATGAAGGCGCTGCTGCGCCGTTACAAAGGCGACCGCGTGCTGGCGGCCGCCGCCTACAACGCAGGGATCGGTGCGGTGACGCGCTACAAGGGCGTGCCCCCGTATGCCGAGACGCTGGCCTACGTGGAGAAGGTCAGCGCGCTGTATGTGCGGTATCGCGAGGCGATGGGCTTCAAGGTGGAGACGCCGGCGAAGTAGGCCGGTGTTTCAGCGCGAGGAACCCGTACCAAACAACGCGTGCTGCTCGCTGCGTCCGACGGCGTCCAATGCCGCCTGCACATCGGCGCGCGCGACGACCTGCCGCCATCGGCGATCGCGCTCGGCGTCACCGGGCAGCGAGGGTACGGTCAGCAGCTGCTGCATGGACATCAGTGCTTCGCTGCGGTGCTCGGTCGAGCGCAGCCGTGCGATCAGCTGTGCGGCGGCCTGGTCCAGCGCATTGTCTTCCAGCAGGGTTTCCACCACGTAGTCTTCGGCGATGTCCTTGTGATCCGCCAGCCAGCGCTGGGCGGTGGCGGCCTGCGCCGTATCGCCCAGCTGGCGGTAGGCGAAGAAGCGCACCCACTGCTGCACGGCCTCACCGTACGGGCTCAGGTTGCTGCCGGTCCTCTCGAGGGTCTCCAGCGCCTCGCGCGGCCGTAGCAGCGACGCCTGCCACGTCGCCAGGTTCAACTGCTGGCTGACGTTGGCCGCGCCTTCCTCGTGGAACGCGGCGGCGGTTTCCAGGGTCGCCAGCCCGGCCTGCGCATCGCCGAGGCGGCGCTGTGCGATGGCGCGGTTGTTGAGCAGCCAGGCAATATCCCCGGAGTGCTCGAAGCTGCGCGGCAGGCTGGTATCAGCCGCCGCGCCGGCGACGCTCCCGGTCATGGCGACCACCTCTTCATGGCGCCCGAGTGCCAGCAGCGCATAGCTCATCTCCACGAGATTGCGGATTTTCTCGGGTGCCAGCAGGTTACCCACGCGCAATGCATCGAGCTCGCGCTGTGCAGACTGCAGCGGGTCGAAGCGCGGACTGTCGCGATCAATGAAGCGGTCGAGCCGCTTGTCCGCCCGCAGGGCGAGGATCGCCATCGGGCTGTCGATCCGTTCCAGTGTCGCGGCGACCCGGTCGTCCTGGCCGCTGTCGATCTGCAACACCGCCAGCCGCTTCCAGAAATCGGTCGGCTCGATATCCTGGGGTTTCCAGCCCTGGTCGAACAGCGCCTGCAGGAAGTCCCGGTAGTCGCTTTCGTGGCCCTGCAGCTGCTGGCCCAGCGATCCGGCCATGGACATGCTGATGTCGGGCAGGAACTGATCGGACAACTGCAGCGAGCGGGTGATCAGACGCGCACCCTCGAGGTGACGGCCCTCCTCCGCATCCAGCACGCCCAACAGATAGAGCGCGCGCGGTTCATCGGGTGTCGATTGTTGGGCGAGTTCAAGATAGCTGCGCGCTGGACCATGCTGGCGAGCCTGCATCGCCACCCAGCCGGCCACGACGTAGGCGTTGACCCGATCAGCATCGGGAATGTCCGCCAGGCCGGGATCCGCCAGCAGCCGCTCGAACGTGATCAGTGCGCCCAGCGTGTCACCCTGCTCGCCTTGCTGCATGGCGTCGCGCAGGGCGTCCTGCAGTGCTTGTACGTGAGCGCTGTCGACTGGCGCGCGGGTATCGACCGATGCCTGCACCGGTACGGCAATGGCCTGGGCCAGGGCGATCAACAGGGCGAGGCTGTGGGGTCGCAGATGCAGCATGCGGCGCTTCCTTCCATGGCGTGAATCCTGATTGGAACCCGACGGGCCGTGGCGGCACAAGCGACCTGTGTCAGGGTTTGCAGATCCGCGCGCAGGCCGTATCGTCAATGCCCTTTGGAATGCAGGGATCGCAATGGGACGCAACGCATGGGCAGGAATGATCGCCGCGGCTACCGCTGCGGTGCTCGCATGGACCTTCCTGCGTGCGCCATCGCCGCCATCGCCGCCCGCCGGCCCGCTGCCTACCGTGTTGGGCTGGTCCCCCCAGATCGACAGCATCGCCGGCGATGGCGTCGGCGGCATTGCGGACGGCCCCGCCACCCAGGCACGCTTCGCCGACCCGTATGGGCTGGCCGTCGACGCCCACGGCGTCGTCTACATCGCCGATGCCGGCGACAACAACCGCATCCGTCGCGTGCATCCCGACGGGCGCGTGGACACCCTGGCCGGGCAGGGCGAAGGCTGGCGCGATGGCGCTGCGATGCAGGCGCAGTTCAACACGCCGTCCGGCATCGCAGTGGATGCCGCCGGCACAGTCTTCGTCGCCGACACCGGCAACCATGTCATCCGGCGCATCGCGGTGGATGGCACGGTGAGCACGCTCGCCGGCGATGGCCAGCGGGGGTTCGTCGATGGGCCGGCCGCGCAGGCGCGTTTCGATGGGCCGATGGGCGTGGCGGTGGACGCGGGGGGCCGTGTCTACGTGGCCGATACCTACAACGATCGCATCCGCGTGATCGAGCCCGATGGGCGGGTACACACCGTGGCCGGTGGCGAACGCCCGGGCAACGCCGATGGGAATGGTGCGCTCACGCGGCTGGATACGCCGGTGGCGCTGGCGCTGGATCCGCACGGCAACCTGCTGATCGCCGACCTGTTCAACAACGCGATCCGCCAGCTCGCCCCGGATGGCACGCTCAGTACGCGCGTCGCCGAAGGCGGGCTGCTCAGCGGTCCGCTGTCCCTGGCGGTGACCCATGACGGGGTGATCTATGCCAGCGACATCAATGGCAAGGTGGTGCAGATTTCGGCGCAGGGCCACCAGCTCGCGCTGGCCGGGGTGCCGCCGCAGCCCCGCTTCGCCCGCCCCACCGCGCTCGCGCTGGATGCGGGCGGTGGGCTGTATCTGGCCGATGCCGCGTCCTACCGTGTGCATCGCCTGCGTCCGTTGGCCGCGGGCCAGACCGCACCGCCGGCCCTGATCGGCCCGGCGCCGGACGCCCCGCTGCCCGCCACCGCCGGCCGTTGGCCGCTGGCCCCGCAGGAGGGGTGGCATGAAGTGGTCGGCACGCTGGGTGAGGTCCGCGGTGACTTCAAGGGCGAGAGCCGCCATCACCTGCACGGCGGCTTCGATATCCGCGGCGACGTCGGCCAGCCGGTGCTGGCGATCGCCGATGGCAAGGTCGACACCCCGTTCGCGGCGTGGTCGGTGGGGGGGCAGGCCGAGGGTCTGTCGCTGGGCCGGCTCAAGTACATCCACATGAAGGTCGGTCGCGATCCGCGCGACCGTCCGTTCGATGCGCGCTGGCAGCAGGTGTCCGGTGAAGACGGTAAGTTGGAGCGTATCCGCGTGCGTCGCGGCACCCGCTTCGCCGCAGGTGAAGCGCTCGGCACCATCAACCGCATGGCGCACGTGCACCTGAGCGTGGGGGCCAGCGGTTTCGAGCGCAATGCGGTGGCCCTGGGCTTCTCCGGTTACGCCGATGCCTTCGCGCCGCGCATCACCGACGTGGCCGTACTGGACGATCTCGACCAGCCGATCACGGCCGGCGCCGACGGTCGCGTTGCGATACCGCGCCAAGGCCCGGGGGTGCAGATCGTGGTGGAGGCCTGGGACCAGGTCGACCGCAACCTGCCGCGGCGTCGGCTGGGCCTGTACCAGGTCGGCTACCAGGTGCTGGATGCGCAGGGCCGGCCGCTGGCGGGCTACGAGCAGCCGCGCTTCAACATCGTGTTCAACCGGATGCCGCGCGAAGACAGCGCCACCCGCGTGGCCTATGCACCGGACAGTGGCATCACCGTGCATGGCAGCGCGATCACGCGGTTCCGCTATCTGGTCACCAATACGGTGCGCGATGGGCTGGTCGAGACCGCACGCTGGCAGCCCGATGCGTTGCCGGCCGGTGACTACATCCTGCGTGGCAGTGCGCGCGACTACAGCGGCAACGAAGCGATCGGCACGCGCGATCTGAAGATCACGCTGCTGCCCTGAGCAGTATCAGGCGCCGACGCGCACGCGCTCGGCGTCCATGTCGGCCAGCGGCCGTACCTCGATGCTGCCGAAGCGCGACCACGGGAACTGCTGGGCGATGCGCATCGCCTCTGCTTGGTCGGGGGCGTTGATCAGGTTGAAGCCGGCCAGCAGTTCATGGGTCTCGGCGAACGGGCCATCGGTGATGCGGGCCTGACCCTGGCGCACGCGCAGCGTGCGCGCGCTGTCCACCGGTTCCAGTTGCTGGGCGAGCACCAGCGTGCCCTCGGTCTGCAATGCATCGGCGTGCCGCAGGCAGTCGTGCATCAGGCGGTCGTACTCCTCGCCTGGCAGGGCCTGCAACAGGCCCTCGTCGATGTAGATCAGCAGCAGGAATTGCATGGCCAGGCCAGGGAATGGGCAGGGGCCATCATCATGCCCCAGGCCACGCGGCAGCCGTGTTGCAGCGCGACAGGGCGCGCCTGTTCAGGCTGCCTGCGACGGCCCGGCCGACGGCAGCGGCATTTTTTTTTGCGGGCATGTCGATTTCCGGCGCACTGCAACGTTGTATCCCTTGAACGGCCCAGAGACGGGCCGGCCCTGAAGGAGACACCGATGAAAGTCATGGTACTGGTCAAGGCCACCGCGGCCACCGAGGCCGGACAACTGCCGACCGAGCAGGAGATCCGCGCCATGGGCGCCTACAACGAGCAGCTGGTCCAGGCCGGGATCATGCTGGCCGGCGAGGGCCTGCACCCGACCTCGCGTGCGCGCCGGGTGGCGTTCGGCAGCGAACCGCCGCGCGTGATCGATGGTCCGTTCGCGGAAACCCGCGAGCTGGTCTGCGGCTTCTGGCTCTGGCAGGTCCGTTCGCTGGACGAAGCCACCGAATGGCTGAAGCGTGCGCCGTTCGCGCCGGGCGACGTGGTCGAGCTGCGCCCGATTCTCAGTGCCGAGGATTTCGGCGCGGCCTTCACCCCTGAATTGCAGGCGCAGGAACAGCGTCTGCGCGACCAGATCGGCACTGCCGATTGACCCACCCCTCACCCCTGGAGCATTCCCATGAAACTGATTCCGTTCCTCGGCTTCAACGGCAAGACCCATGAAGCCATGGCCTTCTACGCGCAGGTCCTCGGCGGCAAGGTCACGTCGGAAATGAAGTACCGCGACATGCCACCGATGGAAAGCCAGGAAGGCTGTGGCGAGATGCCGCCGGAGACACTGGACCACGTCGCGCACAGCCAGCTGGAGGTCGGTCCGGCGATCCTGATGGCCGCCGATGGTCCGTCCGCGGAAGGGCAGGGCGGCACCACGATCAACATCGATGTCGACTCGATCGAGGAGGCCGAGCGCGTGTTCAAGGCCCTGGCCGACGGCGGCGACATCAAGATGCCGATCACCGAAACGTTCTGGGCCCATCGCTGGGGCTTTCTGATCGACCGCTACGGCAAACCGTGGATGGTCAATTGCATGAAGCAGCCCTGATCCCCACGTCCAACAGGAAACCCACGCATGTCCAACGCAACGCAACAGATGATCTTCGTCAATCTCCCGGTACGCGACCTGGAGGCCTCCAAGGCGTTCTTCGCCGCGCTTGGTTACACGTTCAACCCGACCTTCACCGATGAGAATGCGGCCTGCATGATCATCAGCGACAGCATCTTCGTGATGCTGCTGGTGGAGTCCTTCTTCGCCCAGTTCACGACCCAGCCGATCAGCGACGCGCGGCGGCAGACCGAGGTGATCACCTGTCTGTCGGCCGAGAGCCGCAAGGCAGTCGATGCGCTGGTGGACACGGCGCTGAAGGCCGGTGCCCGCGAACCGCAGCCGGCGCGCGATTACGGCTTCATGTACCAGCGCGGCTTCCAGGACCTGGACGGCCATCTGTGGGAAATCGCGCACATGGACGGCGAACCCGGGTGATGGCACGGCGCGGTGCGGCTTGTGCCCCGGCCGCACCGGTGCTTTGATCGGCCGCATGGACACGGCACTGACGCAACGACTGGACACGATCTGGCGCATGGAGGCGCCAGTGCTGACCGCCCGCCTGACCCGCCTGCTCGGCGGTGATGTCGGCCGTGCCGAAGAGCTGGTCCAGGACACCTGGCTGGCCGCGCTGGAGCGCTGGCCCAGCCAGGGCGTACCGGACAATCCCGGAGCGTGGCTGATGACCACTGCGCGCAACCGCGCCATCGATGTGCTGCGCCAGCACCAGCGCGTCGCCGGGCAGCACGCGCAGTACGGCAGTGAACTGGAGCCGCTGCCGCTGCCTGCGCCGGATGACAGCGATGCGCTGGAAGACGACATCGGCGATGACCTGCTGCGGCTGATGTTCGTGGCCTGTCATCCGGTGCTGGCGGCCGACGCACGGGTGGCGCTCACCCTGCGCCTGCTGGGCGGGCTGACCACCGATGAGATCGCACGGGCCTTCCTCGCGCCCGAGCCGACCATCGCCCAGCGCATCGTGCGTGCCAAGCGTACGCTGGCGCAGAAGCAGGTGCCGTTCGAAGTGCCGCGCCAGGCGGCGTTGCCGGAGCGCTTGGCGTCGGTGCTGGAGGTGGTCTATCTCATCTTCAACGAAGGCTACGCCGCGAGTGCCGGCGATGACTGGATGCGTCCGGCGCTGTGCGATGAAGCACTGCGGCTGGGCCGCGTGCTCGCCAGTCGGTTGCCGACCTGGCCGCAGGTGAAGGGGCTGCTCGCCCTGATGGAGCTGCAGGCCTCGCGCACCGCCGCGCGCACGGATGCCACCGGCACGCCGATCCTGCTGCCCGATCAGGACCGCGCGCGCTGGGACTGGCTGCAGATCGGCCGCGGGCAGGCGGCGCTGCAGCAGGCGGTGGCGCTGGGGGGCAGCGAGGATCCGTACGTCCTGCAGGCGGCCATCGCCGAGTGCCATGCGCGCGCGCGCCGTGCCGAAGACACCGATTGGACGCGGATGACGGCGCTCTATGCGCGCCTGGCCCAGCGCCAGCCGTCGCCGGTGATCGCCTTGAACCATGCGGTCGCCCTGTCGCGCGCGGAGGGTGCGGCTGCGGCATGGCCTCTGGTCGATGCGCTCGCTGGCGACGCACGGCTGCGCGACTACGCGCCGCTGGCCGCGGTCCAGGGTGATCTCCTTGCCCAGCTGGGTCGCAGCGCCGAAGCTCGCGCCGCCTTTGTCCGCGCGGCCGGGCTGACCGGCAACGCGCGCGAGCGCGCGGTTCTGGAGGCGCGGGCCCAGGCCCTCGCAGAAGGCTGACGTAATCACCTCTTGCCCACGCCTAAGCTAAGGGCTATCGTTCCGCGCATTCAAGTTGCCGCTCCCGGGATCGTCCTTGGGCCGGACAACGACAAGGATCGCAGGCAGATGGTTTCAGGGAAGAAGCGGACGCGCACGGTTGGCGCGTGGGTGGTGTTGTGCCTGTTGATGGTGACCGGGGGCGCTTACGCCGCCGACAAGTCCCAGCAGGTCTACTGGGCCGGCTTCGCCTTTACCGGTGAAGCATCGGCACGCAACGACGTGGCTCCGCATAGCACCCGGGTCATCCAGGCCCGCGGCGCGGACACCCTGAACCAGCAGCTGAGCGCGGCCCTGCGCCGTCAGCCACCGGCACACCTGCAGCTGATCAGCGACCAGCTGGCCAAGCTCGATGGCACTACCAGCGCCACCGTGCTGGCTGCTGCACTCGACCGCGAACTGGTCTCGGTCGAGCCGATCGGCGACCAGTACAAGGTGCTGGTGGAAGTGGCGCTGCAGGCGCTGTTCTTCGATTTCCGCGAGCGCCAGGTGGTGGCCTCCTATCCGCTCACCCTGCAGCGCATCGACCTGCTGGAGTATCGCCCGGACCAGGACGAGATTGACGCGATAGTCGCCGACCTGCTTTACGGCGGGGCGGCCACCGGCCTGCCCACGGTGCTGGCCAATACCCTGGCCAACGCCCAGTTGCCCAACGCCTCGGTCCGCCGCCTGCAGGTTGGCGCGGTGACCTTGTCCGATGCCGCGCGCGCCAAGCTGCCCAATCCGGCGATGGAAGCGCCGCTGCGCGCCACGCTGGCCCACGAACTGTCCAAGGCGCTGTCGTCCAGCACCGGCATCGGCCTGTTGCCGCCGGCCAGCGGCGAGGCGATCGGCGGGGCGATGGCGGCGCGCTTTGCCGACGGCAAGGTCTACCAGTTGAAAATTCCCGAGCCGGACTACGTGATCAAGCTGCAGCTGGATGCGATGAAGAGCGGGGTGGTCAGCGAAACGCCGGTGATGAAGACCATGCTGTTCGGCGCGTTCTTCCAGGTGTCGGTGGTCGAGCCGTTCTCCGGCAAGGTGTACTTCGACCAGCCGCTGCGCAAGGGCGCCACCAAGGTGGTGCCGGTCACCCAGTGGCAGGTCGACCAGTGGTCGGCCGGCTATGAAACCGTGCTGGCCGGGCTGGACGCCTTCGCCGGCGCCGCCGCCAAGCGCGCCGATGCGCGCGCCTGGCTGAACGAACAGAAGCCGGGCGGACGCCCGCTGCAGCAACAGACCCAGGCCCTCCAGGAGTTGATCAATTCATGTCGTTGATTCGTACCGTACTGCTGATTCTCATCGCGCTGCTGGTGACCGCTCCGGTCGCCGCGCAGACCGCCAGTTCGCGTGGCACCGGGTCGGCCAGCTATGGCCTGCGCTTGAGCGCGGACACCCGTGCGCAGGCACTGAACAAGGCCAAGGTCAACGCGCTTGAGGCTTACATCGCCGAATCGGGCGCGGCCAAGCTGCGCCTGTTCGAGGCGCGCCGCGCCGAAATGATCGGCGAGATCGATCGCTACGTGCTGTCGGCGGTGCCGCTGTCCGAAGACGAAGACAAGAAGGCCAAGACCTACTCGGTCACCGTCCGTGCCGAAATCAACACCACCCTGCTGCAGACCAAGCTGGATGCCGGTTCGGCCGTGGCCGGTGCGCGCAGCAACGAGCGTTCGCTGCTGACCTTCCTGTTCATGGCGCGCTCGCAGGACACCGTGCAGTCGTTCCAGGACAAGGAATACCGCCGCGTCGACGCCAGCCGCAGCTATGACGAAAAGACCCGCGAAGGCGACAGCTTCCGCGGCAACTCGGTCAGCACCAACGGCAGCATCAACCAGAACGCGTCGGTGTCGGTCACCAGCGGCGGCAGCACCACTGCGCGCAGCGACAACATCAGCTGGAAGGTGGCCAACGCCGCCGAAGTCAACACCGCCATGACCGGCGCCTTCAGCAGCGCCGGCTATGAAGTGGTCGAAGCGGAATATGTGGAAGGCGAAAGCCGCGGCCTGCTCAGCATCGAGCGCATCCGCAAGGACTTCAGCACCGGCAACGACCTGTCCGCGGCCACCCTGCGCGACACCGCCAACGGCATCCGCGCGGCCAACATCCCCTACATCGCGGTGGGCACGCTGGATATCGGCATGCGCGACCGTGACCCGGTCTCGGGCAACACCCGCGTGTATGTGACCGTGACCGGCAAGGTGCTGGACGTGACCGGGCGCTTCCCGCGCACCGTGTCCTCGGTCGGCCCGGTGCAGTACGCCGGCCTGGGCCCGAATGAAACCGTGGCCCGTACCAATGCCCTGCGCGAAGCGGCCGAGAAGGCTGCCCAGCAGATGATCAACGAACTCAACGTCAAGGCCGTGCGCTGATCCAGCGCAGGCCAATGCCTGCCGACCAACGGTCGGCAGCTACCCGCACGACGGCCGGCCGATGGTCGGCAACAACCCACCCATAAGGAATCCCTCATGATCCGCAAGACCCTGATCGCACTGGCCATCGCCACCACCTTCGCCGCCCCGGCCCACGCCCAGCTCGGCAAGCTCAAGGGCCTGGTCGGCGGCGGCGACAGCGCCGCCTCCAGCAGCGCCGCAGCCCCCGACGCAGCCGCGCAGGAAGCCCTGGTGCGTCGTTTCGTCAGCTCGCAGTCGCATTCGCTGCAGGCCCAGGCCTCGTTCGCCCGCGCCTTTGGCCTGGCCGAACAGGTGCAGCTGCTGGAAGCCGAGCGCACCGCGCTGTCGTCCGGTTCGGTCAACGTCGACCAGATGAAGAAGTCGGTGTCGGTGAGCGAAAACGCCCAGGCCGCGATCAACGAGCGCGTCGCCGCGCAGCCGGAACTGAGCGCCGAGTCCAAGAAGCATTACGCCGACGGCCTGGTGGCCCTGGTCGCCTCGGCTGCCGAAGGCCAGAAGCTGAGCGGTGAAGCCAGCAACTTCGCCGCCGGCATGAAGAGCCTGGGCGCCACCCAGCTGGCCACCGCCGGCCGCAAGCTGGCTGCCGGCGCCTGGGTTGCCAAGGAATCGCCGGGCTACCTGAAGGGCCTGTACACCTCCTCCAAGTCGGCGATGACCTTCGCCCGCGCCAGCAAGATCAAGGTGCCGGGCAATGCCGATTCGATGCTTGACGGCCTGAACTGATCCAAGGACGGCCACGCATGCAGACCTCCATCCGACTGTTGAGCCTGGCCCTCACCGCCACCCTGCTTGCCGCCTGCGGCAAGCAGGAGGCAGCGGTGGAGGAAATACCGGCCAAGCCTGAATCCAAGCTGGCCCAACCGGCCGACGAACCGCTGCGCGGCGCCCCGGATTTCGGCGGCACCACCCAGGTGGCGCGCGAAGCCGAGGGCATCGGCAGCACGCCGGAGCTGGCGGTGTTGGCGGCGCTGCAGTCGGCCGTGGCCCAGGTCAACGGCGTGCGCGTGGCCAGCCAGATGCAGGGCATCCGCGCCGGTCTGCATGTAGACGTGGACGGCGAGCACGTCGGCGATATCCGCGCCGACGCGTTCTCCCAGCAGATGATCGCCGCCTCGCAGGGGGCGGTGCTGGGCTATGAAATCCTCTCGCAGGACGAAGTTACCCAGCTCGATGAAGAAGTGATCGCGCGCGTACGCGCCAGCGATGCCGGCTTCACCTATTCGGCCTCCGCCTCGGCCAGTGGCTCGGCGCAGGCCAGTGCCGAAGCCAGCGATGGCGTCGGCTCGGCTTCGGCCAGCATCAAGGAAAGCTATAAGGAACAGGCCAAGCTGGAGGCCAAGCGCGGCGCGCAGTCGTTCGAATCGGACGTCAACCGCCGCACCCTGCGCAGCTACTGGAAGGTGCGGATCAAGGCGGATATCGCCAAGTACCGTGCACCGGACGAACAGGGCCGGCCGAAGATCGTGGTGGCCCAGCCGCATGTGCGCGCCGGTACCTATGCGGTCGGCGACGGCCGGGTCGACAGCGACGAAGTGGCCCGCGCGATCCGCGCCCGGCTCAACGACACGCTGACCCAGACCAAGCGTTTCATCGTGCTCGACCGTGAGTTCGGCGAGGAAATGCAGGCCGAGATCGACCACATCAACAGCGGCAACGTGCGCCTGCAGGACACCGCGCGGCTGGGCCAGCAGCTGGCCACCGACCTGATCCTGATCCCCTCCATCGAACGCTTCGAGTACCCGCGCAGCGTGCGCCAGCTGCGCATGTCCGACCGCCAGGTCAGCTCGTACTCCGGTGGTGGCCGCATCACCCTGCGGCTGATCAACGCCGCGACCGGCGAGGTGGTGATGTCCGACAGCTTCGACCACCAGCTGGCCTCGACCGGCCCGAGCACCCTGCCCCGGGTGGTCAATGGCAAGGGCATGGCCGCGGCGATGATGGATTCGTTGTCCGGCCAGATCGGCAGCGCGATCATCACCGAGATCTTCCCGGTGTCGGTGGTGTCGATGAGCGGCGACCAGGTGGTGTTGAGCCAGGGCGGCGACTCGCTGCAGGTCGGCCAGCGCTGGCAGGCGGTGATGCTGGGCGAAGCCCTCAAGGATCCGCAGACCGGCCGTTCGCTGGGCCGCACCGAGACCCCGTGCTGCACCATCCGCATCGACCGGGTGGCCGCGCAGACCTCCTACGGCACCCTGGAAGGCGCTGCGGACCTGGGCGGCGGCAGCTTCAAGCCCGGTGCGATCGAACTGCGCCAGAAGGCCGCGCCGGTGAAGGCCGCCGCGACCGCTACGGCAGCGGGCACGGCCAAGCCGGCAGCCCGGCGTGCGGCGGCCCCGAAGCCGGCGGCGCCGGCCGAAGACCCGAACTGGTAACGGGCCAACCGTAGCTGGCCGGAGCGTGGGGCCGGGCGTTGCCCGGCTACCGGTTGCATCCGCTGCCGGGTCGCCGGCCGGGCAGAGCCTGCCGCTGCGTCCATCGCCTACACTCGGGATCCAAGTTGTCCCGTGTGTGGAGAGAGAACGATGAAGCGAGTAGTACTGAGCGTGCTGGCCCTGTCGGTGTCCAGCGCCCTGATGGCGGCAACGCCGAAGTTCGATGGCGCGCGGATCTCCGCCGACGTCAAGGAACTGGCCTCGGATGCCTACGAGGGCCGCTCGCCGGCCACGGCCGGTGAAGAGAAAACCATCGCCTTCCTGAGCAAGCAGTTCGCGGCGGCCGGGCTGCAGCCGGGCGGCGACCTCAAGGACGGCAAGCGCCTGTGGACCCAGGCCGTGCCGCTGCTCAAGGGCGATATCGTCGGTACCCCGAGCCTGTCGCTGGGCAGCAAGGGCAAGCCGCAGACGCTGAGCCAGGGCAAGGAAATCGCCGTGCGCGCCGCCATGAACGGTGCCAGCGAAGTCGACATCAAGAACGCGCCGCTGGTCTTCCTCGGCTACGGCGTCAAGGCCGGCGAGCGCAACTGGGACGACTTCAAGGGCGTGGACCTGAAGGGCAAGATCGCCGTCGTGCTGATCAACGACCCGGACTTCGAGTCCGGCCAGGGCGACTTCGACGGCAAGGGCATGACCTACTACGGTCGCTGGACCTACAAGTACGAAGAAGGCGCGCGCCAGGGTGCTCTCGGCGTGCTGATCGTGCACGAAACCGCACCGGCCTCGTACGGCTGGGCCACCGTGGCCGGTTCCAACACCAACACCATGTTCGACGTGGTCCGCGACAACCCCGCCGAAGCGCATCCGCTGCTGGAAGGCTGGATCCAGCGCGACCTGGCGGTGGAGCTGTTCAAGCGCTCGGGCCTGGATTTCGAGGCGCTCAAGAAGCAGGCGCAGACCCGTGACTTCAAGCCGGTCGAGCTGAAGGGCGAAACCTTCTCGGCCAAGTACGCGGTCAAGACCGAGGTGATCACCTCGCACAACGTGGCCGCGCGCCTGGAAGGCAGCAAGCATCCCGACGAGACCGTGATCTACAGCGCGCACTGGGATCACATCGGCGTGGGCAAGCCGGACGCGAACGGCGACACCATCTTCAACGGCGCGCTGGACAACGCCAGTGGCACCGCCTCGCTGGTCGAGCTGGCCCGCGGCTTCGCCAAGGCCAAGCGACCGGAACGTTCGGTGCTGTTCCTGGCGGTGACCGCCGAGGAGAAGGGGCTGCTGGGCTCGGAGTACTACGCCAGCCACCCGCTGTACCCGCTGGGCAAGACCGTGGCGCTGATCAACATGGACGGCATGGCGCCCTTCAGCCCGTCGCGTGATTTCGGCATCTACGGTTCGGCCAAGCTGGAACTGCTCGACCAGCTCAAGGACGTCGCCAAGGGCTGGGACATCCGCTACACGCCGGATCCCAAGCCGGAAGCCGGCCTGTTCTTCCGCTCCGATCACTTCCCGTTCGCCAAGCGCGGCGTGCCGGCGGTGTCGTACTCGGCGGGCCAGGACTGGGTGGAGGGGGGCGTCGCCGCCGGCAAGGCGGCTTCCGATGACTACACCGCCAAGCGCTACCACCAGCAGGGCGACGAGTGGCAGCCGGACTGGACCTTCGCCGGTGCCTCGCGCGATCTGGAAGTGCTGTACACGCTGGGCAACCAGCTGGCCAACTCACGTGCCTGGCCGAACTGGAGCGACGACTCCCAGTTCCGTGCCCCGCGCGATGCCAGCGCCGCCGAGCGGAAATAAGACCGCGTCCGGCCGGCACGCCGGCCGGACCCCCCTGTAGAGCCACGCCACGCGTGGCTTCGCGGTGCCGGACCGAAGAACAGCCACCCATGGGGTGGCTCTACACCGCTTCGTCCCACCATTCCCCGCCTTCGTCGCATGCCGCTTGTTCCCGCGGGCGGCAGGGCTATGCTCGCTTCACTCCCTATGTGATGACGCCGCCGTGTTCGCCAGCCTCGCTCTGATTCTCCGCATCCTGTTGGCCTGGGCCGCCGCCATCGTGGTGGCGGGATTCGTCTGGAGTGGCATCTTCAGCGGCATGAACGATGGTCCCGGTTGGGTCTTCGGCCTGCTGGCCCTGTTCGTGATGGTGACGGCGGTGGGCAGCTGCATCACCCATATCCGCCGGGTCTGGCTGGTTGCCGGGCGGCTGGATGCCACCACGCTGTCCAGCCGTCAGCGCCGCCAGATCGAGCTGCCGATGGATGCCGGCCCGGCCTTTGCCCTGCTCGAGGCGGCCATCGCCGAGCTGCCCCGCGTGGAGGACATCGAAAGCGCGCCCGGCAGCCTGCAGGTGCGTGCGTATGTGCGCCGCGTGGACGCCTACAACGGCCGCCCTCCGTCGCGCTGGAATCTGCCCGCGCGACTGGCGATCCGGCGCAACAGCGTGCTCGCCACGGTCACCCCGGGGCAGGGCACCAGCAGCGTCACCCTGCTGTTCGAACCCGATGCCGGGGTCTGGGCGGACCTGCTCGCGGTCGACGAAGGCAGCAATCATGAGAACGCCGAGGCCGTCAGCCGCGCGATCACCCGTCGCGTCGCCGAACAGCGCCGCGACGAGCAGGCCGCTGCCGAGCAGACCGCTACCGAGAAGGAACTGTCGGTCGCCAAGCTCAACCTGCTGCATGCCCAGGTCGAGCCGCACTTCCTCTACAACACGCTGGCCAACGCGCAGGTGCTGACCCGCACCGATCCGCCCCGCGCCGACCAGATGCTCGGGCACCTGATCCAGTACCTGCGCAGCTCGCTGCCCAGCGTGGAGGAATCGATGTCGACCCTGGGCGTGGAGCTGGAGCGCACCCAGGCCTACCTGGAGATCCTCAAGATCCGCATGGGGGCGCGCCTGGCCCTGCAGGTGGACGTACCGCCGGCGCTGCTCGGGCTGGCACTGCCCTCGATGGCGCTGCAGACCCTGGTCGAGAACGCGATCAAGCACGGCCTGGAGCCCAAGCCCGGCGGCGGCACGGTGTGGATCATCGCGCGCGCCTTCGAGGACCATGTCACCCTCACCGTGGCCGACGATGGCCTCGGCTTCGGCCAGGGCACCAGTGGTTCCGGCATCGGCTTGAAGAACCTGCGCGAACGCCTGCGCCTGACCTGCGGTGAACGCGCCGGCGTGGCGATCGTGTCCAATTTCCCCAGCGGTGTGGCGGCGACGATCACCCTGCCGCGCGATGCCCATGAGGCGATCCATGCAGCTTGATGCGCTCATTGCCGAAGACGAAGACCTGCTGCGGCAGTCGCTGGTCGCCCAGCTGCAGCGGTTGTGGCCGGAACTGCGGCTGGTGGCCGAATGCGAGGACGGTGCCAGCGCGCTGGAGCGCCTGGCCGAGCTGAAGCCGGATCTGGCCCTGCTCGACATCCGCATGCCCGGCATCACCGGCATCGAAGTGGCCCGCGCGCTGCCGGAGATCAGCCCGCGCACCCAGGTGGTGTTCGTCACCGCCTACGACCAGTACGCCATCGATGCGTTCGAACAGGGTGCGATCGACTACCTGCTCAAGCCGGTCAGCGATGAGCGCCTGCTGGCCACGCGCGAGCGCATCCTGGCGCGCATGCAGCTGGGCCGCCCGGACAGTGGCATGCTCGAGCAGCTGCTGCAGCGCCTCGGCCAGCAGCCCGCCGCCGCATCAAGCACGCCGCCGTTGGCCTGGATCACCGCCAGCAACGGGCGCGACACGCAGCTGATCATGCTCGAAGACGTGATCTACTTCCGGGCCGACAGCAAATACACCACCGTGGTCACCGAACAGGGTGAAAGCCTGCTGCGCACCTCGTTGCGCGAACTGCTCGACGCGCTCGATCCGCAACGTTTCCGCCAGATCCACCGCTCCACCATCGTGAACATGAAAGCGGTCGCCGCGGTCACCCGCGATGACACCGGCCGCGGCCAGCTGCGCTTGAAGCACCGGACCGAAGTGCTCAACGTCAGCCAGCCCTTCATGAGTCTGTTCCGCGGGATGTAACCGCCTTCTTCTGGAGCCTGCCATGCGTATCGCCGTTGTCGCCAGCCTCTGCATCGTGATGCTGGCCGCCTGCCAGCAATCGAGCAACACCTCCGTCACCCGCATCCGCGCCAACGGCGTGGATACGCTGCACAGCAGGACCACCGTGGACAACGGCGTGGCCAGCTTCGCCTGCATCGCCAGCAGCAGCGGCCAATGCCATTACCTGGTGCTGGATGCGCGCTGCGCCAAGGACAAGGACTGTGCCTACCCGCCGCTGCACCGGCTGGCCGTGGCGGTGGGCAAGACCGAGCAGATGGCTGGCTTGCCGGCCGGCTTCCAGCACTGCGTCAGCGCGGTCCAGAAAGAACAATGCCACCGTGAGTGATCACGGTGGCATCGTGGCTCCCCCCGCTTTGCAGTAGGGTCAGAACGCGGGCTGCAGATGCAGATTGGTGCCGTTGGGCTGCTCACCGACATGGTTGAGCTGGCCGACCAGTTCGGTGTGCTGCTTCATCCGGCCGATCTCGCGCATGATGCGGATGTCTTCGTGGCGCAGCTCGCGCTTCGCGCTCACCGCCTGCTTGTAATCCAGGACTTCGGGATAGAGCTGGGCCATGTCCAGCGCTTCGGCCACGCACTCCACCGTATCGGCATCGGAGGTGATCCGGGCGCGGCTGTTGAAGGCCTTCATCCAGCGCTCGAAGCCGGCGGTGTGATCGAACATGTTGGCCATGAACCAGATCACGAACAGGATCGAGACCCAGGAACCGAACACGATCACCACGCGGGTGAAGGTGATATGGAAGTCATCCTTCCACAGGTAGTTGCTGATCAGGCCGAGGATGAGCAGCGAGGACGCCTGCCAGCCTACGATCGAGGCCATCAGCCATTGGCCCTTGGCCTTGGCGAGCACCGCGACTTCCTCGCGGATCTGCTGTTCACTCTTGTTACGCCAATGCGCGACCTGTTTTTCGAACGGGCTGTTGTACAGCTCGTTGTCCTGCAACAGCAAACCCAAACCTTTGAACAAAGCGATCATGACGAGCTCCTTCTGGAACGTGCGGCAGCGCATTGGACGACGTTGTGGCAGGTCCAGTTCTAGCACTTTCACGGCGCTTGGCAATGGGCAAGGCGCAAAGATCCGGCGTGATTCCTGCCTGAATGGGGAAACCTGCAGCGGATTTGCGCATTGCGGCACGTAAATCACCGGGTAAACAGGGGTTGGGCGGGGGTGTTCATGCTGCACGTGCACAATGCGCAGCCCCTTGGCGGCAGCGTCCTCACCAGCCCCGCCGGTATCACGCAGAATTGACGCATCCGCGCAAAACGCCGGTCCGCTCCGCCCTCGGTACTGTTGATGTCCTCCCTGCTGCGTTCGCTTGCCCGTCCCGCCACCGCCCCGATCCGCCGCTGGGTATTGGGTGCTTTTCCCCGTGGTCAGAGCGGAATCGATTACGACCAGCCGCTGGGCGACCCCGGATGGTTCGGCCCGGACAGCATCACCTGGCGCGTGCATTCGGAGTTTCCCGGCATGCTCGCCGGCGGCCTGTGCGCGCTGATGCTGCAGACCCTGCATCCGCTCGCCCTGGCCGGCGTGTACGACCATTCGAACTTCCGCGATGACCTCGTTGGCCGCCTGCGCCGCACCACCGCGTTCGTCGCCGGCACCACGTACGCACCGACCGCGGAAGTCGAGGCGCTGATCAGCAAAGTGGCGCGCATCCACGCGCAGGTGCGCGGACAGACCGCCGACGGGCGCGCGTATTCCGCCGACGATCCCGCCTTGCTGACCTGGGTGCACGTGACCGAGGCCTACGGTTTCCTGCAGGGCTGCCGGCGCTATTGCCGTGACGTCCCGGGCGCCATCGCCGATCAGTATTACCGCGAGTACAAGCGCGTGGCCGAAGCGCTCGGGGCGACTGAGGTGCCCGCTTCGGAAGCGGAGGTGGACGCGTACTTCGCGCGCCAGCAATCGGCATTGGTGTTCGACGCGCGTTCGCGCGAAGTATTGGCGGTGCTGTCGGGCATCCGCCTGCCGGTGCCGATGGCCGGGCTGTCACGCGAGCTGTTCCTCGGCGCCGGCGCGGCGCTGTTGCCGGACTGGGCAACGTCGATGCTGGGGCGCACATCGATGCAGCGTGCCCAGTCGCGCGCGTCTGCGGTGATGCTGAAGGGCATGGCGCCACTGTTCCGGCGTGCACTGCAGGATGGCCTGGCGACGCGGGCATGCACGCGGATGGGTCTTCCTGGCAGCGTGCTTGCTGATTGGCCTTGAAGCGGTGAATCGCGAGTGCCGGTGTCTGATGGTTGGTTCGGACACGTGCAGGCTTCCGGGACCCGCTGCAAGTACGTCCATACGGTCCCGACACCCCACCCATGCCTGCCCAAACCAGCGCAAACGCAAACCCCAGCCGTTGCTCCGCTTCAAAAAAACGGGCGCCGAAGCGCCCGTTCTTTCATCTCAGCAAAGTGCGATCAACCACCTCACCACACCTTGACCCGCTTCTCCGGCGCCAGATACAGCTTCTGGCCTTCCTTCACCTCGAAGGCCGGATACCACGCATCCAGGTTGCGCACCGTCAACGCACGGAACTGGCCCGGCGCATGCACATTGGTCAACAGCGAATTACGCAGCGCCTGCTCACGCGCCTTGCTGCGCCACGCCTGCGCGAAGCCCAGGAAGAACCGCTGATCCGGCGTGAAGCCCTCCAGCGTCTGTCCCGGCTTGCCCTGCAGCGACAACTGGTACGCATCGTAGGCCGTCGACAGACCCGCCACATCGGCGATGTTCTCGCCCAGCGTCAGACGACCATTCACCGAGACCCCCGGGAACGGACTGTAGCTGCTGAACTGCGCCGCCAGCGCATCGCCGGCCGCGTTGAACTGCTTCAGGTCCTCCGCCGTCCACCAGTTCTGCAGCTTGCCCGTCTCATCGAACAGCGCACCGGCATTGTCGAACCCGTGGCTGATCTCATGGCCGATCACCGCGCCGATCGCACCGTAGTTCACCGCATCATCGGCCGCACCATCGAAGAACGGCGGCTGCAGGATCGCGGCCGGGAACACCAGGCGGTTCTCCAGCGGCACGTTCATCGCATTGATGGTCTGCGGCAGCATCGCCCACTCGCTGTGGTCGACCGGCTTGCCCAACTTGGCGATGTTGCGGCGGTACTCGAACAGCTCCGCCCGCTCGGCGTTGCCCAGCGCGTCATCGCGCTTGATCTCCAGGCCGGTGTAGTCGCGCCACTTGTCCGGGTAGCCCATGCCGACGGTCAGGCCATCGACCTTGGCCTTGGCACGCGCCTTGGTCTGCGGCGACATCCACTCCAGTGCATCGATGCGCTTGGCGAACGCAGCGATGATGTTCTTGGCCATCTCATCGGCGCGGGCCTTCGTGGCCGGGTCAAAATGACGCTCGACGTACAGCTTGCCGATCGCTTCGCCGACCGCATGATTGCTGTCATCGACGGCACGCTTCCAGCGCTCGCTCTGCTGCGGCGTCCCGTTGAGCGTGGTGCCGTGGAAGGCGAAGCGCGCATCGGCGAACGACCTGGGCAGGTACGGTGCGGCGCGGTCCAGTGCGTGGAAGGCCAGGTAGTCCTTCCAGACCTCCAGCGGCTCGGTGGCGACCAGGCGCGAAATGCCGGCCACGGCCTTGGGCTGCCACACGATGAAGTCCTGCTGGGCGTCCAGGCCGGCCGAGGCCAGGAAGGCGCTCCAGTCCATGCCCGGCGCCTTCGCGCTCAGGTCGGCCTGCTTCCAGGCGTTGGCGCCCTTGGCGACGTCGTTGGTGGCTTCCTGCGTGGCGTGCGCCTGGGCGATCTTGGTCTCCAGCGCGACGATGCGCTGCGCCTTGGCCGCCGGATCGGCGACGCCGGCCAGCTGCAGCACCTGCGCGATGTAGGCCTGGTACTGCTTGCGGATCTCGGCCATGCGGCCGCCCTGCAGATAGAAGTCGCGGTCCGGCAGGCCCAGGCCGCCCTGCACCAGGTACGGCGCGGTGCGGTCGGGCTGCAGCAGATCCACCGACACCCACACGCCGAACAGGCGATCGGTGTAGAAGTTGGTGGCGTTGAGCAGGTCGACGTCGGCGCGCAGGGTGCCGCCCAGGGCGGTGGCGAGCGCGGCCTTGTCACCGATGCCGGCGATGGCATCCAGCTCGGGCTTGATCGGGGCGGTGCCACGCGATTCGATGCCGGTCTCGTCCATGAAGGCGGCGTAATAATCGCCGATCAGCTTGGTCTCGCCCTCGGCCTTGGTATCGGCTGCGGCGCCCTCGAGGATCGCGCGGGTGTCGGCCAGGGTCTTTTCGGAAATGACATTGAAGCTGCCGTAGCTGGAGCGGTCGGCCGGAATCTCGGTGTTCTTGACCCAGGTGCCGTTGGCGAAGCCGAAGAAGTCATCGCCGGCGGCGATGCTGCGGTCCATGCCGGCGGCGTCGAAGCCGAAGCTGCCCAGCTGCGGCGTGGGCGCGGCCGGCTCGGCCGGGGCGGACTCGGGCGCGGCGGCGGCCGGTGCAGTGGCCTCGCGGTCGCAGGCGGCCAGGCTCAGCGACAGGCTGGCGGCAATGGCGAGCATCAGGGTGGGGCGACGCAGCTTGGACATGGGGCTTCTCAGCAACGGAAACGTCCAAGTCTAATCCCGTCCGGGGCGCCCGGTTATGCCGGCTGCGGCGGCATCGGGTACCGGATATGCCCGTCCCCCGGATTCGCCGAGGTGAACCACGCCGGGGTGCTTCCCGTGCCGCGCGCGCTGGTGCATGCTGGAGCGGCACGGATTCCGCGCGCGCCTGCTGGGCGCCCGCGTGGCGATCAAGGCGTCAAGAATCCCGGGCAGCGGCCGCTCAGGTTTGGGGAAACCAGGAAGCGTGTACAGATGAAGTCAGCCTGTCGTTCGGGAAAAGGGTTGCGATGCCTGCGTTGAACCGTGCCCTGGCGCGGCCGCTGCGGACGTTCGTGTGGCTCGGGGTCTGCCTGGGCGTGCTGCTGGCCGCCGGGCTGGTGGCGATGCTGGTCAATGATGGCCAACGCCGGCAGGAAGCGGCGCAGCGCCAGAGCTCGGCGCTGGCGACCGGTGCCCAGCGCCTGCTGCGGCTGGAGCTGCGCAATCTGGAGCGGGCCATGCAGGGCATCTCCCGGGACGGCGCGCTGCTGTTCCAGCGCGTGCCCGCGCAGGCCCCGGACCTGCTCGAGGCGAGCATCGCAGGCACCCTGCAGCGGCATGCCGAACTGCACAGCATCGTCGTGGTCGATCAGTACGGGCGCGCCCTGACCAGCGGCAGCGGCGACCTGCAGTTGCCGCTCTGGGCAGTGGATGACAACCGTGGCCAGGGCAGCCAGCTGTTCCTTGGCCCGCCGCAGGCACTGGACAGCGCGCACTGGATTCTGCCCCTGGCGTTGCCAATGGGCGGAGAGCGCTGGCTGCTGGCACGGCTGCGCACGTCGGAACTGCAGTCGGTGATCGGCGGCATGGATACCGGCGAGGCCGGGGTGATTTCGATCACCGACCCGCAGGGCTATGTGCTGGCGCGCAGCCCCGATCCGGTGGGCGTGGTGGGACGCCGCTTCGGCCTGGCCAGGCGCGAGATGCTGGGCCGCGATGCCTTGACCCCGCTGGGGATCGAGACCAGTGCGGTCGATGGCGTTGAGCGCATCTCCAGCCTCAGCACGCTGGCCCAGTACCCGCTGGCGGTGTACGCCGGGTTGGGCCGGCGCGATGTGCTGGCGGCCTGGTGGCCGTATGTGCAGGCCTCGGTTGGGGTCTACCTGCTGTACTGGGCGCTGTTTGGCGCGGTGTATGTCAGCCTGCGCCGCGCCACGCGCGACCAGGACAGCCTGAGCGAGGAGCTGCGTACCGGCCATGCGGAACTGCATATGGCCCATCAGGTCGGCAAGGTTTGCACCTGGTACGTGGACGAGGATGCCTGCCTGCTGCGCTGGTCACCGCTGGCCCGCGAGATCTTCGGCATCGATATCGAGAGCCTGCCGCTCGCCGATTTCTTCGCGCGGGTGCACCACGATGACACCGCGCGCATGCAGCAGGCCTTCGACGCCGCGTTCGCCGGCAGCGGCGTGCTCGATGAAATGTTCCGGCTGGTGTTGCCGGGCGGGGCGATCCGATGGGTCTCCGCGCGCGGCCAGCGGGTGGCGGTGGTGGACCGCGAGCGGCGCATGATCGGCGCGCTGACCGATGTCAGCGAGCGGGTCGATGCGCTGGCCCGAGTGCAGCAGGCCGAGCGCCAGTTCCGCCTGCTGTTCGATCGCAATCCGGCGCCGTTCTGGGTGTTCGATCCGGACACGCTGCGCTTCCTCGAGGTCAACGAAGCGGCGGTACGCCAGTACGGTTACAGCCGCGACGAATTCCTGTCGATGAGCATCCTCGACATCCGCCCGCGCGAAGGCTGGGAGGAAATCCGCGGGGCGATCGCGCAGGCCCGCATCGGCGATGTGCAGGATGCGCAGGTGCGCCTGCACCAGCGCAAGGACGGCAGCGTCTTCGAGGTGCGTGCGCATCTGGCGCGGCTGGATTTCGATGGCCGCCAGGCCTGCCTGGTGCTGGCCGAGGACGTCAGCGAGCGGCTGGCCTATGAGCGCGACCTGGCCTACCACGCTACCCATAACCCGGCGACCGGCCTGCTCAATACGCGCGCGCTGGCCGCGCAGCTGGACGAGGAGGGCGGGGCATACACGATCGCGTACGTGCAGTTCCGCGGCTTGCAGCTGGTGTCGGACACGCTGGGCCGCGAAGTCGGCGACGTGGTGCTGCAGGCGATGGCCAAGCGTCTGGGCGGGCTCGGCGTGCGGTACGGCCTGCTGGCGTTCCAGCCGGCCGAGGATTTCATCTTCGCCATCCGCGACGACCATCAGCGCCAGACCGCGCTGGACACGCTGGTGCAGACCGTGTCCGAACCGGTGCGCGGGCAGGACTGGCTGCACCAGTTCGAGCCGCGCATCGGCGTCGCCGTGAAGTTCGACGGCGATGCCAGCACGGCCGAGCAGGTCATCGGCATGGCCGCGCAGGCCGCGCATGCGGCGCGCGACGAAGGCAATGTCATCGCGTGGTACGACACCACCGTGAGTTCGCGACTTGCCGAACGGCTGCGCCTGGCCGGGCGCATCCACAGTGCGATCGATACCGAGTTCGAGCTGTACTACCAGCCGATCTGCCACGCCAGCGACAGCAGCCCGGCCGCGCTGGAAGCCCTGCTGCGCTGGCCGCAGGCGGACGGCAGCTTCATTCCGCCGGGCGAGTTCATCCAGCTGTGCGAAGACACCGGCCTGATCCTGGCGCTCGGCCGCTGGGTGATCCGCGCCGCGGCACAGGCACAGCGGCAGCTGGTCGATGCCGGCTGGGACCTGCCGATCGCGGTGAACGTCTCGGCGGTGCAGTTCTTCAACAGTGACCTGGTCGCCGAGTTCACCCGTGCCAGCCAGGAATTCGGGCTGGCCCGCGGTGCACTGCAGGTCGAGCTGACCGAGAGCAGCCTGATGCGCAAGCCGGGCCAGGCCAAGCAGACCATGCAGCGCCTGCACGAACAGGGCATCTGCATTTCGCTGGATGATTTCGGCACCGGCTACTCGAACATGTCCTATCTGCAGCACCTGCCGCTGGACATCCTGAAGATCGACCGCAGCTTCGTGGCGGACGTGGAAACCAATCCGCGCAATGCCTCGATCTGTCGCGCGCTGCTGTCGCTGGGCCACAGCATGGGCCTGACCATCATTGCCGAAGGCGTGGAGACCCCGGGCCAGCATCAGTGGTTGGCCGCGCACGGCTGCGACCAGGTGCAGGGCTATCTGCTCGGCAGGCCGATGCCGCTGGCCAAGGTGATCGCGCAGCTGGACGCGGTGGAGGCGTAGTACCGGGCGCCCCCGGGCTGCTGCCACGGGTCATCACCCCAGCGCTTCGACCAGGTAATCGATGAAGCTGCGGACCTTGGGCGCCAGATGGCTGCGGCTGGTATACACCGCATGGATGCCGATGCCCTGCACCTCCCACGCGGGCAGCACGCGTTCCAACCGGCCGTCGGCGATGGCCTCGGCGACCAGGAAGTCCGGCTGCACGATGATGCCCATCCCGGCAATCGCGGCCTCGCGCAGCACATCACCATTGTTGGCGCGGATGCTGCCGTGCACAGGCACGGAGACCTCGCCACGCGGGCCGTGCAGCTGCCACGCATCGCCACCGGCCGAGTAGCTGTAGCTCAGGCATTCGTGTGCGGACAGGTCTTCAGGCCGCTGCGGGCGTCCATGCGCATCCAGATACGACGGCGCCGCGCACAGGTTGATCTGCACGTCGGCGAGCTTGCGCGCGATCAGGGTCGGGCCGGGCTGGCGGGTGATGCGGATCGCCACGTCGTACCCTTCCTCGACCATGTCCACCAGACGGTCGGACAACGACAGGTCCAGTTCCACCTGCGGGTAGCGCCCCCGATAGCCGGCCAGCAGTGGGCCGAGGCGGGCGATGCCATAGCTGACCGGCGCGTTGATCCGCAGCCGCCCGGAGGGCTCCAGGGCCTGCGCGCTGATGCCGGCCTCCAGCGCATCGAACTCGGCCAGCAGACGCACGCACTCGGCGTAATAGGCCGCGCCCGTGCTGGTGGGGCTCACGCGGCGGGTCGTCCGGTTGAGCAGGCGGGTCGACAGGCGCTTTTCCAGCGCGGCGATCTGCCGGGTGACCCCCGCCGTGGACAGGTCCAGGGCCTGCGCGGCGGCACTGAAGCCGTTGCGCTCGACCACGGCGACAAACACACGCATGGCGTCCAGGGTGTCCATTGTTTCTTTTTCCGGAATAAACAGCGTCGATGCATCGTATTTATTGGCCGATCCGTACGCAATAGTCTGAGATCCAGGCACCGCCCCGGTGGGCGTGCCGCTATTGGAGTCCGTGATGTCCCGCTTGCCCTCCCTCTACATCTCCCACGGTTCGCCGATGACCGCGCTGAATCCCGGCCTGGTCGGCGAGCGCCTGGCCGCACTGGCGGCGCGCCTGCCGCGCCCGCGCGCGATCGTGATGGCCTCGGCGCACTGGCTGACCCACCAGCCGGTGGTGGGTGGGCATGCCCAGCCGCCCACGATCCACGATTTCGGCGGTTTTCCGCAGGCGCTGTTCGATCTGCAGTACCCGGCGCCGGGCGACCCCGCACTGGCCCAGGAGATCGCGCAGCGGCTGACCGCGGCCGGCCTGCCGACGGCGATCGATCCGCAGCGCGGCCTCGACCACGGTGGCTGGGTGCCGCTGCGCTTCCTGTACCCGCAGGCGGAGATCCCGGTCGTGCCGCTGGCGATCCAGCCACTGCTTGGGCCGGCCCATCAGTTCGCGCTGGGCCGCGCGCTGGCACCGCTGCGCGAGCAGGGTGTGCTGTTGATCGGCTCGGGCAGCATCACCCACAACCTGCACGACTGGGGCAGCTATCAGGACGGCAAGGAAGCGCCGTATGTGCGGCCCTTCATCGAGTGGGTGGAGCAGCGCCTGCAGGCCGATGACAGTGCCGCACTCCTCGACTACCGCCGTCAGGCCCCGCACGCCGTGCAGGCACACCCCAGCGACGAGCATCTGCAGCCGCTGCATTTCGCGATGGGCGCGGCCGGAGGCGATGCGCTCGGCGCACAGCGTATCGATGCCGGCATCGATGCCGGCTTCCTGGCGATGGACCTCTATCGCTTCGACGGCGCCGGCGCGCAGCGGCTGTCCGCCGACTGAGCCTGGCACGCCCCGCGCGTCCGCGTGGCGGCGCGCGTGTGGTACGTTTTTTCCTGTTTCCGGCGCCGGCTGCCCGCAGCCTCCCCCGCGCTGCTTACTGGAAAATGCATGCATACCATTGAAGTCGTCCTGGCGATGCTGGTGGCGGTGGTCGTCAGCGGCTACCTGGTCCGCGTCCTGCCGTTGTCCCTGCCACTGCCGCTGGTGCAGATCGGGCTGGGCGCGGTCATTGCCGGGGTGTTCAACCGCGGCCACGCGCTGGAGCCGGAGATGTTCTTCCTGCTGTTACTGCCGCCGCTGCTGTTCCTGGATGGCTGGCGGATCCCCAAGCAGGGCCTGTTCCGCGATAAAGGCGTGATCCTGGAACTGGCGTTCGGGCTGGTGGTGTTCACCGTGATCGGGGCCGGCTTCCTGATCCACTGGATGATCCCGGTGATGCCGCTGGCCGTGGCCTTCGCGCTGGCGGCGATCATCTCGCCGACCGATCCGGTCGCGGTCAGTTCGATCGCCTCGCGCGCGCCGATCCCCAAGCGGCTGATGCACATCCTGGAAGGCGAGTCGCTGCTCAACGATGCCTCCGGCCTGGTGTGCTTCCGCTTCGCGGTGGCGGCGGTAATGACCGGTACCTTCTCGCTGGCGACGGCCTCGTTGACCTTCCTGTGGGTGGCGGTCGCCGGGCTGGCGATCGGTGTAGCGGTGACGCTGGGCGTGTCGACCTTCCAGCGCTGGCTGTGGCGGCGCTTCGGCGAGGAGCCCGGTGCGGCGCTGCTGGTGAATCTGCTGATCCCGTTCGCCGCCTACCTGCTGGCCGAAGAGTTCAATGCCTCGGGCATCCTCTCGGCGGTCGCCGCAGGCATCACGATGAGCTACGTGGAACTGAGCGGCCGTGTCTCGGGCAGCATGCGCGTGCAGCGCACGGCCGTGTGGAACATGCTGCAGTTCAGCTTCAACGGCATCATGTTCGTGCTGCTGGGCGAGCAGCTGCCGGGCATCGTCGAGCGCGCGATCACGACGGTCAGCGAGAGCGGGCACCACAGTGCGTGGTGGCTGCTGGTCTACGTGGTGGTGATCAACCTCGCGCTGGTGCTGCTGCGCCTGGCCTGGGTGTGGCTGTCGCTGCGCTGGAGCCTGCTGCGCGCGCGGCACCGGGGTGAAGCACGCCCGGGCACGTCGTGGCGGATCGTGGTGGCGACCTCGCTGGCCGGCGTGCGCGGTGCGATCACCCTGGCCGGCGTGCTGACCCTGCCGCTGTTCCTGCCCGATGGCAGTGCGTTCCCGGCGCGCGACCTGGTGATCTTCCTCGCCGCGGCGGTGATCCTGATCTCGCTGGTCGGGGCCAGCATCGCGCTGCCGCGCCTGCTCAAGGGGCTGGAACTGCCGGCCGATTCGGGCGAGCGCAAGGAAGAAGACCTGGCCCGCAAGCTCGCCGCCAAGGCCGCGCTGGCCGGGGTGGAGCGTACGCGCCAGCAGCTGGTGCAGAACCAGACCACCGAGAACGTGCAGCTCTACAACGACGCCGCCTCACGGGTGAGCCTGCTGTACCAGCGCAATCTGGAGAAGGACGCCGGGCCGGATGCCGATCCGGAAAAGGTGAAGCGGATGGAGCAGGGCTATCGCCAGCTGCGCACCGCCGGGCTCACCGCCGAGCGCGAAGAGCTGTTCCGGCTGACCCGGCGCGGGAAAATCTCCGATGAGATCTCGCGCCGGCTGATCCGCAACCTGGACCTGCTGGAAACGCGGCAACGGGATTGATGGCCGCACCGTGCCACGGGTAGCCACCCCATGGGGGCTGCGCGGACCCGGCGGGATTCCCGCGCCCGGGACGAAGGGCAGCCACCCATGGGGTGGCTCTACCCCGGCACACGTGGGATCAGGCGTCCGGCTTCTGATCCAGGAAGTAGGCCACCACGGTGCCCTTGATCTTGATCGTCATCGGGTTGCCGCGGCGGTCGCGGGCCTTGCCGGCCTGCACGCGGATCCAGCCTTCGCTGACCGAATATTCCTCGACGTTGTCGCGCTCGACATCGTTGAAGCGGATGCCCACGCCGCGCTCAAGCGCAGCGGCATCGTGGAAGGGGCTGGCCGGGTTGATCGCCAGGTGATCGGGAGGGGTATCGCTCATGGTCACAGGATGCTGACGACCACCAAGGCCGTCTTCTGGCGTACAGGATAAACCGCAGCGGGCCCCGCGCCGAATTTCGCTTCCTGCCAACGCCCTTGCACGGCAGAATGCGCCCCTGTCTCCAGGAATACCGGCCATGCCCGACAACAGCGATTATTTCGACTTCGAAGAAGAGGAACGCGATTTCGACGAGGACGATTTCGAGGCGCGGATCTGGAACCTGTTCGTGCTGATCAACCCGGGCGATGAAGAACTGGCCCTGCAGCAGTTCAACCGCTGGCGCGAAGCACTGCTGGAAAGCGGGGAAGGCATCGATGAAGACGCCGACTGGCTGCCGCCGATGATGGCCGCGATCGCCTGGCAGTCCGGCTTCGAGGTCGAGCGCAGCGATGCCGATGCGCTGATGTCGGCCGTGAACGAGCTGTCCGCGCGCTGGAACCTGCAGATCGACTGGGGCGGCGACCTGGACGATGAGGATTTCGCCGCCGGGGTGGACGCGCCGATGCTGATGGCCACCGCCCACGACCGCCTGCGCGAGCACAACTACGCGCTGTGGAGCGTGGATACCGGCAATGACACCCTGGCCGGCTGGATGGCCCTCAACCGCGATGACGACGCGATGCTGGCGCTGTGTTCGCTGCTGGGCGTGGAAGTGCGGCCGGGCAGCGATCCGTTCTGATGGGTTTTCGTATACCGACCAACGGTCGGTATCTACCGGGCGATGCATGGGTTCATGCGTGTGCCGACCAACGGGAGGCACCTACCCGTATTGGCTTCTCGCATTGGCGATGACCGCTTTGACCAGCGCGCGGTCCGTATGCCGTGAGATGGCCTGTGCGCCCAGGGCGATCGCCTGCAGGCGCAGCGGGGCGGGCACGTCGTAGTGCGCGCCGCTGCGGCGGTTCTGGAACGCCTGCCGCGGAATCCCGAGCTGCGCCGCCATGGCGTGCAGCTCGGGCAGGGTGTCGGCCATCAGATGCGCCCAGCGCTCGCCGCGCCAGGGGTGTACCGCATCGTCGATATAGACCGTCACCGGATCGCCGTGGCTCAGGCCTGCGGCTTGTCGTCGCCGGCGGCCGGGGCCGGCTCGGCATCGGCCGGGGCAGCGGCGGCATCGTCGGCCACGATCGCGGCCTCTTCGGCGTCGGCTTCGTCGTCACCTTCCACGCCTTCGAACTCGGAAACCAGCTGCGACAGGTACTCGTCGGCGGTCTTGCCTTCGTCGGCGGCCAGGTCGTCGATCAGCTGCTGCAGCTGGGTCGAGTACTCCAGGTTGACCTTGCGGCCTTCCTTCTCCTGGACGTTGGACAGGTGCTTGAGCATGGCCAGCATCGGCACCGGGTTGTCGGCGTTGCCCATGGTCTGACCGCCGATGGCCAGCAGCCACTCGGTGCCCTGCAGGCCGATCGCGGCGACGACCTGGCCTTCTTCGTTGGTCAGCACGGCATGGTTCTGCACCGGCTGCTGGGCGTTGAGGCGGTTGATCGGACGCTTGGGCTGCTGCTTCTTGCGCTTGTCGCGCTTGGCCTTGGACTGCTTGGACATGAGAACGGTCTATCTACAAAAGGAAAGACCCATTGTAGTGCCGGCCGCTGGCCGGCTCCACGCATTCCTTGAGGGGTCCACCAGCACCGGCCGCTGGCCGGCTCCACGGATTCCCCGAATTCTCCTGCAGCCCCGCCGCCGCGCCCCTTACGGCGCGACAGTCGGCGCCAGCGCCGCCTGGATATCCGCGTCGGCCGCCGTCGGAGACAGCGCCACTTCCTGGCCGGCACCGGCCAGCGCCGCGGCCTCGGCCGCCTTGGTCATCACCACGATGCTGATCCGGCGGTTGATCGGGTTGTCCGGCTGGGTCTTGTCGAACAGCACCGAGGAGGACAGGCCGACCACGCGGGTCACCTTTTCTTCGGTCATCCCGCCATCAAGCAGCGCACGCCGGGCGGCGTTGGCGCGGTCGGCGCTGAGCTCCCAGTTGCTGTAGCCATGCACGGCGTTGTACGCGGTCGTGTCGGTGTGTCCGGTGATGCTGATCCGGTTCGGCACGTGGTTGATGAACTGCGACAGCTCGCGCAGGATCTCGCGCGTGTAGGGCTTGAGCGTGGCGCTGCCCATGTCGAACATCGGGCGGTTCTGCTTGTCCACGATCTGGATGCGCAGCCCTTCCGGGGTGAGATCGAGCAGCAGCTGATCCTTGAATGGCTCCAGCGCTTGGCTCTTGCTGATCGCTTCTTCCAGCTCCTGCTTGAGCGCTTCGAGCTGTTGCTTTTCCCGCTCGCGATCGGTCTGCGGCACCGGCTTGGTAGCCTGCTGGCTCTGGAAGGGATCGTTGCTGTTGCCGCGCGAGATGTCGGTGGCGCCGCCCAGCTTGATCATCGAGGTGCTGGCGCCGCCCGGGCCGGCCATGCCGGGGGCCGGGGTGGAACTGCTGCCGGCCAGCGGGCTGGGGTTGCGGAAGTATTCGGAGATCGCCGCGCGCTCGGGCTTGGTGGTGGCGGCCATCAGCCACAGCACCAGGAAGAAGGCCATCATCGCGGTCACGAAGTCGGCATAGGCCACCTTCCAGGCACCGCCATGGTGCGCGGCGTGGCCGGCCTTCTTGACCCGGCGGACGATGACGGTGGGTTTGTTCTCGGCCATGGCGCTGCCTTACTTGACCGTCTTGAGGTGCTGTTCGAACGCGCTGAAGCCCGGGCGCACGTTGGACGGCAGGGTCTTGCGGGCGAATTCGAGGGCGATCTTCGGGTTGTAGCCGCGCAGGCAGGCCAGCAGGGCGGTCTTCACCGATTCGTAGATGCGCGCGTCCTGTTCGGCGCGGGCTTCCACGGCCGAGGCCAGCGGGCCGACGAAGCCGTAGGCCAGCAGGATGCCCAGGAAGGTGCCGACCAGTGCGCCGGCGACGTGCGCGCCGACTTCGGTGATCTCGCCGCCGATCGAGCCCATGGTGATCACGATGCCGAGCACCGCAGCGACGATGCCGAAGCCCGGCAGGCCGTCGGCGACCTTGTTGAGCACCGCGGCCGGCTGCATCGCCTCGCCGTGATGCTTCTCCAGCTCCATCTCCAGCAGCGGCTCCAGCTCATGCGGCTCGATGTTGCTGCCGATCATCAGGCGCAGGCAGTCGGTGATGAAGTCGACCAGGTGATGGTCGGCCTGCACCTTGGGGTAGTTGGCGAAGATGCTGCTCTCGGCCGGGCGCTCGACATGGTCTTCCAGCGCCATGAAGCCTTCGCGGCGGGCCTTGTTGAGCAGTTCGTAGAGCAGGCTGAGGACGTCGATGTAGTCCTGCTGCTTGTAGCGCGGGCCCTTGAACACGCCGACGGTGGCCTGCAGGGTCTGCTTCACGGTTTTGACCGGGGTGCCGACCAGGAACGCGCCCAGCGCGGCGCCGCCGATGATCACCAGTTCATAGGGCTGCCACAGCGCGCCGAGTTTGCCGTGCGCGCCCACATAACCGCCGAGCACGCTGAGGATGACGACGAGAAGTCCAACGATGATGAGCATGGGGCCGACGCGGGGAAGGGGATACCTCCATGTCGGCCCCTTCACACCATTTCTGAAGGGGGGCGTTCGACCAATGTCACACTTTTGAGCTGGCACGTGCGGGCCAAGCCACAGGCAGGCCCCAGGCGTGTGGACCGACCGGTCGTGTCTAGGCCGCCGCGCCGGCTTCGGCACCACCGCGCTGCAGGGGATCCGGATAGGCCTGCCCGTTGGGCGTGAACGACAGCGAGACCGAATTCAGACAGTGGCGCTCGTGGGTCGGCGGCGGGCCATCGGGGAACACATGGCCGAGATGGCTGTCACACCGCGCGCAGACGATTTCGGTGCGGACCATGCCATGGCTGGCGTCGCGGATCTCACGGACATGGGCCGGGTCGAAGGGCGCGAAGAAGCTCGGCCAGCCAGTGCCGGAGTCGAACTTGGTGCTGGAGCGGAACAGCGGCAGGCCGCACAAGCGGCAGCCGTAGACCCCGTCCTGCTTGTTGTCCAGGAACACCCCGCAGAACGGCGCCTCGGTGCCATGGTGCAGCAGCACGCGCTGCTCATCGGCGCTGAGCCCGGCCACCAGGGCCTGGCGCTGGGCGTCGGTGGGCGGGGAAAGGTCGAAAGCTGTCATAAACATTCCCTATTGATGTGGTACGTAGATTGAGCTGTTGCCTCTGGAGGTACAAGCCAGGGCGTTCATGGTGCTGATACCCGTGCAGGTGCATGGTGAAGGCCTGAACCGCCGCCGGGAGACCGCCATGTACCGCCCACGCCGCCTCGCCGCTGCCCTGCTGGTTCTGCTGCCGTTGACCGCGGCCGCGCAGATCGGCCCGCCGCCCAAGCCCACGGCGACGCGGCCGGTGGTCGCGCCGCAGCCGACGCCCACGCCGCTGCCCACTCCCGTCCAGCCGGCGCCGGTCGACAGCCTGTCCGGGCAGATGGCGCCGGTGAAGTCGTCCGCGCAGACCCAGCAGCAGCTGCGTACGCATCCGATCCAGAGCAAAGGGCCGTCGCAGCCCGCGCCGATGCAGGGGCCCGCAGCACAGGGCAAGGTCTACGACCGCCATGGCCGGATCATTCCCGGGGCCCGGCAGGTCAGCCCCAACCGGGTACTCGATACCCGCACCGGCCGTTACTACGATTCCATCCGCAGCGGCGACGGACAACAGATCAAGCCGTAAGCGACGGCCGTGGCCTGGGAGCAGGATGAATGGTTTACATCGCGGTGCCCGCAGTCATCCGCGTCAACGGGCGGCCTCACCGATTTTTCGCTTGTGATTAACCCGATCGGCGAGACCCTGTCCCCGCGCCGCAAACGCAGCGCATCCCCGAGGTTTTTCGAGAAGAGTGCAATCATGACTAACCAGCAGAACCGCAGTCCCGGCAAGACGCCGCAGGAGCAGCAGGGCAGTCAGCAGCAGAACCAGAAGCCCGGCCAGCAGGACCAGCAGCAGTGGGACCAGCAGAATCAGAAGGGCGGCAAGCAGCAGGACCAGAAGCATCCGGACCAGAAACAGCAGCGCTGATGCGCTTGACGCAATGAACGAAGGCGGTGCGCACCTGCGCGCCGCCTTTCTGCTTTAAACCGGCCCGCGCTCAATCCGGGATCGGCAGGGTCAGGGTTTCCTTGACCTCTTCCATGACGATGTAGCTCTTGGATTCACGTACGTGCGGCAGGGTCAGCAGCGTGCTGCCGAGCAGCTTGCGGTACGACGCCATCTCGCTGATCCGCGCCTTGAGCAGGTAATCGAAATCCCCCGAGACCAGATGGCATTCCAGCACGTTGGGCAGCTTCAACGCCGCCCGTCGGAACTCTTCGAAGATGTCGCCGGACTTGTAGGCCAGGCTGATCTCCACGAACACCAGCAGGCTGGCCTTGAGGTAGTGCGGATCGAGCTTGGCGTAGTAACCGGTGATCGCGCCATCGCGCTCGAGTCGGCGGACACGTTCGGTGCAGGGCGTGGTCGACAGGCCGACGCGCTCGCCCAGCTCGGTGAAGGAAATGCGGCCCTCGTCCTGCAGGATGCGCAGGATCTTGCGGTCGATCTTGTCCAGTTCGCGGGCACGCGCGGCCATCGGCGTCAGCCTCTCAAGGGTGTTGGCAGGACAATACCCTGCCTGCGGCTCTAAAAACAGGCGAATTGCTTGGTTGCGGCTGACTATACTTCCTCAATTATGGTCCCGGCGTGCTCCTGCGCAGGGAATGATCGGGTTGGAGAGGTGTCATGCGCGTTCTAGTCCTTGGCAGCGGTGTGATCGGCACGACCAGTGCCTGGTACCTGCGGCAGGCCGGGTTTGAAGTCACGGTCGTCGACCGCCAGCCCGGTCCGGCGCTGGAAACCAGTTTCGCCAACGCAGGCCAACTGTCGTTCGGCTATACCTCGCCGTGGGCCGCCCCGGGCGTGCCGCTCAAGGCGGTCAAATGGCTGTTCTCCGAACACGCGCCGCTGGCGATCCGCCCCGGCCTGGACTGGCACCAGTACCGCTGGCTGGCGCAGATGCTGCGCAACTGCACGCACGAGCGTTACGCGATCAACAAGGCGCGCATGGTGCGCATGTCCGAGTACAGCCGCGACTGCCTCAACGAACTGCGCCGCGAAACCGGCATCGAGTTCGAGGGCCGCGACCTGGGCACCACCCAGCTGTTCCGTACCCAGCAGCAGCTGGATGCCTCCGCGCAGGACATCGAGGTGCTGGCGCAGTACGGCGTGCCCTATCAGGTGCTCGACCGCGACGGCATCATCGCCCACGAACCGGCGCTGGCCGGCGTGGCCGACACGCTGGTCGGCGCGCTGCGCCTGCCGCGCGACCAGACCGGCGACTGCCAGCTGTTCACCCGCCGCCTGGCGCAGATGTGTGTCGATGCCGGGGTCGAATTCCGCTTCGACCAGGACATCGCCGGCCTGCAGAGCGACGGCGACCGCATCACCGGTGTGCGCATCGACGGCAAGCTGGAAACCGCCGATCACTACGTGGTCGCGCTGGGCAGCTATTCGCCGTCGCTGGTCGCGCCGCTGGGCATGCAGCTGCCGGTGTACCCGTTGAAGGGCTATTCGCTGACGCTGCCGATCACCGACCCGGCGATGGCCCCGACCTCGACCATCCTGGACGAAAGCTACAAGGTGGCCGTGACCCGCTTCGACGACCGCATCCGCGTGGGGGGCATGGCCGAAGTGGGCGGGTTCGACCTGTCCCTCTCGCCGCGCCGCCGTGCCACGCTGGAGAAGGTCGTGCGCGATCTGTACCCGCACGGCGGCGATCTGTCGCGCGCCGAGTTCTGGACCGGCCTGCGCCCGGCCACGCCGGATGGCACGCCGGTGGTCGGCGCCACGCCGTATCGCAACCTGTTCCTCAATACCGGCCACGGCACCCTGGGCTGGACCATGGCGTGCGGCTCCGGCCGCTACCTGGCCGACCTGATGGATGCCCGCCAGCCGCAGATCAGCACCGAAGGCCTGGATATCTTCCGTTACACCCACCACGCCGCGTCCGTTCGTCACCGTGAGTCGAGTTCATGCGCCCAGCCCGTGCGTTGATTGATCTGGAGGCGCTGCGCGGCAATTACCGGCTGGCACGCGAACTGGGCGGCGGCAAGGCCGTTGCCGTGATCAAGGCCGATGCCTACGGGCACGGTGCGGTGCGTTGCGCGCGCGCGCTGCAGGCCGAGGCCGATGCGTTCGGCGTGGCCTGCATCGAAGAAGCGCTGGAACTGCGCCAGGCCGGCATCACCGGCCCGATCCTGCTGCTGGAAGGCTTCTTCGATGCCGACGAACTGCCGTTGATCGTCGAACACGATCTGTGGTTCGCGGTCGGCGCGCCGTGGCAGGTCGAGGCGGTCGCCGCCTTCCAGACCACTGCCACGCTCACCGTGTGGTTGAAGCTGGACAGCGGCATGCACCGCCTGGGCCTGTGGCCGGACGAGTTCCGCGCCGCGCATGCCACGCTCAGCGCGCTGGCGCATGTCGGGCCGATGGTGCTGATGACCCACATGGCCCGTGCCGACGAACTGGACAGCCCGCGCACCCGCGAGCAGGCCGATGTGTTTGCCGCCGCCATCGAGGGTCTGGCCGGGCAGACCAGCCTGTGCAACTCGCCGGCGCTGCTGGGCTGGCCGGACGTGCGCAGCGACTGGGTGCGTCCGGGCCTGATGCTGTACGGGATCAACCCCATGCCCGCGCATACCGCGTTGACACAGCGCCTGCGCCCGGTCATGACCATGCGCTCGAGAATTTTCGCGGTGCGCGATATCGGTGTGGGCGAGCCGGTCGGCTACGGCGCGCGGTTCGTCGCGCAGCGGCCGACCCGGGTCGGCGTGGTCGCCCTGGGTTATGCCGATGGTTACCCGCAGTTCGCGCCGAACGGCACGCCCGTGCGTATCGATGACCAGCCTGGCATCGTGATCGGTCGGGTCTCGATGGACATGCTCACCGTCGACCTCACCCACCTGCCGCAGGCCGGTATCGGCAGTACGGTGACGCTGTGGGGCGATGCCCCGCGCATCGAGGCGCTGGCACCGCTGTGCGGCGTCAGTGCCTACCAGCTGCCGTGCGGCGTGAAGCGGGTCGTGCGCGAGTACGTGGGCGGCTGAGGGAGGGCTCAGGAACGGGCGGTGGCCTGGTTGCGCAGGTCACGCCGGATCCAGTCATCCAGCAGGCGCTTCTCGTAACGCAGCGGATCGGTGTCGCTCTGCCGGCCGATGTTGTGCAGGTAGCCGGTGTCCTGCAGCTTGCGCTCCCCTTCTGCGATCACCTGGCCCTGCGCATCCTTGAGGGTGTAGGTCAGCGACACGCGCGGCGGATAGATGTCGCGCATCACCCGGATGTCGTTGGAGCGCGGGCCGTGCCACGGCTCGTAATCGCCGGCGCGTTTGATGTCGGTAAACGTCACGTCCAGCGTCTGGCCAGGCTGCAGCTCCTTGCCGGCGGTGGTCTGGACGTACTTGGCCAGCTGCTGCACCCAGTCGCCGCGTTCGGCTTCGAAGCGGTTGTTGCTCTGGCGGATCTCGGTGAACTGCGCCGGGTCGGTCCAGGTCACCTGGACCGGGCCATCGGCCTGGAGCGCGCGCGGGGCCTGCGGGTCGGTCACGGTACGCGGGGCGGCGGAGGCACTGCCGATGAGCAGCAGGCCAGCCAGCGCGCCGGCGATCAGGGATGTGCGGTTCATGACAACTCCTGGGTCGCGATCACAAGTGGGATCAGGTGCCCAGTGTGATCCCGATCCGGGTGGCCCACAATGCAGGCGTGTATGCTCCGCCTCTGCGGTTGGCGCCAATTCACCCAGGCCCGCCCCCGACCCTCGGCGCTTGACGCTTGACGCTGCGAATACGCGCGTTGGCCGATCCTGTCCTCCTCTGTTTCGCCAGTTGCCTCATTGAAGCCCTTGCCCAGCCTGCCCACTTCGACGTTGGAACGCGCCTCTTTCCTGGCTTCATCGCCGGATCCGGCCCTGTATCGCACGGTACTTGAACGCCTGAATGCGGGGTTCTGCATCATCGAAGTGATCTTCGATGACGCGGGTGTCGGCGTTGACTACCGGTTCGTCGAGGTGAATGAGGCGTTTGCCCGTAACACCGGGCTCGACAACGCCTGCGGGCAGCGGATGAGCAGCCTGCAGCCCGGGCATGAGCAGGATTGGTACCGTGTCTATGGCGAGGTGGCACTGAGCGGCCAGGCCAGGCAGTTCGAGATGGAAGCACGCGCCTTGAACCGGTGGTACTCGGTCGAGGCGGTCAGCGTGGGCGAGCCCGGCGAGCATCTGGTGGCCGTGGTGTTCTTCGACATCACCAACCGCAAGCACATCGAAGTGGAGCTGGCCGAAAGCGAGGCGCGTTTCAGCGCGCTGGCCGATGGCCTGCCGATGCCGGTCTGGGTGCTGGATGAGCGCGGCCACTCGCGCTTCGTCAACAGCGCCTTCAGTGAATTCTTCGGTGGCGATGAGCAGCGCGTGCCGGATGATGTCTGGCGTGGGCTGGTGCATCCCGATGATGCCTCGGTGTTCGATTACGAACTGCAGGAAGCGCTGAAGTCGCAGCGCTCCATGCATGCGCTGGTCCGCGGCCGCCGCGCCGACGGCCAGTGGCGCTGGCTGGAAATGAATGCGCGTCCGCGCTTTTCGCGGATGGGCCGTTTCATCGGCCTGGCCGGCAGCAGTCCGGACGTGACCGAGCGCCGCGAGATCGAAATGGCGCGCGAGGAACTGCTGCAGTCCGAGCGTGCCGCACGCAGCGCTGCCGAAAACATGGCGCGCCTGAAGGATGAGTTCCTGGCCACGCTGTCGCACGAGCTGCGCACGCCGTTGACCACCATCCTGGGCTGGAGCGAACTGCTGCTGCAGCGCATCGACAACACCAGCCCGATGTACAAGGGTCTGGGCGTGATCGCCAACAGTGCGATGGCGCAGAAACGCCTGATCTCGGACATGCTGGACCTGAGCAGCATGCTGCTGGGCAAGGTCCAGCTGGAAGTGGAGATGCTGGATCTGCGTGCGCAGCTGGAAGAAGCGATGCGCGCGCAGGAGCTGGTCGCCGAAGGCAAAGCGCTGTCGATGGAACTGGTGATGCCCGACGAGCCGTGCCTGGTGCTCGGCGATGCAACGCGCCTGCAGCAGGTGCTGTGGAACCTGCTCTCCAACGCGATCAAATTCACCCCCGCCGAAGGGCGCGTGATCCTGACCCTGGCTGCCGACGGCGGGCAGTGGTCGATCACCGTGACCGACTCCGGCGACGGTATCGCACCGGAATTCCTGCGCCATCTGTTCAGCCGCTTCCGCCAGGCCGACGGCACCACCACGCGCCGCCACGGCGGGTTGGGGCTGGGGCTGGCGATCGTGCAGCAGCTGGTCGAACTGCATGGCGGCGTGGTCGCGGCCAGCAGCGAGGGCCACGGGCAGGGGGCGAGCTTCAACGTGCGCCTGCCGCGCTATCAGCCGCAGGCCGACGGCCGTCCACTCCGCGAAGTGTTCAGTGGCCCGATCACCGAACAGATCATCGAACCGTATCCGCTCAAGGGCCTGCACCTGCTGGCCGTGGAAGACCAGCCCGAAGTGCTGGAGTACCTGCGGCGGCTGCTGGAGGAACAGGGTGCCTCGGTCACCACGGCCTCCTCGGCCGGGGAAGCGCTGGCCCTGCTCAACGAGAACGGGCATGCGGGCATCGACGCGCTGCTGACCGACATCGGCATGCCGGGCATGGATGGCTACGGGCTGGTCCGCACGCTGCGCGACAACATGGGGGTCGAACCCGACGCGCTGCCCGCCGTGGCGGTGACCGCGCTGGCGCGTGCCGACGATCGCAAGCGCGCGCTCGCCTCGGGCTTCCAGGAACACGTGGCCAAGCCGTATTCGGTGGCCCAGCTGGTGGCCGCTGTGCGCGGTGTGCTCGGCGGCCGCTGAGCGTCCGCCGTTGGCGGTGTGTTGACGCCGCCAACGGCACACTGAGGCGTACGCCACAGGAGTTGCCATGTCCCGTTACGCCCCCCGCATCCACACCGATCCGGCCGCCATCGCGGCCCTGGAAGCGCTGCTGCCGCAGCTGCATGGCCAGACCCAGGTCGAACTCACGCTTGACGATGGCAGCCGCCTGCTCGGTACCGTGGCCGTGCAGCCGACGCTGCAGCAGTACCGCGACGCCGACGAGAACGAAGGCAGCAATGGCCAGCTGCGGCTGGACGATCTGGACACCCCGGTGCAGCAGCACGTGGTGTGGCTGGACCAGATCACGGCCATCCGGCCGCTGCCCTACCGCGAGTGATCGCGGTGGGCAGGCGCGCCGCCAGAGACGGGCTCAGTGGATGAATTCGCTGGGTTCGGCCTCGAAACGGCGCGCGTAGGCCCGCTCATCGGCGATCCGGGCCACTTCTTCATCGGCCAGGTCCGGGGCCCCATAGACCGCATAGGCCACGCTGCCGTCGGCCGTTTTGCCGACCTGGTGGAGCCGGTAGCGCGAATGGCCGCCGCCGGTGTCTTCGGGGTAATGCACCGGTGGTTGGCTGCCCTCCATGTCCATCTCGCTGTTGTCGACTACGCCACCGACGAACAATGCACGCATGCGCCATCTCCACGGGAAGTGAGGCTCCACCCTGCCGGTTTGGATGTTGTCAGCGCATCAACAGGACGTTGGATAAACGCAAATCCGGGTGGGGCGGAGCGAACCGGTAGAATGGCGGCCTCTTTCAAGATGTGCCCCCCGCATGGCTGCCCAGCACGACGCTCCCCTGGAAACCCTGTTCCTGCCGTTCGCCAGTGGCGTGCTGTCCTGGCCGGCCGGCCCCGTGCTGTTCCTGCGCGCCCGCGATGGCGCCCCGCTGCGCGAGCACGCCCAGCCGGCCCAGCTGGTCTGCGAGCAGAGCTTCCGCCCGTTCGCCGATGCGCTGGAAGCCAGTGGCTGGACGGTGCGCGACGAACAGCAGCTGGCCACCGATGCCACCCGCTACGCGGTGGTGCTGGTGCTGCCGCCGCGCCAGCGTGAGGAAGCCAAGGCCCTGTTCGCCCGCGCGCTGGCCCTGGCCGCCCCGGGCGGCATCGTGGTGGCCTGCCAGCACAACAACGAAGGGGCGCGCTCCGGCGAAGGCGACCTCCAGCAGCTGGCCGGCCTGGGCGGCAAGCTGACCAAGAACCACTGCCGCGCGTACTGGACCGCCCCGCTCAACGGCCAGCACGACGCCGCGCTGGCACAGCGCTGGGCGTCGCTGGACGCGCCGCGCGCGATCCTGGGCGGCCGCTTCCAGAGCCGTCCGGGCATCTTCGCCTGGGACCGCATCGACCCGGCCTCGGCCCTGCTGGTCGAGCAGCTGCCTGCCGATCTGGCCGGCCGTGGCGCCGACCTGGGCGCCGGCTTCGGCTATCTGTCCGCCGAAGTGCTGGCGCGCTGCCCGAACGTGACCGCGCTGGACCTGTACGAGGCCGAAGGCCGCGCGCTGGCGCTGGCCCGCGAGAACCTCGGCGCGCTCGGCAAACCGGCGGCGCTGGCCTACCACTGGCAGGACGTCACCGCCGGGATCGACGGCGAGTACGACTTCATCGTGACCAACCCGCCGTTCCACACCCCGTCCCGCGCCGACCGTCCCGACATCGGCCAGCGCTTCATCGCCGTGGCCGCGCAGGCGCTGCGCCCGGGCGGCCGGATGTGGCTGGTGGCCAACCGCCACCTGCCGTACGAGCAGATCCTCAACGAGAGCTTCGGCCAGGTCCGCGTGGCCGCCGAGCGCGATGGCTTCAAGCTGATCGAAGCGACCAAGGCCAGCAAGAACGCCACCCCGGTCCGGACGCCGCGCAGCACCGAGCCGAAGTGGGGCCGCGGAGGCCGCGCATGAAGCTGGTCAAGCTGTTGGCCAACCTCGGCTATGGCAGCCGCAAGCAGGTGCAGGGGATGTTCCGCGCCGGCCTGATCACCGATGCCGAGGGCGAGGTGCTGTACGCCGATGATGCGGTCGCGCATGAGGCGATCCGGGTCGAGGGCGAGCCGCTGGACCCGCCGCAGGGCCTGACCCTGCTGCTGCACAAGCCGCGCGGCTATACCTGCTCGACCAAGGACAAGGGCCGGCTGATCTACGACCTGCTGCCGCCGCGCTACCGCGACCGCGCGCCGGTGCTGTCCTCGGTGGGGCGGCTGGACCGCGATACCAGCGGGATGCTGCTGATGACCGACGACGGCGCGCTGCTGCACCGGATCGTGTCGCCGAAGTCGCGCCTGGACAAGGCCTACGAGGTCACCCTGGCCGAAGACCTGCGCGGCGATGAAACCGCGCGCTTCGCCAGCGGCACGCTGCTGCTGGAATCCGACGACAAACCGCTGCTCCCGGCCGAGCTGCACGTCAACGGCCCGCGCCAGGCCCAGCTGGTGCTGCATGAAGGCCGCTACCATCAGGCCCGCCGCATGTTCGCCGCGGTCGGCAACCACGTCGAGGCACTGCACCGCAGCCGCATTGGCGGGCTGTCGCTGGGCGGGCTGCCGGAAGGTGAGTGGCGCAGGCTGGATGCGGCCGATCTCGAGACGCTGTTCAACGTCCCATGACCGCCTTCGCCGCGCTGCCGTTCCTGCCCGACGCCGTCATCTTCGACATGGACGGCCTGATGATCGACAGCGAGCGGGTCTCGGTCGCGTGCTGGTCGCAGGCGGCGCAGGAACTCGCGCTGCCGTTCCCGGAGGGGTTCTGGCTGCGCATGGTGGGCCTGGGCGATCGCGATTGCGAACGCCTGCTGCTGCAGACGGTGGATGCCGGGCAGGTCGCTGCGTTGTCCGCGCGCTGTCATGCGCTGTACGAGGCGCGCACGCAGCAGGGGCTGCCGCTGCGTCCGGGTATCCTGGAGATCCTGCAGCTGCTGCACGAGCACGGCCTTCCGCGTGCGGTGGCGACCTCGACGCGGCAGCCGCGTGCCTCGCGCAAGCTGGCGGCGGCCGGGCTGCTGCCGTTTTTCGAGGTGGTGGTGACCAGCAGCGACGTCTCGCATCCCAAGCCGGCCCCGGACATCTACCTGCTGGCGGCGCAGAAGCTGGGCAAGGACCCGGCGCGCTGCCTGGCGCTGGAGGATTCCCCGGCCGGCATCCGCGCGGCGGTGGGCGCGGGCATGACCGCGATCCAGGTGCCGGACCTGGTGCATCCGGACGAGGAACTGCGCGCGCTGGGGCATCGCATCGTCGGTTCGTTGCTGGATGCGCGGCAGTTGCTGGTGCCGTTGTTGCCGGTGACCGGCGCGCGGTAACGTCCCGCGGGGCTCGGCTCGCCGATACACCGGCATTGATCGGGTTCACCATGAAAAAGCCCGGCACATGGCCGGGCTTTTTCGTGTACTTCGCCGCTGCAATCAGATCCGGCTGAACACCAGCGCCGCATTCGTGCCGCCAAAGCCGAAGCTGTTGGACATCACGGTGTTCAGCTGTGCCGGCTGGGTCTGCTGCACGATCGGGAAGCCTTCCACCAGCGGATCCAGCTCGCCGATGTTGGCCGAGCCGGCGATGAAGCCGTCGCGCATCATCAGCAGGCAGTAGATCGCTTCGTGCACGCTTGCCGCGCCCAGCGAGTGGCCGGACAGCGCCTTGGTCGAGGACAGCGGCGGAATGCTCTCGCCGAACACTTCACGCACGGCCTTCAGCTCGGTGACGTCGCCCAGCGGGGTCGAGGTGCCGTGCGTGTTGAGATAGTCGATCGGCGCGGTGATGTGCTCCATCGCCATGTTCATGCAGCGCACCGCGCCTTCACCGGACGGGGCGACCATGTCGGCACCATCGGAGGTGACGCCGTAACCGACCAGCTCGGCATGGATGCGCGCGCCACGGGCCACGGCGTGGTCGTAGTCTTCCAGCACCAGCATGCCGCCGCCACCGGCGATGACGAAGCCGTCGCGGTCCTTGTCGTACGGGCGCGAGGCCGACGCGGGGGTCTCGTTGAAACGGGTCGACAGCGCGCCCATCGCATCGAACATCACGCTCATCGACCAGTGCAGGTCTTCACCGCCCCCGGCGAACATCACATCCTGCGCGCCATGACGGATCAGGTCCGCGGCGGCGCCGATGCAATGCGCCGAGGTGGCGCAGGCGGCCGACAGCGAATAGCTCAGGCCCTTGATCTGGAATGCGGTGGCCAGGCAGGCCGATACGGTGGAGCACATCGTGCGCGGCACCATGTACGGGCCGACCTTGCGCACGCCACGCGCACGCAGGATGTCGGCCGATTCCACCTGCCACTGGCTGGAGCCGCCGCCGGAGCCGGCGATCAGGCCGGTACGCGGGTTGGCGACCTGTGCTTCATCCATGCCGGCGTCGGCGATGGCGTCGCGCATGGCGATGTAGGCGTAGGCCGAGGCATCGCTCATGAAGCGCTTCACCTTGCGGTCGATCTGCGCGTCCAGGTCCAGCTCGATGTTGCCGCCCACGTGGCTGCGCAGGCCGGCTTCGGCGTGATCGGGCAGGTGGCGGATGCCGGCGCGGCCTTCACGCAGTGCCGAGGACACGGTGTCCAGATCGTTGCCCAGGCACGAGGTGATGCCCATTCCGGTAATGACGACGCGACGCATCAGAAGTTCTCAGTGGAAGTGAACAGACCTACACGCAGGTCCTTGGCAGAATAGATTTCGCGACCGTCCACCAGCATGCGGGCATCGGACTGTGCCATCACCAGCTTGCGGTTGATGACGCGCGAGATGTCGATTTCGTAGGTGACGCGCTTGGCGCTCGGCAGCACCTGGCCGGTGAATTTGACTTCGCCGCAGCCCAGGGCGCGGCCACGGCCGGGCGCACCGATCCAGGTCAGGAAGAAGCCGGTCAGCTGCCACATGGCATCCAGGCCGAGGCAACCGGGCATGACCGGGTCGCCGAGGAAGTGACAGTCGAAGAACCACAGGTCAGGGCGGATATCCAGTTCCGCGCGTACCATGCCTTTGCCATGGGGACCGCCGTCCTCGCGGATGTCGGTGATGCGATCGAACATCAGCATCGGATCATTGGGCAGGCGGCCGCTGCCCGGGCCGAACAGTTCACCGCGGGCGCTGGCCAGCAGCTGGTCGCGCGAGAACGCGTTGAGACGAGTCATGGAAAACGCAATCCTGAAGAAGTTGTCATCGGGGTGAGCCGACCACAGGTCGACTGCTCTTGCATGAAGCAAGTGCTCAAGAGTGCATGAGGAAAAGTGATTCAATCAAACGTTTTAACCGTACGCCGCCGTAGTGTTTTCAGGTTCAAAAACGCATGTCCTTGTTATCCAACAACCATACTGCGGCGTGTGGCTGTAATCTTGTTCATCTGAATCCGAGTGCCGACGCCCGTGTCCCGCCCCCGCAAGATCATTCACGTCGACATGGACGCGTTTTACGCGTCCGTGGAGCAGCGTGACGACCCTTCCTTGCGGGGCAAGCCGGTGGTGGTGGCGTGGCGGGGAATGCGCTCGGTCGTCTGCGCGGCATCCTACGAGGCACGGGTGTTCGGGGTGCGTTCGGCGATGCCGGCGGTGCGCGCAGAGCGGCTGTGTCCGGATGCGGTATTCGTGCCGCCGGATTTCGTCCGCTACAAGGCGGTCTCACGCCAGGTGCGCGAGATTTTCCTGCGGCATACGGACCTGGTGGAGCCGCTGTCGCTGGATGAGGCGTATCTGGATGTGACCGAGCACAAGGGCGGAATGACGGTGGCGACGGAGATCGCGCAGATCATCCGTGCGCAGATCCGCGAGGAGACGCAGTTGACGGCCTCGGCGGGGATCGCGCCGAACAAGTTCCTGGCGAAGATCGCGTCGGATTGGCGCAAGCCGGACGGTCAGTTCGTGGTGCCGCCGCATCGTATCGAGCAGTTCCTGACGCCGCTGCCGGTGAACCGTGTGCCGGGCGTGGGCAAGGTGATGGCGGCGAAGTTGGCGGAGCTGGGCGTGGCCACGGTGGGCGATCTGCGTACGCTGCCGCTGGAGGAACTGGAGGCGCGGTTCGGGACGTTCGGGGGACGGTTGTTCAATCGTGCGCGCGGCGTGGATGAGCGGCCGGTGGAGCCGGATCAGCCGGTGCAGTCGATTTCGTCGGAGGATACGTTCGCGGAGGATCTGTTGCTGGAGGATCTGGCGCCGGCGATCGTGCAGTTGGCGGAGAAGACCTGGCAGGCGACGCGGAAGACGGACCGGGTGGGGCACACGGTGGTGTTGAAGTTGAAGACGTCGCAGTTCCGGATCATTACGCGCAGTTTTACGCCGGAGTCGCCGCCGGATTCGTTGGAGGAGCTGCGGGAGATTGCGCTGGGGTTGCGGGCGCGGGTGGAGTTGCCGTTGGAGACGCGGTATCGGTTGGTGGGGGTGGGGTTGGGGGGATTCCGGGAGCGGGAGGTGGTGCGCCAGCCGGGGTTGTTTGATCACCTCGGTGATGTGTAGCTGGGCGGTATTCGTCCGCGTTTTTTGCCGTTTTTCTTGAGCTGTCTAAGTGTTGACGGCGACAGCAACATCAAGATCAAGATCAAGATCAACTGCTAAGGCGCTGGTATCTGCGTGGTGAGGGCTTGGGACGACGCGGGTGGGGTATCGGGACCCGCCGCAAGTACGTCCATGTAGCAACTGTGTTGTTGGAGGGACTTCGGCCCCTCCAGCAGACGGGCGCGGTAGTGCCGGCCGCTGGC
>NZ_JACCCI010000006.1:0-89456 GCF_013409105.1 Stenotrophomonas sp. JAI102
GGCACATCTCCAAAGGCTGCCGGCCAGCGGCCGGCACTACCGCGCCCGTCTGCTGGAGGGGCCGAAGTCCCTCCAACAACACAGTTGCTACATGGGTGAAGGCGCATTGCTTGCGAGGCACTGCCTCGCATGCGACTGAACGCACAGCCGCCAGCGGCTGGGCCGGGCCGCGGAGCGGGACTTGCGGCGGGTCCCGGAATGGCAAGTCCGTCGCGCCTAGCTCGAGAGCACATGGTGGCCGCTTTGGCTTTGGCTTTGGCTTTGGCTTCGGCTTTTGACCTCTGGCGCCTGACGTTCGAGCAGAGGAATCAGCCGGACTTTCGTCGGAACAGCAACCCGGATACCACCATCATCATGATCGGCGGCAACGCATACGCAATCCGGTAATCGAACTTCAGCGCACCGGCCATGCGGCCGAAGAACAACTGCAGCAACCAGAAGCCCAGCGCGAACAGAATGCCCAGGAACAAGCGCTTGCCCATCCCGCCACTGCGCAGCGAACCGAACGCGAACGGCACCGCCGCCAGGCACAGTGCCAGCACATTGATCGGATAGAACCAGCGGCTCCAGTACACATCCTCGTAATCGCGCGCGTCCAGCCCATTGCGCTTGCGGTACTCGATACTGGTGCGCAGATCCATCGCCGTCAGGTTGCGCGGCTTGGAAATGCCGCTGGCCAGCGCCGCCGCGTCCAGGCGTGAATTCCACGGTTCGGACTCGACCGTCTCGCGCGTCGCCGAACGCTCACCAAAGGTATCGCGGCGGATCTTGTTCAACACCCAGCCGTCGGCACCGTGCTCGGCGGTGGCCGCATAGGTCAACGAGGCCAGCCGGCCGTCCTCGGCGATCTTGTACAGACGCACATCGTGCAGGATCAGGCGCGTACCGCCGCCGGCCTGCAACTGCTCGTCGCCGCTCTGAGCATTGAGGAACGTATCGCCTTCGCGCGCCCACACGCCCGAATAGCGGGCCGCGCTGAGGCTGCTGCCCCACTTCGCGCTGGCCTTGATCTCGTCCGCCTTGCTCTGACCCCACGGGCCCAGCGTTTCGCCGCTGAACACCATCACCGCGGTCATCAGCGACAGCGCGATCGCCACCGAGACGCTCAGGCGCTTGCGCGACAGGCCCAGCGCGCGCAGTGCGGTGAGCTCGGAGGTGGCGGCCAGCTGGCCCAGGCCCATCAGCGCGCCGATCACGGCGGCGGTCGGGAAGAAGGTGTAGGCGCGGCGCGGCACGGTGTAGAGCACCCAGGCAGCGGCGTGGCCGAGCGTGTAGCTGCCCTTGCCGACGTCCTTGAACTCGCCGGAGAAGGCCATCACCACGTCCAGGCCGACCAGCACGGCCCAGGTCAACAGGACGGTGCCGAACACGGCACGGCCCAGGTACAGATCGAACCGCATGGGGCGCAACACGTTCATGCGGTCCTCCGGGGACGCGACAGTTTGCCGTCGCGGAAATACATCCACAGGGCGAGTGCCAGCAACGGCAGGGTCAGCCACCACAGGCCCGCAATGCCGGGAATCTTGCCATCGGCGATCCAGCGGGTGCCGATGAACATCAGGTTCATGCCCACCATGTAGGCCAGGAAGGCCAGCATCATCCGGCCGTAGCGCTGCTGGCGCGGCGAACTGCGGGCCAGCGGCAGGGTCATCAGGGCGAAGGCCAGGGCGATCAGCGGCGGGGCGATGCGCGAGTGCAGCTGGGCCTGCGCCTCGGGGCGCTCATCGCCGAACAACTGCGTGGTCGGCAGCAGCTCGGGGTCGTCGTCCTTGCGCGTTTCGGCACCGTCGGGCATCGCCACGTCGTTGCGGGCGAAGGTCAGCAGCTTGTAGTCCAGGGCGCCATTGGCCGGGCCCTGCACCTGATGACCGTCGTCGAGCTCCAGGTACCGCTGCTTGGCCCCTTCGAAGTACATCCGGCCACGATCGGCGGAGATCACCTCGATACTGTCCTCCTTCTGGCGCTGCATGAAGACCTTGCCCAGCTGGGTGCCGTCCGGGGAGACCGAGGACAGGTAGACCACGCCGCCATTGGGCAGGGACGTGAACTTGCCCGCCTCCAGCCCGGCCATGACCACGCTCCGGTTGGCCTCGTCGATCATGGTCTCGCCGGTGCGGTCGGCCCAGGGGCCCAGCCACAGCGAGCACAGGGCGATCAGGCCCACGACCGGCACCACCAGCATCAGCAGCGGGCGCAGCAGGCGCCTCGGGCCGACACCGATGGCGGTGATGACCGCCATTTCCGAGTCCCGGTAGAGCCGGGCCGTGGCCAGCAGCAGGCCCAGCATCAGCGCCAGCGGCAGGATCAGCGGCATATAGACGATGAACTGCAGACCCAGCTGCGAGAACAGCAGGCGGGCAGGCAGGCGGCCGTCGGCGATGTTGCCGAGGATGTCCACCAGGACACCACCGACGCTCACCACCAGCAACACGATCAGGGTGGCCAGGAAACTCTGGACGAAATCACGCAGGAGATAGCGATCGAGCTTCGACATGGGGCGGTGGTTTAAACTCTCGGATTCGTTCGCGGTGCTGCCCAGTCTACTGACGGGACGTAAACAGCTCGCGATTGTACGGATTTGCCAACGGAATCTGATCAATGGCCCTGGAATTCACCCTGAACCACGCAGCGCCGGCCTCGGCCGAGTGCGATTGCGTCATCGTCGGCGCCTATGCCGACCAGACCCTGAGCCCGGCGGCACAGGCCCTGGACACCGCGTCCGGTGGCCGCCTGTCGGCCCTGATCGCCCGCGGCGACGTGGGCGGCAAGACCGGCAACACGACCCTGCTGCACGATCTGCCCGGCGTCACCGCCGCGCGCGTGCTGGTGGTCGGGCTGGGCGAGCCGGCCAAATTCGGCGTGCCGCAGTACCTCAAGGCGGTCGGCGATGCCAGCCGCGCCCTGAAGAGCGGGGTCAACCACCACGCGCTGTTCACCCTGACCGAGATCGAGGTCAAGGGCCGCGATGCCGCCTGGAACATCCGCCAGGCCATCATCACCGCCGACCACGCCGCCTACCGCTACAGCGCCACGCTGGGCAAGAAGAAGGCCGACGAGCCGGGGCTGACCACGCTGGCCATCGCCGGCACCGACACCCAGGCGCTGGCCCAGGGCCAGGCCATCGCCGCCGGCGTGCAGTACGCCCGCGAGCTGGGCAACCTGCCGCCGAACGTCTGCACCCCGGCCTACCTGGCCGAGTCCTCGGTCGCGTTCGCCCAGGCCCATGACGGCGCCGAGGCGGAGATCCTGGACGAGCAGCAGATGGAAGCGCTGGGCATGGGCTCGCTGCTGGCCGTGGCCCGCGGCTCGGCCAACCGCCCGCGCCTGGTCGTGCTGAAGTGGAGCAATGGCGGCGACGCCAAGCCCTACGTGCTGGTCGGCAAGGGCATCACCTTCGACACCGGTGGCGTCAACCTGAAGACCCAGGGCGGCATCGAAGAAATGAAGTACGACATGTGCGGTGGCGCCAACGTCATCGGCACCTTCGTCGCGGCCGTGACGGCCAAGCTGCCGCTGAACCTGGTGGTAGTGGTGCCGGCGGTCGAGAACGCCATCGACGGCAATGCCTACCGCCCGTCGGACGTGATCACCTCGATGTCGGGCAAGACCATCGAAGTCGGCAACACCGACGCCGAAGGGCGCCTGATCCTGTGCGACGCGCTGACCTACGCGCAGCGCTTCGAGCCGGCCGCGCTGGTCGACGTGGCCACCCTGACCGGTGCCTGCCTGGTCGCCCTGGGCCACCAGACCGCCGGCCTGATGACCAAGCACGACGACCTGGCCAACGAGCTGCTGGCCGCCGGCGAACACGTGTTCGACCGCGCCTGGCGCCTGCCGCTGTGGGACGAATACCAGCCGATGCTGGATTCCAGCTTCGCCGACATCTACAACATCGGCGGCCGCTGGGCCGGTGCGATCACTGCGGGCTGCTTCCTGTCGCGCTTCGCCGAAGGCCAGCGCTGGGCCCATCTGGACATCGCCGGCGTGGCCAGCGACGAAGGCAAGCGCGGGATGGCCACCGGTCGCCCGGTTGGCCTGCTGAGCCAGTGGCTGCTGGACCAGGTCGCCCGCGCCTGATGCCCTGCCCGATCGCGGCCGCCCTGCGGTGGCCGCGATCCCGCCCGGCCTGGCGCCGGGTTCCCCCTCCGCTCCAGGCCCTGCCATGTCCCGTGCTGATTTCTACCTGATCGCCAAGCCCCGCTTCCTGACCGAGCCGTTGCGCCTGGTCTGCGAACTGGCCCGCAAGGCCAACGACGCCGGGCTGTTCACCCTGGTGCTGGCGCGCGACCAGGCCCAGGCCGAGGAGCTGGACGAGCTGCTGTGGGCATTCGACAACGATGCCTACATTCCGCACCAGATCGCCGGCGAAGACATGGACGAGGAAGAAGCGCTGGTGCTGATCGCCGTTCCCGGCACCGAGGCCCCGGCCCGTCCGCTGGTGATCAACCTGCGCGACGACCCCTACCTGGCCGCCTGCGACCGCGTGCTGGAAGTGGTCCCGGCCGACCCGGAAGCGCGCGAACCGCTGCGCGAGCGCTGGCGCCAGTACAAGGCGCTGGGCTTTGACCTGAACAAGTACGACATGTAACCCGCGCGGCGCCCGTCCGGTCGCCGCCGACCCCGGAGACCCTTGATGCGCCTGTTGATCGCCCTGATCTTTCCCTGGTTCGCCTTCTTCACCATCGGCCGCCCGATCGCAGGCATCCTCTGCCTGATCCTGCAGATCACGCTGATCGGCTGGCTGCCCGCCGCGATCTGGGCCGCCTACGCGGTCTCGCAGTTCCATACCGACCAGAAGATCCGCCGCGCCTTCGGGCGCTGAGCTTCCGGCACCCCCACCTTCCGTATTCGATCCTGGTTCCCGCATGACCCAACTCGCCTCCAGCTACGACCCGAAAACCTTTGAAACCGCGTTGTACGACGCGTGGGAGAAGGCCGGCCATTTCAAGCCGTCCGGCAAGGGCGAGCCGTACACCATCCTGCTGCCGCCGCCGAACGTGACCGGCACGCTGCACATGGGCCATGCCTTCCAGCAGACCCTGATGGATGCGCTGGTGCGCTACCACCGCATGCGCGGCTACGACACGCTGTGGCAGGTGGGTACCGACCACGCCGGCATCGCCACCGAGATGGTGGTGTCGCGCAACCTGGCCCTGGCCAACACCGGCGAGACCCGCGATTCGCTGGGCCGCGACGGCTTCATCGAGAAGGTATGGGAGTGGAAGGCGCAGTCCGGTGACACCATCGAGCGCCAGATGCGCCGCCTGGGCACCTCCAGCGACTGGTCGCGCAGCACCTTCACCATGGACCCGCAGCCGTCCGAAGCGGTGGTCGAGGCCTTCGTGCGCTGGCACGAGCAGGGCCTGATCTACCGTGGCCAGCGCCTGGTCAACTGGGATCCGGTGCTGAAGACCGCCATCTCCGATCTGGAAGTGGAGAGCGTGGAGGAAGACGGCTTCCTGTGGTCGATCAGCTACCCGCTGGCCGACGGCAGCGGCACCCTGACCGTGGCCACCACCCGCCCGGAAACCATGCTGGGCGACACCGCGGTGATGGTGCACCCGGAGGATGAGCGTTACGCGCACCTGATCGGCAAAATGGTCAAGCTGCCGCTGACCGACCGCGAGATCCCGGTGATCGCCGACGACTACGTCGACCGCGAGTTCGGTACCGGCGTGGTCAAGGTCACCCCCGCGCACGATTTCAACGATTACCAGGTCGGCCTGCGCCACGACCTGCCGATGATCAACCTGTTCACCCCGGACGCGGCGATCAACGACAACGCCCCGGAGAAGTACCGCGGGCTGGACCGTTACGAAGCGCGCAAGGTGATCCTGGCCGAGCTGGAAGACCTCGGCATCCTGGTCGAGACCAAGGCGCACAAGCTGCAGGTGCCGCGCGGTGATCGTACCCAGCAGGTGATCGAGCCGTACCTCACCGACCAGTGGTTCGTGAAGATGGACGTGCTGGCCAAGCGTGGCCTGGAGCTCGTTGAAAACGGGTCGATCCAGTTCGTTCCGGCCAACTGGATCAACACCTACCGCCACTGGATGGAGAACATCCAGGACTGGTGCATCAGCCGTCAGCTGTGGTGGGGCCACCGGATTCCGGCGTGGTTCGACGAGGCGGGCAACTGCTATGTCGGCCGCGATGAAGCCGAGGCCCGCGCGAAGAACACCCTTGCCGCCGATGTCGCCCTGCACCAGGACAGCGACGTGCTGGAGACCTGGTTCTCCTCGCAGCTGTGGCCGTTCTCCACCCTGGGCTGGCCGAACGAGCAGGCGATGGACGCGCGCGGTTTCGAGCGCTATCTGCCGTCGTCGGTGCTGATCACCGGCTTCGACATCATCTTCTTCTGGGTGGCCCGCATGATCATGGCCACCGACAGCTTCACCGGGAAGATTCCGTTCAAGGACGTTTACATCACCGGCCTGATCCGCGATGCGCAGGGCCAGAAGATGTCCAAATCCAAGGGCAACGTGCTGGATCCGCTGGACATCATCGACGGCATCTCCATCGAGGACCTGGTGGCCAAGCGCACCACCGGCCTGATGAAGCCCAAGGACGCGCCGAAGATCGAGAAGGCGACGCGCCGCGAATTCCCCGAGGGCATCATCGCCCATGGTGCCGACGCGCTGCGCTTCACCATCGCCGCGCTGGCCACCCACGGCCGCGACATCAAGTTCGACATGAACCGCGCCGAGGGCTACAAGAACTTCTGCAACAAGCTGTGGAACGCCAGCCGCTTCAGCCTGATGAACACCGAGGGCAGCAGCTTCACCGGCGTGCCGCAGCCGCGCACCGATGCCGAGCGCTGGATCCTCGCGCGCCTGGCCGCGGTCTCGGCCGAAGCGCAGACGCATTACGCCAACTACCGCTTCGACCTGTTGGCGCAGTGCCTGTACGAATTCGCCTGGAACGAGTTCTGCGACTGGTTCCTGGAACTGACCAAGCCGGCCCTCAACGGTGCCGACGCGGACGATGCCAACAGCACCCGCCACACCCTGCTGTACGTGCTGGAAGCGCTGCTGCGCCTGCTGCACCCGCTGACCCCGTTCGTCACCGAGCAGTTGTGGCGCCAGGTCGCTCCGCGCCTGGGCATCACCGACGACACCATTTCGCTGCGGCCGTACCCGACCGCCGAGGAGTTCGCCGGTGATTTCGCCCGCGCCGAAGCCGATGTGGAATGGCTGAAGTCGATGGTCAACGCCCTGCGCCGCGTGCGCAGCGAGTTGAACGTGCCGCCGTCCAAGCTGGTGCCGCTGCTGCTGCAGGGTGGCAACGACGACGATCGTGCGCGCATGAGCCGTTTCACCTCCTCGCTGTCGTTCCTGCTCAAGCTGGAGCGCATCGAGTGGCTGGCCAACGGCAGCGACACGCCGCCGGCCGCCGCCGCGATCGTGGGCGATCTCACCCTGCTGGTGCCGCTGGAAGGCCTGGTCGATCTGGGCGCCGAACGCGCGCGCCTGGACAAGGAAATCGCCCGGGTGGAATCGGAAAAGGACAAGAGCGAAACCAAGCTGTCCAAGTTCACCGACAAGGTGCCGGCGGCGGTGGTCGAACAGGAGCGCGTGCGCCTGGTCGAGTGGACCGCCCAGCTGGCGGGTCTGCGTTCGCAGCGCGCGAAGCTGTAAGCGCATGGGCGGAGGTAGCGCCACGCCATGCGTGGCCGCCTTTCCGGGGCCAGGGTAGAGCCACCCCATGGGTGGCTGCTCTTCGATCCGGCCTCGGGCGCAGCCACCCATGGGGTGGCTCTACATCGGGCCGTCAGAGCGGCGGCATCACCTGGATGTCGTCGTCGACCAGCTCGATCGCCATCACCAACGCATCCTCGCGCCCCTCGCGGGCCGGGTAATAACGCGGCCGGCGGCCGATCTCGTTGAAGCCCTCGCTGTGGTACAGCGCCACGGCCGAGGTATTGGACGGCCGCACTTCCAGGAACACGCGGTGCGCACCATGGTCGCGCGCCAGTTTCACCAGCGCACGCAACAGGTGACGGCCATGACCGCGCGACTGGCACAGCGGATCCACGCAGATGTTGAGGATATGCGCTTCATCGGCGGCGATGCTGAGCAGGCCGTAGCCCATCAACAGGCCGTCCTCCTCCATCGCCAGGCCCGGATAGCCGGCACGCAGGCAGTCCTGGAAGATGCCGCGGGTCCACGGGTACGGATACCCTCGCACCTCGATCGCCATCACCGCATTGAGGTCGCTTTCGCGCAGCGCGCGCAGCGACAACGGCCGTGGCGAGCTCACCGCGCTCACGGCCGGCCCCGCTTGCGCAGCGCGCGCAGTTGCGGCCACAACGCACGCTTGGCGGCGGCGCTGCTGCGCAGTTCGTCCAGGTTCCAGCTGGCCATCAGGGCCTGGGTGTCCGGCTCGGCCGGGTTGCAGCCGGAGGCGCGCAGCAGGGCGATCTGCAGGCGATCGGGCATCCGGACCGCCGCACGCCGTCCGCCACCTGCGCGAGTCGGAGCGGCGGTCGAAGCACTGGCCGGGGCCTGTTCCTCCACTGTGCGTGGGGCGTTGCGCCGCACCGGTGGCGGCGCATCCGCCGGCGGCGCCGGGCGCGGGGAACGCACCGGCGCCGCCGGCTCGGCAAGCGGGGCCGCACGCACCTCGATCTCCGGCACAGCCAGGGCTTCCGGCTCGACGCTGCCGTCGACGAACACCGTATAGCCCATCGCCTGCAGCCAGGACTGCTGCGCCGGCGACCACAATGGCGGCAGCGCCTGCCCGCTCACGCGTTCGGCTCGACCGTCTTGCGGGTGCGCTGCCACACCCAGTAACACGGGCCGGACAAGGCATACACCACGCCCACCGCGAACAGCACGCGAGGCATATCGATGACCATGATCGCGATGGCGATCGGTACCAGGGCCAGCGCCAGGAACGGCACGCGATCCGCGCGCGGTCCCTTTTCGCCACTGCCCTTGAAGCTCCAGAAGCGGATCCGGCTGACCATCAGCAGGGCCGACACCAGGGTCACGCCGAGGGCGACATAGCGCAGCTGGTTGCCGTCCCAGCCGAGGTTGCCATCGGCGAAGGCCCAGACGAAGGACATCATCAGGCCAGCGGCGGCCGGGCTGGCCAGGCCGATGAACCAGCGCTTGTCGACCACGGTGACCTGGGTGTTGAAGCGGGCCAGGCGCAGCGCGGCGCAGGCGGCGTACAGGAAGGCGACCGCCCAGCCGACACGGCCGAGGACCGGGTCGTCGAACTTCAGCCACGACAGCGACCAGTGGTACATCACCAGGGCCGGGGCCATGCCGAAGCTGACCAGGTCGGCCAGCGAGTCGTACTGCACGCCGAATTCGCTGCTGGTGCCGGTCAGCCGGGCCACGCGGCCGTCCAGGCCGTCCATGACCGCGGCGACGAACACCGCGATGGCGGCATTGACGAAGTCGCCATTGGCCGCGGCGATGATCGCGTAGAAGCCGGCGAACAGGCCTGCGGTGGTGAACAGGTTGGGCAGCAGGTAAATGCTGCGCGAGCGCGGCGGGGGTTTCAGTTGATCCATGGGGCCAGTTTAGCTTGCCAGCACCGGCCCGGGGTGCTGCAATCCCGGCTCTGTCCCGTTCCCGGAGTTGCCATGCGTGCCCTGTCCCGTCTGAGCGCCCTGCTGCTGCTCGCCAGCGCCACGGCCAGCGCCGGCAACGTCTATAAGTGGAAAGACGCCAACGGCGTCACCCAGTATTCGGAGAAGCCGCCGACCGGGCAGAAATACGAGGCCCGCCAGGTCGAGAACCTGGACCCGGTCCCGCGCGCGACGGCAGCCGCCCCGGCCGAGAACAAGGCCTGCACCGACGCCCGCGGCAACCTCGCCCTGCTCGACGGGCCGGGCAAGGTCCTGCAGGACACCGATGGCGACGGCAAGGCCGATACCGCGCTGACCGACGCGCAGCGCAGCGCCCAGAAGACCCTGGCCGAGGCCGCCATCCAGGCCTACTGCACGCCCAAGGCCTGAGCCGCCGGCCCCGCCGCGCGGGGCCGAAAACCACCGGCACCCCCCATCGTGGCGGCCGGACTGGCAGAATATCGGCTTCTGCCGTTCAGCGAAGCCGACGATGCGCCTCTCCCAGTTCCACCTGCACACCACCAAGGAAACCCCCAGCGACGCGGAGCTGACCAGCCACCGCCTGATGCTGCGCGCGGGCATGATCCGCAAGCTGGCCTCGGGGCTGTACACCTGGTCGCCGCTGGGCCTGCGCGTGCTGCGCAAGGTCGAGCGCATCGTGCGTGAGGAAATGGAGCGTGCCGGTGCGGTGGAATTCCAGATTCCGACCATCCAGCCGAAGGAACTGTGGGAAGCCACCGGCCGCTGGGAAAAGTTCGGGCCGCAGCTGCTGAAGATCAAGGATCGCAAGGAGCAGGTGTTCTGCTACAGCCCGACCGCCGAAGAGGCCGCTGCCGACTTCGCGCGCCAGGAGCTGTCCAGCTACAAGCAGCTGCCGGTCAATTTCTTCCAGATCCAGACCAAGTTCCGCGATGAGATCCGCCCGCGTTTCGGCGTGATGCGCTCGCGCGAATTCCTGATGAAGGATGCCTATTCCTTCCACCTGCACGATGAGTGCCTGGTGCGCGAATACGAGAACATGAAGTCGGCCTACAGCCGCATCTTCACCCGCCTGGGCCTGGATTTCCGCATGGTGCAGGCCGACTCCGGCGCGATCGGTGGCGACGCCTCGCAGGAATTCCACGTGATCGCCGAATCGGGCGAGGACGCGCTGGTGTTTTCCACCGGCTCGGATTATGCGGCCAACATGGAAGCGGCCATCGCCGCCACGCCCGGCGAGCGTCCGGCCGCCAGCGAAACGCTGCGCAAGGTCGAGACGCCCACGCAGAAGACCTGCGAGGCCGTGGCCGCCCTGCTCGGCCTGGGCCTGGAACGCACGGTCAAATCGATCGCGATCATGAGCGAGGCCGGTTTCGTGCTGGCGCTGGTGCGCGGCGATCACGACGTCAATGAAATCAAACTGGGCAAGGTCGAAGGCCTGCAGGGCTACCGCATGGCCAGCGAGGCGGAAATCGCCACGCACCTGGGCAGCCAGCCCGGCTTCCTCGGCCCGCTAAACCCCGCCCAGCCGATCCGCATCGTGGCCGACCGCGAGGTCGCCGCACTGGCCGATTTCGTCGTCGGCGCCAATGAAGCCGGTTTCCATATCGCCGGCGTCAACTGGGGCCGTGACCTGCCCGAACCGGAAGTGGCGGACATCCGCAACGCCAAGGCCGGCGATCGTGCCGCCGATGGCGGTGAACTGAAGGTCGCGCGCGGCATCGAAGTCGGCCACGTGTTCCAGCTCGGCCGCCAGTATGCGCAGGCATTGAACGCGACCGTGCTCGACGAGAACGGCAAGGCCGCGGTATTGGCGATGGGCTGCTACGGCATCGGCATTTCGCGCATCGTCGCGGCGGCGATCGAGCAGAATCATGACGACGCCGGCATTATCTGGCCGGATGCGATGGCGCCGTGGCAGGTCGTGGTCTGCATGATCAACCCGAAGCAGGACGAGACCGTGTCGGCCACCGCCGCCGAACTGCTGGCGCAGCTGCAGGCCGCCGGCCTGGACGTGGCGCTGGATGATCGCGGCCTGCGTCCGGGCGCGATGTTCGCCGACATGGAACTGATCGGCGTGCCGCACCGGATCGTGGTCTCCGAACGCGGCGTCGCCGCCGGTACCTTCGAGTACCGCGCGCGCAGCGCGGCCGAAGCGGAGGTCCTCGACAAGGACGCGCTGCTGGCAAAATTGACCAAGTAATGACAAAAGGCCGGGTGAGTAACCCGGCCTTTTTCAATGGCGGACCCGGTTTCAATATTTACAGTTTGTTTGTGTATTTCGCAAAAGAGAATGTATGCTGTTTCCGATGCCAAGGACCGGCTCACCCTGTCCTTAATATATTGCGGAGTAGTAGATGAGCATTGACCTGAGCGGCCTGTCCGCCAAAGAGCTGGGCGCGCTGATCAAGAACGCCAAGAAGCAGCAGACCATCGTCGCCAAGCGTCCGGCGATCAGCAAGGTCCGCGCACAGCTGACCAAGCTGGCCAAGGCCCAGGGCTATTCGGTGGAAGAGCTGTTCGGCGGCGCCGCACCGGCCGCACGTGGCCGCGCCGCGGGCAAGGCCACCAAGGCCCCGGCCAAGGCCGTGCGCAAGCTCGGCAAGGTTGCCCCGAAGTACCGCAACCCGGCCAACCCGAAGGAAACCTGGACCGGCCGTGGCAAGCAGCCGCGTTGGCTGGCCGCGCATACCGCCAAGGGCAAGAAGGTCGAAGAGTTCCTGATCAAGAAGTAAGCCGGTCAGTCACTGCTGCAGATGGAAACGCCGGCCTCGCGCCGGCGTTTTCGTTTCCGCCGGCCGGGCGTGCACCGACCGGGACGGTCAGAGATTCTTGCGCGCCGGAACCAGCAGATTGCCGAACAGCAGGCCGGCCACCAGCGCCATCACCACGTTGAGCACCGTCATCAGCACGGTCTGGCCGGCGCTCATGTCCTGCTGCTGGACCAGGGTCAGCACCCCGCGCAGGCTGGTGCTGCCGGGCACCAGCATGATGATGCCGGGCAGGCGGATGATCGCGCCCGGGCGCTGGGCCAGGCGACCGAACAGATTGCCGGCGGCGGTCAGCAGCATCGCCGACATGAAAATGCCGGCCGGGATGCCCCAGGCCTGGCCCGCGAATTTGGAGATCGCATAGCCGGCGACCGCCGCGGCCATCACCCATGGGAAATCACGACGGTTGGCCTTGAACAACATCGCGAAGGCGAACGCGGCCAGCAGCAGCGCGCCCCATTCGACCCAGTCGGCCTGCGGCCGCGAGGCACGCACCAGCGGTTCCAGCCCAACGATGTCCGCCAGTGTCACCGCGATCACCGCGCCGACCGTCAGTTTCAGGATCGTGGTCACCGCACCGGCAAACCGCGCCGTGCCCGAGACCCAATGCTGGCTGGCCAGCTCGTTGACCGCATTGGTCAGCGACATCCCGGGCAGCAGTACCACCAGCGAGGCGATGATCACCGTATTGAGATTGAGCGCCCCGATGAAGGAGGCCACCAGCGTCGCCACCGAGCCGGCCAGCAGCGCCGCCAAGGCCTCATTGGCTTCGCGCGTGGCCGGGCGGCGGTCGGTGTACATGCCCATGACGCCGATCAGCAGGCCGATCACGCCGGCGGTGGCGATATCCAGCCACGGCAGTTTCCACAGGCCGGCCACGCCCGCTGCGCCCAGGCTGTAGGAGAGAATGGTGCGAATCTTGCCCCAGCGGCCCGGGTCCTTGTCCAGCTGGCGCAGTGCGGTATGCCCCTGCGCGATGCTCATGGTGCCGTTGGCCACCGCATCGGTGATCTGGTCGGCGATGCTGAGTTTATGCAGGTCGTTCTCGCCCGGTGCCAGCCGGATCACGCGGGTGATGTCGGAGGAACCGATCGCCTTGGTCGGGTCGCTGAAACTCAGGATCAGCCCGGTCGGGTTCGACCACGGCTCGCAATCCAGGTCCAGGCGCTGCGCCAGCGCGACCACGGCTGCTTCCAGCCGCTGCGCGGTGGTGCCATAGCTGTGCAGGCGCCCGGCCATTTCCGAAACGAAGGCCACGCGCTGTGCGTAGGTGGCCGGTGGTGCAACGATGGTGGGGGCGTCGGCAGACATGCGCCGTAGTATTACCCGAACACGCCCCGGCCTGAAGAATCCCGGTGTCATCGTGCCGCGGTGTGCAGTCCCCGGCCTTGCCGACCGACGCGTTCAGCCCGGTCGGCGCATACGCGAGCCATGCACCCGGACAGGTTATGCTGCGCGCAGGACGCCTACATGACCTCAGACCAAGCCCCCCATCTCGAGCAGGATGCCCAGGACCCCGGCCTGATCCGGTTGTCCGGCCATTGGACCTTACGCACCGCGCTGGACGCGGCCGAAGTGCTGCGCGGCCTTCCGGAAAAAGTGACCGGCCTGGATGCCAGCGGGATCACCCTGCTCGACTCGGCCGGCGTACTGCAGCTGCTGCGGGTCGCGCACCGCGCCGACCTGGGCGAAGACGCCGTGACGTTCCGCGAGGAGCATCGCGCGCTGGTCTCGACCATCGAGGAAGTCGCCGACGATCGGCCCAAGGCCAAGCGCGACTTCGGCGTACTCGCCGCATTGGAGCGGCTCGGTGTCAGCGTGCACGGCATGGGACACAACATCGTGGCGCTGGCCAGTTTCCTCGGCGAGAACCTGGTCAAGGGCGCGCGCCTGGTCAAGGAACCGCGCCGATTCCGTCTCACCGCCACGGTCGCCCAGATGGAACAGGTCGGCCTGGATGCGGTGCCGCTGGTGGCGCTGCTGTCGTATCTGGTGGGCGCGGTGATCGCGTTCCTCGGCTCGACGATCCTGCGCGACTTCGGCGCGGAGATCTACGTGGTCGAGCTGGTCAGCATCGCCTTCCTGCGCGAGTTCGCGGTGCTGCTGACCGCGATCGTGCTGGCCGGCCGTACTGCCAGTGCGTTCACGGCGCAGATCGGTGCGATGAAGGCCCGCGAAGAAATCGACGCAATGAAGACGCTCGGCCTGGACCCGGTCGACCTGCTGGTGTTGCCACGCCTGATCGCCCTGCTGATCACCCTGCCGCTGCTGACCTTCATCGCGATGGTCGCCGGCCTGGCCGGTGGCATCACCGTGGGCGCATTCGATCTGGATATCCCGCCGCAGATGTACATCGCGCGGATGCACGACACCATGGAAGTGCGCAACATGCTGGTCGGTCTGTCCAAGGCGCCGGTGTTCGCGCTGGTGATCGGCCTGATCGGCTGCCTGGAAGGCCTCAAGGTCGAAGGCACCGCGCAGTCGGTCGGCGAGCGCACCACCTCCAGCGTGGTGCAGGCCATTTCGCTGGTGATCATCCTCGACGCGTTCGCCGCGCTGTGGTTCATGAAGATGGGCTGGTAACCGATGAACACCGATACCGCCCCGGCCCCTGACCGCGACGCCGCCACCGACGACGGCGAGCTGCTGATCCGCGTGCGCGGGCTGACCAACCGTTTCGGCACGCAGGTCGTGCACGACGGTCTGGACCTGGACGTGCGCCGCGGCGAGATCCTCGGCGTGGTCGGCGGCTCGGGCACCGGCAAGTCGGTGCTGATGCGCAGCATCCTCGGCCTGCGCACGCCGGACGATGGCCAGATCGAGGTGCTCGGCGTCGACGCCCGCTCCAGCGATCCGGCCAACCGGCTGCATATCGAACGCAACACCGGCGTGCTGTTCCAGGATGGCGCGCTGTTCTCCTCGCTGACCGTGGGCGAGAACGTGCAGGTGCCGCTGAAGGAACATCACGGCGAGCTGCCCGAGCGCTGGCATTACGAGCTGGCCCTGCTCAAGGTGAAGCTGGCCGGCCTGCCCGCCGATGCGATCAACAAGCTGCCCTCGCAGCTGTCCGGCGGCATGCGCAAGCGCGCCGGCCTGGCCCGGGCGCTGGCGCTGGACCCGCCGCTGCTGTTCCTGGATGAGCCCACGGCCGGGCTGGACCCGATCGGCGCGGCCGCATTCGACCGCCTGATCAAAACCCTGCAGGAAGCGCTGGGCCTCACTGTCTTCCTGATCACACACGATCTGGACACCCTGTATGCGATCTGTGACCGGGTGGCGGTGCTGGCCGACAAGAAGGTCATCGCCAACGCCCCGCTGCACGAGATCGAACAACTGGACCACCCGTGGATCCAGGAGTACTTCCACGGACCGCGCGCGCGTGCTGCGCGCGATGCAAAGCACGAGAGCGAGTAAGCCATGGAAACCAAAGCCAATTACGTCCTGATCGGCGCCTTCGCCCTGATAGTGGGCCTGGCGCTGCTGGCCTTCGGGCTGTGGGCCGCCAAGTACTCCTCCGACCGCACCTGGACGGAATACCGCGTGGTGTTCCGCGAGGCGGTCACCGGCCTGTCGGTCGGCAGCCCGGTGCAGTACAACGGTATCGCGGTCGGCTCGATCACCGAGTTGAACCTGGTCCCGGATGATCCGCGCCAGGTGGTCGCGCGGATCCGGCTGAACTCCAATACGCCGGTCAAGACCGACACCCGCGCCAAGCTGGCGATCACCAGCCTGACCGGCCCGTCGATCATCCAGCTCAGTGGCGGCACGCCGCAGTCCGCCGCGCTGACCGCGGTCAACAAGGACCCGGCCCCGATCATCCCGACCACGCCCTCGGCGCTGCAGAACATCACCGACGTGGCCAACCGCATCGTCGAGCGCATGGACCAGGTGCTGAGCGACCGCAACGTGGCCAGCATCAACGCGACCCTGGCCAACCTGGAAACGATCAGCGGCGGCCTGGCCGACCGTGACCAGGGCACCCAGGCGCTGCTGCTCAGCGCGCGCGATGCCGCGCGCAGCCTGGACGTCACCCTCAAGAGCACCAACGGCACCATCCAGCGCCTGGACAAGAACCTCGTGCAGCAGCTGCCGCCGATCCTGGACAAGCTGGAGACCACGCTGAGCAAGCTGGATTCGGCCGCCGGCAATGCCGACTCGATCCTTGGCGAGAACCGCGCCGCGATCAACAGCTTCGCCAATGATGGCCTGGCCCAGCTCGGCCCGACCCTGACCGAACTGCGCGGCCTGATCCGCGACCTGCGCCGGGTCAGCGACCGCCTGGACAACAACCCGGCACGTTACCTGCTCGGCCGCGACGCACCCAAGGAGTTCGAACCCAAATGAGCCGCCCGACCTTCTTCCGGCCCCTGCTGCCGATCGCCCTGATCGCCGCGCTTGGCGGCTGCTCGCTGCTGGGCAGCAATGAACGCAGCGCGGTGACGATCTATTCGCCCGTGGTCCGCATCCAGGCTGATCCGGGCTGGCCGACCGTCGATTGGCAGCTGGTGCTGGTCAAGCCCAGCGCCGCGCGCGTGGTCGACAGCCCGCGCATCAACGTGCGCCCGACCCCCTCCGAACTGGAGGTCTACAAGGGCGTGAGCTGGGCCCAGCCGGCCACCGACATGCTCGACGACGCGCTGGTGCGCGGCTTCGAGGATTCCGGCCGCATCAACGGCGTGGCCCGGGTCACCACCGGCATCCGCGCCGACTACAAGCTGGCCATGGACGTGCGCCGCTTCGAAGCCGATTACCGTGGCCAGGCCACGCCGACCGCGCTGATCGAAGTCAACGCCAAGCTGATCCACGTGCTCGACCAGCGCGTCGTCGCTGATCGTACGTTCCGCCAGGAAAACCCGGTCGGCAGCACCGACGTCGCCCAGGTGACCGCCGCGCTGGAACAGGGCCTGCAGACGCTGACCACGAACGTGGTGGGCTGGACGCTGGTGACCGGCGAGCAGGATCACGCCCGCAGCGCGGTCACCCCTGCCCGGGTGCGGTAATCCAGCGGAACGTGAGATTCAGGCGCTCGGCCAGCGGTCGCGCGCTCTTCGGCAGGGAATGCTGGTAATGGCGCTGGGTCTGCCCGCCCATCACCAGCAGATCCCCGTGGTCGAGCAGTACCTCGGCCTTCTTCGCATGGTCATCCCGACGCCGCAGCAGGAACCGCCGCGGCGCGCCCAGGCTCACTGACGCGATCACCGGCGCCGGTCCCAGCTCAGGTTCGTTGTCGCTGTGCCAGCCCATGCCGTCATCGCCATCGCGGTAGCGGTTCAGCAGCACGCTGTTGAACGTGTGGCCGCAGAAAGCCGTCAACTGATCGCGCACAGGCAGCAGCGCCGAATGCCAGGGCTGCGGCACGAACTCAGTGCCGGAATAGCGGTAGCGCGCGGCCGGGTCGCCCATCCAGCAGCTCAGGCGCGGGGAGTCGACCTGGCGGCCGAACATGCGGATCCTGTGCACCTCCCACGGGACATCGTCGCGGAGGGTGCGCCGGAGGCTGTCGGCGGCGTCGCGGGAGAGCCAGTGGCGGTGCCAGTGCACCTGGGCGTCGGGGAGGTGGAGATCCATGGGGTGAACGCTAGCATTCCTTTGCCGGTGAGCGTATCCCGACCAGAGCAGGTCGCAGTGGATTTGCCCCCTGTCCACCAAAGATCGAAAATGACCGTCTGCCGGACCGGCATCGTTGAAAGAGCACCCCATGGCCCCACTTCGCCTCAGCGCTTCACACACCGCGACGGCTGCCAGCGAGGCTGTACCCAGCGCGCGCCACTTCAGCGCACCGGTGCCGTTCGCTGCGCGCCGCCAGGAAGTGGCGCTATGAGCTCGTCTGTAACCCGCGCGATCCGCGCAGCCAACCAGGCGGTCTCCCGGCATGGCGGTGGGCTGTCCGGGCTGTGGTCGGTACTGCGGCGCGCTTTCAAGGTCGCCTCTGCAATGGGTGTTCGTGGGCTCGTCAATCGGCTCAAGCAGGCCAGCGCATCACGCATCCAGGTGGCGCAGCCGGTGGAACACCTGTTTCCCGCGCCCGTGCCCCTTGCCCGGCTCCAGCAGCGCGTCGGGCTCATGGCCCATGTGTACTACCCGGATCTCATAGAAGAATTCGCAGAGCTGCTGGCGCACATCCCGGTGCCGTTCGAGTTGCTCGTGTCAGTGATGGACGACACGGCCAAGGTCCAGGCCGAAGAACGCTTTGCAAAGGTTCCGCATCTTTCTGCATTGCACGTCCGCGTCGTGCCCAATCGTGGCCGCGATATCGCGCCGCTGCTGGTCACGTTCCGCGCCGAGATCATGGCCTTGGATATCGTCGGCCATATCCACACCAAGAAGTCGCTGTACACGGGCAGCGAGCAGGAGCAGTGGCGGCACTACCTGCTGCGATCGTTGCTTGGAAGCGAAACACGGGTCGCATGGATTCTGGGCATGTTCGCCGCCGAGCCCCGTCTTGGCATGGTCTACCCGGAAACCTATGAAAGCCTCCCCCCCTGGGCACACACATGGCTGAGCAACGCCGATGTCTGCGCAGCATTGGCGGCACGGCTGGGCATGGAGATAGATCGCACGGCCTACATCGATTATCCGGCAGGCTCCATGTTCTGGGCACGCGTCGATGCACTGCGCCCCCTCTTCGCGCTGAATCTGACTACCAGCGATTTCCCCGTTGAAACCGGCCAAGTGGATGGCACCCTGCAGCACGCAGTGGAGCGCCTTCTGGCCACCATCACGCGCCACCAGGATCTGCTTGTCGGGGTACTGGCCCCGGGCGACACACCGCACCTGATCAGCGAGGGGCAGCGCAACTGGACCGAGGCGTTCGCCACACCGGTTGCCACCCGCATCCAGCTCTCCGCGTTGGATGCAGATCTGGTTACTACCGATGTATTCGATACGTTGGTGACCCGTCCGTTCCTGTCACCACACGCCGCGCGCGACTATCTCTCTTTCCAGGCCTTGGCTCAGTTCGGCGTGGATGATTTCTCGGCGGCGCGGCAGCTCGCGGAAGAACGCGCGCGCATGTCGAACGGACGCGATCCCACCCTTGATGAGATCTACACGCACTTCCCTGCGTTGGACTCCACCGTGGAACCGCAGGCGCTCTTGGACTTGGAAATCACCACCGAGCAGCGTCTACTGCGTCCGCGCGAAGGGGTGTTGGAAGCCGTAAAGGCATTGCAAGGCAAACGCGTTGTCGCGCTATCGGACATGTACCTGCCAGCCGCAGTGCTCCGCCAGGTGCTGCCGCCCGCCGTGTTGGCGCTCACCTCGGAGTGGTGGGTATCGTGCGAGACAGCGATGCGCAAGGACGATCCCGCCACATGGGCGACGATCTCACAGCGTGAAGGCATCCCGATGAAACGCTGGCTGCACATAGGCGACAACGAGCACGCCGATGTGCAGATTCCACAGTTGTCCGGCCTGATTTCCCCCGTCCATATCGTGCGCCCTTCGGCGTTGCTGGACATGGTGCCGGCACTGCGCCCGCTCCGACACGCCGCCGGGCTCAACGCACCATGGCCCGAGCAGTTGTGGCGGGGTCTGCTCGCCAACCATTTCGCCGCGGTGGGCGATCGGAGTCCGGCCCATCTCTCGCCGCGACCCACGCTGGATGCCTACAGTGCGGGCTATACGGTCCTGGGACCCGTCGTTCTGGATTATCTGGTGTGGCTGGCAAACCTCGCGAAAGAGCGCGAGATCGGAACGGTGCTCTTCCTCAGCCGCGAGGGATTCCTGCTGCAGCAAGCATGGGACGTCTTGGCCGGCAGCGCGCCGGCTCTGCGATCGCTGACGTCGTCATACCTTCTGGTATCCCGACGCGCCGCAGGCATGGCCAGCCTGCGCAAAGCAGCCGATCTCGAGCGGCTGCTGCATGGCACTTACACCGGTCCTCTGGTAAACCTCGTTGCCTCGCGCCTGGGTGAAGAAGCCGCTGTGGCCGTCCGCGAGCAGGTGGGCACCCTGGCAGATCGCGACATCTATCTACCTGAAATGCTGGATCAGGCCATCGTGACGCTGGCGCCGGCGCTACCCTCCTTGCTGAGCATCGCAGCGCACGAACGCGACGCCTACCTGGCGTACTGGCGCGAGACCGTTGGAGACGATGCTGCTCTGGTCGCGGATATCGGCTATGCCGGCACCATCCAGACCTATCTGTCGAGCATCATTGACCGCCCCTTGGGCGGAGCGTACTTGGCATTGCGTGCCGCTGCCCGGAAGGTGGAAGGACATGGCTGGGCGGCGGCCCGGTATCACGATGGTCGCACGGCACCGGAGGAGGCCTCGCCGATTCTGGCCCATGACCTTCTGCTTGAAGCACTGCTGGCAGCACCGTCCGGTCAGTTCTGCGGCTTCCGCGACACCGGCAGTGGACGCGAGCCGATGTTCGCGCCGCCCGAGCTGTCCGCCACGGGCCAGGCATCCCTCGCCCGGGTCCATCAGGGCGCATTGACCTTCATCGCCGACGCCTGCGCGGCAGTGGGTGAGGATGTGCAGCACCTGAGCTTCGACCCCGAGGGTGTGCTGCTGCCACTTCAGTGCCTGGCCGATGGCCATTGGTCGGCGGGTCCCTGGCTGGAGACGCTCGCCACGGACGACAGCTTCACCGGCCGCGGCAGAGTCGCGGCCGGTGTCGCCGGATCGGTCAGCCGCTGAACGCCACGCCGGTTTTTTCCTTCAGCTCATCAATGCCCACCCCCGGGGCCGCCTCGACCAGCACCAGTCCCTTGTCGGTGACATCGAACACCGCCAGGTCGGTGATGATGCGATCGACCACGCCCACGCCGGTCAGCGGCAGCGTGCACTCGGGCAGGATCTTGTGCTCACCACTCTTGGCGGTGTGCTCCATCAGCACCACCACGCGCTGCACGCCGGCGACCAGGTCCATCGCCCCCCCCATGCCCTTGACCATCTTGCCCGGCACCATCCAGTTCGCGAGGTCGCCCTTGTCGGTCACCTGCATCGCGCCGAGGATGGCCAGGTTGATGTGGCCGCCGCGGATCATCGCGAAGCTGTCGTGGCTGCCGAAGTAGCTGGCGCCCGCGCGTGCGGTCACCGTCTGCTTGCCGGCATTGATCAGGTCGGCATCCACTTCGGCCTCGGTCGGGAACGGTCCGATGCCGAGCAGGCCGTTCTCGGACTGCAGCCACACATCCACGCCGTCGGGAATGTGGTTGGCGACCAGCGTCGGCAGGCCGATGCCCAGGTTCACGTAGGCGCCGTCGGTCAGTTCGCGCGCGGCGCGCTGTGCCATTTCATCGCGGGTCCAGGCCATCTCAGTTCGCCTCCTGGCGCACGGTACGCTGTTCGATACGCTTCTCGGGATGCGGGTTGTGCACGATGCGGTGCACGTAGATGCCCGGCAGGTGCACCTGGTCCGGATCGATGCTGCCCACCGGCACCACCTCTTCCACTTCCACGATGCACAGCTTGCCGGCCATCGCACAGGCCGGGTTGAAGTTGCGCGCGGTCTTGCGGAACACCAGGTTGCCGGCCTCGTCGGCCTTCCACGCCTTGACCAGCGCGACGTCGGCGCGCAGCGCGGTCTCCATCACGTAGTGCTTGCCATCGAATTCGCGGGTTTCCTTGCCTTCAGCCACCACCGTGCCGTAGCCCGTCGCGGTGAAGAAGGCCGGGATGCCCGCACCACCGGCACGCAGGCGCTCGGCCAGGGTGCCTTGCGGGTTGAATTCCAGCTCCAGCTCGCCGGCCAGGTACTGGCGTTCGAATTCCTTGTTCTCGCCCACGTAGGACGAGATCATTTTCCGGATCTGCCGGGTCGCCAGCAGTTGGCCGAGGCCGAAGCCATCCACGCCGGCATTGTTGGAGATTACGGTCAGATCCTTGGCACCGGTATCGCGCAGCGCGGCGATCAGCGCCTCGGGAATACCGCACAGGCCGAACCCGCCAACCGCCAGGGTCTGGCCATCGGCGATGGCACCTTGCAGCGCCTCGGCCGCACTGGCGTACTGCTTGCCACGTCGCCCGGCGTTGTCTGGGGACTTGCTCATCTACGCCCTCACCTCGTTGATGGAAGCAGGCATTGTAGCCATTGCACGGGCCTTTCCCCGGCTTTGGCGTCCGCTGCCCGCCCGCCCAGCCGGCTGAAAACGATTCCCATACACGGCAGCGGCTAGACTACTGCGCTGACTGTCAGAAGGACTGAATAGATGACGCTCCCCGCATTCAAGGCGTACGACATCCGCGGCCGGGTTCCGGATGAACTGAACGAAGATCTGGCCCGCCGTATCGGCGTGGCACTGGCCGCGCAGCTGTCGCCCGGCACCGTGGTCGTGGGCCACGATGTCCGCCTGACCAGCGGGGCCCTCCAGGACGCTCTGGCCGCCGGCCTGCGCGGCGCCGGCCGTGAAGTGCTCGATATCGGCCTGTGCGGGACTGAGGAAGTCTATTTCCAGGTCGATCACCTGAAGGCCGCCGGTGGCGTGATGGTCACCGCCAGCCATAATCCGATGGATTACAACGGCATGAAGCTGGTCAAGGAGCAGGCGCGTCCGATCAGCTCCGATACCGGCCTGTTCGCGATCTCCGATGCGGTCGAAGCCGACCAGGCGCCCGCCGCCGCGCCGACCGCCGGCCTGCAGTCGCATCCGGACAAGAGCGCCTACATCGCGCATCTGCTGAGCTACATCGAACCGAAGGCGCTCAAGCCGCTGAAGCTGGTGGTCAATGCCGGCAACGGCGGCGCCGGCACGATCGTGGATCTGCTCGCCCCGCACCTGCCACTGGAATTCATCCGCATCTGCCATGAGCCCGATGGCAGCTTCCCGAACGGCATCCCCAATCCGCTGCTGCCGGAGAACCGCGAGCTCACCGCGCAGGCCGTGCGCGAGCATGGCGCGGACTTCGGCATCGCCTGGGATGGCGACTTCGACCGCTGCTTCTTCTTCGACCACAACGGCCGCTTCATCGAGGGCTATTACCTGGTCGGCCTGCTCGCCCAGGCGATCCTGGCGCGCCAACCCGGCGGCAAGATCGTGCACGACCCGCGCCTGACCTGGAACACCGTGGAAATGGTCGAGGACGCCGGTGGCCTGCCGGTGCTGTGCAAGAGCGGTCACGCCTTCATCAAGGAAAAGATGCGCTCGGAAAATGCCGTCTACGGCGGCGAAATGAGTGCGCACCATTATTTCCGCGAGTTCGCCTACGCCGATTCCGGCATGATCCCGTGGCTGCTGATCGCCGCGCTGGTGTCCGAGTCCGGCCGCTCGCTGGCCGATCTGGTCGAAGCCCGCATGCAGAAGTTCCCGTGCAGCGGCGAGATCAACTTCAAGGTGGCCGATGCCAAGCGTTCCGTCGCACGCGTGATGGAGCACTACGCCGCGCAGGCACCCGCGCTGGACCACACCGACGGCATCAGTGCCGATTTCGGCGACTGGCGCTTCAACCTGCGCAGCTCCAACACCGAGCCGCTGCTGCGCCTGAATGTTGAAACCCGCGGCGATGCAGCACTGCTGCGCGCGCGCACCGATGAAATTTCGCAATTGCTCAAGGACGCCTGAGGCGAGTACCCCCACCATGCAGAACCTTCTTCCCGTCATCCTTTCCGGTGGCTCCGGCACCCGCCTGTGGCCGCTGTCGCGCGAGTCCTACCCCAAGCAGTTCCTGGCCCTGGCCGGCGAACAGACCATGCTGCAGGCGACCTGGCAGCGTGTGGCAGCGATCGCCGGCCGCGCGCCGCTGATCGTCGCCAACGAGGAGCACCGCTTCGTGGCCGCCGAGCAGCTGCAGCAGCTCGGCGTGGAGCCGCAGGCGATCCTGTTGGAGCCGGTCGGCCGCAACACCGCACCGGCGATCGCGGTGGCCGCACTCGAAGCGACCCGCGATGGCGATGACGCGCTGCTGCTGGTGCTGCCCTCGGACCATGTGATCGCCGATGAAGATGCCTTCCGCGCTGCGGTACTTCGCGCGGTTCCGGCTGCCGAGTCCGGCAAGCTGGTGACGTTCGGCATCGTGCCGACGGGCCCGGAAACCGGCTACGGCTACATCAAGGCAGCCTCCAACGGTGATGTCCGCGCCGTGGATCGGTTTGTCGAGAAGCCGGATGCTGAAACCGCGAGTGCCTACGTGCAGTCGGGGGAGTACTTCTGGAACAGCGGCATGTTCCTGTTCAAGGCGTCCCGTTTCCTGGCCGAGCTGGAGAAGTTCAATCCCGCCATGCTGGCCGGCAGCCGCACCGCCTGGCAGCAGGCGCGCCGCGACAACGATTTCACCCGCCTGGACAAGGAGGCCTTCGCCGCTGTGCCGTCGGATTCCATCGACTACGCAGTGATGGAAAAGACCGCCGACGCCGTGGTCGTGCCGCTGGATGCCGGCTGGAACGACGTGGGCTCGTGGACGGCGCTGCGTGACGTGTCCGAACAGGATGGCGATGGCAATGCGCACCACGGCGATGTGATCGCGATTGATTGCCGCAACACCTTCGCCTACGGCGAGCGCCTGATTGCGCTGGTCGGGCTGGATGACGTGATCGTGGTCGAGACCGACGACGCAGTCATGGTCGGCAAGAGTGACCGGATGCAGGAGATCAAGCAGGTGGTCGCCCGGATCAAGGCCGATGGCCGTCCCGAAGCGACCTGGCACCGCAAGGTGTACCGCCCTTGGGGCGCCTACGACTCGATCGACAACGGCGCCCGCTTCCAGGTCAAGCGCATCACGGTCAAGCCGGGCGCGACGCTGAGCCTGCAGATGCACCACCACCGCGCAGAGCACTGGATCGTGGTCAGCGGCACCGCCGAAGTGACCCGCGGCGAGGAAGTGCTGCTGCTCACCGAAAATCAGAGCACCTACATCCCACTGGGTGTGACCCATCGGTTGAAGAACCCGGGCAAGCTGCCGCTGGAGCTGATCGAAGTGCAGTCCGGCAGCTATCTGGGCGAGGACGATATCGTGCGGTTCGAGGACACGTACGGTCGTACCTGAGCATGCGGATAATCGAAAAAAACCCGGCCAAGGCCGGGTTTTTTCATTGCCGGTAGATCCACGCCATGCGTGGATAACCTGCCTGTGATCCTGCACCGCGTCAGCCACGCATGGCGTGGCTCTACGCCTCGGTCAGCATTCCGCGATGACCTGCTTCAGGCCGTCCTGCCAGCGCGGCAGGGTGAGGCCGAAATCCTTTTCCAGCTTCGCCACATCCAGGTGCGAATAGGCGGGGCGCTTGGCCGGCGTCGGGTACTCGGCACTGGTGATCGCCTCGACGCTCGGCGCACGGGGCAGTACGCCTGCTGCTACCGCCTCGGCAAAGATCGCTTCGGCGAAGCCGTGCCAGCTGGTTTCACCCTTGGCGGTCAGATGCCAGGTACCCGACAACCCACCGTCATGCTGCAGCGCCTGCGCGGTCACATCCGCAATCAACCGTGCCGGCGTCGGCGTTCCGACCTGGTCGGCGACCACGCGCAGCACATCACGATCAGCGCCCACCCGCAGCATGGTGCGCAGGAAATTGGCGCTGTGCGAGGCATACACCCACGCCGTACGGAAGATCAGGTGCCGCCCACCGGCCGCACGGATGGCGTCCTCACCGGCCAGCTTGCTGGTGCCATACACGCCCAGCGGCGCCGTCGCGTCATCCTCGCGATAGGGGCGCGTGCCCTGACCGTCGAAGACGTAGTCGGTGGAGTAATGCACCAGCGGGACGCCGGCCTGCGCGCACCAGCGTGCCAGCAGACCCGGCGCCTCGGCATTGGCACGGAAGGCGGCATCGCGGTCGTCCTCGGCGCGGTCGACCGCGGTATACGCGGCCGCGTTGACCACCACGGTAGGCTGCACACGGTCCAGCAGTGCCGCCAGCGAAGCAGGCTGATCGAAGTCGGCCACTTCGCACACGTTGCCATCGGGCAGTGCACCGATGCGTGTGGTCGCCACGATCCCGCCCAGCGGGGCCAGCGCACCTCGCAGTTCCTGACCGAGCTGGCCATTGGCACCCAGCAGCAGGATCGTCACGGCTGGTAGACCGGCAGGCGGTCCTCGGCGATGTCCTTCAGGAACGGCGCGGCTTCATCCTTGCCCGAGAGCGTTGGTGCGCTGATCGGCCAGTCGACGGCGATGTCGGCATCGTTCCAGCGGATGCCAGCATCGGCTTCCTTGACGTAGACATCCGTGCACAGATAGCTGAACAGTGCACGTTCGGAAAGCACGGCGAAACCATGCGCGAAGCCTTCCGGAATCCAGAACTGCTTCTTGTTCTCCGCACTCAGCACCACCGCAGCCCACTGGCCGAAGGTCGGCGAGCCTCGACGGATATCGACGGCCACGTCGTATACCTCGCCTTCCAGCACCGTCACCAGCTTTCCCTGGGGGCGCGGCCACTGGTAATGCAGGCCCCGCAGCACGCCCTTGGCCGAGGCGGACACATTGCTCTGCACGAATGCGCCCGGCAGGCCATGCTCGGCAAAACGATCCGCATTCCAGGTTTCGAAGAAGAAACCGCGATCGTCGCCAAAGACGGCCGGCTCGATCACCTTGCAGCCGGAGAGCGCGGTCTCGATCAGCTTCACGGCACCACGCCCCGCAATGCCAGCGAATGCAGGTACTGGCCGTAGCCGTTCTTGATCAACGGCGCCGCCAGCGCTTCCAGCTGTTCGGCGGTGATCCAGCCCTGGCCGAAAGCGATTTCTTCCGGGCAGCAGACCTGCAGGCCTTGGCGGGTCTGGATGGTCTCGATGAAGTTGGAGGCTTCCAGCAGCGACTGGTGCGTGCCCGTGTCCAGCCACGCATAGCCACGGCCCAGCGCTTCCAGATGCAGGTTGCCCTCGCGCAGGTAACGCTGGTTGAGATCGGTGATCTCCAGCTCGCCGCGCGGCGACGGCTTCAGCTCCGTGGCGTAATCGCTGGCGTTGCCATCGTAGAAGTACAGGCCGGTGACGGCATAGTTCGAACGCGGCTTCTCGGGCTTCTCGACCAGGTCGATGACCTTGCCGGCCTTGTCGAACTCGGCCACGCCGTAGCGCTCCGGATCATTGACCCAGTAGCCGAAGACGGTCGCGCCGGTGTCGCGCTGGTCGGCGTTGCGCAGCACTTCGCGCAGGCCGTGGCCGTGGAAGATGTTGTCGCCCAGCACCAGGCAGCTCGGCTTGCCGCCGATGAAATCCTTGCCGATCAGGTAGGCCTGCGCCAGCCCGTCCGGACTCGGCTGCACCGCGTACTCGATGTTCATGCCCCACTGCGAGCCGTCGCCCAGCAGGCTCTGGAACAGCGCCTGCTCGTGCGGCGTGTTGATGATCAGCACGTCGCGGATGCCGGCCAGCATCAATACGCTGAGCGGGTAATAGATCATCGGCTTGTCGTACACCGGCAGCAGCTGCTTGCTGACGCCCTTGGTGATCGGATACAGGCGGGTACCCGAGCCACCTGCGAGGATGATGCCCTTGCGTTGAGTCATGCGGTTGTCCTCTGTCTGGTGATCACCGCGCTCAGGCGGTGGTGCCGATGCGCTGCAGGCGGTAGCTGCCGTCGAGCACGCCGTTGACCCAGTCCTGGTTGTCCAGGTACCAGTCCACGGTGAAGCCGATGCCCTGTTCGAAGGTGTACTTCGGCTCCCAGCCGAGCTGGTCCTTGAGCTTGGAGGCATCGATCGCGTAGCGACGGTCATGGCCCGGGCGATCGGTCACGTAGGTGATCTGGCTGGCGCGCGGCTGGCCATCCTCACGCGGGCGACGCGCATCGAGCAGGGCGCAGATCGCCTGCACCACCTCGATGTTCTGCTTCTCCGAATTGCCGCCCACGTTGTACGTCTCGCCGACCTGGCCCTTGGCGAGCACGGTGCGGATCGCTTCGCAGTGGTCGCTCACGAACAGCCAGTCGCGCACCTGCTTGCCGTCGCCATAGACCGGCAGCGGATCGCCGGCCAGGGCCTTGGCGATCACCAGCGGGATCAGCTTCTCGGGGAAGTGATACGGGCCGTAGTTGTTGGAGCAGTTGGTGGTCAGCACCGGCAACCCGTAGGTGTGGTGGAACGCGCGCACCAGATGGTCCGAAGCGGCCTTGGACGCCGAGTACGGCGAGTTGGGCGCATACGGGGTGGTCTCGCTGAACTTGCCGGTCTCGCCGAGGGTGCCATAGACCTCATCGGTGGAGACGTGCAGGAAGCGGAACGCCTGGCCCTTGTCGGCCGGCAGTGCCTTCCAGTAATCGCGCACGGCCTCGAGCAGCGCCAGGGTGCCGACCACGTTGGTCTGGATGAACGCGCCGGGGCCGTCGATGGAGCGGTCCACGTGGCTTTCCGCGGCGAAGTTCAGCACGGCATCCGGCTGGTGTTCGGCCAGCAGGCGGGCGACGAGCGCCGGGTCGCCGATGTCGCCTTCGACGAACACGTGGTTCGGATTGCCGTCCAGTGAGGTCAGCGTCGTGAGGTTGCCCGCGTAGGTCAGCGCATCGAGATTGATGACGCGCACGCCTTTGGCGACCGCTTCGAGGACAAAGTTACCGCCAATGAATCCGGCTCCGCCGGTGACAAGCCATGTGGGCACTACCCGTTCTCCTGTTCGATGTGCGTGCAGGGGGCCTGGTGGCGCCCCGACTCAGCGCAACAGGATACATGGCGGCCGTCTTCACGACTGCCCGCCCAGCGTGAACGGCGGGGGTTTTACCTCAGTTTCATGCGGCACTGCAGCACAACCATACGCATTCGCATGGTGCCCCTGTGCCAGTTAGAATCGCGGTCCCACCCCCGAACCGGTTGCTGTGTACAGAACCGGACGTTCCCCCCGTTATTGAAGGATCCCGCACCAGATGAAAATCCTCGTCGCGTACAAGCGCGTGGTGGACTACAACGTCCGCATTCAGGTCAAGCCGGACGGTTCCGGCGTGGTCACCGACGGCGTCAAGCTGTCTCCCAACCCGTTCGATGAAATCGCCCTCGAAGAAGCGCTGCGCCTGCGTGACAAGGGCATCGCCACCGAGGTCGTGGTCGCCACGATCGCACCGGCCGATGCCCAGGCGCACCTGCGCAACGGCCTGGCCATGGGCGCCCACCGCGCGATCCATGTGGTGACCGACCAGGCCATCCAGCCGCTGACCGCCGCGCGCACCCTGCTCAAGCTGATCGAGAAGGAACAGCCGGACCTGGTCATCCTCGGCAAGCAGGCCATCGACGACGACGCCAACCAGACCGGCCAGATGCTGGCCACGCTGTGGGGCCGCCCGCAGGCGACCTTCGCCAGCAAACTGGACATTGCCGACGGCAAGGCCACGGTCACCCGTGAAGTCGATGCCGGCCTGGAAACGCTGGAAGTGGATCTGCCGGCCGTGGTCACCACCGACCTGCGCCTGAACGAGCCGCGCTTCATCAAGCTGCCGGACATCATGAAGGCCAAGGCCAAGCCGCTGGAGACCCTGCAGCTGGCCGACCTCGGCGTGGACGCCGCGGATACCTTCAAGACCACCCAGTACGCCGCGCCGGTCAAGCGCAGCAAGGGCGTGATGGTCAAGGACGCGGCCGAACTGGTCGCCGCACTCAAGCAGAAGGGGTTGCTGTAATGACCAAGATCCTCGTTGTCGCTGAACACCACGACGGCAAGCTCAACGCCGCCACCGCCAAGACCGTCAGCGCGGCCGCCGCGATCAGCGGCGCCAGCATCGACGTGCTGGTGCTGGCCGCCGATCCGGCCGCCGTGGCTGCCGAGGCCGCGCAGCTGGCCGGCGTGGCCAAGGTGCTGACCGTGACCAACGCCGCCAACGCGCAGGCGCTGGCCCAGGTGCTGGCCCCGCAGATCGCGCAGCTGGCCACCGGCTACACCCACGTCTTCGGCCCCTCGACCACCTTCGGCAAGGACCTGATGCCGTGCGTGGCCGCGCTGCTGGGGGTCAACCAGGTCTCCGACCTGATGACCGTGGAAGGCAGCCACAGCTTCAAGCGCCCGATCTACGCGGGCAACGCCATCATCACCGTCGAGGTGCCGGCCGACCAGATCGTGGTCGCCACCGTGCGTGCGGCGTCCTGGCCGGAAGCGGCCAAGGGCGGCAGCGCCAGCGTGGAAGCGGCCAGCGTCGATGCGGCCCTGCCGACCCACACCCGCTTCATCGGCCTGGCGGCCGGTGCGACCGACCGCCCGGACCTGCAGAGCGCCAAGCGTGTCGTTTCCGGCGGCCGTGGCGTGGGCTCGGAAGAGAACTTCAAGGTGATCTTCCAGCTCGCCGACAAGCTCGGTGCCGCGGTCGGTGCCTCGCGCGCCGCCGTGGACGCCGGCTATGTGCCGAGTGACCTGCAGGTCGGCCAGACCGGCAAGATCATCTCGCCGGAGCTGTACGTGGCCGTGGGCATCAGCGGCGCGATCCAGCACCTGACCGGCATCAAGGACGCCGGCACCATCGTCGCGATCAACAAGGATCCGGACTCCCCGATCTTCGAGATCGCCGATATCGGGCTGGTGGGGGATCTGTTCACCCTGCTGCCCGAGCTGGAAGCGGCGCTGTAAGTCAAGATGCGCACGAGCCAGGCGGTTACGACCGCCTGGCTTTTTTTTTGCGTGTCAGAGACAGACCACCGCATCACCCGATGGCAGGACCGCCGTGAATCCCGTCGCCGGCCACGTGGGAATGGTATCGCAAACCGCGATGTGCTCCGGCGTCGGCTCGACCGTGTTCAGCTCGTGGCCCGTGGTCATCCGCAGAACGCCCTGCTGCGCGCCGGTCAACGCGAAGGCGGTCATGTTGAGATCCATGTAGGCGGTCGGCAGCGTCGCAGGGTGCGCCCAACGCATGTTGCGGTTGACGATCGCGATACGGCTGCGGTCGTTGAATTCCGGATGCTGGTTGAGCGAGTGGTAGATCTCTGCTGCGAGCACCTTGTCGTAGCCGTTGAGCAGCATCTGGTCACTGTGGATGCGGTGGCCAATCGCGGTGGCGCCCAGTATCGAGAGGCCCACCGGAATCGCAATTGCCCACTCCTGCCAGCGCTGCCGGAACAGGTAGAACAGCCAATAGACTCCCATCCCCCAGATAACCACGATGCCCCCCAGCACACGCGGCACGGGCCACCATGCACTGCCGGCCGCGATCACGCCGATGCCTGCCAAAGGAATCAGCGCAGCCAGCAGCAGGCACACCAGCGACTGCCGTGGACGCCGGATGATCACACATACCACAAAGCTTGCCCAGCCCAGCGCGGCAGCCACCCACATCAGAACTGACGCCACTGGGGCATCTTCAACGATGTAAGGGCGCTTCCAAAGGAAATCAGAGAGCTTCACCAGCTCTTCGAAACGGGAACCGATCATGCTCAACGGCAACAACTGACTGCGGTTGGTTTCGCTCAATCCAAATCCGGCGATGACCAGTTTGTAGGCCACCATGTAAGCAGCAAGGCCGACCAGCGTCATCAACAGCGGGCTGAACAGCTCACGATAGCGACGCCACTCGAAAACGCGCGCCTCCCGGCTCTTTACCATCAATTGGATCGCACCGAACAGCAGCATCAGCGCGATGTAGTTCAGCAGCAGCTGGTACATAGAGAGGGCGAGGACGAGCAGGACGGCTCCCACCCACCACCGGCGTGGTTGACGCGCCACCATGAAAGTGGCGCCAATGCCCATCGCGGTTGCGAGCTGTGCAGTGAACGACGCCTCAGAGAAAGAAAGGATCTCAGCCGAATATGGGTGCAGCGTGATGAGCAGGCTGGTCAACACCAGACCGGCACGCGACACCTGGACTTCACGGTCAAACGCAGTGAAGACCAGTGGGACGCTCGCCGCGAAGCACAGCAGGCCAACGCCTTGCAGCAGAGTGCCAAACGTAAGCGCATTGAAGCCCAGGGACTCACCGGCCATGAAGACCATGTACTGGCCAAAACGGCCTTGGCCGAACAGCTGTGACATGGTGGGGAATCCACGCACATAGAAATACGAATCGATCGAAAGACCGTGCTGGACGACGAAGGGGAGACGGGCAAGCAGTGTAATGACGGTAACCGCGATGCAGACCTGGGCCAAACGCGTGGCCGGATCGGCGGTCCTGACCGTCGTCAAGGACTGGAAAGTATTCATATGTATCCTGGATTAACTCAAATCTACCAGCGCACAGGCGAGGTCAGATGCAGACAAGCACATCGCCAGACGAACGAACAGTCGCAAATCCGATGTCTGGCCAAGCGGGGAGGGATTCGCATGCCTTGATATCGGCAGGCAAGGCGGGAACTACATTCAAGGTGCGACCATTGGACAGCTGCAGCAGCCCCTTGATGGCTCGTTTGTCCGCAAATGCGGTCAGGTTCAGATCCATCCACGCCGTCGCCAGCGGCAGGGGGTGTGACCAACTCAGGCGGCGATTCACCACCACGACGGCCGTCTGGTCAGTGAAGCCATCGACATGGGTGAGCTCGGTATAGACACGCTGCGCCAACAACCGATCGAATGCGTTCAGTTGGATCTGGTCACTGTGCACACGATGCCCGACGGCGGAAAACGCAAGCAGCAATGCACCGCCAGCCGAGCAGATCAGCACGCGCCCGAGTCGGCCATCGGCCAGCCAGGCCAGCCAGTAAATCCCCATGGCCCACGCTGCCACCACGCCGCCCAGGATGCGCGGCGCCGGCCACCACACCGCGCCCACAGCCACGACGCCAATCGCGGCTACCGGCACCAGCAACATCGCCACGATCGGCAGCGCGGCATCGGCGCGCGGCCGCGCCAGCAATCGCACCACCAGGAACACCCAGCCCGTTAGCGCCATCACCCACAGCAGAGACTTGGCCGCCGGGCCGTAGGTGACCAAGAGCGGCCGGTTCCAGAGGAATCCTCCCAAGCCAGCCACCTCCTGCATCCGCCCGCCCACCTTGGCCAGCGGCAGAAATCCTGCGCGCCCGACTTCCTGGATACCCAGCGACATCACCAATGCCTTGTGCGCGATCAGATACACGACCAATGCGCCGGCCATCACCATCACCGTGTTGAGCAGCGGCCGGTACTCGGCCCACACGTGCCGCCGCACGTTCCCAACACGCAGATAGGTTTGCAGGAATCCAAACAGGATCATCAGGCCGACGAAATTGATCAGCAGTTGATACATCGACAGTGCAGCAATCAGCATGATGCCGGCCAGCCACCACCATCGCGGCCGCTTGGCCAGCAGAAATACCGCAAGAACACCCATTGAGGTGGCCAGCAGCGCAGTGAAGGAAGCCTCGGAGAACGTCAGTATCTCTGCCGAGAAGGGGTGCAGCGTGACCACCAGGGCGGCCAGGCACAGCGGAATCAAGCGATTCTGCTGCGCGGTGGAAAAGGCGGAGAACATCAATGGCATCGTAAAGGCGAACAGAGCCAACCCGACCCCCTGCAACAACGTTGCAAATGCCAAAGGATCCACGGCGAGCGCTTCCAGCAGCCTGAAGACCAGGAACTGGCCAAAGCGCCCCTGCCCCGCCAACTGCGCCAAGGTCGGCCACCCGTCCAGATAGGCATACGAATCCGTGGACATGCCCGGTGTCAGCACGAACGGCAAGCGCGCCAACACGGTAAGCGTGGCGACAACGATGCACGCCAGAAGCACCCGACGGCCGCCCGTTGCCGGGAGCAAGGTCGCCCGCAGTCCTATCGTGTGCGCAGCAGCAGCATTCATCGTGTAAACCTCTTGGTTTCTTGCAGCGATTCAGATCAGTAAGTGCTGGAGTTCTGCGGAGATAGCACCCAAACCAGATGACGGTCGATGATCAGCCATTGCGGGACCTCGGCGCGGGTCTCGATTTCCGCCTGGACCTTGGCGCACAACGTCTCTTCGCACTGCCGGGTGTAGAGGGAGAAGTCCTTGTACAGATAATTTCGAAGTGCACGATTGCTGTGAAGCCGCCCCATCAGTTTATTGGCGTGAACGTCCCCGAAGAGGATGACGTCGTCTACCCGTCCCGCATTCTCCGCCTGCGCGCGGGCGATCTCCACGCCAGTACGCTGCATCGCCGGGTAGACGTGGCGTGTATCGGCGTACGTGCCGGCCCATAAAGTCACGCCGGTGTACACCAGTGGCAAAGCAAGCAGCAGACCGATCACGATGGTCTTCCTTTCATGGGCGAGGAAGATCACAGGAATGCACAGCAGCAGCCACAGCCAGACCGTAGAGCGCAACGGCATGGAAAGGCCGGACACGACCGAAAGTGACGCGTCGATGCCCAGCAACAAGCCGCCGAACAGCACCAACGCGAGGCATTGCGGGGCGCGGACGCGAAAACGGAAGCAAAGCAGGTACGCCAGTGCTCCGCCAAGCAGCGCCGGCCACATGTCTTTCACGGCGGAAAACCAGCCGAGATAGCGCTCGATGTTTCCCAGCAATGTTCCGCCGTGCATCAATGGCGTGGCCTCACGCCACGCAGCAGGCCGGATCGAGAAGGTGCCGTGGAAGATGTAGTTCAGTGAAAATACCAGCAGTACCGCGCCGGCAAAACTGGCGACATACACGAAACCGCCGAGAACGACGCTGCGCCTATCGCCCATGCAGCGCGTGGCATACATCAGCAGGAACAGCGGCCCGAATGAGGGGTAGAAAAGAAATCCCGAGACGACTGAAATCGCCATGACCAACCGCCGCGGGCCATCCGACTGGACCCGGAGCATCGCCAAGCAGCCCAAGACGGTGACAACAACGCCAGTGACTTGGGTGACCGGCCACTGCATGGTCTCTGCGGTCATCGGCGAAAGAAAAAGCAACAGGGCGCCGAAAACGCCAGCCGATGGCGACACCACACGGCTTATCAGGACGCACATGAGTGAAAACGAGACAAGATACAGCCCGAACGCCGCCCTGATACCGAGGAGGTGACTGAACTGGGCCCAGATGACGTTGCCCCACCGCCCTTCCGAACCCGCCTTGCTCAGGGGCGTCTCGAAGCCTTGGTCGAATCCGGACAGAAGCCAATCGAAGTCATCGTGGGCGATGAATGGGGCGGTAAGCTGGCCCAAGCTGTACATGCCCAGCAGGATCAGGACGATGTAACAGATGTAGCTGCGATCCAGGCGATCGAGGGTGATCTCGCAAAAACGTTCAAGTCGATTCAAATTGATACCTCGTCCGTTTCTCATCGTGGCCTGATCTGGCCAGCGACCGGGGGCAGGGACACGCATCACGCGTCACAGATCCCCACCGTGCACGGCGCCAGGTTCGCGCATATACTACCTGACTGAGTGAATTTTCCTCCAGATTGAGACGGCCATGGCGACCCCCCCAGCGATTGACGACTCGGCGGACTTGATCGACCTTTCAATCGTCGTCCCGGCTTATCGCAGCGAGAAAACCCTGCCCGCACTGGTCGCCGCCATCGATGCCGCCATCGGCGGGCGCTATTCGCTGGAACTGATCCTGGTCAATGACCGCAGTCCGGACGGCTCCTGGAAGGTGGCCAGCGAACTGGCCCGTACGCATTCCTGGGTCCGGGCGCTGAACCTGCGCAAGAACGTCGGCCAGCACATGGCCATCTTCGCCGGCCTGCGCGAATGCCGTGGCCGGGTCATCGTCACCATGGACGATGACCTCCAGCATGCGCCCTCGGACATCCCCACCCTGGTGGAGGCGCTGGACGACGACAATGACGTCTGCTACGGCACCTTCCTGGGGCGCAAGCACGCCGCCTGGAAAATCCTCGGCAGCCGCTTCAATGACCGGGTGGCGACCTGGCTGCTGGAAAAGCCCAAGGGTCTTTACCTGTCGCCGTTCAAGGCGATGAAACGTGGCGTGCGCAACGAAGTGGTCCAATTCCGCGGTCCTGCGATCTACCTGGACGGCCTGATCCTGTCGGCCACCGCGCGCATCACCACCCGCACGGTCGGCCACCACGCGCGGGAGGACGGCACCTCGGGATACAGCCTGAAGAAGTCCATCTCGCTTTGGCTGAAGATGGCGACCAGTTTCTCAGTGGCCCCGTTGCGGATGGCATCGCTGACCGGCATGGCCATCTCGGCGGCGGGCTTCGTGTTCGCCGCGATCATCGTGATCCACAAGCTGCTGGATCCCGGCGTTGCGGTAGGCTGGTCCTCGTTGATCGTCGCCATCCTGATCATGGGAGGCGTGCAGCTGCTGGCGCTCGGTGTCATCGGCGAGTATGTCGGCCGGATCCTGCTCAACTTCACTACGCCAACGCAGTACGCCATCGCCGAGCGCGTGGACTCGACGGTGGACACCGCGCCGTGAACCGGGCGGAGATGAAGCAGCTGGTCGGCAAGCTGGTCAGGTTTGGCGCGGTCGGCGGCACCAGTACGTTGTTGTTCGCGTTGCTCACCTGGCTGCTGGTGGACAAGGGGGGCATGCACCCGGTGCTGGCCACCGTGGTGGCCTACCTGTTGCTGCTGGCGCCCAACTTCATGGCCCACAAGTACTTCACGTTTGCCTCCAAGGGCGAGGTGGCCAGCGAATCCGGCAAATTCCTGGTGGTGCACGGCCTGAACATCGCGCTGTCCGCCGGCGGCATGGCGGTGATCTCCCAGGCGCAGCTGGATTACCGCTGGGGCATCCTGTTTTCCGCCATAGCCGTGCCTGTCATCGTGTTCGTGGTAATGAACGTATGGGTGTTCCGGGTCTCGCCGAAGCACTGAACGTGCCGGCCGCGACGACATGCCGCCGACCTTGGCCTTAGCCGGCCTGTCCTGCCACGTTCATCTGCCAGCGCCAGGCGTCCGTGCAGATATCCTGCAACGATTCTTCCGCCCGCCAACCCAGCACCTCGTTGGCCAGCGATGGATCGGCCCAGCACTCGCCGATGTCGCCCGCACGGCGCCCTTGGAGCTGGTACGGGATGGGTTTCCCCACCACCGTGGCGAAGGTCTCGATCAGTTCCAGCACCGAGTAACCGCGACCGGTGCCGAGGTTGAGCGTGAGGTCACGCTCGCGGCGACCGCCCAATGCGCCCAGCGCGGCAACATGCGCCTTGGCCAGGTCCACTACGTGGATGTAGTCACGCACACCGGTGCCGTCAGGCGTGGCGTAATCGTTGCCGAACACGCGGATGTAATCGCGCTGGCCCGCCGCGGTCTGCGTGATGTAGGGGGCAAGGTTGTTGGGAACCCCACGCGGCAGCTCGCCGATGAGACCACTCGGATGCGCGCCCACCGGGTTGAAGTATCGAAGGATGGCGGCATGGAGCGCCGCACCCGGTGCGGCGACGCAGTCACGGATCAACCACTCACCGATCAGCTTGGTCCGACCATAGGGATTGCCCGGTCCAACGGGGGCGGTTTCGGCCACCGGACAGGCATCTGGCTGACCGTACACGGTAGCCGACGAGCTGAACACGATCCGGTGACAGCCGACCTGATCCATCACGTCAAGCAAGGTGGCGGTACCGGCCACGTTGACGTCGTAGTAATCGGCAGGCCGCTCGGCGCTTTCAGACACCGACTTCAGCGCGGCGAAGTGGATCACCGCATCGGGCTGGAAGCGCTGCAGGCTGCCCAGCAGCGCTGCGCGATCACGGATGTCCACTTCGTCCAGAGCCAGCGCCTTGCCGGTTATGCGCTCGATGCGCTCGACGATCCAGCGCTCGCTGTTGCAGAAATTCTCCACCACCTGCACCTCGTGGCCGGCCGCGACCAGTTCCACGACCGTATGCGAGCCGACAAAGCCGGCGCCGCCGGTAACCAGAACCTTCATTGTGCGTCCTCTCTGAACATCATGCGTTGTCGGCGGCTCGGTCGTCGCTGCGCTCCTGCGACGCCAGATAGCCATCAAGGCGCTGCAGGTTACCCGTGAAGCTGCCCCATTGGCGGTTTCGCACGAGCGATTCAAGCTGACGCTCCACACGTTGGTCACGCAGCGTGGCTGACGCGCGCAGCAGCTGCAGCTGCTGCACGAACGCGTCGATGTCGTCGGGTACGTCGATCAGATCCTGATGCGGCAGGAAATCCACGATGCCACCCACGGCCGGCGCACAGATCGGCAAGCGGGCGGCCGCCGCATCAAACAGGATGGTGGGCGTACCTTCCCACGAAGTAGTGTGCAGATAGGCGAAGTGGCTGGGACTGGCGACGGCCTCCAGGCGTTGGAATTCGCCGTGCAGGGTAACGTTCGGCAGCGACCTGAGCCTCCCCAGGTCCTGTGCCGATGCACCGGCCATCACCTGGGCGCCATACACATCGAAGTGCACTTCAGGCAGCCGCGCGGCAATCGCCGCCAGCAGATCTGGGCGTTTCTGGCGATCCAGGCGCCCGGCCCACAGCACGCGATCGGGGTCGGAGGCGGACAGCGCCGTCGACGGCAGCTGCGGAGGCTCCCCGTCATAAGGGAAGGGGACAACGGTGAACAATGAGGTGGGCACGCCCAGCTCCCGCGACCAGATGTGCGGATATTGCGAGTTGTCGCAGATCACCGTTGACAGGTAGGGATAGCAGTAGCGCAGATAGTCACGCGCATAGCCCACCGGATTCATGCGCAGATCGTAATCGTCGCAGAAGATCGAGGCAAACAGACGCGAATGTTGGGTCAGCGCCAACCCGTGGCGGAGAATGGCCTCCCAACCCACGCGTGAATTGACTATGTGCACCATCGAGGCACGCAGCTGCACCAGCACCCGGACGATCACCGAGACCTGCAGCGCGAAGTCCAGCGACGATGCGTGATGGCCGAAGTCCACGTGCGTCGCCTGTGGCGGCAATCGTGACGCCCACGGCGAGGGTGAGTTTTCAGTGCTCAGCACCAGTATCCGGGCCGCCGGGTTGTGTTCGGCAATGGCGCGCGCGTAATAAAGGATTCCGCGGTCCGCCCCACCCTGCTTCAGCCAAGGCACCAGCAGCACATGGCTGTACGGTTGCTCTCCAATCGCATCGGCGAGCCTGGCATAGACCTCACCTGGAGCGGTGCTGATTGGAATCGAGTAGAACGCATAGCGGTCAAACCCGGTCCCGGGCGGCAGCAGTTCCGGCTCAAGCGCAGCGAGCTGGGTCATTTCTTCGCACAGCCAGGCCGGCATGGCAGGTATCCCGCCAGTGAGCGTCGCACCGGGCGCTGCACCAGTAGCCGCCTGCGCGCCATCCGGACCAAACAGCAGCGCCACGAGGCGGCGCACCCAGTGGGCGACGCGTCGCGTATATCGATTGCGCACCCATCGATTGTGCGTCCATCGATTGTGCGTCCAGCGGTCAAACACGGCGGTGCTCCTCGCTGCGGATGCGGCCCGGCGCGAATAGCGAGGTCCGCGGAATGACGGTCTTCATCGCGTGACTGGCCTCATTGAGCGAGCCATGCCACTTGCGACGGTAGAAATACGCCGATCCCCATGCAAGCCGGTGGACCACGCCGCGCGCGATGGTCTCGCAGTTCCAGTACCAGTCTTCGTAACCGAATCCGGTCTGCCGCGGGTAGCAGGCTACGTAGGGAATGGTTTCGTACAACCTGCGGGTGGAAAACGCCGCACTGATCCAGGGATTGACCGTCAGCAGCGCGCGCTCGTCGTAATAACTGCCGGCCTGGTCGACCTGCCAGTTGTAGGCGCTGTACATGCCGAAGCTCAACACCATTTCGGGGTGGAGCACGAACGGTCCGCTCAGCCGGCCAGCCTCTTCAAGGTGCTTGACGAAATAACTCGTGGAAATCAGGTCATCGCCATCCAAGGTACAGATGTAATCCGCGCGACTGGCCGCGACACCGGCATTGCGCGCCAACGCCAGATCGCCCACCTTGGTTTCGACAATGCTCTCGGTCCCATCAAGATCCGGGTGCCCCACAACGAATGCACGGGTCTGCGCGTCGGCGCAATCCAGGACCAGCACCAGCTGGACCTCGAAACCTGCCTTCCGCGCGACCGTACGGGACAGCGCATAGGAACGCAGTGAGGTATGCGCGAGGATTCCTTCCCCGTGGAACGTCACGATGGCACTCAATGCCGGGGCGGTCATACATCACTCCCGCAGCCGCATTGCTTACTGACCGCATTCATTGCGCATCACCAATTCTGAATAAGTTAGTGTCGAATCCGCGGCAAAAGCCGGGGAAGGCCGTTGATCATACTTGTGTACAGGTCGACTGCGCGTCGACAGCATCCTTCGCATCAAGATGCCGCTTTTCCAGTATGTCCACCATAGTATTTCTGAAGCAGCGCGTTAAGGTATCCATCGCCAAGACGGACCCCTGATGCCTTGGCCGCACGTTCGCAGTCCTCCGTGTCGATCGGGAACGACACGCCTTGATCGAGTATCCGGTAAGTCCCCTGACGCTCCAGCACCCGCTCCATCGCGTGGACGATATCGAGCATGTTGGTCGAATGGATGTCGGCCAGCGACATCAACCGGGGAAAGTCGGTCGCATGGCGAAGCACGTGCGTCCCCAGGGTGGCCACGTCCTGGATGTCAATCAGGTTGCGCTCGGCGCGTGCCCATACGTCGAACGGCTCGCCGGATTCAATCCGGGTGCGAAGAAAATTGGTCAGCGTATGTGGGTTCCCCCCCTCGCCCACCACCTGCGGTAGGCGGAACACCCGCCCGCGCGGATCGGCGAGAACCTTCACCTCCATCCGCGCCTTGTGCTGAAGGTAAGGAGTCTGGCGCTCGGCGGAGTTACCGACCGCGCAACTGCCGAAATAGGCAATGAGGCGAGCCGCCGGGCTGGCCAGGACATCATCCAGCAGTGCCTCTTCCCGCAGGAATGCCGCAGGATCGCTTTCGGCGGAGTTTGAAACTCCAGCGGCCACCAGCACGGTTGTCTGGTCGTGCAGCCAGTCCTGTGCGAAAGCCGTTGCGACCAGTCCCCGTCCGATAATCACTTCGCGCTTTCCTGTTGGCTGATACTGAGGAACGTTGGTTTTGCTTCGGGCAGATAACCTGCGACGCCGCGCAGGGCATGCATGAAATCGCGCCAGCCGCGCCCGGTCGCCAGCGCGGCATATTGCTGACGACGCCGTGACCGTCGCAACTCCGGCTCCGCGATCAACCGGTGAAGCCGCTGCTTGAATGCGTCTACATCGTCCGGATCGTCGACGAGCCATACCCTATCGATCAGATCGACGATACCGCCCGTAGCCGGTGCCACGATGGGCAGCCCTGACGCAGCCGCATCCAGCAGGATCGTGGGCAGGCCTTCCCAGGAAGTTGTGAAAAGATAACCTACATGCGCAGGCGTGACGATGTCTTCAAAGCGCGCGAAGGCTGCATGCAGGGTGACATTGGGCAGCGTACGCAGTTCGCGTATCGCCGGATGCTCGGGACCGATAACGGATACGCCGTGAACATCGAAGCCTACGGTCGGCATCGAGCGGGCGACTGCGAGGAGAATGTCGGGGCGCTTCTGACGATCGAACCGGCCGGCCCACAGCACACGGGGCGGCCCTTGGATCTCAAACACGTCATCCTTCTCGATGACGGCGCGATCATAGGGAAAACGCAGGACGGTGAATGCGTCGCGGGGGACACCCAGGTCCAGCGCCCACGTCTCCGGATACACGGTGTTGTCGCAGAAGATGGCGGCCAGATGGATGTAACAGCCGCGAAGGTAGCTGCGCGCGTAACCGACGGGCACCATGTTGCCGTCATGATCGTCGCAGAAAAGCGAGGCGAACAGACGCGAGCGCTGGCGCAGGGCCAGGCCGGACCTCCGGAAGGACTCCCAGGCCACCGGTGAGTTGATGTTGTGGATCACCGACGGCTGCATCTGGACGAGCAGCCGGGTCAGCAGCATGACCCGGTCATCTATGACCAGGTCTCTGGTGATCCTACCGAACTGGACCACCTTCACGCCCGCAGGAACGCGGTCTATCCATGCCGAATCCGCGGCTTCACTGAGCAGCACGAGAATGTTCCCGGCAGGCATACACTCCGTCCATGCCTGGAGGTGGTACAACGCGCCACGATCGGCGCCACCGCGTTCCAGCCAAGGAAGAATCAGCACGTGGCTGTAAGGATACGTGCCTACCTCTGCCACGATCCGGCGATACAGTTCGCCCGGCTCGGTCACCATCGAAATACCGCAGTACCGGTAATGATCGGTGTCGCCACTGCTATTCAAGAGTCCGGGCTCGATGCTGGCCAGCGCGATCATCTCATCGTGCAGCCACGGCGGCAGGTCTGCCCGCCCTTGGGCGGTAACCGTCGCCAACCGATCCATGCTCCGGCCTAGCCAAGCGAGAATGCGCCCCAGCTCCGCGCGCGGATCAGTGAACAACCGGCGGATGCTGACGCGGCGTACGAGCCCTACAACCCTGCGGATCATGGGCGCTCCCAGCGACCAAAGAGATCGCTCGGCGGCATCACCGCGCGCAGCGCATTGCTGTCCGTATTGATCGAACCGAAGGCTTTGAGGCGATAGAAGTACGCCGTACCGGGAACGACCATGTGCTCGTAACCGTTGGCCATGGTCTGACAGTTCCAGTGCCAGTCCTCATAGCCGAACCCGGTCTGGCGGGGAAAACAAGCAACGTACGGCACCTCCAGGAATACGTCACGCCGGGCGAAGACCGCACTAACCCAGGGGTTTCCGGAGATCATCATGTCCGGGGAGAAGGGCATGGTCCGCGGGTCCAGCTGGCGGGTAAAACGATGGTCCACTCCGAAGCTGGCAACCACTTCTGGGTGCAGGATAAACCGCCCCGACGCACGCCGTGCGAACTCGACGTGCCTCTGCAGGTAATCACGGCTGATGAGGTCATCGCCGTCGAGGGTGCAGACGTACGTCCCCTTGGCCGAGCCGATGCCCACGTTACGGGCAAGAGCACTGTCACCAACCGCCGTCTCGATAATCACCTCGTCGCCGCGCAGGTCAGGATGGCCACGCACGATCTGCATGGTTTCCGCGTCGGCCCTGTCCAACACCAGGATCATCTGCACCTCGATCTCGGCCTGGCGGGCCAGATCCCGGGAAAGCAGATAGGTCTTCAAGGCAGCGTGGGCGAGTATCCCTTCGCGATGGAAGGTGATGATCACGGTGAGGTCGGACATCATCGCTCCTGTTTCCCGCCGAGCAGCGAAGCAAGGGTGCGCATCAACATCCGCAGCTGGCGCTTGAGCGGTACCTGGTCGAATGAGGCTGCCAGCCGCGACATCTCCTCGGCAATCGATTCTGCCGGGAGTTTCGATTGCGGGACGGTACCCAGCACGGCCCGGGTAGCCGCGCTCAAATCCTGCGCCGCGTCGAATAGACGCTGGTGATGGGCGGCGAGCTCCGCATAGTCGGACCGCGCGGCGTCCCGCTGCCGCTCCATATCCTCCTTCTCCTGCACGGCGTGCAGGTGCGCGAGCCGGAACGCGGCGCGGACACCGGCGTTGTCGGTCGCCAGGTCGCAGTTGCTGGTAGTCAACGCGTCGATGGCCTGGGCACGGCGTTCAAGTTCTGCCGTCAGCTGGTGGTACTGCCCGTCGAGCCAATTCTTCGCATCCTGCAACTGGTCCTGCCATGCCTGCCGCTGCACCAGCGCGGCGCGCGCCTCCGTCAGCTGCTGCTGCCATGACTGATTGGCCCACTGCCAGGTCAGGCCTGGACGCATCGGCACTTCTGCGGTCAGGCGCAGTGCCGATGCAAGGCGGCCCGCCTCGTCCAAGACCGCCGCGAACTCCGGAAGGGAAAAGGTCTCCGGCGCATCCGCATGTCCGGCCACTTCCAGCCAGTCGGATTGCCCGGACAGCCGGCGCGCTTCGTCCAACCCGCGCGACCATGCGTGTCGCGCGCCGTCGATGTCACCGGTGGCGAAACGGATCCACCCCAGTCGCACGGCGGCGGTGGTGGTCTTTGTCCCTAGCAGCGGGCTGAAGGCCAGCACATCAAAGCCCAGGACCTTTTCGTACAGGCTGGCCGCCGTGGCGAGGTCACCGGCGGCATGATGGAAGGCCGCCGCCGCATACGTCAGCGAGACCTGCCAGCGCAGCACCGTGGGATTGCCCGGGGGCTGCCCAAGGTAGTCGGCCAGCAGGGAAAGCAGGTAGTCCTGGCGATCGCCTCCCATTGCGACGCCGTCGTACATCAGAACGCACAGTGCGGCCCCGTGGTCGGCCGATTCCTTGGGGGACGTTTCCAGAATGTGGAAAGCAAGTTGCCGGCGCGCCGGGGCCGATTCCAAGCGCAGCCCCATCGCGACGATCAGGCGCACGACACTGGCATCCAGGTAGTCGCGCTGGAAGGCCACGATGTTCGGTGCGGACAATTCAGGGTCGCGCGCTACGCCGGCGCCGTTCACCTTCACTGCCATCAGGATGAGGGTGTCGGCAAGCGCGGGGGCACCTGCATCGATCGCCAGCCGGCCCGACCGGTCGCAGGCGATTTCAATGAACTGGCCAAGGCCACTTTGGCGATCCGTCCGCTGCCACCAGGCGCGATCCAGGACTAGCTGCCGCCGCTCCAGTTCGTCGAGCAGTCGCTCTTCCACGGCGATACCGCCAGCTTCGATCGGCAGGATCACCACCAGCCGCCCGCTGCGCACGAGTGCTGAATCGGCATGCTCGATCAGCCCGTCCTGATCGGCACTGCTGCCGTCCACGACGGTGATGAATACATCAACGTTGCGCCGCGTCTGCTGCCAGACGTCCGGTGCAAGCCACGCAATGCCATCCGTCGACGGCGCGGGCGCAGGGCTCGCGGACAGCACCCCCAGCCAACTGCAGCGCGATTGCTCGTAGGGAATCCTCCAGAGCCCGTCGGCGTCCGCATGCGTGGCAAGGACCGCGTCACCGGGACGGATCAGGGCCGCCGCCAGGCCATGGCAGCCGGCAAGGCGGCCACCATCGGCAAGCTGCATGGCGACGCCGGGACGGGCCAGCGCAAGGACATCGAGCCCATCGGGCGCACCCGACATCACGAACGCGGCGCTGTGCCGTTGCCAGCCATCGGCCAGTGCCCGGCCGTGCCACTCGGCGGCCACCTCCTCCCGGCCCTCCGGAGAGGCAAGCAGCATCGCCGACGCCATGGATGCGGAGCCCTCCGCCGTGGCGCCCGGCCAGAATGTCCAGGCCACCAGCAGGTCCGCAGGGGACGAAGCAGCCTGCCAAGCCTCCCATGTCGGGTACACCGCGATGTTCTGCGGCAGCCACGCCTCCGGCGAGGGCGACACACACGCCACCTCGCAGCCCGCCGCCAGCAGCGGGGCGACCAGCGACATCAACTCGGGGGCGGCAAGCAGTACCCGTCCGGGGCCTGCCGTGCGCAGGCAGTAAGCCGCGAGCGGCCCGGCCAGTGCGGGATCCAGCGGCTCGACGGGTGCAACGGGGGGCGCCACGGTGCTCATCCCGCGCTCATCCTGGCGGATTGTCAGCAGACGGCTTTACTGCGTCGTTGAGTCGCTTCAGCTCCGCGGTCAGGCCGTGGTACTGGCCATCCAGCCAGTGTCGGGCCTGCTCCAATTCAGCGACATACTGCTCCAGTTCCGCGATCTGCTGCAGATGCTGATGGTATTTGGCGTCCAGCCAGTCCTTTGCCTCGATGAGCTGGCGCACGTCACGCGCGCCCATGTTGATGTGCTCGGCGCCGTCGACGGGACCGGCCGTGATGGCGCGGTCGTCCACATCGCCACTCATCGTCTGCACCGCGCAGAACATCGAATCGAGCGCCACGGGATGGTCCAGCCACTGCCGGTACACTGCGCCGGGGGGGAGTTCGGAACCGGCTGCCCCTTGGGCGACGGCAATGCCCAACAGGGCACTGGCCTGGGCTTCGGTCACAGGATCGGCCAGCGCCTGACGCGCGTGCGTCTGGACACTGCGCCAATGCGACTCGGCGATATCCGCGCGGCCGTCGGCCGCGGCCAGGATCGCCGCCATTGCCAGTGCACGCGCGCTGCGCAATGGTGTACCGGCTGTTTGCTCAACCTCCAGCAGCGCGACGGCATCATCCCGCCGCCCGTCGAGGAGAAGTGCACGCACGGAGGCCAGGGGATCGTCGTCGACCGCCACGGCGGCCGTGCGTTTGCGCGCCAGGACGAGCAGCCATTCGCCATCGCAGGCAGGGCCGGCCACCGGATCGATCTCGAGCATCGAACGCGCCGAAAGCGAGCGCTTCTGCCCGCCGCCGGCATCCTGCAACCACGCCTTTTCGATCTCGAAGCCGTTTCGCGTGAACTGTGCGACCAGACGCTCCCAGTCGTACACGTGGAAGTGGAAGGGGTTGGGATCTTCCCCGGTCTCATCGGACCAGTCATTGGGCACGCTGGCATACACCCTGCCGGCCGGTGACAGCACGCGATGCAGTTCCGCCAGCAGACGGTCGGGTTCAGGGAGGTGCTCGAGCGTCTCGACCGATACGGCGAAATCCGCCGACTCATCGGCCATGCCGGTCAGGTCCTGCGCGTCGCCGACGGCGAACCGCATCGGGATCGGCGAGACCGCGGCGAAGTTGACCGTGGCGTATTCGACGGCGAATTCACTGGCGTCCACACCCGTGAACGAGCCCGCCTGGCTGTCATGGGCCAGCTGGTAGGAGCCGTAGCCCAGGCCGCAGGCCACGTCGATCACCCGATCGCCCGGGCGGATGAACTGCGCCGCCTGCGCATAGCGGGTCATGTGTGCATCCGAACGACGCCCCGGCTCACGCGTCATGTCCGTGTGCAGATCGCGCTCTTCGACCAGCGCCTGCAGCGGATACACCGCGACGGCCGCGGAGGGCACGCGCTCAAACGCGAGCATGACCAGCCCCGATACGCGATCCAGCTCGCCATAGGGCGCGACGCGTTCGTTCAGCGGGTGCTTGCGCCATTCGGCCTGGATGACAGCAGCCTCCCAGAAGGCACGATCGCCCGCCTGTGCGGCCGCCCCGGACACGACCAGGCAGACTGGGCCGCTGAAGTCGGCAAGCAGCGTCTGCAGGCGGGCCACTGCGTCGTCCAGAACGTCGGACCGGGTCAGGACGATGATGCCGGCGGCCGCATCGGCGCCGGTCGCTCCCGTCTGGATGGACATACCGTGACCACGCAGCGCAGCCAGCAGTCCGGGCGCACTGTCGCCTAGCATGGCCGCGGGGCCTACAGGCAGCCAAGCCAGCAGGCGCTGCGCCGCCACACGGGTGGTGGCGGGAGAGAGTCCGTGTTCAACAGCCATCTGAGTCATATCCATTGGACCGTCCGCTATCAATGGGCGTCGGCAATATCCGCGCGCATGCGCAGATCGCAGACACCGCCAAAGGTGTATTCCTTCTGGCGCATTCCGACCTGGAAGAAGGCCGCCTCATCGCGCCAATGCAGCATCCGTTGCGCGCCCCCGAAACGCTCCACTTCTTCAGAAACGGAAGCCTGAACTTCGTAGAAATTCACGCCCAGGTCGCAGTCGAATGAGAAGCGTATCGCGAAGGGGGTGTCGGCCGCGAAAGTAGTCCCCCAGACACTCGGGGTCGCCTGGCCGAGTTCGGCCCAGCGGGTCACGTCCTGGTTCAAGGTGCCCCACGAATAAAGCTTGACGCCTTCCTTGTTGCGCAGACGGATGTTGACGTTGAGCTTATCCATGTCACGCACGGGTCGGGCGACGACTTCGATGACGACACGCTCACCCGGCAGGAAATAGGCGCATTCCTCGCCTTGTTCATCGAAGATCCGGACACGCTCCACCACGCAGTCGTAGTCGCCGAACGACAGCTTGTCGCTGCGTGCCCCCAGCACCGGTGATGCGTCATGGGCAGGGCCCTCGGTCGGCTGCTGCGCCTCCACGACCTTCTGCGCATGCTGCAGGTGCTGCGCGCTGAGCGAAGCGTAGTAATCGCGCTCGTCATCATGCAGCTGCTTGCGATACTCCAGGACCACTTCCGAGGAAGGACCGGCCGCGCGCACGGCACCATCGCGAAGCAGGATGGCGTGGTCGGTCAGGGTCCGGATGGACTCCTGATCGTGCGACACCAGCAGCAGTGTGCAACCGTTGGCCCTCAGCGCTTCCATCTGCTGGAAGCAGCGCTTCTGGAACAGCGCATCACCCACCGCCAAGGCTTCATCGACGATCAGGATGTCCGGCTCGACCTGGGTCTGCACGGCAAATGCCAGGCGCAACATCATGCCGCTGGAATAGGTGCGTACCGGCTGCTCGATGAAGTCGCCGATGTCGGCGAACGCAGCGATCGCGTCGAAACGTTGCATGACCTCACGCTCGGTCAGACCGAGGATCATGCCGTTGAGGATGACGTTCTCGCGGCCAGTGAAATCCGGATTGAATCCGCTGCCCAGCTCCAACAGGGCAGCAATGCGCCCGTTGACGTGAGCCTTGCCGTTGGTCGGCGCCAACGTGCCGGCAATGATCTGCAACAGCGTGGACTTGCCCGAGCCATTGCGCCCGATGATGCCCACGGCATCCCCGCGCTTGACCTTGAGGCTGACATCACGCAGCGCCCAGAACTCGCGGCCGCGCTGCCGGGATGACCAGTTGCCGCTGCCAGGCAGGACACGCCCAAGACGCGGCAGCAGCATTTGCAGCAGCCGGTCGGACGGTTTGTCGAAAATGTTGAAGACTTTGCTGACATTCTCGATATCGATGACCAGATCTTCAGACGACATCGGCGAAAGCCCTCCGGGTACGCTGGAACCACCAATAACCAAAGAAGAAGATGGCCAACGACCAAGCCACTGCCCAGCTGTAAAGACCCCAATCGGGCAAGGTGCCGGCAACGATCAGCGCGCGGGTCTGCTCGACATAGATGGCCAGCGGGCTCAACCGCATCCACCTGCCGATCGCATCGGGGAAAATGATCGACGGATACAGCACCGGCGTCAGGTACTGCAGGATGCGCGCCAGCAGGCCGGCCAACTGGTCGACGTCGCGGAAGAACACGCCCAGCGACGCGAACAGATACGTCACGCCCATGGTGAGCGCGAGCATCGGAATGATCAGGAGCGGCAGCAGGATGATCTGCCAGTGCAATCCGAAACTGCTGAAGATCAGGAACGCGACCAGGGCGATCGTTGCGACGCCCGCGTTGTAAAGCGACGACAGGACCACGACCGGAGGCAGCACCTCCAGCGGAAACACTACCTTCTTGACCAGATTCGGGTTGCTCAAGATCGCCGTCGGCGCGCGGGTGACCGACTCGGCGAAGAAGTTGTAGACGATCAGACCGATGAACAGCAGCACGGCGTAATCGACCTTGGTATGGACTTCGATGCCTTTCCACTTGGCGCTGAAGATCGTGCTGAAGATGACCGTATAGATCGCCAGCATGATCAGCGGCACGAGCACGCCCCATAGCGCGCCCAGCAGCGAATCCTTGTACTTCTTCTTGATGTCGCGGCCGGTCAGGCTCAGCATCAACTCGATACGTCTACCCATCATCAGGCTGCTTCCACCAGGGCCCGCTCCAGATCCACCTGCAGATCCCCCAGCTCCTCAACCCCAACACTCAACCTTACCAACGCATCACTGATCCCCAGCTTCTCCCGGCGTTCCACCGGAATCGAGGCATGCGTCATCACCGCAGGATGATTCACCAGGCTTTCCACCCCACCCAGCGACTCAGCCAGGGTGAACAGTTCGGTCTTCTCGCAGAAGCGCTTGGCCGCCTCGAAACCGCCCTTGAGGACGATCGAGACGATGCCGCCGTAGCCGTTCATCTGGCGCGTCGCCAGTTCGTGCTGCGGGTGCGAGGTCAGGCCGGGATAGATGACCTTCTCGACGGCCGGGTGCTTTTCCAGCCACTGGGCCAGGGCCAGCGCATTGGCGCAGTGCGCCTTCATGCGCAGCGGCAGGGTCTTCAGGCCGCGCAGGGCCAGGAAACTGTCGAACGGCCCCTGCACGGCGCCGATGGAGTTCTGCAGGAACGCCATCTGCTCGGCCAGTTCGGCGTTGTCGCCAACCACAACCATGCCACCGACCATGTCCGAGTGCCCGTTGAGGTACTTGGTGGCCGAGTGCAGGACCAGGTCCGCGCCCTGCTCCAGCGGACGCTGCAGCATCGGCGAGGCGAAGGTGTTGTCGACCACCACCAGCAGCCCGTGGCGCTTGGCGATGGCGGCCACCGCGGCGATGTCCACGATCTTCAGCATCGGGTTGGTCGGGGTCTCGATCCAGACCATCTTGGTCTGCGGGGTGATCGAGGCTTCGAACGCGGCCAGGTCGGTCAGATCGACGAAGCTGAACTGCAGGCCGGCGGTGCGCTTACGCACGCGCTCGAACAGGCGGAAGGTGCCGCCGTAGATGTCGTCCATCGCCACCACGTGGCTGCCGGCATCCAGCAGTTCCATCACCGTGGAGCTGGCGGCCATGCCCGAGGCGAACGCGTAACCGCGGCTGCCGCCTTCCAGGGAGGCCACGCAACGCTCGTAGGCGAAACGAGTGGGATTGTGGGTGCGCGAGTACTCGAAGCCCTGGTGTTCGCCGGGGCTCGACTGGGCGTAGGTGGAGGTCGCGTAGATCGGCGGCATCACCGCGCCGGTGCTCGGGTCCGGCGATTGGCCGCCATGGATGGCCAGCGTGGCCAGGGCGAGCGAGCGGTCGCCGTGCCCGGAGGAAGCGTGATCGGACATGTTGTTTCCCAGCAAGGGGAGCCCCGGGGGGCCCCCGCAAAAGGAGCGGAAGTCTATCAGCGGTGGCTTAATCGGCCGTTGACGCGGATAAACATGGGTTCATTGCGACACAGACGCTTACTGTACGCGGCGGCGCAGGTAGTTCAGCAGGTCGATGCGGGTGATCAGGCCAAGGAAGTTGGCGCCGTCCATGACGATGGCGACCTGGCCGCGGTCGAACACCGGCAACAGGGCCTCGATCGGCGATTTCACGTCCAGGCGGTCCAGCTTGCTGACCATCGCGGTGGCGACCGGGTCGCGGAAACGGGCTTCGTCGCCGTAGACATGCAGCAGCACGTCGCTTTCATCCACGATGCCGACCAGCTGGTCGCCGTCCATCACCGGCAGCTGCGAGACGTCATACAGCTTCATGCGCTGGTAGGCGGTGGTCAGCAGGTCGTTCGGGCCGATCACCACGGTGTCGCGCTGGCCGTACGGGCGCAGGATCAGATCGCGCAGGTCGCCCGACTGCGGGCGCTCCAGGAAGCCGTTGTCCAGCATCCAGTAGTCGTTGTACATCTTGGAGAGGTACTTGTTGCCGGTATCGCAGACCAGCACCAGCACCTTCTTCGGAGTGGTCTGCTCTTTGCAGTACTTCAGCGCCGCGGCCAGCAGGGTGCCGGTCGAGGAGCCGCCGAGGATGCCTTCCTTGCCCAGCAGCTCGCGCGCGGTGTGGAAGCTCTCGGCATCGCTGATCGCGTAGGCCTTGGTGACGCGGCTGAAATCGGCGATCGAGGGCAGGAAGTCCTCGCCGATGCCTTCCACCAGCCAGCTGCCCGACTTGTCGTTGAGCACGCCGTCATTGATGTATTCGGCCAGGATCGAGCCAACCGGATCGGCCAGCACCAGCTCGGTCTTCGGCGAGAGGGTGGCAAAGGCGCGCGAGAGGCCGGTCATGGTGCCCGAGCTGCCGCAGCCGAACACGATCGCGTCTAGGTCGCCGTCCATCTGCGCCAGGATTTCCGGGCCGGTGCCGAACTCGTGCGCGGCCGGGTTGTCCGGGTTGCCGAACTGGTTGATGAAGTAGGCGCCCGGGGTTTCCTCGGCCACGCGCTTGGCCATGTCCTGGTAGTACTCCGGATGCCCCTTGGCCACGTCCGACCGGGTCAGGCGCACTTCGGCACCCATCGCCTTGAGATTGAAGATCTTCTCGCGGCTCATCTTGTCCGGTACCACCAGGATCAGCTTGTAGCCCTTCTGCTGGGCGACCAGCGCCAGGCCCAGGCCGGTGTTGCCGGCGGTGCCCTCGACCAGGGTCGCGCCCGGCTTGAGGTCGCCCCGCTGCTCGGCGGCTTCGATCATCGACAGGCCGATGCGGTCCTTGATCGATCCTCCGGGATTGGCACTCTCGAGCTTCAGGTAAAGCTCGCAGACGCCGGTATCCAGGCGCTGGGCCTTGACGATCGGGGTCTGGCCAATGAGTTCGAGTACGGAGGAGTGGATTGCCATCGGTTCACATCGATTCGCGCCGCAATGCGGCCGGACCGGTGATTATCCGACGGTTGGCGGCGAAAGTCAGGTTGCCGCGTTCATCAAGCGGCGCGGACGGCACCGGTCGACGAGGTGACCGGAACCGCCCGCGACGTAGGGGCTAATAGACGTGGAGGTAAAGGCGTCAGTGCACGGGGGAGGCGTACATCCGTTCCAGCTTCTGCTTGGCCAGCAGCTTCTCACGCTTCATCTGTCCCAGGGTGAGGCGGTCTATCGGAAGTACGCCCAGCTCGGCATCCATGCACTTCTTGTTCAACTTCTGGTGCCGTTCGTAGAGCGCCTTGAATTCCGGATCCTGCTTGCGCCGTGCGTCGATGTCGCTCTGGGGCTGACCTTCAAACATGATGAACCTCCTATCGCTTCTGCAGAAACAAGAACGCCCCGGCCTGACGGCACGGGGCGCTGCTTGGGGCGGAGTGCCGGGCAACCCTGACCTGCGAACCCGCAGCGGCGTCCAGTTCAACCTGGACCTCGGACTGCTGTGATTCGTGGCGCTGGTGCATTGCCGGCCCTCCAATCGTCCAGGCCGCGGAAGGCGACCCGGACAACTGACCCTACGCTTGCTTCGAAGCCGGTTCAACCCTTTCAGACGATATCGTCGAGCCCGCCTAGGCGGGGTTCAGGCTGAACACGCAGAACAACGGAAATTAAACAAAAACAACCAGTTGCGTCATGCCCGACGGGCATGACGCGGTACCGGCCAAGTATCACGGCGCGATGATGACCTCGGCGGAACGCGCCTTGGTCGCCGCCGCCTTCTTGCCGCTGACCTGCAGCCGGCTGGCGCTCACACCGGCGGCCACGAGCGCGTCGCGCAGCGCCTCGGCGCGCTGCTGGCCGACACCGGCCGCGGCGTCGTAGGCCTCGATCCGGACCCGGCCCTTCTTGCCGATGTTCAGGTACTCGGCCAGCGCCTTGGCCTGGCCCTTGGCACCGCCGGACAGGCTGCCCTTGCCGGCCGCGAAGGCGTCACCGTTGAAGGTGAACACTTCGCCACGGCTATCGAATTTGGAGCCCGGCAGCTTGCTGCCCGCCACCAGCTCGGCTTCTTCACGGGCCAGCTTGGCCGCGTTCTGCTGGGCCGCGCTCAGGCGGGCGGTCTGCTTGCCGGCCACGCTGGTGAGCGCGGTTTCGGCGTCCTGGCGGGCCAGGGCTTCCTGTTCGGCCGCCTGGCGCAGGCGTTCGCTTTCCTCGGCCTGGATCTGGGCCTGGACGCGCAGGCGCTCGGCTTCCTGGCGGGCCCGCTGGGCATCGCGGCGGCTGGCTTCGATCAGCAGCTCGCTGCGGGTGCGTTCGAGCTGGTCGACCTCACGCTGGGCCAGGGCGGCGCGGACGCTGGTTTCGGCGATCTCGACCCGGCGTTCGGCCACGTAGCGGGCCTGGTCCAAATCCCGGCGCTTGGCCTTGGCCAGGTCGGCCACGGCCTGCTGGGCCTGCAGGCGCTCGAAGGCGGCCAGCGGGGCCGCATCCGGGTTGGCCTGGATCGCCATCAGGCGCTGGGTCAGCTGGGCCACGGCGGGGTCATCGGCGGCCTGGACCAGCAGCGGCAGGCTGAGGCTGACGGCCAGCAGCAGGCAGGGCATGCGCATCTTGGTGGACATCATCAGCGGTCCTCCCCGGTGGCGAGCTGGCGCTGCAGCTGGCTGACTTCAGTGCGACGCAGCTGCAACTGGGCGGTGGCGGTGGCTTCTTCGCTGCGGGCGCGGGCCAGGTCGGCATCGACCGTGGCGCGAACGGCCAGCATCGGCGCGTTCTTGCGCTCGCGGCGGTCGCCGGCCGCGCGCTGGGCCTGCTCCAGGCCCTGGCGGGCCACGGCGATCAGGTCCGGGGCGTACTGGTCGGCATCGGCCTGGGTGGCCTTGTCGACCGCCTGCCGGGCCTGCATCAGTTCCAGGGCGCCATCCTGCGCCTGTGCAGCACCAGAGAGCGCGAATGCGCACACCGTCACATACAGGGCCCGTCGTATTTGTGCGAAGCTAGGATTCATTGGGGGTGCCGTCGCCAGAGTTGTGTGCGCGGCCATTGTCGGAAGCCTGCGGTGCGCTTGCAATGGCAAGCCGCTGATTGTTGGGGAAACATTTCGCATGGATATCGGCTATTTCCTGAAGCTGATGACCGAAAAGAACGCGTCGGACATGTTCTTGACGACCGGAGCACCGGTATACATCAAGATCGAGGGGAAACTCTATCCGCTGGGCAATACCGGGCTGCCGCCCGGGATGGTCAAGAAGATCGCCTACTCGTTGATGGATGAAGGCCAGGCCCCGCAGTTCGAGCGCGAGCTCGAGCTCAACATGGCCATTGCCCTGCCCGATGCCGGGCGCTTCCGCGTCAACGTGTTCAAGCAGCGCGGTGAGGTCGGCATGGTGATCCGTGCGATCCGCAGCAAGATCCCCAGCATCGAAGAGCTCAACCTGCCCCAGGTCCTGAAGGACGTCATCATGACCCCGCGCGGGCTGGTGCTGGTGGTCGGCTCGACCGGCTCGGGCAAGTCGACCTCGCTGGCCTCGATGATCGACCACCGCAACACCACCACGACCGGGCACATCCTCACCATCGAGGACCCGATCGAATACCTGCACAAGCACAAGATGTCGATCGTGAACCAGCGCGAGGTCGGGCTGGACACGCATACCTTCCACGACGCGCTGAAGAACGCGATGCGTGAAGCACCCGACGTGATCCTGATCGGCGAGATCCTGGATGCCGAGACGATGGAGGCGGCGATCGCGTTCGCCGAAACCGGGCACCTGTGCCTGGCCACCCTGCACTCCAACAACGCCGACCAGACCATCGAGCGCATCCTCAACTTCTTCCCCGAGAGCGCGCACCGCAACGTGCTGATGAACCTCTCGCTGAACCTGCGCGCGGTGGTGTCCCAGCGCCTGGTCAAGGGCAAGGACGGGCGTCGCCTGCCGGCCACCGAGGTGCTGATCAACACGCCGATGATCCGCGACCTGCTGCGCCGCGGCCAGGTGCACGAGATCAAGGCGGCGATGGAAGCGTCGCTGGAGGAAGGCATGGAGAGCTTCGACCAGTGCCTGTTCCGGATGGCCAAGAACGGCATCATCGAGCAGGAGGAAGCGCTGCGCGCGGCCGATTCGCGCGATGGCCTGGCGTTGAAGTTCCGGCTGTCCGAAGGCGGCAGCGAGCACGACCCGTACGCGGATTACTCGGCCAGCTCGGCACCGGCGATCACGCACGGGTTCCAGTAGGTCCCCACCGTTGGTGGGGGCAATTGACACGGCGCATCGACCAACGGTCGATGCCTACCCGTCTCCCTGCGTCGATCGGTCGATGCCCACCGTCACCCCGCGTCGATCTGATGCTCGGGCCGCGCTGCGTCGAAGGCCGGCAGCGCCAGGCAGGCAGCTTCGATTCGCTGCAGGATCGGGTACGGCGCCAGATCCAGGCCGAACCGGTGCGCGTTGTACAGCTGCGGCACCAGGCAGGCATCGGCCAGGCCGGGCTGGTCGCCATGGCAGAAAGTGCCCGTCGCGGCATGGCCGGCCAGCAGGGTTTCCATCGCCGCCAGCCCCTCCGCCATCCAGTGCAGCGTCCACTGCGTGCGCTCCTCGGCGCTGGCCTGCAGGGTGCGGTCCAGGTACTGCATCACCCGCAGGTTGTTGAGCGGGTGGATGTCGCAGGCCACCAGCTGGGCCAGTGCCCGCACGCGCGCCCTGCCCTCGGCATCGCCGGGCAGCAACGGCGTGGCCGGGAATACCTCGTCGAGGTACTCCAGGATCGCCATTGACTGCTGCAGCACGCGCTCGCCATGGCGCAGGGTCGGCACCAGTTCCTGCGGGTTGAGCGCGGCATACGCCGCGCTGTGCTGTTCACCGCCCTCGCGGACCAGGTGCACCGGGGTGATCCGGTGCGGCAGGCCCTTGAGGTTCAGCCCGATCCGCACGCGGTACGCCGCGCTGGACCGCCAGTAACTGAAGAGTTCGATCGGTTCCATGACGGTCTCGGCAGCGGCGCTCAGGGCTTGGCCGCCTGCTCGATGCGCTGCTCGATCGCACCGAAGATGCTCTCGCCGGCCGCATCGAACATCTCGATCCGCACCACGTCGCCGAAGGACATGAAGGGCGTGCTCGGCTTGCCGTCGCGGAGGGTTTCCACCGTGCGCTGTTCGGCGAAGCAGGAGGCGCCCTTGCTGGTGTCTTCGTTGGCGATGGTGCCCGAGCCGACGATCGCACCGGCGCCCAGCGGGCGGGTCTTGGCCGCATGCGCGACCAGCTGGGCGAAATTGAACTGCATGTCCACGCCCGCTTCCGGTGCGCCGAACCAGGTGCCGTTGACATGCGTGACCAGCGGCAGGTGGACCTTGCTGTCCTGCCAGGCCTCGCCCAGCTCATCCGGGGTAACGAATACCGGGGACAGCGCCGAACGCGGCTTGGACTGCAGGAAGCCGAAGCCCTTGGCCAGTTCGCCCGGGATCAGGTTGCGCAGCGAGACATCGTTGACCAGGCCGATCAGCTGGATATGGCCGGCGGCCTGCTCGGGGGTCACCGCCATCGGCACATCGTCGGTGATCACCACCAGCTCGGCTTCCAGGTCGATGCCGTACTCCTCGCTGACCACCTTGACCGCATCGCGCGGGCCGTAGAAGCCGGCGCTGGTGGCCTGGTACATCAGCGGATCGGTGTAGAAGCTCTCCGCCACCTCGGCGCCACGGGCGCGGCGCACCCGGGCCACGTGCGGCAGGTAGGCGCTGCCGTCGACGAACTCGTAGGCGCGCGGCAGCGGTGCGGCCAGCGCCTGCAGGTCGATGTCGAACACGCCATCGGCATCACCGTCGTTCAGCGACTCGTACAGGGCGTTCAGGCGCGGCGCCAGGTGGCTCCAGTCTTCCAGGGCCTGCTGCAGGGTCGCGGCGATGCCGGTGGCGCGCACGCCCTGGCGCAGATCGCGCGAGACCACGATCAGGGTGCCGTCGCGGCCGCCTTCCTTCAAAGAACCAAGCTTCATGGGTGGGTATCCGGGATCGCGAAAATAGGTTTCAAGTGTAATCAAATGCTTGGCGGGCCGACCAGCTGCACCGCCGCATCGCTTTACCGTAATGCATTGCCGACGCGCAGGAGCAGCCACGCATGGCGTGGCTCTACTGTTCCGTCCCCTGCTCCCAAGCTGAACAGGGGCATTTGGTATGGGTCTCAAACATCCGTTAGACTATCCGGGTCTGCAGCGGCCGTCCGTTTCCCTTCGGGATCGCCGGCGATATGGATCAAACGATCCGTCGCCCGCCCCCACTCCGACGCCATTCGTCATGCATTCCAGTCTGCGCACCGCGTCGACTGCACCCAATTCTCGCAGCGCGGTTTACGGGAACGCTCCGAGTCAGCCGATCACATTGATCTGCCTCGCGTCCGGCCATTCGGCCTGGCGTTACTTTGTCTTTGGAGCTTCCACCCGATGTCTTTTGAATCCTTGGGCCTTGCCCCGTTCCTGCTGCGCGCGTTGGCCGAGCAGGGCTACGAAACCCCCACCCCGATCCAGGAGCAGGCGATCCCGCTCGCCCTGGAAGGCCGCGACCTGCTGGCCGGCGCACAGACCGGTACCGGCAAGACCGCCGCGTTCGGCCTGCCGCTGCTGCAGCACCTGGGCACCAACCCGCAGGCCGTCGATGGCCCGCGCCGTCCGCGTGCACTGGTGCTGACCCCGACCCGCGAGCTGGCTACCCAGGTGCATGACAGCCTGCGCGGCTACAGCAAGTACCTGCGCATCCCGAGCGCCTGCATCTACGGTGGCGTCGGCATGGGCAACCAGTTCGACGTGCTGCGCCGTGGCGTGGACCTGCTGGTCGCCTGCCCGGGCCGCCTGATCGATCACATCGAGCGTCGCAGCGTCGACCTCTCCGGCATCGAAATCCTGGTGCTGGACGAAGCCGACCGCATGCTCGACATGGGCTTCCTGCCGTCGATCAAGAAGATCCTCGCCAAGCTGCCGCGCCAGAACCGTCAGACCCTGCTGTTCTCGGCGACCTTCGAAGAGAGCATCAAGCAGCTGGCGCTGGAATTCATGCGCAACCCGGAGCAGATCCAGGTCACGCCGAAGAACACCGTTGCCGAGAACATCAGCCACCGCGTGCACCCGGTCGATGGTCCGCGCAAGCGCGAGCTGCTGCTGCACCTGCTGGCCCAGGACAGCCGTGAGCAGACCCTGGTGTTCGGTCGTACCAAGCACGGCTGCGACAAGCTGGCCATGTTCCTGGACAAGTCCGGCATCAAGACCGCGGCGATCCACGGCAACAAGAGCCAGGGCCAGCGCCTGCGCGCGCTGGGCGACTTCAAGGCCGGCCGCGTGACCGTACTGGTCGCCACCGACATCGCCGCACGCGGCATCGACATCAACGAGCTGCCGAAGGTCATCAACTATGACCTGCCGATGGTGGCCGAGGATTACGTGCACCGCATCGGCCGTACCGGCCGTAACGGTTCGACCGGCCAGGCGATTTCGCTGGTGGCGCAGGACGAAGCCAAGCTGCTGCGCCAGATCGTGCGCCTGCTCGACAAGGACATGGACATCCGCGACGTGCCGGGCTTCGAGCCGCAGACCCCGATCCGCTGGGGCAACAGCGCGCCGGGCAAGGCCGAACTGCCGGGTGGCGATCGTACCCCGCGCAAGCACGCGCGTCGTCCGCACGCCGAGGCCCCGCGCCACGCCCATGCTGGCCCGAAGAAGGCCGGTGGCGGTCAGCGTGATGGCGCCGGCCGCGGTGCACCGCGCGGTGGCCAGCCGCAGGGCCAGCGCCGTGGCGGCGGCAACGCCGGTGGCGGCCGCAGCCAGGGCGGCGGTGGCGGTCGCGCCAGCTGATTCCTTCGGGCATCGCTGAGACGTAGAAAGGGCGACGCATCTGCGTCGCCCTTTTTTTGTTTGTCGGGAGCCGGCCAGCGGCCGGCACTACAACGGCCGTTGAATGGTGCGTTGCCTCAGAAGCTGTAGGCGACCGTGATCCGTGCATTGCGGCCCGGCTCGCTGTAACGGCCGATGCCTTCGTCGTTGACGTAGCCGTACAGCGTGTTGCTGCCCTTGTTGATGTTGCGCACGCGCTGCCAGAGGTAGTACGCCTCGTTGGTCAGGTTGTAGATGCCAGCGCTGAGCTTCCACTGCGGGGTGACGTTCCAGGTGCCGTACAGATCCAGCACGGTGTAGCCATCGGCCTTGTCGACGAAGGCCGGCGTGGTGACCTTGCCGGTGGCGTCGGTGGTGTAGGCGTCCCTGGCCTTCTTGGCCACGGCATGGGTCACGCTGGCGGTGAGGTTCCACACCGGCGAGGGGGCATAGCGCACGCCGAGGACGGCGCTGGCCGGCACGATGCTGTCCAGCGGATCGCCATTGCGCTTCTCGCCTTCGCTGTAGGAGGCCGCCAGGCGCGAGGACCATGCATCATTGATCTGCCAGCGTCCCTCCAGCTCCACGCCCTTGACCGTCACTTCGCCCGCGTTGGTCGGCATCGTGTAGTTGCGCGAATACAGCACCGGGCCGGTCGCGGTGGTGCGGAAGCCACCCGGTACCGACTGGACCAGGTTGGTGTACTCGATGAAGTTCTCGTAGCGGTCGCGGAACACCGACAGGCCCAGCTGCGCGCGGTCCGTGCTCCAGCGGTAGCCGAACTCGAGGTTCAGGCTCTTTTCCGCCTCCAGGTCCGGATTGGACACGGTGTCGTTGAGCAACAGCGGCTGGCCGTTCTGCGCATTGATCACCTGGGTGGCGCTGGTCGGCGAGTACATGTCCGCCACGGTGGGCGCACGGAAGCCACGACCCACCTGGGCCCACAGCGCGTGGTCGGGCAGGAAGCGGTATTCGGCGCCCACTTGCCAGGTCGGCGAGGCGAAGCTCACGTCACGCACGGTGCCGGTACGGTCCACGAAGGTGGCGTCCACCTGCGGCGAGTAGTCGTAACGGTCGTAGCGCGCCCCCGCGCTGAGGGTCAGGCGTTCGTCGAGCAGCTGCACGCTGTCGCGCAGGTACAGGTTCCAGGCGGTGACGTCGGTCTTGGGCACCTGGCGCGGATCGATCTCCACCGAGGCCACGGCCCCGGCCGCGTTCCAGCGCGTGTCGACCGCGGTGAAATCGATGTCGCGCTGCTGCCAGGCCAGCCCGTAGACCACGTCATGGCGCGCGCCCGCGGTGGCGAAGACCTTGCTGAAGTCGGCCGCGGCACGGTCCAGGGTCTGCTTGGTGGAGCGGTTCTCGCTGCGCAGGCACGCCGTGGCGCCGCCCGGGCAGCCGCTGCCGGCCACGATGGTGGTGATGCCGCGGCTGTCGGTGACCTGCCGGTCCACCTGCGCATCCAGGGTATCGAACAGCGCGTTGTCGGCCCGCCACTGGTAGTTCACCCCGTAGCGGTCACGGTCGTTGGTGTCGTGGCCTTTGCGCGACAGGTAGCCCGGTGCGTAGACACGCGACAGGTTGTCCACGTCGTTGGTGGCGCGGCCGCGCTCGTACAGGAAGCCCAGCGTATTGGCGTCGTCGAGCTGCAGGTCGAGCTTGCCAAGCAGGTTGTCGCGGGTGCTGTCGACCGGATCGGGGGTACGGCGACCGACACCGATCCGATCATTCGTGGTGTCGTACCACGCTTCGGATTCGTGGCCTTCGCGCCGGGTGTAGACCAGCATCGATTCGACGATGCCGGTGCGGTTGGCAAAGGTCAGCGTGCCCATGGTTTCGTCATTGGCGCCCGAGTAGCCCGCCTTGAAGCCCAGGTGGGTATCGTTGCCGGTGGGCGTGAGATAGTCCGCTGGATCCTTGGTGGTGAACACCACCGCGCCGCCCAGCGCGCCGCTGCCGGCGCTGATCGCGTCGGCGCCCTTGATCACCGCCAGGCTCTTGAGCGTATCGATGTCCACGTCGCCGCGGCCACCCCGGAAGAACTCGTAGGAACGCGCGGTTTCCACCGATTCGCCCAGGCTCAGGCCATCGACGGTGATCGCCACGCGGTCGCTTTCCAGTCCGCGGATGTTGAAGCCGTTGTCGCCGAAGCGGCCCATGTCCACGATGCTGACACCGGGGATGTAGCGGATCGCTTCTTCCATCATATTGGCCATCTCGTTGTCGAGATCGGCTGCGGTGAGCACGGTGACGTTCTGGTTGGTCGAGCGTGTTTTCTTGGCACGTTCGGCCTGCACGCGCACGGTATCGAGCGTGCTGGCGTCGTTGAGGGTTTCTGCGTGCACGGTGGCGGACAGGCTGGCGGCAACTGCCAGGGCCAGCAGGGTGAGGGACGACGTCATGATCAGGCTCCGCAGAAGAGGAAGGGAATGGCGTGAGCGCCGCGGTGGCGGCGGGCCGTTCCTGGCTGCGGCGATCGGTGGACCGAGCGGGGCTGGGAGGCGCAAGGACGCGCGGGGAATCGCGCGCCGGAATCATCGTTGGCTGATACGTGGGACGTGCATGGCACGTCCGGACCGCTAGCGGTTGCCGTTGGCCGAGTGCGCGCCGGCGACCGGCTCGGGATCGCGCGCATCGACGACGCCATCACCGTTGCTGTCGGCACGGTCGAACATGCGCTTGCCCGACAGCTGATACTCGGCGAAGGTCATGCGACCATCGGTGTCCTTGTCCAGCGACGCGAAGCGCACGCGGGCCTGGCGCCGGGCATCGGCGCGGACACGCTGGCGCTGCTGCTCCAGGCGGCCCTCGAACTCGGTGGTGTACTCGGTCAGCGACAACGCGCCGTTGCCGTCGGTATCGGTGGCGGCGAAGCCTGCTGCACGCACTGCATCGAACTCCGCGCGATCGACCACGCCGTCCTTGTTGCGGTCGTAAAGCTCCAGCATGCCGTTGGCGGTATGCGAGGTCGGCATCTTCAGCGGGTCGCGCGAGGACGCGGCAGCGGTTTCCTGCGTGGCGTTCTGCGATGCCTCGTAACCGGCCCAGGTGCGTTCCCCGGCGGCATCGTATTCGGCGCGGCTGATCGCCCTGTTCTTGTCACGGTCCAGCGCCTTGAAGCGGGTGTCGGTCTGGCGCAGGTGGCCGGCGCGTGCGTCGGCCAGGCGGACATCGAAGCGCTGCAGGTATTCGTCGACGTATTCCTGTTCCTCAACATGGCCGTCGTGGTTGCGGTCGGTCTCGGCGTAGCGCTGTGTGCGGAAGGCCTCGAACTGGGCCCAGCTGATGCTGTCGGCGCCCTCGGTGGCGAACTGCGCCAGGAAAGCGGCCGCGGTCGGCGCCACCGTGGCGGTCTTGGTGGCCGGCTGCGCGAGGGCGGCCGGGGCCAGCACCAGTGCCAACACGGCAGCGGTGAGCGGGACGATCTTCATGGTGGTTCCCCTGGAGAAAGGACGGTGACGGTTCGAGGACGCGGACGCGGAACCCGGGAGGGTCTGGCGTGGATCGGCGCGACGGTACCGGTGACGCTCGCGTCCAGCGTGAGCGGGCGCCATCCTATTCTTATTGCGAATGATTCGCAATACGGAATTTTCACAGGGGCTGTGATGGGCCGGAACGGACGCAGCCGACGGGGAGTCGGCTGCGTGGGTGGGGGTGTTCGGGGAGCCGGCCAGCGGCCGGCACTACCGGAGGCGAGAGCCGCCACCGGGATGCCTGCGCGTCGCGGTGGAAACGATTGGGAGCCGGCCAGCCGCCGGCACTATCTGAGGTGGACGCGTCAGCCGCGCGGCTTGGTCGGGTTGAGCTGGTTGCCGAAGAAGATCGCGTTCAACAGCAGACGCTCGGTGCCGTGCCAGTACTTGCGGTGGGCCGGGTCATCGGCGAACAGGACCACGTTGCCCTGCCCCTGCGGCGACACCACCAGCCACGCGGCACCGGCGACGCGGCTGCGGTTGCGCTCGGACAGATAGCCGTTGACCTTGGGCGCCTCATCGATGCGCACCACGGTGGAGAACGGGTTGCGGCTGGGCTGGAAACTCAGGCCGTTCTCCTTGTTCACCGCCAGCTGCCGGCGCGGCACGCCGAAGCCCAGCGGATGGGTGTTGTCCACGTCCGCGCTGAGGATGTTGCCGCTGACGCGCTCGATCGCCGCGATGTCACGCTGGTCACCGAACGCACGTCGTGCAGCTTCCGGCTCCTTTTCCTCCGGCCCCAGCACTTCATCGCTGAGCTTCTGCTCGATCGCCCAGCGCGCGGCGGTGCCATAGGTGATCAACGAGCCACCGGCGTTGATCCACCGCTTCAGCGCCGCGACTGCGGTGGCATCCACGCCGGTGTAGGTGCCGCCGGCCAGGACGATCGTGGTGTAGCGGTCGAGCGTGATCTTGCCCAGCTGGGCCGGGTCGATCTTGCTGGCCGGCAGCTGCAGGTGCTGGTCGAGCACGAACCACGCCGAGCCGATTTCGGTGGCGCTGACGCCCTCGCCTATGACCAGCGCCACCGCCGGCTTGCGCAGCGCCTTGACGCTGTCGCTGCCCAGGTCGATGCCGCCCCGGCTCTGCCCACTCGACAGCGCCTGGATGTGCACGCCACTGCTGTGCGCGACCGCGTCGACCGCGGCGAGCAGCTCGGCGCCTGCCAGCGGCTGCCCTGCGACCGGCACCACGATGCTGCCGTAACCGAACGACTGCTCCCCCTGCGCGGTGGCCGCCGTGAACGGCTGGAACGCGGCACGGGTCAACAGACCCTTGGCCTGCAGCGCATACAGCGCGCGGCTGGCGTTGTAGTCGCGCCAATCGAACACATAGGCGTAGCCCGCCTGGCCACCCGCCACGCCACCGTTCGCGGCTGGCACGCTGGCCACGCGCTCGCCACCGGCGATCCGGCTGCGGCTGGCGGCGAAGGCGATGCCGTAGGCCGGCGCGATCGCGTAGGAGGTGCTGCCGTAGAACACATCGCCCTTGATCGGCGGCGTATCGGCGAAGATCGAATGCACCAGGCGGAACTGCGGTTGCGCGGCCTGGACCACGTAGGCGCTGCCCGGCTCGAAACGCTGGCCGTCCACCGTCACTGGCGCGCTCAGTGCCTGCACGGTGATCTGGTGCTGCAGCAGCAGGTCCAGCAGCCGCTGGGTCAGGCCCGGATCGGCCGCGTCGCCGAACACGAACGACTTCACCGGCTGCTGGTTGGCCTGCTTCAACGCAGACTGGAAGAAGTCCTTCTGCAGCTTCAGCAACCCGTCGCGCTCGGTCACCGCACCACGGACCGTGCCCAGGCCGGTCGCCACCTGGTTGCGGATGGTGAAGCCGAAGGTCAACAGGCCGTTGGCCGATTCCTGCACCCGGCCACGCGAACTCGCCTGCTCGACCGTCACCCCGACCGCGCCGTGGAAGTCCGGGTAGGTCGAGCCGTACACCGGCGAGAAGTTGTCGAAGTTTTCCCCGGTGTAGTACAGCGAGCCCAGCGCATCCAGCGACTGCGCGTGGTACCTGGCCAGGGTCTTGTTGAAGTCATACGACGATGCCGGAATGAGCGGGCTGTGCATGCTCGCCGGCGACGGTTCGAAGTAGTAGGTGCTGTCCTTGCCCATCTCGTGGAAATCGATCTGGACGTTGGGATACCACTGATGGAAATAGGCGATCTTCGGTCGCGTGTCCTGCTGGGTCAGCGCCAGCCAGTCGCGGTTGAGGTCGGTGAAGTAGTGGTTGGTGCGGCCCTGCGGGAACGGTTCGACGTGTTCCTTGTCGGCCGGGTCGGCCGAGGCCGGCGACGATGCGTAGGCGTTGTGCCAGCTCGCCGCGCGGTCGCGCCCGTCCGGGTTCTGCGCCGGATCGAACAGCACCACCGCCTGCTGCAGCCACTGCGCGGTCTCCGCGCTGCGGTTGGCGACCAGGTAGTAGGCGGTCAGCATCGCTGCTTCACCGCTGGAGGTCTCGTTGCCGTGCACGCTGTAGCCCAGCCACACCACCACCGGGCTGTTGCCGGCGGCCGAGAGCGGCTGCGCCGGATCGGCCAGGGTGACGTGCTGGCGGCGCAGCGTCTCCAGGTTCTGCAGGTTCTGCGCCGAGGTCACCGTGGCGATCAGCAGCGGGCGGCCCTCGTAGCTGCGGCCGATCTCCTCGACCCTGATCTTGTCCGAGTGCCTGGCCAGTTCGTTGAAATAGGCCACCAGCTGATCGTGCCGCGTGTAGCGGCTGCCGATCTCATAGCCGAGGAACTGCTGGGGCGTGGGCACGGCCGGATCGAAATCACCGCCGGCCGGGAAGAAGTACGCACTCTGCGCGGAGGCAGGCGCAGCGAACAGGCACAGCACCAGCGCCAACCAGGCGATGGGAGACAGCAGACGACGTTGCAGAGACACAGCGATTCCCCGGGGTCAGAAGCGGTAGTCGAAGCCGACCGTGAAGTAGCGGCCGCGCAGGTCGTACTGGCTGAAGTCATACGGCGCGCGGATACCCGGGAACGAGGCGTCGTACGGCGGCTCTTCGTCGGCCAGGTTCTGGATCTTCGCGTACAGGGTCAGCTTGTCGATGCCGGTGTAACCCAGGTACAGATCGAACTGGTTGTACGCATCGACGCGATCCTGCACGGCGGTGGCCGCGGCGCTGGCCTTCTGGTCGTAGCCGCTGGTGTAGTACCAGGTCAGCGCCGTGCGGAAATCGCCGTAGCTCCAGTCGACGGTGGTGGTCGCCTTGTTCTTCGGCAGGGTGGCGCCGAGGTTGCTGCCGGCGTAGTCCACCAGCGGACCACCGACCACGGTGGGGCGGCTGTAGTCGCGCACATGGGTGAAGGCGGTGCTCAGGCCGAAGTCGCCGGCACGCGCGGTCGGGAAGCGCTGGCGCAGCTCGACGTCGAAGCCGGAGGTCTTCAGCTCGCTCAGGTTCTGGTAGCGGTTGTAGACCGCCAGCAGCTTGCCGCGCTCATCGCGCTGGACCGCACCGGGCACGTCATCGCTGACCAGGGTCTGCGTATTGTTGGTGCCGACCAGGTTCTCCAGCGCGATGCGGTAGTAGTCCACGCTCAGGCTGGTGTTGGACCACGGCGAGAGCACGATGCCGGCGTTGAAGCTCTTGGTGCGCTCCGGCTTGAGGTCGTTGTTGCCGACGGTGAAGAAGGTCGGGTTCTGCCGCGAACCCGGCACGTCCGGGTCGCGCGGATCGATCACGCTGCCGTAGGCGATGCTGGTGCTGTTGGAGTTCTCCGAGAGCGACGGCGCGCGGAAACCCTTGGAAGCGGCCGCACGCACCAGCAGGATGTCCCACGGCTGCCAGCGCAGGCTCAGCTTGGGCGAGAACGCATCACCGAAATCGCTGTAGTGATCGGCACGCGCCGCGGCCTGCAGTTCGAGGCGCTCGGCCAGCGGCACGTTCACTTCGGCATAGGCGGCGGTGACCTTGCGCTCGCCATGCACTTCGGCGATCGCCGGACGGATCTGCAGGCCGGCATCGATCTGCCAGGGATTGTTGGAATCGAGCTTCTCGCGGCGCCACTCGGCACCGGCGGCGAAGCCGATTTCACCGGCCCAGGTATGGCCGATCGCACCGGAGATCTTCGCGTCCACGCCCTGCAGCACCGACTCGGCCGGGCGCAGCGTGCTGATGTTGATCGCGTTGAGCACGTCCTGCGGAGTGGCCGACGGATTGAGCAGGTTGTAGCTGCCGCTGGCCAGCGCATCGGCCAGCGCGTAGCGGTTGGCGAAGCCGCCGGAGACGGTCTCGCGCTCGCTGCTGCGGGCGCCGAACGCACCGACTTCCCAATCCCAGTTCTGCAGGCTGCCGCGCAGCCCGACCAGGCCGCGGTAGGCCTGCGAGCGGTTGGTCTTGATGGTCGCGCCGAGGTTGAAGAAGGTGTATTCGATCGGCACGGCGCGGCCGTACGGGTTGTATGGGCTGCTCGCTGGCAGGTTGGAGGAGACCGGCTCGGCCAGTCCGGTGTCGGCGTTGAGCGCGAAGCGGCCGCTCTCGAGGGTGAAGAACGGGCTGCTGCCGAACCAGGAGACGCCCTTGATGTCGCTGTAGAGCACTTCGCCGAACGCTTCGACGGTGTCGTTCACGCGGAAGGTGCCGTTGACGTAGGCCTGGTAGCGCTTGGTCGAGGGGATCAGCGTGGTGTACGGGGCCTGGTTGAAGCCGCAGGTGTTGCCGGCCAGGCCATCGATCGGCGCGCTGGCAACGAGCGTCGTGCCTTCGGGGCAGTTGCCGCTGGCGTCCAGCATCGGCACCGAGGTGCCGCTGACCAGATAGCGCGCGCCCTTGGCCGACCAGCCGTTCCAGCGGCCGCCGGGCGTGTCGGTGTAGATGCCGGACGTGGTCAGGTCGCGCTGGTCCTGATCCAGGCGCTCGCGGTTGTAGCCTTCCAGGCTGACCAGGATGTTGTAGCCGTCCGTATCCAGATCACCGATGCCACCGATGAACTTCAGGTTCTGCTCGTCCAGCCCGCCCTGGTCGGCGGTGCCCAGGCTGCCACCGAGTTCGGCACCTTCGAAATTCTGCCGGGTGATGATGTTGACCACACCGGCCACGGCATCGGAGCCGTACACGGCCGAGGCGCCGTCCTTGAGCACTTCGATGCGCTCCACCGCGACCAGCGGCAGCGCGTTGAGGTTGACGAAGGTGTCGGACAGGCCGCCGGCCGGGAAGCCGTAGTTGGCCAGGCGGCGCCCATTGAGCAGCACCAGGGTGTTCTTCTGCGACAGGCCGCGCAGGCCGATGCCGGCCGAACCGGAGGCCCACCCGTTGTTGGTGGTTTCGTTGTTGGCGTTGCCGGTGTTGGCCGAGATCGAGCGCAGCAGGTCGGCGACGGTGGCCTTGCCGGTCTCCTCCAGCTGCTGGCGTTCGATCACCTGCACCGGGTTGGCCGACTCGGTATCGGTGCGCGTGATGTTGGACCCGGTGACCCGCACGGCGGCGAGGGTCTTGCTGTCGCCGGTGGCGGCGGCATCGGGGGCGGCGTCGGCGAACGCGGTCAAAGGCGTTGCCAGAGCGACGGACAACGCCGCTACGAGAAGAGTGTGCTTGGGCATGAACTTCAGTGGGGTGGTGGACGACAAGGTCCGCAGTAGTCCATGCCTGGCTGAACCACGGCCAATAACATCTCTTCATACGGATATAAGAGAAACTAACATCTCTTCATCCGGATGGAAATGTTTTAGTGAGCAACAATTAACGCCCCGGGCCTGCCGGACCCCCGGCCCACCGCTACAATGCGGCCATGGAAATCTTCAAAATCTTTACCCTCGAGGCCGCTCACCACCTCCCCAACGTGCCGCCGGGCCACAAGTGCGCGCGCCTGCACGGCCACTCGTTCCGGGTGGAACTCAAGGTGGAGGGGGAGCCTGGCGAGCAGACCGGCTGGATCATGGATTTCGGCGACGTCAAAGCCGCCTTCCAACCGATCTACGACCGCCTGGACCACCACTACCTCAACGACATCCCCGGCCTGGAGAACCCGACCAGCGAACGGCTGGCGATCTGGATCTGGAACGAACTCAAGCCGGCCCTGCCTGAGCTGAGCGAAGTCACCGTGCACGAAACCTGCACCTCGGGCTGCCGCTATCGCGGTTGATCGGGCGTCTCAACCCATTGATTTTTCAATCATTCTCCTGAAACCGGACCACAACTGGCAACGAAATGTTGCAATGCAATATTTTCGGCGTATGCTGCATTGCATCAACGTTCTCGAGCCGTCCTGACCATGACGTCCGCGTTCACCGATTCCTTCAGCGACTACACCCGCCAGCTGGCCGCCACGGCCGCGCGTGCCAACCGGCTCGCACTGGAAAATGCCGAGAGCATGTTCGGGGTGCAGCTGAAGACGCTGGAGAAGAACATCACCGCCACCAGCGGATTCGTCGGAGAAATCGTGCAGTCACAGGATGCCGGCACGCTGCAGTCGCTGCTGCCCAAGGGCGCGCAACTGGCACGTGACAACCTCGCCCGTTGGACCAGCGCCAGCCAGGAAGTGGCCGGCCTGGGGCTGAAGGCCTCCGAAGCCTTCGGCGAACTCGCTCGGCAGCCGTTCGCGGCCGCCACGCCCAGCGCAGGCAAGACGCGCGGCTGAGCCGGACAAACATCGAATTTGCGTGGGTCCCTCCCCCCACGCAATCCCAGACCCGACAGAACCCTCCCTCTGTCGGGTCTTTTTTTGGGCGGGGTTCAGGCTTCGGTGGTCGCCCGCCGGTGCCGTTCCAACCACGCCTGGAACATCAGGATCGGCCACAGGTGGGTATGCCACTTGCGCCGGCCCTCGCAGAACTCCCTCCATATCCGCGCGACCATCGCCGCATCGAAGTAGCCCTCGCGGCGCAGCCGCTGCTCATCCAGCAACGCATTGGCCCACGGGAACAGCGGGCCTGCCAGCCACGTGGCGACCGGCGGTCCGAAGCCCATCTTCGGTCGGTGCACGAGCCGTTCGGGCAGATGCCGTGACAGGAGTTGCTTGAGAATCCATTTGTGTTGGCCGTCGGCGAACGTGAGGCCGCCCGGCAGCGACCAGGCGAAGCGTGCCAGGGCCGGATCCAGCAGTGGCGAGCGGGTCTCCAGCCCATGCGCGGCGCCGGCATGGTGGATCTTGGTCAGGATGCCGTTGCCCAGGTCCATCAGGAAATCCAAATACTGCACGCAATCAGCCGGCTCGCCCGCCTCCAGCCAGCGCCCGCGATCGGTGAATACCGTCGTCGGCTCCCGTGCATGCAGTACCACCCGGGCCGGATCGCGCCAGCGCGACACCCGTAACAGGTAATGCGCTTCCACGCCGTCGGCGCCCAGTTCCGAGCGCAGCGCGGGCCAGCCGCCCAGGCGCGCCCGTTCCGGGTCGGCCGCAGGCCATCGCCGCAACAGGCTGCGCAACGGCGAGGGAATGCGCTCGTTCCAGCCCGCATTGCGGATGGCGCGCTGGTACGCAGCATGCCCATGGAACAGCTCATCCCCGCCATCGCCTGTCATCACCACGTGGTGGCGATCGGCCACCAGCATGCTCGCCAGCAGTGTTGGCACCTGGGATGCGTCAGCGAAGGGTTCACACCAGATGTCAGGCAACGCCGCCACCAGCGCCGAGGCCTCGGTCCCGCATAGGATGTGGCGCGTGTGACGGGTCCCGAGTCGGGCGGCGACCTGGTCCGCCCAGTCGGCTTCGTCATGGCGGGGATCCTCGAAGCCGACCGTGAACGTGTCGACCGGCACCGTCGACTGCGACTGCAGAACGGCAGCGACCAGCGAGGAATCGGTTCCGCCCGACAGGAACGCTGCGGCAGTCGCGCCCCGCGGCGTCCGCCGCGCCACCGCCTGATGCAGCAGCAGCTCCAACCGCTCGAGTGCATCGTCGCTGGATACGGGCATGTACGTGCGCTCATCGATGGCGGCGCGGATTTCCTCGCGGGCATCCCAGTAGCGGCGACCGCCCGCCTGCCCGCTGTGAGCCTGTGCACCCGCGTCGCGGACGGCCGGGGTGAGCCGGACCACGCACCCGGCGTCCACTTTGAAGATGCCCTGCTGGATGCTGTGCGGCGCGGGAATGTAGCCAAAGCGCAGCAGCAACGACAACGCGTCACGATTGATCGGTGCCTGGAAGCCGGGATAGCCATGCAGCGACGCAAGCCCGACGCCGAACAGCAGATCGCCGTGGCACCAGCCGTAGTACAGGGGGCGCGCGCCGACGCGGTCGCGGGCCAGCCAAAGCACGTTCTCCTGGCGATCCCACACGGCCAGCGCGAAGGCCCCGTCGCAGTCATTCAACGTGCGCTGCACCCCCCGCGCGGCAAGCGAGAGCAGCAACAGGGTGGCATCGTCCACGGCCGGCTCCTGCGTTGCCGCAAACTCGCGCTGCAGGGTGGCACGGGCATACAGCGTACCGTCCAGACACAGCACATAGCGTCCGCATGCAGACTGCTTCGGCGACGAAGGCATGCCAGCCGCGCTGTGCATTCGCGCCAGCGCTACGCCGTGAGTCTCATCGCACCAGGTCGACGGCGCATGCCCACCGTGGCGAAACGTCGCGCTCATCGCGTGCACGCGTTGCGCCAGGCCAGCCGAACATTTTCCAGGACGCACGACGACGCCACAGATGCCACTCATATAAAGAGATCTCCTGCCAGGATCGCGGGCGCCCTGCGGGGCACCCGCGTCGGGGGAAGGCCGTCACCCACCGCAACGACTTGGAAGCGGTGGATGACCTGGCCGCTCAGAAAGCGTAGGAGACGCCTACGTTCCAGCTGTTGAGGCGCATCTTTTCCACGCCTGCCGCCTGCTGCACTTTCCTGTTGACGGACATTGGAATGCTGTACTCGGCGCGCAGCGCGAAGGCGTCGGTCAAGTAGACGTTGGCACCGACGCTGGGTGTGGTGGCGAATTTGTTCTGCCGGGTGGTCTTGAGGTCCACGCCCTTCGGCGGCAGATAGCTCTGCTGGCGGCTGCCGACGGCTACCTTGCCGAACAGTTCCACGTGATCGCCGATCGGCATCAGGACCAGGCCACCGATGTTCATCGAACGGCTGGCGATGCTCCCCGTGCCTGGAGCCTTGCTGCGACTATTGCCGATCGTGTTCTCGAACGAGCCCTCTGCGGCAAGGAACGGGCTGAACCGATAGCCAGCGCCGACGTTGTAGCTGGTGCGGGCGCCCCGCTGCTTGCTTTTGGTGCCCGCTGCCGCATCGGCGGCGGGGACCTTCCAGTTGGCGTGGGTCTTGCCGACCGCACCGTAAATATAGGCGCCCTCGCGATCGGCGGGAGAAGCATGGGCGGCAGTAGCGACCAGCGCCAGCGAGAACACGAAAAGGGAACGCTTGATGTACATGGGTGACTCCGTGGTTTGGAGATCACAGCGTGGATGCGTGCGGCCGCGGTGTCAGTGCAGCGCGCGTGTACCTGTCGCAACCGTTCTCGACCGTGTGTGACGGTGTGTGACAGGGTGCGGAATACGACAGCGGATCGTGACCGGCGTACGCCAACCCTATGGCGAACAAAGCACCTGATGGCGTCATCTGACGACGTTTTCCACCGCGAACGACCCACGGCAGCGCCCCGGCCACACGACTGCATGAACTGCACATCCGGCGTATCCCAGGCACGGGCCACCGCAGCGCCACGCGGGATTACGATCACGCCAGGTCAGGCAGGCAATGCAGCGATGGTCGATATCGTGCTGGTGGAGGATGACGAGCGTCTGGGCAGGCTGGTGAGCGGCTATCTGGCAAGACACGGCTATGACATCGTGCACGAACTCAGTGGCGAGAGTGCCGTGGAGCGCATCCCCGCGCTGGAGCCGGCGGTCGTGCTGCTCGACGTGACACTGCCCGGTATCGATGGCTTTGCGGTGTGCGCAGCACTCCGACCCCGCTATCCCGGCGTGATCTGCATGCTCAGCGCCCGCACCGACGATATCGATCAGGTCCTGGGACTGGAGTTGGGTGCAGACGACTACATCGGCAAGCCGATCGAGCCGCGCGTACTGCTGGCACGGGTCCGCGCGCATCTGCGTCGCGACAGCGGCCAGCGACGGACCCGGCCGACACTATGCTTCGGGCAGCTCCGCATCGAGCGCGATACCCGGGAGGTGATCCTGCAGTCCGAACGTATCGAGTTGACGACGGCCGAGTTCGATCTGCTGCTGTGCTTGGCCGAGAGCGCCGGGAGGATACTCAGCCGGGATGATCTGCTGCGCAGCCTGCGCGGCATCGGCTTCGACGGCCTGGATCGCTCGATCGATGCACGCATTTCACGGCTGCGACGCAAACTCGGCGACCTGGGCGAGGTGCCGGACCGTATCAAGACCATCCGTGGCAAGGGCTATCTCTTCAATCGGGCCGGATGGGGCTGATCACGATGGATGCTACAGGTAGCGCTGCGCTTCGCGGCGGGCACTTCCGCCTGTTTCTGCGCTATTGCCTTGGCTTCGTGCTGGCCTATCTGGTGCTGATCGCCGCTGGCCTTTACCTGTGGGCGACCCTGACCGAACAGGGCGAAGACCAGCAGATCCGCACCCAGTTGCAGGGCCTCCACCACCTCCTGCACGCACGCTATGCCGACACGCCACAGGCGGGATGGCCGCAGCTCACCCGGCAGCTCCAGGCACAGTTCGCCTATCCGCTGCAGGTGATGCCGCTGGCCGAAGCACCGCATGTACTGGACGCTGACTCGCTGCGCCACCTCGAGCAAGGGGGTCTGGTGCTCTCACCGGATGCGGACTTCAGCTATCAGCGCCTGCCAGGCTCGACCGAGATACTGGTTCTGGGCGACTTCTCAGCACCCGATCAGGCCGACGTTGTCTGGTACGACAGTGGGCGTGTGGACACGGCGGTGATGGTCAGCATCTTCATCATCGCCATCGCGCTTCCACTCTACTTTCTTGTCTATCGTCTTTGGCGGGATGTCTATGCGTTGGGCGGGATGGCGCATGCCATCCAGCGGGGCGAACTGGCGGTCGCCGCCCCGGCGGTCACTACCCATCTCGTGCGGCCTCTCCGTGAAGCACTGTCCAGCATGGCCGTCCAGTTGCAGGACGTGATGGAGGGGCAGCGGATTCTCTCCCAGGCTGTCGCCCACGAAACCCGCACTCCGTTGGCAAGGATGCGTTTCGCACTGGCCATGATGGAGGTTGGCGACGAGGACACGGAAGGAGCGGACCTGCTGGAAGGCCTGAAAGCCGATGTCGCGCGGCTGGAGCACCTCGCCTCGGCCGGTGTGACCTACGCGCAGTTCGGACGCAGCCCCCGCGTCATCGCGCATCGGCTGGACGTTCCGCTGCTCTTCGAGGCGCTCGAACGGTGCTTTCCAGCGGTCGAAGAGAGTTGCCCGAGGCTGTGCTTCCAGCCGTCCCGCCAACGCACCCTGGTCGCCAATCGTGATGCGTTGATGCTGGCACTGCGCAACCTCATCGGCAACGCGCGGCGCCATGCGAACAGCCAGGTGGTCGTCAGCCTGCATGTCGCCGAGCCGTGGCTGGTCATCGCCGTCGACGACGACGGGCCTGGCGTGGCCCCGGCAGACCGCGAGCGCATCTTCCAGCCCTACGTGCAGCTGAAGCGGCACCCCGATGGCTTCGGACTGGGCCTTGCCCTGGTCCACATCATCGCAACCAAGCACGGCGGCAGTGCGGATGTGTGCGACTCGGTACTCGGCGGTGCGCGCTTCCGGCTGCTCCTGCCACATACCTGAGCCGCCGGCGCGCTGCTCAGCGCGCGGTCGGCAGCGAGAATACGAACAGCGCCCCGTCGCGGCTCTCCAGCAGGCGGATCTCGCGCCCATGCAGCTGCAGGATGCGATGCACGATGAGCAGGCCCAGCCCGCCGCTGTCCGGCCGCTGGCTGCTCAGTGCCGGCATCGCGGTGAACAGGGTGTCGCGCCGCTCGGGGGCGATGCCGGGGCCGGTGTCGGCCACGCTGATCTGGACCTCCCCCCCGGCCGCACGCACGGTCACCGCGATACGACCGCCCTCCGGCGTGTGGCGGATCGCGTTGTCGAGCAGGTTGGTCAGCACGCGCTCGATCAGCGCCAGATCCCCGACCACCGGCGGCACGCCCGGCGGGATGTCGGCGCTCAGCGACTGCCGGCGTGACTCGGCCGCCAGTTCAAACTTCTGGAACACATCCTGGATCAGATCCGGCAGCGAGAAGGCCTGGCGGTCGAGCACCACCCCGCCGTGCTCGAGGCGCGCCAGTTCAAACAGTGCCTGGGCCAGGCGCCCGACCTTGTGGCTCTGCGACAGGGCGATCGCGAGATACCGCTGGCGCTCGTCGGCGCTGAGCGTGGCGTCCTTGAGTGCCAGCGTCTCCAGGTAGCCGTGCAGCGATGACAGCGGCGTGCGCAGGTCGTGGGAAATGTTGGCGACCAGCTCGCGCCGCTGCAGGTCCTGCTGGCGCAGTTGCTGCCATTGCTCGCCCAGGCGCTGGGCCATGTGGCCGAAACTGTGCTGCAGGATCGCCAGCTCGTCGCGCTCGCCGGCGCGCAACGGGGCCGGCGGCGGCGCGGCGTCCGGCGTGGCGGTGTCGACATCGAAGGACTGGATGCGCCGGGTCAGCTGGCGCAGTGGGCGGGTCACCCAGCGGAACGCGACCAGGCCGGCGAGCAGGCCCACGACCGCGACGATCGCCAGCGACCACAGGGTGGTTCGCAGGGTGCTGTTGGCGGCGATGTTGGCGGCGAGTGCTTCGCGCTGCTCACCGACCAGTACCACGTAGATGTACCCCGCCTGCCGCCCCTGCACCCACAGCGGTGCCGCATTGAAGACCTTGCGGCCGGTCGCGCTGCGCGGATCATCGCCGAGGATCGGCAACGGCTCATCGCGCAGCAGCGCCTGCACCGGGGCAAGATCGACCTGGGCCCGCTTGAGATGCCCCTCCGGCGCGTCGTGACCGAGGATGCGGCCCTGGTCGTCGAGCAGGTACACCTCCACGCTGGGGTTGACCGCCATCAGCTTGCCGAACAGGGCGCGCACTTCGCCATTGCGCATCCCGCGGCCATCCATCAGCTCGCCGCTGCGCGCGATGTGCTCGGCCAGCCCGCGCGACAGGCGCTGCACGGTTTCCTGCTCATGCACGGCCGTGCTGCGCATCTGGATCCACAGCAGCGCCCCTCCGCAGACCAACAGCAGCGCGAAGAACACGGCGGACAGGCGTTGTGACAGGGTGAGCCGGATCATGCGCCTGCACCCTCGTTGGCATCGACCAGTTTGTAGCCGCGCCCCCACACCGTCTGGATGCGTTGCGGGTTGGCCGCGTCGCGCTCGATCTTGTTGCGCAGCCGGTTGATGTGGGTATTGACGGTGTGCTCGTAACCGTCGTGCTGGTAACCCCAGACCTGGTTGAGCAGGTCCATGCGCGAGTACACTTGGCCGGGATGACGGGCGAAGAAGTACAGCAGGTCGAATTCGCGCGGAGTCAGTTCCAGCGCGCGGCCGTCGACCAGCGCCGTGCGCGCGACCGGATCGATACGCAGCCCGGCGACCTCGATCTCACCGGCATCGATGCGCGCGTTCTGTGCCATCGCCTCGACCCGGCGCAGCAGCGCTTTCACGCGCGCCACCAGTTCCAGCATCGAAAAGGGCTTGGCCAGGTAATCGTCCGCGCCCAGCTCCAGGCCGAGAATGCGGTGCACTTCGCTGGCACGCGCACTGGTGATGATGATCGGCGTGTAGCGCGTCATCGCACGGGCACGCTTGCATATCTCCAGCCCGTCCACGCCGGGCAGCATCAGGTCGAGCACGAGGGCGCTCCAGGGCTGCGCTTCGAGCAGGGCCAGGCCTTCGTCGCCGGTGGCGGCATGGGTGACCTCATAGCCTTCATCGCGCAGGTGCATGCGCAGCAGGTTGGCGATGTGGGCATCGTCTTCGACGATCAGGACGCGCTTGGCACTGCTCATCGGCTGGGGAGGCGGCAGGAGGGCATGGCGTCATTGTCGACGGATCGCGACCTGAATGTGTCACGGAAAATTTAACCCTGCGTGAGGATTCGTTGACCGGCCCGGGCGCAGCATGGCCGCATCGTTCCCGTGCCCGGAGATCGGCCATGCGTTACACACGTCGCAATGTGCTTGGAATGGGTGGCATGGCCGCCGCGGCCGGCCTGTTCGGACTGACCGCCTGCAGCGGCCCCGCCCCGGCCGCCCCCGCGGCGCCTGCGCGCCAGTTCGAGGTCATGCGCAGCGATGCGCAGTGGCGCGAACAGCTCACCCCGGCGCAGTACAGCGTGCTGCGCCGGCAGGGCACCGAACGGCCGTTCAGCAGCCCCCTCAACAAGGAACACCGGCGCGGCACCTTCACCTGTGCCGGGTGCGCTTTGCCGCTGTTCTCCTCCTCCACCAAGTTCGACAGCGGTACCGGCTGGCCCAGCTTCTGGGCACCGCTGCACGATGCCGTCGGCGAAGACCGCGACACCACGCTGGGCATGGTGCGTGTCGAGGCGCACTGCCGGCGTTGCGGTGGCCACCTCGGCCACGTCTTCGATGACGGCCCGCGCCCGACCGGCCTGCGTTACTGCATGAACGGCGTGGCCATGAATTTCGTCGCGGCCTGAGCGCCGCACTTCCCCGCGTCATAGAAGGACCTCTCCATGCTTCTGCTCGTGCTGGCCTACCTCGGTGGCGTGCTCACCATCCTCAGCCCCTGCATCCTGCCGGTGCTGCCGTTCGTGTTCGCCCGCTCGGACCGCCCCTTCCTGCGCAGCGGGCTGCCGCTGCTGATCGGCATGGCCTTGATGTTCGCCGTGGTCGCCAGCCTGGCGGCGGTGAGCAGCCAGTGGGTGGCGCAGGCCAACCAGATCGGGCGCTGGATCGCGCTGGTGGTGATGGCGGTGTTCGCGCTGGCGCTGCTGTGGCCGGCGCTGGCTGATCGTCTGCTGTCACCGTTCCAGCGGCTGGGCGCGCGGCTGAGCGCCTCGGCCGATGCGGCCAGTGACGCCGGCCGCGGGGGCGTCGGCACCTCGCTGCTGATCGGCATCGCCACCGGCCTGCTGTGGGCGCCGTGCGCGGGCCCGATCCTCGGCCTGATCCTGACCGGTGCGGCGCTGCAGGGCGCCAGTGTCGGCACCAGCGGACTGCTGCTGGCCTATGCGCTGGGTGCGGCGACCTCGCTGGCGCTGGCGATCTGGATCGGCGGGCGCGTGTTCGCCGCGCTCAAGCGCCGCCTGGGCGTGGGCGAGTGGGTGCGCCGCGGGCTGGGCATCGCGGCGTTGCTGGCGGTGGTCGCCATTGCGATGGGCTGGGATACCGGCGTGCTGACCCGGCTGTCCACGGTCAGCACCGCCAAGCTGGAACAGGGCCTGCTCGACGTGCTGCCGGCGCAGGAGCCGCCGGCCGGCGGGGCGATGATGCGCGCCGCCGGCAGTTTGCCCGGAGAACCGCTGCCGGTGGAAGGCATGTTGCCTTCGCTGGCCGGCGCCACCGGCTGGCTCAACAGCCCGCCGCTGGATGCGCAGGCGCTGCGCGGCAAGGTGGTGCTGGTCGATTTCTGGACATACTCCTGCATCAACTGCCTGCGTGCCATGCCCTACGTGCGCGAGTGGGCCGAGCGCTACCGCGACCACGGGCTGGTGGTGATCGGCGTGCATGCGCCGGAGTTCGCCTTCGAGCGCAACCTGGCCAACGTGCAGCGCGCGGTGAAGGATCTGAAGGTTACCTACCCGGTGGCAATCGACAACGACTTCGCGATCTGGCGCGGCTTCAACAACAAGTACTGGCCGGCGCACTACTTCATCGATGCGCAGGGCAATATCCGTGCGCATCACTTCGGCGAAGGCAACTACGCGCAGTCCGAGCAGATCATCCGGACGCTGCTGCGCGAGGCCGGCAATACCTTGCCCGGTGACGATGCACCGGTGGCGATGACGCTGGACGGCGTGGCGCGCCAGGCCGACATGGACAATCTCAAGTCGCCCGAGACCTACCTCGGCCATGCGCGCGCCGAGAACTTCGCCTCGCCCGGTGGGCAGCGCAAGGAGCAGCCGGCCGACTACACCGTGCCCGCCACGCTGCGGCACAACCAGTGGGCGCTGGCGGGACGCTGGACCGTGGGCAACGAGGATGCCCGTCTGGAAGCGCCCGGTGGCCGCATCGCCTTCCGCTTCCATGCCCGCGACCTGCACCTGGTACTGGCCCCGGGTGACGACGGAAAACCGGTCCGGTTCCGCGTGCGCATCGACGGGCAGGCGCCGGGCGCAGCGGCCGGTGGAGACATTTCCGCCGACGGCGATGGCCGCGTGGATGAGAACCGGCTGTATCAGCTGATCCGCCAGTCCGGCGCCGTGCAGGAGCGCACCTTCGAGATCGAGTTCCTCGATCCGGGCGTGCACGCCTACGCCTTTACGTTTGGTTGAGGAGCCATCGCATGAAGATCGCAGTCGACAAACTCGTGGCCGGCGGCATCGCCGTCGCCATCGCCGTACTCACCGCCAGCGTGGTGCTGGGTCTTGATCGGCCGGCACACGCAGCCGCGGCCGGCACCACGACGGTGGCCGTGCCGGCGCCCACCGGCATCGCGGACCTGCGCCAGCCCGGGGTGAAGCGCGCCCAGGTGGTGTTCGCCGGCGGCTGCTTCTGGGGCGTGCAGGGCGTGTTCCAGCACATCAAGGGCGTGGACAACGCGCTCTCCGGCTACATCGGCGGCAGCGCGGCCAATGCCACCTACCCGCGCGTGGGCAGTGGCAGCACCGGCCATGCCGAGGCCGTGCAGGTGACCTACGACCCGTCGCAGGTGAGCTACGGCCAGCTGATGCAGGTGTTCTTCTCGGTGGCCCACGACCCGACCCAGCTCAACCGGCAGGGCCCGGACCGCGGCACCCAGTACCGCTCGGCGGTGTATGCCGACGACGCGGCCCAGCGGGGTGCGACCCGCGCCTACATCGCCCAGCTGCAGCAGGCCAAGACCTACGCCGCGCCGGTGGTGACCCAGGTCGAGGGCGGCAAGCCGTTCTTCGCCGCCGAGGGCTACCACCAGAACTACCTCACGCTGCATCCGGAATCGCTGTACATCCGGATCAACGACCTGCCCAAGGTCGTCGCGCTGAAACAGCAGTTCCCGGCGCTGTACCGTGAACAGCCGCGCCTGGTGAGCACCACCATTTCAGCGCGCTGACCGCGCGGGAAACACAAGAAAAAACGCACGGCACACAAGATCCTGCCGTGCGTGGGGGAAGTCTGGAGCGCATGGTAGGCTGGCGCCGGACGCGGATACAGATGCAGATGACTGGCATCCGCACGGTTACAGATTTCCATGGATGCAGCTGCCGATGGCGACCAACCTCTACCAGTCCCTGGCCGATGAAATGGCCGATGCGATCCGCAGCGGACGGCTGCCGGTCGGCACCCGCCTGCCATCGCTGCGGGGCCTGGCGACGCAGCGCAGCCTCAGCCTCAACACGGTGATCGCGGCGTATCGGCAGCTCGAGGATGCCGGGCTGGTGTTGCCACGGCCCAAGGCCGGCTTCGTGGTCAGCCCGCGCCTGCCCGAACCCACGCAGTCACTGCGGCAGGCCCCCTCGCCGCCGACCGCCCCGGCACAGCAGGCGATGATGGCGCGCGTGCTGGCCGCGCAGCAGCAGCCGGGCATCGTCGACCTGGCCTTCGCCGGGCCGCGCGGCAAGCGCTTCTATCCCGGTGCGCAGCTGGCCCGCAGCACCGCGCAGGTGCTGCGCCGTGCGGCCACCACCGTGGAAACCTATGCCCGCCCGAATGGCGCGGCACGCCTGCTGACGCAGATCGTGCAGCGTGGGCCGCGGCTGGGGCTGCACACCACCACCGACCGGCTGGTGCTCACCCATGGCGCCATGGAAGCGCTGCAGCTCGCGCTGCGTGTGGTAACGAAGCCCGGCGATGCGGTCGCGATCGAGGCGCCGTCGTACTTCAACATCTATCCGCTGCTGCGCAGCCTGGGCCTGCGCGCGATCGAACTGCCGACCCACCCGCGCGACGGGCTCGATCTGGACGCGCTGGAAGCGCTGCTGGACGCCGGCGGCATCGCCGCGATCATGGCCATGCCGACCGTGCACAATCCGCTCGGCGGCAGCATGCCGGTGCCGAACAAGCAACGCCTGGCCGCGCTGGTGAACCACTATCAGGTGCCGTTGATCGAAGACGCGGTGTACGCCGAACTGCAGTTCAAGGAGCCGCTGGAACCGCTCGCCAAGAGCTTCGACCGTGATGGCTGGATCATGGTCTGCAGCGGATTCTCGAAAACGCTCGCGCCGGACTACCGCATCGGCTGGCTCGACGGCGGCCGCTTCGCCGCCGATATCCAGCTGCTCAAGTTCCACTCCTCGGGCGCGGAATCACGCCTGCTCGGCGATGCGGTGGCCGCGTTCCTGGAAGCCGGCAACTACGAGCATCACCTGCGCGGGCTGCGCCGGCTCTACAGCGATCAGGTCAGCCACGTGCGCGGCCTGATCGCGCAGCATTTCCCGCCGGGCACGTCGGCCACCCAGCCGAGCGGCGGCTTCCTGCTGTGGGTGGAGCTGCCCGCGGCAATCGATGCCGGGGAGCTGTTCGAGCAGGCGCTGGCCGAGGGCGTGGTGTTCATGCCGGGCCAGGTGTACTCGCGCGGTGCGCGGTACCGGCATTGCCTGCGCCTGTCCTGCTGCCAGGAGCTGGACGCGCATTTCACCGGCGCCATCGCCACGGTCGGTCGGTTGGCCACCGCCCTGCAGACCCGCGCGGACGGCTGACGCTCAGAACACCAGGCGGTCCGCCAGGCTGGCCGGGTCCGCGCCCGGCGCATACGGCAGCCGCCCCCAGCACGGCATCGGCAGCCGCGCGGTGAGCAGCGCGACGTTCTCATCCCGTCGTGCCATGGTCGGATCCACCTCGTTGGCGATCCAGCCGATGCAGCGCGCGCCCTGGGCCGCGATCGCGTCGGCGGTGAGCCGCGCGTGGTTGAGGCAACCCAGGCGCAGACCGACCACCATCACCACCGGCAGCTCCAGTGCTCGCACCAGGTCGCCCTGGTCCAGCGTGGCCGACAGCGGCGCCAGCCAGCCGCCCACCCCCTCGACCACCACCGTATCGGCGCTGGCGCGCAGGCGGGCGAACGCCGCTTCGATCGGGGCCAGCGACAGCTGCACGCCCGCCTCCGCGGCGGCGATCTCCGGGGCCAGCGGCTGCTCCAGCGCGAACGGGTTGAGGTCGTCGTATGCCGGCGCCGGCACGCTGGCCGCCAGCAGGGCGGTGGCATCCTCGTTGCGCAGGCCCTCGGGCGTGCGCTCGCAGCCGCTGGCGACCGGCTTCATGCCCACGGCGGTGCCGCCGTGACGGCGCAGGGCATGCAGCAGTACGCAGCTGCTGAAGGTCTTGCCGATGCCGGTATCGGTACCAGTGACGAACAGGGCGGCAGGGCGCGGCGCAGGTAGGGACATGTGCAGACGACCGGAAGCGGAAACGGGCCATTATCCGCCGTCACGGCAGCGCCGCCACGCGGTCCGCTGCGTTCCGTCGGGCCCGGCGCAGGCGGGCGTGCAGCTTGGTAGACTGCGGCCATGTTCGATACTTCCACGCTCACCGGCAGCAAGCCGGAACAGTACGGCCAGCTGCTGGCCCAGGCCCGCGCCCTGGTGCACGGCGAGCGCGACCGCATCGCCAATGCGGCCAACCTGTCGGCGCTGGTCTACCACGCCCTGCCGCACCTGAACTGGGTGGGCTTCTACTTCTTCGACGGCAGGGAACTGGTCGTCGGCCCCTTCCAGGGCCTGCCGGCCTGCGTCCGCATTCCGCTCGACAAGGGCGTGTGTGGCGCCGCGGCCTCGCAGCGCGTGACCCAGCGCATCGAAGACGTCGACGCGTTCCCGGGCCACATTGCCTGCGACTCGGCCTCGCGCTCGGAACTGGTCGTGCCGCTGGTCCACAACGGTGACCTGGTCGGCGTGTTCGATCTGGACAGTCCCTCGCTGGCACGCTTCGATGCCGAGGACCAGGCCGGTCTGGAAGCGATCGCCGCCGTGTTCGTCGAGGCCCTGGGATGAGTGGCGTCAAGCTGCGCAACATCGGCCCGAAGAGCGCAGCCTGGCTGCGTCAGGTCGGCCTGCGTACGCCGGAAGACCTGGTGGCGGTCGGTGCGGTCGGTGCCTTCGTCAAGGTGCGCCGCGCCGGCTTCAAGCCGAGCTTGAACCTGCTCTACTCGCTGGAAGGCGCGCTGCAGGACTGCCACTGGCAGGAACTGCCGGAAGCACGCCGCACTGTGCTGGTGGCCGAGTACGAAGCCATCATCGCCGACCAGCCGCTGAAGAAGGCCCCCCCTGCCTCCGGTCCGGTCTATGACCGCACGGAGGAGCATCGCGACGATGACGGCGACGAAGCACCGCCGTTCGAGGTCGACGACGACAACCGCTGATCCGCGGGCACCGATACACCGTCGGTACCCGCGTGCTTCACACCTGCTGCAGCTCCAGCAGTTCGCCCCACAGCCGGTCATCCTCGCGCTCCACGCGCAGGCGCAGCCGTGTGCCGTGATCGATGCGCAGCGCCCAGCACATCGCCATCGGCAGACCACACACCTGCGACAGCACCATCCGCAGCGGCCCGCCATGACTGACGATCAGGGTCGGCACCGGGTCCGGGTCATCCAGCAACCGATGCAGGCCGCGCGCGATGCGACGCTCGAAATGGCCCCAGCTTTCCCCGTGCGGCGGTGGATTGGCGTGCGGGTCCAGATGGAACGCCGACAGCGCGTCCATCGGCAGGGCCTCCAGTGCAAGGCCATCCCAGTCGCCGAAGTCGAGCTCCTCCCATTCTTCGTCGGCCTCCACGTCCACCGCGTGGAGAGCGGCCAGCGCCTCGGCGCTCGAGCGTGCACGCTGCCGTGGCGAGGACAGCACACGCTGCCAGGACAGCCCGGCATAGCGCGCGCACATGGCCTCGGTCGCGCCCTCGTGCAGCGGCGGATCGGTGCGGCCATCCAGATGATCGTCGCGGCCGGTGCTGGCGTGGCGGATCAGGTCGAGGATCATGCCCGCCCCCCTCTGCTGCCCGCTGCGGCCGGCCAGTGAAGGTCACGGGCGTCGGTGCCGGGGTGCTGCAACCACGTTGGGGTCATGGAGATCACATCGAAAAAGCGAGGCGCATTCTAACCGGTGCGCTCCACCGGCCCGGCCGATGGCTTAGACTGCGCCCACTTTCAGGTGACCCGGGGCTGCAAGGCCGCCAGGTTGAAACGGGAAGCCGGTGACGCGTCAGGCTCTGTGCCACGCCGCCACTCCGGCGCTGCCCCCGCAACGGTAAGCGTGGAAACACCAGGCACTACGCCACTGTGCTCCGGCATGGGAAGGCGCCTGGCACGATGGCACCGCCATCGACCCGCGAGCCCGGAGACCGGCCTGGAAGACGACTGGTTGCGATGCGGCGGGCATGGCGGCGGCAAGCCGGCGCCTGCGTGCGCCCGCCCACCGTCGATGGCTCCTGCAGCGCGATCATCCCCACCCCTTGCCGCGCGGGCGTGCGCGGTGCATGGAGTCATCGATGAAGCTGCAAACCCGCGTTCTTTCCCTGGCCGTGCTGTCGGCCCTGCCCCTGCTGGCGTCCGCACAGGACGACGCCACTGCACTGGACCAGGTGCTGGTCACCGCGACCCGCACCCCGATCGCCCTGCAGGACAGCATCTCGCCGGCACAGGTGATCGACCGCGCCGAGATCGAGCGCAGCCAGGCGCCGTCGCTGCAGGATCTGCTGCGCGGCCGTGCCGGCATCAACCTCAACAACAGCGGTGGCCTGGGCAAGCAGAGCTCGCTGTTCCTGCGCGGCACCAATTCGGCCCACACCCTGGTGCTGGTCGATGGCGTGCGCATCAACACCGGCGACCTCGGCCTGGCCATGATCCAGGACCTGCCGCTGGCGCAGATCGAGCGCATCGAAATCGTGCGGGGTCCGCAGTCCAGTCTGTACGGCGCCGATGCGATCGGTGGCGTGATCCAGATTTTCACCCGTCGCAACGCCGGCCAGTTCGCGCCGCACCTGCAGCTCGGTGGTGGCAGCAATGGCCTGCGTGAGGCCAGCGGCGGTTTCGGCGGCAGTGGCGCGCGTGGCTGGTTCGGCACCGACATCGCCTACCAGCACACCGATGGCATCAACGCCTGCCGCGGCTCGGTGTCGCCGTTCGCCGGGTGCGGCGCCGATGAGCCCGACCGCGACGGCTACCGCAATCTGTCGATGAGCCTGCGCGGCGGGTATGCGCTGACCGACACGCTGAGCCTGGAAGGCACCGCGCTGCGTGCCGAAGGCGAGAGCCACTACGACGGTTACTACAACTACTCCGAGACCCTGCAGCAGGTGCTCGGCGGCAAGCTGCGCTACACGCCCAGCGAGCGCTTCAACCTGACCGTGAACGTCGGCCGCGCCGACAACGAATCGGACAACTTCAACGGCGACACCTGGCTGGGCAACGCGCAGACCCACCGCGACAGCGCCTCGGTGCAGGCCGATATCGGCATTGCCGAGGGCCAGCTGCTGAGCGCCGGCGTGGACTGGAGCCAGGACAACCTGGACGGCAGCAGCGCCGGTTACCTGGTCGACAGCCGCGACAACACCGGCGTGTTCGTGCAGTACCAGGGCCGCTTCGGCGCGCACCACCTGCAGGCCAGCGTGCGCAACGACGACAACGAGCAGTTCGGCAACCACACCACCGGCAGCCTCGGCTGGGGACTGGAGCTGGGCAGCGGGTTCCGCCTCAACGCCAGCTACGGCACCGCGTTCAAGGCGCCGACCTTCAGCGACCTCTACGACCCGTGGAGCGGCGTGCCGACCCTGGATCCGGAGAAGTCCAAGAGCGCGAACGTCGGCATCGCCCAGCAGGGCGACGGCTGGCGCTGGGGCCTGGACGTGTACGAAACCCGCATCGATGATCTGATCACCTACGACGCGACCACCTTCATGATGTCGCAGGTCGAAAAGGCCCGCATCCGCGGTGCCGAACTGACCGGCGCGATCACCGTCGCCGGGTTCGACCTGAACGCACAGCTCAGCCACACCGACCCGCGCAACCGCACCGACGGCAGCGCGCAGTTCGACAACTGGCTGGCCCGCCGCGCACAGAACACCGCGCGTCTGGACGTGGATCGCCGCTTCGGTGACGTCCGCGCCGGCCTCACCGCCAACGGCGCCGGCAAGCGCTACGACGACGCGGCCAACAGCGTGCGCCTGGGTGGCTACGGCACCCTCGACCTGCGTCTGGAATACGCCCTGACCCGCGACTGGTCGGTGCTGGGCCGGGTCAGCAACGTGTTCGACCGCGACTACGAAACCGTCGCCTGGTACAACCAGCCCGGCCGCGAGTACCGCCTGAGCGTGCGCTACCAGCCGAAATAAGGCATCCGGACGGCGGCACCGCCGCCGTCCCACCCTTGGTACGTGCCGACCGCTGGCCGGCACACCCCATCATCCTCGGTAGGTGCCGACCGTTGGTCGGCACACATTGAACCTGGTAGGTGCCGACCGTTGGTCGGCACACGCCTTGATGCGTCACAGCACCAGCAGTTCCCGCAGATCATCCACCACGGCAACCGCCTCGACGGTGTCCAGGTCCAGCCCACGTGGATACCCATACCGCACCAGCGCCACCGGCATGCCTGCATCCACCGCGGCGCGGTGATCGGTGATCGAATCGCCCACCATCAAGGCCGCCTCGACAGCCACGCCGAACTGCGCCGCGATGTGCCGCAATGGCGCACCACTCGGCTTGCGCTCCGGCAAGGAATCCCCACCCAGCACCAGTGCGAACACGTCCTGCAGACCGAAGTGCTGCAGCAACGGCGCCACCAGCGCGGACGGTTTGTTGGTGCAGATCGCCAAGGTCACCGAACGTGCGCGCAAAGCGCCCAACGTTTCGCTCACACCATCGAACAGACGCGGGCTGCGCAACAGACACGCTTCGTAGTGCCGCATGAAACCCGGCATCACCTTGTCCAGATCGATATCACTGCCGGCCGCGGAGAACGCCTGCTCGACCAACCGCCGCACGCCATCCCCGATCCACGTCAACACCGTCGCCTCCGGCACGCGCGGCAATTGCCAGTCCTGCAGCGTGCGGTTGAGTGCCTCGGCGATATCGGCAGCGCTGTCCACCAGCGTGCCATCCAGATCGAACACCACCAACGGGTACGGATAAGACAAGAGGACACTCACTTCAACGACGTGGGGAGGCCATTGTAAGGTCGCGCCGGGGCGTTCCAGCTCATGCGCCGTTGACGTCCGGCGCTCAGAGCGACGCCAGGAACCGTGGACTGCTGAACCGCTCCACCAGGAAATCCAGGAAGCTGCGCATGATCGTCGGCAACTGCCGACGAGACGCATACACCGCGTGGATGCCCAGCCCTTCAACCTCGTAATCGGGCAGCACTTCGACCAGTTCGCCACTGCGCAGCAACGGGGCGATCTGGTACGTGGGCAGCATCGCGATGCCGGCGCCGGCGCGCACCGCTTCGAGCAGCAGCGACGCTTCATTGGCACTGATGTTGCCGCCCACCGCCACCGCGATCTTCCGTCCCTCGCGCTGCAGATGCCACACGCTCTTGCCGACGTAGTGATGGGTCAGGCAGTTGTGCGCGGCCAGTGCGTCGGCCGTGGTCGGCGTGCCGCGCTCGGCCAGGTACGCCGGCGCCGCGCACAGCACCGAACGGCACGGCGCCAACGGCCGCGCGATCAGGCTCGGATCGATCGCGCGCGAGATGCGCACGGCGATATCCACGCGCTCTTCGACCAGATTCACCACACGATCGACGAGGAGCAGTTCGACCCGCGTCAGCGGATGCCGCTTGACGAACTCGGCCACCGCCGCGGCCAGGTGGATCTGCCCGAACGAGACACTCGCGGTGACCCGCAGCAACCCGTGCGGCTCGGGATTGTCAGTGGCCAGCTCACCGCGCAGTTCATCGCCGATCGCCAGCATCTGGCGGAAGCGCAGCAGCGCCGCCTCGCCCGGCCCGGTCAGGCTGATCCGGCGCGTGGTCCGGTGCAGCAGCCGCGCGCCCAGCCAGCGCTCCACCTCGGCCAGATAGCGCGTCACCATCGCCCGCGACATCTCCAGCGCCTCGGCCGCGGCCGTCAGGCTGCCGCGCTCGGCGACCTCGACGAACACGTTCATGGCGGTCATCCGGTCCATTTAATCGATCCGTGCAACAAATTAGGCCGTTATACGCGGTTTTTCGTTCGATTCCAGAGGCATACGCTGGCCTTCCTTCCTCAACGGACCTTCCCCATGAACATCGCGCTTGTTGGTGCCACCGGCAACATCGGCCGTGAAATCGCCCGCCAGGCCCTCGCCCGCGGCCATCAGGTCACCGCCATCGTGCGTCGCGAGACCGACCTCCCGGCTGAACTGGACGGCGCCCAGCTGGCCGTGGCCGCGCTGGATGACACCGACGCGCTGGCTGCGGTGATCGCCGGCCATGACGTCCTGGCCAGCGCCTTCGGCCCGCGCCCGGGCGATGCGCCCTCCCAGGTCGGTGCAGTGATCGCCCACCTGACCGACGCCGCCCGCCAGGCCGGCGTGCATCGCCTCGTGGTCGTCGGCGGCGCCGGCAGCCTGGAAGTCGCCCCCGGCGTGCAGCTGGTGGACACCCCCACCTTCCCCGATGCCTACAAGCCCGTCGCACTGGCCCACCGCGAGGCGCTGAAGGTACTGCAGGCCACGGACGATCTGGACTGGACCTTCTACTCCCCCGCCGCCGAAATCGGCCCGGGCCCGCAGCGCGGCGGCTTCCGCACCCAGGCCAGGAATTTCCTGGTCGGCGATGACGGCCACAGCCGGATCAGCTACGCCGACTACGCCGACGCCTTCGTCAGCGAGATCGAAACCCCGCAGTACCTTCGCCAGATCGCCACCGTCGCGTACTGAGCCCTGCCCGCCCCGGCGATCCACGCCGGGGCCCTGGATGGAACCCACCGCATGTCCATGCTCTCCCGCGCCCCCCTCGCCCTCAGCCTGGCCCTGATCTCCGGCCTCACCGCCCTCGCCCCGGCCAGCAGCCACGCCCGCCCGGCCGCGACCGCCCCGGCGCAGGCCGCGCCCCTCGCGGTGCAGCCCTACCATCCCGGCGACGACGCCCTGTTCGCGGTCTCGTCCACCCTGATCACCGGCCGCCACGACGCCATCCTCGTCGACGCCCAGTTCGCCGCCACCGACGCCGCCCAGCTCGTCCAGCGCATCCGCGATTCCGGCAAGCGGCTGACCACGATCTACATCAGCCACGGCGACCCCGACTACTACTTCGGCCTGGCCACCCTGCAGGACGCCTTCCCCGACGCCCGCATCCTCGCCACCCCCGCGACCGTCGCCCACATCAACGCCACCCAGGCCGCCAAACTCGCGTACTGGGGCCCGCGGATGGGCGCGGGCAAACCCACCCGCATCGTCATCCCGCGGCCCTTGGACGGCGACACCCTCACGCTCGAAGGCCAACCGATCAGGATCATCGGCCTCACCGGCCCCACCCCCGACCGCACCGTCCTGTGGATTCCCACCCTCCACACCGTCCTCGGCGGCATCCCGGTCGTCGCCGGCGAACACGTCTGGATGGCCGACACCCAGAGCGCCCCATCGCACGCGTACTGGCTGCAGACACTGGCAACCATCACGGCACTGAAGCCCACCCGCGTCATCCCCGGCCACTACGCAGCCGATGCCGCCCTGGACATCAGCGCAGTGGATTTCACCGCCGACTACATCCGCGCCTTCGACGAAGAAACCGCACGCAGCAAAGACGCCAACGCACTGATCGCCGCCATGAAAAAACGCTATCCGAATCTCGCGGGCGAGAGTTCACTGGAACTGAGCGCGAAAGTAGCCAAGGGCGAAATGCAGTGGCCGTAACGATGCGGACGTAAGGCAAAGCGATGTGGATTTTCCATGCGCACCGACCCAGTGTCGGGGGGACGACGCGGGTGGGGTATCGGGACCGTGTGTTGCCATGGATGGCAACACACGAGCCTTATCTGTTCGGAATCTGGCAGCTTAGGTGCCGAGAGCCGGCGTGGGCCGCCGTACG
>NZ_JACCCI010000007.1:2500-5479 GCF_013409105.1 Stenotrophomonas sp. JAI102
CAGTGAATACATAGCTGCTGGAAGCGAACCTGGTGAACTGAAATATCTAAGTAACCAGAGGAAAAGAAATCAACCGAGATTCCCTGAGTAGCGACGAGCGAACGGGGACTAGCCCTTAAGCTGGAATGGTTCTAGAAAAACAGCCTGGAACGGCTGGCCATAGAAGGTGATAGCCCTGTATTTAAAAGGGCCACTCCAGTGAAGACGAGTAGGGCGGGGCACGTGAAACCCTGTCTGAACATGGGGGGACCATCCTCCAAGGCTAAATACTACTGACCGACCGATAGTGAACCAGTACCGTGAGGGAAAGGCGAAAAGAACCCCGGAGAGGGGAGTGAAATAGATCCTGAAACCGTGTGCGTACAAGCAGTAGGAGCTCGAAAGAGTGACTGCGTACCTTTTGTATAATGGGTCAGCGACTTACTGTTCGTGGCAAGCTTAACCGTATAGGGGAGGCGAAGGGAAACCGAGTCTGATAAGGGCGCATAGTCGCGGGCAGTAGACCCGAAACCGGGTGATCTAGTCATGGCCAGGGTGAAGGTGCCGTAACAGGTACTGGAGGCCCGAACCCACGTCTGTTGCAAAAGACGGGGATGAGCTGTGATTAGGAGTGAAAAGCTAATCGAACCCGGAGATAGCTGGTTCTCCTCGAAAGCTATTTAGGTAGCGCCTCATATGTATCCTCTCGGGGGTAGAGCACTGTTATGGCTAGGGGGTCATCGCGACTTACCAAACCATTGCAAACTCCGAATACCGAGACGGACTGTATGGGAGACACACGGCGGGTGCTAACGTCCGTCGTGAAAAGGGAAACAACCCAGACCCACAGCTAAGGTCCCAAATTCACTGCTAAGTGGAAAACCATGTGGAAAGGCACAGACAGCCAGGAGGTTGGCTTAGAAGCAGCCACCCTTTAAAGAAAGCGTAATAGCTCACTGGTCGAGTCGGTCTGCGGGGAAGATTTAACGGGGCTAAGCAGTGAACCGAAGCTTGGGGTGTGCATATTTATATGTACGCGGTAGAGGAGCGTTCCGTAAGCCGTTGAAGGTGGATTGAGAAGTCTGCTGGAGGTATCGGAAGTGCGAATGCTGACATGAGTAACGATAATGCGGGTGAAAAACCCGCACGCCGAAAGCCCAAGGTTTCCTTGCGCAACGTTAATCGGCGCAGGGTGAGTCGGCCCCTAAGGCGAGGACGAAAGTCGTAGTCGATGGGAAGCAGGTTAATATTCCTGCACCTCGCGTAAGTGCGATGGAGGGACGGAGAAGGTTAGGTGTACCCGGCGTTGGTTGTCCGGGGGAAAGGCGGTAGGTTTGGATCTTTGGCAAATCCGGGATCCTTTAAGACCGAGCACCGAGACGAGCCTTTAAGGCGAAGTCACTGATACCACGCTTCCAGGAAAAGCTCCTAAGCTTCAGCTTACGCAGACCGTACCGTAAACCGACACAGGTGGGTAGGATGAGAATTCTCAGGCGCTTGAGAGAACTCGGGTGAAGGAACTAGGCAACATGGCACCGTAACTTCGGGAGAAGGTGCGCCCTTTTTGGTGGCTCATGCGAGCTATAGCTGAAGAGGGCCGCAGTAACCAGGCCGCTGCGACTGTTTATCAAAAACACAGCACTCTGCAAACACGAAAGTGGACGTATAGGGTGTGACGCCTGCCCGGTGCTGGAAGGTTAATTGATGGGGTCAGCCGCAAGGCGAAGCTCTTGATCGAAGCCCCAGTAAACGGCGGCCGTAACTATAACGGTCCTAAGGTAGCGAAATTCCTTGTCGGGTAAGTTCCGACCTGCACGAATGGCGTAACGACAGCGGCGCTGTCTCCACCCGAGACTCAGTGAAATTGAAATCGCTGTGAAGATGCAGCGTTCCCGTGGCAAGACGGAAAGACCCCGTGAACCTTTACTATAGCTTTACACTGAACGTTGAGTTCGTCTGTGTAGGATAGGTGGGAGGCTATGAAACCATGGCGCTAGCTGTGGTGGAGCCATCCTTGAAATACCACCCTGTCGTGCTTGACGTTCTAACCTAGGTCCATAATCTGGATCGGGGACCGTGTATGGTGGGTAGTTTGACTGGGGCGGTCTCCTCCTAAAGAGTAACGGAGGAGCTCGAAGGTACGCTCAGCGCGGTCGGACATCGCGCACTGTGTGCAAAGGCATAAGCGTGCTTGACTGCAAGATCGACGGATCAAGCAGGTAGGAAACTAGGACTTAGTGATCCGGTGGTTCTGTATGGAAGGGCCATCGCTCAACGGATAAAAGGTACTCCGGGGATAACAGGCTGATACCGCCCAAGAGTTCATATCGACGGCGGTGTTTGGCACCTCGATGTCGGCTCATCACATCCTGGGGCTGTAGTCGGTCCCAAGGGTATGGCTGTTCGCCATTTAAAGTGGTACGCGAGCTGGGTTCAGAACGTCGTGAGACAGTTCGGTCCCTATCTGCCATGGGCGTTGGAGATTTGAGAGGGGCTGCTCCTAGTACGAGAGGACCGGAGTGGACGAACCTCTGGTGTTCCGGTTGTCACGCCAGTGGCATTGCCGGGTAGCTATGTTCGGAAGCGATAACCGCTGAAAGCATCTAAGCGGGAAGCGCGCCTCAAGATGAGATCTCCCGGGGCACAAGCCCCCTGAAGGAACCATATAGACTATGTGGTTGATAGGTCAGGTGTGTAAGTACAGCAATGTATTGAGCTAACTGATACTAATGATCCGTGTGGCTTGACCATATAACCTCAAGTTGCCTTGGCCGACATGACATGTCGATAGATCCCAAGTGCACGCTACGTCACAAGACTTACGAGAGGCAGGCGCCTTAATCCGTTTCTTAGGATGGCGACGCTCCAACTGTCTCCCTGGTGAAATTAGCGCTGTGGAACCACCCGATCCCATCCCGAACTCGGAAGTGAAACGCAGCTGCGCCGATGGTAGTGTGGCCTAAGCCATGCGAGAGTAGGTCATCGCCAGGGTTTTTACCC
>NZ_JACCCI010000008.1:0-1230 GCF_013409105.1 Stenotrophomonas sp. JAI102
TGTAGCAACTGTGTTGTTGGAGGGACTTCGGCCCCTCCAGCAGACGGGCGCGGTAGTGCCGGCCGCTGGCCGGCAGCCTTTGGAGATGTGCCCGGGCGTGCTTCAGGCGGGGATTAGACCGCTTTGAGCGTCGCGCACGCGGGCGTTGAGGATCACCAGCATCTTCCGCATTACCGCCACGATCGCCACTTTGCCCTCCTTGCCGCGGGCCCGCAGCGACCGGTAAAAGTCTCGTAATCGAGGTTCGTGCTGCAGCGCCGACATGCTGGCCATGTAAAGCACCTGACGGATATCGGCTCGACCGCCGTGGATGCTTCGTTTTCCGCGTATCGTCCCGCTGTCGTGGGACATCGGTGCCACGCCCACCAGGCTGGCGATGGCCTTGCCACTGATCTGGCCCAGCTCAGGCAGATAGCTGGCCAGCACCGCCTGTAGCCCCGGTCCCACGCCCTTCATCGACTTCAGAATCGTGAGCTGGGGCTGTTGAGCGACTTGCTCGGCAATTTGCTTTCCCAGGCGTTCGAGCAGTGTCTGCAAGCGGGTGATGTTGGTCTGCAAAAGCCGTCGCAATTCACGATCACGCACCATTTCCTGCTGCTGCCGCGCTACGGTCAGGGCCTGCATCATCTGTCGACGTGCCCGCACGAATTCCCGCAGTTTCTGCTGCCAAGGCTCTAGTGGCTGGTAGGCCGGCAGTGTCACCAGCGCGGCCATCTGTGCCAATGCATAGGCATCCAAGCGATCGGTCTTGGCTATTTGGCCCAGCCCCTGAGCTAGTTTCCGCGCCCGAAAGGCATTGGCGCGCACCACCCGATGGCCTGCCTTGTGCAGGAAATCCAGCACGGGCTGCTCATATCCGCCGGTGGCCTCCAGCACGATCTGGACCGCTGGGCGTTTCTTCAGCCAAGCGTCCAGTTCAACAAAGCCAGAGGGGCTATTGCTGACTTGCAGGGTCTCTCTGTCCGTCGTGCCGACATCCAGCTGGCGCTTGCTTACATCAATCCCGATCCCGTTCATCGCACGACTCCGTATAGTCTGGAAGGGTCGAGAGCTCCCCCGCTTGCCCAGTCTTATCGCTTCGAGTGCCAGCTCCAGCAACTGTTCGGGCGGATCAAGGGAGATTCCGGCGTGGGCGCCAAGCTACATGGCGATCGCTCAGATCCAGGCTCGTACGGCGGCCCACGCCGGCTCTCGGCACCTAAGCTGCCAGATTCCGAACAGATAAGGCTC